>NZ_CAXULP010000002.1:0-548571 GCF_964251945.1 uncultured Jatrophihabitans sp.
ACCCACCGATGAACGACTCTCACACCGAGTGGATCAGTTCTCGGGGTCCGGCCACGACGACAGACCCTTCGAGTGCTTCGCGGCGAGATCCAGGCAACGGAGTCGGCCCTGCAATCTGGCACACGGCCCGGCCACCCGTCGCACCTGTGGCGGCGCCCATGACAACTGCAGCATCGTCCGGCGACGTCACCAGCAGCGCGCGTCCTTCGCCCGGTGGGCCGGCAAGTCGCCGAGGATCAGCGACCACACCCGAGCAGACCGTCCTCCACCTGGCGCGCCGTCGTGATCGCGCACTCGGAGCTGAGCTCAGATCGCTTGTCAGCAGATGTGCGAAGTCGAGCGGGTCTATTCGGGCAACACTCGCAGCCGTTCCAACGGCTGACCCGTGACGTTGGCGATCAGGTCGAAGTCCTTGTCGACCTGCAGGACGGTCAGATCGGCGAGTTCTGCGATGGCAGCGATGATCAGATCGGGAATGGAGGGCGCGCGGTGCTTGCCCTTTGCCGCCAGCGCCAGCTGGACCTCGAGGGCGCGGTCTTCGACGGCGGGCGTCAGGTACTCGACCGGCATCGAGCAGATAGGCGGCGTCCGGAACAGCGATCGCGCCTGAGCGGCCGTCCGGGCCGAGTAGCCGACCTCGAGCCGCGTCACCGTGCTGATCCGCACGAGCCCGCGTTCGATGCGGTTCGCCCACTCTCCAGCGTCTGGCGAGTCGGCGAGCCGGACGAGGGCGGACTTGTCGATCAGCCAGTCGGTCACCGCCACGCGGTGCCCATCACCTCGGGGTCGGCAAGATCGGCGACTTTGGTCGCGAACGCGCGCAGCTGCGCGACGGACACCGGCTTAGTCGTGGTCGCGGCGTCGGCCGCCAATCGTCGTCGGATGTACTCGACGCGGGAAAGTCCGAGCTTGCTGGCCCGGGCGTCAACACCGGCGAGCACATCATCCGGGACATCGCGAATAAGGACGTCGGCCACGCGATCCCCTGTTCGATTCCGCTCGAATGTTCCTGCCAGGCTACCACGTTCGATATCAGGCGATATCACACGGCGTGGTTGACGCGCGTCCCCACGCGTGCAAATCTACAACCACATGGTTGTACGAGACGAACTGAGCGAAGCCGAGGTCGACCGGATCTTCCGGGCCCTGGCGGATGCCACGCGCCGCGACATCGTGCGACGCACCCTGGCTGGCGAGGCGACGGTCTCGGAGTTGGCCGCCTCCTACGAGATGTCCTTCGCCGCGGTGCAAAAGCACGTCGCTGTGCTCGAGGGAGCTGGTCTGGTGGTGAAGCGCCCGCACGGCAGGGAACGGATCGTCCGCGGCAATCCCGACATGATCCGGCGCGCCCAAATGCTGCTGGATCACTACGAACAGATCTGGCGCGCGCGCATCGATCGACTCGACGCGCTGCTTGCCGAGGACACCTGAGCGCGACAACAGACACGAACCGACAAAGGAGCTGCTGATGCCCGTCACATCCGTCACCAAGAACGCCGCATCCCTCACGATGACCGTCGTCGCCGAATTCGACGCTCCGGTCCGCCGCCTCTGGGACGCCTACCTCGACCCGCGCCAGCTCGAACGGTTCTGGGGACCGCCCGCCTATCCCGCAGTGTTCACCCGGCACGACGGCTGCGTCGGCGGCCGCAGCGAGTACACGATGACCGGACCGGAAGGCGACGTCGTCCACGACGCGTGGGAATGGGTCGCCGTCGACGAACTGAAGGGCTTCGAGATACGCGACGCCCGTCATTCCCCCCGGCTACGCCAACCAGCAGCTGACCCCGAAGTCGCCGACCGAAACACCAAGTCACGGCGACGGAATCGAGCGAATGGTCTTCGCCTTCGAGGCCACACCGAATGGCTCACGGGTGACGACGACGACGCACTTCGACTCCCCCGCCGGCCTCGAGCGGATGCTCGCCATGGGCATGGAGCAAGGTATGACCGAGGCGATGGGGCAGATGGACGCCGTCCTCGCCGATCTCGCGTCGTTCGCCGCCGGCGACAGCACGACGACGCAGCTCCTCAGCGACACCCAGGTCCGCATCAGTCGGATCATCCGAGGCGGTCTCGAAGCGGTGTGGCGGGCGCACCACGAGCCGGCGCTGCTGCCGCAGTGGCTGCTCGGGCCCGACGGCTGGACCATGCCGGTCTGCGAGGTCGCCACCGAAGTCGGCCACCGCTACCGATACGAATGGGCGCAGACCGACACCGATCGGCGGTTCGGCTTCACCGGGATGCTGCTGGAATCCCTTCCTCCGCACCGGTCCGTGACCACCGAGACCATGATCGGCGCCGAGGGCCCGTCAAGCACCAACGAACTCACCCTCACCGCGGTCGAGAAGGGCACCCTGCTGTCCATCCTCATCACCTTCCCGGACGCCGAGATCCGCGACAACGTTCTGGCCACCGGCATGACCGACGGCATGGAGACCTCCTACGCCCGCCTCGAATCACTGATCAGCTGGGGTCCGCCCGGCGGCGTTCGGAACAGCGACCGCGCCTGAGCGGTCGTCCGAGCCGAGTAAGCCGACCTCCAACGGATGACCGCTCGGCGTCGGTCTCGGACCCCGATCGTGGGACGATCTGGTGATGGATGGATCAGCACGAAACGAGTCTGCGGGGCGCGGTGGCGACGCGGCACGCGGCTGACTCCATGAATGGCGTCGAGAGACAGTTTGCCGCGTGACGCACCTGGCCGATTGGCTCGCGAGCCGCACCAGTCGCGCTGACGACTGGCCCCTCGAACGGGTACTTGCGGCGAAGGGCGCGCACCGGGTCACCGTCGTGATCCCCGCGCGTGACGAAGCCAGCACCGTCGCCGACATCGTCGGCACGATCCACCGTCATCTGGTTGTCGACGCGTCGCTCGTGGACGAGCTGGTCGTGATCGATTCCGACTCTACCGACGACACGGCCGTGATCGCGGCGGACGCCGGCGCGACGGTGCACACCGCTAGCAAGATACGTCCCGATCTCGGCAACCACGCAGGAAAGGGCGAAGCACTCTGGAAATCCCAATTTGTGACCAGCGGGTCCGTAGTCGTCTTCGTCGACGCTGACCTCACCAGTTGGGGCACGCACTTCGTGACCGGTCTCCTCGGGCCGCTGCTTACGGATCCCGCGGTGGTCCTGGTGAAAGGGTTTTACGATCGGACCCTCGACGACGGGTCCGGCAATCACACGCCACAGGGCGGCCGCGTGACGGAGCTGGTGGCCCGTCCGCTGATAGCCGCGTTGCGCCCGCAGCTGGCACGAGTCGTCCAGCCACTTGCCGGCGAGTGGGCAATCCGACGGGACGCTTTCGCCGGTCTGTGGATTCCGGTTGGGTACGGCGTCGAGATGTCCACGCTTCTCGACGTGCACGCCCGGCACGGCGTGGATGCCGTGGCGCAGGTCGATCTCGGCGAGCGGGCGCACAGCCACCAATCGGTGCACGACCTCGGTCTGATGGCGAGCGAGATTCTGGGGGTCACGCTGCGCCGCTCGGGTATGTGGTTGCGCGAGGAACAATTGTTGTGGCAGTTCGACCGCCAGCACACGCCTGCGTGGCGCGCTCGCGAGGTGCCCACAGCGGAGCGGCCCCCGCTCATCACGAGCGGCTATAGCTAGCCGATGCCTCGAATCGCCGCAAAGCCCTCCGCAACACCCTCCTGTTGCCCACATCGGCCCGCACCACCGCCAACTACCGCACGATGTACACCGACGCCGTGCAGGACATATTCGCCTGGGACGCCGGTCAACCCCTCCGCATGCTCACCAGGTGCGGATCGTTGAAACGGCTGACGATCACCCGCTGACCGTGCCGGCCGGTGGCCCTTCGCCAGCCTGATCACCCGATTCAAAATGCGACCTCAAGGGTCTCGACAATCGCTTTCTCAACGTCTACGTTGACGCTGACAAAAGGCGCTTGCCGGAGAACACGTGCACATGTCACCGCGGCGCCGTCGTCGGCCCAACGAGGGGCCACTTCACAGAGGGAGCAGCATGATCAAGACTTATCTGCCCGCCGTGGCAGCATTAGCGGCATTGACCGCACTAACCGGGTGCAGCTCCTCCGGTTCGCACTCTGGCTCGACCACGTCATCTAGCCCGTCGACACATGCGACATCGTCGGCAACCGCCTCCCCGGCGGTGGCACAAGCCTTGGCTGCCAAGAAACAGGCTGCGACCTTTCCGACGACGATTCCGGTAACAGCTCCTCTGCCGTCAGCGCCCCCGAAGGGCAAGACGATCGTCTACCTCCAGTGCGAGCAGCAGGAATGTCCGCTGGAAGGCAACGGCATCAAGGCCGCGACGCAGGCGATCGGCTGGAACTTCAAGGTGGTGAACTTCCAGGCGGCCAACCCGGCGACGCTCGTGGCAGCACTGAAGACAGCCCTGCAGTACCACCCGGTCGGCGTCTTTTTCGCCGGCGCGCCGCAAGCGACGTGGGCCAGTGAGCAGTCGGCCTATGCGGCCGCGGGCTCGTTCATCACCGAGAGCTTCGACAGCACCGCTCCCACGGGCAAGGGTGTGCTGCCTGGTCGCAGCTATGCGCCGGACAACACCCACATCGGCCAGTTGCTCGCTGACGAACAGATCGCCGACGCCGGTGGCGCGCCGGGAAACTCCATCCTCGTCAACGTTCCCGACTACGCCGTGTTTCAAGCGACGGGCAAGGCGTACACATCGGAGATCACCTCTGTCTGCTCCAGCTGTCACGTCATCGACGTCGACGTGACGCTGCCGCAACTGCTCGGTGGCCAACTCAACTCTGCGATCGTCTCTGCGGCCAAGCGGGCGAGCGACGTCAAGTACATCGTGTCGGTAAACGGCTCCTTCACGGCGCAGCTGCCGCAAGCGCTGTCCGCAGCCGGATTGGCCGGAAAGTACAAGATCATTAGCGGTCAAGGGACATCGGCGGACCAGCACAATGTCTTGACTGGCACGCAACTGGCCACGATCAACAGTCCGCTCACTGAAAGTGGATGGCAGGACGTCGACATGGCGATCCGCAAGGTCATGAACCTGCCGATCCCCCAGGGTGATCACGAGGTGGCAGTGGCGCTGCTCGACAAGAGCAACATCGGCACGCCGAAGGATTCCTACGACCTCCCAGCGGATTACGCGACTCAATTCAAGAAGCTCTGGCAGGTCGGCTGACGCCGAGTGGTGCCGTTCAGCGGTCGCGGCCGCTGAACGGCACCACCCGGCGACGGCGAGCCCCGATGAGGGCTGATCGTCTTTTCGGCAAACGGGCGTGAGGCGATGTCGACAAGCAGGCACCCGATCTATGTCAGACGAGATCGGGCGCCCGTGGTACCGGTGAGGGTCTGGGCGGGGCTGCTCGAGTCTCGCTGTTCACAGCACGGATCGGCGCCCGTGTGCCTGTGGTGTTCTCTCGCGACCAGCGACTCGCCGTTCGCGCCCGGACTCGTGCTACGGCGACGTGTCGTCGGGGTGAGCGTCAGGGCTGGGCTCGGTCCAGAAGGTCGCTAGCTGCACGGCCGCGCCGCCCACACCGAGCAGAGCCGAAGCCGCGGCGCGAAGCAGGGGTGTGCCCGTGTCGTCCAGCCCGAGCAACCGATCGATGCTGAACCGTCCGGGGCCGATCGCCGATAGCGCAATGCTGGACGCAGCTAGCAGGCCCACATGTTCCCAACCCTCGTTCATGGTGAAGAACCCGTTCGGCCGGTGAACGGTACGGTAAGCGACGGCCATCGTTCCCACGACAGCCGAGGACGAAAGCGGCGTAGCCGCTCCGGCGACGATCGCCGTGCCAGCAGCAACTTCGACTCCCGCGCTGAGCTGCGCCTGCAGACGTGGTTGACGGAACCCGATGGATCCGAACCACCCGGCCGTGCCGTCGAGCGTGCGCCCGTGACGCACGCCGTGCGCGATCATCGTGCCGCCCACCATTCCGCGCAGTAGCAACGCGGCAATGCTGTCCCCCGTGCCACGCCGATCCGTCCGTGTCCTAGGTCCCACGACGCTCCCTGTCCCTTTGAATGGCCTTCGCGTACCTGTCATGTGAGCGCCCGCGTGGCCGCGATCCGCCGGACTCGACCTGGTACATCGGCGACACGGTGGCGACGCTCCACGGTGCAGTGCTCGGGCGAGGTCGAGGTCGAGGTCGAGGTCGAGGTCGAGGTCGAGGTCGAGGTCGAGGCGTGTCCTGCGACATGGTTACCCGAGGTAGTTACCCGAGTCGTTGACCTTGAGGACCTTTACCTGGCTCCATTCGTAGAAGCCCTCCACCCCCATCTCGCGGCCGATTCCTGACCGCTTATAACCGCCGAACGGCTGGCCGAGCACGCCCCCGGTGGAGTTCATCGTGAAGCTGCCCACCCGCAGGCGGCGCCCGACCCGGCCGGCCAACTCGGTGTCGTGGGTAAAGATGGCGCCGGTGAGGCCGTACGCGGAGTCGTTCGCGATGCCGATCGCGTCCTCGATGTCGGTGTAGGGAATTACCGTGAACACCGGTCCGAACACCTCCTCCTGCGCAACCTTCATCTTGTTGTGCACGTTCGTGAGCAAGGTGGGCTCGAAGTACCAACCCTTGTGCAGATCCTCCGGGCGTTTGCCTCCGTAGGCGATGGTGGCGCCCTCGGCCACCGCCGACGCGACGAACTGCTCGCAGCGATCACGAGTGCGCTTCACCGCCACGGGTCCGAAGTCGCTCGTCGGGTCGAGGGCATGACCGATCTTGAGCTGGGAGAACACGTGGGTCAGCGCCCCGACGACCTCGTCGTAGCGCTTCTGGGACACGAGCAGCCTGGTCAGCGCCACGCACACCTGGCCTTGGAAGGGCAACAAGCCGGGCAGGAGCGCCGGGAGCAGCTCGGGCAGCGCAATGTCATCCGCCACGATGCCGGCCGATTTTCCACCGAGCTCCAGGGTGGTCTTGACCAGTCGCTCAGCGCTGCTGCGCATGATCTGGGCACCGACTGCCGTGCCACCGGTGAAGCTGACCATGTCGATGCCGGGATGTGAAACGAGGTGCGCGCTGGCCTGCGGTCCTGCTGCAAGGACGCTGAGGACCCCGCGCGGCAGGGCGGCCTCTTCGGCCGCAGCCGCGATGTGGTAGCCGACGATGCGGGTTTCGACCGGCAGTTTGAGCACCACCGCGTTGCCACTGAGCAGCGCGGGCAACACCTTCATGCCGAGGTAGGCCAGCGGCCCGTTGTAGGTCAGGATCGCGACCACGACGCCGAAGGGTTCGCGGATGACGGTTACCGGTCCGGCGAATCCGGTGCGCTCCTCACTGAAGGGCAATGTCTCGGCGAAGGTGAAGGAGTCCTCGAAGACGGTCGGCGCGACGATGCCGTTGATGGCGTCGCGAAAGGCAGCGGTCGGGCCGCACTCCGCCCCCCATGCCAAGCTGATCTCGGGCACCCGGCTTATCAGCGCGTTGGTGAAGCGACGCAGATGGGCGACACGCTCAGCCATCGACAGCGACGCCCAGGGCCCGTCGTCGAACGCCCGTCGCGCGGCAGCAACGGCGCTGTCCACGTCAGCCGGCGATACGTCTGGGAGATTGGCGATGACGCGCTCGTCGCTCGGATTGACGACATCGACGCGACGGTCGGTGGACGGCGCGACCCACACACCTCCGATGAAGAGCTCGTCGCTGTGCGGGATCCGCAGATCCAGGTCGATCTGGAGTTCGGTCATCATCCCTGCCCTTCGGGGTGTCAAGGCTCGTCCTGGCGGCGACGCTAACCACCGCGGCGTAGGCCGTCAACAGAGGCGTTGCAGAGCTTGGCGGCGAGGGTAACGTTCGCTTCCGACTGCCGCGGAATCCGAGTAGTGATTACTCGTGACGCCACGTTGGCGCCTTGGTGTCCTCCAGGTGGCGCATCAGTCCGCGCGGCGACAGCGGCCCTGCTCGTCGTCGACGTGGTCCCCTGCGCCGCCACACTCAGCGAGAGGCGTCTTGATGACAGCGGACTACGCGGACTACGACCACCACGCGCTCGGAGCGACCTACGAGTCGATCTACGAGACGTGGCGCGAGCTGCTCGGGAAGTGTCCGATCGGGCACAGCAAGGCCCATGACGGGATGTGGGTGGTCACGGGATACGAAGAGTCCGTCGGCATACTGCGCAAGCCCTCCGCTTTTTCTTCCTATCCCGCGAGCTTTCCCTCCTTCCCGCAGCCGAACAAGATGATGCCTGTGGAGCTGGATCCGCCGGATCACCAGCGCTACCGCTCAATGGTGGCCGAGCCGTTCTCGCCCAAGCGTGCGCTCAGCTATGAGAAACCCCTCCGCAAGATCGTCAACAGACTCATCGACGACTTCATCGAGGACGGGCACTGCGACGTGTTCGAAACGATCGGGGCGCCGCTGCCCGCGATGTTGGCGACGATCTTCCTCGGGGTGCCGCTCGATGACGCCACACGGATGGCGGGCTGGATCCACACTCTCGTGCACGAGACTGCCTCCCGCCCGGAGGCCGCTGGCGAGGCGGTCATGAGCATCTACGGCTACTTCGGCGGTCTGCTCGCCGAACGTGCCGGAGGCGACGGCGACGAACTGATCTCGATCATCGCCCGCGCCGAGGTCGACGGTCAGAAGCTCACCCAGGAAGAGTTGCTGGGGTTCTCGCTGTTCCTTCTCCTCGCGAGCATCGACACGAGTCAGAAAGTGATCGGCTCGATGTTCTGGCGAATGGCGAACGACCCGGATCTCGTCGCGCGGCTCGTGGCCGACCCGAGCGCGGTGCCTGCAGCAGTGGAGGAGTTCCTGCGTCTGTACTCGCCGGTGATCGCGACCCGCAAGGTCGTCGAGGACACCGAGGTCGCCGGCGCCGAGCTCAAGGCAGGCGACCAGGTGCTGCTGCTGCTCGGCGCCGCCGGCCGTGACGCGCGTACATTCCCCGATCCCGAGGTGTTCAGCCTAGGGCGCGAGAACAGCGCCAAACACCTCGCCTTCGGCGACTACATCCACAAGTGTCTCGGCATCCACATCGTGCGCGTCGAGCTGCGCGTGCTGCTCGAGGAATTTTTGCGGCGCATCCCGAAGTTCGAGGCACAGCCCGGCGCCGAGTCGCTGTGGTCCAACGGCCAGGTGCAAGGCGTGGTCAAGGCGCCGATCCGGTTCCCCGCGGGCGCGAGGGAGATCCCACCAGGGTGAGTGCACCGTCGGGTGGCGGTCGCGACGGGCGTCGGGCTCACTCCCCAGAGCTCGTCCCACCATTGTCAACTTTGACGTTGACGGGAGTGGTGAACTGCTGGCACACTCGTCAACGCCCGCACAGGAGGATCCGATGACAGTGACTCCGAGCGACTCGAGTGTCATAACCATTGCGCCCGAGAGCTACCGCAGCGTGCTGGGGCAGTACCCCACCGGCGTCTGTGTCGTGACCGCGGACTCCCCCGACGACGGACCCAGCGGCATGGTGGTCGGGTCGTTCACGTCGGTCTCCCTGGACCCGCCGCTGATCGCGTTCTACCCGGCCAAGTCCTCCACCAGCTGGCCGAAGATCGAAGCGGCCGGGTCGTTCTGCGTCAACATCCTGGCCGCCGACCAGGAGGAGATCTGTCGCATCTTCTCCGCCAAGACCGCGGACAAATTCGTCGGCGTCCGCCACCATCCGACACCGGAGACAGGGTCGCCGATCATCGACGACGTCGTCGCCTGGATCGACTGCGACATCGAGCTCGTTCAGGACGCCGGCGATCACGTGTTGGTTCTGGGACGCGTTCGACAGCTCGACATCGAGGCGCCTCGCCTGCCACTGCTGTTCTTCCAGGGCGGCTACGGCCGCTTCTCTCCGCATTCGCTCGCGACCGCGGATCCGACTGGCTCGATGACCACTCCGCTGTGGCAGGTCGACCTCATCCGCCCGCTGCTCGAGCGGCTGGCCGAGGGAGAATCCTGCCGTTGCCTCGTCGGCGCCCTCGTCGGCGACGACGTCTTCATCGTCGCGAGCGCCGGCCAGGCCCAGGACGACGAGGTCAACACGGCATCTCTCGTCGGACAGCGCCTGCCCTACCTTCCACCGAGCGGATCGGTATTCGCGGCCTGGGCTTCAGAAGCCGAGCAGGAGCACTGGCTGCAGCAGTCGGACGCAGCGTCGCGAGACCACCACAGAGCCGCTCTCGGCGTGGTTCGCCAGCGTGGGTACTCCCTCGGTTTGATCTCCTCCGCTCAGCGTGAGTTCGCGAGCACCCTGCAGGCGATGGCGCAGCGACCGGGCAACTCGTTTCACACGTCGCTCTTCGGGCTCATCCCCCAACTGTCCTACGATCCGCTCGCGCTCGACGCAGATGTCGTCACCCAGGTCCGGCAGATCTCCGCGCCAGTCTTCGCTGCCGACGCATCAGTCGCGCTGGCGCTGACCGTGTTCGGTTATCTGGCCCCCGAAAGGGGCGCGGAGAAGCTGATCTCGGTGCTGCTCGACACGGCGGCCGAAGCAACGCGCCGCATCGGTGGAGTGGCGCCCGGCGACCTCCAGCCCGCCTGAGCCAACCGTGCTCCACGCGCACCGGCATCCGCCTGGACGGCGATCAATCACGAACGAAGGAGTTCCCGATGACCGACCGCACCTACCGTGTCACCGAGATTGTCGGCACGTCCACCGACGGACTCGACCAGGCGATCAAGAACGGAGTTGCGCGAGCGGTCAAGACGCTGCGCAACGTCGACTGGTTCGAGGTCACCGAGATCCGCGGGCAGGTGCTCGACAACGAGATCGAGCACGTCCAGGTCGGCATCAAGGTCGGATTCAGGCTCGAGGACACTGACTGACCAGCGCCCGGTAATGTCTCGTCGGTGGCACAGAGTGGTATTGAGGCGCGCCGCCAGGCAGCGATACGCGAGGGCAGCGCGACCTATCTCGCACGCCGCGCCGAGATCGTGCGCGTGGCAGCCGACATCTTCCGCGAACACGGGGTCGAATCGGCGACGCTGCAGGACGTCGCAAAGGTCCTCGGCACCGATCGGGCGTCGTTGTACTACTACGTGGCCAGCAAAGAAGAACTCATCCAGGAGATCGTGCGAGATGCGATCGCCAGTTCGCTCAAAGCGGCCGAGACGATCAAGCGCAGCCGCGCGAGCACCCGCGATAAGATCCAAGCCTTGATCGAATCCATGGTCAACGCATATGTCGACAACTACCCCCACATGAGCATCTACACCGAGGATCTCGGTCGCATCGCCAGGCAGGACAGCGAATGGGCCGTCGATGTGACCGCCCGCGCGCGGACCTTCGATGCCGTTGTGCGTTCGGTGCTGGCCAAAGGTAGCCGGGACGGCACGCTTCGCGCGGACATACCCGTCGACCTCGCCGCACTCGCTCTGTTCGGAATGATCAACTGGATGCATCGTTGGTACAGCCCTAACCACAACCAGGACGTGAACGCGCTCGCCGAGACTTTCACCAAAATCTTCCTCGACGGGTGCGGCGCCCAGCCCGCCGCCACTCGGGTCAACGGACGGCGGCGCACAAGCACCACGTGAGCGAGGACCACCCGAGGAGGAGCCAAGTGTTCAGCTTCGAGAGTGTCTCGCCCCGAACTACCCCGGCTGTTCTGGCCGCTGTCGCGGCTGATTCGCCCGAGCGCGAGTTCATCGTCGCTGATGACGGCGTACTCACCTACGAAGCAGCATTGCGGGCTTGCACATCGATCGCCGCGAGACTGCGGAGCGCGGGGATGGAGCGCGGCGATCGGATCGGCGTGCTGTTGCCCAACGGAGTGCGGTGGACCGCTGCGCTGCTCGGCGCCCACGCCGCGGGGCTGTGCGCCGTGCCGCTCAACACCTGGTTCCGCCCGAAGGAGCTGATCGGCGTCACCCGCCGAGCCGGCCTGCGAGCGATCATTGCCGACGCGGACATCGCCGAGGACAACCGGGCCGCTATGGACTTCATGGTTGGTGTCGGGAGATACGTCGGCACCTTCCGCTGGACCCGCGGAGATGCAGCGCCGGTCGGACTCCCTCCGGCTGGCGAGCCGGCCGGGGCCGAACCGATCTCGGTCGATGAGTCCGACCACGCCCTACTGCTATTCACCAGTGGCAGCTCGGCCGAGCCGAAAGCCGTCCCGCTCACGCACGGCGCGGTCGTGCGCAATGCGCACGCTGTCGGCGTCCGGCAGGGCGTGATTCCCGGCGACCGATTCTGGCTCGCGTCCCCGATGTTCTTCGTGTTCGGCTGCGCGAATGCGTTGCCCAACGCGCTCACGCACGCTGCGACCCTATGCGTCCAAGAGCGCTTCGACCCCCTGCTGGCATTGAACTTCATCGAGCGCAACCGATGCACGGTGTACTACGCCGTGGCGCCGATAACACGCGCGCTCGCCGCCTGTCCCGACCTGAAAAATCACGACATCTCCTCGCTGCGTACCGGCACCGCAAACGCCACGCCGGAAGACCTTCGCTTAGCCATCGAGGTCCTCGGTGTGAGCGAGGTCTGCAACGCCTACGGCCTGACGGAGGGCCTGGGCCATACGACGATCACGAGCCACCTCGACCCGCCCCAGGTCCGCATCACGACACAGGGCCGCGCGCTCCCGACACAACAACTGCGGATTGTTGGAGTGGACGGCTCTCCTGTGCGAGACGGTCAGGCGGGCGAGATCCAGATCCGCGGCGCCATTATGGAGGGCTACCTCGACGCTACCGATGCCCACGCCACTGCGTTCGATCAGGACGGATGGTTTCGCACCCGCGACATCGGGGTGATCGACGAAGACGGACGGCTGCACTACTTGGGTCGCAGCTCGGAGATGATGAAGGTAAAGGGCATCAACGTCTCTCCGGCTGAGGTCGAGCTCGCGCTCGTCGAGCATCATCTGGTTGACGAGGCGTACGTGTTCGGGTTGCCGACGCCCGATGGTGATGAGGCCGTCGGCTGTGCGCTGGTGACAACGTCGCGCGGTGCGCAGCGTGCAGGTCTGGCCGCCGATGTCGCGAGCTGGGCTCGCGACCAGATGTCGAGCTATAAGATCCCCGCCCGAATCTGGGTCATGGATTCAGCGGACCTACCGCTCACACCCACGGGCAAGGTGTCAAAGCGCCTGCTCAAAGACCAGCTGTCGAAGGACCGCCTGTAGGTCACGTGCGGCCGGCGAGGCTGGGAAGACAGCGGGTCTGTTCTTCTCGTCGGCGATCAACGCCGATGCCTACCGCGCGCGCCCCGCTCGATCGAGCGCCGGCGCAACGGTGCGGGCTACAGCTGTGCGAGGTTGGCTCTCGCGGTCTGCACCGCGGTGGGCGGAATTCGGCGGCGGTGTCAACGCTCGCTCGCGCAACGAGTCCGGCATCCCCGCTGCGGGCACCAGCTCCAGCACGAGCAGACCGAGCACCAACGCGAGCACAACCGAGACCGCGGCCATCGCATAGACCAAGCCCTGGGAACGATGGCCGGCGTGGAGCGCGCTGACCTCCGGAAACTGGGTGCCGATGAGTGCGGCGCTGGTCAGCGCAGGTCCGAGGACGATCGCCATCCACTGCCGCGCCGGTGGCAGCGACCGGCTCAGCCGCGCGGCGCCGACGCCGACGGTGACGCAGATTGCCGCGTTGCTCATCGAGATCCAGGTCGGGAACCCATGCACCGAGAACGGCTGACCGCCGTAGTACCGGTAGACGCCGAGCGAGATCAGGCTGACCTCGGTGACCATTGCAAAGATCCACACCGCCACGAGGTAACCGACCATCTGTAACCGGGTCGCGTGACGCTCGATCAGCCACCAGCCGAGCAGTCCAAGACCGCCGTAGAACGGGACGTAAGAGCACAGGGCCCATGCCGGGATGCTCCGGTCCCAGGTGCTGATCACACCGTGCTGGCCGGGCGTGTAATACCAGAGCTCGCCAGCCGTGTTGAACACCACCTCGACGCCGCTGGCGAGCAGGGTGGCGGCGAGCACGACGTAAGCCATCGGTGTGTGCCACCTGCGCCGAATGCATTCGGCCACCACGAGCAGCGCGAGGATCGCGATGGCCACGACGATCTCGAGAAGAAGCTGGCTGGTCGTGTTCACGTGGTGGCCCGCAATGTCCGGCGCCGGGAGGTTATTTGCCATGACTAGACCAGCACTCCTCGCAGCAGCTCGCGGTTATGCCCCAGGACATCCGGTGGGGGAAGGGCAGGGCGCCGTACGAGGTCGAACAGCCACCGGGCTGTGAGCTGGATCATTGCATCAACTCAGGCGTTGAAGCGCACGAGTAGTCACTACTCGGATTCCTCAACGGGCTAGATGTTCAGATCTGCGGCTTTCGCACAAACGCAAGGGCGCAGCCGTAAGCCGTCGAGGCGCGATTTCTCCCGCGCGCCGTAGAGTCGGTTTGGAGCGCGTCGCGGACGAAGCCTGCGGGTGGCCGCTCGACTGCCGCAGCACGGAGGGCGACTCGTGACGGTGATCAGCGCACGTTCCTCGCTTCGGGGCGAATGGCCGTTCGTCGGCCGCGACATCGAGTTGGCCCATGTGCGCGATCTGCTGAACGATCCTGACTGCGCGGGCGTGGTGATCGCTGCTCCGTCGGGTGTCGGCAAGACCCGGATGGCTCAGGAGTGTCTCGAGCTCGCTCGGATCGCAGGGCACGCGGTGGCGCGAGCCACTGCAACATCGGCCGCTGCGGCCATCCCGCTGGCGGCCCTAGGCCATCTGTTGTCCGACGTTGGGAACGGCACTCGCGCACATGATCGCGCCGAGCTGTTGCGTCGAGCCCGGATGTCGCTGCTGGCCCGGACGGACGGCGCGCGGCTCGCGCTTCTCGTCGACGACGCCCACCTGCTCGACGACCTGACGGCAACGTTGCTGCACCAGTTGATCGAGGCTCGCGAAGCATTCGTGATCATGACGCTGAGGGAGCGCGAGCCCGCGCCGGAGGCGCTCGTGACGGCGTGGAAGGACGGCCTGATCGAGCGGATGGAGCTCGGCGAGCTCGGTGACGACGCCGTCGAGCGGCTGCTCACTGCTGTGCTCGGTCAGGTGGACCCGGACGCCGTGGCAGTGCTCACCGCAAAGGCTCAACAGAACGTCTTGTTCCTCCGCGAACTCGTTCTCGGAGCACTGACCGACTCCGCGCTAGTGCTCACCGACGGTGTATGGCGGCTTCGACGCCCTCTCACCCCGTCCGCCCGGCTCGTCGAGCTGATCGAGACGACACTGCGCGGCCTGAGCGACGACGCGCGCAGCGTGGTGGAGATCGTTGCGATGGGCGAGCCGATGAACGCGGACGAACTCTCCGACGTCGTCGACCTCGCACTGGCTGAGGCCTTGGAGAAACAGGGCATCGTGTCCTGCAGATCCAACGGAGTCCACATCGAAGTCCAACTGGCGCACCCGCTCTACGGCCAGACGATTCTGTCCCGGTTGCCGGTGCTGCGGATGCGGTCGATCGCGCGCATGCTCGCCGAGCGCATCGAGCGGAGCACGCCACACAGCACCGCCGACCTGCTGCGGATCGGTCGGCTGCGCCTGCTCAGCGGTGATGGTGACCCGCAGATCCTGCTGGACGCCGCAATCGCAGCTCGATGGAACTACGCGTTCTCCTTCGCCGAGCTGCTCGTCCAGGCGGCGGCGCAGGCCTGCGCCGGTTTTGACGCCGATTTGCTCGCGGCCGAACTCGCCGGGCTGCAGGGCCGATCGAGCGAGGCGGAGGAGATGCTGCTGGCGTTGCCCCATACCGGCACGGATCGAGAACTCGCCCGGGTGGCCATCGCGCGGATGGACAACTTCCTCATCGCCGGTCGTGCCGAGGAACATCTTCAGGCCGCGATGGAGGCCGGGGCCGCCATCGCGGATCCGTTCTGGCGGTCCCAGATGCAGGCGCGGTCCTCGCCGGCGCTCGTCATGAGCCGCGGGCCACGAGCAACGTGGCAGGCAGTGCGCGAACTCGTCGACCAGCGTCCCGGGCCGGCGCTGGTGTGGACCGCGCTCACCGGCGCCCACGCGCTATGTCGAATGGGGCAGGTCAACGCCGCGATGCAGCTCACCGAACGTGGGCTCGCAGCTCAACTCGAACTCGACGAACCGATCCAGTGGTATCCGTGGTTCCACCTGTTCAACCGTTGCGAGATCCTCGTCGTTGCGGGCCGACTCAAAGAGTCCGAGCAGCTCGCCCGAGAGCAGCACGAGATCGCGGTTGACGAGCACTCGGCCGAGGCCCAGGCGTCGTTCGCCTCACAACTCGCCGCAGTGCTGACGCTCCGCGGGCGGGTGGAAGCCGCCGCACGCTACGCCCGCGAGTCGTTCGTCGTCTTCGAGGACCTCGGCCGACCGATGTTCATGCGGCAGAGCCTGCATCGCCTGGCCGCCGCTCTGGCGTTCGGCGGGCACGTTGGACATGCGCGGGAGGCCCTCGCGAACATCGCACACATCAGCGAGCCGGCACCGATGTATGACGCGGTCGAACTCGCCCACACACAGGCGTGGGTGCTCGGCTCGGACGGCCACATTCGGGCCGCCCGCGAACGCCTCGTCGAGGTCGTCCAGCTGGCAGAGGACATCGGTGACGTCGTCGGCGCGGCCACTGCGCTGCACAGCGTTGCGCGGCTCGGCGGTGCGGCGCAGGCGCTCGATCAGCTGTGCGAGCTCGCGACCGCGATCGAAGGCGCGTTCAACGTGGCGCGGCTGCAGCACGTGCGCGGACTCGTCGGCGGCGATCCCGTCCTCCTCGGCGAGGCCGCCGCAGCCTTTGCGGCCATCGGCGCCGATCTGCTCGCCGTGGAGGCGTACACCGACGCGGCGGTCCGATGGGACGACATGGGCGAGCAGCGTCATGCTGCCGCCGCCGGACAGCACGCACGGCGGCTCTTGGCGCTGTGCGAAGGCGCCAGGACGCCGCGATTGCGGTCGATGGAAAGCCGCTTGCGACTGACCGCCGCCGAGTTCGAGGCTGCAGAACTCGCAGCGCGCGGACATTCGAACAAGGCGATCGCCGACGAGCTCGTGCTGTCGGTGCGCAGCGTGGAAAACCGCCTGCAGCGCGCATACGAGAAGCTCGGGATCACCAGCCGTGAACATCTGGCCAACGCGCTGGAGTTCTGACGCCGAGCCCGCTCCGAGCCGACCCGGCGATGGCCCCGTCGTGCGAAGGGTGTCTCCGCGCGAGCAGCCATGTGACTAGTGCCGCGTCGCCTTGATCGCGGCCAGTGAGGGCGCTACATTCGAATCAACGCTTGAGTTGACTGGCTCCGTCGGAGCTGTGTACCCGAGAAGAGGATCATGGCTCTCACCGAGACCTCCACCGCCGGCAGCGTCGGTGCATCCGAGGCCGCTGCAGTTGACACCGCTCCGGCATCCACACACGAGCTCGCCGGCGTGGCTGCCGTGAATCGGGCGGTCGCCGCTCTGGCCGAGGGTCGCATGGTCGTGGTCGCCGACGACGAACAGCGGGAGAACGAGTGCGACCTCGTCGTCTCGGCCGAGCACATGACCGTGGAACAGATGGCGTTCATGGTCCGGCACGGCACCGGCATCGTGTGTGTTCCGATGGAGGGCGAGCGACTGGACCGGCTCGGGCTGGGACCGATGTGCCCGACCAACACCGAGGCACACCACACAGCGTTCACCGTGTCGGTCGATCACGTCAGCACCACGACCGGGGTCTCAGCCGCCGATCGGCTCGCCACTGTGCACGCGCTGGCCGATACATCCACTCTTGCCGGCGACCTGCGGCGGCCGGGGCACATTTTCCCGCTGCGCTACTGCGAGGGCGGGACCGCTCGTCGTGCCGGACACACCGAGGCATCGATCGACCTGTTGAAGATGGCCGGGATGGCTCCGGTCTCGGTCATCTGTGAACTCGTGGCCGATGACGGCACTATGGTGCGCCCGGAGGATCTCGCCGCATTCGCCGCCGAGCACAACCTGCCGATTGTGACCGTCGCGGACATCGTGCGCTACCGCCGCCCGACCGAGCACCTCGTGGTCGAGACCGGAACCGCCATGCTTCCGACCGAGTTCGGGACGTTCCGCACCACGGCGTTCCGCTCGCTGCTGGACGGCCAGGAGCACGTGGCTGCCGTCTACGGAGACGTGTCGGCGACCGCGGCCGACGATCCGGGGGTCCTCGTCCGTGTCCACAGCGAGTGCCTGACCGGCGACGCGCTCAGCTCGCTCAAGTGCGACTGCGGCACGCAGCTCAAGCAGGCGATGAAGCTCATCGCCGCCGAGGGCCGCGGCATCGTCGTATATCTGCGCGGGCACGAGGGTCGCGGCATCGGTCTCGGCCACAAGCTGCGCGCCTACGCGCTGCAGGAGACCGGCCGTGACACGGTGGATGCGAACACCGATCTGGGCCTACCGGTGGACAGCCGTCAGTACGGTGTGGGGGCGTCGATTATCGCTGCCCTCGGCGCCCGCCGCATCCGGCTGATCACGAACAACCCGGCCAAGTACGGCGGCCTACAGGGCTTCGACCTCGACATCGTCGACCGCGTGCGGATCCCCCCGGTCGTCACGCCGGAGAACCTCCACTACCTGCGAACCAAGCGGGACCGCATGGGTCACGACATCCGTCTGACTGGTTCCTGAGTCGCCCTGTCGTGCACAGCTGCCCCATGCGCTGAGATCGAGGCATCTGCCGGGCAGATCACCAGGCCGACAGCAACGGCTTGTGGACGTCACCCCGGGGGAACCACTCTTTGGTCGGCTCCTGCAGCAGGGTCGAAAGGGGCGTGCCGATGTCGTCGGCGGTCCTTCGTAGTGCCGCACCGTCGAGGTGGAACGTCTCGATCGCGTTCGCGCCGAGCATCTGGCGAGCGTGCTCCGGCGGCACGTGTGCAGCGCCCAGGGTGGCCTGCATGTACTCGGTCGTGCCGGGGCCGGCGCCCCAGGTGCCCTCGTGATGGGGATAGTCCGAGCCGATGAGCATCTTGTGCACGCCGATCTCCTCGCGTGCGGCGGCCTCGGCGCGGGACAGCAGCGAGGAGCCCATGTGGATCTGCCGCTCGAAGTAGAAGGAAGGCCGCTCCTTCACGATCTCGCGCACATCTCGCCGAAGGTAACTCTGACCCCATGAGTAGTCCCAGCCGCGCACCGCACCGATCACCCAGCCCGAGCCCTGCTCGGTGAGCACGAGGTGAAGGTTCGGGTGCCGCTCGAGCACGCCGCCCCAGAGGGCGTGGCCGAGGATCTGCTGGGTGAAGAAGAAGACCTGCGCGGTGAGGATCGGCGCCGCGCACGCCGGGTGCGGGACCGCCTGCAGCGTAGCCGCCGAGATGCGGTCGGTGATCGAGGAGATCGCGGTGTGCGTGCACGCCGGCAGCGCCGTCTCCTCCAGCGCGCTCCACACCGGGTCGTAGTCCTTGTGGAACAGCGGCTTGTCCTCGCTGAAGGACGGCAGGACCACGCCGACGAGCCCGTTCTCCTTGGCCCAGTAGATCTCCTTGATGGTGTCGTCGATGTCGGCGAAGCTCATCACGGCGAGGCCGCCAAGGCGCCCGGACGAGGTGCTGCAGAAGTCGACCAGCCAGCGGTTGTAGGCCTTATTGGCGGCCTCGATCTGTTCTGGCGTGCGGCGATAGCCGAGGATCGCGGCCACCAGCGGCGGGTGCAGCTCCCATGGCAACCCGAAGTCCGGAAAGATGATCTCGCCGGAGATACCCTCGTGATCGAGTTCTTTCAGCCGGCGCTCGGGGTCGTACTGACCAGCCAGACGTCCCGGTTCGACGACCATCTCAATCCAATCTGCGATCAGATCCGGGTCGATGCGCTGCGCGAGACTGCGGGGATCGATAGTCGTCATCCCTTTTTCGTCGAACACCGTGCAGAACTCCTCGAACTCCGGTCGGAGCTTCGGGTCGATGTACGGGGCGTAGTCGCGCATGAGAGCGGTGGCGTGGCCGTCCGACGAGACCAGCAGCGCCCGCTCGGCCGAGGCGTCATTCACCTGGGTCATGTTGATTCCTCGCAGTCGTGGACGGGACAGACGTGTGAACTCACGCTAGCTCTGCCACTCATCGCAGTCAACGCACGAGTTGATGTTGAACCCCGACGAGACGAATAAGACCGCTGATGGGCTAGATTGCCACCTCGCCAACACCATTGCTGAAGGTCAGCCGCGTGCCATAAGGCGCGCTCAGTTGCGCCAGACGCTCGAATACGTCGTCGCTCCTGTCGCCCGAGAGGCGGATCGGGAACCCGCCGGAACCGCGAGTGGTGGCGCTCCAGGACATCGGGTGCAGACGCAGGCGCGTCACGCGGTGGCTGGCAGAGTCGACCTCGCAGTCGGGAAGAACGAAGCCCGGCTCATGGGCGTTGCCCTCCAACGGGCTCAACACGCGTTTGCCGCTCCGCTCGCCACCGAGCGCCGTGTCCCGTGCGCCGTAGGCATCGAGCAGGTTTGCGTCGAAGGACCGGAGGTGCTCGGGGTTGCCCCATCGGTCGTAGAAGTCCTGCGGTTGCGTCTCGCGCCGGCCGAGCCGGAACAACGGTCCCGGGTCGTAGAGGATCGGCACGCCGTCGCGAACCTCAATCCCGCGCATCGGCGCGTGCGAGCCTTGGACCAGCACAATGGCCGCCCCGGCATCGGCGGCCTTGCGCGCGAACTCGTGCGCGAATGCGGGCGTGCTGGACATCCGACCGTCGTGTCCGTCCCACTCCTGCACGTGCAGATGGGCGATGACAAGGTCAGCGACGGCGGCCGCGTAGCGAATCGCGTTGAGGTTCCCTGCGAGATCGACGGCATCGCACGCCGTGTCCGGGTGTGTCATCCCCTCGACCGTGCGGAACCGACGGATCGAGTTGTGCAGGCCGGGAGGGTGCACGACGAACTCGTCGCCCTCGCCGACGACCCAAAGGCCCAACTTGCCGGCAACGTTGGTGATCGAGTCCGCGGTGGCCCGATCGACGAGGTGCACATAACGCTGGGGGTTCACGCCTGGACGGCCAGCCGCATCGGTGCGCGTCGCCCCTGCGCGCGCAAATGGTGGGAAGGACGCGGTCGCTGACACCAGCGCGACCCGTCCGACCTCGGTGTCGGCGAAGGCCGGCGCTCGCGCCGCCGCGAGGTCGTGCCCGCTGCCGGCGTGCGCCAGGCCGGCAGCGTCAAGCGCTGCGAGCGTGCTGCGCAGTCCGCCGTAGGAGTAGTCCAGCGAGTGGTTGGACGCTGTGGAGACGAGGTCGACACCCAGGGTTCGCAGCTCCTGCGCGACGTAGGTCGGGCCGCGCATCCAGCTCAACGCGCCTTCGGCGGCGCCGAACACGTCGGCGCCGCCGAAGTCGTGCAGCGGGATTTCCAGATGTGCGTGGGCGACATCGGCGCCGCGCACGATGTCCAACGCGGCTACCACCTCCGGCTCGCGGCACACGGAGACGCGCGAGTTCATGATCACGTCGCCGGTGACGACGAGCCGGTAGGCGGAGGGCACCTACTTGGTGAAGTTGCCGCAGTCGACCAGGAGAGTGGTGCCGGTGGTGTATCGCGACTCGTCCGAGGCCAGGAACAGCACGGCGTTGGCTACGTCTTCCGGCAGCGCATCTGGCGTCGGCAGCAGGTGCAGCCCCTCAAAACGCGGCGCCACCTGCTCCCACGTGGGGTTCTCCAGATCCGGCGCGAACAGGTCGTAGGTGGTCTGGTTGTGGATCAGGTCGGTTCGGATGTTGCTCGGATTCACCGTGTTCACCCGGATTGACAGCGGGCCGAGCTCGATCGCGGCAGTGCGCATCAGCCCGACGACGCCGTGCTTTGCAGCGACGTAGGGACTGCACATGCCGTAGGCCTTCAGCCCCGCCACCGAACTGGTCAGAATGATCGAACCGCCGCGACCTTGCCGCTTCAGGATCGGCACCGTCGCCCGGATCGTGTTCCACACACCGATCAGGTTGATGTCGACGATCTCCTTGAACGCTGCCGGGTCGAACTCCTCGATCAGCCCGTAGGACCACATCCCGGCGTTCGCGACGACGATGTCGAGGCCGCCCAGCTGGGCGACGCCGGCCTTGAGCCCGGCGTTGAGCGCGTCGTGATCACGGACGTCGGCGATGAAGCTGTGCACCTTGCGACCGGTCTTCTCGATAAGACGCACGGTCTCCTCGAGGTCGTCTGGCGTTGCTGGTTTCGCGACCGAAGTCGCGATCGGAGCACAGAGGTCCATCACGATCACGTCTGCGCCCTCCTCCGCGAGCCGCACGGCCTCTGCACGACCCTGCCCTCGGGCCGCCCCTGTCACGAATGCGATCTTGTTATCAACACGTCCCACTGCCGGTCATCTCCTATGTCGTTGAGCTGTGTGGTGCGGGCTCCGTACCGAGCGCTGCTACGCCGGCGAGGAGATCGCTTTGGCCTGAAGGAACTCGCGGAAACCCTCGACTCCGCGTTCGCGACCGAGGCCGCTTGCGCCGTAGCCGCCGAACGGGGTGTCCGGGGCGACCCAGAACGACGGCCCGATCGCCACACCACCGGAGCGGATCGCGTTCGCGATGCGTCGGCCGCGGTCGGGATCGGTGGTCTGAACGAATCCGCCGAGCCCGTACCGGGTGGAGTTCGCAATCCGGATCGCCTCGTCGTCGTCGCCGTCGTAGCGCAGGATGGTCAGCACAGGACCGAACACCTCGGTCTGCGCGATCTCGCTGTCCACGGCGGCGCCGGCCACGACCGTGGGCTGATACCAGTAGCCCTTCGCAAAGTCCGGGTGCGCCGCATTCCCGCCCGTCACCACCGTGGCGCCAGCCGAACGCGCACGGTCGACCAGTCCGGCAATCCGCTCGACCTGGCCGCGACGGATGATCGGACCGACGACGGTCGACGGGTCATTCGGATCACCCCAGGGCAGCGCCTCGCAGATTGCGGTGGCCCGCTCGACCACTTCGTCGTAGCGGGCCGCGTGCACCACCATGCGGGTGGGAAGCAGGCAACCCTGGCCGCTGTTGTACATGCACATTCCGACGCTGTAGGGGAGTGCGGTGTCCAGGTCGGCGTCGTCGAGGATGAGGTTGGCCGACTTGCCCCCGAGTTCGAGCACGACTTTGCGGAAACCGACCGCTGCGCGCGACGCGATCCGCTGGCCGACCGCTGTCGAACCGGTGAAGTGGAACATGCTGACCCGGGGGTCACCGGTGAGCCCGTCGCCGCCGACCTCGTTGTCGTTGGTCGTGATCAAGTTGAACACGCCAGGGGGAATGTCGGTGTACTTCGCTACTGCCTCAGCGACGATCACCGCCTCCAGAGGCGTGTCCGGGGCCGGCTTGAGCACCACCGTGTTGCCGGCCGCCAGCGCCGGCACGGTCTTGCCGACATTCATCGAGGTGGGGGCGTTCCACGGGGTGATCGCCCCGACAACTCCGCGCGCCTCCTGCCGCACGAGCCGTCGGCTGCTCATGCCCAGCATCGTGTGCACGGGGAGCTCGACCTCCCAGTCGAAGCTGTCCATCAACTCGACGTGATAGGCCACCTCTTCCAAGGTCGACTCGATGAGATCGGCCTGGCTCGACGGGATGCCGGCCTCGAGCGTCGCAAACGCCGCCAGCTCGGACGAGACCTTGCGCAGACCCTCCTCGAGCTGCTCGATGCAGTGCTTGCGGAACTGGACGTCGGTGGACCAGCCGGACTCGTCGAATGCGGTGCGCGCCGCACCCACCGCCGCGGACACATCGTCGGCCGCAGCGTTCGCGGCCGTGCCGATCACCGACTCGTCGAACGGGCTGAGGACGTCGAAGCGCGCACCACCGGTCGCGTCGCGCCACTGTCCATTGATATAGAGCTGTCCGGCGCGCGGGGCGCTCATCAGCCGACCTGCCACAGCTTCTTGAACTGGGCGGCATAGTCCGACGGGATGTCGTAGGAGTCCTGCGGCGTACCGATGTTGGACTTGGTGAGCACCGCGATCGGGACGACGTGGTCGCCGGCGGGGATCGGCAGGTTCATCACCTTGCGGATCGCCATATCCATGTCCTGCCAGCCACCCATCGTCAACGGGCTGTTGACCGTCGCCAGCGCCGTGCCGCTGAGGACGTTCTTCTGGTCGCCGGACTCACCCTGTCCGCTAATGATCTTGTACTTGCCGGTGAGTCCCGCGGCAGCGAGCGCCTGCGGCAGCTGAGCCACGAACGCGCCATTGACCGACACGATGTACTTGACGTTGGCTGCCCGCTTCGCCGCGGATACGACGGCGGAGTTCAGTTGACCGCCGAGCAGCTGCGGCAACGTGAGGTTGACGTCGGTGATCTTGCAGGACGGGCACGCCGCGGAAATCGTGCTGTGATAAGCCTTGCCGGTGGCGACGAACACCGCGTAGTCGGGGACGTTGACCAGCAGCGAGTTGGCCGGGACGCCGTTCGCGTCCTGGAGCTGGATGCCTGCAAGCAGCGTGCCGATGTGCGTCGAGTCGGCGGTGTACCCGCGGCCGGGCTCCTGGCCCTCTCCGGTGGGCGCCGTCGCGTCGAAGTTCTCGGTGATGAAGGCTTTCGCCTTCGCGTAGTCGGACTGCTCGCTCTTCCACACCGCCTGCGGCGCACCGGAGAAGAAGACACCGACCGGCTTGTACTGCAGCGCGGTCTTCAGTGCGGCGACCAGCGTGGCCGGATCCGCGGCCTTGAAGTTGAGCGTCTTCACCGTCCAGCCGATCGCCTTTGCAGCGGCGTTCAGACCGTCGCCCTCGTGGCCACACTCCTCCTGTTCGCATTGCAGGAAGACGACGGTTTTGCCCTTAGGTGGCGCCGACGGCAGCGGGTCGGTGACCGGTATGCTCGTGCTGAACGTCTCCGCAGCCTTGGCCGCGGCGATCGCCTTGGCTGCGGCGGCATTGCCAGACACGGACACGGTGCTCGAACTGGTCGGGCCGGACGTCTGCGGCGATCCCCCCGACTGCGGCGATCCCCCCGACGAACTGCAGGCAGAGACCGTCATGAGGGCAGCCGCGACGGCAGCACTTGTAGCGGTCAGGACTCTTGCGTTCACGTGCACTCCTTGGAAGAGGTCGGGTCCTTGGCAGAGTTCGGACTGTTCGGGACTTCGTCGCCGTCAATCCGGCAGGATGAGCTGGGCATTGCTACGGAAGAACTTGTCGACGATCTCCTCGCCGAGCGGGCTGATCTGGTCGAACAGCTTCTGCTTGGACTCCTTGCCGCCCTCGACATGCGGGTAATCGGTGGCATAGCAATACGAGTCGGCAATCTGTGGATAGCGCGCGAAGTCTTGAGCGACGGGCTCGAAGTCGTTGAAGGGGGTCACCCGCACGTTCCGGTTGATGTACTGCGACGGCGCCATCGAGATGTGGTGCTTGAGCCGGTTGTGGTAGACGTCGCGGGCCCACATGTCGAGGTTGTCCGCAGCAGGCCCGAGCCAGGAGGAACCCTGCTCGATCATCCCCAGACGTAGATTGGGGAACCGTTCGAACACGCCGCCGAGAACGAGCACCGTGAGAAAGTGCCCGGCGGTGATGTGCAGTGTCGCGAAGGAGTAGGGCTCCAGCCCGAGCTCGATGCTCTGGGTCTTGCCGAGCGCGAATGCCGGCACGTTCCGCTTCCACTGCCCGCTTGCGAACAGGCCCTGCTCGTTGCCGACGTGCGTCACCAGCGGCACATCATGGCTTTCCAACAGTTCCCAGAACTGATCCATGGACGGGTCAGCGGGGCTCACGCCGGCCGGCGGGACGCCATGCGGGATGTTCACCGCACGAATGCCCTTGCCGATCAGCGTCTCGGTCTGCTCGAGGAGGTCATCGACCGTGCCGTTGTCCATGACATAGGCGACGCACCGGGTGCGGTCGGAATTCTTCGTCGTGGCAGCGGCCCAGTTGTTGTACTCGGTCAGGCCCGCGTCGCCGAGATCCTGGATCTCGCCGATGCTGCCCTTCATGCCGAGGAAGTTCTTGACCTGGAACTCGTTGCCGATCTTCGCCATGCTGGCGAAGATCGCGAACGACGGGAACACCAATTGACGGGCCACACCCATCTCGTCCATCACGTCGAGCCGTCGAGCGAAGTCGAAGGCACCCGGGGCCGACGTGCCCTTGAGATTCCACACCGAGTCGTGATCGATCGTCGTCAGATCGCCGGCGAGATCAGGTGCGTAGAAGTCGTTGCCGATCTGCAACTTCATCGCGTCTGTGATCTGGTCGGCGATCTCTCCTGCGGCGGGCCCGAAGGTCGAACCCCAGAAGTGCAGCGGGGCCATCTCGTGGCTGTCCACGTCGAAGACGCGGTTCATCACTGTCGAGTTCGGCAATCTCATGCGGGTTCCTCTCGGGAATGATTCGAGCTCTCGGCTTGTGTGCGACGGATAGCGCCGGCTCAACCGGCGACGTTCGACCTGACGTCGGGCAGCGGTAGTGGGAACCGGGACGTGAGCGAACCGTCCGCGGTGAGGTTCTGACCACTGACGTAGGACGCGTACGGCGAGGCGAGGAACACCACTGCGTTGGCAATCTCCTCCGGACGCCCCGGGCGACCGGCGGGGATCCGTTCCGCAAGCCCGCCGCCATCGGGATAGTTCGCCTGCTGGGCCTCAGTGGCGATCACCCCGCACGACAGCACGTTCATCCGGATGCCCTTGTCGCCGTACTCGACCGACACCGATTTGGCGAGATTCGTCAGCGCAGCCTTCGCAGCGCCATAGGCGGCGCCGTAGGGGCTCGCGACGTTTCCGGAGATCGAACCGATGCTCACGATCGATCCGCCGGAGCCCTGGTCGAGGAAGACGCGGATGGCTTCGCGGGCAAAGCGCACGACGTAGGTGAGGTTCAGATCCATGATGAGGTTCCACTGGTCGTCGGTGACCTCGGCCAGCGGCGCCCACTTCGCGAACAGCGAGTACCCGCCGACGACGGTGACCAGCGTGTCCAGTCCGCCAAGCCACTCGACCGCTTCGGCGACGATCCGCTCGACGACGGCCTGGTCGCGCACGTCGCCGACCAGTCCCAACGCTGCCCCGCCCTGCGCCTCGACGTCGACTACCGCTTCGGCGACGCGCGCCGGGTCGATGTCGACCAGAGCAACCCGGGCTCCCGCCGCGGCGATCCCTCGTCCGATCGCGCGGCCATTGCCCATGCCACCGCCGCCGACGACGATCGCGCGGCCACCGTTCAACAACTGGCCCACCTGCATCGTTGCGAGCTCCGTCCAGTTCGTGTGCGGTTGAAGGTTGGCCGTCAATTCGGCACGAGCTGCTGGTCGGGGCTGCCTCGCTGGTCGCCGTCCTTGAGGCGCTCCTGCACCGCCGCCGCCTGAATCCGCTTGGCCTTAATCCGTGGTGAGAGAGTCGCGAAGCTCACCGCGATCACCAGCGCCGTGCCGTTGAACATGTCGCCGAGCCACTGCACGCCTGTCACGTACTGCAAGCCCTGGATTCCGGTGGCCAGGACGTAGACGGCGATCAGCGTGCCGAGGATGTTGAATCGGCCGGGCTTGATCTGCGTGGACCCGAGGAATGCCGCCGCGTAAGCCGGGAGCAGCAGTGCCGCGCCGAAGGTGAGCGATGGGCCCGAGAGCGAGCAGTAGAGGACGCCCGCTACTCCGCTGAGAGTCGAGGAGATGATCAGTGAGATCCACGTCCACTTGTCAACGTTGACGCCGGACAGGCGCGCCGCCTCCGGGTTGGCGCCGGACGCGTAGATCTGGCGGCCCATCGGGGTGTGGTCGAGCAGCCACCAGAAGAACAATGCGATGACCAGCAGGTAGACGATGATGACCTGGAATCCGCCCAGGAATTGGGTCTGGGTTAGCTTGACCCACAGACTCGAGTCCGGCGGGAGCGGCTGGGTCTGGTTAGAGACGATCGTCTGGAACGCGCCGATGATGGTGGCCGTGCCCAGGGTCGCGATGAACGCGCCGACGTGCAGCTTCACGACGACGAATCCGTTGATGACGCCGATGACGAACGACACTCCGACAGCGACCGCGATGGAGGCCCAGACACCGAAGCCGTGCCGCTCCTGCATCACCGCGGCGATGACCGCCGACAGGTTGACCACCGCCCCGACCGAGAGATCGAAGACCCCGGCGGCCAATGGCACGATCACCGCGATGCCCACGATCGCGGCGATCGCCTGGGACGAGGCGATGGTGTGCACGGTCGATGCGGTGAGGAACAGTTTCGGAGTCCAGATGCCGAAGACGAAGATGAAGATCGCCCCGAGGTAGAGCGCGCTGAATCGGTCCAGACCAAGACGGCCGATCATGCGCCGACATCCGTGCCGTTGGTTCCGAACGTCGTGTGCGACAGATTGAGCACTGTTTTCTCCTTACCGCTGAGCAGTCCGGCGATCCGGCCCTCACGCATCACCATGATTCGATGGCAAATCCCGATGAGCTCCTCGGTGTCCGACGAGCTGACGACCACGCACGCGCCGGCTTCGGCAGCCGTGAGGATCTGCTCGTGCAGCTCGGCCTTGGTGGCGATGTCGACACCCTGTGTCGGCTCGTCGAGCAGCAGCACCTTCGGCTCGGTGCGCATCCATTTGCCGAACAGGATCTTCTGCTGATTGCCCCCGCTGAATGCGGACAACAGGCGCTCGACATCGTCAGCGGGACGGACATGCAGACGCTCGAACCACGCCCTGGACTCCGCTCGTTCCTTCCGGCCCGACAGCGCGGGCCAGCGCCAGTGCTTGCGGAGGTTCGCGAGCATCAGGTTCTCGCGAGCACTGAGTCCGACCAGTCCGCCGGACACCTTGCGGTCCGGCGGCAGGTAGGCCACGCCCGCCGCGATCGACTGGTCGGGCCGACCGGGGCTGAGAGCCTTCCCGTCGACGGCGACCGTGCCGACCGGTCGCGGAAGGCCGCCGAAGATCGTCGAAAGGATGACCTCTCGACCGGATCCGGTGATGCCGGCGATGCCGACTACCTCGCCACGCCGGACTTCCAGGTCAATCGAGCTGAGGTTCGGTGTGGTCAGGTTCTCGACGGTGAGGACGGCTGGGGCGTCGGCCGCAGGCTGCGCACGACTGGCGACATCCACCTCGTCCAGAGCGCTGCCGACGAGCAGCTCGACGAGGCTGCGGCGATCGAGTTCGGACACCTTGCAAGTTGCGACGTTGTGGCCGTCACGCAAAACGGTGGCCGTGTGCGCAACTTCCAGGACCTCCTCGATCCGGTGGCTCACGTAGATCACGGCGACGCCAGCGCGGGCGACCAGGCGAACCAGGTCGAGCAGCTGCGCCACCTCTTTCTGGGGCAGCCGGGCGGTCGGCTCATCGAGCACCAGCAGGCGCGGCTCGCTCCCGTTCTGGCGTCGTAACGCCCGGGCAACCGCGACCGACGTCTGCTCGGCAGGGGTCAGCGTCGACACCAAGCGCCGCGGGTCGACGTCCAGCTCGACCCGCGCGAGGTCCGCCTGCGCCGATCGGCGAGCTGCGCGGCCATTGATGGTGCCGAGGACGGTGGTGTACGCGCCGCCGATGTGCAGGTTGTCCACGATCGTCTGCGCGTCAATGAGTCCGAGGTCCTGATGGACGAACCGGCAACCCAGAGCATGCGAGGACGCCGACGAGCCGAGGGTGAGCCGCTGCCCGGCGACGAATACCTCGCCGGTCTCCGGCCGGTGGTAGCCGGACAGGCACTTGATCACCGTGGACTTGCCGGAGCCGTTCTCGCCCAGCAGCGCGTGGATCTCGCCGGGCGCGATGTCGAGGTCAAGGGGCCACAGCGCCTGGGTGGGTCCGAAGGCCTTGCTCACGCCCCGGATGGACAGGGCCGGTGCGACGGTCGGCGCGACCACCGGGTCGCCGACGACGGCGGACTCGCTCACCGCCAGATCGGCGGCGACCTCGGCCGTCTTGCCTTGTGCCACGTTCGACCGTCCTCGGTAGTGGTGCTTCATCGGTTGCTCGGTGCAGGTATTTGGTGGGCTGCCCTGTGACGGTGGCGCTGTCAGAAACGTGCCGCGTGCGGGCCGTCCGGCATCACCTGCGGCACCCGCACGGCGGAGTGTTGCACTTCACTTCGACGCCAGTCAACCTCAACGTTGATACAGATTTGGTAACGACAAGGTCACGGTCGACCCCGCAGGCTGGTCGGCGACGCTATGCCGCCCGACGCTAATCAACTCCTATGTTGACGCAAGCCCGGGTCTCGGTTGTATGTTCCAACCGCTACGACTGGAAGGGGGGCACCGCATGGCGATCCTCGCGGGAAAGGTCGCGATCGTCACCGGCGCCGGTATCGGCATCGGACGTTGCGAGGCCGTGTCGCTCGGTGCGGCGGGCGCTGCCGTGGTCGTCAACGACATCGATTCGGCAGCTGCCCGGGAGGTGACCGCGGAGATAGTCGAAGCCGGCGGCCGTGCGATCGCCGACGCCGCCGACATGTCGCTGTGGACGTCCGGCGGGATCCTTGTGCAGCGCGCGGTCGCCGAGTTCGGCCAGCTCGACATCGTCGTGGCCAACGCCGGCGTCGTGTCCAGATCACCGATCGCCGACGTCACCGAGCGCGACCTCGACGCGCAGATCGGCGTGCTGTTCAAGGGCACCTACGCGCTTGTCCGGCACTGTGCTGCGCACTGGCGCGCCGAGCACGAGGCCGGTCGGGTCATCCACCGCACGATCATCGCGACGTCCTCCAGCGCAGGCGTGCCAGGCGGCGTCGAGGAATTCTCGGTCTACGGCTCACTCAAGGCCGGCGTTGCGACCCTGGCACTCGGGGCGGCGCTGGAATTGCGCAGGTATGGGGTCACCGTCAATGCGATCCTTCCCCACGCGGCGACTCGGATGGACGCCCAAGCGAAGGGAACCGAGCCACCACCTCGGTTCGACGCGTCGAACCCCGACCCCATGAACCCGCAACACGTCGCGAACGTGGTCACGTATCTCGCGTCCGAACGCGCTGCCTGGCTGAGCGGTCAAGTCTTCGAGATCACCGGCACCAACGTGCGACGCTGGGTGCCGTGGAGCTCGGCTGCCGAGATCGACAGCGACGATCAGTGGAGCGTTGAAGCGCTGGACACCGCCTTGGCTGCATCCGTGTACCGCACCCTGCCCGGCGGCCGGGTTATCCCGAGCAACTGACTGAGAGAAACGACGTGCCAGATTCACACCGTCGCCCTGGATCGCCGAATGCCGAGCCGAGCGCGAATACCGAGACCGGGCAAATGCCCGGTCTGCGGGAGCTAGCCGACCGGATCGAGATCGTCGATCTCTGCCAACGACCGCATTGGGCCTACGACCACGACAGCTGGGACGACTTGGACGAGGTGTTCACCGATCCGCTGTCGATGCCGACCCTCGCACAGGCGTCCGAGCCGGGATTCGATCCGAGCGACTATCTCGGGCGTTTCCTGGTGACGCGAGACGAGGTCAAGGCAGGCATGAAAATGTTCAAGACCGGTCTGCTCACCCAACACCTGGTGGCCGGGCACCATGTCGACCTGCGCGGCGACGCCGCCGTGTGCCGGGCACACTCGGTCAACATCCACTTCCCGGCGGACCGCGTGACGGACGAGACGCTGTTGGCGCACGGAAACGAGTATCGCTTCGATTGCATCCGCACCCCGGTTGGATGGCGCATCCGTGGTTGGGTGCCGATGCTGCGGTGGAGCTACGGCAACGAGACCTCCCACGACGTCGCTGCAAAGCAGCAGGGTTGGCTCGATACCCGCAGCTAACCGCTCACCGGCCGGGCGCTCAGTTCGTCAGCGCGATGATGTCGGCGACCGAGTGGTCCTCCAGCTCGAGTACGACGTCCACCAGTTGATCGGCCGTGTCGTCGCCTAGCGACCGGACGGTGTTCTTGAACATCGCGACGCGCTCGTCGAGCGTGTACGTGGTGTCTTCCAGGGTGGACACCACCTCGGTGATCCGACGCCCGTCGCGCAGTGTGACGATGACGGTCTGGTCGGCGAAGCCCCGCACGCTCTCGCCCTCCAGCACGGTCAAGGTGACCCGTTGGCGCGCCGCGACATAGCGTGGGTCGCGGGCGGCCTCGTCGTCGAAGGCGTGGGTGTAAGGCAGATCGGGGATCCCGCCCACGAGCAGCCCGGCGACGCCGTGGCGGATGCTGAACTTCGCCTGCTCGCCGCTGATCGGTTCGCGGAACGGCGCGATGCGATCGGCCCACGGCGGTACCCGCAGTTCGATGTGCGCGATGTCATCCGGACCGATGTCGTTCTCGCGCATGATCTTGATGGTGCCGTAGATGGTCTGATGGGTGAGCCCGCACGAGCCGTACCGCTTGGGTGCGATTCCGGCGGTGAGCGTGAACAGCTCACCCCCGATTCCTTCGGTCAGCTTGGCCTCGTCGTAGGGACGCTTGCCGTCGAGGCCGGCGTACTGCATACCCCAGGAGTGGGCGCCGTCGAGGAAGTCGACGCAGCTGGTGAATCCCCGCTCGGCCATCTGCGCGGCGAGCACACCGCTTCGCGTGGGAACGCCCGCCTCGTGCACGTGCGCCATCGAGCCGCAGCCACGGGTGCTGCCGTTGCCGAGCGGCAGGGCGGTGCCGAGCCCGTTCTGGAGCTGATCCACCGACAGGCCGAGCAACTTGCCCCCGGTGACGGCCGCGGCGGCCGGCCCGACCAGTGAGATGCCCATGAAACCTCGGTCGCACGCGCCGATGCCGGCCATGCCGAGGTGGCCCTGCATCTCGATGCCGGCGACGACGGCGGCGATGTAGTCGCGCCCGGAGGAGTGCTTGAAGTCGCCGACGCTGATGCCCGCCGCGAGTGGCGGCACCAGACCCGAACCAGGGATGGTGCCATAGGACTCGAGCTCGTCGGCGTGGGCCAGGGAGCCGTTGACATAGGCGGCCTCGGCGACCGAGGTCTTGAAACCTCCGCCAACGATCTGCGCCTGCCCGATCGCGCCGAGTTCGCGGGCGTACTCGACCAGCATGCGACTCACCGGCTGAGCGTGCGCGAGCACCATGTGCCCGACCGCCTCCAGGGTGAAGATCTTCACCAGCTCGGTGGCCTCCCGCGGGAGGTCGTCATAGGTGATCCCGACCAGGTACTCACAGAGTGTGCGGGTGATTCTGCCCGTTTCGACGTCCGCCACAGCAGTCATGCCAGTCCTTTGCAAATGTCGTCCGGAGCCCGCCTGGGGCCGCGGAAGCAGTCCTCACGACGGTAGTCGTGGGCTCGACTCGCGTCAACGCCGGCGTTGGCTGTGGTTCCGGCGAGTTCCAACACCCGCGTTGACGGTGGGGCGAGCGCACTCATACTGTGGCGGGCATGTCAGACAAGTCGGGGGCGTCCGGGGTGCTCGAGGGCCTGCGCGTCGTCGAGATCGCTGACGAACAGGCCGCCCACGTGGGGCTTGAGCTTGCCGGCCTCGGTGCCCAGGTCGTGAAGGTGGAGCCTCCTGGCGGCAGCGTCACCCGTCGCATCGGACCGTTCCTTGACGGCAAGCCCGACCGGGAGAAATCGCTGTTCTTTTGGCAGCACAACCGTGGCAAGCGATCTGTCACCGTCGACCCGACGTCGGCCGCGGACGGGGAACTGTTGATCTCGCTGGTCGAGCGGACGGACGTGCTCCTGCTCTCCGGCGCCGACGCGACTCTGCTCGAGGCGATTCCCGGCATGACGACGCACGAGCTGCTGCGGGCTTATCCGCGACTGGTGATCGCCCGGATGACGCCCTTCGGCGACGACGGGCCGTGGGCCGGCTACCGCAGCAACGATCTCGTGCACCTCGCGCTCGGCGGACCGACGATGAACTGCGGTTACGATCCGCAACCCGATGGCTTCTACGACCTGCCGCCGATCGCCCCGGCTCAGTGGCAGTCCTACGTCATCGCCGGCGAACAGCTGCTCATCGGGATTCTGGCGGCCGTCCACCACCGCAACCGCACCGGCGATGGACAGTACCTGTCGTGCGCCGTGCATGAAGCCGTCGCGAAGAGCACTGAACTCGACCTGATGAACTGGGTGATGCGCCGCAGCCCATTGCACCGGCAGACCTGCCGGCACGCCGCGGAGAGGGTCTCGGCGGTCGTCACCGTCGCGCAGACCAAGGACGGCCGGTACCTGATCACCACACCGTTGGGCGCGAAGAACGAGGCGCAGATCATCGAATACCTTGCCAGTCAGGGGGTCGTCGGTGATCTCGGCGCCGGCGACGACGACGCAGGCAAGCGGGCCATCCCAGGCAGCTCCGCCCAGAGCGAACGCGGGGCACGAGTGCTCGAGCTCGTCGAGCGCTTCGTGCGCAAGCACAGCTACGACAACCTGCCGTGGCTGGACATGCAGGCCGCCGGGATCGTCTGCTCGCCGATCCGCAAGCCGCACGAGAACGTGCTCGACCCGCACTGGCAGGCACGCGGCACGTTCGCCGAGGTCGAGCATCCCGAAACCGGCGGCGTCTACACCTACGCAGTCAGCAAGTGGATCTCGACCGGTCCGGACTTCGTGGTCGGACGGCGCGCACCGCTGCTCGGCGAGGACAACGACACCGTCCGCGCCGAGCTGGCCGCGCCCGCACCGACGCCCCGGGCGGCGGCCGCTCCACGTGCTCCGACCGCGCCGCCGGACGTGCGGTCCGCGCACGGCAAGCCGATGCCGCTGGCTGGCGTCCGCATCTTCGACTTCAGCTGGTTCCTCGCCTCCGCCGGCGGCACGCGCTTCCTCGCCGCGCTCGGCGCCGAGGTGATCAAGGTCGAGTGGAAAGCCAATCCCGACACCCGGATGGCTGCGATGGCGCCCGTCGGCGGCCGGGAAGCCCGGGAGGCGGCCAGCGCACCGTTGCCCGGTGTCACCGACCCGGACATGGGCGGTCAGTTCAACAACAAGAATCCTGGCAAGCGCGGGCTCTCGCTCAACGTCCGGCATCCGGAGGGTCTTGCGATCGCCCGCGAGCTGATCGCCAGGTCCGACATCGTGGCCGAGGGCTTTTCCCCCGGCGTGCTGGATCGCTGGGGTCTGGGCTGGGACGAACTGCGACGGATCAAGCCGGACATCATCTACGCGCAGCAGTCCGGGATGGGAACGGCTGGCACGTACGGGCGGCTGCGGGCGGTCGGTCCGATCGCAGGCGCTCTTGCCGGCGTGACCGAGATGTCCGGCCTACCCGATCCCGCGATCCCAGCAGGCTGGGGCTACTCCTACCTCGACTGGATCGGCGCCTATAGCTTCTCTGCCGCGATGCTCGCCGCCCTGCACCACCGCGAGCGAACCGGCCAGGGTCAGTGGATCGACGCGTCGCAGACGGAGTCCGGCATATACGTGGCCGGCGGCGCGATCCTGGAATGGTCGGCCACCGGGAAAACGTGGCAACGCACCGGCAACCACTCCCCGCAGCAGGCTGCCGCACCGCACGCGATCTACCGGACAACCGGTGACGACCGCTGGATCGCCATCGCGTGTACGACCGAGGACGAGTGGCACTCGCTCGCGCGGCTGATCGATCAGCCCTGGACGTCTGATTTCTCGACCCTGGCCAGCCGCCTCGAACGCCAGGAGACGCTGGACGGGCTGGTAAGCGAGTGGACCAGCGCGCAGGAGGGCTACCAACTCATGCACCGGCTGCAGGCGCACGGCATTCCTGCGGGGGTCTGCCAGACCGCGGCCGACCGTGTCGAACGGGACCCGCAGCTCGCTCACCTCGCCTGGCTGACCGAGATCGAGGGCAGCAAAATCGGTCGATGGCCGGTGGCGGAGTTCCCGGTGAAACTCGAGCGAACGCCTGCGCACATCGGCGGCCGGATCGATCGGGGCGCGCCGTGTTACGGCGAGGACAACGAGTGGGTGCTCGGCGAACTGCTCGGCAGGAGCAAGGCCGAGATAGCCCGGCTCGCCGAGCAGGACGTGATCTAGGCCTACCTGGCCGACGGCCGGTGCGAGTCCGCCACCGCGACCACACGCGCCGCGAGCAGGTCGTCGATCTCGTCGGCGTGGCCCAGCTCGGTGAGGATCTCCCTGGTGTGCCAGCCCGGCGCGCAAGCAGGCGGCACCGTCCACGCGCGACGCGAGGCGAATCGCGGGAGGAAGCCCACCTCGCGACCGCGTCCGAGGCCCGGATGGTCGCGAGTGACGCTGAGTCCCCGCGATGTCGCCACGTCGTCGTCCATCACGTCGGCGATGGTCCGGAACGGGTGCGAGGCGATTCGGTGCTCTTCGAGCAGGCTCTGCCATTGCAGCGTCGGCCGCTTGACGAACGCACGTTCGAGTTCCACCTCGATGGCGCGTCCGTGTGCATCGACGGCTTCGGCGAACAGGCCGGTCCGCAGCAGGTCGGCCAAGCCATGATCGCCTGGGGCGGCAACCCATAGCCACCCGTCGGCCGCGCGATAGAGCCGGTCGGACGGACCCCAGCCCATGGCCTCGCGCCCACTCGGCTCGGCCCATGTCGCGCCGAGATACTTGATCATGTACGGGATCTGGAAGTAGGTCGCGGTCTGTGACAGTGAAGTCTCGACGGCCTCGCCGGCGCCGGTGCGTTCCCGGGCCAGCAACGCGAGCAGCACGCCGAACGCCGCAAAATGCCCCGTCGCGTGGTCGTTCACGATGATCCCGTGCATACCGTCCGGGAGCCCACCGCCGTAGCGGATGCTCATTCCCGTGACGTGCTCAGCGAGGTCCTCGTGTCCGCGGAAGTGGCCCCGCCACCCTCCTGCCGCGTGCAACCGCGAGCTGGAGTAGACGATTCGCGGATTCAAGACACGTAGGCGCGCCTCGTCGATGCCCAGCCGCGCGGCCGTGTCGGGCGGCATATTCGTGTGCACGACATCGGCCGTGCGGACAAGCTCGTCGAGCAAACGCCGTCCCCTCGCCGACTTCAGGTCCAGGAACATCGTGCGCTTGCCGGCCCCCGTGGTCCGGTGCCCGATGAAGGTGATGGGGTCGTCGGCCATCGGATCGGCGTCGCCAAAGCCGATCGCCGCTTTGTTGATCTTGATGACGTCGGCGCCGTACTCGGCCAGGATGCGACCGCCGATCGGTCCTGCGAGCAGGTTCGTGAGGTCGAGCACTCGAACCCCCGCCAGCGGCAGTGAGTCGGTCGATCGTTGCGGCGGCGCGAACTGCCGATCGGGGAGCGCGGCCAGCTCCTCGATAACGGCAGTCGTGTCCGCGCCGACCAAATGCCTGGGGAAACGCACTCCGGGCGCCCCTCGCGAATAGCGCAGCACCGAACCCGCCTGCCGGGTCTCCCCCAGCACCGGGTCGCTGACATCGAAGACACTGCCGCTCGAGCGGGCGTGCTCGTCATCGAGCCATTCGCTCGTGGTCAGGGTCGCGGCGACCGCGGCGCCGAAGTCCTCCTGCAGGATCCGCTCCCAGTCCTGCGCGTCGCGTTGGGCGAATACCGCCGTCAGCTGCTCGCGAGCCTCGGCTTCGCCGGCCGGGTCGGTACGTGCCTTCAGCTCGACGTCGACGTGCGCGTCCCAGAATCTGTGCAAACCGCGCGGCGGAGAACCGCAGTTGGCGATGTAGCGGCCGTCCCGGCACACATAAGGGCTCTCGGTGCCGAACGCGGGATTGGCGATGCGCGCCTGCTCGTGCCCGAACCCGGCTTGCGCGAGTGTGCCGGGCGCCTCGCCGTAGATGGCGATCGCGTCGAAGGCGGCGTCGAACAGCGGCACTTCGATCCGCTCGCCGCGGCCGGTGTGCGCGCGGGTGAGCAGGGCGGCGGCAATGCTGTGGGCTGCGATGGCGGCTGCGAAGGTGGACGCCATCGGGACCGCGGAGAACCGCGGGGGATCGCGTATCGCGAACAACCCCGGGGGGTAGAGACCGGCCGCCGAGGAGACGATGCCCTCCCATCCGGCGACAGCGGCGCGTGGATCGTCCGCGGCGAAGCCGGGCAGCGAACACCAGATCAGGCGGGGGTCGGCGGAAGTCGCCTCCTCGGCCGCCAACCCCAACCGGGCCATGACACCGGGACGGAAGCCCTCGATCACCACGTCGGCGGACGAGATCAGGTCCCGGGCTACCGCGAGATGTGCCGTCGTCTTCAGATCGAGCACGATAGACCGCTTGCTGCGCTGCAGCACAGCGTTAGCGGGGTGGTCCCACACGGGGCCGCCGGGCGGATCGACACGAATCACGTCGGCGCCGTTCTCGGCGAGCAGCAATGCGACCAGCGGCCCCGCCAGATACTGACCAAAGTCGAGCACCCGAACACCGTTCAGTGCGCCGACGTCGTCCATGCCCATGTCGCCTCGTCTTCCGGATCCGACCTCGATGTCGACGGGGTGCAGGACTACTTGTCGAAGATCGCCGTGTACTGCGTGTAACGCGGAATGTCTTCGACGAGGAACTTGCTCATGTCCTTCTTCAGGCCTACCGGCGGGGTGTTCGGGTCCGGGCGAACTCCGGCCGCCATCAGCTTGCGCAGCAGCTCGACGTGCGCGCCGCCCTTACCGTCGTTGCCCACGACGACCCGCAGGCCGTAGCACTGGTGCGAGCCGAGGCCGAAGCCGACCCCGTACCGCGGCGTCCCGTCAGCAGGCGTCGCCCGACTCGGATTGAACCTGTTGGCGTCTTCGCCGAAGATCTCGGTGTCGCGGTTGGCCCGGACGTACTCGATGTGCAGCTCCTGGCCGGGCAGCACCGTGGTGCCGTCGGACAGGATGTTCTCCTCCAGCGCGAGCCGCGTCTGAAAAGGCGCGAACGGCGCCCGCATCCGAATGATCTCCTGCAGGCTCTGCAACAGGAACACCGGATCGGTCTTGCGCTCCAGATCCTCTGGATGCTCGGCGAACCAGCCCTGGAGCAGGTCGATGGTGTGGATGATCGACTGCGTGCTGGTGCCCACCGAGGCCGCGAACAACAAGGTCGACTCGACGATCAGTTTCTGCTCGTCCTGCCATTCCGGCGCCAGACCGGCGGCCGCGAACTTCAGCAGACTGTCCGGGACGTCGCCCTCATCGATTTCGCCGGCATCGATGCGGCGCCGCTGTTCGCGGTGCCACTCCAGCGAGGGCTTGAAGAACTGCTCGCGGTACTGCTCCTTAACCGCGAGCGCCCGGCGATTCACCTCGTCCCGATCCTGGAGGTAGCCCGAGCTCGTGCCCGCGGCAAGGGGGCCGGAGAAGGAGGCCATCAGCGCGATGCGCTCGTCGGTCTCCATGTCGATCAGTCCGATGAGCTTGGCGGTGAAATGGATGAAGACCCGCTCGAGGAACTCGACCAGGTCCATCCGGTATTCGCCGTCGGCGTCGGGCTCGGCGAGGCGCTGGGCGATCAATCGGTCGGCCTCGGGAAGGACGACGTCCTCGCGGATGCCCTGCAGCGCGTCGGCCCGAACCAACGGGTTGAGCAGCTTGCGCCGGCGCCGGTGCGACTCGCCTTCCACGTACATCATGGAGGCGCCGAGGAACTCCTGCACGTTGATCTCGCCGTTGACCGGATCGTTCTTGAAACCGGCGAACAGATACGGATCGTGCGTGACGGCAGTCTTGGAGCGCAGCAAGTTGCCGATGTCGCGGATCGTGCTGACCGGCGCGAACGGGCACTTCGAGCCGTCCACGGCCTCGGGCGTCACCTCGGCGGCGCCCGTGCGATCGGTGGTCTCGGTCATGTCGCTGTTCCCTTCCATCGTTGGCAGAGTTTCACTCCCCGATGCCGCCTGTCAACTGTTACGTTGACGCCGTGAGTCCAGCATCGAACGGTCCGGTTGTCGTCGTCGGCGCCGGCCTGTCGGGCAGCCGAACCTGCACCGAATTGCGCAAGTCCGGGCACGTCGGCCCGATCGTGCTCATCGGCGACGAACCGTCGCTGCCCTACGACCGCCCGCCGCTCTCCAAGGCGGTCCTGCGCGGCAAGCGCGAGCCGAAGCCACTCAAGGCCGACTACGAGGGGCTGCGGATCGATGTCCGACTGGCCACCAGAGTGGTGGGCGTCGACCTCACCGCGCGAACGCTCACGACTGAAGCGGAGACGTTGGAGTTCGAGTCCCTGGTGGTGGCGACGGGCGCCAAGCCGCTGCGCGTTCCGGGCGCAGGCGAACAGCTGGTCCTGCGCACCGACCTCGATGCGATCACGCTGCGGGACCGGCTCGAACCCGGCGCCAGGATCGTCGTCATCGGCGCGAGCTGGATCGGTGCGGAGGTCGCGCATGCCGCGGTCGAGAAGGGCTGCTCGGTGACGGGCCTGGAGTACCAGGACGCGCCGCTCGCGATGGCCTTCGGCGCGCAGATCGGAGCGCGGTTCGCGGCATGGTGGGAGGGCGCGACCCTGCGGACCGGCGTCCGCGTCGAGTCGGTGGAGCCCGACGGCGTACACCTCTCCTCAGGGGAGGTGGTGGCGGCCGACGCCGTGGTCACCGGCATCGGCGTGCGCGCCTGCACGGACTGGCTCATCGGCTCGGGCCTGGCGCTCCTCCCCGAGGTCGCGGTGGACGACCACCTGCGCGCGTCGGTTCCCGGGGTGTACGCGGTCGGCGACGTCGCGGCATGGTGGTCGCGCCGTTACGGGCGGCGGCTGCGCATCCAGCACTGGCACGACGCCTCCAGCGGGCCGGCGATCGTCGCGGACGGCATCGTCAACGGCGCCGGGGCCGAGCTGGTCCACGACCCGGTTCCGTACTTTTGGAGCGACCAGTTCGGGCACCGCGTCGAATATGTCGGTCACCACGGCGCGGAGGACGACGTCACCGTCGAGGACCTCGAGTCCGGCTGGTCGGCACGCTGGCGCGATCGGTCGGGGCGTCTCACCGCGGCTCTGGCGACCGACCAGCCGGAGCTGATCGCTGGGTTGCGCAAGCAGGTGCTGACCGAGGCATCGGCGGACGGCCCGAGCGATCTGATCGACATCGCCGGTTGACCCGCGCGGCCGGTTCGTCAACCGCGGCGGGCGCCGATGTCAGACGTCGACGAGGACCTCGCCGTTCTCGACGGTCACCGGATAGGTCGCGACCGGCTCCTCGGCAGGCAGGCCGCTGACTTCACCGGTGCGGACGTTGAATCGCGAGCCGTGTGCCGGGCATTCGACGTCGTCCCCGTCCAGGTCACCGTCGCTGAGTTCGATCTCCTCGTGGCTGCAGATGTCGCTGATGGCGAACACCTCGCCGCCGGCCAGACGCGCGAGGCAAATCGGCACGCCGTCGACCTCGACCCGCGTGAGCGTGCGTTCGTCGAGTTCGGCGAGCTTGGCAACCGGACACCGGGCCATCGACTACCTCGTCCTCTCACGATCGGTGGCGGGCTCGTAGCCTGCCGGCAGGGCCACGGACTTGAATTGCAGGAAACTCCCGAGGCCCTCGACCGCTCGCTCGACGCCGAGCCCGGAGTGCTTGCGGCCGGCGAACGGTCCGCCTCCGCCCGCGGCCGGGCCGCCGTTGACCTGGACCGTGCCGGTCACGAGGCGGGCGGCGACCGCGATCGCCTGCTCGGTGTCGTCGGCGAACACCGCTCCGCCCAGGCCGTACTTGCTGTCGTTCGCGATGGCCACCGCCTCGTCCAGATCGGAGTAGGAGATCACCGACAGCACCGGACCGAAGATCTCCTCCTGCGCGATCGTCATCTGGCTGTCGACATCGACGAAGATCGTAGGCTCGACATACCAGCCTCTCGGCTGATCGGAGGGCCTTGCGCCGCCGTAAGCGATTCGTGCTCCCTCAGCGACGCCGGCGGCGATGAACCGCTCGACGATCTCGCGTTGGCGTTGCGCCGCGAGCGGGCCGAAGTCGGTGTCCGGATCGTGCGGATCGCCGACCTTCATGGACGACACGCGGTCGATGAGTAGGTCGACGACACGATCACGATCATCCTGGTGGACGAGGACCCGGTTCGTCGAGACGCAGATCTGCCCGCAATTGCGGATCGAACCGCCGACGAGCGAGGACACGTAGGGCGTCATGTCCGTGCCGGGCAGCACCACGGCCGCTGATTTGCCGCCGAGTTCGAGAGTGACCCCGCGTAGGTTGTCGGCACACGCCGACCCGATGGCACGTCCCCCGCCGGGGCTGCCGGTGAAGGTCACGTAGTCGATGTCCGGGTGGCCGACGAGGTACGCGCCCACGTTCACCCTGCCGTTGACGATGCTCAACGTGCCCTCGGGCAGACCGGCCTCGAGCGCGGCGTCGGCGATGACGCACGCGCTCAGCGGCGCCTCGGGCGCCGGCTTGACGATGATCGGACACCCCATGAGCAGCGAGGGGAGAACCTTTGACAGGACGACTGCAATCGGGGAGTTCCACGGAGTCACGCCGGCGACGACACCGACCGGCTCGCGCAGGACCACCACTTTGCCGATGACGCCGTCGCGCACGTCGCGGTAGGAGATCTTGGCCGCGTCCTCGATCATGGTCGTAAGCGCGGGACGCAGACTGTTGTAGTTCTCGACCGCGAACTTGCGGGTCGCGCCCATCTCCTCGATCTGCAGCTGCAGACCCTCCTCGCGGCGGGCCTCGAGGGCGTCGATGAGCCGATGCAGGTGTTCGGCTCGCTCCGCCAGGCTTAGGCGCGGCCACGGCCCGCTGTCGAACGCGCTCCGTGCGGCCGCGACGGCCGCGTCCACTTCCCCGCTGGTCGCGATGGGCACCCGGCCGACGACCTCCTCGGTGGTCGGGGAGATCACCTCGAGAGTCTCAGTGCCGGTGGCCGGCAACCACTTGCCGCCGATGAAGTGCTCCGACCGCTCGTACATCACTGCAGCCTGGCACCGCCCTTTCCGGGTGTCAACTACAGCGTTGACACTAGGCTTAGCTGGCCGACTCAGACTCCGCGAACGGCGATCAGGAGTCGGCCCAGGGCGTCGAGGTCGATCCCGTAGTAGCTCAACGGCACATTGAAATGCGTCACGCCCACGCCGATCAGCCGTCGTACTCGGTCCATGGCGCGCTCGATCAGGTCGTCGACCGACGTAGCGGCGTTCCAATCCGAAGTGGCCGTGAGGGACGCGCGCACGCCGATGCCGGCCGGGTCGCGTCCGTACGTCTCGCACGCGGTGTGGATCGCCTCCACCGATTGGGCGATCTCGTCGTAGTCCGCGGCCTCGCGCGACAACCAGCCTTGGGCGAGGTCGACCACGCGGCGCGCGGTGGGCCTGCTGCGGGCGTTGCCGCCCCACCAGACCGGGACGCCGTCCGGACGCAGCGGCGCCGGCTCGCAAATGACGTCCTTGAACCGTATCCACCGGCCCTCGAACGAGGACAGCCCCGGCGACCACAGCTCACGGCAGGCCCGGATGGTCTCCTCGGTCCGGGCGGCGCGCTCGCCCGGCGGTATGCCCATCTGCTCGAACTCTGCGGCGTTCCAGCCGCCGCCGACGCCGAGCGCGAATCGTCCTTCGGACAAGATGTCCAGCGTCGAGGCCTGTCGGGCGAGCACCGCAAACGGGTGCGCTGCGGCAAGCAGAATGCCCGAGACCATCTTGATGCGCGTGGTGCGGGCCGCGATGGCGGCGAACATGATCAGCGTGTCCGAGCGGTCGGAGTGCTGCCGCACCCGGCTGTGCTCGAAATTGCCGGCGCCTCCCGGATGGGACATGTCCGCGGCGTAGAGGATGTGTTCGCCGTCCATGACGTCATCGAAGCCGAGCTTCTCGAGCTCTACGACGAAGTCGGGGATGTCTTTGAGCGACGGCACGCAGGACGGCACGAGGCCGGGCAGCTTGACCCCGAAGGACACCGCCATGGTCAGCCGCCTCCGGAACTCGACGACGGTACGGCGGTGGCCTCCGCGAGCCGCTGCGCGACGCGGGGCACGGCAGCCTTGGCGAGCAGTCCACCGTCGACGTTGAGGGTCGTGCCAGTGATGAAACCGGCGTCGGGCGAGGCGAGGAACGCGACGGCGGCCGCGGTGTCGTCGGGCGTGCCGGCACGGTGCACGAGTCGGCCGGCGCGCATTGCCTCCGCCATGTCCGGGTCGTCGTGCAACGCCGCGTTACGCGGGACCCCTATCGACCCGAGTACGAGCGTGTTAGCGCGGATGCCGTACTCGGCGTAGTCGACGGCCACCTGCCTGGTAAGCGCCTCCAGCGCACCCTTCGAGGCCGTGTACGCCGGTTTGCCGGCAACCCCGCGGTGCGCGGCATAGGAGGAGATGTTGACGAACAGCCCACCCCGCTGGCCCGCGATCATCACCGGAGCGCCGTACTTCACGAACCAGAACGGGCCGTAGAGATTCACCCGCAGGATCGAGTCGAAGACGTCCGTGGGTTCGAGGTGCACGGGCGCCTCGGGGGGCCATGCGTCCAGGGACGCGGCATTGTTCACCACGATGTCCAGGCCGCCGAATCGCTCGACGACGGCTTCGACGGCGCGAGCGACTTCGTCCTCCTTCCCGACGTCGGTGGCCACGAAGTCGGCCTCGAACCCGTCGGCGACGATCCGGGCGGCGACGGCGCGGCCACGGCTGTCATCGCGGCCGACACCGAGCACCGCGACGCCATTGCGCGCGAGCCTTCGGGCAATCGCCTCGCCCATCGCCTGGGTCGCCCCGGTGACGATCGCGACGGCACGGTCGCGTGCGCTGCCGTCACCCACGTCAGTAGATGCTGCGGGCAGGCCCGAGCAGCCCGATCTCGGCCACCTGCCCGCTGATGAGACCGCGATCGAGCACCAGATAGAGCATCGTGCGCGACACGTCCTCGGCATTGAGGTAACGGACACCGTTCAATCCGTAGTTGAGGTCGTCGAGTCGCTTCTCGAACTGCTCGCGGGTGACCGGCTTCGGCAGGTCGGGGCAGAAGATGTCGTACGTCGGCTGGTTGAAGAACAGGTCGGTGCCTACTGCGCCGGGGCAAATAGCGTTGACCGTGACGCCGAAGTCGGCGACTTCGAGTGCGGTGGTCTTGACCAGCCCGATCACACCCCATTTGGCCGCGATGTAGTGCGCGAGGTTGGGGGCGGTCGCGCGCGCGCCCATCGACGAGGTCGCGATGATGCGCCCGAATTCCTGCTTGCGCATCTGCGGGATCACTGCCCGGATGGCCTTGAAGATGCCAGTCAGATTGGTGTCGATGATCGTCGCCCACGATTCGTCGGTGGTGGTCTCGACTGTGGAGAAGTCGACGATGCCCTGGTTGGCCAGCAGGATGTCCAGACGGCCGAACTCGGCGATCGTCTGCGCCACGGCGCCGTTCACCTGCTCGGTGTCGCGGGCATCGACTCGCAGGCCGAGCGCGCGGACGCCGTGCTCCTCGATGAGCTTCACCGTCTCCTCGAGTTGGTCCTCGCTCGCCATCGGGTAGTTGATGGCCGCGACATCAGCGCAGATGTCGGCGACGACGACGTCCGCCCCCTCGGCCGCGAGTGCGAGTGCATGTGCGCGGCCCTGGCCCCGCGCTCCCCCGGTGATGAACGCAACGCGCCCGTCGAGCTGTCCCATGTCGACCCTCTCTGCTTCTTCAGTGGTTCGTGGTCTTCTGGTCGTTCGTGCCTCGCCTCAGACGGCGCGCCAGCGGACGGCCGGCAGCCCATCGACGTCGAGGAACTCGGCCTCGACGCGGTCGCCCACCGCCAGCGGATCGTCCGTCGGCGTCACCCGGCCGATCAGGTAGGGGCCGTCGTCTAGCTGCACCATCGCGACGGTGTAGGGGACCTGATCCTTCAGCGCGGCCTGAAAAGCCCGGTGGTAGACCACGAAGCTCCAGACCGTGCCGCGGGGGGCGACATCGACCCAGGTGGTCGAGCGACTGCGGCACTCGGGGCAGCCCGACAGCGGCGGCCACCGCAGCGCGTGGCAGGAGTCGCACCGCTGCACCGTAAGCCGCTTCTCGGCGGCTGCGTGGAAGAACGGCGCCGTCAGTGGGTCGTCGATCGGGGAGAGCGTCATGCGCCGACCCCTCGGTTCGTCGAGAGCACCGACGCGGCGGCCTTCACGAATCCGTGGCTGGACAGGTACATGGCCGTTTCGGGCGAATCGAGCTGGCGCTCGCCGGCCTGACCACGTAGTTGCCGGGTCGCCTCGACGAGATGCATCCAGCCCCACGTGTAGCTCTCCGACAGCTGTCCGCCGTGCGTGTTCAACGGACGGTCGCCGCCGGGCAGGGTCTGCCCCTCGGCGAGGAACGGACCGCCCTCGCCGATGCCGCAGAAGCCGTAGTACTCCAGCATCTGCAGCGTCCACAGCGCGGTCGGGTCCTGGATGTAGAGAGCGTCGATGTCGGCCGGGCCCAGGCCGGTGTTCACCCAGATGGCCTGGGCCGCGTCACGCAGCCAGGGCCGCATCAGGTTCTCGGGATTGTGCTCGCCACGCACGCCCCCGTGCTCGGCCATGCCTGACACATAGACCGGGGTGTGTGGCAGATCGGCGGCACGCTCGGCGGTGGTGACGACGAACGAGACGCCGCCGTCGGAGATCATCGTGACGTCCGATCGCCGCAGCGGCTCGACCAGGTATGGCTCGGCGAGATACTCCTGCATCGACAAGGGCTTCTGGAAGATCGCATTGGGGTTCATCTGGGCCCACAACCGCTGCCCGACCGCCAGCATCCCGAACTGTTCGTCGGTCGTGCCGTAGACCGCCTTGTGCCGTTGCAGTGCGAGCCCCGCCCTGCCGGCGATGTGCACCAGGCCGGCCGAGGTGGCCATGTCCGCGCCGTACATCGGCTTGCCGAAGTCGAACTTTCCGCTGCGCGCGTTCGCGCCGTAGGTCAGCAGCACCGTCTCGGCCAGGCCCGTCGTGATCGCCATCACGGCCAGGTGCAGCGAGAAGTTGCAGGTGCCGTAGTCCAGCGACTGCACATAGGGCAGGTTCAACCCGAGCAGCTGACCGACGGCGACGTCGTTGCCCTGACCCTGCACCGACTTGCAGGCGATCAGCCCGTCGAGGTCTTCGAAACGTAGACCGGCATCGGCGACGGCGTCGATGGCGGCGTCGACCGCGATCTCCTCGACGGACCTGCCCGGCAGCTCGCCCTGCTCGGTGTGCCCGAGACCGACGATCGCCACTTCGCCGGCCACCGACGCGCGCGATGCCATCGAGAGGTCAGACCTCGATCTTGTAGAGCTTCGCGGCGTTGTCCTGCACGATCTTGCGAACCACCGCCGGGTCGAGTCCCTTCAGCTTCTCCTCCGAACGCTCGACCGGCGACGGGTAGAGGCTGGTCGGGTGCGGGAAGTCGGTCTCCCACAGCACGTTGTCCGCGCCGATGCGGTCCAGCAGCGCGAGGGGGCCCGCGTCCTCGAACCAGAACGTCCCGAACACGCCCTTGGCGAACATCTCCTTGGCGGGCGGGAGCTCGGGCGCCTCGCCCCCGGGAAACTCCTCGCGGTACTCGTAGTCGATTCGCTCGAGCACGTAGGGAATCCAGCCGATACCCGACTCGACTGACACCCAGTTGAGCTTCGGGTACCGGATCAGCACGTCGCTGGCGCACAGGTTGGAGATGAAGCGCGAGTTCGAGAGCTCGGTCTGGATTGACCGGACCGGCTTCCCCGCTCGCTCCGGCAGCGACGGCCAGGCTGCCTGGTTTTGGCTGCCCTTCCAGTTACGGGCGCCGATATGGATGTTGATCGGGAGTTCGAGATCCGAAAGGGCCTCATAAAGGGGGTTCCAGTGCTCGGTTCCGTAATCAGGAAGCCCGCCCAAGTGCGGCTCGCCGGCCATCAGGACGCCGGTGAGCCCGATGTCCTTGGCACGTCTGGCCTCGGCGATCGACTGTTCGATGTCCCAGAAGGGCAGCATCGCCTGCGGGAGCAGTCTCTCGGAACCCTCGGCCTGCCACTCGCGCATTGCGTCGTTGTAGATCTGGCAGATGACGTACGACAGGTCACGATCCAGACCCTGGACCATTGCTGGCGCAGCGAAGCCCATGATGTTCGGGTAGACGATCTGGGCGTAGATGCCCATCTCGTCGAGCAGGTCCACCCGCGGCTTGGCCTCGGTGGCGGCGAGGTGGATGTCCTCCTTTGCGCCGCCGATACGATCGCCGGCCAGTTCCATGTCGGCGCCGTAGTACGGGATCTTCTCACCGGCCTTATTGACGAACGCGATGCTGTTGTTCTTGCTCAGCTTCTGGTGACCGTTGACGAACCAGTAGCTGACGCCATCCTCGTCGAGATGGCACTGCGGCACCCGGTCCTTGTATTTGGCAGGCGCGCGCGAGGTCCACAGATCCTCCGCCTCGGTGATGTGTGAGTCGGCGTCGATCAGTTTGAGCCCGGCGAACGGACCGCTCTCGCGGGGTGTGTACGTCATCGGTTTTCCACCTTCCTGGAGCTTCTGAGAACCCGGAGCGCGGTCGACAAGGGACGCACGCTGGAGCCGGGACGGAGGCAACTGAACAGTCCCACCGATCGACCAGCGATGTCAACATTGACGTTTACCACGGGGCGCCGCCGAGATTGTCAACGTCATCGTTGACATCGGGTCGGGCCAGTGGTTAGCGTGATCGCGTGATGACACGGCGGGTGTGCCACCGACCAGGCGTCGGTGTCCGGTGCGGATAGTGATAGACGGCGTCGGGTCCGAGGTTGCCATGCATGACGCCCAGGACACGAACGCTCTCAGCGTGGTCATCCAGCAGGCGAGCGCCGGTCGCGCCACCGAGATCATGGGTGAGCTGGGTCGGATCGAAGGCGAGCACGCCTGGCTGGACATCGCGCAGCTCAAGTCCCTCGGGCCCGTGCCACGTAGTTGCAGCTGGGACGAGCGGTTCGCTCAGGCCATGGGCTACGCGAAGGACCATGGCTGGACCGATCCCAGCGGCAAGTTCGTGCGGGCGCACGTCGAACCGGCGGCGAGCTGAGCGCGTGTCCGATTCCGTCACCGGCCGGATGGCCGCGTTCGTCCGGTCGGCGCCCGACGCAAGTACATCACCGAGGGTCCGAGAGGTCGCCTCGCAGGCGGCGCTAGACCTGTTCGGAGTGACGGTCGCCGGCGCCGGCGAACCGGCGGGCCGGCTCGCTCTCGACTACGCAAGGACACAGTCCGGTGACGGACCGGCCGCCGTGCTCGGGGGCGGCCGTCGGCTCCCGGCGTCGCTCGCCGCGCTCGTCAACGGCACCGCAGGACATGCGTTGGACTACGACGACATCGGACTGGGGGCCGGCCACGTGAGCGTGGCGATCCTGCCGTCGCTTTGGGCCCTGGCCGAGCAGGAGCAGGCAGATGGTGCGGCCTTCGTCGACGCGCTCGCCGTCGCATATGAGGTGGCGCACCGCCTCACCACGATGTATCCCGACACCAGGCTGGGCCCTTATGCCGCCGGATACCACAAGCCGTCGGTCTATTCGAGTCTCGGGGCGGCCGCGGGCGGTGCCCGGCTGCTCGGACTGACCGAAGAGCAGACGGCCCACGCGCTCGGCATCGCGGCATCCGAAGCCGGTGGTCTGCGGGCGAACTTTGGCACCATGACCAAACCGCTGCACGCGGGCCTGGCCAACCGCACCGCCGTCGAGTCCGTCCTGCTCGCCCGCTCGGGTTTCACCGCCAGCGCGCAGGTGCTCGAGCAGCGCTTCGGCTGGCACGACGTCATCTGCCGAGGTGAGGGCGACCTCGACGTCGTCGTGCAGGACCTAGAATCGGTCGGCACGCGGGCGCCGTTCGCGATCGAGGAGGGCCTCGTTTTCAAGGCCTACCCTTGCTGCGGCGCCAACCACTACGCGATTGACGGCGTGCTGAACCTGCTTCGCGACGAGCGGCTGACCGGTTCCGACGTCGCCGAACTGGATGTGTGGATCGAGCGACGCAACCTCGAGGACGTCCTCGTTTATCCGTGGCCGCGCAGCGGTCTTGAGGCCAAGTTCAGCCTCGCCTTCAACGTGATCGCGGCGCTGGTCGACGGCGCCGTGACGGTGCACACGTTCACCGCATCGGCGATCGAGCGCCTCGCTGCGGCCCGCGACCGGGTGCGCGTGCACGCCACCGACGACCTGCCGCAGAACGGCGCCCGGATCCGGGTGCGGACGACGGACGGACGTTCGCTCGAGCGCGATCAGCTCATCCTGCGTGGCAGCCTGGAGGACCCGCTCACCTGGGAGCAGCTGGCGGGCAAGTTTCGGGCGAACGTCGCCGGCCGGGTCGAGTCCTCGGTCGCCGCCGAGGTCATTGCCGAACTCGCCGACCTGCATGAGAAAAAGGACCTCGCTGCGGTCACCGACCCGCTGCTGTGAGCATTCCCCGGCCGCTCTCCGCCACCAGTCAGCGGGACACGGCCGACAGCGCGCGGGTCTGCTCGACGTCCTGCTTCATTTGTGTCACGAGTGACTCGATGTCGTCGTAGCGCACCATGCCGCGCAGCCGTCGGGTGAACTCGATCCCGACGCGCCGCCCGTAGAGGTCCTGGTCCCAATCGAGGATGTGCGCCTCCACCCGGCGCTGCCGTCCGTCGAAGGTCGGGTTCGTGCCCACGGATACCGCTGCGACACCCGCCGCCGCGCTGTCGGTCTGACCCCATTGGTCGAGGAACACCACGCGTCCGCCGTACACGCCGTCCGCCGGCACAGCCGCGAAACGGTCGAAGCCCAGGTTCGCCGTCGGGAAGCCCAGCCTGCGACCGCGGTGATCTCCGTGCTCGATGACACCGTCGATGCGGTGCGGCCGGCCCAGACCCGCGCCGGCGAGGGCCACCTCACCACTCGCGACGCACGAGCGCAGGTAGATCGAGCTGACGACCGGTGACGCGGCATCGCCCCCGCCCCGGACGAGCTCGACAAAAGTGGCGGTGAAGCCGAACCGTTCGGCCAGATCGGCCAGACTCGCCGTGGGCGCTGACCCATCGCGTTCGAAGCCGAAGCTGGCGCCAACCACGACCTCGGCGGCGTGAAGCCGCTCGACGAGCAATTGGCGGACGAAGTCCGGCGGGGCCAGCCGGGCCACGTGCAGATCGAAGGGCACGACGCGGAAGACATCGATACCGAACTCGACGGCCAGCTCGGCACGGCGGGCCACCGTGGTGAGGACGGCCGGATGCGACCCGGGCCGGGTCAGCTCGTCCGGATGTGGGTCGAAGGCCAACATGACGCTCGGCAGCCCTAATCGGCGCGACGCGGCGACGGTGCGCCCGAGCACCTCCGCGTGGCCACGGTGCATCCCGTCGAACGTGCCCACCGTCACGACGCAACGGCCCAGCTGCGGCAGGTCGGCGCGCAGGTCCGGGAGGCCCTCGGAGGTCGGCAAGGCGCGGCGGGGCCGGGCGGGGACGTCTCGCCAGTCGACGTCGCGTACCCCGTCCGGCGCGAGCGCTCGGGTGGCGTAACCCTCGAAGCGGGTCCGGGCTGTCTCGACGACGGAGCGGGCAAGCTCGAGACTGTCGGCCATCGAGGGCACGGACAGCTGCCGGACGAGACGCCGGGTCGTGGCAAGAGCGTCGTAGTCGCCCAGCAGGAGGTCGGCCACACGCTCCTCGACGGCAGCGTCGAACTCGCGAGGCTCCACGACCGCGGTGACCAGGTGGACCCGCGCTGCCTCCTCGGCGCCGAAGCGGCGACCGGTGAGCAGCAGATCGAGTCCCGCCGTCTGCCCGACGCGAGCGATGCAGGCTGCTGCGGCCGGACCGGCGACGAGCCCGAAGCGGACCTCAGGCAGACCGAATACCGCGTCGGCCCGTGCCAGGCTGATGTCGGCGGCGGCAGCGATGGCCAACCCTGCGCCGAAGGCCGCCCCGTTAACCCGCGCCAGCACCGGAACCGGCGAGTTCTCGATCCTGGTCAGGATCGAGGACAGCAACGTGGTGGTCCGCTCGACCGTCGCTGGATCGCCGAGTTCGGCCCGGTCGGCCCCGCTGGAGAACGTGCTGCCCGCTCCGGTGAAGACGACGAGCCGCGCCGACGCGTCGTCGGCGAGCTGGGTGAGGGTCTCGTCGATGTGTTGCAGGACGGCCGTGCTCAACGCGTTGCGCGTCTTGGCGTCGTCGAATGTGTAGGTGACGACTCCCCGACCGTCACGCGTGAGCTCAGCCGCCCCCCCTGCGCTCACTTGCGCGTTCTTCGGAACCGGCGCCGGATCAGACGTAGGTTCCGTCGGGCGCCCTGTCCGAGAACCGCGGGAAGATCTTGTCCGCGAACAGCTGCAGCATCTCGGAGTTCTCCTCCGGACCGAGATGACCCTGGCCGAACTGCAGCCACATCTCGGTGAAACCGAGTCGCTTCTGCGCGTCCTCGATCTGCTTGGACACCTCGTCCACGTCCCCGATGAGGCAATTGGCATACCCCTGGCCGAACGGCAGGAAGAAGGTGTGCCAGTACCAGTCGTGATCGTCCTTGATCTCCTGCAGGCGATTCGGATCATTGCCGAGCATCAGCACCCCGCCCCATGCAGCTGCGTCCTCGCGTGCCACATCACGACCGGCGTCAGCTGCGGTCTTGATGTAGCGGTCCCACAGCGCATCGCAGAAGTCCATCTGGTTCGCCATGACGATGGGCTTGCCACCCTCGCGGGCCCACATGTCGATCGTGCGCATGCTGTGCGCGAACGCGCCGTAAAGCGGCGGGTGTGGATCCTGATAACAGCGCGGCGCGATGCCGATCTCGTGCACCATTCCGTCGTCACCCATGCCGGCGCCGTACTGCTGGTAGGCGGGATGGCCAGACAGGCCGGAGTCCGGGGGGAACTTCCAGTACTTGCCCTCGTAGCTGAAGGTCGAGTTCAGCCAGGCGGTCTTCACTATCTTGAGGGACTCCTCGAAGATCTCCCGGTTCATGTTGTCGACCTCGTCGCGGTTCTTGGCCAGATCCGGCGTGGTCGCATTCACGCCCGGAACCGCCGCGTACGAACCGACCCACCGGCTTTGATAACCGCGGGTGAAGCCCACCTGAAGTCGGCCCTTGAGCATGTGGTCGAGCGTCGCGATCTCCTCCGCGGCACGCACTGGGTTGTGCGTGGGAAGCACGTATCCCAGCGTCGAGACCTTGAGCCGCTTGGAGTGCAGACCGACGAAGAGGCTGAACATCCCGGGGTGGTTCGTGATCTCGAACCCCTCGATCTGCAGGTGGTGTTCGTTGTGCCCGTAGCTCGCGTAACCGAGCTCATCGGCCAGCTGGATGTAGCCACGAATCTCTTCCAAGTATCGCTGGTAGAGCTCCTTGTTCTGGCCGGCCATACCCTTCTCGATCTCGGCCTTGCGGCCGATCATGCCCGGCTGAATCAAGTGGAACTTCATCGACTGCCTCCGCGATGCTGATCTGTGCGAGCTACGTCCGAGGTCGAAGCATTCACCGTCTCCCATCGCCTGTCAACTATAACGTTGACAACTCCAGCTCCAGCCGATCGCTCAGTCCACGGAGTCGTTGACACGCGTGTCGGGCGGCTCCTAGGCTCCAGCTGTGTTCGACCTGCCGCAGGGCGTAGTGGACTGCTGGGTCAATCCGAACATCTACCCACCGCAGGACGACATCGACGTGTCGTACCTCTTCGCTGGCCTGCACGAGCGCCTTGTGCGCGGCACCAGCCTCGAGCAGTTGGTGGACGAAATGGACGCTGCCGGGGTCGCGAAGGGCATCCTGTGCTCGGGCTACTCCGGTGATGGCGATCGCGAGTGGTGCACCGCGGCCCGCGACAAGTTCCCAGACCGCTTCGCGCTCTCGCACGTTGTCGACCCGCGCGAGGGGATGCGCGCGGTGCGGCTCGTCGAGGAACTGGCCGGTGAAGGTCACGTGCTCATCCGCATGCTGGGTCTGCAAACCAGGCTTTACTACAACGACGCCGCCTTGTACCCGGTGTATGCCAAGTGCATCGAGTCGGGCCTTCCTGTCGGCCTCAACGTGGGCTTTCCGGGCCCTCGCGTGCCGAGCAAGTACCAGGACCCGATGCCGATCGACGACGTGGCGGAGTTCTTCCCTGAGCTCAAGATCGTGCTGCAGCACGGCGGTGAGCCGTGGGCCGACGTCTGCGTGAAGCTGATGGTCAAGTGGGCCAACATCAGCTACATGTCGTCGGCCATCGCGCCTAAGCACATCCCGCAAGAAGTCGTCTACTACGCCAACACCCGTGGAGCGGACCGCGTGATGTTCGCCAGCGACTACCCCTTGCTGACTCACAAACGGTGCATGAACGAGGCCCGCGAATTGCCATTTCGCGACCAGGACCGGTTCACCCGGTTCGTGTCCACCAACGCCCAGGCGCTGTTCTTCGGCGGCTGAACGTCGCCTCTCGCTGACGTGATTTCCGGTGCGTGTGCCCAGTGGTACGGTCCGCTGGAGCGGCCGGCCCTCCGGCCGATCCTGGTCCAGGACGTGCCGTGTGGGGAGTTCTGACATATGTCCACGAGCGGTATCGAGGCCCGCAGGAAGGCAGCCCTCGAGGACGGCAACGTCAACTACGTCTCGCGCCGCACGGAGATCATCCGGGCGGCGGCCCACGTGTTCCGCGAACGCGGCTTCGAGTCCGCCACGCTGCGCGACGTCGCCGTCGCGCTGGGCACCGATCGCGCCTCGCTGTACTACTACGTCGGCAGCAAGGAAGAGCTCCAGCACGAAATCGTGCGCGACGCGCTCGAGCGGGACGTCGCCGCGGCGGAGACGGTGCACAGCAGCCAGGCGCGCGGAACCGACAAGGTTCGCGCGCTCATCGCATCCATGGTCCTGTCCTACGCCCAGAACTATCCGCTGATGAACGTCTATGTCGAGGACATGGGCCGCATCGCTCGACAGGACGACGAGTGGTCGACCGATATCATCTCGCGCACCCGCCACTACGAGATGCTCGTTCACTCCATCCTCAACGAGGGCCGGCAGGACGGCTCGCTACGCACCGACCTCCCCCTCGAGCTGTGCGCGCTCGCGCTGTTCGGGATGATCAACTGGATGCATCGGTGGTACCGCCCGGGCATGAAGTGGTCGCCGCAGGACATCTCCGACGCCTACACCCAGATCTTCCTCGACGGCTACGGAGCACGCTGACCGACACGATGTCCGACGACGAGCTCAGCCCGATACTGCGCAGCGCACTCGCGGCGTTCTACGAGGTCGGCTACCACGGTACGAGCGTGCGCGACATCGCCAGGCGCACAGGTCTCACCGTCCCTGCTTTGTATTACCACCATGAGAACAAGGAGGCGATCCTTTACACACTGCTCGACGGCTCGATCGATCTCGTGATCGACCGCTGCCGGCAGGCAGTGGCAGACGCGCCGGACGAACCCGGCGCTGTGTTCCGCAACCTGGTGGGCTGTCTGGCGCGCTACATGGTCGAACACGGACAGCGAGCTGCGATGGACGCCGAGATCCGCGCGCTTGGGCCGGCGAACCGGGCGCGCTATGCGCACAAGCGCAGCGTCGTCGAAGCGATGGTCGAGGACGCGATCGTCATCGGGGTCCGCGACCACGTCTTCACTGTGGCGTCGCCGCACCAGACCATGCGCGCGCTGCTCGGGATGATCTGGGCGATCACCGTCTGGTATCGCCCGGACGGCACGATGTCCGCGGCCGAGGTCGCGGCCAGCTACGTCGACATCGCGCTGCACACGGTCGGGTTCGCCGGCGCCCCCTGAACGCGTTCAGGCCTGGTAGACCGTGCCGTCGTCGAGCAGGTCGGCTATCTCGTCAGCCGTGCAGCCGAAAGCCGCAAGTACCTCGGCGGTGTGCTCCCCGACCGACGCCCGCCCTGGTCGCAACCGCGTCGGCGTGGCCGTGAAGCGGGGCGCGGGCTGCGGATGGATGAGGCCGTCGACCCGCGCATAGACGCCACGCGCCGCCGGTTGCGGAGCATCCGGCGCCTCGTGGGGCGCCAACACCGCGGCGACGCAAGCATCGAGATCGGCGAATACCGACACCCACTCGTCCCTCGTCCTGCTCGCGACGGTGTCGGCGATCAGTCGTCGTTGGCGGGGCCACTCCGAGGTCGCGTACTGCTGCTCGGCAGGTAGGCGGTCGGATAACCCGAGACCGTCCGCAAGGTCTGCATAGAATTTGGGTTCGATCGCGCCGACCGACAGCCATCGGTCGTCGGCGCAGCGGTAGACAGCGTAGAACGGCGCGCCACCATCGAACAGGTTCTCTCCGCGCGGGGCGTCCCACCGGCCGATATGCGAGAGAGAACGGTGCATCGCCGTCAGTAGGGCGGCGCCGTCGAGGATCGACGCGTCGACGACCTGCCCCTCCCCCGTCCGCTGAGCGTGCACCAGGGCGCTGACCACGCCGACCGCCAGCAACATGCCGCCACCGCCGAAGTCGCCGAGCATGTTCAGCGGAGCGACGGGCGGACCGCCGTCGGGCGCGGCGATCGGCTCCAGCGCGCCGGACACCGCGACGTAGTTGATGTCGTGACCGGCCTTGTGAGCGTCCGGGCCGTCCTGTCCCCATCCCGTCATGCGGCCGTAGACGAGCCGGGGGTTGCGGGCGAGCAGGACGTCCGGTCCCAGGCCGAGACGCTCCACCACGCCGGGGCGCATTCCCTCGATCAGCACATCGGACTGCTCGGCGAGCTTGCACACGACGGCTGGTCCACGTCGGTGCTTCAAGTCGACCGAGAGCGAACGGCGGCCGCGGTCGAGCACGAGATGGCTGTCGCCGTCCGGGCGCAGCAATCCGAGGCGCTCCGGGCGATCGACCCTGACCACATCGGCCCCGAGGTCGGCCAGCAGCATTCCGGCGAACGGCGCCGGCCCGATAGCGGCGAGCTCGATGACACGAATCCCGGCGAGCGGACCAGTCACAGCTCACTCCGTTCGGCCGACAAAGCCTATGCCGATCGTTCGCTCGGCGGGCGTTCCCTCACAGGCGCTCGATGATGGTTGCGTTCGCGAGGCCCCCTCCCTCACACATCGTCTGCAGTCCGTAACGCCCGCCGCTTGCCTCGAGATGGTTGAGCAGGGTGCCCATGAGCCGCGTGCCGGACGAACCGAGCGCGTGCCCCAAGGCAATCGCGCCCCCGCACGGATTGAGCCTGTCCGGGTCGGCGCCGAGTTCCCGGAGCCAGGCGAGCGGAACCGGCGCGAAGGCTTCGTTGACCTCGTAGGCGTCGACGTCGTCGATGGTCAGCCCGGCCTTGGCCAGTGCCTTGCGGGTGGCCGGGATCGGTGCGGTGAGCATCAGGATCGGGTCGTCGCCGACCACCGTGAAGGTGTGGAATCTCGCCCGGGCACGGAGCCCGAGACGGCTCGCCAGTTCCTCCTCGACTATCAACATCGCGGACGCGCCATCGGTCAATGGCGACGAGCTACCCGGCGTGATCTTCCAGTCGATCTGCGGGAAGCGCGTCGAGTACTCGTCGCTGCGGAAGGACGGGCTCAGCTTGGACAGTCCTTCGGGTGTCGTGCTGGCACGGATGGTCTCGTCGGTGGCGTGGTGGGCCGCGTTGCCCGCGGGGTCGGTGACCGCGACGGGCACGATCTCATTGGCGAACAGGCCGGCGTCCGTGGCAGCGGCGGCGAGACGGTGCGAACGGGCGGAGAACTCGTCGAGCTCGTCTCGGGTGAGGCTCCACTTCGCAGCGATCAGTTCGGCCGAGACGCCCTGACCGATCAGCCCGGGGGCGAACCGGGACCGGACGCTGGGGCCGAAGGGGTCCTGGCCGATACCGGCTGTGCCCATGGGTATGCGGCTCATGGACTCCACGCCCGACGCGACGACTACGTCGTAGGCGCCGGCGATGACCCCCTGCGCACCGAAGTGGGCCGCCTGCTGGCTGGAACCGCACTGCCGATCGATCGTGGTCGCCGGAACCGATACCGGCCAGCCGGCCGCGAGCACACCCTGGCGACCGATACTCAGCGACTGCTCGCCGGCCTGCGCGACACATCCGGTGATGACGTCGTCGACGAGCGCGGGGTCGATGCCGGTGCGTTCCTGTAACGCGGAGAGCACGGTGGCGAGAAGCTCGACGGGATGGGTGCCCGACAGCGATCCGCCGGGTTTGCCCTTGCCGGACCCGGTTCGGACAGCGTCGACGATGACGGCACTGCGCACAGCGGCCTCCTCGGATCTTGACTTAGCGATCGATCGATAAAATAGTGGTCTTCAACCGTTGGCCGGTCAAGCCGCGGCGGGCCGTCGACGGATCGGTCACACCGAAAGACAGAGTCGGAGCGCCGATGGATCCGCTGCAGTTGTTCCGACTGGACGACAAAGTCGTCATCGTCACCGGCGCGACCTCGGGTCTAGGTGTCGGCTTCGCGGCCGCTGTCGCGGCGGTCGGCGGCACGGTGATGCTCGCCGGCCGTCGTGCCGACCGGCTCGACGAGGTGGCCGCGAAGCTGCGTACCGACGGCGCGACGGTGAGTCGCAGGCCCACCGACGTCGCAGACCCGCAGGCATGCCAGGATCTCGTCGACGCGACGCTCGCCGAGTTCGGTCGGGTCGACGGGCTGGTCAACAACGCCGGCGTCGGCGAGACGATGCCGGCGTCGCGGGCCACGCCCGCGCACGTGCGCGGCATCATCGACGTCAACCTCCTCGGTGTCTTCTGGATGGCGCAGGCCTGCGGCAAGGTGATGGGACCGGGCTCGGCGATCGTCAATGTCTCGAGCGTCCTAGGCATGATCGCCCCGCGGTTCCCGCAGGCGGCCTACGCCGCGAGCAAGGCCGGCGTCATCGGGCTCACTCGCGACCTCGCGCAGCAGTGGTCCGGCCGGAAGGGCATCCGCGTCAACGCGCTTTGTCCCGGCTATTTCCACAGTGAGATGACGGCGACCGGCGTCGAGGAGCTGGCGGCGAACGTGGTGCGCAACAGCATGCTGGCGCGATTCGGCACCCAGGCCGAACTCGACCCCGCGCTGCTCTACCTGCTGAGCCCGGCATCGGCCTACACCACGGGCACCACGCTCGTGGTCGACGGCGGCATGGCTGCGCTCTGACGATGACGACGGGGCAGGCTCGGCCGGCGCCATCAGCGGTTCGCGTACTGCGGCGGGCGCTTCTCCAGGAACGAACGCGCTGCCTCCTGTTGATCCTCGGTCATCGCCGAGAGCACCTGCTGACGGTTCTCGAACTCGATGGACGCGCGCAGCGACGGCATCTGCAGGCCGACCGCCATGCCCTGCTTGCTCAGCAGGGTCGAGAGCGGGGGGTGCTGCTTGATCTGCCCAGCAATGCCGAGGGCCCGTTCGATCAGCTGGTCGGCGGGCACGACATCGGTGACCAGCCCGATGCGCAGTGCTTCCGGTGCGTCGAACCTCCGCGCGGTGAGCATCAATTCGTGCGCACGACCGACTCCGACGATGCGCGGCAACAGCCACGACGCACCGAGGTCGCACGCGGTGAAGCCGGCACGCAGGAACGCTGCCGAGAACACCGCGCCCGCGGCCGCGATGCGGATGTCGCACGCCAACGTGTACGACAGTCCGGCGCCTGCGCACGGGCCGTTGATCGCGGCGACCACCGGTACCGGCAACTCGTGCAGGCGGACCAGCGAATCGGTGATCTGGGACTGCCGGGAGATCAGCCCGCGGGTGAGACCCTGCTCGGACAACCGCTCGTCGTCGCCGTACCCGGTCAGATCGAAGCCGGCACAGAACGCGCGGCCGGCGCCGGTGAGAATCACCGCACGCGTGTCGACGCGCCTGTCGACCTCGTCGAGCACCGCCAACAGGTCCTGCACCGCTTCGAGGTTCAGTGCATTCAGCGACGCAGGACGGGCGAAGGTGATCTGCAGGACGCCCTCACCCGGACTGCTCAACTCGACACCGGTCATTCGGGTCCACGTCCTTTCGCGGGTGCGAATTTCAGTCAACGCACTAGTTGACAACATCCCACATTCCACAAAAGCTGTCGATGGCCGAGCCGAACCCCCGGCCCCGGTGCGACGATCACGGAGGACGCGATGGACTTCGCCCTGAGCCCGCGCGCGCAGCAATTGCGCGACACGCTTGAAGCGTTCATGACCGAGCTGGTGTATCCGGCCGAGACGACCTACCGCGAGCAACTGCGCGCCGCCGACGATCCCCACGCGCACCCGCCCGTGCTCGAGGAACTCAAGGTGCAGGCCAAGGCGCGCGGCCTGTGGAACCTGTTCCTGCCGCACCGGACGCAATGGACCGAGGGGTTGTCCAACCTCGATTACGCGCCCCTGTGCGAGATCCTCGGCCGCTCGCTGATCGCGCCGGAGGCGCTCAACTGCTCCGCGCCGGACACCGGCAACATGGAGCTGCTCACCATGTTCGGCAGCGACGAGCACAAGAGGCAGTGGCTCAAGCCGCTGCTGGACGGCGAAATCCGCTCGGCCTTCTTGATGACCGAGCCCGCCGTTGCCAGCTCGGACGCGACGACCATCCAGACCAGCATCGAGCGTGACGGCGACGAGTGGGTGCTCAACGGCCGTAAGTGGTTCATCTCCGGCGCGGCCAACTCCCGCTGCGCCATCGGCATCGTGATGGGCAAGACCGACGTCGACGCCGCACCCCATCGGCAGCAGTCGATGGTGCTCGTCCCGATGGACCACCCGAACCTCCGGGTGATCCGCGACCTGACCGTCTTCGGCTACAACGACCGGGAAGGGCACTGCGAGGTGGTCCTTGACGACGTTCGCGTGCCGGCCGCCAATCTGCTCGGCGAGATCGGTGGCGGCTTCGCGATGTCGCAAGCCCGCCTGGGCCCGGGTCGCATCCATCACTGCATGCGTTCGATCGGAGCTGCCGAACGGGCACTCGAACTGTTGTGCGTGCGCGCCCTCGACCGGGTCGCGTTCGGCGGACCATTGGCCGACAAGGGCGTCGTGCAGGAGACGATTGCGAACTGCCGCGTCGAGATCGATCAGGCGCGGCTGCTCACCCTGCACGCCGCGTGGCTGATGGACGCAGTCGGCAACAAGCAGGCACGTGGAGCCATTTCGGCGATCAAGATCGCGGTGCCGTCAATGGCCGCGCGGGTGATCGACCGCGCCATGCAGGTGCACGGCGGCGCCGGGCTCTCCCAAGATTTTCCGCTCGCCGAGGCCTACGCGCTGCAGCGCTACCTGCGCCTGGCCGACGGACCCGACGAGGTGCACCGCGGGGTCGTCGCCAAACTCGAGCTGCGCAGGTACCGCGACCGATGAGCGCCGACCAGCTGCCGCCGTCGCTGGTGACCTGGCTGAGTGAGCGTCTCGGCGCCGCCGGACCATTCACCCTCACGCCGATCAGCGGCGGCCACTCGAACGAGACGGGTCTGCTCACCTCGCCCGATGGTCGATGGATCGTCAGACGTCCGCCGGCAATGGCCATCTCGGCCACTGCGAACAACCTCGCCCGCGAGCACCGCGTCATGTCGGCGCTGGCCCGCACCGCAGTTCCCGTTCCGCGGACACTGGCCTTCGCCGAGTCCGGCGAGGTCGACGCACGGTCGTGCCTGGTGATGTCGGTGGCCGAGGGCTATCCGCTTACCGACACCTGGCCCACCGATTGGCCGCAGAACGTGTCCATCGGCGATGCCGGTTTTGCGGCTGTCGGCGCGCTCGCCACCCTGCACGCTGTAGACGTCGATGCCGTCGGGCTCACCGACTTCGGCCGGCCGGGGAACTATCTCGAGCGGCAGGTGGCGCGCTGGCGCGGGCAGTACGAGCAGAACGCGGTCCGCAAGCTCCCGCGCTTCGAGGCGCTTGGCGCGTGGCTGGCCGCAAACCGCCCGGAGGAGTCTGCCGCGGCGATCCTGCACGGCGACTTCCACCTGGACAACTGCCTGATCGTTGCCGGCACACCACCGCGGGTGTCGGCGATCATCGATTGGGAACTCGCCACGATCGGCGATCCACTCGTCGACCTCGGGCTGCTCCTCGCCTTCTGGGGGCCTGATCGCGCGATGCCCGTCGCAATGCCGAAGGTGCAGGCGCTGACCCGGGCGCCGAAGGCCCCTAGCCGCCGCTCGCTGGCCGACCGCTACACCGAGCTCACCGGTCGCCCGACTGACGCCCTGGCCTGGTTCATGGTGCTGGCGCTGTTCAAGCTCGCCGCGATCGTGGAGGGCGCGTATGCGCGCGCGGTGCGCGGACTAGACGACGACCCGTGGGCGCGCTCGCTCGGCGAGGACGTCCCACGCCTGCTGGCGGACGCGGCACGGTTTGCCACCTGACCGGTCCGGCGCTCAGGCGGGCCGCACACGTGCATAGGGCGCGGGCAGACCGAGTGTGGGGGCAACGGTGCTGAACACCGTCCCGCCGTCCGGGTTGGGATGCGCGTCCATGTCGCCGGTGAGGACGTAGAGCACGTCGAGGTTGGCGCCGCCGAACGCAAGCGTGGTGGTCAGTGCGTGCGGCGAGGCGATCTCGGCCGTTCTGGCGCCTGCCGCGTCCCATCCAACGACGCACCCGGCACCGGCCATCGCCACCCACACCGATCCATCCGCCGCGACCGCGAGCCCGTCTGGCAGCGCGTCGTACTCAGAGGTGTCGACGAACAACTCGCGCGACGCGGCGATGTCCGCGGCTTTGTCGGCCAGTGCGAACTTCCAGACCAGCTTGCGTCCGGAGTCCACGGAGTACAGCAGCGCGTCCGACGGGTCGGCATGCACGCCGTTCGCGATCTGCAGGTCCTCCGTGAGCACCGAGACCGTCCCGTCGACGTCGATGAGATAGAAGCGCCCAGCGTCACGCACGTCCGTCCGCGGCATAGCGCCGCAGAAAAGGCGACCGCGGGCATCAGCGCCGAGATCGTTGAAAAACGACTCATCCTCCTTGGTCTCGAGCAGGGTCACCGTGCGATCGCCGTCCTTGATGCAGACGTTGCGGCCGCTGACGACGAATCCGCCGTCGGCGTGGGCGACGAGGCCGCCGACCGCCTTGCGATGCTCGATGATGGTCTCGGGCTCGGACGCGCCGGGCGCCAGGCGAAAAACGCCGCCCTTCGTCATGTCGGAGAACACCAGGCCGTGCTCGGGGTACCAGCGGGCAGCCTCAGTGAGACCGTAGCCGCCCGCGATCGCCTCGAGCTGGTGCGCTGCCACGGCCGACTCAGAACCCCAGCTCGGCGGCGGCCTTGCGCAGCGCCGCACGCTGCTCGGGCGCGGCGACGGCGATGATGCGGCCTGCCCGCTCGCCGGCCGACCGGCCACGCAGCTCGGCGGCACCGTGCTCGGTGACGACGACATCGACATCACTGCCGAGCGCGGTCACAGTCTCGACCTTTGCGACGATCCGCGAGCGGCCCGTCCGCGTGGCAGCGGGCAGCGCGACCACCGAACGTCCACCGCAGCCACGCACCGAAGCCCTCAAGAAGTCCACCCCGCCGCCGATCGCGCCGACGTACCGGCCACCGGCGGTCTCGCTGTTGACCCGGCCGAACAGGTCCACCTCGAGCGCGGAGTTCAGGCACAGGAAGTTCGACAACGCCCCGATCCGGCCGGGGTCGTGCGTGTGCTCGATCGCCATGATGCGCAGGTCGCCTGCCCGTGCGGCAAGGGCGACGCCGTGCGCGGAACCGAGGACCGAACCCGCGACCGACAATCCAGTGTCGATCTCCTTGGCCGCGTTGGTGATGACACCGTCCCGCATCATCTCCAGCATCGTGTCGCCGACCATCCCCGCATGCACCCCGAGGTCGCGACGCCCCTGCGCGGCCTCAAGCACGGCTTCGCCGAGCTTGCCGATGCCGACCTGCAGACATGTGCCGTCGCGGATGTAGCCGGCGACGAGGGCTGCGATAGCGCGGTCCGACTCGGCCGGCACGGCGCGGCGGTACTCCGGAAGTGGACGGTCGGTGCGGAGCGACCAGCCGACCCGGTCGATGTGCACCCGCGTGTCGCCGGCGATGACCGGAACATTGTCGTTGATCTCGGCGAGAACGACGCGGGCGCACGACAGCGCCGACCAGATGTAGTCGGACGTAACCCCGAGGCTGCAGTACCCGTCGGCGTCGGGCGGGCTGAGCAGGATCATCGCGACGTCGGTCCGCAGCGGCCCTTCGGTGAGCAGCCAGGGAAGGTGCGACATGTGGCAGGGCACAAGCTCCATCCGCCCGTCGCCGATCATGGCGCTGTTCGGCGGCATGCCGACCGACGTCACGAGACGCACGTTCGACGGCACCCTGGTGAACGCGTCGGTGACACTCATCCCGACGAACAACGTGACGTCCTCGAGCCTGCCTGCACCCCTCAGGAACTCCGCGACCAGGGCCGTGGGCTCGCCGAGCACCTGTTCGACGGCGATGACATCACCGGGCTCGACGTGGTCCAGCACATCAGACATTGGGCGCCGGCCTCAGCGCAGCAGCTTGCGGTTCACCTTGCCGGTGGGCGTCATAGGCAACTCGTCGACGAACTGCACCACGCGCGGCTTCTTGTAGGAGGCGAGCCGGTCGCCGACGTAGCGGGCGATGTCGTCCTCGCTCAAATCAGTGCCGGGCTTGCGCACGACGACGGCCTTGACGACCTCGCCCCACTGTTCGTCCGGAACTCCGACCACGACGACCTCGGCGATGTCGGTGTGGTCGGCGAGGCATCGCTCGATCTCGCTCGGGAAGATATTCTCTCCGCCGGAGATGATCATGCTCTTTATCCGGTCGATGATGTAGAAGAAGCCCTCTTCGTCCCAGGTCGCGCCGTCACCGGTGTGGATCCACCCGTCGCGCATCAGTTCGGCGGTCTCCTCCGGCTTGTTCCAATAGCGCAACATATTGTTCGGGCCGCGGTGGCACAGCTCGCCCATCGTCTGCCCGTCGCGCGGTACGGGCTTGCCAGAGTCCGGGTCGAGGACAGCCAGGGTCGAGAGCAAGGTCGAGTTGCCGCACGAGCGCAGCAACTCCGGCTTCTCGCCGCGGAATGCCCGACGGTGGGCCTCGGCGCCGAGGTAGGTGCCCGGACCGAACTCGGTCATCCCCCAGGCCTGCATCAGATCGGACCCGAACAGCTCGCTCGCCTTGCGGATCGTGTCTGCCCCCATGGGGGCCCCGCCGTACTCGACGATGCGCACGGTCGAGGGTGCGTCACCGCCGCGCTCCATCTCCGCGACCATTCGCGGCAGCATGGCCCCAATGGCCATGAAGCCGGTGACGTTCTCCTGCCGGATCAGCTCGAGCATCCCGTCGGTCTGGAAGTTTGAGACCACGACAGGACGTCCACGCAGCAGATAGGCGAAAGCCATGTAGCCGACGACGTGGAACAGCTGACCTAGCATCAGGTAGACGTCGTTCTCGGCCACGCGGGTGCCGGCCTGGTAGTCGATGGTGCATGCGCCGTAGCTGTATTGCGAGTGCACGGCGCTCTTGGGGATGCCACTCGTCCCGCCGGTGGAGATGGCGACGTAGGGGGCGAACAACAGCGAGGCAGGGTCCGGCAGTGTCGCCAGGATGTCGGCCGCGCGTGGTCGAATCCGATTCAACAGATCGTCGTACTCGGTGTCCTTGCCTGTCGCGCACTCGATCCAGGTGACATCGACGCGGGTGCGGATCTGATCGACCACCGAGGCGAAGTCGGACTCGTAGAACACGACCGACGGAGCGGCGTCGAGCAGCGCTTCCGCCACCTGGTCGGCACTGAAGCGCCAGTTCAGCGGAAACAGCAGAACCCCGGTCCGCGCACAGGCGAGGTAGAGCTCCACGAGCTCGATCGAGTTGCGCGACAGCGCCGCGACGCGGCCGCCCTGCTCGACACCGAGCACGTCGGACAGGGCGCCGGCCAGTAGGTTGACACGCTCGCTCAGTTGCCCGAAGGTCCGGGCAACCCCTGCGATCGGGTCGATCAACGCCGGCTGGGTCGAGTTCCGCGCGGCGAACATGTCGGGCATTCCCGCAATGTTGATCATTCAAGGCCCCTTGCACACGAGACGGACGCAGCGTCGCACGATCAGCTGAACGCCGGCAGAACTTCCTTTCCGAACAGGCGGATGGCGTCCATCGTGTGCTCGTGCGCCATGTCCTTGTACTGCACGAACAACAGCAACCGGTCGACGCCGATCTCCTGGTACTTCTTCGCCAGCTGGATGCAGCGCTCGGGGTCGCCCACGAGGATCATTTCCTTGCGCTCCAGATAGTCGTAGGTGAAGCGGTCGTAGTCCACCCCGACGAAACGCTCGTAGTAGTCGTAGGAGCTGCCTTCCTTCAGCTCCGGAATGAGCGAAGTCAGCAATTCGATCTGGTCGTGCTGGTAACGCATGACACCGGCCTCGGCCCGCTCGCGGGCCAGCTCGTTGGTGTCCGCGCAGTGCGCCATGACGAACACGGCGGTCTGGTCGTTGGCGTAGGCGCCGATCGGGTTGGCGGTCTTGATCCGCTCGCGGTACTTGGCGAGTCGGCTTGCCACCTCGTTGAAGTCGAGAGCCAGCGTGAACGACAGCAGGCCGAGGCCGAGGGCTCCGGCGAGCTCGTGGGATTCTGGGCTGGTACACGACATCCACAGCGGCGGGTGTGGCTGCTGCAGCGGCTTGGGCACCATCGTTCGCGGTGGCTGCTTGAAGTACTTGCCGTCGTGCTCGACGATCGGGTCCTGCCAAGCCTTGAGGATCAGCTCCAGCGACTCGTGCCACATCTCACGCGTCTCGGCCGGGTCGATGCCGAAGCCGCCCAACTCGGCCGCGGTCGCCGAGCGACCGGTGCCGAATTCCAGACGGCCCTGCGACAGCAGGTCTAGCGTCGCCGCCTGCTCCGCCGCGCGGATCGGGTGGTTGTAGGGATAAGGGAGCAGGCGCACGCCGTGCCCGATACGCATCCTCGTCGTGTTCGCAGCCGCCCAGGCGAGGAGGACCTCCGGCGCCGAGGCGTGCGAAAACGACTCCAGGAAGTGGTGCTCCACGGAAAACAGGGTGGTGAAGCCGACCTCCTCCGCGAGCTTGATCTGCTCGAACATCTGGAGGAAGTGCGTCGACTCGTCCTCCCGGGAGACTCCAAACGGCATCTGCCACTCATAGAGCAGTCCGAATTCCATGCACACTCCCGAGGTTTCAGATGTTGCGGACCCAAAGCCTGCACGGTCTCGGACGGCCTGTCAACTAGTGCGTTGATCAGTATGCGTGCAAGTCAACGATTGCGTTGACGCTGCATGAGGTCCGCAACCTGATCGAGCGCGGTCAGCACTTCGGTCGAGGCAGCGGAGGGCGCTTCGAACGCGACCTCGGTCGCTCCGGCTCGCTCGAACGCATCCACCTTTTCGCGGCTTGCCCCCATCCCCACGAAGGGGACGATCTGCAGGCTCGCTGAGTCGCGGCCGGCGTCTTCGCACTGCCGGCGAAGACGGGTGATCGAATCGGCCAGCCCGCGTCCACCCAACGGGATCCAGCCCTGCGCGTAGTCGACGACGTGCTCGAACACTGTCGGCGTGGCGGCGCCGCCGATCAGGACCGGCAGTGGCCGCTGGACCGGCTTGGGCCAGGACCATGAGGGTGCGAATCGCACGAACTCGCCGTCGAGTGAGGCGACGTCCCGTTCCCAGAGCTGCTGCATCGCGCGCACGTGTTCCCGCGTGCGCCGTCGCCGCGTCTTCGGGTCGACCGCATGGTCGGCGACTTCGGCCTCGTTCCAGCCGAACCCGACACCGACCGCGAGCCGGCCACCGCTCTGCTGGTCGATAGTCGCCAGCGCCTTGGCAGTGACGATCGGGTCACGCTGCGCCGGAAGCATGACTCCGGTGCCCACCCGGATGCGGTCGGTGACCGCAGCAGCCATCGCCAGTCCAACCAGTGGGTCGATCGTGCGCTTGTAACGCTCCGGCAACTCCCCGCCGAGCGGGTAGGCGTTGACCCGCTCGACAGGCATATGGGTGTGGTCAGGCAGCCACAGCCCGTCTAGCCCGCGTTCCTCCACCGCCTGAGCGAACTCGGCGACGGTGATTGACTGGTCGGTGGCGACCAGGGTGACGCTGAACCTCATTGCGCAACGCTTCTCATCGTCCGACCCGAACGCCAGCGTCAACGGCGAGCTTCGTGACAAGTCGGCCGATCGCGGGACTTCCAGACGCAAATTTCGATCTGTGGATCACCGGTCTGGCGGACTGATCCCGGCCGGCGCCATCGTGCAGTGGCGCGTGGAACTGGGCCAACGAGGCTGCGCAGCAATAGCCGACACTAAACCGGCCCTCCTACAACCTGCGCGCAGTCCGCGCTTCACCCATTCAGGTCATGCTAGAGGTGGCCCCGCAAGTGGTCAACGTGTTCGTTGATGCTACGCGTCCGACGCTTCGGCAGACGAGAGAGGGCGTTCGGGTAGTCGGACTACCGGATTGGCCGGAGGGTGTCGACACCGAGAGGCCGCGGGGCAGGCCGAGGCGAAGGTTCACGATGCCAAGGCCAAGCCATCGATGCCGTTGACGAGCCAACCGAGGCGTGCGGCCGGGCTTTGCCAGCTGATCGGCCAGTTCTCGATTGGTTCGAGCGGCACGCGCTCGACAGTTGAGGACGCCAACGCGATCACCCGGCCTGGCGTGCTCTGGCCGCCCTGATCGCCGACTTCACCACGCTCCACGACCGGCTGTAGAGCCTGCTCCACCTCATCGACGCCGACACCAACGCGGCGGTTGGCTAGAGTCCCCGCCATGGCCCGGTACGTGATCGACGCGACCACTCTTGTCCATCTGGTGGCAACCGACATTCATGTCGATTCCGGGCATCAACTCGTGGGGCCGAACTCCTTGCGTTCCCAGGCCTTGTCTCTGCTTCTCGGCGCTGTGCGCCGCGGTGAACTTTCCGAAGCTGAGGCGCTCGCGCAGCACGAGCGTCACACCGAGCTGAAGATCCGCCTGCTTGGTGATCGGGTGTCGCGTCGTACCGCATGGAACTTCGCGCTCGAGCACGGATGGGACACCCTCGACGAAGCGGAGTACCTGGCTCTGACCAAGCTGCAGGCGGACGCGTTGATCACGATCGATCCCGACCTGAAGCTGAAGGCCAAAGACGTCGTGCCGCTGGCCCAGCTCGATGCGCTCACCGCCGGGCACGCTTGAGCAACCCACGCAGAAGGTCCTCGACCTAGTCGACGGCGCCGTTCCCGTCACCAGCCCACGCCGACGACGCCCGTCCCGGGCTGCCCGGCCGGGACCGCGCAGTGTGCCGTGGCGCGCGCCGCCCGATGTCTCGAGGCGGGTTGCGGAAGCAGGGCGCGTGCGCTTCGGGCCTGCGCGGCGCCGGCCCAGAGTCCGGCGCCATAGGCGATGTCGTCGAGTCGACGAGCCGCGGCAAAGGCGGGCAGCGACATCGGCGGCCGCAGCCGGCGGTGCCGCACCAGCGCGTCAGCTGCGGCCGCGATCGCCGCGGCGCGCCTTACCCGAGTCGACCGAAACATGAGCGCGGCCGTAAGCGGCCACCAGTGCCGCAGCACCAGCGCCGAGCCCTGCGCGAGCGCGGCGCCGACACCGCGGCCGGTGAGCGACACGCCCAGCGCGACAGGGTGCTCCACCCGGCGCAACCTGCGGGCGGAACGCCCGACCGCGATCGCCAGGCAGCCGGCCGCCGGGACGAGCGCGCGCCGTCGCTGGGCTGCCAGGGCCAGCAGCACGCCGGCGGCCCACGGCGTCAAGACGGCCGGCGCGGCGCCGCCCGGATGCCGGCGGGCGAGCGCCGCGGCACTGGTCCCGTAGTCGAACTTGCGGCCGAGCCAACCGGCGAGCTGGACGCGATGCTCATGACGGACGCATGCCTGCGGCTCGTACCGCACCCGCCAGCCGCGCTCGGCCAGGCGCCAGACGAGGTCGACGTCCTCGCCGACGCGCAGCGCCTCGTCGAACCCGCCGTCGAGCGCGGCAGCCCGCGCGACGAGACATGCGCTCGACACCCAGCCGATCGGCGACTGTGGCCGCACCAAGCCGCGACGAGCGCCGAGATCGAGCGAGGAACACGCGCTCTCGTACCGGGAGATCCAGTTGGGCTGCGCGGAGTCGAGGCCGAGGACCCGCGGCGCCACGGCGGCGACCCGCGGATCGGCGAACACTCGCAGCAGCGACCGCGCGACGGCCGGATCGGCCACGACGTCGGAGTCGAGGAACGCGACGAACGGCGTGTCGACCACGGCCAGCCCGGCGTTACGCGCGGCCGCCGGACCCCGGTTGTCGGGCAGCGCCACGAGCCGGGCGCCGTGGGCGCGGACCACCCGCGAGACGTCGGCGGGCCGCTGCGACGCGTCGTCGACCACGACCACCGCGCTGGCCGATCCCAGCGCGGCCAGCAGCCGGTCGAGCTGCTGGCTGCGGTCGCGCACCGGAATCACGTAGGTCAGCCGGTCGGCGGCGACCTCGGGCAGGCTCGCCAGCACCGGGTGCGCGAGACCGGCCCCGACGAGACGGTCGGCGAGCGAGGCTGTCTGCGCGTCCATGACCCGGACGGCGCCGTGTCGGACGAGCTGGCGTGCCGCCCGGCTGAGGAAGAGCGCGCGCACGGGAGCGCCGCCGACCAGGCATCGGCCGCCGTCGATCACCCGCGTCGCGGGGTCCAGCGCCGCGACGAATCCGTCGGGCAGGCGGTGAGGGGCCGGCCCGGCCGTCGTCGCGCTGCGGTTCGGATCGGCGTTCACGACCTGACCGGCGGGCGCAGGCAGCCCCGCTCGTCGACGTCGGCCGCCGAGATCCGCGCCGCGACGTCGGCGACGACGTCGGCGAGCAAGCGGGCGCCCTCGGCCGCGGACGCCCCGCGCGGATCGCCGAGGACGCCGTTCGGCGACACGCCGCGCACTCCGCGCTGCAGGAGAGCAGGCATCAGCTCGGCAAGCGGCGTGGTCTCGCCTGGCTCGGCGAGCGCGGCCTGGACCTCCTGCGGCCGCAGGCACATCATCAGCGACGTCTCCGCGCGCCCGGCGTGCGCGTCGCCGCCGCGAACCGCGCACGGCGCCCACGCGACAGCGTGGCGCTCCGAACGCAACCGGGCCACGACGTCGACCAAGGTCGGCACGTTGCCGCCGTGCCCGTTCACCAGCACGATGCGCGCAGCCCAGTCCGCTGCCGAGCGGACGAGTTCGACGAGCAGCAGCGCGAGCGCATCGCGGCCGATGGAGATCGTGCCGGGAAAACCCGCGTGTTCACCGCTGGAGCCGAACGCGACGACGGGCGCCACCACCATCGGCGCGCCGAACCGTGTGGCCACGCGCTCGGCGACGGCCTGCGCTACAACGCTGTCGGTGGCCAGCGGCAGATGCGGGCCGTGCTGTTCCACCGAGCCGAGCGGGACCAGCAGCGTCGGTGCGACCGGAACGGCGCGCGACGTCGCTGCGCCGAGGTCGCCTGCGAAGGCGTCGGCTACGCCGGCGTGCGTCGGACCCCCGGCGCCGGAGCAGCTGCGACCTGCGGTGGCCGACACGTCAGCGGAACCTCGAATCAGCCGATCGGGTCCTTGACGCGCGGCGTCGTCACGCTCGTCGAGGGCGGCGGGGCCACGGCCGAGGACGCCACGGACGAGGACGCCACGGACGAGGACGCCACGGACGAGGACGCCACGGCCGAGGGCGCCACGCCAAGGGCGCGGGTGAAACCGTCCGGGATCACCAGATCGTCGGCGCACAGCTCGCGCGCAGCCGAGTGGCCGGTGCCCAGCACGGCGGAGTCCAGCCCGCCACGCAGGATGTCCAGCACGTTCTCGACGCCGGCCTGGCCGTTCGCCGCCAATCCCCACAGGTACGCGCGACCGATCAGCACGGCGCGCGCGCCGAGCGCGAGCGCCTTGGCGACATCGCCGCCACGCCGCACCCCGCCGTCGAGCACGACCTCGACCTGGTCGCCCACCGCTGCGGCGATCGCCGGCAACAGGCGAATCGTCGCGGGAGTGGTGTCGAGGTTGTTGCCGCCGTGGTTCGACACCGAGATGCCGTCGACGCCGGCATCCACCGCTCGCTTCGCGTCGTCGACCCGGCTCACGCCCTTCAGAAGGAACGGCCCGCCCCACTCCGCCCGCAGCCACTCGACGTCGGCCCAGGTGGGCGGCGGCGTCTGCATCCACTCGTAATAGGCGCCGAAGAACGTCGGCGCGTCGCCGCCAGGCGGCGCGAGATTCGGCGCGCGAAGGTCGGGGATGCTGTTCGTCTTGGCGAACTGCCACAGCCACCGCGGGTGGGGCAGCACGTTCGGCGCGAATCGCAGCATCGTCTTGAGGTCGACCTTCTCCGGGATCGCCGGGCTGCCCCAGTCGCGGCCGTTCGAGAACGACCAGTCCAGCGTGGCGATCAGCGCCTTCGCCCCGGCCGCCCGCGCGCGATCCAGCCGCTGGGCGATCGTGTCTCGGCTGCCGCTCCAGTACACCTGGAAGAACGTGTTCGGGTTGGCCGCCAGGACGTCCTCGACAGGCTTGCTCGCGAACGAGCTCAGCCCCATGATCGTGCCTCGGCTCGCCGCGGCTCGGGCGACCGCGACCTCGCCCTCGGGATGCACCGCCTGAACGCCGGTCGGCGAGATCACGATCGGGATCGACAGCGGGACGCCGAGCAGTGTCGTCGAGAGGTCGCGGTCGCCGTGATGGCCCGCGACGCGCGGCGCGAAGCCGAGCTCGGAGAACGCGCCGACGTTGTCGTCGATCGTCAGCCCGCGCTCGGAACCTGCGACCAGCGCTCCATACACGGTGCTCGGCAGCCGCTTCTTCGCCCGTCGCTGCGCTTCCGCGACCGTCTCGAACCATGCGTTCCTGGGCATCACGCGCGCTCGAATCCGGTGAGCGGGCCCTCGGCGCACGCGCCCACCGGCGGCGCGGCGAGGTCGGCGCGCCGCGTCAACGTGAGCGGCGTCGGCCTCGGCGCGCGCGCAACGCGATGGGAGTGGTCGAGCGATGGTTTCGGGGTGGCCGTGCCCTCCCCGCGCTGCGCCAGCAGCTGCTCGCCGTAGCCCTGGACGCATTCGGGGTCGGGCCCGTCCAGCGGCAGGCCGGTGAAGAACTTGGCCGCCATGCACCCGCCCTTGCAGCTGTCGTAGAACTGGCAGCCGGAGCATGCTCCGCCGGACTGCGGGCTGCGCAGCTCGGCGAACAGCGTCGACTCGCGCCATACCTTGGCGAATCCTCCGGCGTCCCGGACGCTGCCGGCGAGGAAATCGTCGTGAATCGCGAAGGGGCAGGCGTAGACGTCCCCGACCGGATCGATCAGGCACACCACGCGGCCCGCGCCGCACAGGTTGAGCCCGGGCAGCGCCGCGCCGTAGGCGGAAAGGTGGAAGAACGAATCGCCGGTCAGGACGTCGTCACCGTGGCCGACCAGCCAGTCGTATAGCTCGCGCTGTTGGCCGGCGAGCGGATGCAGGTCGTCCCACACATCGGCGCCCCGGCCCGACGGACGCAGCCGGGTCAATCGCAGCTGCGCGCCGTGCTCGTCGGCGAGCGCCTTGAACGCGTCCAGCTGGCCGATGTTGTGCCGGGTGCAGACGACCGACAGCTTGAAGCCGCGCATGCCCGCGTCGGACAGATTGCGCATGGCCCGCACCGCCGTGTCGTACGACCCGGCGCCGCGCAACGCGTCGTTGACCTCGGCGGTCGCGCCGTCGAGCGAGACCTGGACGTCGACATAGGAATTGGCGGCCAGCGCCTTGGCGACGTCCGGCGTGATTCGCACGCCGTTCGTCGAGAACTTCACGCCGACGTGGTGATCGGTGGCGTAGGCGAGCAGCTCCCAGAAATCTTGGCGCACCGTCGGCTCGCCGCCGCCGATGTTCACGTAGAAGACCTGCATCCGTTCGAGCTCGTCGATCACGGCCTTGGCCTCGGCGGTGCTGAGCTCACGAGGGTCGCGGCGGCCGGAGCTCGACAGGCAGTGCGCACACGACAGGTTGCAGGCGTAGGTGAGCTCCCAGGTGAGGCAGATCGGCGAGTCGAGGCCGTACTCGAACAGGTCGACGAGGCGCCCACCCGTCGGGCGCCGCGCCGGGTCGCGCAGCACGGTCCGGGTGTCGAGCGAGGTCATGTGAGCCTTTCGACGAGCATCGAGGAGTCCGCGAGCGTGCCGAGGGCGGCGCCGTAGAGCGGCAGCTGGGCTGCGCCGAGCCCGGCCGCGGCGCACGCGGCGCGCGCGCTGCCGTGCTCGGCGAGCGAGGTGACGACGCCGAGCAGCGCCCGGTCCTTGAGGAACGACAGCTTGCGCGTGCCGAAGTGGTAGAGCAGCGCGCCGAACGGCTCCGGGCGGACGGAGACCTGCGGGTGCAGGTCCCACGGGCGGTCCAGGTCGAATGCGGCGGCCGCCGAGCCGGCGGACACGGCGTCGCTCAGTAGACGCCGCACATGCCGTCTATCGACACCTCTTCGACCAGCGTTTCCGCGTCGACCAATTCGGCGCCGTCGTCGTCGACCTCGCCGGCGACGGTGGCGGACGTGTTGTCAGAGGGGGTGTGAACGGTCACGGGATTTGCCTTCCGGACGCGGGCCGCGCAGCTGACCTACGCTCGCCCCGAGGTGCCGAACTATATTGGCACCGAGTGCCGTATGGGAAGGGGGCGGAGCACACGACTGCGAACACTGCCCACGGCTCGGCCGCCGAGTCGCCCGTGAGCTCGGCCGCCGAGTCGTCCGCCACTGCGTCGCGAGCCGCGGGTCGAGCCCGCTCCACGACGCCGTCGCAGCTGAGCCACGTCGCCCTCGAGCTGTTCTTCGAGCACGGCTTCGCGGCCACCACCATCGACGACATCGCGGCGGCAGCCGGCATCGGCCGGCGGACGTTGTTCCGGTACTTCCCCTCGAAGAACGACCTGCCGTGGGGCGACTTCGACGCGTTGCTCGACACCATGCGCGCGACGCTGGCCGCCGCGCCGCGGTCGACGCCGGCGGCGCAGGCCGTGCGCGACGCCGTGCTGGACTTCAACCGGGTGCCCGAGGAAGAGCTGCCCTACCACCGTGCACGCATGCGTCTGCTGCTCGGCGAGCCGGCCCTGGTCGCGCATTCGACGCTGCGCTACCAGGCATGGCGCGAGGTGATCGCGGAGTTCGCCGCCACCCGACTGGGCGTGCCGACCGACAGCCTGCTCCCGCGGGCGATGAGCCGGATCTGCCTCGCCCTGTCGATCTCGGCCTACGAAGAGTGGCTGGCGCGCGACGACGCACGCCTCGACGGCCTGCTGAGCGAGGCGTTCGAACTGCTCGGCGGCCTGTTCGCCGACGACGCGCCCGATTGACGGCGACCCGGGGGTCGCAGCGCGTCCTCGTCTGCCATCGTCAGACGTTGCGGCGGTACTGGCCGCCGACTTCGAAGAACGCGTCGGTGATCTGGCCGAGCGAGCACACCCGAGCCGCGTCCATGAGCTCGGCGAAGACGTTCTCACCGGCCATGACCGCGTCCCGCAGGCGGGTCAGCGCGAGCTGCGCGTCGTCGCGATGCCGGTCCTGGAAGTCGGCGAGCCGACGCAGCTGCGACTGCTTCTCGTCCTCGGTTCCGCGGGCGAGCGCGAGATCGCCCACGCTGTCGTCGGACTCAGGCCCGCGAAAGGTGTTGACGCCGATGATCGGCAGGCTGCCGTCGTGTTTGCGGTGCTCATACAGCATGGACTCGTCCTGGATCTTGCCCCGCTGGTAGCCGGTCTCCATGGCGCCCAGCACGCCGCCGCGGGCGGTGATCCGGTCGAATTCGACCAGCACCGCTTCCTCGACGAGATCGGTCAGCTCGTCGACGATGTAGCTGCCCTGCAGCGGATTCTCGTTCATCGCCAGCCCCCACTCGCGGTTGATGATGAGCTGGATGGCCAGCGCGCGCCGGACCGACTCGGCCGACGGCGTGGTCACCGCCTCGTCGTAGGCGTTGGTGTGCAGGCTGTTGCAGTTGTCGTAGAGGGCGTTGAGCGCCTGCAGGGTCGTGCGGATGTCGTTGAACGACATCTCCTGCGCGTGCAGCGACCGTCCTGACGTCTGCACGTGGTACTTCAACTTCTGCGACCGCTCCTTGGCGCCGTAGCGGTCGCGCATGGCGACCGCCCAGATGCGACGAGCGACGCGGCCGAGCACGGTGTACTCGGCGTCCATGCCGTTGCTGAAGAAGAACGACAGGTTGGGCGCGAAGTCGTCGATGCCCATGCCGCGGGCGAGGTAGGACTCGACGTAGGTGAAACCGTTCGCGAGCGTGAACGCCAGCTGGCTGATCGGGTTCGCCCCGGCCTCGGCGATGTGGTAGCCGGAGATCGACACCGAGTAGAAGTTGCGGACCTGGTGGTCGATGAACCACTCGGCGATGTCGGCCATCATCCGCAACGAGAATTCGGTGGAGAAGATGCAGGTGTTCTGCCCCTGGTCCTCTTTCAGGATGTCGGCCTGCACGGTTCCGCGGACCGACGAGAGCACCCGGGCGCGGACCTCAGCAGCCTCCTCCGCGGTCGGCGGCCGACCCTCGCGCTCGGCGAAGACGTCCAGCTGCTGGTCGATCGCGGCGTTCAGGAAGAACGCCAGGATCGTGGGCGCCGGTCCGTTGATGGTCATGGAGACCGACGTGTTCGGCGCGCACAGGTCGAATCCGGCGTAGAGCGCCTTCATGTCCTCGAGCGTCGCGATGGACACGCCGGACGTGCCGACCTTCCCATAGATGTCAGGCCGCTCGCCGGGGTCGCGGCCGTAGAGCGTCACGGAGTCGAAGGCGGTCGACAGCCGGTTGGCCGGCTGCCCTTCGGAGAGCAGATGGAACCGTCGGTTGGTGCGAAAGGCGTCGCCCTCGCCGGCGAACATCCGCGCCGGGTCCTCGCCGTCGCGTTTGAACGGGAAAACGCCTGCGGTGAAGGGAAAGCGCCCCGGCAGGTTCTCCGCGCGCAGGAACCGGACGAGTTCGCCGGCGTCGGTCGTGCGCGGCAACGCGACCCGCGACACGGCGTTGCCGGACAGCGTGGTGCGCCGCAGCGGCGTGCGCACCTCGCGGTCGCCGACGTGGGCGACCTGCTCCTCGCCGGAGTAACTCTCGACGACGGCCGGCCACTCGCGCAACGCGGCGAGTGTCCACCGGTCCATCTGCTCCTCGGCCGCGGCCGCCGCGGCCGCCAACAGCCGGCGGGTCGTCGCCAACTCGCTCGCAGGGATGGCGTCCGACCCCTGAGCGGCGAGCGCTTCCTCGGCCAACCCCGGCAACGCCGAGCGGCGCGCCAACTCAACCTGCGTCTGCGTCGAGCGGTGGTAGTCGCGCACCGCGCCCGAGATCTCCGACAGGTACCGCACCCGCTCGGGCGGCAGCGCGGCGTGCGCGGTCGTCGAGGCGCGGCCGGCGACCGGCGCCAGCAACGGCTCCTGCACGGGCAGACCCTGCTGCGCCAGCTGATCACGTAGGTGCTGGTAGAGCGCGGTGACGCCGTCGTCGTTGAAGCTGGCGGCGGACGTGCCGAACACCGGCATGTCCTCCCACGACAGGCCGAACGCCGCTTTGTTGCGCACCAGCTGACGGGCGACGTCGCGCCGCGCGTCCTCGGACCCGCGACGCTCGAACTTGTTGATCGCCACGACGTCGGCGAAGTCGAGCATGTCGATCTTCTCCAACTGCGAGGCGGCGCCGAACTCGGCCGTCATCACATACAGCGACAGGTCGACGACATCGGTGACGGCCGAGTCGCCCTGGCCGATGCCCGGCGTCTCGACGATCACGAGGTCGTACCCCGCCGCCTTGCACGCGGCGATCATGGTCGGCAGGTAGGCCGGCACCTCGGCCGAGCTGCCGCGGGTGGCGAGCGAGCGGAAGTAGACGCGGTCGTCGGTCAGGCAGTTCATCCGGATCCGGTCGCCGAGCAGCGCTCCCCCGCCACGGCGGCGCGAAGGGTCGATCGCGAGCACGGCCGTGCGCAGCTTGTCGTGCTGATCCAGGCGCAGGCGGTGGATGAGCTCGTCCGTCAACGACGACTTGCCCGCGCCGCCGGTGCCGGTGATGCCCAGCACCACCGCGGACGACGCGGAAGCCTGCTCCACGAGCTGAGCTCGTGCCGCCGGGTCCAACCCGTCGGTCTCGACGGCGGTGAGCGTGCGCGCCAGTTCGGCGAGGTCGCCAGACGCGAGCGCGTCCTGATCGAGCTCCAGCGCCGGCCGGACGACGTCGCTTTCCCGAATGATGGTGTTGACCATGGCGGGCAGCCCGAGCCGCTGCCCGTCCTGCGGCGAGAACAGCCGCGCCACCCCAATGCCGTGCAGATAGTCGATCTCGCTCGGCACGATGGTGCCGCCGCCCCCGCCGTAGACGCGGATGTGGCCGGCGCCCCGCGAGGCGAGCGTGCGGACCAGATACTCGAAGAACTCGACGTGGCCGCCCTGATACGAGCTGATCGCGACCGCGTCGACGTCCTCCTGGATCGCCGCCAGCGCCACCTCGTCGACGGCCCGGTTGTGCCCGAGATGGATGACCTCCGCGCCCTGGGACTGCAGGATTCGGCGCATGATGTTGATCGCCGCGTCGTGCCCGTCGAACAACGCCGCGGCGGTCAGCACCCGGATCGGCCGCGAGGGCACATGCAGGGCGGCGTCAGGCACGTTGAACCTCCGGAAGAGATTTACTAGGACGTCCTACTATCTTGACGCACGCGTCGGGGAAGGAATAAACCGTGGTCCACGTGACTGACGACATGGGCGTCGAGATGGACCTCCCGGACGACGTGCGGCGCGTCGTCTCACTGGTGCCTTCGCTATCCGAGAGCATCGCGGTCAGTATCCCCGACCTGCTGGTCGGCGCGACCGACTGGTGCACCCACCCAGCCGACCTCGACGTCGCTCGCGTGCGCGGCACCAAGAACCCCGACCTCGACGCCATTCGCGAGCTGCGACCCGACCTCGTCGTGGCCAACAAGGAGGAGAACCGCGAGCTCGACGTCCGCCGGCTGCGCGCAGCAGGCGTCCTCGTCTGGGTCACCGACATCCAAAGCGTCGAGCAGGCGCTGCGCTCGCTGCGGCGCCTGTTCACCGAGGCGTTGCGTTCGGACGTCCCGGATTGGCTGGTCCAGGGCGATGCGGTGTGGGCCGCTCCGCCGCATTCCGCCCGGCTGCGTGTGGTCATTCCGATCTGGCGGGACCCGTGGATGGTCGTCGGCCCGCGCACGTTCACCGGCGACCTGGCGGCTCGACTTGGCCTCGAGAACGTCGTCGCCGACTCCCCCGAGCGCTACCCGCACACCACCGTAGAGGAGATCGTGTCCCTGCGGCCGGACGTGGTGCTGTTGCCCGACGAGCCCTATGTGTTCAGCCCCGAAGACGGCCCCGAGGCCTTCCCAGAACTGCGCTGCGCCCTGGTCGAGGGCCGCGCGCTGACCTGGTACGGGCCCTCCCTCGCGACCGCGGTCGACACCGTGCGCGCTGCGCTCGGGTTGGCTACCGGTTAGCGGGTCGTCAAAGTCTCTGCATGACCGTCGGTTTGGCACCGCCTGTTTCGCACCTGGGCTGACAAGCGCGCCATCCGCCTGGCACGCTGAGCGTCATGGCCGAGTACGAGGTGGACGCAGACCCGGAACGCATCGACTTGGACGTCGTGTGGTCCTACTTACACGACGAGGCGTACTGGGGTCGCGGGCGCAGCCGGGCCGACGTCGGGAAACAGGTCAAGGGCGCGTGGCGGGTCGTGGGCGCCTACACCGACGACGGCGCACAGGTCGGGTTTGCGCGAGCGGTGTCCGACGGCGTCGCGTTCGCCTATCTTGCCGACGTGTTTGTGTTGAAGAACCATCGCCGCAGCGGCCTCGGCCGGCGGATCGTGCACACGATGATCGACGACGGGCCCGGGGCCGACTTTCGGTGGCTGCTGCACACCGGCGACGCGACCTTCCTCTACGCGAGCTTCGGCTTCCGGCCGACGGACCGGACAGTGCTCGAGCGGCCTGCCGGTCGGCCCAGCCCCGTCGAGCCCTGAGCCGACGGCCGGGCGGACGGCCAGCACACCCTCATCGTATTTCTGCGACGGTCGGGAGCTGTGCCGCACCAGCCGCCTGGTGTTCTCCAGACCCCGGTGATCCGTTAGAGCTCCTGGCCGGCGAGGACGTCGTCGATCACCGCGGCAAGGTCCATCGAGTGTCCCTTTTCGACATAGCGCGCAGCGCCGGCGGCGAGGACCTTGGCGGCCATCGTGTCGCTGTCGAACCCGGACAAGGCGATGACCTGGACGCCCTCGACGGCCTCGCGGATCAGGGGCAGCGCTTCCAGGCCGTCCATCCTCGGCATGGCCAGATCGAGCAGCACGACGTGCGGCTGCAGGTCGGTCGCTCGCTGCACCGCCTCGAGACCGTCGGCCGCCTCGCCCACGACCTCGAAGTCAGGCGACAGCTCGAGCTGCATACGGAGCAGCTCGCGGATGTCGGCGTAGTCGTCCACGATCAGCAGCCGACACGGACCGGCGCTGCGTCGATGCTCGCGCTTGGGCGGCGACAAGTCAGGCCTCGGCACAGGCGCGCCGTCGAGCGTCGACGCAGCCGTGCGCATCAGGTCGCCGGGCCGCAGTTCCTTCCCGCCGAGCGGGGCGAGCCAGTCGTTCATGATCTTTCGGGCGGCGGACAGCGTGCGTTCAAGGTAGCTGGCCGACCCCTCGACGTCGCCCTGGTCCATCGAGTACATCGCCGCGGTGAGTCCCTGCACGACGTTGTCGTTGATCTCGAGAGCCTGCCGCCTGCGAGCTTCGGCCTCGCGCAGCGTGGCCGCGAGCGCCTCGTTGGCCAGCCGTGGCGTCGCGTCACGCAGAAAGACCGCGACCAGGCCTTCGTCCTCGACCTGGCCGAACGCCGACGTCATGACGTCCAACTGCAGGTCCCGGCCGTCGAGACCCGTAGCGCTCGTGTGGTCGTCAGGCGTGGGCCACGCCAGCAGCTCGGTGATGTCGTGGCCGACCACGTCGCCGCCGAGCAGCCGGGCGGCCCGCGTGTTGGTCTGGACGACACGGCCGCGTGAGTCGACGACCAGGATCGCATCGGGCGCCGATTCGACCAGTCCGCGGAACCGGTCGGCGAGATGTTCGCGCGCGCGCTCGGCGGCCACCGAGTCGGTGATGTCGATGCACGTTCCCCGCATGCGCACCGGGGTCCCAGTCTCGTCCTGGATGACCTGGCCGTTCGAGGACAGGTACCGGACTTCGCCATCCGGACGGACGATGCGCTCGATCATCTGGTACGGCTCGCCGCTGGCATAAGCCTGCTGGTGGACGCCGGTGATCCGTTCACGGTCGTCCGGGTGGATGAACGACAGGAACCGTTCGTAGCTCGCGTTGAACGACTGCGGCTCGTGCCCGTAGATCCGGTACAACTGGTCGGACCACTGGTTGACGTCCGTTGCGATATGCCAGTCGTAGTCGCCCATGTTCGCCAGCTGCTGCGCACTGTTGACGCGCGTCGTGAGGTCGGCCAACTGCTCGGCGCTCACCAGCCGCGCCAGGCCGCCATCGATCAGGTCGAGCGCGGTGTCGACGTGGCGAGCGTCGGGACTCGGCGCTGTGGCCCACGTCAGCACTATCGCCTGACCATCGCCCGGAAGCCGGCGAAGAGCGACTGTCGTGACGCCCGACGCCGTCCAAGCCGGGGGCACGGTCGCCCAGGTCAGCGCCCCGCGCACAGCAGTCGGAAGTTGCTCGCCGACCCCGGTCGGGTCGAGCGCATATCCCGCTGCTGCGGCGGTGTCGTAGGCGTCTGCCTTGCGGCGCACGACCAACACGCTGTCGGCCCCGCATACCGATCGGAGGATCGGCAGCGCCGTCTCGAACAGGCTGTCCTCGGCCGTCGCGGTCGAACAGATCCGGGCCAGCTCGACAAGCTGGTCCGCCGCGGATACGTCCACGATGCCGCCCTTCGATGCAGCCACCCGGAGCGCTGGTGAAGGTCATCTTAGGTGCACAGCTCCCGCTCGCCCGAGCGACGAACTGCCTTGTCCGGACGAACGTGCGCCATCGGGCCTCGACGCCGTCCGGCCGGATCAGCTGGTGAACAGCGGCGCGAGGGTCTCGCCAAGCAACGCGACGCGTCCTTCGATGTGCCCGTTGGGCGGGGCGTTGACGGTGACGCCGTCGATCCCCGTGTCGCGCAGCCGCGCGAACTTTTCGGCCACCTCGTCAGGGCTGCCGACGATCGCCGTGTCACGTCGACTCGCGCCCTGTGGCTGGCGGACCAGGTAAGCCTCGAATTCGGCGACTGCCTCTTCGTGCGTCGGCGCGATGCACGCGCTCGTCTGGTACGAGACGGTGATCTCGGACCGGTCGCGACCAAGGTCGGCGCAGTGGCCGGCGAGCGCCTCGAACTTGCGCGGGATCTCCGGCACGCCGCAGATCAGGTTGGACTCGTCGGCGTACTGCGCGACCAGCCGCAGCGTCTTGCGCTCGCCGCCGCCGCCGATCAGCACCGGGATGCGGCCGAGCGGAGCGGGGTGGTTCATCGCGTCATGCACCTGATACCACTTGCCCGACAGCGTGACCTGCTCGCCGCGCAGCATCGGCAGAATGATCTGCAGCGCCTCTTCGAGCTTCTCGAAGCGGTCGGTGAACGTGCCGAACTCGAAGCCGAGCGAGTGGTGCTCGAGTTCGAACCAGCCCGCGCCGATGCCGAGCTGGGCGCGCCCGCCGGACACGTGGTCAAGCGCGGTGACGGTCTTCGCCAGCAGGGTCGGGTGTCGGTAGGTGTTGCCCGTGACGAGTGAGGAGAGACGGATCCGAGACGTGTGCTGGGCCAGGGCGGACAGCAGCGTGTAGCACTCGATCATCTCCTGATCGGGTGTGCCGAGTCCGGCCAACTGATAGAAGTGGTCCATCAGCAACACCGTGTCGAAGCCGGACTCCTCTGCCTCGACCGCCTGCTGGCACACCGTGGCGAACAGCCGTTCCGGGGCGACTCCGGGATAGGTGAAGTTCGGGATCTGGTAGCCGAGACGCGTCACACGCACAAGCTACGCCGGAGAAGCGATCACGGCCGTCGGTGATCAAAGCGCAGTGGCGGGCGGGCTGCTCGGCACGCAGGCGCTGAGTGGTCCCGGCCACGCCGATGGTGGCCGGGACCAGCGCTCAGAACGGCCAATGGCCGTCCCGCCCCGCCTCGAGCAGCGGGATCATCGCGAACCCCGCGTCGGTGAGCCCGCCGAAGACGTGCCGCAGCGCGCCGCCGGACGGCCCGTGCCCGTGCCGGTAACCGGCGAGGTTCCAGGTGTAGACCGGAACGTCCGCCGGCGCCGCCCCGGTCGGGTCCGAGCCACGCCCGAACCAGGCCTGCTCGTCGGTGACGATCACGACCCGGTTGTGCCCGCGGTAGTGCCGGCGCACCGCCTCGGCGGTGTTCGTGCCGCCGAGGTTGCCGAACCGGTCGAGCACGCGCAGCACCGCCTCGCCCGGGCGGAACCGCACCGGCGCGCTGCCGGTGCCGAACTCGACGAGGTCCGCCGCGGCCGCGCGCACCGCCAGAGCGGCGCCGAACATCGCGGCGGCGTCCGCCCCGGTCAGCTGCGAGCGCTGCGACATCGGGGCGAACATCGAGCCGGACCGGTCGACGAGCACCAGCGTGCGCCCCGCCAGACGAGGCACGTTCGCCAGCGACGCGGACAGCGCCCGCTCCAGCGCCGCCGCCCAGCGCAGCGACGGCGCCGCCCGGTACGCCGACAGGAATCGCATCGGCAGCTGACGCGACGCGGCCACTTCGGCCGGATCCGCCAACCGCGCCGCGACCTGCTCGGCGACGTGGTCCGGCACGCCGGCGTCATCGAAGTTGCGCAGGTTGCGCAGCAGCGCCAGGTAGCCCATCGACGGGATCACCGCCTGCCACGCGGACGCGTCCAGCGGACCCTGCAGCCACCCGGCGAGCGATTCCCACGTCATGCCGGCCGCGGCCAGCCGATTCGGCTCGGCCAGCACCGCCCGCCGATCCGGCACCGGCAGCGCCATGAGCTCGGCGCGCGCCGAGACCATCGCCAGCTCTGCCGGCGCCCCCTCAACCCGACCGTGCCGACGGTCGAGGGCGTGCCGGAACAGCGCGCCCTGCCACGCCGCGACGGGGCTCGGGTGCGTCAGCTCGAGCACGTCGGCGAACCGCACCGACCGCTGCGGGGAGTCCCACTTCAGCAGCGACCGCTCGGTGTAGAGCCGCACCGCGGCGTCCGCGACACCGCGCTTGACCGGCTTCGGCACCGCCCGCCCCTTCGTCGCGAGCCAGTAGGCGAGCAGCTCACCGGGCTCGTCGGCGCGTTGCAGCGCCGAGGCGATCACCGCGCGGTTGCCGCCGGCGACACCAGCCGCCAGTCGCGCGGCGACGTACTCGACCGCCGCGACCAGCGACGCCGAACGCAGGTTCGCGCCGACGCGCAGCCAGCCGATCAGCCGAGCCGTCCACTCCGGCTCGGCCACCGCCAGCTCGCGCACCAGCGATGCGAATCGCGCGTCCCGATCCGCGGCGTTCTCATAGAACGCGTCCTCGCCGACCATGTTGGCGACCGCGAGCAGGAAGAGCTCGCTCTTCGCGTCGCGGGCGTACCCCGCTGCACCCTCGTACGTGCGCCCAGAAGCAGACGCCTCGGCGCGGATCGGGCTCCGCGCGCTAACGCGGGCCAGCCCCGTTCGGTTGAACTTGCTCATTGCTCCTCCTCTCGTTTCGGTTGACGTGCCGACCCCTGCCGCCCAAGAACCCTGCCGCCCGAGAACCACGGCGGCGACGGGGTTGCGGACTCGAACCGCTGGATCCCGAAGTAGCCGTCGCCTGCGCACCGGGCGGCGGGCAAGTCGAGGGGCCTGCCGAGGACTGGTGACGACGACGGCCTGAATTCAGTTGCGATGAAGTAGCCGTCGCCTGCGCACCGGCAGGACGTGTTGTGGTGGCGGGTGGGCCGAGATCAAAGTCGGCGAAAGGCACCGGGTGCGCTCTGCCAGCTGAGCTACGTCACGAACTTGCGTCCGCGACGGCCGGACTCGAACCGGCGACCTCATCCATCAGAAGGAAGTAACTCTCGCCTGCGCACCGGCCCACCACAATGGTGACCACTCGCCGGACTGAGCCGCAGGCTGCGCCTACGCTCTGGACCGCCCGAAGCCGAGCCCGGATTTAAGTCGTTGCAACTCGGCTTCGACGTCGAGCAGCGACCCGCGCGTGCAGCAATGCTGCCCGGCTCGTTGTCTGCTGCCCATGCTGCTCACCGTCCGGCTCATTCGACGATCACTGCTGTGACCGGAAGCGAACGGTACGCGGGCAGCGCAGTCGAGGCGATCCATTTATCGCCGCAGCCGAAGACAGCCGCCTCGCGACATCGTCCTCTCGCGAGGCGGTACGGCACAGTGGTCAGCGATGACCACTCTCGCGAATGCCTGGGCGGGAGCGTCGCCCGACGCCGACACGCTGTACTCGTCCTTCTCTCACTGGGTCGACGAGCAGGGCATCACGCTGTACCCGGCGCAGGACGAGGCGATCCTCGAGCTGGTCACCGGCACGAACGTCGTCCTCGCCACGCCGACCGGCTCCGGCAAATCCCTCGTCGCGATCGCCGCGCATTACTTCGCGACGGCGGCAGGCGTCCGCTCGGTCTACACGGCGCCGATCAAGGCGCTGGTCAGTGAGAAGTTCTTCGCCCTGTGCGCGATCTTCGGCGCGGACAACGTCGGCATGGTCACCGGCGACACGTCGGTCAACGGCGACGCGCCGATCCTGTGCTGCACCGCGGAGATCCTGGCGAACATCGCGCTGCGCACCGGCGCCGCGAGCGATCTCGGCGTCGTGGTCATGGACGAGTTCCACTTCTACGCCGACCCCGACCGGGGCTGGGCCTGGCAGGTGCCGCTGCTCGAACTGACAGGTGCGCAGTTCCTGCTGATGTCAGCGACGCTCGGCGACACCCGAGAGCTCGCCGCCGACCTCGCGCATCGCACCGGCCGGCCGACCGTCACCGTCGCCAGCGCGGAACGCCCGGTGCCGCTGCACTACTACTACACGCTCACCCCGCTGCACGAGACGATCACCGACTTGCTCGCCGGCGGCCAGGCGCCGATATACGTCGTCCATTTCACCCAAGCGGCGGCGCTCGAGCACGCGCAGTCGCTCACCAGCGTCAACGTCGCGTCGCGCGCCGAACGCGACGTCATCGCCGAGGCGATCGGCGCGTTCCGCTTTACCGCCGGCTTCGGCACGGTGCTGTCCCGGCTGGTGCGGCACGGCATCGGCGTGCACCACGCCGGCATGCTGCCGAAGTACCGGCGGCTCGTCGAACAGCTCGCGCAGGCCGGACTGCTGAAGGTCATCTGCGGCACCGACACCCTCGGCGTGGGCATCAACGTACCTATACGTACGGTTGTGTTCGCCGCGCTGAGCAAGTACGACGGCATGCGGCAGCGGCAATTGCAGGCGCGCGAGTTCCACCAGATCGCCGGACGCGCCGGCCGCGCCGGCTTCGACACGGCTGGGACGGTCGTCGTGCAGGCGCCGGACCACGAGGTCGAGAACGCCCGACTGCTGGCCCGGGCCGGCGACGACGAGAAGAAGAAGCGCCGCATCGTCCGCAAGAAGCCGCCCGAGGGTTTCGTGTCCTGGGGTCGGAACACCCTCGACCGGTTGCAGACTGCCGCGCCCGAGGCGCTGGTGCCGCAGTTCGCGTTGACGCCGGCGATGGTGCTCAACGTGATCGCCCGCCCCGGCGACGCGTTCACGGCGATGCGGAATCTGATCCTCAACAACCACAGCACGTTCGCCGCCAAGCGCGCGCAGGCTCGCGCCGCGATACGGGCCTATCGGGCGCTGCTCGCCGCCGGCGTGATCGAACGGCTCGACGTCCCCGACGCGACTGGGCGCGTGGTTCGGCTCACCGCCGACCTGCCGTTGAACTTCGCGCTGAACCAGCCGCTGTCGACGTTCGCGCTCGCCGCGCTCGACCTGCTCGACCGCGAATCTAACGCCTATGCGCTTGACGTCGTGTCGGTCTTCGAGGCGACCCTCGAGGACCCGCGGCAGATCCTGCGGGCGCAGCAGTTCCAGGCGCGGGGCGAGGCGGTCGCCGCGATGAAGGCCGACGGCGTCGAGTACGACGAGCGGATGGAGCTGCTCGACGACGTCACGCATCCGCGGCCGCTGGCCGACCTGCTCGGCGCCGCGTTCGCGATCTACCGGCAGAGCCATCCGTGGCTCTCGGAGGATCAGCTCGCCGCGAAGTCGGTCGTGCGCGACATGTGGGAGCGGGCGATGACGTTCACCGAGTACGTGTCGTTCTATGGTCTGGTCCGCAGCGAGGGGCTGGTGCTGCGCTACCTGTCCGACGCATACCGCGCGCTGCGGGCCTCCGTCCCCGACGCCGCCCGCACCGAGGCGCTCGACGACATCACCGAGTGGCTCGGCGCGCTCGTGCGGCAGGTCGACTCGAGCCTGCTGGACGAGTGGGAACAACTCACCGCCGGCGGCTCGACCGACGGCGTCGACTCCGCGACGAGCGTCGCGGCGCCGGCGTCGCTGACCGAGAACGTCCGCACGTTCACCGTGCTCGTCCGCAACTCGATGTTCCGGCGAGTGGAGCTCGCGGCCCTGCGCCGCTACGGCGACCTCGGCGACCTCGACGCGGCCGCCGGCTGGACCGCGGACCGCTGGCGGGAGGCGATCGAGGCCTACGACGCCGAGTACGACCGGCTGCCCGCCGACGCCGACGCACGCAACCCGGCGCTGCTGCATGTCGAGCGCACGCCGACCGAATGGCTGGTCCGGCAGGTCTTCGACGATCCCGAGCGCGACCACGACTGGGGCATCAGCGCGAGCATCGACCTCGCCGCCAGTGACGAGGCCGGCGAACCGGTCGTCGCCGTCACCGCCGTCGGCCCGCTGTAGTCGATTCGCGCGGGCGCCACGGCCAGACCTGACGCCGCGTGTCATTTTCGTGGCCTGGGCCCGCTGGTTGAGCAAGAAACCGCTGAAGTAGTCGGTGAGCGAGTCGACCACGGACGAGGTTCGCAGGCTGAGCTCCGCGACCGTCTCGCCGAGCTCGCGCGCACCCCGCTCGTCGAACGCATCGACGGCATCCTTTATCTCCAGCAGCGAGTCGTGGACGAGGCTGCCCATCTCGCGTTTCGGCCGCGCTCCGACCGTTGGGCACGGGTGGCGCAATCCTTCGGCGACGGCCTGACAAGCTCAGCGGCGGGCGATCACCCGGTAGAGGACGGGGTCTTCCGTGCCGTACGGCGACAGCCCGCTGCCTTCGTGTTCGAACAGGACGGTGAAGCCGTAGTCCGCCGCCAACGTCCGGCCGAACTCCGGGCCGTCCTGATACCGGCGGTAGTGCTGGTCGTAGGTCTTGGGACGGGTCTGGTCGGCGGTCGTCCGAAACTCCGCGGCGAAGTGGTCGCCGGGGCGGGCCAGCGCGGCGATCGCGGACATCAGCGTCGCCTGGACGGCCGCCGGGATCGAGTGCAGGAAGAAGCGCGCGTAGAACAACGCGGGCTCGTCCGGTCTCAGCGCCTCGGCCAGCACCGAACGCAGCTGGTCCGGGTCGCCGACGTCGCACTGGCGGAAGGCGACCGCGTCGCCCAGGCCCACCGTGGCGGCGTGCCGACTGGCGTGCGCGATGCCGACGTGCGACCGGTCGACGCCGACGACGGTGCGCCCGTCGCGGCCGAAGGCGAAGCTGTCCCGCCCGTCGCCGCAGCCCAGGTCGATCACGCGGCGGGGCAGGTCCGCGCGTTCGGACACCGCGGCCTGGAAGCTCGAACCGGGGGCGCGCGAATGGTGGGCGTAGTAGTTGGCCCAGTAGATCTCCTCCACCAGGCCGCTCGGCAGCTCGTCGAGCCCGTCGGCAGACAGCCGCACTCCGGCGCCGGCGGTCGTGGCGTCCGCGGCGCGGACTGACACGACGCCGTCCGAGACGCGCACGTCGAAGCCGCTGTTGATCAGCGCGAACGCGGTGTCGCGCAACTGCTCGGCGGCGCTCACGGGGCCACCGCCTCTGCCGCGCGGCGGGCGATGACCTGATGGGTTGCCTTCGAAGCGGGGAAGTCGGTGCTCTCGGCACGCAGCACGGTGAAGCCGCGCGCCGTCAACTCCCGCTCCAGCTCGGCGCCGTCGACAGGTCGGCGGTGCCGCAGGGGCGATTTTTCCGGCGCCGTCGTGCGCGAGGCGAACGCGATCATGTCGGCATCCGCGGCGAGGTCGAAGAGGGTGTCGAGCAGCGCGGCAGCGGTGTCGTCGTGCAGCGAGTCCAGCAGCTGCCGGCCGTAGAACAGCACCGCTTCGCCGCCGCCCCGGGCGGCCGTGATTTCGGCGCGCAGCGCGGCGGTGTCGTCGAAGTCCAGCACGCGAAAGCGAACCCCGCCGGCGCCAGGACGCGATTCGGCGCGCCGGATCGCGGTCGCCGCGGCATCGAGCCCGACGACGGCATGACCGGCCGCCGCGAACGCAACGCTGTCCCGACCGTCTCCGCAGCCGAGATCCAGCACCACGCGGGGCAGGCCCGGCTCCTGCAGGCACCACCGCGCGAACGGAGAGGTCTGCCCGAGCTCGGCACGGGCGTGCAGATCCGCCCAGTTGACCGCCGTGTTGAGCTTGGCGGGCACCCGAGCCGACGGCTCGCGCTTGGTGCGGTCGCGGGCCCAGCTGAACCCGGGGTCGGGGGTGCGCCAGCCGGGACCGTACATCGCCGCGACCATCACCTCGGGCTCGCTCGGCACCAGCGCCCGCGCCCCCGCGAAGTCGATCTCATGAGCTCCCGTCCAGTGCTCGCGCCGGTAGTCGGTGATCCCGGCGACGCCCCACGAGAAGCGCAGCACGCCCTCGTCGTCGAAGAACGTGTGGAACAGGTCGATGTGCGCGCCGTCGGCGGCCAGATCGTAGATGTGCAGGGTGACGACCCTGCACTCGACGCGGAATCCGCGCTCGACGAGCGCCAGGCCGATCTCGGCGAGCTCGCGGCCGGCGTCCGCGCCGGCGGGATGCTTGGAGATGTAGCCGGCGTCCAGATCCGTGTCGTGGCCGATGAAGCCGCCGTCGCGCACGGCGCCGAGCAGCGAGCCGTAGATGAGGAACGCGTCGTAGCCGGCGATGTCGTGCAGCGCCTCGCGCACCCGCGAGTACAGGCCGAGCACCCCCTGCTGCCACTCGACGTCGAGGTGCTTCGGCTTCTGCAGGATGCCGTCGGAGCTGAAGATCTCGCCCCGGGCGAGCCGACGGCGCAACTGCCAGGTGGGCAGGCGGCCGTGCTGGGCCGGCCGGTGGACCGTGCCGTCGCCGGCGAACGGCAGCGCCGCGCCGTCGTATCGCACGGTCAGCCGATCGGTGCGGCGGGCGAAGCGCAGCAGCGGCCTGATCTTGAACCGGAACTCGTGCGTTCCCGGTTCCCCGGTCGTCGGGATGAGCGGCAACCGAACGATCTCGGTGCTGTTCAGGTACACCGCGACCTCGCCCGCCGGCGCGCCCGGAGGCACCGTCACCGTGCCGACAAGCCGCGCGCCGTCGACGACCTCGGCGACGCCGAGCGGACTGGCCGGCAGCGGACGGCGCAAGGGGTCGAGGAGCCGCGACGTGGCGGTGGACGCGTCCCGCTGGGCACGCCTCACCACCCGCTGGGCGACCCGCACCACCCGCTGGGCGACCCTCACCACCGCGGGGCCATCATCTCCGACTGAGGTGCGACGTCAAAGTCGCACCTGCCAGGTCCCCAGCGGCGAGCAGGGCGGGCGGCAGCTGGGCGCGGGCCAGCTCCAGCCACGCGTCCAGCGCCGCGGAGTCGGCCCAGTCCGTCTCGGCCTCCGCGTCGAGCAGGAACAGCCCGCGGGTGGGGCTGCTGGCCCCGAGTTCGGCGAGCACCGGCTTGAGGAACGCCTCGGGCGCGAGCGAGTGGCGCCAATCGCCGCCCAACATCAGCGCGACGGCGGTGACCCGCGACAGCGAACCAGCCGCGAACCGGTCCAGGAACAGCTTCAACAAGCCGGTGTAGGTGGCCTTGTAGGTGGGGCTGGCGACGACCAGCAAGTCCACCGCCTGGACGTCGGCCACCGCCTGCGCCACGACGGGGTCTTTCCAGTCGAGCAGCGCGGGGCCGAAGTCGGCCAGGTCGATCGCGAGGTCGGGCGGGCTGCCGGTCAGCCGCTCGGCCACGCGCTCGGCGGCGCGGAAGGTCCGCGACAGCGGCTTCGGGTTGCCAACCAGGATCGCGACGGTCATGCCGTGCATCTTGCTCCGTGGCTTCCGGAGTGCTGCGGCGAGGTCGCGGTCATCGTCGAGCCCACTCGTCCGCCAGCAGCTGATAGGAGCGCACCCGGTCGGCGTGGTCATGCGTGATGGTGGTCACGAGCAGCTCGTCGGCTTCGGTGGCGTCGCGGAGTCGTTCGAGGTGATCGGCGACCTGGCGCGGGGAGCCGACGAATTGGGTCTCGACCCGGTCGGCCACGAGCGCCCGGTCGGCGTCGCTCCACACGTGCCGCCGGGCTTCGTCCGGCGTGGGGAACTGGATCGCGCCCGCGGCGCTGCGGATGCTGCGCACCCACAGCCCGTACCCGGTGGCCAACTCGCGCGCGGCCGCCTCGGTCTCGGCGACCACGACGTCGGCGGAGACGCTCAGGTGCGGGCGGTCCAGATCGGTCGAGGGCCGAAAGGCGGCGCGATAGCCCTGCGCGGCCTCGAGGACGGTCGCCGGGCTGACGTGATAGTTCGCCGCGAACCGGAGGCCGTTCTCGCCGGCGACCTCGGCGCTTTCGCCGCCGCTGCTGCCCAAGATCCAGATCTGCAGCTGCGCGCCCTCACCCGGCACGACATGCGCCTGCTCGCCGTCGGCCGAGCGGTACTCGCCGGCGATCAACGCGAGGACGTCGGCGACCTGCTCGGTGTAGTCCTGCGATTCGGCGCCGGGCAGCTGCAGCAACGTCTTCTGCATCGCGAATCGCGGCGACTTCAGCAGATGCGCGACGGAGAACCGCGGCGGGATGCGCAGCCCGTTCGCCGTCCGGCCGTCCACGACCGCGGACCCGCCGCCCACCAGCGCGGGCTCCTTCGGCTCCTTCGGCCGGCCGCCGGAGCGGCCCAGCCCGAGATCGAACCGGCCCGGGTGCATCGCGTCGAGCAGCCCGAACTCCTCCACCGTCGACAGCGCGGTGCGGTGGCCCATCTGCACCGCGCCGGAGCCGAGGCGGATCGTCGAAGTGGCGGCTGCGGTGAGCGCCAGCACCACCGCGGGCGAGGTGCCCGCGACGCCGGGATTGAGGTGGTGCTCGGCGAACCAGTAGCGGGCGTAGCCCAGCCGCTCGGTCTGCTGGGCGAGGTCGATGCTGTTGCGCAGCGCCTGCGACGCGCTCGAGCCCGACGAGATCGGGACCAGGTCCAGCACCGCCAACGGAGTACGACTCATGATCGGCTGTCCTTCTCGGTGGAGCTCGACACGGCGGCGTCGTCGTCGGCCAGCGGCGCCGGCCCCCACGCCCACGGCGGGTCGGGAATGTCGCGGCGCAACGTCGGGGCGATGTCGGACTGGAACAGCTCCAGACTGGCCCGGTGCTGGGCGGCCGACAGGCCGCTGGCGTCAGCGTGCAGATGCAGCACCGAATGGCCGAACTGCTCGTGGTAACGGTGCACCTTCTCGATCACCTGAGCGGGGCTGCCGATCAACGCCGAGCTGCGCTCCACGAAGTCCTCCAGGGTGGGGAAAACCGGTTCCAGGCCGAGCCGTCGCTGGAAGGCCAGGTGGCCGTCGAACACCGGCCGGTAGGCGTTGACGGCGTCCTGGGAGTTGCGCTCGGCGTAGTAACCGGCCGAGCCCGCGCCGACAACAGCCAGAGCCGGGTCGTGCCCGTAGTGGGCCCAACGTTCGCGGTAGTGACGGATCAGCTCGGCGTACGGCTCGATCGGGTTGGTGACGTTGGCCGAGAACAACGGGTCGCCGTAGCGGGCGGCGAGATCGACGGACTCCTTGCTGGTCGCCGAGCCGTGCCAGACCCGGATCGGACGCTGGTACGGCTGCGGCCACACCTCGGCGTCGAGCAGCGGCGGCCGGAACTTGGTGTCGTAGCTGATCTTGTTGTCGTTCCACAACTCCCGGAACACCTCATAGGACTCGGCGTTGCGGTCCCACTGATCGTCGGGGGTGACGTTGAACAACTCCCGCTGGGCGGTGCCGTTGCCCTTGCCGATGATCAGCTCGAGCCGGCCGCCGGCCAGATGGTCGAGCGTCGCATAGTCCTCGAAGGCGCGGACCGGGTCCAGCAGGCTCAACGTGGTGACGGCCGTGAACAGGCGGATCCGCGAGGTGAGCGCGGCGATGTGGCTGAGCACGACCGTCGGCGAGGAGGAGATGAACGGCCGCTCGTGCCGCTCGCCCACCCCGAACCCGTCGAAGCCCAGCTCCTCCGACAGCGTCGCGTTGTCGAGCACCTCCCGGAACCGCTCGTGGGTGGACTTCTGCCGGCCGGTCACCGGGTCCGGGGCGTGCACGATCAGCGTGATGGTCAGGAACCTCATGACGCCACCCGCACGCCCGTGGCGTCGGTCGCGGTGGAGTGCGCCGCGGGCGCCGGCAGCGGGTCGAGGCCCAGATGCTCACGCAAGGTCGAGCCCGCGTAGTCGGCGCGGAACACGCCTCGTTCCTGCAGGAGCGGCACGACCTGGTCGACGAACGGGGCCAGCCCGTCCGGGGTGATGTGCGGGACGAGGATGAAGCCGTCGCTGGCATCCTCCTGCACCAGGTGGTTGATCGACTCGGCCACCGTGGCTGGCGCGCCGATGAAGGACTGGCGGCCGGTGACCTGAGCGACCACCTCACGGGCCGAGAGACCTCCGGCCTCGGCCTTCGCCCGCCATTCGTTTGCCAACGCGACGGGGTCCTTGGCGAACATCCGGGCGCTCGCCCGGCCCTGAGAGATCAGCGTGTCGCTCACCACCGGGTCGAAGCCGGGCAGCGGCCCGTCGACGTCGAAGTCGGTCAGTTCGGTGTTCCAGAGCTGTTCGAGCAACTTGGTCGCCGTCTGCGGCGACACCTGTGCCAGGCGCACCTCGCGGGCCAGCTCGACGGCGTCCTCGTCGGTGTCGCCGAGCACGAAAGTGGCGGCCGGCAGGACGAGCAGCTGGTCCCGGGAGCGGCCGAACTTCGCCAGCCGGCCCTTGACGTCGGCGTAGAAGGCCTGACCCTCTACCAGGGTGGAATGCCGGGCGAAGATCGCGTCGGCGCTGGCGGCGGCGAAGTCGCGGCCTTCGTCGGAGTCGCCCGCCTGGAAGATGACCGGCCGGCCCTGCGGGCTGCGCGGGACGTTGAAGCTGCCGGCGATGTCGAAGAACGCGTCGTGGTGCTCGAACGACCCAGGTCGCGGGTCGGCGAGGAACTGCCCGGTGTCCTTGTCGGCGACGATCTCATCGCCGCGCCACGAGTCGAACAGCTCCCAGGTCGTGCGCAGGAACGTCCGGGCCCGCTCGTAGCGGTCGGCCTGGGCGAGGTAGCCGCCGCGGCGGAAGTTCTCGCCGGTGAACGCGTCCCAGCTCGTCACGACGTTCCAGGCGGCCCGTCCGGCAGACAGGTGATCGAGCGAGGCGAACTGGCGCGCCACCTCGTACGGCTCGTTGAACGTCGAGTTGATGGTGCCGGTCAGGCCGAGCTTGTCGGTGACGGCGGCCAGCGCGGCGAGCACCGTGAACGTGTCCGGCCGGCCGACCACGTCGAGGTCGTAGATCAGCCCGTTCTGCTCGCGCAGCCGCAGCCCCTCGGCCAGGAACAGGAAGTCGAACTTGCCGCGTTCGGCGGTCTGCGCGAAGCGCCGGAACGACTCGAACTCGATGTGGCTGCCCGCGGCCGGATCGCTCCACACGGTGGTGTTGTTGACGCCGGGAAAGTGCGCGGCGAGGTGGATCTGCTTGATCGGCTTGCTCATCGGTGATCGTCCTTAGTCCGGGCCGTGGGTCAGGCGGCGAGCTGGTACGGCGCCGAGGCCTGGAGCGTAGCCACGACCGGCGGCCGCCGCGGCGGCCGCGGCGTGATCGACGGGCCTTTCACCCAGCCTCGAGGGCCACGGACCCGTGGACGCGGCTCGAGGTTTCCGGCACGGCAGACATCGCTGTCGCTGACGCTCATAACTGGCCGAAGTTTAGCTTGCAATCTCATATCCTGTCCATGTCTATAGGCGCGGTCGACAAGCGCGGACCTCCGGTGCGCAGCTCAGTGCCACGTCGCCTGATGGTCGCGGTGCGTGGCGAGGTAGGCGCCGGGCGCGAAGTGGCGGTCGTAGAAGTCGGTGTCGATGTGCTGGGCTTGCAGGTAGTTGAGGATTTGGACGGTCGGCACGGTGCCGGGCAGCTTGCCGAAGGTGTCGTCGATGTAGCGGACCTGCTCGGTGAGCAGGCGACGGAAGCGCTCGTCGTAGGGGGCGGCCGAGCCGCGCACCCGCGGGGTGTCCTGCCACGGGCCGGACGTCGCGGGGTCGAACGGGCCGCCAGGGCCGAACTTGCGTTGGGCGAACTTCTCCACCGCGTCCGCGGCGTCGCGCACGTGCGGCCGCGACAAGGTCTCGAAGACGCCGGGCAGACCGGTGGGGTTCGGCAGCGGCCAGCGGTCGTCGGTCTGCACGTGGAAGCCCAGGCCGGGCACGTCTGCGTCACCAGAGGCGCCGAGGATCGACAGCCGGTCGATGCCGTCGAAGGTCCACCCGCCGAGACCGAGCGCGCCGAGCAGCAGGTGCCCGTTGTAGACACCGGTGATCAGCTCGGCGCTGGCTTCGGCCAGCGTGTACTGCTCGACGAAGGACAGCGGGAACGGCTCGCCGGCGTGCCGCAACGACGAGTCGTCGGCACCCGGAACCGGACGGTCGTTGACGTCGTCGTGGATGCCGTAGCCGTTCTGCAGGAAGAACGCCAGGTTGGCGATCAGGTGCTGGGCGAGGTCGGCGACCGGGATGACCAGCAGCGACCCGGGATGGTTCGCGATCCAGGTGTTGTGGCCCTCGAGGTACGGCTCCTCGCGCGGCAGCCAGATCCGGTCGTCCGAGAGCTTGCGGTAGCGGGAGACGGTGGCGCTCAGCCACGCGTCGATGTCGTCGGCCGCGCCGTCGTCGGGAGTCGCGTCGCGGCTGGACAGGAAGTAGGTGCCCGAGTCGTCGGTGAAGAAGAAGTCGGTGGTGTGAAACCCGGCGGCCGACGGGAAGGTCCGCCCGGCGGCCGTGCCCGGGTAGTTCGGCAGCGCCGGCGCGTAACCGGGGTGGTGGGAGATGCCGAAATGCCAGCCCGTCACGCCGGTCACGGTGGCCAGCACGAGCGCGCGCTCCAGTTCGCTGAGCGGCTGCGCCGGCTTGCTGCTGGTGTAGGCGAGCTCGCCGGTCGAGATGCGGCCGCCGACCGGGAAGCGCCGCGACCGGCGGCCGGTGATGGCCCCCAGAAGCGGGAAGCGCACCAGCTCCTCGATGGCCGCGCGCTCCTGATCGGTGATCGGCAGGCTGCTCATGCGCCCGCCTCCCGGTCTGTCGTCATCGTGACCTCCTCGTCGGCGACCATCAGCAGTCGAGAAGCAACCGGAATAACACCCGGACGCCGAACTCGAGAGCGGCCACGGGCACGCGTTCGTCGACGCCGTGGAACAGGGCGGTGAAATCCAGCTCGGGGGTCAGCCGCAGCGGGGCGAACCCGAAGTTGCGGATGCCCAGCCGGGCGAACGACTTCGCATCCGTGCCGGCCGAAAGCATGTAGGGCAGCAGTCGCGCGCCCGGGTCCTCGGCGGCGATCGCGGCCGTCATGGCATCGACCAGCGCGCCGTCGAAGGTGGTCTGCACCGGCGGCAGGCTGTCCCAGTCCATCTCGACGTCCGGCCCGAGGATCCGCGCGAGGTCGGCCTCGAACTGGGCCTCGCGGCCGGGCAGCATCCGCCCGTCGACACTGGCGGTGGCGGTGGACGGGACGACGTTCGCCTTGTAGCCGGCCTGAAACATGGTGACGTTCGCGGTGTCCCGCAGGGTCGCGCCGATCATGCGGGAGAGATTGCCGAGGCGGGCGACGGCCTCCTCGGGTCGGCGCTCGTCGAAGGGCACGCCGGTCAGCTCGCCGACGCCGTGCAGGAACTCGCGCACCGGAGCGCTGAGCACGAGCGGGAACTCGTGCTGTTCGAGGCGGGCGATCGCGAGCGCGAGCTTGGCGACCGGGTTGTCGGTGTGCAGCATCGAGCCGTGCCCGGCGGTGCCCTGCACCTTCAGCCGCAGCCACATGACGCCCTTCTCGGCCGTCTCGACCAGGTAGGCGCGCACGCCGTCGGCGAGCGTGACCGAGAAGCCGCCGACCTCGCTGATCGCCTCGGTGGCCCCGTCGAACAGTTCCGGGCGGTGGTCGACGAGCCAGCGGGCGCCGAGGAAGCCGCCGGCCTCCTCGTCCGAGACGAAGGCGAAGATGAGATCTCGAGCCGGGGTGATGCCGGCTCGCTTGAACGCTCGCGCCACGGCCAGCGTCATGGCGACCATGTGCTTCATGTCGACCGCGCCGCGGCCCCACACGTAGCCGTCGCGCACCTCGCCGGAGAACGGGTGCACCGTCCAGTCCGCGGCGTCGGCCGGGACGACATCGAGGTGACCGTGCACCAGCAGGGCGCCTCGTGCGGGGTCGGCGCCGGGCAGCCGGGCGACGACGTTGCCGCGGCCGGGCGCGCCCGACTCGACGTAGGACACCTCGTAACCGACGTCGGCGAGCTGCTCGGCGACGTACTCGGCGGCGACGCGCTCGCGGCCGGGCGCCTGTCGATCACCGGTGTTGGTCGTGTCGATGGCGATCAGCGCGCTGGCCAGGGCCACGACCTCGGCCACGGCTTTGTCCACGGCTCCGTCCACCGGCGTCCGTCCCGGCGACGTCATTCGGGCACCCGGGTGGCCGCGAAGGTGACCCGGCGGCGCAGTCTGAAGCCGAGCGACTCGTAGAGCCGGATCGCGTTCGTGTTGCTGGCGGCCGCGTGCATGAAGGGGGTCTCGCCGCGGGCCCGAATGCCGAGCGCGACGGCGAGCACGAGCCGGGTGGCCAGTCCGCGCCCGCGGTGCGCGACGTCGGTGCAGACGGCGCTGATCTCGGTCCAGCCAGGCGGGTGCAGGCGTTCGCCGGCCATCGCCACCAGCTCGCCGTGGTCGCGGATGCCGAGATAGGCGCCGAGCTCGATGGTGCGCGGATGGAAGGGGCCCGGCCTGGTGCGTTCGACCAGCGCGAGCATCTCGGGCACGTCGGCGGCGGTGAGGCGCACCGCCTCAGGGTCCGGGGCGACGGCCACCCCGTCGTCGACGAGTTGGACGCCGGGCAGGTCGAGCACGGTCTCCCACCCGGCCGGCGCCGGCGCCGTGACGCCCGCCAACGGCACGAGGCCGCCGGGGCCGGTCAGGGCGGCGATGTCGGCCCAGTCCTGCTCGGTGGGCGCCGCCGGCAAGGCGACGAACGGCGAGACGTCGGCCGGGTAGCGCAGCACGTTCCCGCGGCGCTCCGCCAGGTGCGCGTGCGGGCCGGTGAGCGCGGCGTACGCGGGGTTGTCCAGCGGGTGTGACGCCGACGACGCCGAGCTGCCGCCTCGTTCTTCGGTGTCGGATCCAGTCGTCATCGATCCTCGCTCAGCTCGACATCCGTCATCGGCCCGTTCAGCACTTGTCCATCTTGCCTACAGAGCTTGTGACAAGTGGCACGGCCCTGCCGTCGGCAGCGCCTCGGCGGCGGCCCACGCCGGCAGCGGACGAGGATCGGGCGTCGGCAGGTAGTCGCCCTCACGCGAGGCGTAGCTCCAGCGCGGCCCGGTCCGCCGCAGTGCCGTCAGCGCCGCGGTCAGCCGGTCGACGTCCTCGCGCCGGCTGCCCAGGCCGAGGCTCGCGCGCACCGCGGCGCCGGCCGGGTGCAGCCGGTCCAGCAGCGGGTGGGCGCAGAATCGGCCGTCGCGCACGCCGATGCCGTGCTCGGCCGACAGGTACTGGGCCACGAGTTCGGCTGGCACGTCGTCGACCACGAAGGTGACCACGCCGATGCGCTCCGCCTCGGGCCAGAGTCGCAGCGGCCGGACCCCGTCGACGCCCGCGAGCCCCTCGTCGAGGCGCGCGAGCAGCGCGCTTTCGTGGTCGGCCACGGCCTGCTCGGGCAGCTCGGCCACGGCGCGGCAGGCGGCGGCCAGCGCGACCGCGCCCACCACGTTGGGGGTCCCGGCCTCGTGCCGGGCCGGGCAGTCGGCCCAACTGGTCGCGTCCAGCCGCACCCGGCGCACCGCTCCCCCGCCGGCGAGGTACGGCGGCGCGACGTCGAGCCAGTCGCGCCGGCCCACGAGCACGCCGGCGCCGAACGGCGCGTAGAGCTTGTGGCCGGAGAACGCGAGATAGTCGATGCCGGTGGCGGCCACGTCGACCCGCCGATGCGGCACGAGCTGGGCCCCGTCGACCGCGATGCGGGCGCCGTGCCGATGGGCCACCTCGGCCAGTCGACGCAGCGGCAGGCACTCGCCGGTGACATTGGACGCGCCGGTGACGGCGAGCAGCGCGGCCGGTTCGCGGGCGAGCTCATCCTCGACGGCGGCGACGATGTCGGCCAGCTCGGACCGGGCGCTGACGATCCGGCCGCCGCGCGCCCGCCAGGGCAGCAGGTTGGCGTGGTGCTCGATGTCCAGATGGACCACCGGCCCCGGCGCGGCGGTCGCCAACAGGTTGAGCGCGTCGGTGGTGTTGCGAGTGACGATCACGACGTCGTCGGCACGCGCCCCGACGAAACGGGCGATCTCGGCCCGCGCGGCCTCGTAGGCGGCGGTGCTCACCGCGGACGCGTAGCCGGCCCCGCGGTGCACGCTGGAGTAGAGCGGCAGCAGCGCGCTGACCCGGTCGGCGACCGAGCGCAGCGCGGGCGCGCTCGCCGCGTAGTCGAGATTGACGTACCGCGCGTGGCCGCCGGTGACCAGCGGCGCCTGCAGATCGGCGCCGACGACGTCAGCGAGCGGACTCACGCCGACATCGGCGAGCGGGCTGGCGCCGACGTCGGTTCGCGGGTCGGCGGCGATGGAGAGAACGGTCATGACGGCTCCGGCGTGCTCGGGGACCCGAGCGACGCGGGTCCGCGCTTGCCCTGCCCGGATTCGGGTGGGCCGCGTCTTCACCCGGGGCACCCCACCGCGGAGGAGGGTTGCCGGCCAGCAAACCGGGGCTTGACGCTGGCGCTCGTGACGCGGCACGAGAATATCAGGCCGGCACGGCTCGATCGGTGCGATACGCCACCGGCGGACGCAGTCCCAGGTTCTGCCGCAGGGTGGCGCCGGGGTACTCATCCGGGTAGACGCCCCGCTCCTGCAGCGCCGGGACGAGCCGGTCGACGACCTCGTCGAACCCGGTCGGCACCGAGTTGGGCACCAGGTTCAGCCCGTCGATCGCGCCGGCGCGGACGTAATGGGCGAGTTCGTCGGCGACCGACGCCGGCGTGCCGACGAACTCGATGCCGCGGTTGAGGTGAGCCACCAGCTGCCGGATCGTGAACCCGCGCTCGGCGCTGAGCGTGCGCCACGCCGCCGCCGTGCGCAGCGGTTGATCACGGCTGTTCACCACGCCGTGCGTCTTGGTCTGCTCCGGGTCGACCGGGTCGAGGTCGGGCAACGGCCCGTCGACGTCGTACGCCGACAGGTCGCAGCCCCAGACGCTCTCGAGCACGGCGAGGACGCGCCGCGGCGTCCAGACGCGGCGGCCGAACCAGGCGGCCCTCTCCTCCGCCTCCGCCGCCGTGTCGCCGAGCGTGATCCGGGCGGCCGGGATGATTCGGATGTCATCGCGCGGCCGCCCGGCCGCCTCGACCCGGTCAGCGATGTCGTCGGCGAATGCCAGCGCGGCGTCGAAGTCGAGGTAGCGGGAGAAGATCGCCTCGGCGTGCCGCGCGGCGAAATCGCGCCCCTCGCCCGACTCGCCGGCCTGGAACAGCACGGGCTGGCCCTGCGCGCTGCGCCCGACCGACGGCCGCGCCCGCACGTCGTAGAACTCGCCGTGCGCGTCGACCGTTTCCTGCTCCCACAGGCGCTGCGCGATGCGCAGGTGCTCGAGCGCGTGCCGGTAACGCTGCGAGTGATCCAGGTACGCGCCGCGCCGGAAGTTCTCACCGGTCCACGCGTTGTCGGTGGTGACCACGTTCCAGCCGACCCGCCCGCGGCTCAACGCCTCGACGGTGGCGATGCGACGGGCCAGGTCCACCGGATCGCTGTAGGTGGTGTTCAGGGTCGCGACGAACCCGATGCGTTCGGTGACCGCCGCCAGATGGGCGAACAGCACGAGCTGATCGGGACGGCCGGTGACCGCGGTGTCGGTGATCTTGCCGAGATGTTCGCGCAACCGCTGGCTGTCGCCGAGGAAGATCGCGGTGAACAGTCCGCGCTCGGCCGCCTGCGCGAGCCGCACGAAGCCGTCGAACTCGTAGTAGGCCTCGGGCCGGTCCATGTCGTCCCACACGTAGTTCGGGCCGAACGGGAAGAAGCCGTTCAGGTGCAGCTGGGCATCGGGCCGGCGGTAGTCGATGGTCACCACCGGGCCTCCTCGCGCGGCTCGGCGAGATCGCGGTCGGTGGCGTAGCGGTTCGCGGGACGGGACAGGCCGAGCTGGTCGCGCAGCGTCTGTCCGGCTCGAGGCGGTGCGAGCAGCCCGTCGTCGACCAGCGCCGGGATGAGGGCGCCGAGATCGCGCAGCAGCTCGGTTGCCGCGTCGCGCTCGTCGCCCGGGTGCAGCAGAACCCCGTCGACGTGCCTGCTCGATCGACGCAGCAGCACGAGCAGGTCGGCGCCGGGAGCGGTGCGGATCTCGGCGAACACCCGGTGCGCGCCGGCGGTTCGCGCCTGATTGGCGGCGGTGGCCAGGTCGGCGGGGGTCGTGGCGTCGACGGGCGTGGTTGCGTCGACGAGGGTGACGTCGGCGCCGGTGAGCGTGTCGGCTGCGCGGGCCAGGACGACGACCTGGCCCTGCACCGGGCGCGGCATCAGGGCGGGCCCTCGGACGGCGAAGAACTCGTTGCGCACGTCCACGTAGTGCAGCCGGTCGCTGTCGAGGAATCGCCCGCTGGCGGAGTCGGCGATCAGCGCGCCGTCTTCCCAGGAGTCCCAGAGGCGGCGAGCGGCGTCGACGACGGCGTCGGCCTCGCGCACCGCCTGGTCGGCGGCGGGCGGCGACGCCGAGTAGGCGGCGGCCCGGGCCGGCGAGGCGTCCACCGTCACCACCCAGCCGGCGCGGCCGGAGCTGCCCCAGTCGAGGCTGGCGAACCGGTTCGACAGGTGGTACGGCTCGGCGTGCGTGGCGCTGGCGGTGGCGAGCAGGCCGATCTCGCGCGTGCGGGCGCTCGCGTACGACGCGGCCTCGATCGGGTCGAGCAGGACGGGCGTCGTCGAAACGCCGGGCGCGCCGAGGGGGTCGTCGAAGAGCACGAAGTTGAGCCCGCTGCGTTCGGCGGCCTGCACGTGAGCGGTGATCGCATCCGGGTCGGCGGCGGGCAGCGCCACCCCGAGCAGCAGTCGTGATCCGTCCATGTCTTCCTAGTTTGCCTGTAGGTATTGTCTGGCGCTATGCCGTTGCCGTCGACCGGACCGTCGGACCCCGACCGGTTGTCCGTCCTCGAGGCCCTGCATTCGACCCCGGCCCGGCGGTACCTGTCGGCGCGGCCGATTGCGGACGACGTGCTGTGGTCGATCCTCGACGCCGCCGTGCGCGGCCCGTCCGGCGGCAACCGCCAGGCGTGGGGCTGGGTCGTCGTCACCGACCCGACGGTCAAGGGCCGCATCGCGGCCTGGTACCGAGAGGGCTGGCAGCGCGCCTATGGCGTGCGGCGGGCGGAGCTGCAGAACGCGCCGGCCCGGGACGTCGGGCTCGGCGCAGCGGCGTATCGGGCCACCGAGCACCTGGCCGAGCATCTCCACGAGGCGCCCGTCTGGGTGATTCCGGTGCTGCGCGACGCCGCCGGCTCCACGGACCCTCGTCTCGGCGCCTCGATCTACGGCGCGGTGCAGCAATTGCAGCTGGCCGCCCGCGCGTACGGCATCGGCAGCACCCTGACCTCGTTCCACGTCAGCCACGAGGAGGCGGTGCGTGAGCTGCTCGGGCTGCCCGAGAGCGCGTTGACGATGGCGCTGATCCCGCTCGGCTACCCGGCCCGCGGGCGGTGGGCCCAGCCCAAGCGACAGCCGCTCGAGCAGGTCGTTCACTGGGACCGGTGGGACGCGCACCGCCCCCGCGACTGATCGCCGCGACCGGCTCACTCGCCCACCGAGCCGCCACCGGAGCTGCTGGTGTCGGCGCTGTCCTCGTGCGCGTGCAGCGTCAGGACCTCGCCGTGCACCGTGAACGGCCAGGCTCGCAGCGGCCGGGTCGCCGGGCCGGCGAGCACCCGGCCGGTGGCCGCGTCGAAGCGTGACCCGTGGCACGGGCAGTCCAATTCGACGCCCTTGCCGGGCGCCACCGTGCAGCCCTGGTGGGTGCAGATGGCGGTGTGCGCGGCGTACGTGGTGCTGGTCGGCCGAGCCACCGCGACCGGATAGATCACGTCCACGTGCACGACGATCGAGCCGCCCACCGGGATCGAACTGATCGGCACCGCCAGCGGCCCCTTGGCTGCCGCCGATCGCGTGCCGCCGTCGGCTGCCGCCGATTGCGTGCCGCTTGCGGGCTTCGTGCCCCCTGCGCCGCCGCCCCCGCCGCAGGCGGTGAGCAGGCCGCACGCGCAGGCCCCGACGAGCGCGCTGCGCCGGGTGACGCTCATCGCGCGACCTCCGCGGCCCCGGCGGCCGCCGGTTCGAGATTGACCGCGGCCCAGGTCAGCGTCGCGACCACCCGGCCGCCGTCGAGCACGAGGGCGACTTCGCCGTCGGCCGGGTCCCAACCGGTCACGGCGGGGTCGGCGAGCCCGATCCCGGTGCCGAGCCGCGGCCCCGCCGGCTGCACCGATCCGGCCACCGTCGCGGCGACGCGCAGCCGAGCCGGCGTCGTCCAGCCGACGACGTCGGAGGGGTGCGGCGCCAGGACACGGTGCTCGCGCCGATGCACCACAAGGACCACGACGTCGTCGCCGACGTCCTCGGCGGCCAGCCGCCGCACCGCGGCGGCGAGCGGCTCGTCCCGTTCGACCAACCGCGCCGCGGCCGCACGCTCGCCGACGGTGGGCGCGTCGAAATCCGTCGCCGACCCGGTGAACCCGGTGCTCACCAGCCATCTGTCGTTGAAGTAGGTCGACAGATACGTCCGGCCGGAGTCGGGCAGCAGCACGACCACCGTGTCGTCCTCGGTGAGGTCCGTCGCTGTCTCCAGGGCGGCCACGATCGCCACCCCGGACGACCCGCCGGCGAGGATCCCGTCGGTGCGGGCGAGCCGGCGAACCGCGTCGATCGCGCGCTGGTCGTCGACGGCGACGTAGTCGTCGATGACCTCGAGGTCGAGCGCCTTCGGCCATTCGTCCACGGTGGCCTCGGGATGCACGAAGTGACCGGCGCCCTCGATGTACTTCTGGCTGCCGTCGCCGCCGACGTAGGACGAGGTGATCGGGTCGGCGCCGATGACCCGCACGCGGCCGTCGCTGACCTCCTTGAGATAGCGCCCGGCGCCCGAGATCGTGCCGCCGGTGCCGACCGTGGCGACGAAGTGGGTGACCCGGCCGTCGGTGTCCTGCCAGATCTCGGGGCCGGTGCTCGTGTAGTGCGCCTCCGCGTTGCCCGGGTTGTCGTACTGCGAGGCCAGCCAGGCGCCTGGCGTCTCGGTCACGAAACGCTCGGCCTGCGAGCGCAAGCTGTCCGGGTGGTACTTGGGCACGAAGGTGTCGACCAGCCGTAGCTCGGTTCCGTACGCGGCGATTTGCGAGCGCTTCTCCTGCGCGATCATCGAGCTGGTGAAGATCACCGACCGGTACCCCAGATGCGCGGCGATCAGCGCGAACCCGATACCGGTGTTGCCGCTGGTCACCTCGACGACGGTGCCGCCGGGGCGCAGCGAACCGTCGGCCTCGGCCCGACGCAGCATCGACAGCGCGGCGCGGTCCTTCACGCTGCCACCGGGGTTCTGCCACTCCGGCTTGACGTAGACCCGCGGCCGCAGCCCCTCGGCGGCTCGGGTGAGGCGCACCAGCGGAGTGCCGCCGACCCAGTCGAGCACGGATTCGTACCTCGCCATGTGATCTCCTCGTCCGACCGGCGCTCGACGACCGCGCGCACCGCTCACAGAACCTGGTAGTCGAAGTCGTCGGCGTACTGCTCGGTCGGGCCGGTGACGACCGTGAGCGTGCCAGTCCAGGTGCCCGCGCCGGGCACGTTGACCGACGGGCTCACGAAGGTCACCGAGTCGGCCCGGCCCGCGTCGATCGCGCCGGGCAGGCGGTAGGGGAAGCTGACCGGCAGCGCCTGCACCGAACCACCCCGCTGCCCGATGTCGAGCTGGATCGACTGGGGCAGCGGCGCCGAATCGGCCGTGGCCGCCGCGGTGATCCGGAAGCTCTCCGGCCCGCGCCGCGCCGGCGCCACCCGGATCGTGACCTCGTACGGGCCGATCGCGGCGTGCATGACGCGCGCCGGCGCGTAGGCCGTTTCGGCCGGGACCACCGAGGACAACACGCCAGAGACGATCACGATCACCGCGCCGACGCCGGCCTCGGCCCGCACCCGGGTGCGCAGGCGGGCGGTCTGCCCGGGCTCGGCGCCGGCCGCGTCGCCGCGCGTGTCGGCCAACGCGAGCTGGCGCCGGATCCAGCGGTTGCCGAACAGGCCCAGCAGCAGCGCGCCTGCCACGAGCGCCACCTTGACGATCAGGATGAAGCCGTAGGTCGTGTCGACGAGGGCGCCGGGGTAGCGCACCTGGACCAGCGCCTGGAGCACTCCGCTGAGCACGAGCAGGGCGACGCTGACAGCGGCGTACCGCGACCACGACGGCAGGCGGCGCAGCCGGTGCTCGGGCACCCGTCGACGCAGGAACAGCCAGCCGAGCACGGCCAGGCCGCCGAGCCAGGCCACCACCGCCGACACGTGGACCAGCGTCGAGACGAAACGCCACCAGGCGCCGGTGCCGCCGTGGCCGTTGTGGACGACGCTGCCGAGCACCGCGAGGGCGAGCAGCGCGTCGAGGGTTCCCCAGGCTGCCAGCCGCCAGCCCCCGCGGGCGACGACGCGCAGCGGCGCCAGCGCCGCGAGCGCGACCACGAGCAGGCCGAGACGCACGAAGACCGCCGCGGAGTAGTCGGAGCCCGCGAAGGCGCGCAGGCCGCTCCAGGTGGCCCCGCCGGGCACGGCGGAGGCGTCCCAGAGGTACTGCGCCACGATCTGGGCGAGCGAGGCGAGGATCGCGAGCACGGCCCCGGCTCGGGCGACGCGCCACAGGGTGCGGCGCTCGCCGGCGTCGGCGCCCAGCACGAGCGCGGCCGGCACGAGGCCCAGCGCGATGATCAGGCCCAGGTAGAGCAGTCCCTTGACGAACCCCACGACGAGTTCCAGCCCGCTGCTCGGCTGCTTCGGGGCCGGCCCGGAGATCGCGATGGCCGGCACGCCGTAGCCGAACTGGAGCGACCCGCCCACCGGATGGGTGTCCGCGGAGATCACCGACCAGCTCGCGATGTAGGAGCCCTTCGGCAGGCCGACCCGGACGCCGATGACGAGCGTGCGCCGGCCGTCGACCAAGCGCACCGAGCCGTTGTCGACGCTCTTGCCGGCCGAGTCGATCACGCTGCCGGAGTGCGTCGCCGAGGGCAGCGTGACCGCCTCGTCGAAGGTCACCCGGATCTGGGTCGGCGCCGTCTTCACCTCGGCGCCGTTGGAGGGCGTGGTGGCGACGACGTACGCGTGCGCCGACGCGGGCGCTGCAGCGACGACCGACCAGGTCAACGCGACTAGGAAGACGCCGAGCGCGACGAGCCCCCGTCGCCCCGACGGCCCGCTCACACTCCCGCGTGCGTCAGGTCCGCACCGCTTCGGGGCGCCGGGGCCGGCCGGCGCCGGGATCGGCTGAAGGCCGCGCCGCCGACGGCGCCCGCGAGCAGCGCCAGCACGATGCCGGCCACGCCCAGCCCGATGGCCGTGCCGTCATCCGACTCGCCGGACGAGGTCGCCGCGGCGGCGGCCGGCGTGACGACGACGCTCGGCGCCGGGTGCTCGGGCTCGGCCGTGCCCTGCGCCTGCTGGACCCAGTTGACGTTCGTCCCGTCGGAGTAGTGCTGCTCGGCCGGCAGGTACAGCGTGCCGGTGGTCGGCAGGGGCCCGACCGACAGCGCGAACGTGCCGAACTGCTCCGGCTTGATTCCGCCGCTCGTCGCCGTCCAAACCACCTTGGTGACGGCCGAGGAAATGGTGTTGCCGTCGTCGTCCTTCAACGGCTTGGCCAGTTTGCTGGTGTATGTCTGCACCGCCCAACCGGGCGTCGCCTCGGTTTGCACCGAGGTGAACGGGTCACGGATCGGCAGATTGACGGTGAGCCCGATGGTGCTCGCCGTGTCGGACTCGGAGGGCACCTTGAAGGTCAGGGTGGCTTCGGCGCCCGGGGCCGTCGTGTTCGACGACACGGTCACGTGGGCGCTGGCCGGCCCGGCCAGCGCGAACGCGAGCGCGGCGGCCGAGAGCGCGACGACGATGGTCTTGATGATCTTTGGCATGAGGATGTTCCGATTTGTTGGGGATGAGATGGTCAGTGGACGTCTTCGAGCTCGTCGGGCGGCGTGGTGGCCTCCTCGTCGAGCAGGGCCAGGATCCGCGCACGCAGCTGGACGAACTCCGGCGACGACTGGTCGCGCGGGCGGGCGAGGCCGATCTCGACCACCTCGCGGATCCGCGCCGGACGCGGTGACAGCACAACCAGCCGATCTGCCAGGACGAGCGCCTCGGTGACATCGTGGGTGATGAGCACGGCGGTGAAGCCGCGCTCCTGCCACAGGCGCAACAGCTCCCCCTGCAGCACCCGACGGGTGAGGGAGTCGAGCTTGCCCAGCGGCTCGTCGAGCAGCAGCACCGGCGGGTCGTTCACCAGCGCCCGGGCGAGGGCGGCGCGCTGGGCCATGCCGCCGGACAGCTGGGCGGGCCACGCGTCGGCGAAGTCGGTCAGCCCGACCAGCTCCAGCGCCTCGTCGATGCGCTGCTTCGACCGGTTCGCCACGCCCCGCGCCTGCGGGCCGATCGCCACGTTGCCGCGCACGGTCCGCCACGGCAGCAGGGTCGGGTCCTGGAACACGAGCGAGCGGCTCGGGTCCGGCGACTTGACCACCTTGCCGTCGACCGACACCGACCCGAACAGCGGCTGGTCGAGCCCGGCGAGCAGCCGGATCAACGTCGACTTGCCCGAGCCGCTCGGCCCGACGAGCGCCACGAGCTCGCCCGGGGCGACCGAGAGCGACACGTTGTCGAGCACCGGCAGGTCGTCGCCGCCGCTGCGAAACGCCTGGGTCACGTTGCGGATCTCGATGGCCGCTCCGGCCGTCCTCACCATCGGGTCAGCTCCTTCTCCCAGCGCAACACCCAGGTGCGCAGCCGGAACAGCAGCGTCAGCAGCACTCCACACACGCCTACCAGCACGACGATGCCGGCGTACATCGCCGGGAAGTCGCCCCAACCCTTCTGCCAGTTCAGGTACCAGCCGAGGCCGGAGTTGACGCCGAAGTTCTCAGCCACCGTCAGGCTCACGAACGACGACCCGAGCGCCATGAACGCGCCGGTGAAGATGCTCGGCAGCGCGGCCGGCAGGCTGACCCGGAGCACGAGAAACCAGCTCTTCGCCCCGAGCGTCTGGGCGACGTCGAAGTACGAGCGCGGCACGCTCACGATGCCGGCGCGGGTCAGCACGGTGATCGGGAACCAGACGCTGACCGCGATGAGGAACACCGCGCCGGCGTACGTGCTCGGGAACAGCACGAAGATGATCGGCACCCAGGCCAGCGTCGGCACCGGGCCGAGGAACATCAGGATCGGGTGCACCCAGTAGTTCGCCGCCTGCCACCAACCGATGGCCAGCCCGGTCACCAATCCGGCCAGCAGGCCGACGGCGAAGCCGGCCGCGAGCAGCTGGAGTGAGTTGCCCAGGCTCTCGGCCAGGATCCCCTTGTAGGTCCAGAGCCGGCTGAAGATCTCCTGCGGCGCGGTGAAGTACGGCGTCTCGAGCACGTCGGTCTTGGCCGTCGAGATCTCCCAGAACAGCGCCCACACGCCCGCGCCCAGCAGCCACGCTGCGCCGTGCGACACGCGCCGGGCCGCCCGGGCGCCGACGCGCCCGGGCACGGCGGTCAGGCCCCAGAGCACCACCCAGATCGCGGCCACGACCACGCCGACGACCGCGGTGAAGGTGGTGGTGCTGCGAACGGCGGTGAGGTCGCGCAGCGGCAATCGGCTGCTGTCGCTCACCGTTTTGGTGATGACGGCGAAGGCGATCCAGCTCAGGATGCCGGCGCCGACGAGGATCGGGTCGACCCGCACTGGGTGGGTGACCTTGTTCAGGGCGGCGTGGATGCGTGCCGGCCCCTGAACGGTCGTCTCGCCGAACCGGGTCGTCCCGGCCTCGGTGGAGGCCGGGACGACGGGGGTGGTGGTGATCGTCATGCTGTTCCTAGAAGTTGAGACCGAGATTGACGAAGACCTCTGAGGCCAGCGCCTTGGGGTCGGTCTTCTTTGGCAGGAAGCCGGTGTTGATGAACTTCGCGATCCCTGGCTCCAGCACCTTTTGCAGGTTCTTGGGCGAGGGGTCGAAGGTGAGGGTCTTGAGCACCGGGAGGATGTTCTCCGGGGTGTCCGGGATGAACTTCTTCACCGACTCGAGCCGAGCGGTCGCCTCGAGATTCGCCCCCGCCCACCGCGAGCCCTCGGCCCACGCGGTCACCAACTTGGCCGCGGTCACCGGGTCCTGGCTCACGAAGGTGTCGTTCAGGGCCACCGCGCAGCACGGGTAGGACGCGTTGCGGCTGATGTTGCGGTTGTTGTCGATCTCCTTCGCCCAGCCGTCCTTGACGCCCTGGATGATCGGCAGGAAGCCGCCGGCCGTGGCGATGGCGTCGACCTTCTTGTCCTTGAGCGCCTTGGGCAGCAGGTCCTGCTCGATCACCACCCACTCGACCTGCTTGGCCGCCGGGCTGGAGTTGATGCCCGCGTCGAGCAGGTCGAGGGAGAAGAAGTTGGTCGCCGAGCCCTGCAGGTCGCTGACGCCGATCCGCTTGCCCTTGAGGGAGGCGACGGTGGGCACCGAGCCGTCGTTGCGCACGTAGAGGTCGAGGCAGCCGTGGTGCAGGCCGCCGGACAACTTCACCGGGGTGCCGTTGTAGATCGGGCCGAGGAAGTTGAAGAAGATGCCGTTGGTGGCGACGTACTTGCCCGAGCCGACCGCAGCGGTGACGTCCTCGTCGTTGCCAGTCTTTTTCAGCACGACATTGAGGCCCGCCTTCTTGAAGAAGCCCTTTTCGTAGGCCACGATCAGCGGCGCCTCGCACACGCCCGTGGGAGTGGTGATCGCGAGCTCGCGATCGGCCCACGACTTGGTGACCGTGAGGCCGGCGGCCTTGGTGCTGTCCTTGTCGTCGCTGCTGAGGAACGCCCAGCTGCCCAGCCCGGCCGCCGCGGCGACGCCAGCGCCGACGGCGCCGAGGGTCAGCAGGCGGCGGCGGGAGACGCCGGTGGTCGCGTCGAGGTCGACGTTGGCGTCGACCGGCGCGGGCTGGTTCGCCGGTGTCGCGCCGCTGTCGTGCGGCTCCGGCGGGATGTTGTTGCTCATGGCTCGTGCGTCCTGTCTGTGTCTTCTGTGGTGGCTGCCTCATGGGCAGATGCGGCCTGCTGCGCGCCGAATCGTAAAGAGCGCGGCGCTATTTATCTAGTATTTCTATCATCTCGATAGATATTGTGAGATTTAGCCTTTACCGTTCGCCGTCACCTCGCCGCTCAGGCCCCGGGCGCGAGCAACTGGGCGAACACCGTCTCGCGGCGGAGCCGAAAGCCGAGCTCGTCGTAGAGCCGGATGGCGTTGGTGTTCGTGGCCGCTGCGTGCAGGAACGCTTCCTCGCCGCGGTTGCGGATGTTGTGCACGACCGCCCGCACCAGCCGACTCGCCAGTCCCCGACCGCGGTACCCGACATCGGTGCACACCGCGCTGACCTCAGTCCAGCCCGGTGGGTGGACCCGCTCGCCGGCCATCGCGATCAGCCGGCCCCGATGACGGATGCCGAGATAGGTCCCCATCTGGATGGTGCGCGGGCGCCACGGCCCGGGCCGGGTGCGCTCGATCAGCTCGACGATCTGCGGCACGTCCGCGGGGCCCAGCACCGACGCTTCGTCGTCCGGCGCATCGTCGACCCCCTCTGCCGCCATCTGCACCGCGTGCCCGACCTTGACGACGATCCAGTCCGCGGGCGGCTCGACCGGCGCGCCGGTGAGCACCACCTCGGCGCCCGGGCCGGCGAGGCGGGCAAGATCGCGCCACGCCTGCTCGTCCCGTTCGTCGGACAGGGCGCTGTAGCGCGCGAACTCGGAACGGTAGCGGCGTGCCCTGCCGTGCACCTCGGCCAGCCGCTCGTGCGCCCCGCGCAGGGCGTGCCAGGCGGCGTTGTCGAGCACCGAGACGTCCGGACGGCCGGCGGGCGGCCCGGGCTCGATCGCAAGTGGTTGGTTCATGAGCTATGGCAATCTCGTCGGCCAGCGCAGGCCGTTCGGCTCGTCCCGAACGTGTATGGCGCCGGGGACGGGCAGGTGCGGCACGCCGATCCGCTGCGTCCGGTACGGCCCGCGCGGGTCGGCTGGGACCCCGGTGACGGTGGCCCCGGCCGCGATGTCTTTGGTGACCACCGAGTTCGCGCCGATGCGGGCGTCGTTCCCGATCGTCACCGGGCCGAGCACCTTCGCGCCGGCGCCGATCACCACCCGGTCGCCCACGGTCGGGTGCCGCTTGCCGGGACGCAGCGAGGTGCCGCCCAGCGTGACGCCGTGGTAGAGCAGCACGTCGTCGCCGACCACCGCCGTCTCGCCGATGACCACCCCCATCCCGTGGTCGATGAAGCACCGGCGGCCGATGACAGCCGCTGGATGGATCTCGATGCCGGTGCGGCGACGGGCGGCCTGCGACAACAGTCGCGCGGTCGTGCGCCGGCCCCGCTTCCAGAGCCAGCTCGCCCACCGGTGCTGCCACAGCGCATGGACGCCGGGATAGGACAGTGCGACCACCGCCACCGAGGTGGCGGCCGGGTCGCGCTGCAGCGCCGTCCGGACGTCCTCGCGGGCGAGTTCGAGCCAACCGGGGCGATCGAGCGGTTGCTCACCGCCCATCAGCCGACCGGTTCTTCGAAGATTCCCGCCGACAGGTAGCGCTCAGCCGAGTCGCAGATGATCGCCACGATCGTCTTGCCCTCGTTCTCCGGGCGGCGGGCCAGCTGCGTGGCGACGAAGATGTTCGCCCCGGCTGAAGTTCCCGCAAGCAGACCCTCCTCGCGCGCCAACGCCCGCGACGTCGCAAACGCGTCGGGCGTCTCCAGGGCGATGAACTCGTCGGCGATGGACTGGTCGAAGTTGTCGGGAATCTGCTGCGGCTCGGCTTCGGTGATCTTGTGCACCCCGTCGATCTCTTTGGGATAGGGGTTCTCCTCGGTCGGGACCGATCCGAGCCCGGGCTCCGCCACCACGACGCGCAGCTCAGGTTTGCGCTCTTTCAGGTAGCGACCCGCGCCGGACAAAGTGCCGCCGGTGCCGACGCCGCCCACCAGGATGTCCACGGCGCCGCTGGTCGCATTCCAGATCTCGGGGCCGGTCGTGTCGTAGTGGTAGCGCGGGTTCGCCGGATTGCCGAGCTGGTCGGTGAAGTAGGCCTCGGGGTGCTCCTTCTGAGCGCGTTCGCGCAGCAGCACCAGCGCGTCCGGGTCGAGGAAGAAGGTGTTCGGGACCTCGACGATCGTGGACCCGAAGGCGCGCAGCAGCGCGACCTTGTCCGGGCTGATGTTGTCGCCGGCGTAGAAGATCGACTCGTAGCCACGGGCCGCGGCGATCGCGGCGAGGGCGATACCGGTGTTGCCGCTGGTGAGGTCGACGATGGTGCCGCCGGGCGCGAGGGCGCCGCGCTCCTCGGCGTCTCGAATCATGGCCCAGGCGATGCGGTCCTTGACCGAGCCGACCGGGTTCTGAAGTTCCAACTTCGCGAGCAAGCGCGCGCCGAGGCGTCGGTTCGCCCCGTAACGGCGAAGCTCGAGAAGCGGGGTGTCGCCGATGAGCTCGGTCAGATCGGACACGAGGACTGACACAGGACTACTCCTTCAAGACGAGCGCGATGGGACTGGAAAAGGTGGACTGCAAGCGCCCGCCGCCCGAGCAGCGCTGGGCTACTCCCCGCGCTGCCTCAGCGTGGTCGGCGAATGCGGCGAGACCGCCGGAATCGTGACTAGGCGCGCGGGCGACAGAGCGCGCCGCTGACGCGCTGCAGGTCGATGTGCCGCCGGCACACGAGCGCGACCGTCGACGGGCGTCCCGAGGCGGCGATGACGCGGCTGATGTTCAACTGCACTTTCGCCCCCTTCAACCGACGGTCATCCGTCCGGGTTCGTCGTCGAGACCCTGACCAGCCGGGAGTCTAGGCGCCAAATCGGCATGGTGTCTATGCCTATAGTCGTACTAGGCAAAGATCACGCCAACCTGACGCGTCGGGTCAGGCCGAATGAAGTCGGTTGATCACGAGTGGTCCGCGCCAGCAGCTGGCTGCCCGGTCAGGCGGCCCGCCCGGTCCAGGCGGCTCGTCAGGCGGCGGCGTAGCGGTTGGCCGGCCGCGGCAGGCCGAGGACACCGCGCAGCGTGCCAGCGTCGCCGCCGGTGGGATATGCGGTGCGGAACAGCCCGCGGCGCTGCAGCTCGGGAACCAACGCACGGGTGATCTGGGCGAGGTCGTGCGGCAGGGCGCCCGGCCGGAGCCGGAAGCCGGTCAGCCCGGCCGCGTGCCAATCGGCCAGCAGATCGGCCAGCTGGGCCGGCGAACCGGTGAAGATCTCCGCGTCGCTGACGTAGGGCTCGCCGGCCGCCTCGTCCAGGCGCTCGCGTCGGCCGCGAGCTGCCTGCTCGTTCTCATCGAGAAAGACCACGAGGTCCCCGAACACATGCACGGTGTCTGCCGCACGGCCGGCGGCCTGCTGCTCGGCGCGGATCTGCGCCAGGATGTCAGCGGCCTGGGCGGCGTCGTGCGGCGTGATGAAGCCGACGTCCGCAGAGCGGCCGATGAGCCGGTATGGCACCGCGGCGTGGCCCAGGGCGCCCACGACCGGCTGGCCCTGCGGCGGTCGCGGCGTGATCGACGGGCCTTTGACGGAGAACCAGCGCCCGTCGAAGTCGATGTAGTGCAGCTTGTTTCGGTCGACGAACCGTCCGGTCGCGATGTCGCGGATCTCGGCGTCGTCCTCCCAGCTGTCCCACAGTCGACGAAGCACCTCGACGTAGTCCGCCGCCTCGTCGAAGTGGTCGACGATCCACTGCTGCGCCGCCGGGTCGTCGAGCCGCTCGAGGCTCAGTCGCGGCTGCTCGCGGCGGCCGAAATGGGCGGCGGCGTCCGTGCGGGCCGCGACCTGCACCCGGACGCCGGCGCGTCCGCCGCTGACGTAGTCGAGGGTGGCGATGGCCTTCGACAGGTGGAACGGCTCGGTGTGCGTGACGACCGCGGTCGGCAGGAACCCGATGTGCCGGGTGGTGGGCGCGACCCGCGCGGCGACGAGCACGGCGTCCAGCCGGCCGCGGACCCGGTCGGTGCGCTCATCGGGCTCGAATAGATCGTCGGACTGCAGGTTCAGGCCGTCCTCGATCGTGACGAAGTCCAGCAGGCCGCGCTCGGCCTCGTGGACGAGGTCAGTCCAATACGCGGCGGTGAACAGCTCGCTCGGACGTGCGTCGGGCTCGCGCCACGCGGCGGGGTGCCAGCCCGCCCCTTCCAATGCGACGGAGAGGTGCAGGGGGGTCGAGTCGGTCACGTAGAGCTCCGTGGTCGGGATGGTCCGACAGCTCGGAATGAAGTTCCGAACTATGTCGCTAGACAATACTGGGTAACGCAGACCCGATAGCGCAGACCCGATAGCGCAGACCCGGTAGCGCATGGCGCGGCGGCGCGAAGAGATTGACGGCGAAAGGATCGGTGGGGCGTGATCGCAGCGGGCCGGCCACGGTTCCACTGGTTCCTGCCGACCGGTGGTGACGGTCGAAGCCTGGCCTCGGGAGTGCACGGGTTGGGCATCGGCGGCGGCCCAGCCGGCGCAGGCGGCACGTCCGGGACAGGCAGCACGTCCGGGACAGGCAGCACCGCCGGGACAGCCGGGACAGGCGGCACCGCCGCGGCCCGACCCGCGTCGCTGGCCTACCTGACGCAGCTGGCTCAGGCCGCCGACTCGCTCGGCTACGACGCGGTGCTCACCCCGACCGGAGCGCATTGCGCAGACGCCTGGATCGTGACCGCAGCCCTGATCGCGGCGACGAAGCGGCTCAAGTTTCTAGTCGCCTTCCGGCCAGGGCTGGTCGCGCCGGCGCTCGCCGCGCACATGGCGGCGACCTTCCAGCAGCTGTCGGAGGGTCGATTGCTGCTCAACGTCGTCACCGGCAGCAGCGGCGCCGAACAGCGCGGCTACGGCGACCGCGCCGATCACGACGTCCGCTACGCCCGCGCCGAGGAGTTCCTGCAGGTCGTCCGGCAGTCCTGGACCGGCCAGCAATTCGATCACCACGGCACGTTCTACGACCTCGAGGGCGCGCAACTGCGCCAACCGCCCGCGCCGACGCCCGAGGTCTACCTGGGCGGCTCGTCCGACGCGGCGCTGCCGGTCGCCGCGCGGCAGGCCGACTGCTATCTGACGTGGGGTGAGCCGCCGGCGATGGTCGCGGACAAGATCGAACGGGTGAACGAGCTCGCCGCCGCCGAGGGTCGGCGCATGCGCTTCGGGCTGCGAGTGCACGTGCTCAGCCGCGACACCGAGGCGCGGGCATGGGCCGACGCCGAGCGGCTCATTGCCGGCCTCGACGACGCGGCCATCGCCGCCGGCCAGCGTCGCCTGCGCGCGCTGGAGTCGGTCGGCCAGCAGCGGATGAACACGCTGCACGGCGGATCTCGCGACGGGTTGGTCGTCGCCCCGAACCTGTGGGCGGGCATCGGGCTCGTGCGCGGTGGCGCCGGCACCGCGCTGGTCGGCAGCCATGACCAGGTCGCCGAGCGGATCGCCGACTACCAGGCCGTCGGCATCGAGGAATTCATCCTCTCCGGCTACCCGCACCTCGAAGAGGCGTACGCCTTCGCCGAGGGCGTGCGTCCCCTGCTGCGCTGAACGGGCCCGTCCGCCCGCCCTGGCTCACCGCCCGGCGGGTGTGCAGATGCAGGAGCGGTTGCCGTCGGCGTCCTCGACCACCCAGTACGACGGCGCCGTCGCGTCGCTGACCAGCCGTCCCCCGGCGTCGAGCACCGCCTGCAGCCGCCGCTCGGCATCGTCGTGCGGCACCCACACGTCGAAGTGCCAGCGCTGCTCGAACTGCTGCTCGGGAAGCGCCACATCCTCGTCGGTCTCCTGCGGGTTCTGCCACCAGACGGTCGGCACTTGCCCACTGGCGTCGACGGGTTCACCGCGGACGACTTCTGCGCCGAACAGGGCCGCGTAGAACGGCGCCAGATGTTCGCCCACGGCGGTGTCGAGTCCGAGTTCCAGCTGGGTCAGGCCCGCGACGTCGGCCTCGACCCCGAGTTCCGCGGCGTGGCCGCTGATCTGTTGTGCGAGTTCGACGTCCCGACTCGTGATGCCGTGCACGTCGTGGCTCGACAGCGTCACGATCACGTCGGTGTAGGTGAGCGTGACGTCGGGATGGTGGTTGGCGACCTCAGCGGCGGCGCCGATCTTGTTCACCAACGCCAACCCGGTGGCGAAGTCACCGGTGTGGAACCGGGCCTTGATCCGGCCGAGGATCTGTCGCCACTCGTCGATGCCGGCCTCGCGCACCTGCACCGCGGTCAGTGTCTGCTGCTGGTCGGTCATGACGCTCGATTCGGGACGGATACCGGCTGATGTGCGGCCATGGTAGAGCCGCTTCGGAACACATCGCCCCCGCCGTCGTTGAAGCAGGCCGACTGCTTGCCCAAGGGAGCTTCGCCTAGACCCTTACGACTCACCGAGCGACTGGCCGAGCGCGGGTTGGCCATCGCCGCATACGTCCTCTGCCTCCTCATCGGCATCGGCGGCGCCAACTCCTGACAGCGCTCGTGCTGCGCAAGGGCCGCGACCGCCGTGTCGCGCGGACCACCCGAACACTGCTGGTCGCCCTGCCGGTCGCGACGAGGGTCGATGTTGATCTCTGATTTCGACCACAAGGTGCGGGAAGGCCGACCTAGGAACGAATCAGCTGCAGGCTGGAATCGATGCGTGCGATGTCGTCGGGATCGCTGGTGACCACGGCGTGACGGCGCTCCCGGGCGCACATCGCGACGTGCACATCCACTATGTCGTCATGTCCGCTGGCCGCACACATCGATCCCACGGTGCGTGCCACGTTCAGCGTCATGATCGCGATGTCGACGTCGGATGACTTGACCAAGCGCGCGAGGCGGACTTGCCGCGGGCCGCGCCACGCCTGCGCGATGACGCCGATGGGAATGCAGATTGTCCCGCCGCGCCGCCGCACCTCGTCCAGCCGGGCGACCATCACGATCGCCTTGCTGGGCTGATCCAGTGCCAGCAGCGCGCCGGCGTCGAGCGTGAGTCCCGTGGTCGAAGCGGCGCTCACCCGAGCATCCGGGTACCTCGCCCTGGGTCGGTGCCAAGACCAGCCTCGTCCAATTCGGCCGAGACCCGTCGGCTCATCTCCGCAGGAACGGGGGTTTCAGCCCGCCAGGCTGCCAGAATTTCATCCAGGCTCTCTCGCTCCTCGTAGTCGGCGAGTGCCGTAGCCACATACGAGCTGACTTGTCCCTCGCCGCCCGCAGCCTGCTTGATCCTGTCGACCAGGTCGTCCGGAAGACTCACCGTGACGCGCTTCATACGATCATCATATCGCCGCGACGACGCTCAAGGATCGCGCGAACCTACTCGAACTCGTCGTCCTCGATCGCCCGACGGGGCCAGCGTTGATCCGCGGTGACCACATGCCCAAGACAGCAAAGACTTGCTCACCTCCTGGGCCTGGTCAAGCACATGGCAACCTGGGAAGCCAGGTACCTCGGCGAGATCTTCAACCGGCCGTTCCCCGAGCCTCCCACGGTGGCAAGACTCCGACGGCAGCGATCTGTGGGTGATCGAAGACGAGAGCCGCGAGCAGATCGTCAGCTTCTACCGTCGCGCCTGGGAGCATGCAGACGCCACGATCCCACCCGGCACGCCGGACATGCGGACATCCTGCGCGAACAGCTCGGCGGACACACCGGTGTCGTGGCCGGGCAGCACGAGCAGATCGACATCGCTGCCCGCGAGCTTCACGTCGCGAAGATCGAGGCGGCAGCACGAGCGGCGGCTCCGACCGGCGCTGACGTCAATTCTCGTGGCCCGCGGGCCGACGCACGCTGGTTGGCGGGCCGACGCACACTGATCGCGGCGCGACGCTGACCTACGCTCGCCCTGAGACGCCGACTGACATCGGCACCAAGTGCCGGCTGGAAAAGGGAGCGGGGCGCCACGACTGCGAACGCCGCCCCTGACTCGGCCGCCGGGTCGCGGGCCTCCGGGTCGCGGGCCGGGCTCGCGGCCGCGACCGACGGCTTCGACGTGATCGTCGTCGGCGCGGGCACGGCAGGCTGCGCGCTCGCCGCGCGGCTGAGCGAGGATGCGGACCGCCGGGTGCTGCTCGTCGAGGCGGGACCGGCGCCTGCTTCGTCCGCCGGGTTCGCGCCGGAGCTGCTCGACGCCAGCGGAGTGCGCGCCGCGGCGTCGAACAGCGGGTACACCTGGTCGTATCCGGCGCACCTGACAGACCGCCATCCGCACGTCATCACCAGAGGCCGGGTCCTCGGCGGGTCGTCGACGGTCAACGGCGGCTACTTCGTGCGCGCGACCCGCGCCGACTTCGCCGCCTGGTCCGCCGACGGCCGCGACGCGTGGAGCCACGACAGCGTGCTCCCGCTGCTGTGCGCGCTCGAGCACGACCTCGACTACGGCCGGACCGCGCTGCACGGCGACGCCGGCCCGATTCCGGTGCGCCGACCCACGCTCGACAGCCCGTCGGCGGCGGCCTTCGCGGCCGCCGCCGACGAGCTGGGCATCCCGACCGAGCCGGACAAGAACGGCGACGCCGCACGGCCCGGCTTCGGCCCGGTGCCGGTCAACGCGCTCGACGGGGTGCGCTGGAACACCGGGCTGGCCTACCTGCTTCCCGCGCTCGCCCGGCCCAACCTCGACGTGCTCGCGGACAGCGCAGCCCGACGAGTCGTCGTCGAGCGCGGCCGAGCCGTCGGCGTCGAGGTCGCGACCGGCGGCCGGGTCACCGTGTGGCGGGGCGCCGAGATTGTGCTCTGCGCCGGCGCGATCGGCTCGGCCCACCTGCTGCTGCTGTCCGGCGTCGGGCCCGCCGCGGACCTCACGCGCGTCGACGTGCCGGTCGTCCTCGACGCGCCGGGCGTCGGCGCCCGCTTCGACGACCACCCGCAGGTCGTCCTCGAGTGGTTGCCCAAAGCGCCGCAGGCGCCGCCACCCGGCCAGTGGCTGGCGGGCGCGGTCAACCTCGACGAGCTGCCCGGCGGCAGCCTCGAGATACTGCAGTCGAGCGCGCCGATGAGCACCGTCGTCACCGGCGTCGCCGCCCCGCCGCTCGCGCCGCTGCCGCTGCTCGTGTCCGTCCAGCAGCGGGCGCCGCGCGGCGTCGTCCGGCTCGTCTCGGCCGACGCGAGCACGCCGCCGGCAGTCGAGCATCACTACCTCGGCGACGGGCCTGCGCGCCAGGCTCTGCGCGCGGTGGTGCGCCTGGCCGCCGACCTGCTGCAGACCCGCGCCTGGTCGGCGGTCTCGGCCGGCGTGGTGAACCTCGACCGCGAGGTCGTTCGCGACGACGCCGCGCTCGACGCATGGATTCACGCGCGTCTGGGGACCTCAGCGCACACCTGCGGAACCGCGCCATTCGGCTACGCCGCGGACCCCGGCGCGGTGGTCGACCAACACGGGCGAGTGCACGGCGTCGACGCCCTGCGGGTCGCGGACACCTCGATCCTGCCCACCGCGCCGACCCGCGGCCCCGCGGCCACCGCGGTGCTCATCGGGGAACTGATCGCGGCCGCCATGCGGCGCGGGACCTGAGCGGCGAGAGCGGAATCAGCCGGCAACCGCCGGTCACTACGGTGCCAACCCGCCGCCGCTGCCGATCGGCGACCGGCGACCGGCGACGCCCGCGCCGACGGTCACCCTGATGCCGCTACCTGAACCGTTCCGCGGTGAGGTGTGGGACGTCGACTTCGGCGAGTTCGGGATGCATTTCGGCGGTCGTGACGAGCATCAACCCGCTCAACGCTCGGCTCGGCCACGTCGCGCTGATACCAGTGACGGGAACCCCGAGCAGCTCCGGGTTGGCGGGATCGCCAATGAGCGCGTCAACAACTGCCGATGACTCAATGACGATCACGAGGCTTCGCGCGTCGTGCGGATCTCGGCCACCGTCCCGGCGAGGGTCGGACCGCCGGCGCGGTTGCGCCGCAAGAGCCGCTCGACGATCTCTGCGTTCTGCTATGACACCTTGAGCCGGCGGGCGGGCCCCGCCACAGGCAATTGATCATGGCGATCGCAGTGCTGACAGCATGTCGACGTGTGTCCGCGACGTACGCCGGCGGTAAGTAGCATTCAAGGTGCTACTCTTGGTTTGTGGAACGAATCGGCGTTCGAGAGCTGCGGCAGCACGCCAGCCGATACCTGGATCGCGTCAGGGCGGGCGAGACAGTTGAGGTCACAGATCGCGGCCGACTGGTCGCGTTACTGGTCCCACCCGATCCAGCCCAAAGTGCGCGCGACCAGCTCATCGCGCAGGGGCGGCTCAAACCAGCGGCTGGTCCAATGGCCTTGCCGACCCGGACCCGCCCACGAGAGAACACGAGCGCCGTTCTCGATGAACTGCGCTCCGAAGACTCGTGAACTACTTCGATTCTTCCGCACTGCTCAAGCTTCTGTTCGAAGAACACGAGAGCGGGCAGCTCGCGCACTGGGTGGCCGAGCGGTCGACAATTCCCTCGGTCAGCAGCGAGCTGGTGAAGATCGAAGTGGTCCGGGCAGCGCGGCGCCTTGACCCGCAGGTCCTGCCAGCAGCTCGACGGCTGGTCGCCCAACTCGACCTGATCCCCATGGCGTCGGACCTGATCGAGTCGGCCGCGGACGTCGGCAGCGATCTTCTGCGCAGCTTGGACGCCATTCACCTCGCAAGTGCCCTGTCACTGGGATCGGCTCTCACGGCGTTCGTCGCCTACGACACACGACTTACCGCCGCCGCGCAGCACGCCAACCTACCCATCGCCCAGCCGGGAACAGGCTGACCCAGGGCGAAATTGAGCGTTACACCTGGACGATGTCGACGAGGTGTTCGATGCCGACGAAATCGGCGGCGTTGCGCGTATAGAGACGTGCAGCGTGGGCGTGGGCGGTCGCCGCGATCAGTAGATCCATGACGCGCGAGCGCGGTTGACGACCAGCTGTGACAACGGCGGCTGCCAGCTGTCCGTAGCTGGTCGCGACGGCGTCGTCGACCGGCAGCGCCATGAATCGCCGTTGGAACTCCGACAGCCGCCGCAGCCGCTCGGCGCGCACTGTGGCGTCGGTGGTGACGAGGACACCGAAGTGCAGCTCGGCCAGCGCGGCCGCGCTGATCGCGAGCTCACCCTCGAGGGGTGGGACGTCGTTTGCGATCAGCACGCTGGTATCGAGGATTGCCCTCACGGCCGCGGTGCCCACGGGTCGGCGACAGACCCGTCGATGAGGTCCCGGTCGTGGTCCCAGGTGGGATCAGGACGCCCGGTGAATGCGCTGGCGATGTCGCTCCAACTCTGCCAGCGCTTCTGAAACGCCGGGACCAGGCGCGCGGCCAACCGGCCGGACACGGTGATCTCGATTTCCTCGCCGCCCTCAACGCGTCGCACCAGCTCAGATGCGCACTGGCGCAGTTCGCGCAACCCCACGGTGCTCACCTTGCCAAGATAGCACCTGTGCTACTTCGCGTCTGGCGCTCGCAAAACGCGGTAGTCCCAGGCGTCAAGCTATTCTTCGCCTTGACTAACCTAACGACGTTTGATTAGGTGGCAGAGACTCCGGAGGAAACTGTGACGACACGCGACGTGCAAACCTTTCCCGCCTCAGACGAGGTGCCGCACGAGCCCGACGACCATCCGCTGTGGCAGGAGAGCGTGTTCCTCACCTGGGCCGATGTCGACCAGGGCGTGTACGGCTTCCACCGCATCGGCCAAGAGGTGCACGCCGACGACGGGCAGGGCGGCCAGGGCATGGTGACGTCCTGGAACGGCATCACGACTCGCGAGGGCCTGCGCTTCCGCCGCTACCTGTTCGATCCGATCCGCGTCGAGGACCGGCGCCCGAGCGGCTTCTCCGCCGGCCCGGACATCGCCTTCGAGCACGACGGCGAGCACACCACCTGGACGATCGAGGACCCCGACTGCTCGATGAGCCTGCGGGCTGCCGATTACACGCCGCGCTTCGACCTGTTCCGCGCCGGCGGCTCGGTGGCCGAGAACTTCGCCGCCGGCCACCTCGAGGTCGGCTCGGCGATCACCGGATCCGTGCGCATCGGCGACCGGCACATCGACGTGGACGGCCTGGCCTATCGCGACCACAGCTGGGGCAAACGCGACCGAAGCACGATGCTGAGCCACCGCTGGGTCGCCGGCACCGTGGGCCCCGAGCTCACCTTCAACGCGACCGCGTGGCACGGCACCGACGGATCGCTGCGCACGTACGGCATCGTCTGCCGCGAGGGCGAGATCTCCTACGCCACCGACGTCGACATCGTCGTGTACATGGAGATCGACGCGGTCAGCCACCGCGGCGGAGTCCTGCGGATGACGCTCGACGACGGCGACACCATCGAGATCGCCGCCCGGCACATCGACGGCTTCCTCACCAAGCACCACAACACCGGGTGCGTGGACGCGCTGTGCGACGTCGAGTGGCAGGGCCGTCGCGGGTTCTGCGACCTCGAGGTGTCGACCAACCCGCGCGCCGGCACCGCGCCGATCATGGGGCTCGTCCGGGCGACCGACCAGAACGGCCTGTCCCAGCGGCCGTGGGTGTACGACAAGGGCGATTCCGCGACGGGCGTGCCGCATGTCCGCTGACCCCGGGCCGCCGGCCGACGAGGTCTTCCACCAGACCCGATATCTCGACGTGGCGTTGCGCGCGTTGGACGAGATCTTCGCGTCCGCGGCGCCGGACGAGCGGCAGGCCCAGCGCTACCAGTCGGTGCGCCGCACCCTTGTCCGCTTCGCCGTCGACCGCGGCCCCGAGCCGGGTCGCGACGAGCTCGGCGTGACCTGGCCGCATCCGCCAGCGGCGCAGCTGTCGGACCCGGAGCTGGCGGCGGCCGCAGCCGACGAGGCGGCGCTGCTGGACGCGGCGATCGGTCGCGCCGACGCTCGGCTAGCCGCGCCCGTCGGCTCGAGCGGCGCGGCGACCAACGCCGCGCTCGACGCCCCGACGATCGAGAAGGCCTTGCGCCGGGCTGGTTTCCCTGACGCGCAAGTGCGCGCCGCGCAGCTCGTCTTCGGCGGCAGGTCGAAGGAGACCGTGCTGCTCGAGGCCGACGCGACCGGGCTGCCGCGCGAGCTGGTGCTGCGCCGGGATCTCGCGATGAGCTCGCTCGGCACGACGGTGACCGACGAGTACCCGCTGCTGCAGCTGCTGCATCACGCGGGCGTGCGGGTGCCGGAGCCCTACCTGCTGGTCGACGACCCGGAGCTGCTCGGCGCGCCGTTCCTGCTGCTCGAGCGCCGCACGGGCACAGCCGGCGGCGGCATCCTCGGCACGACGTCCACTCCGGCGCGGCTGCGCGCCACGGCCCGGGCGCTGGCGTCGGTGCACGGCGTGCCGGCAGAGGACGCCCGCGCCGCGATGGGCGGCGGCGCCGGCTCGAATGGCGACGGGCTGCGCCGCGAACTCGACGGCCTCTACGGCGAATGGCGCCGGCTCAACCGCGGCGACTCGCTGACCGTCGAGGCCGCGTTCCGCTGGCTGCGCGCGCACGTGCCCGACGACGCCGGCCGCCAGGTGCTGGTGCACGCCGACTTCAGCTTCCACAACCTGCTCTTCGACGGCGCCGAGCTCACCGCGATCCTCGACTGGGAGCTCGCGCACGTCGGCGACCCGGCCGAGGACTTCTGCTACCTGCGCTCGACCGCCGAGGCGACCGTCGGCTGGCCGGCCTTTCTGGCCGACTACCGCGACGCGGGCGGCGGCGACGTCCCGCTGCCGAGCGTCCGGTTCTTCGAGTTGCGCGCGACCGTCCGGCTGATCGTGCAGCTGCTGCGCAGCCGAGACCATTTCGAGCACGGCCGCATCGACGATCCGATCAAGGCCGACGGCTCGATGTACTGGCTGCCCCGGGTCGCGCAGCGGCTGGCACGCGAGGTCGCCGAGGCGCTCGCCGGCTGAGCGCAGTCGGCCCGCCGGCTGAGCGCAGTCGGCCGGCTGACCGGCAGCCGACCCGCCGGCGCGTCACCGAGCTGACCCGTTTGGCCGCCGCTTGCTGTCAGCGCGGCGCCATCCTGATGGCGCCGTCGATGCGGATGACCTCGCCGTTGAGCATGCCGTTGGCGACGATGTGCGCGACCAGCGCGGCGAACTCGGCCGGATCCCCCAGCCGTTTCGGGTGCGGGATCTGTCGGGCCAGCGAGTCCTGCGCCGCCTGCGGCAACGACGCGAGCAGCGGCGTGCCGAAGGCGCCGGGCGCGATCGTCACCACTCGGATCAGGTGGTCGGCGAGCTCGCGGGCGACCGGGAGCGTCATCCCGGCAATGCCCGCCTTGGACGCGCTGTAGGCCGCCTGGCCGACCTGGCCGTCGTATGCGGCGACCGAGGCCGTGTTGACGATCACGCCGCGGTCGCCGTCGACCGGCTCGTTAGCGCGCATCGCCTCGGCTGCCAGCCGAAGCACGTTGAAGGTGCCGACGAGGTTGACGGCGACGACGGCGCCGAACTGGTCCAGCGGGTGGACGCCCTGCTTGCCGAGCACCTTGCGCGGTGTGCCGACCCCGGCGCAATTCACCGCCACCCGCAGGGGCGCGAGCGAGGCGGCCGCCTCGACGGCGCGCTGGACATCCGCCTCGGCGGTCACGTCGCCGCCGCTGAAGGCCAGCTCGGCCGGCAGCGGCGAACGCGGCCCGCCCGCCGGCCCGGGCAGATCCAGCACAACGACCCGGGCGCCCTGCGCGGCCAGCCGGACGGCGGTTGCGAGTCCGAGGCCGGACGCGCCGCCCGCGACGACCGCGGCGGAGCCGCTGACGTCCATGCGCTAGAGCCGCTCGATGATCGTCGCGTTGGCCATGCCGCCGCCCTCGCACATGGTCTGCAGTCCGTAGCGGCCGCCGGTCGCCTCGAGCACTCCCAGCAGCGTGGTGAGCAATCGCGCGCCGGAAGCGCCCAGCGCGTGGCCGAGCGCGATGGCGCCCCCGCGCGGGTTCAGCCGCGCCGGATCGGCGGCGAGGTCGTTGAGCCAGGCGAGAGGCACCGGCGCGAACGCCTCGTTGACCTCGTAGGCGGCGATGTCGTCGATGGACAGCCCGGTGCGCTCGAGCGCCTTGCGGGTAGCCGGGATGATGCCGGTCAGCATGAGCACCGGGTCGTCGCCGGTGACGGCGAAGGAGTGGAAGCGGGCCCTGGGCGCGAGCCCGAACCGGGTCAGCGCCCGCTCGCTCATGATCAGCACCGCGGACGCGCCGTCGGTCAGCGGCGAGGAGTTCCCGGCGGTGATCGACCACTCGATCTCGGCGAACCGGTCGCCGGCCGGATCGCCGACGAAGGCGGGCGCGAGCCGGCCCAGGCCGTCCACCGTCGTCGTGGGCCGAATGGTCTCATCCGCGCGGTGCTCAGTGTCGCCGACCGGCACGGGCACGATCTCCGCGTCGAAGTCGCCGGCCGCCGCGGCGGCTGCGGCGCGCGCGTGCGACTGCGCGGCGAACGTGTCGAGCGCCTCGCGGTCCAGCTTCCAGCGTGCCGAGATGATCTCCGCCGAGATGCCCTGGGTGACGAGGCCGTCCGGATAGCGCGCGGCGAGCTTGGCGCCGTAGACGTCCTTGCCCTGCATCGCCGAGAACATCGGCGCGCGGCTCATCGACTCGACGCCGCAGGCGATCACGACGTCGTAGTAGCCGGCCAGCACGCCCTGCGCGGCGAACGCGGCCGCCTGCTGACTCGACCCGCACTGCCGGTCGACGGTGGTCGCCGGCACCGTCTCGGGGAACCCCGCGGCGAACACGGCGTTGCGGGCGATGTTGACCGACTGCTCGCCGGCCTGGGTGACGCAGCCGGCGATCACGTCGTCGATCGCGGCCGGGTCGATTCCGGTCCGCTGCACGAGGCTCTCGAGCACGGTCGCGAGCAGGTCGACCGGGTGCACGCCGCTGAGCGCGCCGCCGGGTTTGCCGCGGCCCGAGCCGGTGCGGACGGCGTCGACGATGAAGGCGTCAGGCATGTGCTGCTCCTCGAGGGGTGAGCCGGACGCGACGCGCCGGCGATCGGGTCAGGCGGCGCCTCGCGCGGCGGCGACGCTGTCGCCGGCGCCGGCGCCGGCACTGTCCGCAGTGTCGTCGGCGGCCCGCTCGCCGAGCAGTTCGGCATTGTGCTCGCCGAGCAGCGGCGCGCCGCGGCGCAGCGCGCCCGGGCTGTCGCTGAGCTTGGGCACGATGCCGGGCATCGGCAGCGTCTCGCCGTCGAGGGCCGGCTCAGGGACGTCGACGACCATCTCGCGGGCGGCGTAATGGGGGTCGTCGACGATGTCGCGGGCGGTGTAGATGCGCCCGGCCGGCACGCCGGCGTCGGCAAGTCGCGCCAGCAGCACGTCCGCGGAGAAGGCGGCGGTCCACTCGGCGATCTCGGCGTCCAGCCTCGCCTGGTGGCGGCCGCGGCCGAGATGCGTCGCGTAATCGGCGCCGGGGGCGATCCACTCGGGCCGGCCCGCGGCGCCGGCGAGCCGACCGAAGACCGAGTCCTGGTTGGCGCCGATGACGACCCAGTCGCCGTCCGCGGTCGGATACACGTTGGACGGCGCGACACCCGGCAACGTCGAGCCGGTCGGCTGCCGGACGGTGCCCAGCTTCACGTACTCGGCGACCGTCGACTCCATGTACATCCACATCGCCTCGTAGAGCGCCACATCGACGACCTGGCCGCGCCCCGTGCCACCGGGCCGGTCTCGTCGATACAGCGCGAGCAGCGCTCCGACGAACCCCTGCGTCCCGGCGAGCGCGTCGCCCAGCGACACCCCGACCCGCACCGGGGGGCGCCCTGGTTCGCCGGACAGCTGGCGAAACCCGCTCATCGCCTCGGCCACCGAGCCGAAGCCGGCGCGGTCGCGGTAGGGGCCGTCCTGGCCGAAGCCGGTGATCCGCACGAGAATCAGGCCGGGGTTGACCGCCGACAGCCGGGCCCAGCCGAGGTTCCACCGCTCGAGGGTGCCCGGCCGGAAGTTCTCGACGACGACGTCGGCGGTGCGGGCCAACTCGAGCGCGGCCCGCTGGCCCGCGGCGGTCCGCAGGTCGAGGGTGACCGACTTCTTGCCGCGCCCGATGATCGACCAGTAGAGGCCGACGCCTTTGTACAGCCCGCCCCACTCGCGCATCGGGTCGCCGGCCGGCGGCTCGACCTTGATCACCTCGGCGCCATGGTCGGCGAACAGGTGCCCGCAGAACGGGCCGCCGATGATGTGCCCTAGCTCGAGGACGCGCAGACCCGCCAGGCTGGCGGTCGGCGTGGATGTGGACACATCCGCGAACTTTAGCGAACAGTGTTTGGTTAGTCGACCGCCACGCGCTGTGTCGTGTCACGCACGACAGCTCGTCATGACGCTCAGGCCGAGCGTGCGACCTTGGCGCGACCGGCGGACCGCGGCGCGGCTTTCGCAGGCTTGGCCGGCTTGGCCGCTCTCGCCGCCGCACGCGGCTGGGCCTTCGCCGCCGCGCTCCGGCCGCTCGCCGCCGCGCTCCCGCCGCTCGCGGCACGCGGTTTCGCCGCGCGACGTGGCTTCTTCGCGGCGACCGCCGCGGCGACGGACTCGACGATGGCGACGCTGACGACGTCGTACATCTCATCGAAGGTCAGCGACTGCTGCGCCACCGCGCGGCTGAGCACCGAGGAGTCGTCGGCGCTTTCGACCGGCGTGTCATCGCCGCGGGTCTGGTGGATGGCCGCGCCGATCGCGAACGTCTCCAACGCGTCCAGCAGTGGAACGACCGCGCCGATCGGCACGCCTTCGTCGACAAGCCGGGCCGCGGAGGACTCCATCATCAGGTTGCCCATGCCCAGCTCGCTGCGCCGGACGATCACCGGCACGAGCTCGGGATGCTGGCGCACGGCCGCGGCCAGCAGGTGCGCGTTGCGCGGCAGCCACACGTGCCAGCTCTCGTCGGTGGTCTCGGGCGTGCGGACCTTGGCCAGCGCCAGCTCGGCCGCCTTCACGACGATCTCTTCCTTGTTCGCGAAGTGGTGGTAGAGCGACGCGCCGTTGACCCCGAGCCGGTCGGCCAGGCGGCGGATGCTGAGCGCGTCCAGCCCTTCGTCGTCGATGATCTCGAGCGCGGCCTCGACCGCTGTGCGCCGGGAGATCAGCGGAACTTTGGGACGCGCCATGTCGCAGCCTTCCACGGGGAACCGAACACCGATGGTAGCGAACGGTGTTTGCCCAACTAACCATATGGCGTTAGATTATTGCCGGAGATCGGGCTCGCAAACCTGGCGAAGGAGCGTCTGTGGGGGTAACCGTCGACTGGGTCGCGGCGAACAGCCGTCGCTATCCGCACGCGCCCGCGCTGGACGACGCGGACACCGGGCGCGCGCTCACCTGGGCGCAGCTCGAGGACGAGGTGGCCCGCACGGCGAGCACCCTGGTCGACCTCGATGTCGAGGCCGGCGACCGGATCGCGCTGCTCGCCGACAACGACATCCGCTTCTTCGTGCTGCAATTCGCCGCGATGCGCGTCCGCGCGGTGCTGGTCCCGTTGAACTGGCGGCTCAGCCAGTCCGAGCTCGAGATCACCGCCAAGGACTCCACGCCGGCGCTGGTGGTGCACGACGATCCCCACGCCGAACGCGCCGTCGCGCTGGCCGAGCATGTCGCTGCCCGCGCGCTCGGCTGGACGGCCGCCTACGACGGCGAGTACGACCAGCGCGTCGCCGCGGCGGCGGCCCTCGCCGACCCGGCGCTGCGCACGCTCGACGATCCGACCCACATTCTGTACACCTCGGGCACCACCGGGGTGCCGAAAGGCGCGCTGGTGACGGCGCAGACGCTGACCTGGCACCTGTTCAACATCGCCGACACCGACCAGGTGCGCGGGCCCGGCGACCGGCTGCTGCTGCCGCTTCCCCTGTTCCACGCCGGCGGCCTGAACACGCTGGCGAACCCGATCCTGGCCAAGGGCGGGCGGGTGTCGGTGACGACCCGCTTCGACCCCGCGCACTGCCTTCGGCTGCTCGCCGACGCCGAACTCGGGTACTCGCACTTCGGCGCGGTGCCGACGATGTACCAGATGATGAGCGACCTGCCCGCGTTCGCAACCGCGCGCTTCGACCACATCCGGCATCTGCAGGTCGCGGGCGGCATCGCCTCGCTGCAGCTGCTCGAGCTCTGGGCCGAGCACGGCGCGGAGTTGCAGGTCCACTACGGCGGCACCGAGATGGGTCCGGCGATCACCGCGATGCCGCGCGAACACGTCCGGGCCAAGTCCGGCTCGTGCGGGTACCCGGTGCCGTTGACCCGGGTCCGCCTCGTCGGCGCCGACGGCCGCGAGGCGGCCATCGGCGAAGTGGGCGAGGTGTGGATCCAGGGTCCGAGCGTCACACCCGGCTACCACGACAATCCCGCAGCCACCGAAGCGGCGTTCGCAGACGGCTGGTTCCGCACGGGCGACGCCGCGCGCGCCGACGAGGACGGCTTCCTCTACCTGGTGGACCGGCTGAAGGACATGTACAAGTCCGGCGGGGAGAACGTCTTCCCCGCCGAGGTCGAGCGGATGCTGCTCGAGCACCCGGCCATCGCGGAGGTCACGGTCGTCGGCGTTCCGGACGACAAGTGGGGCGAGACCGGCGTGGCGGTCGTCGTCGCCCGCCCCGGCGCCGCCGTCGGGCTGGCGGAGGTCACGGCGTTCTGCGAGGGGCGGCTCGCGCGCTACAAACTCCCGCGGCGGGTCGTGCAGGTCGCCGAGCTGCCGCGCAACGCGACCGGCAAGGTCGCCAAGGCAGACCTGCGCAGCCGATTGGTCGCCGGCGACCTGGACGGCGGGTGAGCGAACTCGCGGCCGCTCGCCAGCTGCGGTTCGCCGGCGCCGACGGCGGCACGCTGGTCGCCGACGCGGTCGGGCACGGCCCACCGGTCGTGCTGCTGCACGGCGGCGGCCAGACCCGGCGATCGTGGCGGCGCACGGCGGCCGAGCTGGCGGCCGCCGGCCACACCGCGGTGTCGGTCGACCTGCGCGGGCACGGGGACAGCGACTGGGCCGCCGACGGCCGCTACGGGGTAGACAACAACGTCCGCGACCTGCGCGCCGTGCTCGACCAGCTCGACCAGCGGCCCGCGCTCGTCGGCGCGTCGATGGGCGGGATCGCCGCTCTCATGCTGCTGGGCGGCGAGCCGGACGGCGGCCTCGCTCTCGCGTCAGCCCTCGTGTTGGTCGACGTCACGCCGCGTCTGGAGGAGAAGGGCCTGGAGCGCATCCGCGGCTTCATGCAGTCGGCGCCGGACGGCTTCGCCTCGATGGACGAGGCCGCGGACGCGGTGGCGTCCTACTTGCCCGGCCGGCCCCGGCCGCGCACCACGCAGGGGTTGGCGCACAACCTGCGGCGGCAGGCGGACGGTCGTTGGCACTGGCACTGGGACCCGCGGCTGCTCGAGCAGCTGCCCGACAACGACGAGGCGCGGCATCGGATGCTCGTCGCGCACGCGCGGCAGGTGCGGGCGCCGACGCTGCTCGTGCACGGCGGGCGCAGCGACGTCGTGAGCGCGGCGGGCGTGCGCGAGCTGCGCGAGCTGATGCCACACGCGGTGGTGGCCGAGATCGGCGACGCCAGGCACATGGTCGCCGGCGATGACAACGACGCGTTCACCGCGCAGATCGTCGACTTCCTCGCCTCGCGCTGACGCCTGAACTCACTCGGGGACTGCGGCCTGGACGGCCGGCGCAGGGAGGTCAGTAGCCGACCGCGAACCGGCGGCGCAGATGCGCGGCGGACTCGACCTCGTCGGCGACGGCCACGGCGAGATCCGCGGCCGAGATCGTCGACCGGCCCTCGCCGTCGACGACCAACAGATCGTCCGCGACCCGGTACCGGCCGGTGCGTGGGCCGTCCGGCACGATCACCGCTGGCGGCGACACCACGGTCCACGCCAGCTCGGCCGGCGCGTGATCGCGCAGTTCGTGCAACGCCGCGCGGAAGCCCCGGGACTCCGCGGCGGCCACAGCGGGAAAGTCCGGGCTGTCGACGAAGTCGGTCCCGTCGTCGAGCAGCAGGCTGCCGGCGCCACCGAGGCTGATCCAGCGCACCCCGGCCTGCTCCGCGGCCGCGGCCAGCGCGCGGGTCAGCGCGACCGGCGAGCGGTCGCGCTGCTGCTCGTCGCGCAGCGCGACCGAGCTGACGAGCACGGTGCGGCCGAGCAGCGCCGCGACGACCGCCTCGACGGCGAACGCATCGCCGGCGACGACCGCGGCCGCGGGGTGCTCGGCACGGATCGCCGCGGGGTCGCGGACGAAGGACAAGACGTCGTGGCCGCGCCGGAGCAGCTCGGCCAGCACGTGCCGGCCGAGGCGGCCGCTGGCGCCCACGAGCAGCACCCGTTGAGCCGCCGCCGTCACGACTTGGGCGCCTTCGCCCAGGGCACGTCCTTGTCCACGCGCGGCTCCGGCGGCAACCCCAACACCCGCTCGCCGAGCACGTTGCGCAGGATCTCCGAGGTGCCGCCCTCGATCGAGTTCGCGAGCGAGCGCAGATAGTCATAGCGCAGGTCGCCGCTGCCGCCGTGCACCGCGGCGTGCTCCGGGCGCGTCTCGGCGTAGCCGTCGAACAGCAGCGCGGCCGGGCCGAGGAACTCCGTCGTCAGGTCGTACACGGCCTTGTTCAGCTCCGCCATCTGCACCTTGGCGATCGACCCCTCGGGTCCCGGTGTTCCCCGCCGCGCCGCCTGCACCGCGCGCTGATTGGTGAGGCGGGCCGCCTCGGATCGCGTCCAGAGCCGCATCAGCCGGTCGAGGTCGCCCGGATCCAGCCGGCCGGCGTCGGCGGCCGCGCGGTAGGCCGCCACCGCCTGCCCGATCGGCCCGGCGCCGCGCTCGGCGGCGCGGCCGCCCAGCGACACGCGCTCGTTCATCAAGGTCGTGGTCGCGACCCGCCAGCCCGCGCCGAGCTCGCCGAGGATGGCGTCGTCGGGCACGAACACGTCGTCGAGGTAGACCTCGTTGAACTCGGCCTCGCCGGTGAGCTGGCGCAACGGGCGCACCTCGACTCCCGGCGAGCCCATGTCGAGGACGAAGTAGGTGAGGCCGCGGTGCTTCGGCTGGTCGGGGTCGGTGCGGGCGAGCAGCAGACCCCAGCGGGCGACGTGCGCCAGCGTCGTCCACACCTTCTGGCCGGTCACCGCCCAGCCGCCCTCGACGCGCACGGCGCGGGTGGACAGGCCGGCGAGGTCGGACCCGGCGCCGGGCTCGGAGAACAGCTGGCACCAGATGTCCGCGCCGGTGAACAGCGGGCGCAGCAGCAGGTCTTTCTGCGGCTCGCTGCCGTACGCGTGGACGGTCGGCGCAGCCATGCCGAGGCCGATGACGTTGCGCGCGGTCCAGTCCGGGCAGCCCGCGTCGGCGAAAACCTGCTCGACGACGGGCTGGGCCGCCGGCGACAGGTTGCGCCCGCCGCGGCCTTCGTCGAAGTGGACGAACGCGAGCCCGGCGTCGAAGCGCAGGCCGCGCAGCTCGGCGTCCGGGGTGGTGGCGACCGGATGCCGCGCAAGCAGCTCGCGCGCCGCCGCGACGGCGGCGGTCTCTGTCGACACGGCGGTCATCGGCCGCCGCCGGCGATGCCGAGCAGCTCGGCGGCCCGCCGGCGGTGCTCGATCGGCCGGCCCAGCAACAGCTGCGAGGACTTCGCCCGCTTGAGGTAGAGGTGCGCGCTGTGCTCCCAGGTGAACCCGACGCCGCCGTGGATTTGGATGTTCGCCGTAGCGGCCGCGAGCGCGACGTCGCCGACGAAGCCGGCCGTCAACGCGGCCTCGAGCGGCGCGCGGGAGGGATCGTCCTCGATCGCGGACAGGGCGTTGCGCACGAGCGACCGCGCGAGCTCGAGGTCGACGAGCATGTCCGCGCACCGGTGCTTGACGGCCTGAAAGCTGCCGATGCGCCGGCCGAACTGCACCCGCTCGCGCGCGTAGTCCACGGCGTCGGCCAGCACCCGCGACGCGCCGCCGAGCTGTTCTGCGGCGAGCAGGACGGTCGCGATGTGCAACGCGGTGTCGAGCTCGCCGGCCACCCCGCGGGCCGCTCCCCCGGCGGCTCCGTCCGCCGCTCCGTCCGCTGCTCCGTCCGTCACGACGTCCACGGCGCACGAGTCGAACGAGATCGCGCTCAGCCGGCGGGTGGCGTCCAGCGCGGACAGCGCCTCGATGTGGACGCCGTCGCCGTTCGCGGGCACGGCGCAGAGCGCGACCGCCCCCTTGTCGTCGCGCGCCGCGACGAGCAGCAGCTGCGCCTCCGACCCGTCGACGACCACGTCCGCAATGCCGGTGAGCCGGCCGTCGCGAAGGCGCAACGCGGTCTGCGACGGACGGGCGCCGGTCCAGGCGAGGGCGACCCGCAGCCCGTCGTCGGCGATGCGGGTCAGCACCGCACCGGCGGCCGAGCCGCCCACCGCGGCGAGCGCGGGGGTCGCCAGGCCGAGCGTGCCGAAGAACGGCGCGCACACCAGCGCGCGGCCCAGCTCCTCGAACACCATGCCGAGCAGCGGCAGGCCGGCGCCGGGGCCGGCCGAGCACGCGGCGACGACCATCGACTGCAGGCCGAGCTCCGCGGTGGCGCGGCGCCACAGCTCGTCGTCCGAGCCGGCCGGCGTCTCGAGGAGCTGGCGCAGCCGGGCCTCGGACGCCGCCTTCCCGAGGAACGCGCGCAGGTGGGCGCGCAGCTCCTCGAGATCTCCGTCGTCGGTGCCGCTCACGATCGGTCCCCTCGCCTCGGCTGTGTGTGTCGACGGCCTCGCATGGGTCGACCCGAAGAACCATATGGTGTTTGATTTAGGGATGGAAGAGCACAGCGCGGATCTTGAGCAACGGATCGCCGTCGTCACAGGCGCGAGCCGGGGAATCGGCGCGGCGATCGCCGAGCGGCTCGCCACGGACGGCTGCCACGTCGTGCTCTGCGCGCGCAGCAAGGACGTCCTCGACGACGCGGCCGCTCGGCTGCGGGAGCGCGGGCTGGCGGCGAGCGCGTTGGCCTGCGACCTCGCCGACCGCGAGTCGGTGCTCGGCCTGGTGCGGTCCGTCCGCGACCGTTTCGGCCGGGTCGACGTGCTGGTGAACAACGCCGGCGTGCTGCCGAAGGCGGAGCTCGCGGTGCAGGTGACGCCGGAGGCGTGGGACGCCGTGCTCGACGTCAACCTCACCGCGCCGTTCCTCCTCGCCGCCGGCCTGCGCCCGCTCATGCCGGCCGGCTCGGTGGTGGTGACCGTGACCAGCACCGCCGCCTACTACCCGTCGAAGGGCCTGGTCGCCTACAACGTCAGCAAGGCCGCGCTGGTGATGCTCACCCGGGTGCTGGCGCTCGAGTGGGCGCGCGACGGCATCCGGGTCGTCGGCATCGCACCAGGCAAGATCGACACCGAGATGATGGCGCCGATCTCGGCGTGGGCCGCCAGTCGCGGCATGGCGCTGAACCCGCAGAACCGAATGGGCGAGGCCGACGAGGTCGGCGCGCTCGTCTCCTTCGTCGTGAGCGACTCGGCGCGCTACCTCACCGGGGTCACGGTGCCGCTCGACGGCGGCGAGCTGCTCGCGTACGGCGGAGGCGGCGGATGACCACGGCCGGCGGCGGCGTGGCGCACGGCACGCCGGCGACGACGTTGCGCGAGATCGAGCGGCGGGTTCTCTGGCTCGCGGCGCGCATGGTCGACGCGGCCAACCACGACCGGCCCAACGCCGACGGCGTGAAGGTGGGCGGCCACCAGGCGTCGTCGGCGTCGATGGTCTCGATCATGACCACCCTCTGGTTCGAGCATCTGCGCGGCGGCGACCGGGTCAGCGTCAAGCCGCACGCCTCGCCGGTGCTGCACGCGATCAACTACCTGCTCGGCGGGCTGCCGCGCGACTACCTCGTCCGGTTGCGCGAGTTCGGCGGTTTGCAGGCCTACCCGTCGCGGACGAAGGACCCGGACCGCGTCGACTTCTCCACCGGCTCGGTCGGGCTCGGCGCGACGGCGCCGCTGTTCGCCGCGGCGACCCGGCGCTACGTCGACGCGCATTTCGGCCCGCGGCCGGACTCGCGCTTCGTCGCGCTGCTCGGCGACGCCGAGCTGGACGAGGGCAACATCTGGGAGGCGCTGCTCGACCCGGCGGCGGCCGGGCTCGGCAACGTCATGTGGGTCGTCGACCTGAACCGGCAGAGCCTCGACCGCGTGGTGCCCGGCATGAAGGTCAGCGCGCTGGCCTCGGCGTTCGGCGACGCCGGTTGGCACGTCGTGACGGCGAAGTACGGCGCCACGCTGCGCAGCTACTTCAACCGCCCAGGTGGCGACGAGCTGCGCGAGTGGATCGACGCGATGCCCAACCACGAGTACCAGGCGCTGTTCGGCACGAGCCCCGGCGAGCTGCGCACGCTGGTCGAGAAACAGGGCACCGCCGTCGAGGGGGTGGTGGCGGACGTGCCCGACGACCAGCTCATCCACGTCCTGGGCGACCTCGGCGGCCACGACCACGAGTCGCTGCTGCGCAGCTACCGCGCGGCCGACGCGGTGACCGATCGGCCGTCGGTCGTGTTCGCCTACACCGTCAAGGGCTTCGGGCTGCCGATCGCCGGCGACCCGCTGAACCACTCGGCGCTGCTCACCCCGGCGCAGATCGACGAGCTGCGCGCGCGGCTGGCGGCCCCCGAGGACGAGTGGGCGGCCTTCGCGCCGGAGTCGCCCGCGGGCCTCGCATGCGCCGAAGTGGCCGAACGGCTGCACGTCGCTCCCGTCGCGCCGAGGCCGGTCGCCGCGGTGCCGGCGGACACCGGCGGCGCCCCCCGCGCCGGTCAGCGGCTGTCCACCCAGGAGGCCTTCGGCCGCACGCTCACCGCACTCGCGCGGACGCCGGCCGGCCAGCGCATCGTGACCGTGTCGCCAGACGTGTCGGTGTCGACGAATCTCGGCGGCTGGATCAACAAGGTGGGCGTCTTCACGCCGCACGAGCTGCCCGACCCGGCGGCCGAAGGCGGCACGCTGCGCTGGCACCAGTCGCCGGCCGGCCGGCACATCGAGCTGGGCATCAGCGAGATGAACTTCTTCTCCTACCTCGCCCAGCTCGGCCTCGCCGATCAGCTGTCCGGGGAGCTGCTGCTGCCGATCGGCACTGTCTACGACCCATTCGTCTGCCGCGGCCTCGACGCGTTCGTCTACGGCGCCTACACCGGCGCGCGCTTCGTCGTCGCCGGCACGCCGAGCGGCGTGTCGCTGGCCGCGGAGGGCGGCGCGCACCAGTCGGCGATCACCGCCTCGATCGGGCTCGAGCTGCCCAACGTCGTGCTCGCCGAACCCGCCTACGCCACCGCGCTCGACTGGCTGTTGTGCGACGCGCTCGGCGCCATCGCAGCCCGCGACCCGGACGCCGAGTCGCTTTATCTTCGGCTCTCGACCCGTCCCCTCGACCAGGCGCCGTTCGCCGCCGCGCTCGAGCGCTGCGGCGCGCGGCGGCTGCGCGCCGATGTGCTCGCCGGCGGGTACCGGTTGGTCGACCCGCCGCCCGGCTCGGCGCCGCGCGTGCAGCTGGTCGGCGCCGGCGCGGTGCTGGACGGGCTGGTCGAGGCGGCCGCGCAGCTGTCTGCAGAAGGCGTCGACGCGCTCGTGGTCGACGTGACATCGCTCGACCTGCTCTACCGCGGTTGGGCGGCCGCCCGCCGCCGGCCGCTCGGCGACCTTCGGCTGCCGGCCGGCCGCGCGCACGTGCACGCGTTGCTCGAACGCGGGACGCCGATCGTCACCGTGCACGACGCGGCGTCGCACGCGATGGCCTGGCTGGGCTCGGTGCACGGCGCCACCGTGGTGCCGCTCGGCGTCGACGCGTTCGGCCAGTCGGGCAGTGTGCGCGACCTGCACCGGCACTTCGAGCTGGACGCCGACGCGATCGTCAACGCCGCGCTGGTCGCCCTCGCTCCCTGACGTCCCGCGGCGGACTGGGAACGGACTTCAGCCGTGCCTCAGCCGTAGCTGATGGCCTGCTCCGGGCAGCTGCCGACGGCCTTGCGCGCGTCGTCGGCGAACTCCGGCCCGGGCTCGGCGATCAGCACCACGCCGTTCCCGTCGTCGTCGACGTCGAACAGCTCCATGGAGACCAGCACGCAGCGGCCGTGGCCCTGGCAGCGCTCGGGATCGATGGACAGCTTCATCGGGACTCCTCGATGACGACGGGCGGGACGGCGGGCGGGGCGACGGGCGCAGCAACGGGCGGGGAGAGAGCGGGCACGTAGGCGGACAGCCCGCCGTCGACGACGAGCGTCTGCGCGGTCACGAACGACGACTCGTCGGACGCGAGATACAGGACGGCCGCGGCGACGTCCTCGACGACGCCGAGCCGCGGGATCAGGTGCGCCGCCTCGAGGCGCGCGACGTACTCCGCGCCGGCCGTCTCCCGAAGTCCCGGCGTGCCGATGATGCCCGGCGCGATCGCGTTGCAGCGGACGCCGTGGCTGCCGTAACCGGTCGCGACGACGCGGACGAGTTGCTCGAGGCCGCCCTTGGCGGTCGAGTAGGCGGTGCGCAGCGACGTGCCCACGCGACCCTTGATCGACGAGGTCACGACGATCGAGCCGCCGCCCGCCGCGAGCATGCCGGGCAGCACGGCCCGGCAGCCGAGCACGTTGCCGCGCAGCACCACGGCGAGCACGGTGTCCCACACGCCGAGGTCGAGGCCGAGCACGTCGAGGTCGCGGCTCATCAGCGCACCTGACGTCGGCCCGGCGTTGCCGTGCAGCACGGTGACCGGGCCGAAGGCCGCAGCGCCGGCCGCCACCACCTCGGCCCAGGCGGACTCGTCGGTGACGTCGAGCCGGTGGGCCTTCGCCGCTCCGCCGGCGGCGACGATCGACGCCGCGACGGAGTCTGCGCCCGGGCCGTCCAGGTCCGTGACGAGCACCGCGGCGCCGGCCTCGGCGAGCGCGCGGGCCGAGGCCGCGCCGATGCCCGACGCGGCGCCGGTCACCAGCGCCACCTTCCCGTCTAGTCGGCCGACGGTCATGACGATCTCCTCGAGTAGAGCTCCGTGAGCCGGGTCCGCGACACCTTGCCGGTGACGTTGTGCGCGAGCTCGTCGACGACGACCATCGCCGCGGGCAGCTTGTAGCGGGCCACCCGGCCGGCGCCGAACGCCCGCAGCGCCTCCAGCGTCGGAGCGCGGCCCGGCGCCGGCACCACCACGGCCAGCCCGACCTCGCCCCAGGTGTCGTCCGGGACGCCGATCACGGCGATCTCCGCGACGTCGGGGCATCCCTGCAAAGCCGCCTCGACCTCGGCGGGGTGGACGTTCTCGCCGCCCGACTTGTACATCTGCGTGCAGCGACCGGCGTAGTAGTAGAACCCGTCGTCGTCACGCCACCCGACGTCGCCGGTGTGGAACCAGCCGTCGTCGTCGCGGCTTTCGCCGGCTGGCCGCTGCCAGTAGCCGCGGGTGATGCTGGGACCGCGCAGGACGATCTCGCCGGTGCGGCCGGGCGCGACGTCGGCGCCGGTCACGAGGTCGACCAGGCGCACGTCGGTGTGGACGGCCGGGCGGCCGGACGAGCCCGCCAGGGCCTTGGCGACAGCGCCTTCGCCCTCGCCGACGTCGAGGACGAGGGCGCACGGGCCCATCTCGGTGCCGCCGTATTGCGGCTGCATCGCCGCTCCGCGGTCGAGCCACGCCTGCAGCAGGTCGGGCGGGGCCACGGCGCCGGCCACGACCGCGCAGCGCAGCCGACTGAGGTCGGCGTCGGCGAAGGCCGGCAGCGCGGCCATCGCTGCGTACATCATCGGGATCAGCGAGAGGTGCGTCACGGGCGGCTCGCTGGTCAGCACGCTGCCCAGCATCGCCGCCGGATCGATCCGCCGCATGATGGTGACGCGCCCGCCGTAGTGCAGGACCGGCATCGCGACGGTCAGCAGGCCGCCTGCGTGGAAGAGCGGCAGCGGGTCGAGCAGGTGCGCGGACGGCGTGAGGGCCGAGGTGTGCGACAGGTTGGTCGCCTGCCACAGCAAGGTGCCGTGGCTGGACAGGGCGCCCTTCGGCCGGCCGGTGGTGCCCGACGTGTACAGCAGATGGGTGTGCTCGTCGAGCGGGGCCGGGCGGGGCTGCGTCTCGTCGACGACGCCGCACAGCGCCTCGTAGTCGTGTCCCGCCCCGGCGTCGTCGTCGGCCCAGGACAGCGTCGACGTCGACGCCTTCGCGGCGAGCTCGAGCGCGACCTCCCGCCAGACGCCGTCGTGCACGATCAGCGCCGGCGCCGCGTCCTGCACCAGGTCGTGCAGCTCGACGACCGCGAGGCGCCAGTTCAGCGGCGCGAACACCGCGCCGAGCCGCATGCACGCGAACTGCAGCTCGAACACCCGCGGATCGTTCTCGCTGATCAGGACGACCCGGTCGCCCGGCGCGACGCCGAACCGGTCGGCCAGCACGGTGGCGGCGCGGCCGACGCGCAGGTCGAGCTCCCGCCAGGTGCAGGCGCGGCCGGTGTCGGCATCGGCGAGCGCGATCGCCGTTGGCCGGCGCGTGGCGTGCAGCCGGGGCAGGTCGAGGGCGGGCGCGCTCACGATCGCACTGCCTCGAGCTCGTCCACCCCGTCCATCCCGGGCACGCCGCCTGCCGTGCCGGCTGCGCCGGCCGGCGACTCGGCGCGCGCGAGTTCCGCGGCGGCGAGCAGCTCGCGCTCACCGCGCGCCGGGGGCGCGTCGCCCGAGGGCGCCGAGCCGAGCCGGGGGCCGGGCGTGAACGTGGCGGGCATGGCCTGGAAGCCGGCGACCAGCGGGATGACCGGGTAGGCCACGACCGCGGACTCGTCGACGTGCAGATCCGGCATCCGCGCGAGGACCTGCTCGATCAGCACCGCCATCTCGCGGGGTGCCAGGAAGGCGCCAAGGCAGCGGTGCACGCCGGCCCCGAACGACAGGTGTCGGTTGCCGTCGCGGGCGAAGTCGACGCGATCGGGATCGGGGAACTCCGCCGGGTCGTTGTTCGCCGAGCCCAGGGCGAGGTACACCCGCTCGCCGGGCGCGAGCACCGTGTCGCCGACCGCCATGGGCTCGACGACCGTCCGGGCGAGACCGGTGCCCGGCGTGAAGTAGCGCAGGAACTCCTCCACCGCCGCGGGGATCAGCGCCGGGTCGTCGCGCAGCTGCTGACGCGCGCTCGGGTTCGCCGACAGGTAGCGCAGGCTGTGGGCGATGAGCGACGTCGAGGTGTCGATGCCGCCGTTGAGCAGCATGAAGACCATCTCGACGACGGTGTCGGCAGGCAACCGGGCGCCGTCGATCTCCGCGGCGATCAGCGCGTCGACCGGGGTCTCGATTTCGGGCGGTTCGAGGCGGCGGCGCTCGACGATGTCGCGCAGGTCCTCGAGCAGCCAGGCGAGCTGCCGGGCTGAGCCCTTCTGCCGGTACGCCGCCTCGTGCAGCACCCGCGCGTACCGCTGCCAGTTCTCCAGCGGGAGCCCGAGCAGATCCAGCGTGACGAGCGTGGGCAGCGGGTTGGCGAGGTCGTCGACGATGTCCATCCGGCCGCTCTCGACGACCCGGTCGATACACCAGCAGACGAGCTCGCGCAGGTGCGGCTCGCTCGCCTCGGTCGCCCGCGCCGAGAACCACGGCATGAGCAGCTTGCGAAAGGCCGTGCCCTGCGGCGGATCCATCTCCATCATGCCCATCCGGAACGGGTTGGTCGGGATGGTCACCCCGCCGCTGACCGGCCCGGGCACACCGTCGAGCTCGAGATCGCGACCGCAGGCCAGCGCGCGCGGACTGAGCAGGGCGCGGCGCACGTCCGCGTAGCGCGTGAGCACCGCGTATCCGCCGTGCGCGGGCGTTCGGACGACCGGGGAACCGGCCCGCAGCTCGGCGTATTCGGCGCGCCACCCGGCGGCGAACTGCTCGCTGTGGTGGTCGAACGCCGACATCGCTGCTCCTCGCTGAACGACCGCAAGCCAGCGATAACCTACCATCGTTTGATTATTTGCCAACAGCCGTCTGCTCCGCAGCTATTTACCAACTGGTGTTTGGTTACTCTGCCGCACAGTGTTAGGTTTCCCCGGTGGACGACACGGCCGGAGTGCGACGGACGTTGCACGCCTACTGCTCGCTGCTCGACGCGCGCCGCATCGACGACCTCGTCAGCACCGTCTACGCCCCGGACGCCGTGGACGACCGGCGCCGCGGCGAACCGCGGCGCGGCCGAGCGGCGATCAAGGACTACTTCGAGCGAGCGCTCGGCACGATTTCGGCGACCGTGCACCTGCTCAGCAACGTAGACGTCGAGATCGACGGCGATCGCGCCCGAGCGACCAGCCGCGTGCTCGCCCTGCATTGGAACACCCCGACGGCGCCCGGCGCGGCGCCGAGCGACTTCGTGCTCGTCGCCAGCTACGACGACTCGCTCGTGCGCACCGCCGACGGCTGGCAGATCGCGCGGCGCGAGGTCGACGCGCTCGGGCCGGCGGGCCTCGCGTTCGGGGCGCTGCCTGCAATCTTCGCCGGGTTCGGCGGGCGCACGACGCCGGCGGAAGGAGCGGACGCATGGGCACGCGCCTGACCGACAGCCCGCTGCGCGGGACCGACGGACCCCTGCGCGGAATCCGGGTGCTCGACGTCAGCTCTCTAGGCCCCGGGCCGTTCTGCTCGATGCTGCTCGCCGACCACGGCGCGGACGTGGTGTGCGTCGAGCGGCCGCAACGCGAGTCCTTCGACCCGTCGATGTACTTCTCGCGGGGAAAGCGCTCGATCGTCGTGGACCTGCGGGCGCCCGGCGGGTCCGACGTGATACGCCGGCTCGCCGGCGAAGCCGACGTGTTCCTCGAGGGGTACCGGCCCGGCGCCATGGAACGCCGCGGGCTGGGCCCGGACATCCTGCTCGGCGACAACCCGCGGCTGGTGTACACGCGGCTGACCGGGTACGGCCAGACCGGGCCGTACGCGCACCGCGCCGGCCACGACATCAACTACATCGCCACCGCGGGCGTGCTGTCGGCGGTCGGCACCGACACGCCCGTGCCGCCGCTGAACATGCTGGGCGACTTCGCGAGCGGATCCTTCAACGCGCTCCTCGGCATCGTCCTCGCGCTGCTCGACCGCGAGCGGACCGGACGGGGTCAGGTGATCGACGCGGCGATGGTCGACGGCGCCGCCCTGCTGCTGACCGCGCAGCTCGCCGAGTTCTCGATGGGCCGTTGGGCCGGTCGCGGCACGAGCGTGCTCAGCGGCGCGGCGCCGTACTACGGGGCCTACCAGTGCTCGGACGGCGCGTGGTTCGCGGTCGGCGCGATCGAGCAGCGCTTCTACGTGCAGATGGTCGCGGCGCTCGGCCTCGACCCGGCGGCGCTGCCGGACCGCGACGACGAGCGGACCTGGCCGCGGCTGCGCGAGATCTTCGCGGCGGCGTTCGCGGTGGAGCCGCGGCTGCATTGGGAGAAGAAGTTCGCCGACGTCGACGGGTGCGGCTCGGCGGTGCTCGAGCTGGACGAGCTGGCCGACGACCCGCACCTCAGCGCGCGCGGAACGGTGCTGGCGACCGACGACGACGGGCTGCAGGCGGGCGTCGCGCCGCGGTTGTCGAACTCGACCGGCGAACTGGGCGCGGTCGTGGACGTCGCCGGACGGGACACGGAGCAGGTGCTCGCCGAGAACGGCTTCTCCGCCGCCGAGATCGCGGACCTGACCGCCCGGGCGGTCGTCCGCGCCGGCTGATCTTCTTCGACGGCACGTCGGCGGACGACAGTTGATCTTCAGCGGACAGCGCCCGTCAGATGCGCAGAGCCGCCTCGTGACCGTCCTTGAACGCCTGCATCGCCTGCCGCGGCGCCAGCGCGTCGCCCACCACGTGGTACTCGATGCCCAGCCGCTCGAGCGGCGCGACGAGCTCGAGCCGCGCGTCGGGCGACCGGACCACGACCACGGCGTCGGCCGCGAGCGTCGCCAGCTCGGCGCCCTCGGACGTGACGACGACGACGGCCTTGTCCTCGACGGCGCCGATCATCGCCCGGGTGAGCACGCCGGCGGTCTTGCCGTGCAGCGTCTCGGGCAGCTGAACGCGGTGCAGCTGCCCGCCGTGCGGCATCGCGATCTCGAACGGCGTCACGTAGACGACGCGGTGCCCGCGGCCGGCCAGCGCCTCGGCGGTCAGCGCCCCCTCGTTGGCGCCCACGAGGTCGTAGACGACGACGTCGGCGCCGAGATCGGCGGGCGGCGGGGCGGCCAGCGCGTCGACCGGGTCGTACACCGCCGGGCCGGCCGACGGCACGGGCGGCAGGCCCGCGCGCGGATCCGCGCGGCCGCCGGTGGCGAGCACGACGGCGTCCGGCGCCGCGGCGCGCAGGTAGTCCTCGGTCACCGTCGTCCGCACCCGCTCGACGCCGAGCGCGACCAGCGCGGCGGCCACGTGCTCGACGCTGGCGACCAACGCCGCGGCCCGGGTCGCGGCCGCCCAGCGCAGCCGGCCGCCGACGGCACCGTCGGCGTCGGCCAACACGACGCGGTGGCCGCGGCGCGCCGCGACCTCGGCGGCCTTCAAGCCCGCCGGGCCGCCGCCGACCACGAGCACCCGGCGGGCGACGTCGGCGGCGACGACGGCGACCTCTGCCTCGCGCAGCACCTCCGGGTTGTGGAAGCAGCTGATCTCGGCGAATCCGGCCAGCTTGCGGTTCACGCACACGTTCGCGCCGACGCACGGCCGAATGAGCTCGGTGCGGCCGGCGCGCACTTTCGCCACGAGGTCGGGGTCGGCGATGTGCGCCCGGGTCATCGCGACGAGGTCGCACGCGCCCGAGCGAAGCGTCGCCTCGGCGACGCCGGGGCTCGCGATCCGGCCGACGCCGATCACCGGGACCCGGACGTCCGCGGCCTCGCGCAGCCGCTGCACCGCCGGGATGTTCGGCGCTTCGGACCACCGGTAGTCGGGAATGGCTCGGGCGTAGCTGGGACCGCCGTCGCCGATCGTGGTGTTCAGGACGTCCACGTGGCCGTCGGCGAGGATGGCGCGCAGGTAGCCGACCCCGCGCGCGAAGCCCATGCCGCCGTCGTCCGGGTCACGCAGGTCGTTCGTGGTGGTGCGGTAGCCGACGATGCCGTCCGGGCCGATCTCCTCGCGCGCGGCGGCCAGCACCCGGCGGGCGAACAGCGTGCGGTCGGCGCCCCAGCGGTCGGTTCGGCGATTGAAGCCCGGTGTCAGCGACTGCTGGATCAGGTAGCCGTGGCCGCCGTGCACCTCGACGCCGTCGAAGCCCGCGTCGGCGGCGAGGCGGGCAGTCCGGCGATAGGCGCCGATCAGCTCTTCGACCTCGTCGTCGGTCATCTCGTGCGACGTCTCCCCCGCCGCCGACTGCACCGGGCTGAACGACCACAGCGGCGGCCGATGCACATCGGACTCGGACCGGCCGAAGGCGCCCAGGTGCGCCAGCTGCAGCACGATCGCGGCGCCCTCGCCGCGGACGGCGGCGGCCAGCGCGGCATGCCGGTCGAGCACCTCGGGCGAGTGCTGGACGTCGGCGGCGAAGAACGGCGGCTGGGTGATGATCAAGCCGGCCCCGCCGGCCGCCCGTCGGCGCAGGTACTCGAGGTAGCCGCCGCCGTGTCCCCCTGGCGCGCGGAACGCCTCGCTCGCGCCGTGCGAGGTGATCACCACGCGGTTGCGCACCTCGCGTCGGCCGATCGCGATCGGCGACAGGAGCAGCGGGAACGTCACCGCGCGGCCGGCGCGGCTGAGGCGACGTCCGAGGCGGCGGCGCGGGCCAGCTGCGGCGCCAAGGTCCGGTAGTCGGCCAGGCCCAGCCCGTCCGGCGCGCCGACGACCTGCACCGCGAGGTGGTCCGCGCCAGCCGCCCAGTGCCGAGCGGCCCGCGACGCGACTTCCTCCGCCGATCCCCACAGGACGAGGTCGTCCACCAGCCGATCGCTGCCGCCGCCTGCGAGGTCGGCCTCGGTGTAGCCGTGCCGCAACCACACCCGGAAGTAGTTCGGCAGGGCCAGGTACATGCGCAGGTAGTCGCGCGCCTTCGCCCGCGCCGAAGCCGGGTCCTCGTCCACGACGACCGCCTGCTCGACGGCCACCAGGCCGCCCGGCAGCGCGTCGCGCAGCTGCGCCGTCATCTCCGGCGTCACCAGGTAGGGATGGGTGCCGAGCGACGCGCGAGCGGCGAGGCGCAGCATCCGCGGGCTCAGCGCCGCGAGCACGCGACGCGACGCGGGCGCCGCCGAACGCGCGTCGAGCTCCCCCAGATAGTCGGTGATCGCCGCCAACGGCCGCGCGTACCGGCCGGGCGCGCCCTTGTCCACCAACGCCGCGTGGCTGACGCCGAGACCGAGCAGGAACCTGCCGGGCGCCTGCGCCTCGAGGCGGGCGAAGCCGGCGGCGGTCTGATCCACCGTGGTCGCCCAGATGCTGGTGATCCCGGTCGCGACGACGGCCGACCCGGTCGCGGCCAGCAGCGCGCCGGCGATGTCGAACCCGCGAGTCCCGGCGCCGGCGGGCGTCCAGAGCGTCCGGTAGCCAGCCTGTTCGAGCTCGGCCGCGGCTGCGCGCACGGCCGGGTCGTCGGTCCGGCGCAGGTGCGGGGACCACGCCCCCAGCCGGCCGAGATCCATGCTTGGTAATCTAACGACGTACGGTTAGTGTGGCAAGACCGGTTCGGTCGCGCCGCGCGGCCGTCGAGTCCAGGAGGCCCCCTTGCTCACCATGACCATCGACGGCAAGGCCGCTGAGACGGTGGCGGCGTTCGACGTCGTGAACCCGGCCACCGGCGAGGTGGCCGACACCGCGCCCGAGTGCACGGCAGACCAGCTCGACGCCGCCATGACCTCCGCCCAGCGGGCGCAGCGCGAATGGCGCACGGACGCGGCGGCGCGCAGCAGCGCGATGCTCGCGCTCGCCGAGGCGATCACCACGCACGCCGACGAGCTCTCCACCCTGTTGCAGCTCGAGACCGGCAAGCCGACCGGGGTGGCCGCGGTCGAGCCAGGCATCTGCGCGGCCTGGCTGCAGTACTACGCGTCACTGGAATTGTCGCGCGAGGTGCTGCAGGACGACGACACGGCGCTGATCGAGCTGGTCCACCGGCCGCACGGAGTCGTCGCGGCCATCACGCCGTGGAACTTCCCGATCGCTCTCGGCATGTGGAAGATCGCCCCCGCGCTGCGGGCAGGCAACGCCGTGGTGATCAAGCCCTCGCCGTTCACGCCGCTCGCCGTGTTGCGGTTGGGGCAGATCATGGGCGACGTGCTGCCGCCCGGCGTCGTCAACACCGTCACCGGCGGCGACGAGCTGGGCGCGGCGATGGTCGCCCACCCGGTCCCGCGGAAGGTGAGCTTCACCGGCTCGATCGCGGGCGGGAAGAAGGTCGCGCTGTCGGCGGCGGCCGATCTCAAGCGCGTCACCCTCGAACTCGGCGGCAACGACGCGGCGATCATCCTCGACGACGCGGATGTCGCGTCGACGGTGGCCAGGTTGCTGCCGGCGGCGTTCTTCAACAGCGGCCAGGCGTGCGCGTTGCCCAAGCGGATCTTCGCGCCGGCCAACCGGTACGAGGAGTTCGTCGACGCCTTCGCCGCGGCGGCGAACGGCATGCAGGTCGGCGACCCGATCGCCGAGACGACGCACCTCGGCCCGCTGTCCACCAAGCCGCAATTCGAGCGCGTCGGCGAGCTGGTCGACGAGGCGATCGCCGGCGGCGCGCGGGTCGCGGCGGGCGGGCATCGCGTCGATCGCGCGGGGTACTTCTTCGAGCCGACGGTGCTCGCCGACATCGCCGACAGCGCCCGCATCGTCGAGGAGGAGCAGTTCGGCCTCGCCTTGCCGATCCTGCGCTACGACTCGGTCGACGAGGCCGTCCGCCGGGCGAACGACACCGAATACGGGCTGTGCGGGTCGGTCTGGTCCAGCGACGCGGACCGCGCCACGACGGTCGTCGAGCAGCTGGAAGTCGGCACCGCGTACGTCAACACCCACGCCGTCCTGCCGCCGAACGTGCAGTTCGGCGGCGCCAAGGCGAGCGGGCTGGGAGTCGAGAACGGGGTGCCGGGCCTGCTGTCCTTCACCGAGGCGCAGGTCGTCCATCGGGCCCGGGTCTGACCCGTGGCCGGGGTCGTGGTGAGCGCTCTGTTGCCCTGCCCGATCGAGGTCGCGTGGGCGAAGATGGGCGACTTCACCGGATGGCACACCTGGCTCGGGCGCATCCGCGAGACCGCGATGGACGCCGGCCATGAACAGGGCCCGGTCGGCGGGATCCGCACGCTGACCCTCGCCGACGGCAGCACCGTGCGCGAACGGCTCGTCGAGAAGGACGAGGTCCGGCACAGCTTCGCCTACGTCTTCGACGGCCCGCACCCCTTCCCGGTGCGCGCGTACACCGGCCGGGTGCGGATGGACCCGGTCACGACGACCGGCGAGACCTTCGTGCACTGGTCCGGCGAGTTCGACGCCGACGCCGACGCCGAGTCGAAGGCGGCGCACGTCTTCGCCTCGATCTACACCTCGTTCCTCGCCGGCCTGGCCGAGGCGCTCGGCTCAGCGCCGGTCGAACTGCAGGTGTAGCGACTCCGGGCTGTTGAGCGGCACGCCCATCTGCCGCGGGATGTCCGTGCCCGGCTTGACCCGGAAGTTCGTGGCCACCCGCAGCAGCTCCTCGAACGCGATCGCGAGCTGGATCCGGGCGAAGTTGAGCCCGAGACACCGGTGCACGCCCAAGCCGAAGGCGGCGTGCGGGTTGCCCGTCCGGTCGAGGTCCAGCTCGTGCGCGTGCTCGAAGCGCTCCTCGTCGCGATTCGCCGAGAAGAAGTGCGGCACGACCCGGTCGCCGGCCTTCAGCTCGACACCGCCGAGCACGGTGTCCTGCGTGACGGTGCGCGCCATGAACGACACGGTCGGCTCGTAGCGCAGGAACTCGTCGAGCTCCCCGCGCCACCAGTCCGGCTGCACCAGCCGCGCCTCGATGTCCGGCCGGGCGGCGAGGTGATAGGCGATGTTGACGAGCATGCCGCGCGTCGTGTCCAGGCCGCCGAGGAACAGGGTGGTGATGATCCCCAGGCGCTGCTCGGGGGTTAGCGGCGCGCCGTCGATCTCGGCGGTGACGATCGCGGCGAGCACGTCCTCGCGGCCGGCGGCGTTCGCCTCGGCCTCGGCCATCGCCTCCATGGCGATCATCGCGACAGCGCCGAACGTCTCCGGCGTGCTCTCGACGGCGGTCCGCTTCACCGCCGCCACGCCGCGGTCGACGAGGTCCTGGTCGTCGGTGACCAGGACGATGCGGGCCAGCGACCCGGCGCTGAACGGGATCGCGAACTCGCTGACCGCCTCGAACTCGCCGCGGTCGATGAACTTCGCGATCGCGTCCTGCGCGATCTTGCGCATGTCGGCCTCGTAGCGCATGAGGAACGAGCGCGAGAAGTACGGGTTGAGCAGCTGGCGGAACCCGCGGTGCTCGGGCGGGTCGGCGTCCAGCGGGATCAGCCGCACCGGCAACGCGCCCTTCACCGCCGGGTTGGCGGAGGAGTAAGTCTCCGGATGCTCGCAGACCGTGCGCACGTCGGCGTACTTGGTGACCAGGTAGTAGCCGCCGTCGGACTCGGTGTGCAGCACCGGGCAGCGGGTGCGCGCCTCGGCCAGCGCGTCGACGAAGTTCTCCCGCTGATCCGGATCGAACACGTCGAGGTGCTCGAGGATCTCGTCGACCGTCTTCGCGGCCATCACCGCTCTCCCGCGTCCGCGGCGGCGCGCGGGGTGAACCGCACCGGCAGCGACCGAAGCCCGTGCTGGTTCGTCCCGCCGCCCCACACCGGCTCGCCGTCGAGTTCGACGTCCGGGATCTTGTCGAGCACGTAGTCGAGCGTCAGCCGCAGCTCGAGCTTCGCCAGCGGCTCGCCGACGCAGCGGTGCCGGCCGCTGCCGAAGGTGAGGTGCTGGTTGCTGGCGCGGCCGATGTCGAAACGCTCCGGGTCCGGGAACCGGTCGGGGTCGCGGTTGGCCGCGCCGTACACCAGCATCACCTTCTCGCCGGGGCACATGGCCGTGCCGCGCACCTCGGTGTCGGTGGCGATCGTGCGGCCCATGTTCCACACCGGCGGATGCAGCCGCAGCGTCTCGTCGATCATCGCGTCGGTCAGCGACCGGTCGGCCAGCAAGCGCTCCTTGAGGCCCGGCTCGCTGATCAGGCGGTATGTCATCGTCGCCATGCCATTGACCGTGGTCTCGTGCCCGGCCACCACCATCAGCTGCACCATGCCGAGGAACTCGGCGGCCGTGATCGGCTCCTCGTCGGCCGGGAGCTCGGCGTTGACCAGCTCCCCCAGCACGTCGGTCGCGGGCGCGCCGCGCCGCCGGGTGATCTGCTCCTCGAGGTAGGCCTCGAGCTCGCGGGCGCGCTGCCGGGCGAGTTCCGGCTTGCCGGTCGCGGCGAGGAAGTTGGCCGCCAGCTCGCGGATCCGGCGCCAGTCGGCGTCGAGCATGCCGAGGATGAGCGAGATGGCGAGCACCGGCACCGGGTGGGCGACGTCGGTGACGAGGTCCGCCCGGCCGGCGGGCAGCACCGGCGCGAACGCGTCGTCGATGATCTTCTCGATTCCCGGCACCCACCGCTGCAGCGCGCGTTCGGTGAAGTAGGGCAGCAGCAGCTTGCGGAACTTGGTGTGTCGCGGCGGGTCGAGCTCGGCCGGGATGACCTTCATCGACGCGCCGGTCGGCGGCACCATGATGCCCTGCGTGGTGGTGAAGTGCTGCCAGTCGCCGGCGGCTTTCACGACGTCGTCGTACTTGCTCAGCGCCCAGAAGCCGCCGAAGGACGGACTCCACGCCACCGGGCACTGGTCGCGCATCTGGTTCAACGTGTCGAACAGGTGGGTGAACAGCGCGGGGTCGGTGTTGTCGAGCGGGAAGGTCTCGGGTCGCTCGTCGAGTTCGGTCATGGCTGCCTCTTTCGGCTGCGGGTGGCGATCGGGTGGTCAGTCGAAGGTCAGTCGAAGGTCAACATGCCGCGCATGATGCGGCCGCTGAGCAGGTCGTCGTATCCCTCGTTCACCTGCTCGAGCGGGTAGGTCTTGGTGACGAGCTCGTCCAGCTTGAGCAGGCCGTGCTTGTAGAGGCTGAGCAGCCGCGGGATGTCGCTGAACGGGTTGCAACCGCCGAACACGTTGCCCACGATCTCCTTCTGCGACAGGATCAGATCGACCAGCACGATGTCGGCGCTGAGCACGGTCGGGCTTGCCACCGAGGTCAGGCACGCGCGGCCGCCCTTGCGGGTGAGCAGCATCAGCGGCATCAGCATGTCGCCGGTCATCAGGCTCGCGGTCATGATCGTCTTGTCGGCCATCACGCCCCGGGTCAGCTCGGTGACCAGCGGCATCGCCTCCTCCATCGAGGCGACCGCGTGCGTCGCGCCGAGCACCTTCGCCTGGTCTCGGCGGAACTCGAAGGGGTCGACCGCGACGATGGTCTCGGCGCCGGCGATCCGAGCGCCCTGCACGGCGCTCGACCCAACTCCGCCGGTGCCGACGACCACGACCGTGTCGCCCGGCTTGACCTGCGCGCGGTTCACCGCGGCGCCGAAGCCGGTCGTGACGCCACAGCCGACCAGCGAGGCGATCTCGAGCGGGATGTCGTCGTCGATCTTCACGCACGAGTCTTCGTGCACGACGGTGTACGGCGCGAACGTGCCGAGCATCGACAGCGTCCGCAGGCCTTGGCCGCGCGCGTGCACCCGGGCGATCTGGTCGGTGATCGGCAGGCCCTCCATGATGATCGCGCCGTGGTCGCAGAGCATCGACAGGCCCTGCGCGCACCAGCGGCAGTGGCCGCAGGCGGGCATGAAGGCCATGACGACGTGGTCGCCCTCCTTCAGCCGGCGCACGCCGGGCCCGACGGCCTCGACCACGCCGGCGCCCTCGTGTCCGCCGATGATCGGCAGGCCTGTGGGCAGGTCGCCCTTCTTGCCGTGGTCGTCGGAATGACACAGTCCCGAGGACGCGAGCTTGACGCGGACCTCGCCGAAGTGGGGGTCGTCGAGCTCGGTCTCTTCGACCGACCACGGCTGCCCGACCTCCCACAGGATCGCTGCCTTCGACTTCATGAGTCCTCCTGCTGCGTGAATTCGCGCCGACGGTGTGACTGCCTGCACAAGTTAGCAAACGTTGTTAGGTTTATTCAATGCGTCCGCGGCGCGGCGTCTCGTCCGCGATGAGCGCGGCGCGAGGCGTCCGAATCAACCAGCCGGTACACCGCGTCGCCGCGATCGCGGCGGCCCTGCACGTACTCCTCGCGGCGGGGGAACTGCGCGCCGTGCAGCACCGTCGACCAGTCGTGCGCGACCGTCCGCTCGGCGATGCGCCACTGTCCCGAGCGCCGCTCGAAACGGTCGAGGTAGCGACCGCCGAAGACCTCGATCCGCTCGCCGCTCTCGGCGTCTGGGTCGGCTTTGCGGTGGTAGGCGACGAATGACGTCTCGACGCCGGCGACATCGCCGTCGAACTCGATCAGCACGTTCGGCAGGGTGTGCTGGGTCGAGATCGACGTCTCGCGCATGACGCCGACGACCCACTCGGCGAAGTCCCCCGCCGAGCCGAGGAACTTGCCGTGGTCGTCGACCGCGTCCGGGTGGTACGCCGAGCGGATCAGCTCCGCGTCGAGCCGGTCGGCGCCGCGGCAGTAGCGCAGCAGCACGTCGTGGATCTCGGCGCGGTCGGCCAACTCGCGCAGCACGCGTTCGTCGAGGGCCCGCATGCCGGCGGTCGTCACGCGCGCGCCTCGGCCCGCGCTTCGGTGTGCATCTCGGTGCGCATCTCGGTGTGCAGCTCGGTTTGCTGGGCGGCGTGCAGCCCGGCGTGCACCGCACGCCAATCGGCGTCCGACACCCCGCCGGGCGCGACGAGGCACACCCGGTCGACCATGCCCAGCCAGCGCTCGCGCAACTGGGCGCCGACCTCGGCGGGCGGGCCGACCAGCACGAACGCCTGCAGCACCTCGTCGGACACCAGCGAGTCGAGCTCGTCCCACCGCCCGTCGCGCACGAGCGCCGCCAACCGCGGCTGCAGGTCGTCCCAGCCGTGCGCTGCGAGCACGCCGGCGTAGGCCGGGGTCGAGGCGTAGAACGCCACCTGGCGGCGAGCTGCCTGCGCGGCCGCGTCGATCGCGCGCCCGTCCGGCCCGGTGGCGACCAGCTGGGCGCCGGCCACGGTGATCTCGGCGCGCCCGCGGCCGGACGCGGCGAGCCCGTCGCGGACGGTCGCCTCGATGACCTCGCGGTAGTACAGCGGGCTGGCGAACGCGTGCACGAACACGCCGTCGCCGACCTCGCTGCCGACGCGCACGAGCCGCGGCCCGACGCCGGCGATCAGCACCTTCGGCCGGCCGAAGTCATGCGCGGGCGGCCGGAACATCGGCGGCATCAGGGTGTGCTGGTAGAACGGCCCGTTGTGCTCGAGCGGGCCGCCGCCGTTCCAGGCGTCCCAGATCGCGTGCAACGCCTGGACGAAGTCGGCCATCCGCGCGGCGGGCTGCGACCACGGCATGCCGAAGCGCCGGGTGACGTGGGCGCGCACCTGGGTGCCGAGGCCGAGCACGAACCGTCCGCGCGAGGCCCGCTGCAGCTCGTGCGCGGTCATCGCGACCGTCATGGGCGTGCGGGCGAACGCGATCGCCACCGACGTGCCGAGCTCGACCCGCGCGGTGGCGAGCGCCGCCGGCGCCAAGGGCAGGAAGGGGTCGTTGCCGATCTCGCTGAGCCACAGCCCGCCGGCGCCGTCGTCTTCTGCGCGGCGCGCGACCTCGCCGACCTCGGCGAGCCCGACGCCGTCGAGGGTGCGGTCCAATGTCAGCTGTCCGGGCGCGGTCATCAGATCGCGCTGCCGGTCTGGCCGTAGCGCACGGCCGGCCGCGCCCAGCCCGGTTCGAGCGACCGGATCGCCAGGTTGCCCTCGAAGGTCGCGGCTTCGAGCAGGCGGGGCCCGACGGCGTCGCCGGCGGCGCGCACGTCGAATCCGGCCGTCCGCAGGTCCTCGTACAGCTGCGATTGCGGCAGGTTGCCCGACAGCGCGACGAGTGTGTCGCACTCCAGGACGGTGGTCTGGCGCCGGCCGTCGAGCGCGGCGACGTGCACGCCGGCGCCGTCGACGGCGGTGATCACCGACCGGGGGTGGAACTCATAGGCGCCGTCGAACAGGATGCGCGCGTTGGCCGCGCCCACCATGTCCCAACGCATCTCCAGCGAGGCGCCGATGAGGGAGAACCGGCTGACATGCCGCACCGCGCAGCCGCGCGCGACGAGGAACTCGAGCACGTCGAGCGACTCGTAATGGCCGGCGTCGTCGAGCACCACCACCGACCGGCCGACCGCCGCGCCGCCGAGGACGTCCCACGACGTCAGCACCGAGTCCGCGGGCCAGCCGGCCGGGCCGGCCCACGGCCGCAGCGTCTGGAAGCCGTCGCGGCGCGGCACGCTGCCGGTCGCCACGACGACCGCGTCCGGACGCAGGTCGGCCAGCGACTCGAGCGTCGCGGCCGCGCCCAGCCGGACGTCGACCCCGTGGTCGTCGAGCAGCGCGTCGTAGTAGCGCAGCAGCCGGCTGAGGTCGGCGCGGTGCGGCGACGCCGGCGCGAACCGCAGCTGACCGCCGAGCCGGTCGCCGGCCTCGACGAGGGTGACCTGATGGCCGGCCAGCACGCCCGCGCGCGCCGCCTCGACGCCGCACGGGCCGCCGCCGACGACGACCACGTGCCGCGGGCGCGCCGAGCGCAACGAGTCGTCGCCGAAGCGCACCTCTCGGCCGGCGGTCGCGCTCACCGTGCAGGAGACCCGGCCGCGGGTGTTCAGGCCGCCGGCGCACGCCTGGTTGCACGCGATGCAGGGCCGGACGAGGCGCTCGTCCCCCCGCGCAGACTTCACCACGAGATCCGGATCGGCGATGGTCGCGCGCAGCATGCCGACCAGGTCCGCATCCCCGGCCGCGAGCGCCGTCTCGGCGTCGGCCAGCGTCGCGAACCGGCCGGTCACGATGGTCGGCACCTCGATCCCCCTGGCGATGTCGGCGTTGACCTTCAGCTGGTATCCAGGCGGCTCGTGCAGGCCGCCCATCAGCTGATCGCGGCCGTAGTGGCTGCCGAGGGAGAGGTTGACGAAGTCGACCAGGCCGCGCTCGACGAGGCCGGCCGCCACCAGCGAGATCTCCGGCCCGCTCGTCTGATGGGGCGCGGCGTCCGCGGACAGCCGCACGCCGACGATGTAGTCGGCGCCCACCCGGGCCCGCACCGCGGCGAGCACCTCGTGCAGCAGCCGGGTGCGGTTCTCGAACGGCCCGCCGTACTCGTCGTCGCGGTGATTGGTCGCCTGGGAGAGGAAGGCGCTGAACAGGTAGCCGTGCCCGGCGTGGATCTCGACGCCGTCCATGCCGCCGGCACGGGCGCGCGCCGCCGCGACGGCGAATCCCTCGACGACCTCCTCGATCATCCAGCGGGTCATCGGGCGGGCCGTCATGCCCAGCCCCGGGTCGGGAACCGCCGAGGCGCTCCAGGGCGCCGAGCCGTCCACGGGGATGTTGGTCGGGCCGCCGTGCATCAGCTGCTGGAACATCGCCATGCCCTCGGCGTGCACCGCGTCGGTGAGCCGGGCGATCCCCTCGACGACGTCGGGCCGGGTGTTGTCGATGAACCCCGGCGAGCTCCAGTGGACGCCGCCCGGGTCGCTGTAGCCGAGCGCGACCCCGCCGCGGGCGCGGGCGACGTGCCAGGCGATCGACTCCTCAGTCATCATCCCGGCCGCCGTCAGGCCGCTGCCCTGCGACGGGCGCACGACGCGGTTGCGCAGCGACAAACCCTTGATCGCGAACGGCGACAGCACCCGCGCGTAGCGCACCTCAGTGTCGATCATCCGACGCGCTCGCCCTGTCGCGCGGTCAGCTGTTGCATGATCATTCCGTCCTCCTCGAGCCGGTCGCGGGTGGCGGCGCGCAGGTCTTCGCGCAGCAGCCGGCGGGTGTGTGCCAGAGCCTCGGCGGGCGCGGCCAGCAGGGCGTCGCAGGCGACGTCGAGGGCGGCGTCCAGCTCGTCCTGACCGCCGTCCACCACGGCGCTGAGCAGCCCCCAGGCCGCCGCCTGGTCGGCGTCGATCGGGGCGCCCAGCAGGGCGAGCGCCGAGGCGCGCGCGCGGCCGATCACGCGTGGCAGCAGCAGGGTGGCCGCCGCCTCGGGCACGAGGCCGAGCCCGACGAACGGCAGCGCGAACCGGCTCGCCCGGGTGGCGTAGACGAGGTCGGCGTGCAGCAGGACCGTCGTGCCGATGCCGATGGCGGGGCCGTCGACGCCGACGACGAGCACCTGCGGCAACGCGGCCAGGGCGTCGAGGAAGCGGCGCGGCGGCGACTGCGGGCCCAGGGCTTCCGCGGGAAGGGAGCTCAGCTCGGCGCGGTCGTTGCCGGCGGTGAAGCTGCCGCCAGAGCCGGTGAGGACGACGACGCGGACGGCGCCATCGGCGCCGATCTCGGTCAGCCGGTCGGCGAGCACCGCGTACATCGCGGTCGTGATCGCATTGCGCTTCTCCGGCCGGGTCAGCCGGATCGTCGCCCGGCCGCCCTCGACGGCGCAGGCGACGTGCTCTGCCCCGCTACTCATGCGGGGTCCACGCGGAATCGCGCAGCGCTCTTTGCGGAGCGATTTCGTGGGGTGCTCACGTCGCTGGCTCAAAGGTCGGCTCGAACGTCGGCAGGGTCGCCCGGCCCGTCGGGCCCGCTGGGCTCGCCGACGCCGCTGCCGGGCTCGCGGCGCCCCACACCTCGGCGTGCTGCAGCGGGGTCAGCGCGTCGAGGCGGCGCCGGGCGTCGCGGGACAGCACGACGAGCAGGTCCGCCCATCGCGCGCTGCTCACGGGCGCCGCCGCGAGCTCGTCGCACAGCCCGGCGAGCGCGGCCGGCCGGCTGGGCCACGAACGGCCCAGCCGTCGGCGGCAGTCGGCGAGCAGGTCCCGGTCGATCGCCGGGGCGAGCGCGACGGCCCGCGCGACGGCGCTGGCCAACGCGGGCCACGGTTGCGCGGCGACGTCCTGCCGCTCGCTCGACCCGGCGGCGTCCGCGACCCACGCGTCGAGCAGCTCGGCCGCCGGCAGCAAGCCCGATTCCGACGGTTCCGGCGCAGCGGCGATGTCGGGTTCGATCCCTTCGACCTCGCAGAGCGCCTCGGCCGCCACGCACCGGGCCAGCGCGTCCTGCCACAGCCGGACGACGGACTCCGGCTGCGACGGCCGCGGACGCTGCACGTTCGCGACCATCGCCAGCGACAGCACCGCGGCGGCGAGCACGGTGTAGTAGCCGACCGCCGGTCGGTCGATCGGCCGGCCGGTCTCCGTCTCGTAGCTGGCGATGAGCAGTCCGTAGGTCCCGGTCGGATACAACGCCTCGCGAAAACGCGCGTTGCCGAGGTCGGACGCCGGGTCGCCCAAGACGGTCAGCTCCCAATCGAGCAGCGCGGTGACCCGGCCGTCCTGCACGAGGAAGTTGGCCACGCCGGCGTCGCCGTGCAACAGCCGGCAGCGCTCGAGGCTCGAGGATTCCGGGACGGCGTGATGCAGCCAGCTCGCGAGCGCGTCCAGCAGCGGTTCCGGGTGCCGCAGCCGCGATCGCGCGGTCGCGGCGTCGGCCTCGGCCGCAGCCAGCCAGCCGCCGAGCACCATGTCCCGCGCGGTCGCCGGCCGGTCGACGGCCGGGCCGAGCGGCAGGTCGGCCGGGCGCAGGGCGTGCAGGGTGGCCAGCTGCGCCGCGTACTCGACGACGGCCGTCCGCCGCTGGGCCGCCGGCGCGAGGTGCAGTTGCGCGGATCCCGGCCGCCGCTCGAGCAGCAGCAGGCCGGCTGCGTCGTCGTGGCCGCCGACCGCCGGCACGCGCACGGCGCTGCCGGCGAGCGCCTGCAAACCGGCGGCCTCCCGGGCCGCGCCGAAACGGGTGAGCAGTTGCGACCGGGCCGCGACGGCCGCCGGGACGCGACGACCCTTGAGCAGCCACCGATCGACTGCCTGCTGACCCGGTCGGGCCGCAGCGCCCGCAGCGCCCGCAGCGCCCGCAGCGCCCGACGCCGACGGCGCGGACGGGGCGGACGGGGCGGGCTCGGTGTCCACCTCCCACGCCTGGCGCGCGCGGGTGAAGCGGCGCGACGCGGTCACCGGCCGGCCGACCGAGCGTTCGACCCAGCGGCGCAGGTCGTCCGGCAACGCGTCGGCGGCCGGCGGCGCGTGCAGCGGCGGACTACAGGTGACCACGGGTCGCTCCCGTCGAGCGCGTCGGACGCGTCGGACGCCTACCCGACAACGTTTGGTTATCGGCATACTCGCACGCCTTGCCAGGCTCACCAAACGTTGTTTGGATACTGGTGTGCGCGCAGACGTGGTCGTGGTCGGCGGCGGCCTCGCCGGCATCCGCACCTGCGTGGCGCTCCGCGCGGCCGGCTTCGGCGGATCGATCACCCTGGTGAGCGACGAGGCGCGACCGCCCTACGACCGTCCGCCGCTGTCCAAGGCCGCGTTGCGCGGCGAGATCGACAGCGCGCTCCCGCACGACCTCGCCGCGCTCGGCGTCGGACTGGCGCTGAGCACCCGCGCCGTCGGGCTGGCGACCGATCGCCAGATGCTGCTGACCGACGCCGGCCCGATCGGCTACGGGGCGCTCGTCGTCGCGACCGGCGCGGCGCCTGTCCGGCTGCCCGGTCAGGGGGCGCAGCTCACGTTGCGCAACCACGAGGACGCCGTGGCGCTGCGCGGGCACTTCGAACGCGGGGCCGAGGTGGTCGTGGCCGGCGCCGGCTGGCTCGGCGCCGAGGTGGCCACCGCAGCGCTCGGCCACGGCTGCGTCGTGCACTGCGTCGAAGCGGCGGAGACGCCGCTCGGCGCGGCGCTGGGCGCCGAGCCGGCCCGGGAACTGGCGAGGTGGTGGCGCGATGTCGACCTGCGCACCGGCCGGCTCGTGCGCAGCGTGAACGACGGCGCGGTCGAGCTGGACGACGGCACAACGCTGCCCGCAGACGTCGTCGTCTCGGCCGTCGGAGTGCGCCCGTGCGTCGAGTGGCTGCGCGAATCCGGGCTGGAGCTGGATGGCGGTGTGCTCGTCGGGCCGGATCTGCGGGCCAGCGTCGACGGCGTCTTCGCGGTCGGCGACGCGGCGCGGCGCTGGTCCCCGCGCTGGCAGCGGCGGCTGCCGGGCGGCCACTGGGACGACGCGGCGGAGGCGCCGGAGGTGGTGGCCGCCGGCATCGTCGACCCGGCCGGCGGGCGCCGCTACGACCCGGTGCCGTATTTCTGGAGCGACCAGTTCGGCCACAAGCTGCAGCTGGTCGGCGTGCGGGATCCCCGCGACGTCGCAGTCGCCCGGCGCGAGGCCGACGGCAGCCTGCGTGGGATGGGCTGGCTGGGCGTCGACGGAACGCTGCGGGCGTACCTCGCGCTCGACCGGCCGCGCGACTTGACGCACGCCCGGCTGGCCATCTCCGCCGGCGCGCGGCCGGCGCCGGGCCGACTCGCTGACGTCGCGGTGCCGGTCCGGGCGGCCTGACCCAGGCTCAGGACGCAAGACCTGCCGCGGGCGGCAGCGACTCCGCGCCGAACCTGCGGGCCCATCGGCCCACGGCCGATGTGGTGGTCACCGGGAGGCTCAGCTGCCTGGCGAGCGAGATCGCGTCCGCCGCGCTCGCCAGGCCGCCGGAGTCGAGCACGACGTGGGCCAGGACGACGGCCGGCGGCAGCCCCGCGAGCCCGCAACAGCGCACGGCGGCCTGAGCGGACGCAGCGTCGCCGAACAGCTGCGCGCCGGGGTCCGGCATCCGCAGCGGCACGACGTGGCCGGGCCGGTTCAGGTCCGCGGGCGTCGTGTCGGGATCGGCGAGCAACCGTGCGGTGTGCGCGCGATCGTGTGCCGAGATGCCGGTGGTCACCCCGTCGGCCGCGTCCACCGCAACGGCCGGCGTCGGCCGGGCGTGCGCCGACACGTCGTCGGCGAGCGGCGGCAGGACGAGTTCGGCGCAGCGTCGCGCCGGCAGCGCCACCTGCACGAACCCGCTGCTGTGGCGCACCAGCGCGGCCATCGCCGTCGGCTCGACGAGCGCGGCCGCCACGACGAGCAGCGGCGCGCCCCGCCGGGACGCGCCGGCGTCGTCCAGCAGGACGGCCAGCGAACCCGCGCCGAAGCGCTCATAGAAGTCGTCCACAGCGTCCTCCTGATAGTTTCTCGACAATTATCCTAACACTGTTTGGTTTTGCCAAGACAGCCGCGGATGGCTTGACCTGGATACCTATCGTCGTTAGGTTTTGATGGTCCAGGTCACACCTGGTGGTCCGTCCGCGTGATCGGGAGAGTGGAGCGGCTCGATGGAGTTCTTGAGGTACGCGCTGCTCGGCATCGGCACCGGCGCCGTCTACGCCTTGCTCGCCCAGGGCGTCGTGCTCGTCTACCGCGGGTCCGGGCTGCTCAACTTCGCCCAGGGCGCGATGGCGATGGTCGGGGCCTACGCGTACTACGAGATCGCCGGAAAGCACGGCGGCTCGCCCTACCTGGGGCTCGTCGTCGCGCTCGTGGTCTGCGCGGCGCTCGGCGCGGCGATCCATCTGGTGGTCCTGCGGCCGATGCGCCGCTCGTCCTCCCTGTCCCGGGTGATCGCCACATTGGGCATCGTCTCGGTGCTGCAGTCGAGCGCGTTCCTCGTCTTCGGCCACGACCCGCTGCAGGTGCCCAACCTGCTGCCGTCGCGCCCGGTGCACATCACCGATTCACTGGTGATCGGCGAGAACTACATCTGGATCTTCGCCATCGGCGCGGTGCTCACCGCGCTCATGTGGTCGGTGTACCGGCACACGGCGTTCGGCCGGGCCACGACGGCCGTCGCCGAGAACGAGATCTCAGCCGCGGCGCTCGGCCACTCGCCGGACGTGATCGCGTCGGTCAACTGGGCGGTGGGCTCCGCGCTGGCCGGTCTCGCCGGCGTCCTGATCGCGCCGATCATCTTCCTCGAGCCGACCAGCTTGGTCCTGCTCGTGATCCCGGCGATGACCGCGGCCCTCGTCGGCCAGTTCTCCTCCTTCCCCGTCACCTTCGGCGTGGCGCTCCTGCTCGGCATCGCGAGTTCGGAGATCCAGCGCTACGTCAGCCAACCCGGCTGGGCGAACGCCGCCCCGTTCATCGTGGTCGTCCTGTTGCTGGCGGCGCGCGGCAGCAGCCTGCCGCTGCGCAGTTTCGTGCTGGATCGGCTGCCCGCGGCGGGCTCCGGACGGGTGCGGCCCGTGCCGCTGCTCGTCGGCGTCGTGGCCGTGATGTGGTTGCTCGCGATCAGCAGTCCCGACTGGGCCGTCGCCGCGACGACAACGGCGGCCGTCGCGATCATCGCGCTGTCCATCGTGGTGATCACCGGCTACACCGGCCAGTTGTCTCTAGCGCAGTCGATCATCGCCGGCGTGGCCGCCCTGGTCGCGGCCAAGTTCGCGCCGCACATGCCGTTCCTCCTCGCCCTGCTGCTCGCGGCGCTCGTCACGGGCGCGATCGGCGCGGCGTTCTCGCTGAGCGCGCTGCGGGTGCGCGGGACGACACTGGCGATCGCGACCCTGGGCCTGGGCGGCGCGGTGTCCTCGGTGCTGCTCCTGAACCCGAGCTACACCGGCGGCATCGCCGGCATTACGGTGCCCGTCCCGTCGCTGTTCGGCTGGGACATCGACCCGCTCGCGCACGGCAACCGCTACGCGATGGTCACCTTCGGCGCGCTCGTGCTGCTCGCGACGGCGACCGCGAACCTGCGCCGCGGGGTCACCGGTCGGCGGCTGCTCGCGGTGCGCTCGAACGAGCGGGCCGCCGCCGCGCTGGGCGTGAGCAACGGCTACGTGAAGATGTACGCCTTCACGGTCGGCGCCGTCATCGCGGCGGTCGGCGGAATCCTCATCGCCTTCCAGCAGTCGTCCGTCGAGGTGTCGCAGACGCCGACGTTCACCGTGTTCTCCGGCATCTTCCTCGTGTCCGTGGTCGTGGCCGGCGGCGTCGGCAGCGTCGGCGGCGCGCTCATCGGCGCGTTGCTGGTGTCCGGCGGGCTGGTCAGCCAGCTGCTCAACGGCTGGAGCAGCGTCAACGACTACCTGCCGCTGATCGGCGGCGTCACGTTGGTGCTCGTGCTGATCTTCGGCCCGGACGGCTTGTTCGAGACGAACCGCCGGTTGCTCGTCGCCGCCTTGTCGGGCGTGACCGCGCGATTCGCCCGGTCCGGCGCCGCACGCGTCGCGCCGGGCGACGGTGGCCGGTCGGCGCCCGTGCGCGTCACGCCGCTCGGCCTGCAGGTCGAGGACATGTCGGTCAGCTTCGGCGGAGTGCAGGCCGTGCGCGGCGTTTCCCTGACCGTCCGACCGGGCGAGATCCACGGACTGATCGGACCCAACGGCGCCGGCAAGACGACTTTGGTCGACGCGATCACCGGCTTCGTCCGCGCGAGCGGCTCGTGCCGGGTCGGCGACCGCGAGCTCTCCCGAGCATCAGCCCGGCGGCGCGCGCAGGCCGGGATGGCTCGCTCGTTCCAGTCGCTCGAGCTCTTCAGCGACCTCACCGTCGCCGAGAACGTCGCCGTCGCGACCGAGGGCAGCCAGTGGTGGCGCTGGCTCACCGACCTCGTCTGGCCGGGCCGGTTGCGCCTGACGCCGGTGGCCACCGAGGCGCTGCGCCAGTTCAACCTGCTCGGGCACGTCGACGCGAAGCCCGGCTCGATCTCCTTCGGACAGCGCAAGACGGTCGCCATCGCCCGCTCGGTCGCCGCCGCGCCGTCGGTGTTGCTGCTGGACGAGCCGGCGGCCGGCTTGGACGACCGCGAGGCCGACGAGCTCGCCGAGCTGATCCGGCACCTCGCGAAGAACTGGGGCATCGCCATCCTGCTGATCGAGCACAAGATCGACATGATCATGTCCCTCAGCGACCGCGTGACGGTGCTCGACCGCGGCGCAGTCCTCACCAGCGGCGCCCCGGATGAGGTTCGGACGCATCCAGAAGTGCTCGACGCCTACCTCGGAGTCGCTCATGACCTCGCACATTGACCAGGCCGTCCCAGCGGTGGCCGGCACGCCGGACGTGACGCGTCGAGCCGCCCCGCGGCACGCGCCGCCGGTCGAGGACGCCGGCCCGTCCGCGACCGGCGAGGCGCACGTCCTCGAACTGCACGAGCTGTCGGCCGGCTACGGCGACCTCGCCGCGGTCAAGGGCGTGACGATGCACGTGGCCCGCGGTGAGGTGGTTGCGCTGTTCGGCGCGAACGGCGCGGGCAAGACCACGACCTTGCTCGCCGCCGCGGGCGTGCTGCCGCGGATGTCCGGCAGCGTGCGCTGGCTGGGCGAGCACACCCGGCGACCGCTGCACCGACTGGCGCGGAGCGGGCTGGCGTTCGTCCCCGAGGAGCGGTCGATCACCACCAAGCTCTCGGTGGCCGACAATCTGCGTCTCGGCCGTGGCGGCGTCGCGGGCGCGTTGGCGCACTTCCCGGAGCTCGAGCCGCTGCTCGATCGCCGCGCCGGGCTGCTGTCCGGCGGCGAGCAGCAGATGCTGACGGTCGGCCGGGCGCTGGCCAGCCGACCGCGCGCCCTGCTGGTCGACGAGTTGTCGCTGGGACTCGCGCCGCTCGTGGTGGAGCGGCTCCTGGCGGCCGTGCGCACAGCAGCCGATCGCGACGGCGTGGCGGTGATGCTCGTCGAGCAGCAGGCGCGCCGGGCACTGTCCGTCCTCGATCGCTGGTACCTGCTGAGCAACGGCCGGCTGACCGCCGAGGGCGCCGCCGCGCAGGGCGCCGAGGCGCTCGAGGCGGCCTACCTGGCGAACGTCGGCAACGCCGCGCCGGCTGACGGCTGACGGCTGACGGCTGAGCGCGGCTGGCTTGAACCCCAGCCGCACAAACCATACAGTGTTGGGTATTAGCCCGAGAGGAGCTCGACATGGCGTTCCACCACGTTGCGGTCGCAGTCAAGGACGCGGATCGCGCGCACAAGTTCTACATCGAGGCCATGGGCTTCGAGCTGGTCAAGATCGTGAAGCGGCAGACGCCTGAGGGCGGCTGGACGAAGCACATCTTCTACGACACCGGCAACGGCGAGCTGTTCGCGATCTGGGACCTGCGTGGCCTGGCCGGCGAGGTGCTCGAGGACGCTGACTGGCGCGGCGGCCTGTCCACCGGCGCCGGCCTGCCCTACTGGATCAATCACATCGCGTTCGACTGCTTCGACATTGGTGGCCTCGAGGCCGCGAAGCAGCGCTGGCTCGACCACGGGTATCACGTGACCGAGGTGAAGCACGAATTCATCCACTCGATCTACACCCGCGACCCCGACGGCACGCTCGTCGAGTTCACCTACGACACGCAGCCGCTGAGCGAGGCGGACATCGACGAGGCGCTGGAGCTGCTGGTCGACAACACTCCGGCGACCGAGCCCGACTACGAGGGCACCCTGCACCGCTCGCCGCACTACGCGGCTCGCAAGGCCGCAGAGGCGGCCGAGCGCGAAGCCGACAACGGCCAGGTGGACGAGCACGCCGCGTCGGCCTTCTGAGCCGGCCTGCCGACCACGGCCTACTGGGCACGGCCCGCTGACCACGGTCTGCTGGCACGGCCTACTGGGCACGGTCTGTTAGGCGCCCCGGCAGCGCCTGCGCCTTGCAGGCGCTGCCGCGTTCGACATCACCCCAGGCGTCACCGCAGCTGCGGGACGACCTCCGCGCCGAACAGCTCCACCATGTCGCGGTACTCCCCCGCCGGCTGGCCGCCCATGTCGAAGTAGAGCAGGTTGACGTCGCTGTCCAGCACGCCGGCCATCTCATTCAGCCGGTCGGCCACCTCGGCGGGGCTGCCGACGATCGCCGGCCCGTTCTTCGTGAGCCAGTCGAAGTCGAACGGCTTGCGGATGAACGCCGGCGGGTCGGGATTGACCCGCGTGATGATCTTGACCATCAGGTCGAAGTAGGCGCGATAGCGCGGTTCCCACCGAGCGCGCGCCTCTTGGCTCGTGCGCGCGACGTTGACGTGCCAGCACGCGCCGACCTCGGGCTGCCGGCCGTGCTCGTAGGCCGCCCACCGGCGCTTGTAGTCCTGAGCGACCGGCGCGAACGCGGCCGGGTTGCCGAATGCGGACGGCAGCATCAGGTCGAGGCCGAGGCGAGCGGCGAGCTCGCTGGTGGATTCCGACGCGCCGCCGCCGATCCAGATGCGGGGCGCGGGATCGGGGTGCGGCTCGAGCCGGAACTGCTCGATCGGGGCGCGGAACTTGCCGCTCCAGTTGACCTCGGGCTGGGTCCAGAGCTGTTGCAGCAGCTCGACGTTCTCGCTGAACAGCGCGTGCGAGTCTTCCGGGTCCTGTCCGAACAGGTTGTAGGTGGTCGTGAAGAAGTTGCCGCGGCCGACGACCACCTCGGCGCGGCCCTGCGAGAGCGCCTGCACCGTGGCGTAGTCCTCGGCCACCCGGACCGGGTCGAGGTTGGCGGCCAGGGTCACCGACGTGCTCAGTCGCAGCTGGCGGGTGCGTTGGGAGATCGCGGCGAGGATCACCGGCGGCGCCGAGTAGACGTATTCCATTCCGTGGTGCTCGCCGACGTGCACACCGTGGAACCCGGCTTCGTCGGCGACGGCTGCGGCGTCGATCACCGACTGGTGCCGCTCGGCGACGGTCTCCACCGTGCCGGTCACCGGGTCGGCGAGCAGATCGCCGAGCGTCATCAGGCTTACCCGCATGAGATCACGAACCTTTCATCAGTCGAGTTGCGAGCCAGCCTAACACTGTTTGGTTATTTCGGACGCCCTCGTTTACGCTGCATTTGGTGTCGGCGAGCGCCGTCGGGCCCGAGCGAGGTGGTCATGCAGATTTCAGCGGAACTCGACGACGCCGGCGTCTACACCGTGACGATCGAGGCGCCGCCGGTCAACGCGTTCTCGATCGCGCTCCTCGCCGAGCTGACCGCCGTCCTCGGCGACGTGCCGGACGACGCGCGAGTCGTGCTGCTGCGGTCGGTCGGCCGCGGCTTCTGCGGCGGCGGCGACGTGAAGGAAGTGCAGCGCCTCGAGGCGTTCGAGGGCATTCTCGGCCAAGCTCGGCGGGGGTTGGACGCGTGCGTCGCAGTCGAGCAGTGTCCGGTGCCGGTCGTCGCGGCCGTGCACGGCTACTGCATCGGCATCGGCGTGCTCGTCGTCGGCGTGTGCGACATCGTGCTGGCCGCGGAGGGCACGACGTTCGTGCTCGCCGAGGCCGACAACGGCGCGGCGAGCGGCGTCGTGCAGGCCCTCGGCCTGCTGCCGGAGAAGCGGATGCGCTCGGCGATGTTCACCTGCGAGCCGTTCTTCCCCGACGAGCTGCAGGCCTACGGGTCGGTGCACCGCGTCACGAGTCCCGAGGCGCTGCCCGCCGCGGCACGCGAGACGGCGCTGACCGTGGCCGCCAAGTCGCCCCGGGTCGTCCGGGCGCTCAAGCAGTCGATGAACCGGAACCTGGGCCGCGACCTGATCGCGCGCTACCGCGCCGAGCTCAGCTACACCTACGAGTTGAACATGACCGGCGACGCCCGGGCGGCGCGCGGCACGTTCGTCGACGGCGCGCGCGGCAGCTATGCGCCGGCCGGCCACGACGAGGCGCCGTGACCTTCTCCAGCTAAACCAAACATTGTATGGTAAGGCCATGCCCTCCTACACGCGCACGCCCTACCTGGTTGTCACCCGCGAGGCGGCGAAACGCAAGGACGTCTACGGCTCCGTCGACGACCACGTCGTCCGGCAGGCGCAGCTGCTGCGCGGCGCGGACGACTCCGACACCGTCTTCGTGGCCATGCACCCCATCGGCGCGCCGGGGTACCTGCCCGCGTTCTCGCAACTGGCCCGCTTCGGCGCGCACGTGATCGCCTGCGGCACCCGGTACACGACCGGTGACGCCGGGCTCCAGATGGAGAACGCGCTGCTCGATCTCGCAGCATGCGTGCGAGACGCCAAGGAGCGGCTCGGCTATCGCAAGGTGGTGCTCGTCGGCTGGAGCGGCGGCGGGTCGCTGCTGGCGGGATATCAGGCCGAGGCCGAGAAGAAGACCATCACGCGGACCGCCGCCGGCGAGGAGTCGGCCCTCGCCGACGCCGAGTTCCTCAGCGCGGACGCGGTCGTCCTGATGGCCGCGCACCGCAGCCGGCATCGACTGCTCACCGATTTCCTCGACCCGTCGATCCTGGACGAGGACCGGCCGGACGAGCGCGATCCCGAGCTCGACATCTACGACGCGGGCAACCCGAACAGGCCGCCCTACGACGACGCCTTCGTGCGGCGCTACCGGGCCGCGCAGGCCGCGCGCAACCAGCGCATCACCGACCGGGCCGTCGCGCGCCTCGCCGGAATGCAGGCGGCCGGGCGTGCCGACGACGAATGGTGCTTCGTCGTGCACGGCACGATGGCCGATCTGCGCTGGGTCGATCCGACGATCGACCCGAACGACCGCCGGCCCGGCTGGTCCTATCTCGGCGACCCGCGCATCGCGAACAACGCCTCGTCAGGTCTCGCCCGGTTCTGCACGACTCGCGGCTGGCTGTCGCAGTGGAGCCTGGCGCACGCGCAGGTCGACGCCGTCGACGCGGCGACGCGCATCACCGTGCCGGCTCTGGTGATCGTGAACAGCGCCGACGACGCCTGTCCGCCACAGCACATGAGCGACTACTTCGAGGCGCTGGCGACGCCCGATCGGACGTTCCACGAGATCGTCGGCGCGAACCATTACTTCAGCGGCGGCGGCGAGCAACGGGCGCACCTGGACGAGGCGGCGACCACCGTGCTCGGCTGGGCTGCGCAGCGCGGCCTGCACGCCGGAAGCTGACCGGCTGGCGGCCGCCCGCGCGCCTGCTCCCGGCGGACCGTCGGCTCCGTCACGCCAGCAACGTCACGCCAGCAACGTCACGCCCTGAGCGTCGCGCCGCGAACGCGCGAATCGGCCCGCAGCTGCTGTGCAGCTGCGGGCCGACGCGTTGGTGCGGATGGCGCGTGTCGCTCAGGTGCTCGGGAAGGCCGGTTGGAAGCCCTTGCCGTCGGACTTCACCTCGCCGTTGTCGACGGTGCCGTCCTGGACCGTCGGGTTGAAGATCCGGCTGAAGCCCTTGACCGGCGAGGTCTTGCCGGCCACCGCGTACGGGGCCACCGTGCCGACGTCGACCGGCGTGGACAGCCCGGTGAACGCGGCCAGGATGCCGGCCGCGTCGGTGCTCTTCGCCGTTGCCGCGACCTTGGCGAACAGCGTCGCCGCCGACCAGGCGATGAGCGTGGTCTCGTCGATGACCGCCGACGGCTGGTACTTCTTCATGTCGGCGAGGAACTTGGCGACGCCGGCGTTGGCGGTGTCGGTCACGAACGCCACCTGACTGGTGAGCAGGATGCCGTTCGCGGCGCTGCCCAGCGCCTTGAGGATCGCCGGCGCGAACAGCGCGGTGATCGAGGAGATCTTGCCCTTGTAGCCGGACTGCGTGAGCGCTCCGACGAACTTCGGGACAGTCGCCGGGGCGGGGCACAGCACGATGCCCTCCGCGCCAGATGACACCACCTTGCCAGCCGCAGTGGTCAGCGTCGGGTCGGCGGTGGGGTCCGCGGTGATCGTCGACACCGGGGTGACGCCATAGGCCTTGAGCGCCTGCGCGACGAGGCCGCCGAAGAACTGCGAGCCGGGGTTCGTGTCGTCGACGATGGCGATCTTCTTGACGCCCTCGTCGATGAGGTGCTTGGCGGCGCCGAAGACCCAGCCCGGAATGCCGCTGGAGATCGGGAACGCGACCGGGCTGTTCAGCTCAGCCGGCGAGAGGCCCTGTCCGCCCACGTCTGCGATCTTGGCCGCGGCCATCGCCGCGTACTCCTTGCCGGACGGGTCGGCCAGCACCGAGGGAGACACGAACGCGCTGACCTTCTGCGCGATGAGCGAGCGCGTGCAGGACAGCTCCTTGTTCGCGTCGTAGTTGCTGTCGCAGAAGTCAAGCGCCAGCTTGTGGCCGGCCACGCCGCCCGAGGCGTTGATGGACCCGATCGCGGCCGTCAGGCCGGCCTTCAGCTGCGGCGTGCTGTACACGGGATTGCTCAGCGAGGCGAAGCTGCCGATCGTGATCGTCGATCCGGCCGCCGGCGTGCCGCCGCCGCCGGCGGCGCTGGTGGACGACGTGTCCGCCGTGGAGCTGGAGCTGGGGCTTGTGTTGCTGGTGCCGCTGCTGCTGCACGCGGTGAGCGTGAGCGCGGCGCCTGCGATGATCGCGAGCGCGGCGCGCCCTCGGAACTGGGACGAGAACATCTGGACTCCTTCTACCGGGACGGCATCGGCCTGCGGGGCGTTGCTCCGGCGTAACCTAATGACGTTTGGTAAATCAGGCAAGCGTTGTCGCAATGTCGTTACCGAATCCGTCGTACGCATTGCGGAACAAAACCAAACTCTGTTAGATAGCGCCAACCGAGTTCCCGCGTGAACCGACCGACTGCTCGACGGCGAGAGGACGGTGTTGGCTGATGAACGCCACGACCCAGCGGCTGTGCGCCTGGTGCGGCATCGCGTTCATGGTCATGCTGCTGATCGGCGTGGTGGTCGCCGGCTTCCTGCCGCCGCCCTCGCCCGGGCTGAGCGCGAACGCCATCGCCAATCTGTTCGCCGAGCACCGCACCCGAATCCGGATCGGCCTGATCGTGATGATCTTCGGCTGTGCGCTGCTCTTCCCGTACTCGGTGGCGATCGCCGTCCAGCTGCGGCGGGTTGAAGGCGAGTTCTCGCCGATGGCCTGGACGGAGCTGCTGGCCGGCGGTTGCTCGACGCTGCTGTTCCTCGTCCCGCAGCTGATCCTGCAGACCGCGACGTTCCGCGACTACTCGCCGCAGATCGTGCAGGTGCTCGACGACCTCGGCTGGATCGCCATCGTCTCGGCCGTCAGCTTCGCGCTCATCCAGAACCTCGCCATCGCCATCGCGGTGCTGCGCGATCATCGGGCCCAGCCGATCTACCCGCGCTGGGTCGGCTACCTGAACATCTGGGCGGCGATCATCTTCTGCGGCGGCACGGTCGCGGTGTTCTTCAAGAGCGGGCCGTTCGCATGGCGTGGGCTGTTCGCGTGGTGGCTGCCGCTGTCGGTGTTCGGCCTGTGGTTCTTGGTCATGGTGGTGACGACCGTGCAAGCCATCAACCGGCAGGAGGTCGAGCACGCCGCGGAGCACGGCGGGGCGGCCGTCGCAGCGCCGGTCGAGTCGGCCGCGCTCACGCCCACCGTCCGCTGACTTGACCGAGCTGGCCGCCACGGCCGAGCCACCCGGCGCAGACGCGCGGAGGACGCGCGCCGCCGCGTCAGCTGGCGACCGCCTGCCCGGCGAAGAGGGCACCTGGGTGCTCATCTTCGGCGACCTCGTCGTGTTCGCTTTCGTCTTCGGCGCGTACCTGGCGCAGCGGCTGGGGCACCGGTCGGTGTTCCTCGTCGGCCAACAACTGTTGGACCGCAATCTCGCGTTCGGCAACACCCTCTTGCTGCTGACCGGCTCGGTCCTGGTCGTGCGCGGACTGCGGGCCGTTCGCGCGGGGCGCCCAGACCGGTCGAGCTGGTGTTTCGCCGGCGCGCTCGCCTGCGGACTCGGCTTCGTGGCGGTGAAGGTGGTCGAGTACCACCACCTCGTGTCGACCGGGCACGGCCCGAGCAGCTCGACGTTCTTCACCTACTACTTCGTGCTGACCGGATTGCACCTGTTCCATGTCGTCGTGGGACTGGCCGCGCTGACCTTCCTCGTGGTCGCGTCCCGACGCCCGACGACGCCTCGGCGAAGGGCCTACCTGGAAAGCGCAGCCTGCTTCTGGCACCTGGTGGATCTGTTGTGGATCGTGCTGTTCCCGCTGCTCTACCTCCTGCGATGAACAGCGCCCGACGGGTCGGCGCGATCCTGCGTCGCCCGGACCGCGCCGGCGTCGTGTACGCGCTGCTGGTCGGACTGACCTGCGTGGCCTGGCTTGCCGGCGGCGTGGAGGCTGGACTCGGCAGCGGCGGCGGCCGCCGGGTGATCGGGGTCGGCATCCTGCTGATCGCCGTCGGTAAAGCACGGCTGGTGGGCCGGCACTTCATGGAGATCCAGACCGCGCCCGCCTGGCTGCGATGGGCGTTCGACGGCTACTGCGTCGCGCTGCTGGTCCTCCTCTGCGTGCTCTTCCTCGTCGGCTGACCGCCCCCGGGCCGGTGTAGGTTCGACCATGAGCCTGCGGCCCGCGCCGCCTGCTCGCGACGGCGTCCGCTCGCTCAACACAGCAGCGACGGACGGGAAGGCGGCTTCGGCCGCCGAGCGTCGGGCCCAGACCTCGCCCGACCCGCCCTTCCCCTGGCCGCTGCTGCGCCATATAGCCCGGGCACCACGACGACGGGCGGGAGACGCAGTGCCTCCGACCTCGCCTGTGCCCGCCGAACCCCGCTGGCAGCTGCTGCTGCGCCGCGTCTGCGAGCGCGCCGTGGTCGAGTTGCCGGTCGAGCAGGCGTCGATCGCGATCGTCAGCGGCGCTGCCGAATGGATGTCCGGCGCCTCGACCAGCGACTCGGCCGCGCGCCTCGAGGAGTACGCGTTCACTGTCGGCGAAGGCCCCTGCTTCGACGCGATCCGCGACCACGACACCGTCACGGTCGCCGACCTGACCCGGGCCGACGCCGCGGGGCGGTGGCCCGTCTGGGTCCAAGCCGCGCACGACGCGGGCGTCCGCGGCGCCACCGCCGTTCCGATCGAAGCCGGCGCCATCACCGCCGGCGTCCTGAGCCTCTACAGCGCGTCGGTGTGGCGGCCGACGGCCGAACAATTCCCGATCACCCGGCGGCTGGTCGACACGGCGTTGCTCGTGCTGCTGGACATGGCGGCCGTCGTCGGCGGCGGGGTCGACGGCGTCGGCGGGCTCGACCTCGGCAGCGGGGCCGGCAACGCGGCGCAGATCGATCACGAGCTGGCGGTGCTGCTGCGCTCGGACGTCCATCAGGCGGCGGGCATGGTCATGGCCCAGGCGAACGTGCCCATCGACCACGCGCTCGTGCGGCTGCGCGCACACGCGTTCACGTCCGGACGGCGGCTGGTCGACGTCGCCGCCGACGTGATCGGCCGTCGGTTGCGCTTCGATGACGACCGGGTTTAGGCACAATGACACGAGCGGGCCGAACAGTGGCCCAGGAAGGTGCGGCGCACATGAGCGACCCCGACCGGCCGCAAGGGCCCGAACGCACCCACCGCGAGCAGTCGATGGCGCAGACATTCGTGCAGCTTGCGGACACCCTCGTCGGCGAGTTCGACATCAGCGATCTGTTCGACCGCTTGACGACCGCCTGCGTCGACCTGCTCGACGCCGCCAGCGCCGGCCTCATGCTCGCCGACCGGCACGGCAGGCTGCAGCTGATGGCGTCCTCCAACGCCGCGATGCGCATCTTGGAGCTGTACGAGGTCTCGAACGACGAGGGCCCTTGCATGGACGCGTACGCCAGGCACGAGCGGATCTCGGTCGACCTGCGCGACGCGCCGGCGCGCGGGCGCTGGCCGAGGTTCACGATCCGCGCGCTCGAAATGGGGTTCACCGGGGTGCAGGCGCTGCCGATGCGCTTGCGGGACAACACGATCGGCGCCCTCAACGTCTTCCACACCGGCGAAACCCGCTTCGACGAACACGACATCGCGATCGCGCAGGCCCTCGCCGACGTCGCCACCATCGCGATCCTGCAGCACCGGGCGCTCGGCAGCAGCGAGGCGCTGGCCGAGCAGCTGCAGACCGCGCTGAACGAGCGGATCGTCATCGAGCAGGTGAAGGGTCTGCTCGCCGAGCGGGGTCAGCTCGACATCGACGTGGCGTTCGAGCTGCTCCGCGACTTCTGCCGCAGCTCGCGCTTGCCGCTCACCCGCACCGCCCGCGAGCTGCTGACCGGCCAGCGCGATCCCGACGACGTCCTGGCGACCCGCTGGCCACCTACCCCCACGCCATGACAGAGAACAACGGCAGCCGGCTGGCCGAGCTTTTCACCCGAGTGGGCCGCGAGCTCGCCGCGCAGCACTCGATCGAGGAGGTGCTCGCGATGATCACAGCGCGCGCTCTCGAGGTCATTCCTGCCGCCGAGCACGCTGCGATCAGCCGCGGCCACGACGGCGCCTTCGAAACGGTCGCGCCCACCAGCGACCTGCCGCTGCAAGTGGACCAGATCCAGTACGACCTCGGGTCCGGGCCGTGCGTGGACGCCATTCTGGACAACACCTGCTTTCGCGTGGGCGATCTCGCCACGGATCCGTCCTGGCCTGAGTTTGGCCCGCAGGCGGCGGCGGATTACGGCATCCGCAGCATGCTGTCAGTGCGCCTATTCGTCGAGGCAGAGGGCCAGCTGACCGGGTTGAACCTCTACGCCGGTGCCGTCGACGCCTTCGACGACTCGGATGAGACGACCGCCGTGCTGCTCGCGACCCACGGCGCGCTCGCGGTCACCGCTGGGCGCCGGCAGGACAAGATCGACAATCTGGAGCGGGCGTTGCTCTCCAGCCGCCGCATCGGCATCGCCATCGGCATCCTGATGGCCACCCACAAGATCACCGCTGACCAGGCCTTCGACCTGCTGCGCATCGTCAGCCAAAACAAGCATCGCAAGCTGGTCGACGTCGCCGAGAGCGTCGTCGAGACCGGCGCGATCGAGTTGCCACGGGTGCCCGAGACGCGCGGACGCCGCTGAGCTCAGCCCGGCGCGCACGCGCAGGTCATGCGCGGCGTCCAGTGGGGCCGGGCGGTCACGCGACGCCGACGCCGATGCCAACGCCGGCGCCGGCGCCGTCGGCAGACAGGACCATGAGCTCGGCGAGCGCTGTCGGCCGGCCGAGCAGGTAGCCCTGCGCGGCGTCGCATCCGGCGGCGAGCGCGGCGTCCAGCCCGGACCGCGTCTCGACGCCTTCGGCGACCACGAACGCGCCGAACCGGCGTGCGAGCTCGGCAACCGCCGCCAGCGTCGCCGCGCCGGCGCCGTCCGCGGCCGCTGCGACAAGCGTGCGGTCGATCTTGACGATGTCCGGGCGCAACGCTCGCAGCCGGCCGAGGTCGGCGAAGCGCGCGCCGAAGTCGTCCACCGCGATGCGTACGCCCAGCTCGCGCAGGCCGGCGATCGTCGACGCCCCTGCCCGGTCATGCGCGGCCAGTCCGTCCTCGCGCAGTTCGACGACGAGCCGGTCCGCGGCGAACTCGAGCCGGTCGAGCAGCCGCGTCAGCCGGCGCGGGAAGGACTCGTCGATCAAGGTGGCTCCGCTGACGTTGACCGCGAGCGTGCGCCCGTCGCCCCAGGACGCGGCCGCCACCACCGATTTCGCGATCACGACATCGTCGAGCGCCGCCGCCAAGCCGAGCGCGGCCGCGGCGGGCAAGAAGGCGGCCGGCGCGACGGCGGCGCCGCGGAAACACCAGCGGGCCAGCGCCTCGACGCCGTGCTGCCGGCCGTCGGCGAGCTGAATCGGCTGCACCGCGACATCGATGCGGTCGGCGGCGATGTCCGCGTCGAGCGCCGAGCGCAGATCGAGCTCGCCGCCGGACTCGCCGAGGTCGGCGGAGTACAGCGACATCCGCGACTTGCCGCCGCGCTTGGCGTCGTACATGGCGAGGTCAGCCCAGCGGAGCATGTCCGCCGCGTCAGCGGGCTGGTCCGCAGGCTGCAACACCGCCACGCCGACGCTGGCGCTGACCGGGATCAGCCGCCGGCCCACCTGGACCGGCAGCGCGAGCGCGGACATCAGCCGGTCGGTGGCCATCTCGCTGTCGGCCCCCTGCTCCGGCAACACCGCGTCCTCCAGCAGGACCGCGAACTCGTCTCCGCCGAGGCGGGCGAGCGTGTCGCTGGAGCGGATGGCGGCACGCAGCCGCTCGCTGACTTGGACGAGCAACTCGTCCCCGGCCGGATGCCCGAGGGAGTCGTTGACGGTCTTGAAGTCGTCGAGGTCGATGAGCACAAGCCGCAGCGCGCGCCGGTCGCGGCTGTGCCGGTCTAGCGCGTGCTGCAACCGATCGGCGAACAGCGCGCGGTTGCCGAGGCCGGTGAGCGAATCGTGCAGCGCCTGGTGAGTGACCCGCGACATCAACACGCGGTTGTCGAGCAGCACGATCACCTGCCGGGCGATCAGCAGCCACACGGTGACCGTCGCCGTCACCAGCATCACCGAATCGTGCGGACTGTCGTGCAGGCGCAGCGCGGCGGCCAGCACGCCCACGCCGGCCGGCAGGTAGGGCAGCAGCAGCGCCGCGCGCGGGGTTTCGGCGAGTTGCCTCTCGTCGTGCACGGCGTCGGCGTCGGTCGTCGTGGCGGCGGCGACGACGAGGAATCCCGCGACCCAGCACGCGTCGATGAGGTTGCCGGTCTGGTAGCTGCCGGTCGCGCTCAGGTAGGCGAAACCGCTGTCGGCGACGGCGAAGCCGCTGAGCCCCACGCCGACCCAGACGAGGGCGGTCCGGCCGCCGGCGCGGGCGTAGCTGAGCACGATGACGACGACGGCCAGCAGCGCGAGGTCGCCCGCCGGATAGGCGAGCGAGACGATCGTGGCGAGATCGCTGCCGCCGCCGCGGTACACCTGACCGAACGCGGTCGCCCAGCTGATGGCGAACAGCGAGATCACGACGAGCACCACGTCCAACACGATGCGCGTCTTCGCCCGGCCGGCGAACGCGCGCGACGGGCGCACCATCAATCCGGCGGCGGTGCAGGCCGGGAAGAGCAGGAAGCCCACGTCGGCCAGCGACGGGAACGGGCTCTCGACCTGGCGCACGAGCTCGTACCAGGACCAGATCGTCTCGCCGATCGCCCAGCAGCCGGCGCCGGCGCCGATCAACGCCCAGGACAGCCGCAGCCGGCCCGCGCCAGCCCGCGCGCGGCGGAACCCGGCGATCGCCGCGACGGCCGCGGTGGCCAGCTGCGTCAGGTCGTCGACCGCGCGGGTCGTGAACGCGCCGCCGGGTTGCAAGCGAAGGTCCGCGACGAACGCGGCCACGACGAGGACGACGCACAGCCAAGGCGCCATCCGGCGAGTCATACCGGTGCTATCGGCAGCTATCCGGCCCACTTCAGCGACGGGCCGGATCAGTGCAATCGCGGCGGCCGCTTACGGTGGCCCGGTGCCGGAACCCAGCGTCGAGCAGCTCTGCGCGCCGGACGTGCACGTGCTGCTCGCGGACCTGCGCGCGCGGCGCCCGGTGTGCTGGCTGCCGGCCGTCCGGGCGTGGCTGGTCACCCGGCACGACCTGGCGGTCGAGGTCATGCGCGACCCGGCTGCCTACACCGTGGACGATCCGCGCTTCTCGACCGCGCGGGTGATCGGTCCGAGCATGCTGTCCGTCGACGGCGTGGCCCACCGCAGCCATCGGACGCCGTTCGTCGGCCCGTTCCGGCCGCGGCAGGTGCACGACCGGTACGGCGCGCTGATCGAGCGGCTGGCCCTCGACCTGGTCAGGCGGATGCGGGCCGGTGACCGGCGGGCCGCCGACGTGCGCACCCAATTCGCCGGGCCGCTGTCGGTGACGGTGCTGGCCGCCGTCCTCGGCGTACGCGACGTGGACGCCGCCACTGTGCTCGGCTGGTACGGCCGGCTCGTCGACGCGGTGCAGGCGATCAGCGCGGGCGCCCCGGCGCCGCCGGAGGCTGCCTGGGCCGCGATGGCCGAGCTCGGCGAGCACCTTCGGTCCGGGCTGCGCGACCCCGGCGAGTCGGTGCTGCGCGACGCCGCCGCCACGCTGGACGAGGCCGCCATCGTGGGCAACGCGGCGGTGATGATGTTCGGCGGGATCGAGACCACGGAAGGCATGCTCACGAACGCGTTGGCGCAGATCCTCGCCCGGCCGGGCGAGGCCGCGCGGCTCGCGGGCGACGGGCAGGCGGTGCCTGCGGCGGTCGAGGAGTCGTTACGGTTGGAGCCGGCAGCCGGCGCGGTCGACCGGTATGCGACACGGGACGTCTCGCTGGGCGGCGCGTTGATCGCCGCGGGCGACCTCGTCCGCGTCTCGTTGACCGCGGCGAACCGCGACCCGGCGGTGTTCGAGCACCCCGACGACTACGACCCGAGCCGGCCGAACCTGCGAGCCCAGCTCGCGTTCGCGACCGGACCGCACGTGTTCATCGCGATGGACCTCGCACGACTGGAGACGGTGATCGCGCTGCGCGTGCTGCTAGCCGAGCTGCCCGGGCTGCGGCTGCGCGCGCCGGCGCCCGCCCGCGGATTGATCTTCCGCAAGCCAGCGGCGGTGGAGGTCGCGTGGGCGAGCTGACGTTCTACGCCGGCCCGACTCACCCGCCGGGCGCGGCGCCGGACGCGCCGGCGGCCGAGTGCAGATCGCCGACGATCGAAGTGAGCTGCGAGGTGAACGAGGCGGCGTGCGCGCCGAGGCTGTCGAGCACGACGACCAGGTAGCTCGAGCCGCCGACGAACAGCAACGCGAACAGCAGCGCGATCGCTGCCGGCCAGCCGAGCAGCCGGCGTCGCTGACGCGCACACGGCGCCCATACGTCGTCGAGTGCTGTCGCGTCACTTGTCGCTGCCGCCGGCGCCGGCTCGGGCAGGACCGCGGCGCGGGCAGGCGCTTCGAGGATGTCCATGCCGAGCTCTTCTCGCCGACCGTCGGATCGCGTTCGCGACCGTCACCGACTTGATCGGCCAACCCGCGCGTCAGTTGAGCCGCGCCCGCCATGGCTTCAGCGCGTGGCGAGCAGGGCCCGCTCCAGCTCGCAGACGCATGGGCGGATTGTGCCGAGCCGCCTGTCAGTGGTCAGTTAGACCCGTCAGTGGTCGCGCCGCAGCGACCACTGACCGTGTCAAGTGACCACTGTCGGACGGGCATCCCGGCACGGACCGACCGGGAACGGCCGCGACGCAATAACCTAGGCGCCGCCGTGACCGCGCGGCCGATGTCGACTGGAGGGCTCCGCCGCATGCCGCACCGTCCGCGAGCCGGCACTGCTGTCGCCGGGCTCGCCCTGTTCGCCGCCGCCGCCGCAGTCGGCTTCGGCGTGGTGCCGGCGCCGGCGGCGGACGCCGCGACACCGCGACCGGCAGTGCCCCACGTCGTCAAGGTCGTCGCGATCAGCAGCAGCGCGTTCACCGTGCGAGTGGGCGAGACGGCTCACGCCACGTCGTTCCGCGTCTACGTCGCGCGCACGAAGCGCGGCTTGCATGTCGCCAGGATCCGGCACGCGCGGCATTCGGCGAGCCAGCGCTCCCGGCTCGTGACGATCCGCCGGCTGCGCTACCGCGCGACGCCGTACTACTACCGGGTCGAGGCGGTCAACGGAAAGCGCCACCGCTGGGACACCACCATCCACGCGGTGCGGCTGCGCCCGCCGACACCGGCCGGCCTGCGCGCGACGGCCGGACACGCCGGCACGTACCTGACCTGGCGCGCCGAGCCGGCGACGGGTTGGCAGATCACCCGGTCGACGCGGCGGAACTTCTCCGCCGGTCGGCGCACCTACCGCATCCGCGGCGCGAACCCGTCGTTCACGCCGTACGGGCTGGTGAAGGGACGGACGTACTGGTTCCGCGTGCAGGCGATGAACGGATCGACGAAGTCGGCGCCGGCCGCGGCCGTCCACGCCACGCCGCGCACCGCGCTGCAGTCGATCCGGATCGCGACCTACAACGTGCTCGAGGCGAACACCGCGGGAGCGCTCGAGAGCGGCGTCGCGCTCGCGGCCTGGCCCGCGCGCCGCGCCGGTGTCGTCGCGTCGATCCGCAAGTCGGGGGCGGCTGTCGTCGCGGTGCAGGAGGCGGCGGCCTGGATCGGCTCGCCGACGGGCTTCGGCGGCACCCGGCAGATCGACGATCTGCGCCGCGCGCTGGGCGGCGACTGGTCGCTGGCGACCACCGAGACCCCGCCGACGACGCACGGATTCCGGCGCACCGCCGATTACGTCCTGTACCGATCGAGGGTGTACCAGCCGGCGGCGGCCGGCGGCCACTGGTCGCTCGGCGACCAGCGCTGGGCTGCGTATCAGCTGCTGCGCAACCGCGCGACCGGGGCACGGGTCATCGCCGTGTCGCCGCACCTGCTGGCCGGCGCGGGCGCGCGTTACGACACGCTGCGCCAGCGCGAGGCGACGCGGCTGCTGGCGTTCGGCGCCGCCTACGCCCGCTCCACCGGCGCGCCGATTGTGTACGCCGGAGACTTCAACTCGACGGTGAACCGCAATCACGTCTTCGACGGCCCGGGCATCGTCATGCGCGCCGCGCACGTCGCGGACAGCGCGGACGCCGCCCAGCACATGACGAACGGCCAATACAACAGCGCCAACCTGAACATGCGCAGGCCGCCCACGGTCGGGCAGAGCATCGACCACATCTACGCGCCGCCCGGCGTGGCCGTCGTGTCGCGAACCGTGGTCGTCAAGCTGGTTCACGGCAGGTTCGTCGGCGCGATCCCGTCCGACCACAACCTCGTCGAAGCCCGGTTGGCATTTCCGTACTGACCGCGACCTGCTGACCGCGACCGCACTGACCGCGACCGCACTGACCGCGACCGGAAGTCGCAGCATCGTTAGGCTCTGACGCCATGAAGGGCATCGTGCTGGCCGGCGGGACGGGTTCGCGGCTGCATCCGGTGACGCTCGCGGTGAGCAAGCAGCTGCTGCCCGTCTATGACAAGCCGATGATCTACTACCCGTTGTCGGTGCTGATGCTGGCCGGCATCCGGGAGATCCTGGTGATCACGACGCCGCACGAGCACGACCAGTTCGAGCGGTTGCTCGGCGACGGCAGCCAGTGGGGCACGCAGCTCAGCTACGCGGTGCAGCCGTCGCCGGACGGGTTGGCGCAGGCGTTCCTGATCGGCGAGCGCTTCCTGGCCGGCGACAGCGCGGCGCTGGTGCTCGGCGACAACATCTTCTACGGCCACGGCTTCGGCGGCGCGCTGCGCGCGGCCGTCGGCCAGGTCGAGACGCACGGCGGCTGCGTGCTGTTCGGCTATCGGGTCAGCGATCCGGAGCGGTACGGCATCGCGGTGGTCGACGATGACGGCCGGATCGTCGATCTGGAGGAGAAGCCGGCGCACCCCCGCTCGAACCTCGCGGTGACCGGTCTGTACCTGTACGACGCGGGGGTGGTCGAGCACGCGAAGCGGCTGCGGCCCTCAGCGCGCGGCGAGCTGGAGATCACCGATCTGAACCGGGTGTACGTCGAGTCCGGGCCGACGAAGCTGGTCGACCTCGGCCGCGGCGCCGCGTGGCTGGACACCGGCACGCAGGACTCGATGCTCGAGGCGGCGCAATTCGTGCAGGTGCTGCAGCACCGGCAGGGCATCACGATCGCCTGCCTGGAAGAAGTCGCGATGCGCTGCGGCTTCATCACCCCGGAACAGGCCGTCGGGGCCGCCGACCGGATGGGCAAATCGAGCTACGCCGCGTACCTGCGGCGCGTCGCCGCCGAGTTCGTCGCCGAATCCGCGGCCGCGGGCGCCGCCGGAAGCCGAGCGTGAGCGTCGAGATCGTCCCGATGTCGGTTGAGCAGACCGACATCGACGGCCTCTTGCGGATCACCACCAAGGCGGTCACGGACGAGCGCGGCACGGTGCGCGAGTTCTTTCGGACGAGCGGGTTCGCCGAGGCAGGCGTGCCGGTGCCCGAGCGGTGGGCCCAGCTGAACCTGACCTGGACGAAGCGCGGCGGTCTGCGCGGCATGCACGGCGAGGCGACCGACAAGCTCGTCGGCGTCGCGGCGGGCGAGGCGCTCGGCGCCTATCTCGACGCTCGGCCCGATTCCCCCACCCGCGGAGCGGTGGTGACCGTGCCGTTGACCGTCGGGACGCAGGTGTTCGTGCCGGCCGGCGTGTGCAACGGCTTCCAGGCGGTGTCCGACGGCGGCTGCCAGTACCTGTACTGCTTCGGCGTCGAGTGGCAGCCCGGGATGTCCGGCGTGGCCGTCACGCCGCTCGACCCGGCGCTCGGCATTGCCTGGCCGGTGCCGATCGACACCGCCGACCCGGCGCAGATCTCGGCGAAGGACGCCGCCGCGCCGCGCTTCGAGCAGCTGTGATGCGCGTCCTCGTCACCGGCGGCGCCGGCTTCATCGGCGCCAACTTCGTCCACCACACCGTCGCCCACCGGCCGGATGCGCGGGTGACGGTGCTCGACGCGCTGACCTACGCCGCCAGCGAGCAGAGCCTGGCGCCGGTGCGCGAGAGCATTGATCTCGTCGTCGGCGACATCGCCGACCCCGACGCCGTCGACCGGCTGGTCGGCAAGAGCGACCTGGTCGTGCACTTCGCCGCCGAGTCGCACAACGACAACTCGCTGCGCGACCCGTCGCCGTTCGTCCGGACAAACCTCGTGGGGACGTTCACCCTTCTCGAGGCGGTGCGCCGGCACGGCGTGCGCTTCCACCACATCTCGACCGACGAGGTCTACGGCGACCTCGAGCTCGACGACCCGGCGAAGTTCACGCCGACGACGCCCTACAACCCCTCCAGCCCGTACAGCTCGACGAAGGCCGGCTCGGATCTGCTGGTCCGCGCCTGGGTGCGCAGCTTCGGCGTGCAGGCGACCATCTCCAACTGCTCGAACAACTACGGCCCGTACCAGCACATCGAGAAGTTCATCCCGCGCCAGATCACCAACGTGCTCGCCGGCCTGCGGCCCAAGCTCTACGGCGCGGGCGCGAACGTCCGCGACTGGATCCACGTCGACGACCACAACGCCGCAGTGTGGACGATCATCGACCGCGGTCAGCTCGGCGAGACCTACCTCATCGGCGCGGACGGCGAGCGCGACAACAAGGACGTGCTGCAGCTCCTCCTCGAGCTGCTGGGCAAGCCGGCGGACTGGTTCGACCACGTCACCGACCGCGCCGGACACGACCTGCGCTACGCGATCGACGCCAGCAAGCTGCGCGACGAGCTCGGCTGGCAGCCGCGCTACCGCGATCTGCGCAGCGGGCTCGAGCAGACGATCCGCTGGTATCGCGACAACCGCGAGTGGTGGGAACCGGCGAAGGCGGCGACCGAGTCGCGCTACGCCGAGTCCGGCCAATGAGCACCTGGCTGGTGACTGGCGCCAACGGCCAACTCGGCACGCATGCGTTGCCGCTGCTCGCCGCCGCGGGGATCGACGTCGTCGCCACCACCCGCGCCGAGCTCGACCTGGGCGACCCTGAGCAGGTCGAGGCGATGATCGCCGAGCATCGGCCGGACGTCGTGCTCAACGCCGCCGCCTACACCGCCGTCGACGCCGCGGAGGACGACGAGGCCGGCGCCGACCGGATCAACCGCGCTGGGCCGGCCGCGGTCGCCGAGGCGCTGGCCCGGCACGGCGGGCGGCTGCTGCACGTCTCCACCGACTACGTCTTCGCCGGCGACGCGAGCGAGCCCTACGAGGTGGACGCGCCGGTCGGCCCCACCGGTGCGTACGGCCGGACCAAGCTGGCCGGCGAGCAGGCGGTGGCGCGGGCGCTGCCCGACCGACACCACGTCGTGCGCACCGCGTGGGTCTACGGCGGCCCGACTGCCAATTTTGTGGACACGATGACTCGACTCGAACGCGAACGCGAGACGCTCACGGTGGTCAATGACCAAATCGGCTCGCCGACCTGGGTGGCCGACCTCGCCGGGGCGCTCGTCGAGCTCGGTCGCGGCGACGTGCCGGCCGGCACGCTGCACTACGTCAACGCCGGCCAGGCGTCCTGGTTCGAACTCGCGCGTGCGGTGTTCCGGCTGATCGGCGCCGATCCCGAGCGCGTCCAGCCGGTGGACAGCGCGGCGTTCCCGCGGCCGGCGAAACGGCCGGGGTGGTCGGTGCTGTCCACCCGCGCGTGGGTCGCCGCTGGCCTGACCGCGCCACGACCCTGGCAGGACGCGTTGGCCGAGGCGCTCGCCGGCCGCCGGGCCGCGACCGCGGGTGGCCGCTGAGCGAACGTGCTGGGCGCTGCGCGCCTTCGCCGGGCGCTAGGCTCGCACCCGCCCCGCCTGTCCCAGCCGCCGCGAGGAGATCCGCATGGGCAACTCGATGCCGCCGCCCGCGTCGTTCGACCTGGTCGACAGCGTCGCGCGGTTACGCGGAGCGGACGTCGAGATCCTGCTGGCCGAACCGAAGAGCGAGATCGCCGGCTCGTCGGTCGAAGTCTCATTGGGTCGCGGCACCCGGACGGTGCGCGCGGACGGCGAACTCGTCGAGGACGACGGCGGCCGTCGGCTGATCGTGCGCGCCCGGCGCGCGGAACTCGACGACGGCATCTGGACGCTGACCCTCGAGCACGGGGCGGCCGAGCGCCAGCAGTTGGCAGCCCGCCTGCTCGTGCAGGGCGACCGGCCGCTCGTGCTGCTCTGGGGCGCGAAAGCCACGCACAGCCTCCCCCCGCCGGCTACGGCCGGGCAGGCGGCTCGGCGCAAGGCCGCAGTCGCAGGCGAACGCGTGCTCGAGCAGGCGCTGTCTCTGCTGCCCCCCGAGCGCACCGCCCGGCTGCGGGTCGCGGCGCGCGACGCCGCCAGCCGCCTGCTGCGCTGATCGCGGTCTTCGTCAGCAAACGGAGCGACGCGATCCGCGCGGGTGTGGACGGTAGCCTCCCGCAATGAGGGCGGTATCGGTCGAACCTGATCCTCGGCTGTCGATCTTCGCCGGCACGGCGGTTGGGTGGCGGTACGCGGCGCAAGTTCCAGCGCCGGTGTCGGCCGATGCGCTGGTTTGGGCGCGCGCGACTTTCGAGGGCTCGCCCTTCTCGATGCGCGTGTTCCTGGTCATCGGCTGGACGGCGCTCATCCTGGAAGGCGGGCCCAGATCCGACGCGACGCACATTCTCGGCTGGCCGATCGCCCAAGCCACACCAGAGATGACCGCTCTCCAGCGGCGGTCGCGGCTTGGCATACACGCGACACTTCTCTTCGCAACGCAGCCGGACGCCGTCACGTTCTCCAGCGCGATGGTCTTCACGCACCGTCCCGGCCGGGTCGTCTGGGCCGTTGTCGCGCCAATCCACCGCTGGGCAGTGCGGATCGCGCTGAGCCACGCTTCAACCGTCGTCGCACGATAGCGACCCGCACGATTGGACACGGTGTCTCGCGTGGCAGATGACGGACCGAAACCATCGAGCGCCGACCATGTCAAGACGGTCTTCTGTGACAGGCGATGGCAGGTTCGAACGCGCGAGACAGTTCAGGGTTTGTCGTGGAGGGTGTTGCGGACGGGTGTCTGGTTTGGATCGATCCAGGGTGGCGGGATCCACCACATCCGGCCGTTGATCATGCGGGTGGTCCAGCCTTGACGGACGCGTTCGCGGTGGTCGTAGCCGCAGACCAGTCCGCCGTCGTCGACGCTGGTCTGGCCGGTGATCGCGTAGTCGGTCGCGTGGTGCGCTTCGCACCAGCCCGGCGGGGCGGGGCAGCCGGGGAACGTGCACCCGAGATCGCGGGCGGCGAGCGCGCGGCGTTGCCGGCGGGTGAAGATCCGATGCTCCCCACTGAGGGCGGTGACGGCGAGCATGTCGTCCAGCGCGACGGTCACGACGGTGGCGTCGCCGCCGGCCTGCCGGATCGCCTCCCTCGCGGTGAGCACCCCGCCGTGCCCGGCCTGCGCGCAGCCGACCCCCGTCAGCCACGCCCGCTGGTCGATGGTGATCAACACCGTGGTCGACACCCCGCCCGCGTCCGGCAGCTGCCCAGCCCTGATCAGCAGCTTCAACCCGTCCAGCAGCGCGTCGTGGCGCCGCTGCCCGCCCGACCGCAGGTCGCGAACGCCGTCTGACGCTGGTTTCGGGGCAGCGAGGGAGTCGAACACCGTCAACAGCACCTCGGTCAACTCCGGGTTCAGCTCCGCGGCGACCCGCGACGACCCGTCCGGCCGGCAGAACACAGCAATCCCGCGACGCTGCTCGCGGCGCTCGTCGGCCTCCGGCGGCGCGCAGTCCTGCTCCACTGTGACCAGCGCGTGCCGCGCCGCCTTCCCCACCACTTCCGGCCCGCACGCCGCGGCCAGGTTTAGCAGGGCGTCCCGGATCCCGTCCGCCGCCTCGACCGTGACGTGTCCGGGCAGCTGGTCGAGCGCCTTGACGATGATCCGCGACTGCTCGACCGACACCACCCCCACGGCCTGCCCGGCCGCCACCTCCGGATGCACCGGCGGCAGGACCTCCCCCAGCAGCGAGACGCGCGGCCCCAGGTTCCGCGCCGCGCTCACCCGGGCGTGCGCCTCCCGCCGCGAGACCCGCAACGTCTCGACCAGCAGGGTCTGCGGATCCCGATAGCCCTTCGCCTGCGCCACCCCGCGGCGCTCCAACTGCGTCACCACCCGGTGGTCCAACGCGGCCAGCCGCCGGCGCAACCGCTCCGCCTCGCGCAGGCCGTCAAGGATGTCGGCGTCGCTGGATACGGACAGATCCGCGCCCAACAGCGTGTCGAGCTCGGCGTGCATCGCCGCCAGCGACGCGGCCGGCGAGCCTGCCTGCGGCAGCACAGAACCGTCCCCGGCCGGACGATCCTCGAGGTCCAGACTCACGTGTTCTATATTAGTCGAACATCGCGGGGAGTCAAGCGATCAGGCAGCCGGAATCCCCTACGTAGTAGGAACTTCCGCATTGTGTCGCCTTCGAGCGCTGGGCCGACGAGCACAGACCGGACCGTGCCCGGGACAGCGAACGGGACCCCGAGTCCCATGACATCGGGACATCGAGGCTGTCACCGTTTCGTCAGCCCAGCACAGAGCTGCACCGACAGCGCGTTCGGCTGGTTCGGCTTTCTGCTTCGCTGCCTCCGTTCTGAGGCGACGAGGTGATCCGGCCGTCAGCGCCGCGCGTCACTTCCTCGTCTGCGCCGCCGCCTGCGATGCGGCGCGCAACCGCGCCGTCCCGGCCGCCACAACCAGGACGAGGCCGGTGTCGCCGACGCGGCCTTCGAGCTCGACGCGGACCGGGTGTTCGCCGTCGCGCAACGCGGCGCTGAACTCGAGCACCGCGTCGCCGCGCTCGAGCACTGCGTCGCCGCCCTCAAGCACTGCGCGCCTCCCGGTCGCGGTCAACGTCAACGGCGCTGTGGCGCCGCCGCCCAGAACAGCGGTTCCGGCCAACCGCGAGTCACCCGCGCAGTGGACGTCCGGCATCGGCAGCCGCACGTCCACCGCGGTCAGACCGCTGCCGGCGGCGCGCGCCGCCACGCTCGCCGAGACAACCGGCGGCCGCGCCGAGCCGGTCACGCTGCGCACCGACGAGGAGACGTCGAGGCTGTACAGCCCCGCCTTATTGACGTAGCCGACGGCGGTGCTGCCGGCCAGCAGGCCGACCCGGGTCACGCCGCCGCGCAACGGTCGATGCACGGCGAAGCCGAGCGCCTCGAAGCGGGCCGCGAAGTCCCAGACGGGGTCGGTCAGGCCGTGCTCCGCGGCGAACGCCACCGGGTCGAACCGCGCCACGACCGAGCCAGTCAGCGTGCCGGTCAGCGCGCCGTCGCCGGCACGCTCGACGACGCACCGCACGGCGCCGTTGCCGGTCAGCCGCCAGGTCGAGCGCGACGAGCGGCCCTTCACGCTCGCGGTGAAGGCTGCCCGCTCGACGTCGTCGGTGACGTCGAGCGCATGTGCGGGAAGCACGTCGGCAAGCTCCTGCGGGACGACGCGCAGCCAGCGGTCCCCGACCCGACGCAGCCGCAGGGGCTCGCCAGCGCCGGTGGTCAGCGTCGCGCTGATCGTCAGCACCAGCGCCGAGCCGACCCACTCGACGGCGTCGAGGGTCGGCGTCGCGAAGACGCCGTCGTCGAGCTCGGCGAGCAGGCGCTGCAGGCCGAGGTCCCCGTGCCGCACGAGCGCCAACCTCGCCCGGTCCGCGGCGGGCAGCCCCGGATCGAGGGCCGGCGGCATGTGCCGCTCGACGAGTTCGCGGGCGTGGCGGTAGCCGGTCTCGACATACTCCAACGGCTGGGGCAGGCACTTGGGGCCGAGCATCCCCAGGACCCGTGCTCGCACGTGGTGGGTGAGCAGCGGCTGCCGGCCGGGGCGCCCGGCCAGCTCGCGGTCGATGAACGCCAGCAGCCGATCGAGGTTCGACCAGAACTCCTCGGCGCTGCGGTCGAACGTCGCCGACGTGTTCGCCGGACCTTCGACCCAGTGGTAGAAGGCGCGCGAGGACAGGATGGCGATCCGGGCGCCGCGCGCGAACGCGGTGGTGTTGAAGTAGATGTCCTCCCACAGCACCCGCTTGCCCTCCGGGAAGCGCAGCTGGTGGCGCAGCACGAACTCGCGGCGGTACAGCTTGTGCGGAGTCATCGGGTCGAGCGGGTTGCGCTCGCGGGGCCCGACGAGCGGAATGTCGGCGGCGAACGAATCCCACCCCCACGACCAGCCGTTGGTGCGGACCTCCTTCGCGTTCACGACGTCGGCGGCGTGCGCGTGCCCGAACTCGTAGGCCGCCGCGAGCCCGCCGGCGACCAGCTCGTCGTCGTGGTCCATGAACAGCAGGTACTCGCCGCGGGCGATCTCGATGCCGACGTTGCGCGGGCGGCTCGCCCAACCGGAATTCTCGATCGAGCGAACGACGACGTTCGCCCGGGCGCGCGCGATCTCGGCCAGCCGATCCCGGGTGTCGTCGGTCGACCCGTCGTCCACGAAGACGATCTCGACGTCCCGCGCGGCCATCGGCTGCGCCGCGATCGAGTCGACGAGCTTCGTCAATGCGGCCGGCTCGGAGTTGTAGGTCGCGACGATGACGCTCACCTTCGGCGGGCGCCCCGGCCGGCGCGTCGCCGCGTCGCGCAGCTTTCCACCGATTACGGGCAGCAGCTGGCCCGGTACGACGCGTCGGGACGCCGAGCGCGCCGACATGGTCAGCCGACGACGTCGGCGAACGCCGCGCGCACCGCGGCGCGATCAACACCGCGGCGACGGCGGCGCAGCATCGGCAGTTGACGCCAGCCGGGGCTGGCCAGCAACCGTTCGGGGTCGAGCGCCCGCGTCCTGCGCAGCACCTCGTCGGGCACGCGTTGCGGGTCCGGCTCGAGCGCGACGTCGAGCCACGCGTCGTACTGCGGCAGCACGCCGCCGCGGGACGCATCGGGAGCGAGCACGACGACCAAGCCGGTCGGCGTGGTGTCCACCTCGAGCACGATCAGCTCGGGGCAGAAGTCACGCAGCGCCTGCGCCGCCTTGTAGATGTCACCGGTCCACGGGCCGGTGTGCCGGTGCCGGGCGGCCTCGTCGATCGAGCGCGGCAGCATGTCGTCGAACACGACGACGCTCGTCGCGGCGGTAAACCGCTCGAGCGCGAGGTAGTCGCGCAGCGCGTATTCGGCGAGATGCATGCCGTCGATGAACGCGAGGTCGATCACCGTGGTCGGCAAGTGCGCGAGCGGCCGCGCGCGGGCGAAGAACTCATCGCTGGTCGTGCGGGCCAACTGCATGTCGCCGAGCAGCTCGCGCCTGATGGAGAAGTCCGGGTCGATCCCGATGCTCGGCACCCGGGACAGCGTCAAGCTCTCGCCGTAGTGCACGCCGGTTTCGACGTACGTTCGCGGCCGGGTCAGCTCATGCATCGCCTGCAGGAACTCGTGGCGTCTCAACCGGTCATCCTTCATTCGCGCGGGGCCGACCGGTCTCATCCTGCCTGCCGGCGTCGTGGCGTGTCACCCGGCGCCCGATCACCGTTCGCGCCAACGTCGCGCGACGCTCCGGGCGCGACGGCGCGCGCGGCCGGCGATGCGTCGGGCCCGGCCGAGCACCCCGCGCCGCTGCGACGCGTTCGCTCTCCGTGCCGCCTGCTCCGACCGCAGGCGCGGCGAACGGCGGCGGCCGACGACGAGCACCGTCGCCGTGCGCCAGCTGACCGTCCCGCGCGGCAGCTGCAGCTCCGCGGTGACCCGCCATGCGCCAGGCGCGAGGTCCGGCGCCTGCGCGGCCAGCGTCGCGACGCCCGCTTCGGCCGCGCGCCACCCGGCCGCGAGCACGACCGCCGACGACGAGGACGACGACGAGGCGGGCGTGAGACGCAGCGCGACCGCCGGCCGCGCGTCCGCGTCCAGCGCGAGGTCCAAATCGACGACGAGCGCGGCCGAACCGCCTGCCGACCGCTCGAGCCGACACCTGCCTGGGCGCTTGGCGAGCTCTGCGGTCTTGGCGTCGATATTCAGACTCAGCTTCTCCGCGCCCGCCGTCCAGTACGCGACGATCGGGACGCCCGACAGCACCGCCGGTCGGCAGCCGGCGAGTGCCGGCTCGAGGCGCTCGACGGCGAGCCGGTTCTGCTTCGACCAGCCGGTCTGCGACACCGTGACGTAGAGGTCCCACACGCCCGGAGTGAGCAGCCGGCCGCCGCCGAGCGTGCGCGGGTCGACGACCCCGACGGCATGAAAGCTCAGCCACGCCGCGTCGCCGTCGGTGTGCGTCGTGCGCGTCGACTCGGTCGGGATCTTCCATTCCTCGCTGTCGGCGCGCCGGCGGATCACGAGGTCCGCCCGCGCGGCCCTGACGGCGGCAGTGCAGTCGAGGGCGTCCTCGGCCGGCCCGTGCTCGAGCGCCGGCGTCGTCAACAGCATCCGGTCGCCGTCGACTCGGTAGGTCCACGGCCGCGCCTCGGGTCCGTTCACCAGCAGCGCGTCGACGGTCACCGTCAGCCGGCCCCGATCGTCCCAGCGGAGGTCCGCCAGCGTGCTGTGGCAGCGGACGCCCACCTGGTGCCGGACGTAGCGAGTCAGGTCCGCGAACCGGTTCGCGCGCAGCTGCTCGGACCGCACCTGCTGCGGCGCCGACAGTCCGCGGTCGACGTGCGGCGGAATGCAAGCGAGCGCGATCGCCCGCGCCTCGTCGAACACCGACCGCTGATGGTCGGGCTCCTCCTTCAGGAAGGGGGCGCCGTCGAGACGGCCGAGCAGCTCTTGACGCAGCGGCCGGCGCAGGCAGCGGTCGCGCAGGGCGCCCGGCTCGGTCTCGGCGAGGATCAGCTCGACGACTTCTCGGGCGTATCGGTAGTAGAACGGCGGGTCGATCCGCTGCAGCCCCGCGTTGCCGATGTCCGGCCGGCCGATGTGGAAGTAGCAGTGATAGTCGGCGAGCAGCGAGATCCGCCGTGCGCGGAAGTACGCCGCGATCACGAACATGTGATCCTCGAGCCGGCGCCGCCCCTCGGGAAAGCGCAGCTCGTGCTCGGCGAGAAACGCCGCGCGATACAGCTTGTGCGGGGTGAGCGAATCCATCAGCGGGGTGTCCGACAACGTCACCGCGGGACGGTTCGCGGTGAACATCGCCTTGGCCACGCCCCGGTGGTGGCCGGCGTAGCGGCCGATCAGGATGTCCGACTCGTGCGCCTCGGCGTAGTCGAGCATCCGCTGCAGCGCCTCGACGCCGAACCAGTCGTCGTGGTCGGCGAAGAAGACGTACCGGCCGCGCGCGAGGTCGATGCCGACATTGCGCGGGCGGCCGGGCCAACCGCTGTTCGGTTCGCGCACCACCGTGAAGTGGCCGTGCTCGGCGGCCAGCGCGTCCAGTCGATCCGGCGTGGAGTCGGTCGACCCGTCGTCGACGAAGATGACCTCGAACTCCTCGGTCGACATCGTCTGGCGCAGCAGCGAGTCGATCAACGGCTCGATGTGCGGGCCGGTGTTGTAGACAGCGATGACGACGCTGACCCGAACGGCCATGTCAGATCTGGACCGGGTCGGTGGCCAGCGTTTCGGCCTCGGCGCCGGGCGCCGCGTCGTCGATCGCGCCGCGCCCGGCAACCGGCTCGTCGATGTCGGCGCCGCCGTGCCCGTGCAGGCCGGCCCGCGCCGGCTGGCGTTCCGCACGAGCGGCCAAGCTGTCGACGGCGTCGCGGAACAGCGACATCGGGTCGAGGCTCGGATCGCCGAGCAGGAAGGTGCGCACCTCGGCGCGGCGCGCGCTCAGCTCGTCGCGTCCGCGCGCTTTCGCCAGCCCTTCGGCGAGCCCCTCGCCGGTCGGCCCGATCAGGTACGCGGCGCCGGCCGACGGGTTGAGGTCGCGAAAGACGTCGTCCGGCTCGCCGGCGAGGTTGCTGACGAAGTACGGCTTGCCCGAACGCAGGTAGTCCGACACGACGCTCGACACGTCGCTGACCAGGGCGTCCGACTCGTTGAACAGCTCGTAGAGCGCCCTGGCGTTGTCGAGCACCGCGAGGTGTCGGTCGCCGGCGGCGTGCACCGCCGCGACGATCCGCGTGCTCGCCTGCTTCGCCGCGGGGTTCACCGTGCCGGTCAGCGGGTGCGGCTTGTACAGCACCCGCACGCCCGGCGTCGCGAGCAACGTCGCGACGATCAGCTCGCCGAGTGAGATCAGCGACGTCTGGTACGGGTCGTCGGTCCAGCCCTCCCAGGTCGGCGCGTAGAGCACGGTGAACGGCGCCCCGGGCGGCCGCGGCTCGGCGTCGGCGATCGCGTCGAGCTGCGGCCGGCCGACCAGCACGATCTCGTCCTCGCGCACGCCCACCTGCGCCCGGACGTAGCGCTGCCGGCCGGCCTCACCGGCCACCCACACCTCGTCGTACACCTTCGTCGCCGGGTTGAAGCTCGCCGTCTTGTCGCTGTCACCGTGGCCGATGAACGCGCTCTTGAGCCCGGGCTCGCGCAGCAGGTGGATGTTGCGCCCGACGTTGGCGACGTACAGCCCGACGCGCGCGCTCGGCATCTCGAAATTCATCACGTCGACGGTGAAGGGCAGGCAGAGGATCGGCAGCGACGTCGGCGCGAGGTCGGCCAGATAGCGCCGTTCGCGCAGCAGCACGAGCACCGGCCGGCCGAGCCGCTCCATCGTCTCGAACCACATGTTGACCTGGTAGACCGACGTCGCGCCGCCGGAGAAGTACAGCACCACAAGCGGCGCGAGATCGAGCACCGCCTGCTGTGCCGACGCGAGTCGCGCCTCGTCGTCAGGCAGCCGACGCAGCGCGAGCGCCTGCCTCACCAGCGCAAGCGGCGCCAGGGCGGCCAGCGCCGCCATCGCGACCGCCGCCGGCGCGAGGGGTCGGTAGCTGCCGCCCGCGAACACCCAGCCGAGCGCCGCGACGAGCGTGAGGTCGGTGGCCAGCAGCAGCGTGGCGCCCGCCGTGAGCAGCCACTCGGGCGGCGCCGGCGGCAGGCCGTCGGCGAGCACCGGCAGGTTGACCGTCTCGAGCCGTCGCCACCGCCGGCTGCGCACGAAGGACCGGACGGCGTTGAAGACGCCGAGCAGCCCATGCTGCGCGAGCACAGCGGCCACCACGACGCCGAGCGCGGTCGAGGACATCGCCCCGGCCCGGTAGAGCAGCACGACCACGAGCAGCTGTCGAAGGAACACCCGCCACACCAGGCCCGCGCTCGCCGTGCCGAGCAGCCGGAGCAGCCGGTCGCCTCGCGCCGGGTAGAGCGCCAGCTCGAGCAGCCACAGCGCAAGCAGCGCGCAGAACACGACGCCTGGCGAGCCGACCACCGCGCCGCCGAACTCCACGCCGTAGAGCGCCAGCAGCAACGCGACGAGCGCGGGGACGCCGACCCGCCTCACAGCGGGTCGACGGCGGGGCCGGCTACCGCCTCGGCGACCAGCTCGGGCACAGCCGCGGTCCGCGGCGCCTCGCGGCGGACGTCGATCACCTGCCCGGTCATGTCGGAGGCGAGGACGTCGAGGACCGTCGAGGCCACCGTCTCGCTGTCCAGCAGCGTGCCCTCAGGCTCTTCGCCGAAAGCCTGCACGCGCATCGGCGTGCGGGTGCGCTCGGGATTGACGACGTTGACGTGAATGCCGCCGTCAGACCATTCGTCGGCCAGCGCCTGGGCGAGGTTGACCACAGCCGCCTTTGTCGAGGAGTACAGCGAGTAGTTGGCCCGTCCGCGGGTGTAGGAGCTTGAGGTGAAAAGCACCAGGTGTCCCCGGGTCGCCCGCAGGTACCGCTCGGCGGCCCGGGCGACCGTGACCGCGCCGACGAAGTTGACGTTGACCTGGGCGAGCACCTGCTCGTCGGTCATCTGCGCCAGCGGGCCGGTGGCCAGCTGCGCGGCGCTGACCACGACGGCGTCGATGCCGCCGGATTCCCGCGTGGCGTGCGCGAGGGCGGCGTGGACGGTGTCCGGCTGCTCGACGTACGTGCCGGTGGTCGACCGGCTGAAGGAGTGCACCCGGCAACCGGCTTTCTCGGCGAGCCGCACCACGTCGCGGCCGATGCCGTAGCTGCCGCCGAACACCACGATCGCCTTATGCCGCAGCACATCGCCGTCCAAGCTGTCGTCGCGCCGCTCGGCGACGTGCGAGCCGAGCTGGAACAGCTTGTCCACCAGAAACAGGTCGATCGGGTAGGTGACTTTCATGTTCTGCTCGTCGCCGGCCACCACGTAGATCGGCACGTCAGGCAGATAGCGGAGCACCACACCGCAGTCGTCAGTGGCCCGGAAATCCGGATCGGCCAGCGCTTCCTCATACGCCCGCCGAATCGTCGACAGCCGAAAGCCCTGCGGGGTCTGGCCCCGCCGCAATCGGCTGCGGTCGGGGATGTCGTCGATGCAGCCGTGCTCGTCGACCCGGACGATCGTGTCCGCCGAGGCGATGGCGACATCCACCGCCTCATACGTCTCGAGCGCCGCCACGCAATCGCGCACGACGCCGGCCGGCAGCAGCGGCCGCACCGCGTCGTGGAACAGGACGTTGACCTCGTCCTCGCCCAACGCGGCGAGCGCGGCGCGCGTCGTGTCATTGCGGTCGACGCCGCCGGCCAGCACCCGGCTCACCTTCTGCAGGCCCGGCTTGCCGAGCAGGATGGCCTCGGCGTCGGCGACGAAGTCCGACGCCATCATCACGATGATCTCGTCGATCTCCGGGCACTCGTTCAACGTCTCGACGGTGTGCTCGATAACCGTGCGGCCGGCGACCTTCAGCAGCTGCTTCGGGATGTCGAGGCCGACCCGCGAGCCGGTGCCGCCGGCGAGGACGACCGCGATCGTGCGGAGCCGCGCGACGCTCATCTTCGGCTCACTCCGCCGCGCCGGCTGCCAGCCTGCACATCGACCGCGAACCGGACTTGTGTACGGTCGTCTGCGGCACATTCACAGCCGGTATCGAGTCGAGTTGCACGAGCTAATGGTGCCTTATCGACGGCGTGGGCGCGCACGCCGCGGTGGGCGCACAGCCTGATCCACGTGCTGCCGGGCAGACCAGCGCGCCGGAGGCAGGGATGGCAGCGCCCAAGGCGTATCCAACGTCAGCCCCGACGTCGGCCCCGACGTCAGCCCGTCGACGGCTTTCGACGAGCTGATGCCGTCCGACGCCGGGCGCCGTCGCGTCTTGACCATCGAGCTGGTGCCCCCGGTCGGCACCCGGCGCGCCGCCGTGCTCGGACTCCTCGCCGGCGCGCTGGCCTACCTCGCGGTGCTCATCTGCGCCGCGGCGCGCACCCCGGTCGGCGTGGCGATCGCCATGGCGGCCGTCGCCGTCGTCGAGATCGCCGTGCACGCCCGCGCGCCGATCGTGCCGTGGGCGTTGGCCCGGGTCGGGCTGGGGCCGGTGGCCCGCACGCTGGCCCGGGGCGCGTTGATCGCGCTGCTCGCCGCCCGCCTGCACTTCGGCGCCCCGACGGCGTTGGTGGTGGCGCTCACCGCCGCCTTCGGGCTGCTTGCCGGCGGCATGCACGCCATCACCGCCGGCCTTGCCCAACTGGTCGGCTACCTGCGCAAGCCGCCGATCATGTCCCGCGGGTTGGCCCTCGACGTCGGGCGGGTGCCGCCGGCGCCGCCGACCGCGTTGCTGCAGCCCGGCGGCCTGCCGGCGACCGTCGAGGTCCTGGCGGCGGTCGGCTTCGCGTTCGCCAAGCACCGGGCGGCGGTGCCGATCACCGGCCTGGGCATCGCGCTGGTCATCCCGATCGCGGTCGCTGCGTGGCTGGCGGTCGCCGCGCTGCGGTTGCGCCGGCGCGACGTGCGGGGCGCGGTGACGCGCGCCGTGCAGCGACGCCTGGCCGAGCTGCAGCCGGAGATCGTCGCCTACTTCGGCAACGGCCCGGAGTGGCAGTACCAGCTCGAAATGTGGCTGCGGACCTTCGAGCAGCTCGATCAGCGGATGGTCGCGCTCGTCCGGGACACCGACGTGCTGCGCCAGCTGGCGCCAACCACCGTGCCGATCGTGTGCATCCCCGGCGGCACGACGCTGATGGCGTTGGAGCTGCCCACCGTCCGGGCGGCGCTGTATGTCGGAAACACCGGGAACAACATCCACCTGCTCCGCCGGCCCGGCATCACGAGTGTGTTCATCGGCCACGGCGACAGCGACAAGGCGGCGAGCTCGAACCCATACAGCCGGGTCTACACCGAGATCTGGGTCGCCGGCCCGGCCGGCCGCCGGCGCTACCTCGAAGCCGGCGTCGACATTCCCGCCCGGTCGTTCGTCGAAGTCGGCCGCCCCCAGCTCGCCGACCTGCCGCGCGTGCCGGACCCGACGCCGTCCCTGACCGTGCTGTACGCGCCGACGTGGGAGGGCTGGGGCGAGGATCCCGACCACAGCTCGCTGCCGCTGATCGGCCCGGCGCTGATCGAGCAGCTGCTCGCCCGCCCCGGCGTGCGGGTGATGTACCGCCCGCACCCGCGCACCGGGCACCGCGACCGGGAGACCCAGCTGGCCCACCGTCGGGTGCTCGAGCTGTTGCGCGCAGCCGGCGCCGACGAGAAGCGCACCGCCGCGCTCGGTCCCCGGCCGGATGGCGCCATCGCGACCGGCCGCGGCGACGTGCTGGCCGACGTCGTGCTGGCCGACGGGGCGCAGGGCGACGGGGCGCAGGGCAACGGGGCGCCGCCGTCGATCGCGGAGCACGACGCGGCGCTGCGCGACTGGACGGCCGCGTACTGGCGCGCGCACCCCGGGCACCGGATCCTCACCGCGCCCGCGCCCGACCTTTACGCCTGCTTCGCGGCAGCCGACGCGCTGATCGCGGACATTTCGAGCGTGGCGTCGGACTTCTTGGCGGCCAACCGGCCCTATGCGGTGCTGAACGTCACCGACCTGCCGGCGGCCGAGTTTCGCGAGCGCTCGTCCTCGGCGGCCGGCGGATTCGTCCTCGACGCGGGTTTCGGCGAGCTCGACGGACTGTTGGCAGCGGCCGCGGGCGGCCCGGACCCGACAGCGAACGCACGCGCGCAGGCCCGCCGCCACCTGCTCGGCCCTCGGACCGACGACCCGGCGCAGACCTTCCGGGCGCAGGTCGACCGGCTCTGCGCCAACCCGTCCCGGCCGGACTGAGCGGCGCCGCGCAGCCGCCCGCGCGAGCGCTCACTCGCTCGGCTGGCTGCGCCGTTCGCACAGCGCGGCGAATCGCGCGAGCGACTCGGTGTTGCGCCGCACCAGCACCGCCTCGGCAACTGGGTTGTGCAGCCACTTGCCCGGGCCGGCGGACGGCTTCTCGTACATGACGACGTCGCAGCCGCCGTCCGCAGCGGTCAGCTCGATCCGGATCGCCGCCTCGCCGAACGGCCGGCCGCGTGCGATCAGCGAGAGGCTGCGGCCAGGGTCGACTGCGGTCACCTCGGTCTCGTCGCGGGTCAGCAGCGGCCACGCGCCGGCGGCGTGGTAGAGCTTGCTGCCGACCGCTGGCCAGGCGGCGTCGACCGCGCGCATGTGTGACGTGCCGACCACCCAGTTGGTGTAGCGCCAGCCGTCGGCCAACACATCGAACACCGCCTCCGTCGGCGCGTCGACGTGCACCGTGTTCCTCGCCATCGCGCTCTCCCATCAGTCGTGCGGTCAGTCGGGTGCGGATCAGCCGTCGTGCGGTCAGATCGCGTACTCGCCGGGCTCGTCGCGCGCGGCGAGCGCGAGTCGGTCCAACCGGCCGCGGTAACCCGAGCGCGCCCGGCCGACGTGGTCCACGTCGAGCGTGGCGTGCACGAATCGCGCGGCGAGCAGGTCGAAGGCAGGCATCCGACGCAGCATGGTGTGCTCGCCGCGCTCGATCGCGACATAGCTGACCGCCGCGCCCGCACGCCGCGCTCGCGCGGCGAGGTCGTGCGACGCGGCGCTGCTGGTCACGCGGTCTCGCGTGCCGTGGGCGATGAGCGTGGCCCGGCCGCGCAGCTGCGCCACCGGCTCCGAACCGCCGAGCCACGGCGCCAGCGCGACAACGCTGGCCACGCCGTCGTGACCCGCGGCGCCGAGCGCCACCGAACCGCCGAGCGAGTGGCCGACGAGCGAGACCGGAAGGCCGGGATAGCGCGTACGCAGCTGATCCAACGCCCACTCGACGTTCGCCAACGGCCGGACGCCCACGCCGCGGGTGGCGTTGAGCAGCCGGAGCACCGCGAGTGTGCCATGGCCCGCGTGCGCGATCCGCCGGGCGATCGGCACCATCCGCAGGACCGACAACTGGGCTGCGCTGACCGGGGTCGTGCCGCGCCCGCCACCGCCGTGCAGCACGAGCACGACGCCGGCCGGCGAATCCGGGGTCGCGCTGTCGATCAAGCGCGGCGCCGGCGCCGGGTCGGTCTCGGAAGGCGCGGTCGTCATGCGAAGGACGTCCCCAAACCGGACGAACCGTTATCGAGCCGCTCAATGGACAGCGCTGGCAGCGCCCGGAACATCGGCGCCGGTGGAACTCATGGAGCTCTTATGACCGGCCAGCCTGCTCTTGCCAACGCCAGGCCCGTAGCCCATGCTCGGCCGACCCAGAAACGGGATTGTTCCCTGCACAGCTCAGATTTGGGCCGATGTGCCCTATTTGCGCCCACCCGTCAGGAGCACCTCGTGATCGCTCGTCTGCTCGCCCCTGTTGTCGCTGCAGCCCTAGCCGTCGGCGTGGCCACCGCGGCGCCCGCGTTCGCAGCCGCACCGACACTCACGTCGTTCACGCCCACCTCGGGCGCCGCCGGGACGTCGGTGACGTTGACCGGAACGGGCTTCACCGCGCCCTCGACCGTGAAGTTCGCCGGGGTGTCGTCCTCGAAGGTCACGGTGACGTCGTCGACCAAGATCGTTGCCACGGTGCCGGCCACTGCGGCCAGCGGTCGAATCGCGGTGACCACGGCGGGTGGCACCGCCACGAGCAGCGCGTCGTTCACGGTCCTCCCGGGCGCGGTCCTCTCGAGCACGAGCGGGCGCCCCGCCACGGTGACGACGCTGACGCTCTCCGGGTTCGGCGCCCGCCAAGCGGTCGACGTGTACTTCGACTCCACCGAGGTGCGACTCGCCGTGGCCAACGCGTCCGGTGTTCTCACGGCGGCGATCACTATCCCGGCGTCGGCAACGCCCGGCACGCACTGGATCACCGCCGTCGGCCGGGGTGCGAGCGCGCCGGCGGCGCAGGCCTCGTTCCTGGTGCGCACCAACTGGACGATGTCGAGCTTCGACGTGACCCGATCGGGATCGAACCCGTTCGAGAACGTCCTCACCCCGACCACCGTCGCCAAGGTCACCACGCTGTTCCGCAGCCCGCACATCGGGTCCGCGCAGTCCACGCCCGCAGTGGTCAATGGCGTGGTGTACGCGACGTTCGGCGACGGCTCGATCCGCGCCTTCACTGCCGCCACCGGCGCCCAACGGTGGAGCAGGACGACCGGTGGCTCAACGATGTTCAGTTCGCCCACGGTCTCCGGCTCCACGCTGTACGTGGGTTCGTCGGACGACAAGGTCTATGCGCTGAACGCCACGACCGGCGCCATCTTGTGGACCGCCGCCACCGGCGACGTCGTCTACGGCGCGGTGGCGGTCGTCGGCAGCACCGTCTATGTCGGCAGCTACGACAAGAAGGTGTACGCATTGAACGCCGCCACCGGCGCCGTCCGCTGGTCCTACACCACCGGCTCGGCGGTCTTCGCCTCGCCGACCGTCGTAGGCGGCGTGGTCTACGTCGGCTCCTTCGACAACAACATCTACGCGCTGAACGCCAGCACGGGCGCCTTGATCTGGTCACACGCGATGGCGGGTCTGGTGCTCGCCTCCGCCGTCGTGGTCGACGACCTCGTGTACGTCGCGAGCGAGGGAAAGGACGTCAGCGCGCTGCAGGTCGACGACGGCAGCGTGCGCTGGAGCGTCACCGTCTCCGGGGTCGTCGACGGCACGCCCGCCTACGACGCCGGGCTGCTGTTCGTCGCCGACACCGCCGGGATCGTGCGCGCCCTGGACGCGACCACCGGGGTCCTTCGGTGGACGTCGTCACCGTCAGGCGGGGCCACGCTCCGCGCGCCCGTCACGGTCGCCGGGGGTGTCGTGTATGTCGAGAGCAACGCCACATACGCCCTGCGCGAGTCCGACGGGGCCCCCCTTCGGTCGCTGCCGGCCGGCTCGGCCTACGGCGGCGCAGCCGTCGCCGACGGCGCGATCACCATCGGTGACAACGTCGGCGGCAAACTCGTGCGATACACGCTGCCAGCCACCGCCACCGCCGCGGGACGGCCGTCTCCGGCCGCCCTCCACCCGACGTTCACGCGGTGACCGACCACCAGCCGTCAGCTCAGCGCGCCGAGCCGAACGCCCGGACGGCCTCGGGCCGGGTCAGCATGAAGATCACCACGAGGTCGAGGGCCACGCCGACGATGCTGGTGTAGCTGCCTCGGACCGTTGACACCAACCCCAACGCCGCGCCGATGCCGCACAGGACGATCGCGGTCATCCGCGCCCATTCCTTCAGCCGCCGCAGCGCGACGCCGACCCAGATCTCGACCCCGCCGATGGCCAGGAGAACGAGGCCGATCAGCACGAAGATGGCGCCGACGCTGCCGAGCGCGACGAGCAGCAGGCCGCCGAGAATGCTGAAGCCGCCGCTGATGAACAACAACACCGAGGCCGTCGTCACCGAGGAAGGAACCGCGGGCTTGCCGGGGTAATAGCCAGGCTGCGGATATCCGTAGGGGTACCCCTGCGGCGGCGGCCCCTGCGGGTAAGCCCCTTGCGGATATCCCCCTTGCGGGTAAGCCCCCTGCGGGTACCCGCCCTGCGGGTACCCGCCCTGCGGATATCCGCCTTGCGGCGGCAGGTCGGGTGAGCCCTGTGGGTCCGGCGGGTTGTACGTCATCGGGGGCCTCTCCATGCGCGCTGCACCCAAGCGCTCGCTCGGTGCACTGACGATAACCCGGTGGCGCCGGTCCGGAAGCTGCTATCCGACCGCCCGCGTCCCGCCCGCAAGTTGTCCTCGCTTCGGCGGGCTATGGGCCGAGGAGGCGCGGACAAGTTTCGAAGCGGCAGCTGATCGGCGGCGGAGGCTACGGCGGGCGCACCGACAGTCGTAGGGTGCCGGGTCATGCGACAGATCAGCCTTCCGGACGGCCGTTCGCTCGACGTCGTCGTCGATGGCGACTCCGGCCCGGCGGTCTTCTTCCACCACGGCAGCCCGGCTGCGGCCGAGAGCTTCCCGCCGCTCGTCGCCGCGGCTCGGGACGCCGGCCTGCGCTGGGTGTCCGCGACCAGGCCCGGCTACGGCGCCTCGACCAGGCGGCCGGGCCGCTCGGTCGCCGACAACTGCGCCGACGTCGAGGCGGTGTTGAACGAGCTCGGCGTGCAGTCCTTCATCGCGATGGGGTGGTCCGGCGGCGGCCCGCACGCGCTCGCCTGCGGCGCGCTGCTGGCGCCGCGCTGCGTTGGCGTGGTGACCCTCGGCGGGGTCGCGCCGTGGGACGTCGCGCAACGCGAGGGCTTCGACTGGCTCGCGGGCATGGGGCCGGAGAACCACGAGGAGTTCGGCGCCGCGCTGCGTGGCGAAGCCGACCTGCGCGGCTTCCTCGACCCGCTGCTGCCGGGACTTCAGCAGATCGAAGGCCCGGCGCTCGCCGAGGCCCTCGGCGGCCTCGTCGACGACGTCGATCGGGCGGCGCTGACCGGCGAATTCGCCGACAACCTCGCCGCAGCCTTCCGCGAAGCCGTGCGCCTCGGAGTCGACGGCTGGGTGGACGACGACCTCGCGTTCGCGCGCGACTGGGGCTTCGAGCTGTCCGCCGTCCACGCGCCAGTGTCGCTATGGCAAGGCGCCGACGACCGGATGGTCCCGTACGCGCACGGATCGTTCCTCGTCGATCGGTTGCCGAACGTGCGGGCGCACCTGCTGCCCGGCGAAGGCCACGTGTCCATCCCGCTCAGCAGGCTGGCCGACATCTACGCCGATGTCCGCGACTTTCTCGGCGCAGCAGCTACGACGCCGCGGACCAGTCGCCCATCTGCCGGCTGACCGCCTCGCTCGGCCCGGCGCCCAGCACCGGGTGCAGCTCAAGCGCCGGGGAGTATCGGCTCGCCGGCGTGTCCCGGCCCAGCGCCTCGGCCATTGCCCGGACGTAATGCGGGGCGCCGCCGCAACACACGCCGACGTAGCCGACGCCGAGCTCGGCCGCGGCCCGGGCGAAGTCGGCCATCTCGAACCGGGTCAGCGCGTGACCCTCGAGCTGGATCGGGAATAGCCGCCGGCCGTCCGCGCCGACGAGCGACTCGAAGCTCGGCACCGCGTCGTCGGTGCGGTAGGGCACCGGCTGCGCGGCGATCGGGATGTCGACCGCGGCGCGGATCTTCTCGAGCAGCGGCAGCATCGTCGCCGGTCCGCGCGAGCAGTTGAGCCCGACGATCGCGGCGCCATGGTCGGCGAGGATCCGACACGCCTCGACGTAGTCGTAGCCGTCGTAGGTCGAGGTCGGCCCGACGCTCGCGAGCGTGACCATCGCCGGCAACCCCAGCTCGGCGCACACCTCGACGCCGATCAGCGCCTCGCCGAGGAAGTCGTTGGTCTCGCTGATCACGAAATCGACGCCCTCCTCGACCGCCCAACCGAGTTGCTCGCGATACTGCTCGCGCACCACCTCGCCGGAGCGCACCGGATCCGCCGGGTCGTAGCACCACGTGTTGCAGATGTTGCCGGCGACCAGCGCGCCCTCGTCGGCCGTGCCGCCCTCGGCCGCGATCTCGTTCGCAATCCGTACGGCCTGCCGGTTCATCTCCTCGAGGTCACCCGCACGGCCGACGTCGCGCAGCTTCTCGCGGTGCGCGTAGTAGGTGAGCGCGACCATGACGTCCGCCCCGGCGCGCAAGAACTCGCGGTGCAGCTGCCGCAGCGCGTCCGGCGCGTCGAGGATGACCTCCGGCACGTACGGGCCGGCCTTGACGTAGCCGCGGCGTTCGAGCTCGAAGACATAGCCTTCCGCGCCGACGAGCGGGCCGTCGGCGAGGCGCTCGGCGAACGTGCGGGGCGATGGACGACTCATCGGACGGCCTCCACGGCGGATGCGACGGATCGAGCGGATCGTGCGGGTTCCAAGCGGGCGGCGATGAACCGGCCGGGATCGAAGCGGCGGATGTCGTAGACGGTGCCGCCCTGCAGCGCGAGCTGGAACAGCACCCGGCCGACCCACGGCGCGTACTTGTAGCCGGTCCCCCGCCAGCCGACGCCCACCTGCACGTTGGGCAGGCCCGGCACCGGTCCCAGCACGAAGTCGTCGTCGGCCACCAGGTCGTAGTCGCAGCCGTCGACGTCCCGCACGTCCTCGACCGAGGCGCCGGCGTCGGCCAGACCGGGCATGCACTGGGCGACGAAGTCGGCGATGTCGCGCACGCCGGTGCGATCGCGCGGGATGTCCGGCGGGTTGTAGTAGCCGATCTTCACCGCGTCGACCACCCCGTCGACGATCGGGTGCACGTACACGCCGGTGTCCAGGTAGGCGACCACCGGCATGACGTCCGAGGTGAACTCCGCGCGCCGCTCGGCTGCCGGCGTGAAGTACTTGGCCTCGCTGGGCCGGTCCTTGGTGATCGGCACCCGCAGCTCGCAGCCGGGCAGCAACGCAAGCAGGTCGTTCGTGCCGTGGCCGGCGGCGATGACCAGCGAGCGGGTGACGAAGTCGCCGACGTCGGCGCGCACCCGAATCAGGCCGCCGTCGATTCCCGTCTCGATCGCGATGGTATCGACGTGCTCGCGCACCGAGGCCTTCGCCTGCTCCAGCGCGTGCAGCAGCGCGCCGGTCACCGCGCGCAGGTCGACCAGACCTGCGCTCTCGTCGAGGTGGCCGACGTCCGCGTCCAGATAGGGGTAGCGCTCGGCGAGCGCCTCGCGGCTCAGCGTCTGCGGCGCGAGGCCGATGCCGGCGAGGACGTCGGCGCTCAACTGGCCGTAGGTCGAGGCCAGGTCGGGGGTGACAGCGCTGCTCGCGATGTTCAGGCAGCCGCAGCGCACCAGGGCGCGCACGCCGGTCTCGCGTTCGAAGCCGCGCCACAGCGTCTGCGCCTCGTCGGCCAGCCGCGCGTACTCGGCGTCGAGATAGTCCTTGCGGTACGAGCGGGTCCGGCCGAACGACGCCGTGCGCGGATCGCCGATCTCGCCGCGCTCGAGCACCGCGACCCGGCTGCCGCCGGCCGACGCGTGGTAGGCCGTGAACAGCCCCATGACGCCGCCCCCGAGGACGAGCAGGTCAAGCGGGTCGAGTGGTTGGTCGGACGGCACGCGCGCTCCTTCGCATTTGGTGAAGCGCTTCACTTTATCGCTTCACCTGTGTGCGCGCGGCTACAGCGGCGTGTCCGTCCGGTTACGATCACGCCGTGCGACAGCGCTCGAACCGGATCACGTTGCGCGATGTCGCCAGCGAGTCCGGCCTGTCGACCGCCGCCGTCTCCTACGCCCTGCGCGGCCTGCACGTCCCGCTGGAGACCCAGCAGCGGGTGCGCGACGTCGCCGACCGGCTCGGCTACCAGGTCGACCCGATCGCCCGAGCGCTCGCCTCCGGTCGCACCGGTTACGTCGGGGTGCTCTGCGGCTCGCTGCAGGACAGCTGGCAGCAGGACGTCGCCGCGGCGCTCGGCCGCGAGCTGCTGGAGACCGGCCGGCACGCGTTGATCGTGGACGCGTCCAATCGCCCCGAGCTCGAGCGAGAGCTCGCCGGCCAGCTGCTCGACCAGCGCGTCGACGCGTTGATCGCGCTGTGGGTAGACACCCGTGCGGCGCACTGGCCGGCGATCGCCAAGCGCGTTCCGCTCGTGTCGATCGGGGACAGCGTCCCTGGCGCCGCCACCGCCGCCGAGCTCGTCTTCGACAACGACGCCGGTGTCGGCGCCGCGCTCGGCCGCCTCGCCGACGACGGCCACCGGCACGTCGCCGTGCTGACCCCGGCCTCGCGCAACGCGCCGGACCATCCTGCCGAGATCGCCTTGCGCCGGGTGTCCGCCGAGCTCGGCGTGCGGGTGGACCTGCACCTCACGCCGTACGAGGTGGACGCGGCCGAGCAGGTGGCGATCGAGGTGCTCGCGGGCCCAACGCCGCCGACCGCGTTCTTCTGCCTCGCGGACTCGATGGCCTTCGGCGTGTACGCGGCCGCCGGCAAGCTGGGCCTGGGAATTCCCGGCGAGCTGTCCGTGCTCGGCTACGACGACCACCCGGTGTCCCGGCTGCTCAGCCCGCCGCTCTCGACCTTCAGCTGGCCGGTCGAGCCGCTTGTCGCGCACGCGGTGGAGCGCACGGTCCGCGCCATCGACGAAGGCCGGCGGTCGCGGCGCAAGGTGCTCGAGCCCGCCGCGGTGTTTCGCGACTCGATCGGCCCGGCCCGCGTGGCCGGCGCCACCCGTCGGCGACGCGGGCGGATCTGACGTGGCGCCCGCCGCCCAACGCCGCTCTGCTCGCCCGCCGAGCGGCCGGTTCACCGCGCGGTGTCGCAGGGTAGGAATGCCCTTATGACTTCTGCAATCGCCTACGCCACTCCCTCCGCGAAGGCGCCGTTCGAGAAGACCACCATCGAGCGCCGCGAACTCGGCCCGAAAGACGTGCTGATCAAGATCGCGTTCGCCGGGATCTGCCACTCCGACATCCACACCGGCCGCAACGAGTGGGGCGAGGCGCACTTCCCGCTGGTCCCCGGACACGAGATCGCCGGCGTCGTCGAAGAAGTCGGCGGCGACGTCAGCAAGTTCGCGGTGGGCGATCGCGCCGGCGTCGGCTGCATGGTGGACTCGTGCCGCGAGTGCGAGAACTGCCTGGCCGGCGAGGAGCAGTACTGCTTGCGCGGCAACGTCGGCACCTACAACGCGAAGGGGAAGGACGGCCGCTGGACCGACGGCGGCTACAGCTCGCACATCGTCGTGGACGAGGACTTCGTCCTGCACATCCCGGACGGCATCGAACTCGACGTCGCCGCCCCCCTGCTCTGCGCGGGCATCACGCTGTACTCCCCGCTCAAGCACTGGCAGGCAGGGCCCGGCAAGAAGGTGGCGATCATCGGCCTCGGCGGGCTCGGCCACATGGGCGTCAAGATCGCCCACGCGATGGGCGCCGAGGTGAGCGTGCTGTCGCAGACGCTGGGCAAGAAGGCCGACGGCGAGAAGTTCGGCGCCGACCACTACTACGCCACCAGCGACGACGCGACCTTCAAGGAACTCAAGGGCGAGTTCGATCTGATCGTCAACACCGTCTCGGCCTCGTTGCCGATGGCGAAGTACCTGTCGCTGCTGCGCCGCGACGGCACCCTGGTCAGCGTCGGCGCGCCTGCCGAGCCGCTCGAGGTGCCGGCGTTCGCCCTGATCATGGGCCGCCGCAGCTGGGCCGGCTCCGCCATCGGCGGAATCCGCGAGACCCAGGAGATGCTCGACTTCTGCGCCGAGCACGGCATCGGCGCAGAGATCGAGAAGATCGGCGCCGACCAGATCGACGAGGCGTGGGACCGGGTCGTCGACAGCGACGTCCGCTACCGCTTCGTCATCGACACCGCCACGTTCGCGTCCTGACCGATGACGAGCGCCATCGACCGACAGCACGTCGTCATCATCGGCTCGGGCTTCGGTGGCCTGTTCGCGGCGAAGAAGCTCAAGCGGGCGAACGTCGACGTCACGTTGATCAGCCGGACGACCCACCACCTGTTCCAGCCACTGCTGTACCAGGTGGCGACCGGGATTCTGTCCGAGGGCGAGATAGCGCCGGCCACCCGCGAGATCCTCAGGCGCAACAAGGACGTCCGAGTGCTGCTCGGCGAGGTCACCGACATTGACCTCACCGCGCACACCGTCACCTCGGTCGCCGGCGGCGAGGCGAGGACGACGAGTTACGACTCGCTGATCGTCGCCGCGGGCGCCACGACGTCCTACTTCGGCAACGACGACTTCGCGACCTACGCCCCCGGGCTGAAGTCCATCGACGACGCGCTGGAGATCCGTGGCCGGGTGCTGTCGGCCTATGAGTACGCCGAGTTGGAGCAGGACGAGAAGCTCCGCGACGAGTGGCTGACGTTCGCGGTCGTCGGCGCCGGCGCCACCGGCGTCGAGATGGCCGGGCAGATCTCCGAGTTGTCCCGCCGCACCTTGAAGAACGACTACCGCTCGATCGACCCGAGACGCGCACGCATCGTGCTCATCGACGCGCTGGACGAGGTGCTGGGCGCGTTCGGCACGAAGCTGTCCGCCGGCGCGGCCAGCCAGCTGGAGAAGCTCGGCGTCGAGGTGTGGCTCGTCGAGAAGGTCGTCGACGTGGACGATCGCGGCCTCACCGTCGAGGACAAGAGCGGCGTGCGCACCCGCATCCCCACCCGGACCATCGTGTGGGCGGCCGGCGTCAAGGCGTCGTCGCTGACGAAGACGTTGAGCGAGCAGACCGGCGCTCCGGTAGACCGCTCGGGCCGGATCTCGGTCGAAGACGACTGCACGCTGCCCGGGCACCCCGAGGTGTTCGTCGTCGGCGACATGATGTCGCTCAAGGGCTATCCGGGCGTCGCGCAGGTGGCGATGCAGCAGGGCGCCTACGCGGCCGGGCAGATCAAGCGTCGGCTGCGCGGCAAGGCGGACGCCGGCCCGTTCAGCTATTTCGACAAGGGCAGCATGGCGACGATCTCGCGGTTCAAAGCCGTGGCGAGCATCGGCCCGCTGCGCTTCGGCGGTTTCATCGCGTGGTTGCTGTGGTTGGCGATCCACGTGCTGTATCTGGTGGGCTTCAAGAACCGAGTGACGACGGTGTTGCATTGGGCGGTGTCGTTCCTGGGCCGAGGGCGCGCCCAGCGCACCACCACCAACCAGCAACTGCTCGCCCGCGATGCCTTGCGCAAGCTCGGCACGCCCGATCTCGCGCCGGCGGCCGACGTCGAGTCGAAGCCCGAGCCCGAGTCCGAGTCCGAGTCCGAGTCCGAGCCGAAGGCGGCGCGGTCCGCATGACGAAGTTCCAGAACACCGTCAAGAGCGACGCCGACATCAGCGCTTCCCGCGAAGAGGTATGGAAGGCGCTCACTGATCCGGATCTGCTGCCGAAGCTGACACCGCTGCTGCGCGACATCCACGCCGACGGCGAGATCTGGTGCTGGCAGATGATGCGCATCGCCGCTCTCGGTGTTTCGGTGAGCCCGAACTTCACCGAGAAGATGACCTTCGCCGACGGCACCCGGATCGAGTACACGCACACCCCGCCTGACGGCGCGCGCGAGCGGGCCGGGGCGGAGGGCCGCTACGAGCTCTCCGACATCGAAGGCGGGACGCACCTGTCGGTCGAGTTGACCCTGTGCGTAGACCTGCCGCTGCCGAAGGCAGCCAAGCCCGCGGTGCAGCGCGTCATGAAGGCGACGATGGATCGCACCGGCGACCGGTTCAGCAAGAACCTGCTCGACCACCTGAACGCCCACGAGCTGTAGGCGTCGGCATGCTAGGGCTTCCAGACATGATCCACGCGTGCCTGTTCGACCTCGACGGCGTGCTCACCGACACCGCGTCTGTGCACCGAGCGGCGTGGGCGGCGGCCTTCGACCCGGTGCTCGCCGACCACGGACAGGGCGAGTTCACCGAGCAGGACTACGACGACTACGTCGATGGCAAGCCGCGCCTCGACGGCGTGCGGGACTTCCTGACGTCACGCGGCATCGACCTGCCCGAAGGCAATGACGACGACAAGGCGGACGCGCAGACCGTGCACGGCGTCGGGCGGCGCAAGAACGAGGACGTCCTACAGCGCATCAAGCGCGACGGCGTCCGGGTCTTTCCGGGGTCGCGACGCTACCTCGAGGCGGCGGTCGAAGCCGGGCTGCGCCGCGTGGTCGTCTCGTCCAGCGCGAACACCGCCGACGTGCTCGAGGTGACCGGGCTGGCGCAGTTCATCGAGGACCGGGTCGACGGAGTGACGATCGCGCAGACCGGAATGCCCGGCAAGCCGGCGCCGGACTCGTTCCTGGCCGGCGCCGAGCGGGCCGGCGTCGCCGCCAGCCGCGCCTGCGTGTTCGAGGACGCCACCGCGGGCGTGCAGGCGGGCCGCAGCGGCGGTTTCGGCTTCGTGGTCGGCGTCAACCGGCTCGACGACGCGCACCGGCAGGCGCTTCTTGCCCACGGCGCCGACATCGTGGTCGACGACCTGGCAGACCTGCTATGAGGGCAGACCTGCTATGAGGGCAGACCTCTGGTGACGGGCACGCCGGTCGGGGCCGAGCGGTTCCCGCCGCATCCGTGGAAGATCCGCGAGGTCGGCCTCGACCAGGCCATGCTCGCGCAGAGCGAGTCGCTCTTCGCGCTGTCCAACGGACACATCGGCGTGCGCGGGAACCTCGACGAGGGCGACCCGAACGGCTTGCCGGGCACGTACTTGAACTCCTTCTACGAGACCCGCCCCCTGCCCTATGCCGAGGCCGGCTACGGATATCCCGAGTCCGGGCAGTCCGTGCTCAACGTGACCAACGGCAAGCTGATCCGGTTGCTGGTCGACGACGAGCCGCTCGACCTGCGCTATGGCCAGGTGCTCGAGCACGAGCGGGTGCTCGACCTGCGCACCGGCCGCCTGTCGCGCGACCTGGTGTGGCAGTCCCCCGCCGGCACCAAGGTGCGGCTGCACACTGAGCGTCTGGTGTCCCTTCGCCGCCGCTCGCTGCTCGCCATCCGCTACCGCGTCGAGCCGGTGGACGTGTCCCTGCGCGTCGTCGCGCAGTCCGAGCTGGTGGCCAACGAGGCGACGCCGACGCAGAGCGGCGACCCCCGGGTCGCCGCGGCCATCGACCACGCGCTGGAAAGCGTGCTCTACGACGCCCACGACGAGCGCGCGACGCTCGTCCACCGCACCCGGTCCAGCCGGTTGACGATGGCGGCCGCGATGAGCCACCACGTCGAAGCGCCGGACGACCGCTGCACCCGCGAACTCGCCATCGAGGCCGACTGGGCGCGCATGACGGTGTCGACCGATCTGGCCGTCGGCCAGCGCCTGCAGCTCGACAAGTTCGTCACCTATGGCTGGTCGAGTCAGCGATCGGTGCCGGCGCTGCGCGACCAGGTGTCAGCCGGCTTGACCAGCTCTCTGGACGCCGGGTGGGAGACGGTGAGCGACGAGCAGGCGGCCGACTTCGCGCACTTCTGGGCGGGCGCGGACGTCGAGATCGACGGTCCGGCCGAGATCCAGCAGGCGGTGCGCTTCGGGCTGTTCCACTCCTACCAGGCGGCCGCGCGGGCCGAGCAGCGCGCGATCCCAGCCAAGGGGCTAACCGGTCCGGGCTACGACGGCCATGCGTTCTGGGACACCGAGATGTTCGTGCTGCCGCTGCTGTCGGCCACCGCGCCGGAGGCTGCCGGCGACGCGCTGCGGTGGCGGGCGTCGACGCTCGATCTCGCCCGCGAGCGCGCGGAGACGCTGCGTCTGGCCGGCGCGGCGTTCCCGTGGCGCACGATCCGCGGTCAGGAGTGCTCGGCCTATTGGCCGGCCGGCACCGCGGCGTTCCACGTCAACGCCGACATCGCGGCGGCGGCCGCGCGGCATGTCTGGTGGACCGGGGACGACGCGTTCAGCCGGGACGTCGCGCTGCCGCTGCTCGTCGAGACCGCGCGCTTGTGGATCGCGCTCGGCTATCGCGGCGACGACGACGAGTTCCACATCGACGGTGTCACGGGGCCGGACGAGTACAGCGCGATGGCCTACGACAACACCTACACCAACCTGATGGCGGCGCAGAACCTGCGCTCGGCGATCGAACACGTCGAACGATGGAGCGCCGACGCCGAGCGGTTGCACGTCGGTCCGGACGAGCCTGCCGCGTGGGCGTGGGCGGCGGACCACATCTCGATGCCGTACAGCTCGACGCATCAGGTGCACGAGCAGTCCCGTGGGTTCGTCAGCCACGAGGTGTGGGATTTCGCGAAGTCCGCCGAGCAGGATGAGTATCCGCTGCTGCTGAACGTGCCGTACTTCGACCTCTACCGCTCGCAGGTCGTCAAGCAGGCCGATCTCCTGCTGGCGATGCACTGGGCGGGCGAGGCGTTCACCCCGCAGGACAAGGCGCGCGCCGTCGCCTATTACGAGCCGCTCACCGTCCGGGACTCCTCGTTGTCCGCGTGCACGCAAGCGGTGCTCGCCGCTGAGGTCGGCCATCTCCAGCTCGCCGAGGACTACCTAGCCGAGGCGGCGCTGATGGATCTGCGCGACACCGAGCACAACTCGCGCGACGGCCTGCACATCGCCTCATTGGCCGGCGCTTGGATCGCGGTGGTCGGCGGCTTCGGCGGGATGCGCGATCGCGGCGACCGGATCGTCTTCCGACCGCAGTTGCCGCCCGGTTGGCGCCGCCTGCGCTTCTGCGTGCGCCTGCGCGGCCAGCGGCTCGCCGTCGCCATCACGGCCGACAAAGCGACCTACACGGTCGACGGCGACGTGCCGATCGAGATTGCGCATTGCAGCCGCGACAAGGTCGACGAGCTGGTCGTCAAGCCGGGCAAACCGGTGACCCGGCGGTGGGCGGCGGTCCAGCCCATGACGCCGCAGCCGAGGCAGCCGCCCGCGCGATCGCCGTTCGGCCGCTGAGCTTCGAGCCGGGCGGCCGCTTGGTCAATCCAGCAGACCGGTGAATTCGGCGAGCATCGCCCGCAGCCGCCGGCGGTCCACGTCCTGCTCGCGCTGCTGGGCGCCGACGACCAGGTTGAGCGCCATCCGGCCGAGCAACCGGGCGCGAGCTCCGTCGACGCCGAGCGCGGCCACCGCGGCCCCGAGGTGCCGCTCGCGCAGCCGGTCGACGCGGGCCACGACTTCGGCCACGTCCGGCCGGCTGGCCCCCCACGCTCGGATCGCGGCCTCGGTCGCATGCGGCAAGGCGATGGCGGACTCGATCAGCGCGGCGAGACGCAGCGCGGCGTCAGGCTGCACTTGCGCGCTGCTCACCAACTTGTCGCTGTGCTCGTCGGACCAGTAACCGAGCAGCTGGTCCACGAAACCCGACAGACTGCCGAAGTGGTGGTAGAAGGATCCCTTGGTGACCGACAGCCGATCGCACAGCGCCGAGATCGTCATGGCTTCCACACCCTGCTCGCCGAGCAGCACCAGCGCCTCGCGGAAATAGTCCGCGGCGTGCAACCGCTCCACGCGACCTCCTCCGGTCAGCGAACGAATTGCTGGTCATCGTGTCACGCGCCGGCCGCACGATGCGACTGGGGCGCGGGCCGCGCCGGCGCTTCGTGTCGCGCCGGCGCCCGGCGCCGCGCGGCCACTGCACGGTTGCTTATGTGCGAACCGTGAATCGGAGGTGCAAAGCGCAAGTGTGCAGAACACAACGACGCCGCCGCGAGCCGAGTTACTCGACAAAGCGGCGGCGTCGACACCGGAGCGCGGAGCGCAGAAGATCAGGCGGCCCGGCGCAAAGCGCGTGGACTACTGCGCGTCGTAGGCCTCGATCACATTTCCCGGGATCCGCCCGCGGTCGGACACCTCGTACCCGTTGCTTTTCGCCCACTCGCGAATCTGCGGCAAGTCAACGCGGCTACGCGCTGGCGAGGCGGAACTGCGGGCGCGGCTGGTCGCGCCGGGTTTGCGGCCGTTGGCGCGAACTCGGCGGCCGTGGTCGACGTAAGGCTTGATCACCTTGCCGAATGCGCTCACGTTCTTCTTCGACAGATCGATCTCGTAGTTGGTTCCGTTGAACGTGAAACTCACGGTCTGATCTGCCTTGCCGCCGTCGATGTCGTCAGTCAACTCGACTACCTGAGTTACTTTTCTAGCCACCGGTCAGAGCCTTTCGATGGGGTTTTTGTGTCGGACGATTATTACAGTAGCGCAAACTCGCGGCAATGCCGTGAGGGGTTATCGGCGTTCTTCGGTGTCGCGTCATAGCCGGCGGTCGCTATTGGTCGGTGCGGCATCCCATAGGGTGTGCGCATGCCCGACCCGATGACGACCGCGAAAGGCGGGCGATGACCCCGCCAGCCGCGCCGGATCCGCAGGCCCCAGCGCAAAGCCTGACCGGTCGGATAACCGTGGATCGATTGACGAAGATGTTTCGCGGAAACGTGCGCGCTGTCGACGACTTGAGCTTCACCGTCGAACCGGGGTCGGTCACCGGCTTTCTCGGCCCGAACGGGGCCGGCAAGACCACGACGCTGCGAATAGTGCTCGGGCTCGTGCGCGCGACATCGGGCACGGCCACGGTCGGCGGCCGACCGTACCGCGAGTTACGGAACCCGTCGTCGGTCGTGGGCGCAGCGCTCGAGTCTTCGAGCTTCCACCCCGCTCGGACGGCGCGCAATCACCTGCGGGTGATGTGCACCGTCGCCGGGCTGCCCATCCGCCGCGCCGACGAGATGCTCGACCTCGTCGGCCTGGGGCCCGCGCGCAACCGCAAGGTGCGCGGGTACTCGCTCGGCATGCGGCAGCGGCTCGGGCTGGCCGCGGCGCTCCTCGGCGACCCGCGCGTCCTCGTGCTCGACGAGCCGGCGAACGGCTTGGATCCAGACGGCATCCGATGGCTGCGCGGCCTGCTTCGTTATCTGGCCGACGAAGGCCGGACCGTACTGGTGTCGAGCCATCAGCTCAACGAGGTGCAGGAGATCGCCGATCGCGTCGTCATCCTCGATCGGGGCCGGCTCGTCCGCGCCGGCGCCATCGACGAGCTGACCGCCGGCTCCGATTGGGTGCTCGTGCGCACCCCGGCCGCCGACCAGCTGCAATCGACGCTGACCGACGTCGGCGTTGGCGGCGCTGTCGGCGTTGGCGGCGCTGTCAGACTCGAGCGGCTGGACGCCGCGACGCTGCGGGTGCACGGTGTGCCTGCGGCGCAGATCGGCCACCTGGCGTTCCGGGCCGGCGTCGAGCTGCATGAGCTGAGCGCGCACCGCTCCACCTTGGAGGAGCTCTTCTTCGCGCTGACCAGCGCCAGCGGGCCACGGGGCGGGGGGCCGCAGTGATCCGGCTGATCCGCGGCGAACTCGTCAAGTTGCGCACCACCCAGGTGTGGTTCTGGCTGCTGCTTGCCACCGTCGCGGTGGCGGTGCTGCTCGTCGTCGCCGGCATCGCGTCGCACGATGGCGTGCGCGACGCCGGCGACGTCCCCAGCCTGTTCGCGACCTCGGCGCAGGCCGACCTCATCGTGTTCGTGCTCGGCGTGCTCGGCGTGACGACCGAGTTCCGTTATCAGACGATCACGCCGACGGTGCTGCAGACGCCGTCGCGCTGGGCCGTGGTCGGCGCGAAGATGATCACATACGCGATCGTCGGGGTGCTCTACGCGCTGGTGTCGGTGCTTCTGCAGATCGCGGTCGCCGTGCCCTGGCTGTCCGCCAAGGGCATTCACGTCGACTTCGGCGCCCCCGGCGTCTGGCACGCGCTGCTCGGGGTCATCGCCGTGGTGGCGCTGTTCGGGGTCATCGGCCTCGGCGTGGGCGCGCTGCTGCGCAACCAGATCGTCGCCGTGGTCGTCGGCATCCTGTTCCTGGCAGTCGTCGAGAACATCCTGTTGGCCATCCCGGTCGTGCGCAACGCGTGGCCCTTCATGCCCGGCGGCGCAGCCGCCGGCATCCTCCGAACCCGAGCCGACGACGCCGTCGTCAAACGGCGTCCACGAGCTGTCCGCGGGCGCCGGCGTGCTGGTTCTCGCGCTCTGGGCGATCGTCCCCGCGGTGCTCGGCGCCGCGTTCAGCTTGAACCGCGACATCACGTAGCCCTTCCAGCGGGCCAAGTTTCGCGCCTGCGGGCACGCTCGCCTCGGAGGCGTCGACAGGATCAGTCGGCCGCGGGCGCGGTCCAGTCCTGCGGCGGCAGGAAGTTCGACACGTTGTCCATGCGCTTCTGCACCGCCGCGACCTCGCGGACCGCTTGCGCCACGACGCTGCGGTCGATCGGCGACAACCGGGACATCGTCACGACGTCCGACGGTCGGTTGCCCTTCTCGTGCGCCAGCAATTGGTAGCGCAGCCGGAGCCGCTGCAGCACCACGAACACCTCGGTCAGCGTGCCGGCGGCGTCGTCGGGCAGCATCTCCGAACCCGCCGCCGCCCGCAGCCGATCGACGGTGGGCAGCTCGGCCGCCCCGACGCTGAGGGCCGCCCACCGGGCGATGTTCACGATCGGCACCAGCCCATGCGCTTTCACGTCGAAGGTGCCGCCGCGCCGCGACAGCACGTCGCGCACCGACCGCACCTTGGCCCGCTGCGACAGCGACTCCTCGAGCAGCAAGCGCATCGTGCCGGGGTGCCGGCGCAGGCCGGTGAACACCTTGCTCACCGCCGGCAGGCCCGGATCGCCGTGGATCGGCCGGCCGTCGACGAGCAGCGACGTCATGATCGCGCCCTTGCCCGCGACCGGGTCGGCCAACCAGTCGCGCGCCGCGTCCCGCCATTGCGTGTTGGTTCGGGAGAACGCCGACCGCGCGGCCGTCGCGCCGTGCGCGTCGACGCTGATGCCGGCCCGCTCGAGCACCGCGTTCACCTCGCCGAACGCCGCGCGGTACCGCGGAAGCACGTCGTCGTCCAGCGCTGGGTCGAAGGCCACCGCCGAGTCGACGTCGGAGCTCAAGACGGCCTCTCGGCGGCCGTTGCTGCCGAGGGATAGCCAGGTGAAGCGATCGGCGTCGAGGTCGGGGTGGTGCGCGAAAGTGAGTTCCAGCGCGCGGCGGATCATCGCGTCGACGGTCGCTGAGTACACCGCGATCACCTTGTTGGTCGCAAGACCGCGGGCGAGCAGGTCGTCGAGCATCGCCGGCACCCGGTGGGCACGGTCGACGAGGTCGTCCTCCGTGGCGGCGCGAGTCAGCTGCTGACGCAGGGCCACGCCCGCGGTGGACGTCGACACCACGAAGTCGGTGGGTGCGACGGCGCCGCGCAGCTCACCGCCGCGGTCGAGCACGAGCAGGAACTCGGCACGCTGGTCGATCAGGGTGATCAGCGCCTCGGCAGCCGACTCGCCGACTCGCACGGTGCGGGCGGGACCGTCGACGATTTGCCCGACGGGCGTGTCCGAACTGCGCGCGGCGACGACGATCTCCTTGCGTAGCAGGGCATCGGTGACCAGTCCGAAGCCTCCGTCGGCCAGCCGGACCGCGGCGTACGGCACGTCGCGTTCGGTCATCAGCCGCGCGACCTCGCCCGCCGCGGTGTCCGGCGGCACGACGATCGGTTCGTTGACGATCAGCTCGTCCACCACGCCGTATGACGGGTACGCGGTGCTCGGTGTCGCCGCCGGGGCGCCGGACAGCTGCTCGGCGAGGAACCGCACGCCGGAGGTCGACGTGAACGCCGGGCCGACCACCGATGCCGGCAGGCTTGCGACGCGGGCGCCGCTCCCGCCGCCGTCGCTGTCACTTCCGCTCGCGCTGTCGTCGCCGTCGTCGCTGTCGTCGCTGTCGCCCGCGGCAATCGCGCGCGGACCTACCGAGCGCTGGGTGAGCATCGCGGAGAAGCCGAACACTCCGCCGGGCCCGAGGGTCTCGTCCGGGCCGTCCGGCGCGGACTCGACGCTGCCCCACAGCTCCACGGCGCCGTCGAGCACGACGTAGAGCTCGCGGGTCGGCTCGGTGAACGCATCGACGATCTGCGCCTTGGGGCTGTAGGTGCGGATGCGCGCGGCCGCAGCCACCTCGCGCAGCGCCGCGGCATCGAGGGCGTCGAACGGCGGGTGGTCGGCGAGTAGTCGGGCTAGCTCGTCGATGTCGGGTGCGGACATGTTTTTATCGTGCCACCTACGGGTATCTGCGGAAATCATCCCGAAATGCGGGGTGGGCATCCTTTCGCGAACTGCCAGCGAATCCACAGCCGCGATCGTCGTGAAACGAGGAAGCGCATGAGCGAGCAGTCCGAGCAGTCCGGTCAATCAGAGCAGTCCAGTCAATCAGACAACGGGCTCGACGCGGAGCAGGTCGGGTACAAGCAGTCGCTCGGCCGCCGCCAGGTGCAGATGATCGCCATCGGCGGCGCGATCGGCACCGGGCTGTTCCTCGGCTCGGCGAAGAACCTGAATTCCACCGGGCCGGCCCTGGTGATCAGCTACGCAATCGTGGGCGTCATCGCCTATCTGCTGATGCGCGCGCTCGGCGAACTGGTGCTGCACCGGGCCACCTCGGGCGCGTTCGTCTCCTACATGCGCGAGTTCTTCGGCGAGCGCGGCGCGTTCGTGACCGGTTGGATGTACTGGCTCAACTGGGCGCTCACCGGCATCACCGAGCTTTCCGCGGTGGCGCTCTACGTGCAGTCGAAAGCCGAGAGCATGCCCAAGTGGGCGACCGTCCTCATCGCGCTGGCGGTGGTCCTGGTGATCAACCTGCTGTCGGCGAAGGCGTTCGGCGAATTCGAGTTCTGGGCCGCGATCCTCAAGGTCGGCGCGATCGTGATCTTCTTGATCGTCGGCCTGGTCTTCGTCATCGGCGGCATCCACCTCGGCGCGCACAAGGCCGGCTTCAGCAACCTGTGGAGCAACAAGGGCGGGTTCTGGCCGACCACCGGCGCGTTCCACTGGTACGGGCCGCTGCTCGTCATGTCCAGCGTCATCTTCGCCTTCGCCGCGATCGAGATGGTCGGCATCGCGGCCGGCGAGATGAAGGACTCGCGCAAGGAGGTGCCGCGGGCCATCAACGCCGTGGTCTTCCGGATCGGCGTCTTCTACGTCGGGTCGATCCTGCTGCTCGTGTGCCTGCTGCCGACCACGTCGTACTCGGCCAACCCGGCCAAGCCGACGAACAGCCCGTTCGTGACCGTGTTCCAGCAGATGGGCCTCGGCTGGATGGGCGATGTCATCCTCGGCGTGCTGATCGTCGCCGCGTTGTCGTCGCTGAACTCCGGCCTGTACTCCACCGGCCGCGTGCTGCGCAGCCTTGGCGTCTCGAAGCAGGCGCCCCAGTTCACGCTCAAGATGAGCGAGTCCGGAGTCCCGTGGGCCGGCATCGTGCTGACCTCCGGCGTCTACGTGCTCGGCGCGATCCTCAACGCGGTCGACCCGGACGCCTTCACGACCGCGCTCGAGGCGGCGTCGGTCTGCGTGGCGTTCACGTGGGCCACGATCTTCGCCTGCCAGCTGCGCCTGCGCTCGCTCGTCAAGCGCGGCGTGATCAAGAAGAGCCCGTTCCAGATGCCGGGTTATCCCTACACGAGCTGGGTCGGGCTCGGCTTCCTGGCCGTCGTGATGGTCATGCTGGCGATCTCTGGCTGGCAGGAGTCGCCGAAGTTCTGGGACAAGACCGACTTCCTGGTCGTCGTCCTCGGCATCCCGATCATCGCGGTGCTGCTGGGGCTCGGCTGGTTGGCCGTCCGGAAGAATGTCGTGGCGAACACCGGGGACAAGCTCAAGGCCGTCTGGTCGAACGACGGGCCGACCTACCCGAAGGACGAGGCGCCCGACCTCGACGCCGCTTCCGTCACCGACTGACCCGCGGCTCCAGGATGCGCGCGTCCGCCAGCACGAGCGCGCGCCAGGGCCGGTGCGCGCGCCGGCCGTGACCCGGGTCGACGCCGACGATGCGCGCGCCCCCCTGCGGCAGCACCACGGTCTCGTGCGCAGCCTGCTCGTCGACGCTCACCAGGGCTGCGACGTCACGGGCTGCCCGCAGCTCGCGGCGCCGCCGGTCGGCGATCGCGCTGTGGCCGTGCACCTGGCCGAACGGCGCGCGTTGCGGCTCGGCCAGCCAGCTGGGCACAAGCTCGGTCGCCGCCGCGGCCCACACCGGCCCGGCGGCGAGGTTCGCGCCCGTCGCGGCGCCGCGCGGGGACAGCATGTGGCCCGGCGCGAACAGCACATCGCCGTGGGCGTCGGGGAACGAGTTCAGCGCGCGGGCCGCGTCGACGGCGGAGCTCGGCGCGTCCAGCGCAGCACGCCAGTAGCCCGCGGTCAGGCCGGCGTGGGTGACGAGCAGCTGCTCGCCGGCGACGTCGATCGCCGCGGCCACGACCATCCGATGCTCGGCCCACCATGCGCGCAGGATGTCGATCGCGCCGTCGCCTATGCGCTCGGGCCAGTCGAACACCGGCGGCCGCAGGTACTGCGCCTCGTGATTGCCCACCAGCTGCACCCACTGCGCCGGCTGCTCGCCGAGGTAGGCGTCGACGAGCGCGACCACGCCGTCGGAATCGGGACCGCGGTGCACCAGGTCGCCGACCTGCACGACCGTCAGGTCTGCCGGCAGCCGGCCCGAATCGGGGTCTGCGCCGAGCCGGCGCAGCTCGGCCGTCAGCTCGTCGCGGTGGCCGCCGACGTCGCCGATGACGGCGACGCGCCCGCCCGCAGTTGCTGTCACCCCGCCAGGCTGCCACTGCCGCCGGGCGCATGACCTGCTGGCGTCGGACGCGTTGGCCCACGACGACACCCACGGTGTCGGCCAGGCAGCTGCTCGCGGACCGGTCTGCTGCCACACATCGGGGCCGGCGACGCTGCCTCGACCGCACGCACGGCGTAGTGTCGAGGTTTGGCATTGCGGGCAAGAAACTCCCCGAGGACGGTCTGGCGACAGTGGCGACGACGGAGCAGCCGACGAGCACCGAATCCACAACGGCGATCGGCGACTTCGGCGCCAACGAGTGGCTCGTCGAAGACATGTACGAGCGCTACCTCGCCGACCCGGCCAGCGTGGACGAGGCGTGGCACGACTTCTTCGCCGACTACCAGGGCAGCGGCCGCACCGCCGGCCGCCAGCAGGCGCCTGCCGGCAACGGCGCTCGCCCGCCAGACGAGGCCGCCGCCGCCTCCGGGCCGTCGGCTGCGACACCGCCGGCCCAGCCGGTCGCCGAGGGTCCGCCCAGCGCGCCGCCTGCCAGTGCGACGTCGAACCCACCGGCGGCCCTGGCAGACCCCGCGGCCCCAGCAGCGCCGGCAGCCCCGGCAGCCCGGCCCGCGCAGGCCGACCCCAAGGGAACCGAACCCACGGCGGCGCGGCCCAGTCCCGGGCCATCCGGCTCTGCTAACGGCTCCGGCTCGGCCAACGGCGCCGCCAACGGCCCGGCACCCCAGGCCGAGAACGTCACCGCCGCGACGACGACCACCCTGCGCGGCGCGGCCGCCCGGGTCGTGGCGAACATGGAGTCCTCGCTGCACGTCCCGACCGCCACGAGCGTGCGCGCGGTGCCGGCCAAGCTGCTGTTCGACAACCGCGTCGTCATCAACAACCACCTGCGTCGGGCCCGCGGCGGCAAGATCAGCTTCACGCACGTCATCGGCTACGCCGTGGTCAAGGCGCTCATCGCCCATCCGGAGATGAACAACGCCTTCGGCGAGGTCGGCGGCAAGCCCGCGATCCTGACGCCTGAGCACGTGAACCTCGGCATCGCCATCGACCTGGAGGGCAAGAACGGCGCCCGTTCGCTCGTCGTCGCCTCGATCAAGAAGGCGCAGCAGCTCGACTTCGCGGCGTTCTGGAACGCCTATGAAGACATCATCCGCCGCGCGCGGGCCGGCAAGCTGACCACCGAGGACTTCGCCGGCACCACCGTCAGCCTCACCAACCCAGGCACCATCGGCACCAACCACTCCGTGCCCCGGCTGATGCAGGGCCAGGGCACGATCGTCGGCGTCGGGGCGATGGAGTATCCGGCCGAGTTCAGCGGGATGAATCCCGATCAGCTCGTCGACCGGGCGATCAGCAAGATCATGACGCTGACCTCCACCTACGACCACCGCATCATCCAGGGCGCGCAGTCGGGCGAGTTCCTGCGCGAGCTGCACGAGATGCTGCTGGCCGACTCGTTCTGGGACGAGGTCTTCGCGGCCCTGCGGATCCCGTACGAGCCGGTGCGCTGGCGGGTCGACCGGGACACCTCGCACGAGGGGCAGATCGGCAAGAACGCCAGAGTCGTCGAGCTGATCAACTCCTATCGCACCAACGGCCACCTGATGGCCGACACCGACCCGCTCGAGTACACCGTGCACACCCATCCCGACCTCGACATCACCCGGCACGGCCTCACGCTGTGGGACCTCGACCGCGAGTTCCCGGTCGGCGGGTTTGCCGGCGAGCGGCTGATGACGCTGCGCGACCTGCTCGGCGTCCTGCGCGACGCGTACTGCCGCCGCGTCGGGGTCGAGTACATGCACATCACCGACCCCGAGCAGCGGCAGTGGCTGCAGGACCGGATCGAGGTCAAGCAGGCCGCGCCGACCCGCGACGAACAGCTGCACATCCTCGGCCGGCTGAACGCCGCCGAGGCGTTCGAGACGTTCCTGCAGACGAAGTACGTCGGGCAAAAGCGGTTCTCCTTGGAAGGCGCCGAGGCGGTCATCGCCCTGATGGACGCGGTGTTGACCGAGGCGGCCGGCCAGCACCTCGACGAGGTCGTCATCGGCATGCCGCACCGCGGCCGGCTGAACGTGCTCGCCAACATCGTCGGCAAGCCCTACGCCAAGATCTTCAACGAGTTCGAGGGCAACATCGACCCGGGCACCGCGCAGGGTTCCGGCGACGTCAAGTACCACCTCGGCGCCGACGGCTCGTTCACCTCGCCGGACGGCGACGAGATCGCGGTCTCGCTGACCGCGAACCCGTCCCATCTGGAGGCCGTCGATCCGGTGCTCGAGGGCATCGTGCGCGCGAAGCAGGACCTGCTGGACAAGGGCGACGGCGGATACACCGTGCTGCCGCTCATGCTGCACGGCGACGCCGCGTTCGCCGGCCAGGGGGTGGTCGCCGAGACGCTGAACCTGTCCCAGCTGCGCGGCTATCGCACCGGCGGCACGGTGCACGTCATCGTCAACAACCAGGTCGGCTTCACGACCTCGCCGTCGTCCTCGCGCTCGTCGCTGTACTCCACCGACATCGCGCGGATGATCGCCGCGCCGATCTTCCATGTGAACGGCGACGACCCCGAGGCGTGCGTGCGGGTCGCGAAGCTCGCAGTCGAGTACCGCCGCGAGTTCCGCAAGGACGTCGTGATCGACATGGTCTGCTACCGGCGCCGCGGCCACAACGAGGCCGACAACCCCTCGTTCACCCAGCCGCTGATGTACGACATCATCGACGCCAAGCGCAGCGTGCGAAAGCTGTACACCGAGGCGCTGGTCGGCCGCGGCGACATCACGCTCGAAGACGCCGAGCGCGCGCTCAAGGACTTCCAAGCGAAGCTTGAGAAGGTGTTCGTCGAGACCCGCAACGCGAGCGACAAGTCCGCCCCGGAACCGGACATCGAGCGCGAGACCCCGTCTCAGCGGGTCACTACCGCGGTGCCGCTCGACGTCATCAAGCGCATCGGCGACGCCTACGCGAACCCGCCCGAGGGCTTCACGCTGCATCCCCGGCTCAAGCCGCAGATCGACCGGCGCGTCGCGATGGCGAGTTCCGGCAAGGTCGACTGGGCGACCGCCGAGCTGTTCGCGTTCGGCGCGCTGGTGTTGGAGGGCCGCGCGGTGCGGCTGTCCGGCCAGGACTCGCGGCGCGGCACCTTCACCCAGCGGCACGCGGTGCTCATCGACCGGCACACCGGCGCGGAGTACACGCCGCTGCGCGAGCTGTCGAAGGACCAGGCGCCGTTCTTCACCTACGACTCGCTGCTCAGCGAGTTCGCGGCAATGGGCTTCGAGTACGGCTACTCGGTCGTGCGCGAGGACGCCTTGGTCTGCTGGGAGGCCCAGTTCGGCGACTTCGCCGACGGCGCCCAGACGATCATCGACGAGTTCATCTCCTCCGGCGAAGCCAAGTGGGGCCAGCGCTCGGCGCTCACCCTGCTGCTGCCGCACGGGTACGAGGGCCAGGGCCCGGACCACTCCTCCGGGCGCCCCGAGCGCTTCCTGCAGCTGGCCGCGGAGAACAACATGACGATCGCCATGTGCTCCTCGCCGGCGAACTACTTCCACCTGCTGCGCCGGCAGGGCCTGTCGCCGGTGCGCCGGCCGCTGATCGCGTTCACGCCGAAGTCGCTGCTGCGGCTCAAGGCGGCGGTCAGCGAGCTCGACGACTTCACCGAGGGCACCTTCGCCCCGGTGCTCGGCGACGCGACGACCGAGCCCGGGTCGGTGCGCAGGCTGCTGCTGTGCGCCGGCAAGGTCTATTACGACCTGGCCGCGGAACGTGATCGTGCTGGGCGCAACGACGTCGCCATCGCCCGCGTCGAGCAGCTCTACCCGCTGCCGGCCGACGAGCTGCGCGCCGAGCTCGGCCGCTATCCCGACGCCGAGGTGGTATGGGTGCAGGAGGAGCCGGCGAACCAGGGCGCGTGGCCGTTCATGGCGTTGAACCTGCCGGAGGTCCTCGCCGGCCGGCCGCTGTTGCGCGCGCTGCGCAAGCCGTCGGCCTCGCCCGCGGTCGGCTCGGTCGCCGTGCACGAGGCGCAGCAGCGCGAGGTCGTCGCCACCGCCTTCGCCTGAGGCCGGACGCGCCGACGGTCCGACATTCAGGCGCGTCAGTGGTGCGAAATCGGTTCGGTGGCGCGAGAGGTCGCACCACCGAGCCCGTAACGCGCCACTCATCGAAAGGACGAGTGTGAACACGATCCGCTGGGGCGTGCTCGGCGCCGGTGGCATCGCCGCGACGGTTGGGGCGGACATCGCCGCGACGCCGGGCAACGTCCTGCACGCGGTCGCCGCCCGCGACGCCGGGCGGGCGGCCGCGTTCGCCGCGGCGCACGGCGTAGCGCGGTCCTACGGCTCGTACGCCGAACTCGTCGCCGACCCGGACGTGGACGTCGTCTATGTCGCCACCACGCACGCGCAGCACCACGAGCACGCGCTGCTGGCGATCGAGGCCGGCAAGCCGCTGCTCGTCGAGAAGGCGTTCACGCTCAACGCCCGGCAGGCGCGCGAGGTCGTGGCGGCCGCCCGTGCTCGCAGCGTCTTCTGCATGGAGGCGATGTGGGCGCGGTTCAATCCGCTCATCCGGCAGGCGGTGTCGATCGTCGAGGCAGGACGGATCGGCGACCTCGTCGGCGTCCGCGCGGACCTGTCGAAGAAGTTCGACTACGACCCGGCGCACCGGCTGTTCGACCTCGCCGCTGGCGGCGGGGCGCTGCTCGACCTCGGCGTGTACCCGGCCACGATCGCCTGGTTGTTCGCCGGCCGACCAGACACCGTCCAGGCCGTCGGGTCGCTGGCGCCGACCGGTTCGGACCTCACCGCCGCGCTGCAGTGGGGCTATCGAGACGGGCGGGTCGCGCAGGTCTACTGCAGCGCCGCTGGCGACAGCCCGTTCGCCGCGCTGGTCACCGGCACGCAAGGGTGGCTCAGCCTCGAGCCGAGAGTGCACCGGCCGACCCGGCTGCTGATCGCCGACAGCACCGGCCAGCAGAGCGTGGCCGCCGAGCCGCAGGCAGGCAACGGGTACCGGCTCGAGGTCGCCGAAGTCGCGAGGTGCCTGCGCGCCGGCGAGCTGGAGAGCCCGCTGGCGGCGCTGGACGAGACGGTGGGAATCCTCGACGTGCTCGACGACGCGCGCGCCCAGCTCGGCGTGCGCTATCCGGCCGACGACCCGCGATGATCTCGGCCGAACCATGCGTTTTCGCGGGGTCCGGCCGAAATCATCATCGTCAGGGACAGGGAGGACGGATGTACTTCACCGACCGCGGGATCGAAGAGCTGGTTGCCCGGCGCGGCGAGGAGCAGGTGGGCGTCGAATGGCTGGCCGACCGGCTGCAGGCCTTCGTCGACACGCACCCCGAGTTCGAGACCGCCGTCGACCGGCTCGCCACCTGGCTCGCCCGCGCGGACGACGACGACTGAGCTGGACCCCGAAGCAAGTTGTCCTCGCTTCGCGGTGTCCCGCGCCGACGAAGCAAGGACAAGTCGCGGGATCGGCGGCCGCGTGCCGGCAGCTACCGCGGCACGGTGGTCACGGCGATCGCCGGCTCGTGCAGCGCGCCGAGGTACAGGGCGCCGTCGTGCTCGAGCACGCTGGTGACGAAGGCGTAGTCGCCGTCGTCGCGGCGCAGCTCCTGCACGATCTCGCCGTCGAGCGCGACGCCGAGCACGTACGCCGTCCGCGCCGGTGCCGGCCGGAGCCGGTCCGGCAGCAGCCAGACGAGCTGCCGAACCAGCCCGGGCAGAGAAAGCAGGCGGTCGAGCAGCGCGTTGCGGGCCGACGGCAGCGACACCCACACCAGCCCGTCGCTGCCGAGGGCCATGTTGTCCGGCGAGCCCGGCAGGTTGTCGATCAGCGTGTCCGCCGTCCCGGCGTTGGGGCCGGTCAGCCAGTAGCGCGTGACGCAGAACGCGCCGGTCTGCGCGACGAGCACGCAGGAGCGGTCCGGCGCGAGCACCACGCCGTTGGCGAACTGCAGACCGTCCAACAGCGTCTCGACGGCGCCGGACGGATCGCGCCGGAACAGCCGGCCGGTGCCGGAGTGCTCGAGGATGTCGCCGAGGTAGTGCTCGAGGTCGAAGCGCCGGGTGGACGCGCTGAAGTAGATCGTGCCGTCCTCGTCAGCGACCACGTTGCTGGCGAAGTTGAGCGGCACGCCGTCGACCGACCCGACCAGCACCTCGACGTGCGACCCGTCGGCCGGAACCCGGAGCAGCCCGCGAACGCTGTCGCAGACGAGCACCGACCCGTCCTCGCAGGCGTGCAGGCCGAGCGGTCGGCCGCCGGTGTTCGCCAGCGTCTCGACCGCCCCGGTCGCCGGGTCCACGCGCAGGATGCTGCCGTCGGCGACTCCGGTCAGCAGCCGCCCGTCGGCCGCGACGACGACGTCCTCCGGGCCAGCCGCGGGCAGCGCGAGCAGGCGCAGCGGCGGCAGCGGCGTGCCGCCGCGGCGAGGCGCGCGCGGCGGGCGCCAGCGGCGCGGACGCAGCAGCCGCGGGTTGAGCCCGCTCACCGCGCCGCGGCGGCGTCAGCGGCGGCATCGGCGCCGTCCACGGCAACGTCCACGGCAACGTCCACGACGCCGTCGCGGACGGCCTGCTCGGCGACGGCCGCAGCCACCGCTGGGGCCACCCGCGGATCGAACGGCGACGGCACGACGCAGTCCGGCTCAAGCGCGTCGGCGACAACTTCGCTGATCGCCGCGGCGGCGGCGAGCTTCATGTTCTCGGTGATCGAGCGCGCTCCCGCGTCGAACGCGCCGGCGAAGACGCCGGGGAACGCGAGGACGTTGTTGATCTGGTTGGGGTAATCGCTGCGTCCGGTGGCGACGATGGCGGCGTGCCGATGCGCGACGGCCGGATCGACCTCGGGGTTCGGGTTGGCGAGCGCGAACACGATGGACTGCGCGGCCATCGAGCGCACGGCGTCCTCGCCGACGGCGCCCGCGCTGAGGCCGAGGAACACGTCGGCGCCGGCCAGGGCGTCGGCGAGCGAGCCGGTGAGCCCGGCCCGGTTGGTGGTCGCGGCGAGGCCCGCCTTCACCGCGGTCAGGTCCGGCCGGCCGGGGTGGATGACCCCCTTGGAGTCGGCCACGGCGATGTCCCCGACGCCCGCGGCGAGCAGGATCTTGGTGCAGGCCACCCCGGCCGCGCCGGCGCCGGACACCACCACCCGCAGGTCCGCGAGCGCACGTCCGGTGACGCGTGCCGCGTTGCGCAGCGCGGCGAGCACGACGATCGCGGTGCCGTGCTGATCGTCGTGGAACACCGGAATCGTCAGCTTTTCACGCAGCCGGGCCTCGACCTCGAAGCAGCGCGGCGCGGAGATGTCCTCGAGGTTGATCCCGCCGAAGGACGGCGCGATGTGCTCGACCGTCGACACGATCTCGTCCGGGTCGGTGGTGTCCAGCACGATCGGGACGGCGTTGAGCCCGGCGAACTCGCGAAACAGCGCCGCCTTGCCCTCCATCACCGGCAGCGCGGCGGCCGGACCGATGCTGCCCAGCCCGAGCACCGCGGTGCCGTCGCTGACGACGGCGACCAGCCGGGACCGCCACGTGTAACCGCGCGCGAGGGACTCGTCGGCGGCGATGGCCGAGCAGACCTCGGCGACCCCCGGCGTGTAGGCGATCGACAGCGACGCCCGGTCGGTGAGCGGCAGCAGGCTGCGCACCTCGAGTTTGCCGCCCTCGTGGGCGCGGAAGACCGGGCTGTCCGGGTCGAACCCCACAACTGCCCCAATCGCCTCGGCTGCGTCGCCGCTCAGGTTACGGCGCGGCCGCCTCCAGGTGCCAGGGCGCCAGCCGCCAGCCGCCAGCCGCAACTCCGGGTCGGCGCGATGATCAGCGCAGCCGGCGGGGCCGGCCGGGGCGCAGCCGCAGCACCACTTTGCCGAGCACGTCGGCGACGCCGTGCGTCTCGCTGTCGCCGCCCGTGAACCCGTTGTCCGACGTCACCCACCATCCGCCGTCGCGCTCGTGCGCGGCGCGCTTGAGCACCAACAGGTCCGGCAGCGAGCGGTAGCGCGCGAGCACGAGGTCGCCCGCGCGGATCCGCGCGCCGTGCCGCACCAGCACCTCGTCGCCGGAGCGCAGCGTCGGGGTCATCGACGGCCCGGACACCTCGATCCGTTGCCACGGCAGCAGGGCGGCGGGCATGTGAGGTGCGGACCCTTCCGTCGCAGCCGGACCGCGGGAGTAAGGTCAAATCGGCTCGCCGCAAGGACGAATGCCCGCCAGCCCCCAGGAGGTCAAACGATATGCGCTTGTTCCGTCAGTCCACCGTCGCCCACGCGCACTGCGACCTGCCGTGCGGCGTCTACGACCCCGCGCAGGCCCGCATCGAGGCCGAGTCGGTCAAGGCCATTTGCGAGAAGTACCAGGAGAACGACGACCCGGTGTTCCGCACCCGCGCGCTGCTCATCAAGGAGCAGCGCGCCGAGCTCGTCAAGCACCACCTGTGGGTGCTGTGGACCGACTACTTCAAGCCGCCGCACTTCGAGAAGTACCCGAATCTGCATGAGCTGTTCAACAAGGCCACCAAGCAGGCCGGCGCGGCCGGCGGCAAGGGCAAGGTCGACCCGGCCGAGGCCCAGACGCTGCTCGACCAGATCGCCGAGATCGACAAGATCTTCTGGGAGACCAAGGCCGCCTGATCGGGCGACGCGATGACCTCGGTGAAGGCCGGCTCTGGCGAGCCGGCCTTCGTCGCGCCGGAGCTCGCCGATGGCGCGCAGATCTGGCTCCTGCGGCACGGCGAGACCGAGTGGAGCGCAAGCGGCCAGCACACGAGCACGACGGACCTGCCGCTCACCGACGCCGGCGAGCGGCAGGCCCGCGGGTTGCGCGAGCTCATCGGCGACCTGTCGCCCGCGCTGGTGCTGTCCAGCCCGCGCGAACGCGCGGTGGCGACCGCCAGGCTCGCTGGCCTGCGGGTCGACGAGACGACCGAAGACCTCGCCGAGTGGAATTACGGCGCCTACGAGGGCCGCACGACCTCCCACATCCGCGACGACGTCCCCGACTGGTCGATCTGGACGCACGGCGTGCCGGCGGGCGAGACCGCCGAGCAGGTCGCCGCGCGGGCCGACCGGGTGCTGACCCGCGCGGCCGCCGCGGCGCCGGACGGTCCGGTGGTCCTGGTCGGGCACGGGCACTTCAGTCGGGTGCTCGGCGCGCGGTGGATCGGGCTGCCGGTCGCCGGGGGCGCCAACCTGTTGCTGAGCACGGCCGCAACCGCCATCCTGAGCGCGCAGTACGGGCAGCCTGTCCTCGACCGGTGGAACCTCCCGAATCCGACCGCAGAAAGCTGAGTGGAACATGACTAGCCCGGAGAAGAACGGGCTCGAGCCCGACAGGGTCGAGCTGCGCGTGCCGGCGGACGTCGCGTACGTGTCGACGCTGCGGCTCGCCGCGGCAAGCCTCGCCACCCGCTGCGGACTGACGATCGACGACATCGAGGATCTGCGGCTGGCCGTGGACGAGGCCTGCGCGCTGCTGCTGCCGCACGCGACCGACGACACCACCCTCGACGCGCGGTTCGTGCTCGGCGACGGCAATCTCGCCGTCGAGTCCTCGGTGCAGAGCGTGGACACCGCCCAGCCAGACCGCGAGGGCTTCGCCTGGACGGTGCTCGGCGCGCTGGCCAGCAGCGTGGACGTCGCGCAGTCCGGCGACCGGCTCACCATCACCGTCACAAAGAAGCGGGAGGCCGCGGCCCGGTGAGCAGCCCGCACAGCCAGGGCGACGACCGCGCCCGGGCCGGGAACCTGCTCGCCAAGCTGCACTCCCTGCCGGCAGACAGCGAAAGCCGCAAGAGCTTGCGAGACCAGCTGGTCGAGTTGCACATGCCCCTTGTCGTGTACCTCGCCCGCCGCTTCTCCGGCCGCAACGAGCCGATGAACGACCTCGTGCAGGTGGGCGCGATCGGCTTGATCAAGGCCATCGACCGCTTCGACCCCGAACGCCAGCTGGAGTTCTCGACGTACGCGACGCCGACGATCCTCGGTGAGATCAAGCGGCATTTCCGCGACACCGGCTGGCTGATTCACGTCCCGCGTCGCGCGCAGGAGCTGCAGACGACGTTGAACGCCGCGCGGGCCGACCTCAGCCAGGAGCTCGGGCGCGCGCCGACGGTGCCGGAGCTCGCGCAGCGCATCGAGCTGGACGAGGAGACCGTGCTCGAGGCCCTCGACGCCGCGCGCGCGTATTCCGGCGTGCCTTTGGACGTGTTGGCCGCGCCCGGCGAGAGCGTGCCCGAGCACCCGATGCTCGGCATCCTGGATGAGGGATTCGAGCAGGTCGAGCAGCGCGCGGTGCTGCGCGAGGTGATCCAGAAGCTGCCGGAGTCCGAGCGCGAGATCCTGCTGCTGCGCTTCATCGCGAACAAGACGCAGACCGAGATCGCCGCGATCGTCGGGGTGTCGCAGATGCAGGTGTCGCGGCTGGTGGCGCGCGGGTTGAAGCGGCTGCGGGAGAGCCTCGGCGCGCCCGAGCCCGAGGTCGAGCAGCGCCGGCGCCGCAGTTGATCGAACGCCAGTCGCGTCGTGCGATTAGCGGGTCAGGTCGCGGTCGAGCACCGCGCGGACCGGCGGCGTGAACAGCAGGTAGAGCACGCTGAGCGCCGCGACGAGGATCGGTCCGCCGTACTCCACCCGGTGCGCTTGGAAGGCCAGGCTGTAGGAGACCGGCAGCGCCAGGATCTGCAGCACGACCACCGGCGTGCGCGCGGCCGACGACATCCGCGCCAAGCCGCGGGCGGCGAACGCGAGCACCACCGCGCCGCCGACCGCCAGCGCGGCGCCGAACAGCGCGCGGCCAACGCTCGCCGGCTCGCCGGTCGCCGTCTTCGCGACCAGCACGCCGGCGGCGGCGAGCAGCGCCAGCACTTCAAGGGCGACGATCACGCACGCCGCGCGCAACGGCCGCGGCGGCGGCCCGGCGGAGCCCACGTCGTCCGGATCCACGGCGCCTAGCCTAACGACGCGCGCGGATCCGCCCGTCCGGCCGCGTTGCTGACCAGGGCCCGTACCCTTTCGCTCCGTGCGCATCCTCGTGGTCGTCAACCCGCGCGCCACGGCGATGAGCCCGCGCGAACGCGACGTCCTCTCCCACGCGCTCGGCAGCGCGGCTGAGCTGGAGGTTGTCGAGACGGCCAACCGGGGGCACGCCGCCGCGCTGGCCTGCCGGGCGATGCGCGCCGACGCTGACGTGGTGGTCGCCCTCGGCGGGGACGGCACAGTGAACGAGGTCATCAACGGCCTGCTGACCGACGGCGTGCACGCCCGGGTGCCCGCGCTCGGCATCGTCCCGGCGGGGTCGACCAACGTGTTCGTCCGCGCGCTCGGCCTGGCGAACGACCCGATCGAGGCGACCGGCCAACTGCTGGAAGGCCTGCGCACCGGCGCCCGCCGGACCGTCAGCCTCGGTCTGGCCGACGACCGGTACTTCTGCTTCGGCGCGGGCCTGGGCTTCGACGCCGCGATCGTGCACGGCGTCGAGCGCAAGCGCCGCCAGGGCAAGCGCTCCACCCACACGCTGTACGCGCGGGTCGGCGTGCGCGAATTCCTGCGCAGCGACCGCCGGCACCCGAAGCTGCGCGTCGAGCTGCCCGACGGCGAACGCCTTGAGGACATCCATTTCACGATCGTCACCAACGCCGATCCGTGGACCTACGTCGGCAACCGGCCGCTGCACCCGACGCCGGACGTGTCGTTGGAAACCGGCCTGGCGGTGTACGCCCGCCGCCGGATGAGCACTGTCGGCATGTTGTGGAGCATGGCGCGGATGTCCGGCTCGAACCCGCGGGTCGGGACGCGCGGGGCGCGGGTCGAGCACGACGTCGACCAGCTCACCGTGCTGGCCGACGAGCCGATGCCGTTTCAGCTCGACGGAGACGCCCTGGACAGCCGGGCCAAGGTCGTCTTCCGGTCAGCGCCCAAGGCGATCCGGGTCGTCGTGCCGCCGAGTTTGCTGGTCTAAGTACGAGGGATCGTGCCACGAGGTACGCCCATGCACTCGACCGATCTGCCGATGCCGCGTAGCGTCGACGCGAGTCGTCGCCTGCCGGCCGCCAAAAAAGAGCGCCAAATCCCGGTGACATGCCTTGCAGTGCGGGCAGAACCTTGAAGCATGCCGCTGCTCGTGAAAGGATTCACAAGCGCAGGGCGGCGTATCGAGCCGGCCGGTAGCCGAGTAAGGAGATCATTCGAATGGACTGGCGGCACCGCGCAATTTGCCGTGACGAGGACCCCGAGCTGTTCTTCCCGATCGGGAACACCGGCCCGGCCCTACTGCAGATCGAGCAGGCGAAGGCTGTGTGCCGGCGCTGCCCGGTGCTGCAGGAGTGCCTGACCTGGGCGCTGGAATCCGGCCAGGACGCCGGCGTCTGGGGCGGTCTGTCCGAGGACGAGCGTCGCGCGCTCAAGCGCCGCAACGCGCGAGCCCGGGCCCGACTGAGCTGACTTAGAGATCGAGCTCGAGCTCGATCTCACCGGCGCCGTCGATTGCCGACGGCGCCGGTTTTGTGTCCATAGCGCCCGGGGCCAACGCAGCCGCGGCTAACCGCGACCGCGCCGCCCGACCGACATCGACACGATCGCCGCGGTCCCGCCGGCGCCCCCGACGCCGTCGTCGCGTCGCCAGTGCACCGTCCCGTCGAGTTCCGCCGAGACCAGCGTGTTCACGATCTGCAGGCCGAGCCGATCCGAGCGGCTCGCGTCGAACTCGGCCGGCAGGCCGACGCCGTCGTCACGGATCGTCACGGTCAACAGCCCTCGATCGCGGGTCGCTTCGACGACGACGGCCCCGGACCGGTCGTCCGGGAAGGCGTGCTCGACCGCGTTCTGCACGAGCTCGGTGAGCACCAGCACCAGCGTGGTCGCGAGCTCCGCCGGGATCTCGCCGAAGCTGCCGGCCCGGCTCACCGACACCCGGTCGGCGGAGCCCATCACGTCGCTCAGCATCACCAGCAGCCGGTCGACGACCTCGTCGTACTCGACCGACTCGTCCACCGACACCGACAGCGTCTCGTGCACCAGCGCGATCGACTGCACTCGCCGCATCGACTCCTCCAACGCCGCGCGAGCGACGGGCACCGAGACGCGGCGGGCCTGCAGCCGCAGCAGCGCGGCAACCGTCTGCAGGTTGTTCTTCACCCGATGGTGAATTTCGCGGATCGTCGCGTCCTTGCTCAGGATCTGCCGGTCCCGGCGACGCAGCTCGGTGACGTCCTGCATCAGCAGCAGCGCACCGAGCGTCTCGCCTCGCGGACGCAGCGGCAGCGCGCGGAAGAGGATCACCGCACCGCCACCCTCGATCTCGACGCTGGCAGGATGCCCGCCGTCGATCGCATCGGCGACCGCGCCGGCGAGGTCGCTCGCGTCGAAGGGGTCGTCGACGACGGTGCTCGTCAGACCGTCGATTGGCTCGGACAGCACCGGGCCGGTGACTCCGAGGCGGTTGAACGCCGAGAGCGCGTTGGGGCTGGCGTAGATGATCGTGCCGTCCGGCTCGAGCCGGACGAGGCCATCGCCTACGCGCGGGCCGGCCCCTTCCTCCGGCGGCGACTCCGCCGCGGGGAACGTGCCGTCGGCCACCATCGCGGCGAGGTCGGCGGCGCTTTGCAGGTAGACGAGCTCGAGCTGGCTGGGCGTGCGGATGCTCGCGAGGTTGGCGTCGCGGCCGACCACGGCTATCACGTCCTCGCCGCAGCGCACCGGGATCGCCTCGCGCCGGATCGGCAGGTCGCCGTCCCAGTCGGGATCGACCTCGCGAAAGATCCGCGTCTCCAGGTAGGCCACCCGAAGCGGCGCGATCCGGCCGCCGCGCAGCACCACGCCGACCTGGTCGTGCTGGTAGGCCGTCGGCCCGGTGGTCGGCCGGCACTGGGCCACGCAGAGGAACGCGGGCACGCTGCCGGCCTCCGCTGCGGGCAACGCGACCGGGACCCAGAGCAGCAGATCGGCGAACGCGAGGTCGGACAGCAGCTGCCATTCCCCGACCAGCCGCGCGATGTGGTCGGCCTGCTCGGAGGTGAGCGCGGTGCGGGTGGCGAGCGTGTCGGTCAGCGCGGACATCGGTTGCGAGCCTGCCAGGTCGGCCGGCACGGTAGTCGCCCGGGGATGCCGACACTACATTGGCGGCGATGTTCTCCCTCGTCTTCTTCGAGCCGCGGATTCCCTCGAACACCGGCAACGCGATACGCCTCGTCGCGGTGACCGGCGCCCACCTGCACCTCGTCGAACCGCTGGGCTTCACCCTGGCCGACGCCAAGCTGCGCCGCGCCGGGCTGGACTACCACGACCTCGCGACCGTCACCGTGCATCCCGATCTCGATCGGCTCTGGACCGCGCTCTCCCCTGCGGCTCGGGTGTTCGCGTTCACCGCCTCGGCGACGACCTCCTACGCCGACATCGCCTATCGGGCCGGCGACGCCCTGCTGTTCGGGCCGGAGCCGTCCGGTCTGCCCGAGCAGGTGCTGGCGGACCCACACGTCACGCAGCGGGTGCGCATCCCGATGCTGGCCGGTCGGCGATCGCTCAACCTCGCCAACGCCGCCGCGATCGGCGCCTACGAGGCGTGGCGGCAGATCGGCTTCACCGGCGTCTGAGGCCGTACCTCGCGGTATGGAAGTCGGCAAGCCGTATGCTGCCCCGACCCGACGAGCAGGAGTGGCAATGGCCCGGCGAGCTTTGGCGACGGCCGCGACGGCCGCGACGGCCGCGGCGGCCGCAGCGGCCGCGGCCCTTGGCATGCTCGTGGTCGCCGCGCCTGCCGCTGCCAGCGCGTCGGTCCCCTCGATCTGGCCGGCGCACGGGCAAGCCGCCTACGTCCTCGGCGGCGGCCACCTGCGCACGAGCCCCGGCCAGCACGCCGTCCCCATCGCGAGCGTCGCGAAGGTGATGACGGCCTATCTCGTGCTGCGCGCGCATCCGATCGCCGCCGGGCGCAGCGGTTTCGTGCTGACGATCCGCGCTCGCGATGTGCGCGACCTGCGCCGGCGGACGGCGCGCGGCGAGTCCGTGGTCGTGGTGCGCGCCGGCGAGCGGCTGACCGAGCGACAGGCGCTGGCCGCGCTGTTGCTGCCGTCGGCGAACAACGTCGCGATCCTGCTGGCTAGACGGGTGTCCGGGACGGTGTCGGCGTTCGTGCGGGCGATGAACCGCGCTGCCCGCGCGTTGCGGATGCGGCACACGGTCTACACCGATCCCAGCGGCTTCGACCCAGCCACTCGATCGACGGCCGCCGATCAGCTGCGGCTGGCGCAGGCCGCGCTGCGCGACCGGTTCTTCCGGGTCATGGTCAGCCGTCGGCAGGCGCGGATCCCCGTCGTCGGCCGCGTGCGCAACCGCGACACGTTGTTGCACCACGACGGGTTCGTCGGCGTGAAGACCGGGTCGATGTCGGCGTCCGGCGGCTGCTTCGTGTTCCGCTCGCACCGCATCGTCGCCGGCCGGCGGGTCGACCTCGTCGGCGTCGTGCTCGGCCAGCGCGGCGGCGACCTCGTCCAGGCCGGATTGCGGGCGGCGAAACGGCTCGTCGACCGGGTGGCGCCGCGCCGCGGTTCGAACTCCTGACGTTCGCACTGCCGGCCGCTGCGTTGGCTACTCGGCGCGGTACTCCAGGTGGGCGGATTCGACCGTCACCTCGGTGATCCTGACTTTGATCCGCTCGTGCAGGCTCGCCGGGGCGCGATCGCCGCCGCAGCAGCGCGCGATCAGCGAGCGAACGTCCTGCTCCAGGCCGAACTGCGCCAGGCACGGCGTGCAGCTGTCCAGGTGTTGGCGGATGCGGTTGCGCAGCCGCGGGTCGGTCTCGTCGTCCAGGTAGAGGTAGACGTCGCGAAGCACGTCGTCGCAGTCGATCCCGCCGGGGCCGAAGCCCATCCCGCTCATTCCGCCGCTCCCGAGCGGATCAGGCCGCGGTCCCTCGCGTAGTCGGCGAGCAGGTGCTGCAGCTGCTTGCGGCCGCGGTGCAGGCGCGACATCACCGTGCCGATGGGCGTGCCCATGATCTCGGCGATCTCCTTGTACGCGAACCCCTCGACGTCGGCGAGGTACACAGCAAGCCGGAAGTCCTCGGGCAGCGCCTGCAGCGCGTCCTTCACATCGGAGTCGGGCAGGTGGTCCAACGCCTCGGTCTCCGCCGAGCGCAGACCGGTCGAGGTGTGCGACTCGGCGCGCGCGAGCTGCCAATCCTCGACGTCCTCGTTGCCGGCCTCCTGGGGCTGGCGCTGTTTCTTGCGATAGTTGTTGATGAAGGTGTTCGTCAGGATGCGGTACAACCACGCCTTGAGGTTGGTTCCCTCGGTGAACTGGTGGAACGCGGCGAACGCCTTGACGTACGTCTCCTGGACGAGGTCCTCGGCGTCTGCGGGATTGCGCGTCATGCGCATCGCGGCGGCGTACAGCTGGTCGACAAACGGCAGTGCGTCGCGCTCGAACCGCGCCCGGCGCGCCTCGACCGTCTCCTCTGCCACCGTGCTCCCTTCGGCGGTCTCGACGGACCCCGGTTGCGAGGGTAGCGCGCGGGCGACGAGTGGCCGGATGGCGTCGACAACGCCGCGACGGCGTCCGCTCGTCGGCGCTGGTGCAGATATCGCAACCGTCATCAGGTCAGCTCTTCCTCGGTCGGCGTGTGTCTAGGAGCAAAACGACGCGCGGCCGCGGGACATTCCGTTTCTGCCGCCCGTTACCGTTTCGGAGATGGCCACCGGGACGCCTGCCACCGCGCAGCTCACCCGCGCCGAGATCACCTACACGCTGCACCCGTACGAGCACGACCCGCGGGCCCAGTCCTACGGCGAGGAAGCCGCCGCCGCGCTCGGCGTCGAGCCGGCGCGGCTGTTCAAGACGCTGATCGCGAGCGTCGACGGAAGGCTCGCGTGCGGCGTCGTGCCGGTCGCGGCGCGGCTCGACCTCAAGGCGTTCGCCGCCGCGCTCGGCGGCAAGCGGGCCGAACTCGCCGAACCCGCGGCCGCCGCCCGCGCCACCGGATACGTCGTCGGCGGCATCTCGCCGATCGGGCAGAAGTCGCGGCTGCGGGTCGTCGTCGACGAGTCGGCGGCGCGGTTCGCGACGGTCTTCGTGTCCGCGGGCAAGCGCGGCCTGCAAGTCGAGCTGGCGCCGGCGGACCTGCTCCGCGCGGCCGGCGCGACCACCGCCCCGATCGCCGCCGCCTGAGGCGCAGCGGCCGTCGCCTGGCAGTGGCCACCGTTCGCAACGCGTCATGCTGTCGCGGCGTCATGACGCGCGCAGAGCATGACAGCGCGCGCCACCGTCAGCGTGGGTCAGCAACAGGAATCAGCCGAAGTCCTCTTCGCGGTACTCGCCCTCGACGCGCGCGCCGGCGTGGTCGGCCTCCGCGGCGCGCAACTCGACTCGGCGGATCTTGCCGCTGATCGTCTTCGGCAGCTCGGCGAACTGCAGCCGGCGGATCCGCTTGTACGGGGCGAGGCGGTCGCGGCAGAACGCGAGGATGTCGCCGGCCAGCTCGCTGCTCGGCGCCCGGCCCGCGGCCAGCACGACGAACGCCTTCGGCACAGCCAGCCGCAACTCGTCGGGCGCCGGGACGACCGCCGCCTCGGCCACGGCCGGATGCTCGATCAGGACGCTCTCCAGCTCAAACGGGCTGATCCGGTAGTCGCTGGCCTTGAACACGTCGTCGGCGCGGCCGACGTAGGTGAGATAGCCGTCCGCGTCGCGGCTCGCGACGTCGCCGGTGTGGTATCTGCCGCCGGCGAACGCCTCCGCGTTGCGCTCGGCGTCGCCCCGATAGCCGGTCAACAGGCCGACGGGCCGCTCCGGCTCGAGCACGACGCAGATCTCGCCCTCGGCGGCGACCTCGTCGCTGACCGGGTCGACGAGCTCGATTCCGAAGCCGGGCATCGGCCGGCCCATCGAGCCGACCTTGACCGGCTGGCCCGGCGAGTTGCCCACCTGCAGCGCGGATTCGGTCTGCCCGAATCCGTCGCGGATGGTGATGCCCCAGGCGCGGCGCACCGACTCGATCACTTCGGGGTTGAGCGGCTCGCCCGCGCCGACGACCTCGCGCAGCGAGAGGTCGTCCGTCCACGCGGCGAGGTCCTGCTGGATGAGCATCCGCCAGACGGTCGGCGGCGCGCAGAACGTCGTCACCTTCGCGTCGCGCAGCACGTCGAGCATCGCCGCGGCGTCGAAGCGGTCGTAGTTGTACAGGCAGATCGTCGCGCCGGCCAGCCACGGCGCGAACACGCACGACCACGCGTGCTTCGCCCAACCCGGGCTGGACACGTTCAGGTGGACGTCGCCAGGCCGCAGCCCGATCCAGTACATCGTCGACAGATGCCCGATGGGGTAGCTGACGTGCGTGTGCTCGACCAGCTTGGGCAGCGCGGTCGTGCCCGACGTGAAGTAGAGCAGCAGCGGGTCGTCGGCGTCGGTCGGCCCGTCCGGGCTGAACGGGCCAAGGCTGGTCAGGCTGTCCGCGTAACGCAGCCAGCCGTCGACCGGCTCGCCGACGGCGACGCGCAGGTAGGCGCCGGGCACCCCGGCGAACCGCGGCGCCACTTCGCTGCGGGCGATCACCGCGCCGACGTCGCCGCGCTCGACCCGGTCGCGCAGATCGGCCTCGGCCAGCAGCGTGGTGGCGGGGATCAGGACGGCGCCCAGCTTGATCGCAGCCAGCGTGGTCTCCCACAGCTCGACCTGGTTGCCGAGCAGCACGAGCAGCCGCATGCCGCGTGCGACGCCGTGGGCGCGCAGCCAGCCGGCGAGCTGGTCCGAGCGAGCTGACAGCTCGGCGAAGGTGTAGCTCGCCTGCGAGCCGTCGCTCTCGATCAGGCGCAACGCGGTCGCGTGCGGGTGCTCGGCGGTGAGCACGCCGTCGAACCAGTCGGTAGCGAAGTTGAACTGCTCGGGGCGCGGCCACTCGAATCCCACGTACGCCGTGTCGTAGTCGTCGCGGTGCTCGAGCAGGAAGTCGCGTGCGGCGCGCAGCGTGGTCACCTCTCGACCCTGGCACGCGGGACGGCGGCCGTCACGCGGGGGTCGCGCGTGGGTCATGCGCGGGTCATGGGCGGGTCGTCAAAGGTCGACGACGAGGTCGGCGCCGGCCATTGTCGCGTCGACCAACTCGGCGTTCGGGTCGTCGGTGCGCGCGACCCAATCGCGCGCCGCGCGTGGCGACTTGCCGAACTCGATGTGGCGGGCGATCAACCGCTCGCGGCGCCGCGCCCGGTCGACGCGGCAGAACCAGACTTCGGCGAACTGCGCCCGCACGTCCGGCCAGGGCGGGTCAGACAGCAGGAGGTAGTTGCCCTCGCTGACGACGACCCGCGCCTCGAGCGGAATCGGCAGGCTCTGCGCGATCGGCTGCTCGAGCACCCGTTCGAACGCCGGCGCCCACACCGCCTCGCCGGCGCGGACGCGGCGCAGCAGCGCGGCGTAACCGCCCGCGTCGAACGTCTCCGGCGCTCCCTTGCGGTCGCGCAGCCCGAGACGATCGAGCGCGACGTCGGCCAGGTGGAAGCCGTCCATCGGCACCTGCACGACGGCCCCGCTAGCGCCCGCGCCGGCATCCGGTTCGGCGAACCGCGCCACCAGCGCCTGCGCGAGCGTCGTCTTCCCGGCGCCGGGCGGTCCGGTGAGGCCGATCAGCACCCGCGGCTCGTCGCTCGACGCGCGCAACCGCAGCACGCGTTCGACGAGCGGATCAAGCGTCGCGTCCGCAACGAACGGCGTCACCCTCGGGAGAAGCCGGTCGATGAAGGCGACCGCCGCCGCGGCGACCGCCGTGGGATCGCGCTTGAGCGAGTGGTCGGCGCCCGGCACGACGACGACCTCGCGGTCCTCGGCATCCGGCGGCATGCCGAACGGGTCGCGCTCGCCCTGCACGACCAGCACCGGGACGCCGGCGCCCGCCAGCTCGGTCAGCCGCGAGTTCGCCGGCCTGCCCGGTGGGTGCAGCGGGAACGCGAGCGCCAGCACGCCGACGGCGCCCGACGCGAGCGCCGTGCGACACGCGACCCGCGCGCCGTTCGAGCGCCCGCCCACGATCAGCGGCGCCGGGCCGAGGCCACGCCGACGACGGATGGCCGCCACCACCTCGAGCCAGGCCGCGTCCTGTTTCTCCGGCGCAGTGGGCGACGCGCGACCGGCCACGCGGTAGGGCTGCAGCACCCGCGCCACCGCGACGCCGCCGCGCAGCGCCGCCGCGCGGATCGCAAGCAGGTCCGGCGTGTCCACACCGCCGCCCGCGCCATGCGTGAGCACCAGCAGCGCACGCGGCACCCCGCGCGGCCGATCGAGCTCGACCACCGCGGCGCCGGCTGCGGTGGAAAGGTCGAGTCGCACGCTTCCACCTTGCCAGGGGCCGGCCGAGATCATCGCTCGGTGGCGACGCGCCAAGCGCCGACGGCAGAATGCAGCGCATGTGCGGTCGTTACGTGAACGCCGTCGCGAGCGGCGATCTGGTGGACGAGTTCGACGTCGACGAAGTCCTCGGCGAGGACGTCCCACCATCGTGGAACATCGCGCCGACCGACCCGGTGCGCGCCGTGCTCGACCGTCACGCGAAAGACGCTGCGGAGCGGACGGCCGCGACGAGCGCGACGAGCGCGACGAGCCGACAGCTGCGCACGCTGCGCTGGGGCCTCGTGCCGAGCTGGTCGAAGAGTCATAGCGGCGGCGCGAAGATGATCAACGCGCGCAGCGAGACCGTCGCGCAGAAGCCCGCGTTCAAAGCGGCCGCGGCACGGCGCAGATGCTTGCTGCCCGCCCAGGGTTATTACGAGTGGCAACGGGTCGAAGGCGGCAAGATCCCGTTCTTCCTGCACGAGCCGGACGGCGCGGTACTGGCGATGGCCGGCCTCTACGAGATCTGGCGCGACGACAGCCTGCCCGCTGACGACCCGCAGCGCTTCCTCTGGACGTGCACCGTCATCACCCGGCCGGCGACCGACACGCTCGGCGAGATCCACGACCGCTGCCCGGTGCTGGTGCCCGCCGAACTGCGCGCGCAATGGCTCGACTGCACCGGCGACGATGCTGCGATCGCGCAGCGGCTGCTCGCTGAGCTGCCCGAGCCGATCCTCGAACCCCGCCTTGTCTCGAAGGCGGTGGGCAGCGTGCGCAACAACGGTCCGCAGCTCATCGAGCCGGTCGACCCGCAGCCCGTCGCGCAACAGTTGACGATCGACGTCTGATCTCGCGCCGGCGTCGCCCAGTTGCGGCACACTGGGCGCATGCAGCCCTGGGCAGCTCCGCGCGCGAGCGCGCCGGTGCGCGCCACCGTCGAGCTGCCCGGCTCTAAGTCGCTCACCAACCGGCTGCTGCTGCTCGCCGCGCTGGCCGACAGCCCGTCCCGCGTGGTCCGGCCGCTGCGCGCCCGCGACACCGACCTGATGGCCGACGCGCTGCGTGTGCTCGGGGCCCGAATCGTCGATGACGGCCCCGACCTCGCGATCACGCCCGCGCGCCAGCTCCGTGCCGGGAACGTGGACACCGGCCTCGCCGGGACGGTGATGCGCTTCGTGCCGCCGATCGCCGCGCTGGCTGACGGTCCGGTCACCTTCGACGGCGACGAATACGCGCGCGAACGGCCGATGACGACCATGGTCGACGGGCTGCGGCAGGCCGGCGTCGAGGTGGACGACGGCGGCACGGGCCGCCTGCCGTTCACGATCCACGGCCGCGGCGCCGTGCCCGGCGGCCTGGTGCAGATCGACGCGTCGGCGTCGTCGCAATTCGTGTCGGGGCTGCTGCTGGCCGGCGCGCGCTACGACAAGGGCATCGAGGTGATCCACACCGGCGCCGACCGGGTGCCCAGCCAGCCGCACGTCGACATGACCCTCGCCGTGCTGCGCGCCGCCGGGGTAGACGCGACCGCTCCCGAGCCGGGCGTCTGGCGCGTCGCGCCGGGACCGATCGCGGGCGGCAGCCGAGTCGTCGAGCCCGACCTGTCCAACGCGGCGCCATTCCTCGCCGCGGCGCTGGTCACCGGCGGGACCGTCCGCGTCCCCGGCTGGCCGGCGCGCACGACCCAGCCGGGCGACGAGCTGCGCCCACTGCTGGCGGCCATGGGCGCCGACGTGCGGCTGACCGCGAACCGGCTGACCGTCGCCGGCCGCGGCGTCATCCGCGGCATCGACGTCGACCTGCGCGACGTGTCCGAGCTCGCCACGGTGATCGCCGTGCTCGCCGCGCTCGCCGAGTCGCCGTCGCAGCTGCGCGGACTCGGCCACATGCGCGGGCACGAGACCGACCGGCTGGCCGCGCTGTTCGCCGAGCTCACCGCGCTCGGCGGCGACGTGGTCGAGCACCCGGACGCGTTGACGATCACCCCGGCGCCGCTGCACGGCGGCCGCTGGCGCGCGTACGCCGACCACCGGATGGCCACGGCCGGCGCTGTGCTGGGCTTGGCGGTCGACGGCGTGCAGATCGACGACATCGGCGCGACGACGAAGACCTTGCCGGACTTCCCCGGCATGTGGTCGACGATGCTGGCCGGCTGAGACGCGTCTGCTTTGGCCGGCGGCAATCGCGCTCGCGAACGCGGGTACGACGAAGACGACGTCCGCTCGCGTGCCAACCCGCGGGGCACCCGCCCACGCTCGAAGCAGCGGCCCGCGCATGCGGATGCTCTCGACGGCACCGTTTTCGCCGTCGACCGCGGCCGCTACAGCGTTCTCGTCGACGGCATCGAGGTGACGGCGATGCGGGCTCGCGAGCTGGGCCGGGCCTCGATGGTCGTCGGCGACCGGGTCGGCGTCGTCGGCGACATGTCCGGCGAGCCGGACGCGCTAGCGCGCATCGTCCGGCTCGACGAGCGCGACACCGTGCTGCGCCGCACCGCCGACGACAACGACCCGCACGAGCGAGTGATCGTCGCCAACGCCGACCAGCTGGTGATCGTGTCGGCGCTGGCCGACCCGGGGCCGTCGTACGGCCTGATCGACCGGTGCATCGTGGCGGCGCTGGCTGCGGGCATCGAGCCGCTGCTGTGCTTGACGAAGTCGGACCTCGCGAGCCCCGACCCGGTGATCGAGCGCTACTCGCCGCTCTCCGTGCCGGCTGTCGTCACTCATCGCGGCGGCCCGTTGGACGAGCTGCGCGGCCACCTCGCCGAGTCGGTGTCGGTGCTCGTCGGCCACTCCGGCGTCGGCAAGTCGACGTTGATCAACGCGCTGGTGCCGTCGGCGGACCGCGCGACGGGTGTGGTCAGCGCCATCGGCAAGGGCCGGCACACCTCGTCCTCCGTGGTCGCGCTGCGGCTGCCGGACCTCGACGGCTGGGTGATCGACACGCCTGGCGTGCGGTCGTTCGGGTTGGCGCACGTGACGGCGGACGACCTGCTCTGGGCGTTCCCCGATCTGGAGGACGGCGCGACGCAATGCCTGTCGGGCTGCGAGCACGTCGCCGGCGCGCCGGGGTGCCATCTCGACGCCTGGGTGGCGCAAGGCCACTCGACAGCGCAGCGGCTGGCGGCGTTCCGCCAGCTGCTGGTCAGCCGCTGATCAGGCGCGGCTCGTAGACTTCGCTGGTGCCGCTCACGTTGACCTCGCTGACCCGGTTCCCGGTGAAGTCCTGCCGTGGCGAGGCGCTGAGCGCGGCCAGCATCGAGCCGTGGGGAATCGCCGGCGACCGGCGCTGGATGGCCGTCGACGCCGACGGCGACCAGCTGACCGCGCGCGAGCACCCGCGGCTGCTGTTGGTCCGGCCGACGCTGCGGCCCGATGGCGGGCTCGAGCTGTCCTCGGCCGGCCTGCCTGATCTCAGCGTCGACGTGCCGAGCGACGGACGCTCGACGCCGGTGCGGGTGTGGGGCACGCAGGTGGCCGCGGCCTCAGCCTCGGACGCGGCGCACGCGTGGTTCAGCCAGGTCATCGGCGAGCCGGCCCGACTCGTCTACTTCGACGACCCGACTCGCCGGCGGCCGAACCCGCGCTTCGCCCGGCCGGACGACTCGGTCAGCTTCGCCGACGGCTACCCGCTGCTGATCGCGACGACGGCCTCGCTGCGCGCGCTCAACGACCTCATCCTGGCTGGTCCGCTGGCCGATCAAGGGCCGTTGCCGATGGTGCGGTTCCGGCCGAACGTGGTCGTCGACGGCAGCGAGCCGTGGGCCGAGGACGGCTGGCGGCGGGTGCGGATCGGAGCGGCGACGTTCCGCGCCGTCAAGGGCTGCGACCGATGCGTGATGACGACGATCGACCCGGACACCGCCGCGAAGGGCAAGGAGCCGATCGCCACTCTCGCGCGGCACCGCCGGTGGGACGGCAAGACCTGGTTCGGCATGAACCTGCTGCCCGACACGCCAGGGGCGGTGATCGGGGTCGGCGACGAGGTGGAGATCGTCGAGTCGGTCGCCGCCCCGGACGGTCCGCCGCGCTGACCCGGCTTGAGTGGCGGCCAGCCGCTGGCGGCCGGCTCGCGTCAGCCGCGAGTCGGCTGCTTCGCAATCCACTCGCCGAGCAGGTCGACGCCATGGGCGATGTCGGCGCGCGCGCCGGCGAACGACAGCCGGACGTGCTTTCCGCCGGTCACCGGATCGAAGTCGACGCCCGGCGCGATCGCCACCCCGGTCTCGGCCAGCAGCCGCGCGCACCAGGACAGCGAGTCGTCGGTCCACCGCGAGACGTCGGCGTAGACGTAGAAGCCGCCGTCCGGCGGCGCGAACCGGTCGAGCCCGATCTCGGGCAGCCGGTCGAGCAGCAGCGCGCGATTCTCGGCGTAGCGCGCGACGTTCGCGTCCAGCTCGTCGTAGGCGCCGAACGCCGCCACCGCCGCGAGCTGGGACAGCGCCGGCGGGCAGATCGTGAAGTTCCCAGCGAGGCGGTCCACCGAGTCGCGCAGCTCGTCGGGCATCAGCAGCCAGCCGATTCGCCAGCCGGTCATCGAGAAGTACTTGCTGAAGGAGTTGACGACGATCGGCTCGCCGCTCAGGGCCCGCGCGCTGACTGCCGGCTCGTCGTAGGTGATGCCGTGGTAGATCTCGTCGCTGATCAACCGCACACCGCGCTCGGCGCACCACGCCACCACGCCGGCGAGCTCAGCCGGCGCGATCATCGTGCCGGTGGGGTTTGCCGGCGACGCGACCACGAGCCCGGCCGGCGGCTCGTCCAGCGCCGCCAGCTGCTCGAGCGTCGGCTGGAAACGGGTGGCCGGTCCGCAGTCCAGTTCGAGCACGCGGCAGCCGAGCGCGGTGAGCATGTTGCGATACGCCGGGTAGCCCGGTCGTGCCATGACCACGGTGTCGCCGGCGTCGAAGGCGGCGAGGAACGCGTACAGGAATCCGCCGGAGGAGCCAGTCGTCACCGCGACGTCGCGGGGGTCCACATCGATCCCGACGCGCTCGCGGTAGTGCCCGGCGATCGCCTCGCGCAGCGGTGGGATGCCGAGCGCGTTGGTGTAGCCGATTCGGTCGGCGTCCAGGGCGGCGTGCGCGGCGGCGCGGACCGGGATCGGCGCGGGCGTGGCCGGTTGGCCCGCGGACAGGTCGAGCACGAACTGCCCGGCGCGCTTGCGCGCCACCACCGCGTCGATGACGTGCATGACGTGGAACGGCGGGACGACGCCGCGCTCGGAGATCAGCACAGCAGCGACGGTAGCCTCTGCGCGTGCCGGATTACGCCGCCGACCTGGCGCTCGCGTTGCGGCTGGCGGACGTCGCGGATCCGATCAGCAGCGCCCGGTTCGGTGCCGCCGACCTGGTGGTCGAGACGAAACCCGACCTCACTCCGGTGAGCGACGCCGACCGCGCAGTCGAGACCGCGTTGCGCGATGTCCTGGGCGCCGAGCGGCCGGCCGACGCGGTGTCCGGCGAGGAGTTCGGCTCGACCGGTTCGGGACCGCGCAGGTGGGTGCTCGACCCGATCGACGGCACCAAGAGCTTTGTCCGCGGCGTGCCGATCTGGGCCACGTTGATCGGGCTGCTCGATGACGACGAGCCGGTGGTGGGCGTGGTGTCGGCTCCGGCGCTGGGCCGGCGGTGGTGGGCGGCACGCGGCGCCGGGGCCTGGACAGCCGCGCTCGGCCAGTCGCCGCGGCGATTGGCGGTTTCTCGCGTCGCGCGCCTCGCGGACGCGAGCTTCGGTTACTCGTCGATCGGCGGCTGGGACGCCCTGGGCCTGCGCGCAGCATTCCTCGAGGTATGCGACACCGTCTGGCGTACTCGAGGGTATGGAGACTTCTGGTCGTACATGCTTGTCGCCGAAGGGGCGATCGACCTGGCTGCCGAGCCCGAGTTGTCGCTGTGGGACATGGCGGCGCTCGCGCCGGTCGTCACCGAAGCGGGCGGCCGGTTCACCGGCCTCGACGGCGTTCCCGGCGTGCGTCAGGGAAACGCGGCGGCGAGCAACGGCCTGCTGCATAAGGCGTTCCTCGCCGCGCTGCACGCCCGGCCCTGAGCCAGCCGGTCAGGAAGCAAGGCCGTCGACGACCTCCGCGCTCGGCAGCTCGGCGAGCAACGCGCCCGGCACGGCCAACTTCGAGCGGCGCAGTCCGCTGCCCACCACGACGGTCGCGCGTTCGACGACGGCCCGATCGACCAACAGCGGCCAAGACGCCGGCAAACCGATCGGGCCGATGCCGCCGTATTCCATGCCGGTCAGCGCCACCGCGTCGTCCATCGCCGCGAATGACGCCTTACGGGAGTCCAGTCGTTTGCGCACCACGCCGTTGACGTCGGCGCGGGTCGTCGCCAGCACCAGGCAGGCGGCGAAGCGGACTATCTCGCCGCGCTTGCCGGCGATGATCACGCAGTTCGCGGAGTCGGCGAGCTCGACGTCGTAATGAGCGCAGAATTCGGCCGTGTCGGCGAGCGCTGCGTCGATCGGCGCCGCGAGCACCGTCCCGGCATTCCAGTCCGACAGCGCCGCCGCCACCGGCGTGGCGACCAGCGACGGCGCCGCTGGCTGCCAGTCGAGTTTCCCGGGTCCAGTCACGGATCCGACCGTAGTGTGAGCTGTATGAGCGCTTCCACCGACGTCGACGCGACCGTCGAGCAGCTGCTGCGCGACTACGACACCATCACGGTTGTGGGCGCCAGCGAGGCGCCGGCCAAGCCGGCGCATTACGTGCCCGAGCACATGCAATCCCGCGGCTGGCGGATCGTCCCGGTGAATCCGCGCGGCGGGACGATCCTCGGCGAGCGAGCCTACGAGTCGCTGGCCGACGTGCCCGGCCCGGTCGGATTGGTGCAGGTGTTCCGGCGGTCGGAGCAGACGCCGGACGTCGCCCGCGAGGCAGTGGCCGCGGGCGCCACCGCGCTGTGGCTGCAGCTTGGCATCGCCAGCGCAGAGGCACGCCAGATCGCTCAAGAGGCCGGCCTGCGCTACGTCGAGGACCGCTGCATGCTCGTCGAGCAGCGCCGAACCGGGCTGCGCGCCCCGGCGCGTTGACGGCACGCACTTCGGCTCGGGAGAGGACCGGCGATGGACATCGGCGAGGCGCGCGCGTTCCTGCGGGAGAACTCCCAAGCGGTCATGGCGACGTTTCGGCGTGACGGCCGGCCGGCCATGTCGCCGGTCGCGGTCGCCGTCGACGACGCCGGCCGGGTCATCGTCAGCACCCGCCAGACGGCGATGAAGGTCAAGCACCTGCGACGTGACCCGCGAGTGGCCGTCACCGCCTTCACGGACCGGTTCTACGGCCCGTGGGCGCAGGTCGAGGGCACGGCGGAGATCGTCACGCTGCCCGCCGCGATGGAGCTGCTCGTCGACTATTACCGCCGGCTGCGCGGCGAGCATCCGGACTGGGCCGAGTACCGAGCCGCGATGGAGCGCGATCAGCGGGTGATCGTGCGCTTCGAGATCGACCGCGCCGGGCCAGCCGTCTCCGGCTGACCGTCTCCGGCTGACGGATGGTGGCCGGCCGACTTGCGCCGGCTCAGCCGGCGACGCGCTCCGGCGGATGGGCGCGCAGCCACTCGTGCCGGCGCCAGCCACGCGGCGAGCGCGGCCAGCGCGCGCCACTGTCGGCAGACCAGAAGGACTTCGCCGCCGTCGCGACCGGCCGCTCGAACTGGTCGGCCACGTCGTCGATCGCGTCCGGCCGGCAGACCTGCCGGACCCAGCCGTCGTTGGTCACATAGTCAGAATCTGACATTTCGCCACCTCCTCGCGGCAGACGGGGGCATCTTCCGCGCAGTGCCAGCATCCAGCCCCGGCGTTTCGCGAGGGTTACCGTTCGTCGCCCGGTGTGCTAACAACCGCCGGCGAACGGTGGCAGGACGTCGACCTCGGCGCCATCGACGAGCGGCGTCGCGTCGTCGGACCGGCGGCCGTCGACCAGGAACGACGCCGCCGCGCTGAGCGCGGCGAGGGCCGGCCGGCCGGCGAGCACCGCGCGCAATTCGCCGATGCTCGAGGCGTCGACGGCCTCGCGCTCGACACCGGCGGCCCGCTTGGCCCCGGCCCAGTAGCGGACGGTGATCCGGGCGGCCACCCGTTCAGCCTGCCACGGGCGCGGGGTAGGCGGTCACGTCCGTCGTCTTCGCCGACAGCCACACCCGCCGGCCGGGTGCGAGGTCGAGCTCGGCGACCGTCGCGGCCGTGACGTCGACGGTCGCGTCCGGCGGCCCGTGCATGCTCAGCCGGATCCGGTCGCCGAGCGGCGCCAGCCCGGCGACAGTCGCCGGCCAAGTGTTGGCTCCTGCCGCACCGCCTTGTCGTTGCCGCAGCACGCGTCCCAGCCGTTGAGCGCTGAGCGCCGAGGGCGCCTCGGCGTGCACGGTGATCGTCGACGGCCGCAGCGTGGCGAGCACCGCGCCCTCTGGCGCCTCGCTCGCGACCAGTTCGCCGCCACCGTCGAGCGACACCACGCCGCGTGCGCATCGACCCGGATACAGGTTCAGACCGACCAATCGCGCGACGTACGGCGTCAACGGGCGCGTCGTGATGTCGGCGGGCGAGCCGGCCTGCGCCACCCGCCCGCGTTCGAGCACGACGATCCGCCGCGCGAGCAGCAACGCCTCGATCGGATCGTGGGTGACAAGCAGCGTCGACCCGCCGAACGCCCCGAGATGCGCGCGCAGCTCTCCCTGCACCTCGGCGCGAGTCTGCACGTCAAGGGCCGCGAGCGGCTCGTCGAGCAGCAGCGTGCGCGGTCGCGCGGCGAGCGCCCGGGCGAGCGCCACCCGTTGCGCCTGGCCGCCGGACAGCTGCGCCGGCCGTCGCCCCGCGAGGTCGTCGAGCCCGAGCCGCGCCAGCCACTCCCGCGCCGACGCGCGGGCGGCCGCGCGCGACGCGCCCCGCGAGCGCGGGCCGAACGCGACGTTGTCGATCACCCGCAGGTGCGGGAACAGCCGGTGGTTCTGGAACACCACGCCGACCCGACGGCCTTGCGGCGGCGTCAAGATCCGGGCGGCGCGTTCGTCCACCACGTCGCCGGCGAGTCGCAGCACGCCCTCGTCCAGCGCCTGCAGGCCGGCGACGACTCGAAGCACCGTCGACTTCCCCGCGCCGTTCGGCCCGAGCACCGCGACCACCTCGCCATCACCCGCGTCGAGCTCGATGGCCAGCTCGAACTCACCGCGGCGAACTCTCCCGCGCAGCTCGAGACTCATGACGCCGCCGGGGCCCGCAGCCAGCGGTCGCGCAGCGAGATCAGCACGATCAACGCGACGGCCAGCAAAGGGAGCGCGAGCGCGGGCGCGTCTGCCGAGTTGGTCGCGTAGACGGTCAGCACGGCCGTCGGCACGGTTTGCGATGTGCCCACCGTGTTCCCGCCGAACAGCAGCGTCGCGCCGAACTCGCCGAGCGCGCGCGCCCAGCACAGGACGGCGCCGACGACGATCGCCGGCGCGACGAGCGGCAGCGTCACGCGCAACAGCACCCGGGTTCGCGAGGCGCCGAGCGTCGCCGCGGCCTCCTCGACGCCGCGGTCGGCGATCCGGAAGGCGCCCTCCACGGTGAGCACGAGGAACGGCATCGACACGAACGTCTGCGCCACGACGATGGCCGCGTAGGTGAACGGCAGATCGGATCCGTCGGTCAGCGCGCGGATCGCGCTGCCGAGCAGGCCGAAGTGTCCGAACGCGGCGAACAGCGCGAGGCCGCCCATCACCGGCGGGAGCACGAGCGGCACGATGACCAGCGCGCGCACCAGCCCCATCCCCGGCAGCCGGACGCGCGCGATCACCCAGGCGAGCGGCACGCCGATCACCAGCGAGATCGCGGTGGCCTCGAGCGAGGATTCGATCGACAGCCGCAGCGCCGTCCAGATGTGCTGCCCGCGGTAGATCCGGCCAAGCGAGCCCCACGGCATGCGCACGAGCAGCGCGACCGTGGGCAGCAGCAGGAACGCGACGCCGATCAGCGCCGGCGGCACGACGAGCAGCGGCGTGCCGAGCCCGGCGGCACGCCGCGCGCGGGTCCGGCGGCCGGTCACGGACGCGCGCCGCGCGCCGCGCGAAATCACGGCGCCTTGAAACCGTCCGCGGTCAGCACGCTGCGGCCCGCTGGCGACAGCACGTAGGCGACGAAGGCTTTGGCAAGGGCCGGTTGCTTGGCGTGCGTCAGCGCCGCGATCGGGTATTCGGTGCTCGCATTGAGGGAGTCCGGGACCTTGATGCCCTTCACTTTGGCGCCCGCGGCGAGCACGTCCGTGACGTACACGCAGCCCGCATAGGCCTCGCCTGACTCCACGGTCGCGAGCGTGGTCTTCACGTCCGGCAGTGACGCCTTGGGTTTCACGGCGATCTTCGCCTTCTTGAACACCTGGGCCGCGACCGCGCCGCACGGGACGCTGGGCTCGCACAATGCCACCTTGACCGACGGCTTGGCGAGGTCTTGCAGCGAGGTCACGTGGCCCGGGTTGCTCGGCGGCACGGCGATCTCGAGGCTGTTGGAGACGAAGTTGACCGGATCGGTCGCGAAGCCGCCACTGACCACCGTGGCCATGGTCTTGGGCGACGCCGAGGCGAACACGTCGACCGGCGCGGCCTGGGCGATCGCGGTGGCGAGATCGGAGCTGCCGCCGAACTTCAGCGAGACCTTCGCGCCCTGGTGCGCCTTCTCGAACTGCGTGGCGATCGTCGTGAACGCGCCGGTGAGCGAGGCCGCGGCGTAGACGTTCAGCGTGGTGGGGCTGGCCGACTGGGACGGACTGGATTGGGACGAGTTCGGCTGGGACGACGAGCTGGACTGGGTCGTGCCGGAGCCGCCTGAGCTCGAGCAGCCGGCCAGCGTGGCGCCAGCGGTCGCCAGCGCGATCAACGAGACGAGCAATTTCACGACAGTCCTCCGAGCCGAGCGCGGCATCCGGGTTGGGCCGCTGCGCAGCGATGCTAGCCCAGGCTGACGCGGCTGCGGCAGTCGCCGCAATTTGCAGCCGCACATGCGGCCGTGCGGCTGGCGACGGCCTCGGCCGGCCGCTTACCGGTTTGGAGCCGCTGCCGGCGCGCAGGTAAGGTGTTCTCACCGACGCGGGGTGGAGCAGCTCGGTAGCTCGCTGGGCTCATAACCCAGAGGTCGTAGGTTCAAATCCTACCCCCGCTACAACGACGAAGGCCCCGGACTCCGGGGCCTTCGTTCATTCCTGATGGTGCGGTGTTCGTTGTCCTTCGGGTAGTCGCGGATGGTCCGTACCTTGTCGGCTCCCGGCGGTCGGCAGGGTATGCAGGTACTTGCCGGTCGTGGGGATGCTACTGGCGGGATTGGCACCTCAAGTTGCACGAATACGACCGTCGCGACCGACGAACAACGTCCTGGTCGGGACGCTAAGGTTTAGTCTCTTGACGATGAGCCGGGTGGATTAATGCGCAAGCGAGTCGTAAGCGCGCTGATTGCGTTCTTGGCTCTGGTCGCGACCAGCTGTTCGGCCACCGGTTCGGGTTCGGCTTCGGCCACCGGCTCGGGTTCGGCTTCGGGTTCGAGCGGGCCGCGGACCGCTACTCGGCTCCGAACCGGTCTTCCGTTGGCGCGGTACCTCATGCCGGTGCCACGCGGCCAGTCTCCGACGCGCGGCGACCCGTGGGCGGACAGCGAGAACCCCGACGCCACCGCGTACACTCGCGAATTTCACAATCCGGATCAATATCGATTCGTCCTCAACTTTCTGCACCGACGCCAGGTTCAGCAGATCAGTCACCGGGAATGGCACAACGGCCACACCTGGGCCGACTGCATCTTGCTGCGGTTCGCCGACAGCAACGACGCCACAGGCGAAGCCGACGGCTTCATTTCTTTGAACACCGACGGTGACACGTCGGCCCGTCGGCAGATCCCTGACTTGACGGGCGACGGCGAGCCGGTCGGCTTCGCATTCCCGAAGCCCGACCGCGACGGCTACTTCGACGCCTTCGGAGTTACCCGGCAGGGCTCGATCGTGGTCGAACTACATGTCGGGTCCACCCGCGGCACCGACCGCGCTGATCTGCAGAATTGGCTCGCCGAGCAGACGAAGTTGTTGCCGACGTTCTAGGCGAGCGCTGAGGTACTAGACCGCGCCGCGCTGCTTGTCACCCCGTTCGACCGGCCAGTTGATCACTGGGACCGGCCGAACGGGGTGACAAGCAGTCGGCATTCTCCGCATCTCGCGGCCGTTCCAGTGCCATGACAGGTGGCGCGCAAGCCGCTTGCAAGGTTGCTGCAAGCGGCCGCCGGCATCTTCTGCTCGGCAGCAAGTCCGCCGCCGTCAGCCAAGGAGAGTCCGCCATGCACGTCCTCGTCCGACACCTCAGCCGACTGCTCACCCTCCTGCGGCGCGTCGGTTATGTCCGTCTCGGCCTGCTCGCCTTCGGTGCGGCGTATGCGCTCGCCGCTGTCGTCACCGGTGGCGCCTCGTCGTCGTCGGCGTCCGCGCATCTCACGTTCACCAGCGAGGTGACGACGTTGCGCGCACCGGCGGTCGCGACGGTCGCATACGGACCGGCTGCGCCTGTGCGGCTGCGGATTCAGCTGGACGCCTGCCGCGCCCCGGCGGTGCTTGACCGCGGGCGGCATGCCCGCATCGAATGGACGATCACGGGCCAATCGCTGCCCGTGGCCGTGCACAGCACGCAGCACTGCCGCCTGGCTCAAGTCGTGCCGACGTCCGGGCGGTACGTGGTGACCGCGCATCTGGTGGGGACCCACGTGAGCGTGACGAAATCCGTCGACGTGATCGAGTCGCACGTCCAAGCGTTGCGGGACGGCCTGAACAGCTTCCTCGGCACGCTCGACTCGATCAAGGCCGCCAACGACCTGGCCAAGAAGACCCCGTTCGGCGGATCGACAGCCATCGACAGCGCCTACACGACCCTGTTCGGCTGGACGAGCGGCGTGCAATCCAAGATCACCGCGCTGAGCAATGCGCCGGGGCAGACCATCGCGGCCCTCGACACCAAGCTCGACGACATCAACGGCGACGGCGACACGACGAATGACGTCACAGGCGTCGCCGGGCTGAAGGTCGACCTCGACGTCGACATCACCCCGCACGCAGTGGCCACCGCCTACGACGCCACGGTCAAGCTCAAGGTCACCGTCGACAAGTCCGGGCCGCTGGCGTTCCTCGCCGACCACCTGAGCATCCAGGGCCAGGACATCTCCGACGGGCTCGCGTTCAGCGCGCAGACCGTGCTGCACATCGACCCGTCCGCGCCGAACGCGTTCACCATCAAGACTCCGACCGCGCCGATCGGCCAGGTCGCACTGCACGCCGCGGGTAGCTTCGACGGCGCGAAGAACCCGCTCGCGTTCAACGTCGGGCTGCTCAAGGTCGCGGCCACCGGCACGGTCGACGCCAACGTCGGCGTCGCGTTGACCCTGGTGGACGCCAACCACGACGGCGTCATCGATCCGACCGAGCTCGCCGACCCGGCCCACCTGTTCACCACGGCCTGCACCTCGACTGGAGCGCACGCCAACCTCGACGTCAAGGGCGCCCTGGCCGGCCTGGGCGGCAAGAACGGCTTCGCAGTCGGGCACATCGGCCTCGCCGACAAGACGTTGTGCGACGGCATTTCGGCGCCGGACGTCCAGCTGGCCGACCTCGACCAGTTCCGCAACCTGACGCTGGGCGACCTGATCAACGGGCTCGCGCAGGTCACGCAGGCGATCCAGACCGCGCAGACCGCAGACGACCTTAAGCTGCCCTTCCTCAAAGAGCCGCTGAGCAAGCTCGTCTCTGTCAATCAGGACCTCGTGAAATTCTTCGTCGACAACGGGCTCACCGACCCGGCCAACCCGCTCGCCAAGATCACGCTCGACAACGCCAAAGCGCAGGCGATCGATTCGCTGCAGACCTTGGCCCCGAAGCTCGCCAGCGCGCTCGGCCTGCCGACCGACGCGCTGAAGATGCGCTACGACAACGGCCGCATCCTCTTCACGATCACCAAGTCCAGCGATCCGGCTGCCGCACCGAAGACCGCGTCGGTCGACTTCGGCGACACGCTCAAGGGCACCGGAATCACCGGCTTCACCGGTGCCGCGACCGCCAGCGTCGCGCCGCAATACTCGCTCGACCTCGGCTTCGGCTTCGATCTCAAACCCGGCACCGCACTCGCCAACCGGTTCTTCCTAACCAACGGCGGCACCACGGCCAAGCCCAGCATCTTCACCGCTGACGCACCCGTCACCGCCGATCTCAACCTGAAGGCAACGCTCTCCGTGCTGGGCGTCACGCTCACCACCCGCGACGCGCAGCACCCCGGCGCCGTGTCGCTGCTGGCGCGCAAGACGACGGGCGTGCCCATGCTCGCGGTCCGTCTCGTCGACCCGAACAACGACGGCCGCGTGACGCTGACCGAGCTGTCGAACACCGTCACCGGCAAAGCCCTGCCGTTCGCCGCCGCCATCAACGCACAGGTGCCGAGCACCGTGCTGCATGCGATGGCCGAAATCGTCGGCAATCCGATCGGCTCCGGCGCGATCACGGTGGCGTGGCCGGACGTCAGCGACCTGAACGCTCTGAAGGTCACCGAGGACAGCGCGTTCACCAACGTCGCCCTGCCGTTCGCGTTCGACCCATCCGACCCCAAGGCGCTGGTGAGCAACATCCTCGGCGTCACCCGGCAGACGATCACCCGCATCCGCGGCGCGATCGCCGCCAATGACACCACCACCGAGACGCCACTGCCACTGATCGGCAAGAGCGTCGCCGACCTCGACCCCGTGCTGCTCAAGGTGCAGAACTCGCTGGACGACCTGATTTCCACCAACGACGCCCTCACCCTGCCGGCCCTGCAGGCCAAGGTGAACCAGGTGCTCTCGACCGCCCTGGGGGTCCCGTCCACCTCGCCGGCAGCCAACCTGCTTGCCCTGAGCTACACGCCGCGCAACGGAACCACTCACGCGTCGATCAAGGCGACGTTGAAGCTGGGTGCGTGCACGCCGGCCCGCAAGACCGTGTTCGGCACGTCCTGCACCGTGTCGACCCCGGCCCTGAGCACGCCGTTCAACCTCCAGCTCGGCAAGAGTTCTACCGTCGGCGGCGTCGCCGGCATCGGGACGCAGGGCGACCTCACCGTCGACTTCGACGCTCGCGCCACGCTCACCTTCGGCGTGGTGCTGCCCGACGTCGACCCCGGCGCCAATGCCGGCGATCTGCCGCGCGTGACGGGCACTCCCAGCCTGTTCATCCAGGACGACTCCGGATTCGAGGTCGGCGTCGGCGCGAAGCTCGACGGCATGCTGACCGCGGCTCTCGGGCCGGTGCAGGTGAGCATCGGCAACAGCGCCAACCACGCTGTCGCCGCGCTCGCTGCGCGATTCGCGGTCAAGGCCCCGCACCCCACCGGCAAGCGGATCACCATCCCGACCTCGAGCGCCGACAGCCAGGACCTCACAGACTTCCTCGACTCGCTGCTGCCGCACGACGGCGTGACCGTCCACGAGACCACCAGTTCGCTGAAAGCTTCGTGCTCAACCGGCGTCACCGCCGACGCGTGCGCTGTGCTGCCCGTCTACGTCGGGTCGACCAGCCTGGGCTCGATCCGGTTCACGGCTGCTGACCTGCTCGACCCGGACAGCTGGACGATCGATGCCAGTGAGGTCGAGGAGAAGCTTTCGCACCAGAGCATCCGATTCGCCTTGATCTACGAGGGCGTGCAGACCCTGGCCGAGCAGCTGCAGAACGGACTGTCCAGCCTGCCGGCCGGCACCAAGATCCCGCTGCTCGGCAGCGACGTCACCGCCGGCGCCGACGTCATCGGCAAGTTCCGCACCGACGTGCTGCCGAGCGTCAAGAAGGTCGCCGACCAGCTCGACAGCGCCGTCACCACAGGTGGCGCGCAGGCGAAGGCCATCAGCCTGCTCAACAGCATCCCGATCCTGAACGGAAAGGTGCAGATCGTGATGACCTGCGTCGACGACCAGGACGCCATCGGGCCGTGCACCGGCAGCGAGACGTTGGACCACCTGCAGAGCTTCGAGGTGCACGTCCCGCTGAGCGCGCAGATCAAGGGCAGCGCCCCGCCGTTCGACATCGGCTTCCCCGGCCTGCGACTGTCCAGCGAAGGCAATCTGACCGGCGCGGCCGGACTGACCATGAACCTGGGCTTCGGCGTCGACCGCACCCTCGGCTTCTACATCCCGACGTCCTCCGGCACCCAGCAGCTGGCCGTCACCGCGAGCGCCTCGCTGCCGCGCGTCGACGGCAAGCCCGACCTGACCGGCGAGCTTGCCTTCGTGCCCATCGCCATCGAGGACGCGCACGCCGCCGGGAACACCGATCCCGACGTCAGCGTGTCCGCCGGGATCGCGCTGAAGTCCCAGCGCACCGACGGCAGGCTGACGCTGCAAGACCTCGGCAGCGCCGACATCGAGCCGTCGATCATCGCCAAACCCGATGTCGACCTGAACGTCACAACGGTCAAGCCGACCGTGGCCCCGTCCGGGCTGCCGACGTTCCACACCGAGCTGAAGATCGACGGATCGCTGACGGTCGACGCCGCCGGGCGCCTGACGAACACCCTCGGCATCCACTTCCAGCACGTCAGCGTCGACGCGGGCAGCCTGGTCACCGACTTCATCAAGCCGGCCGCGCGAACGCTGCACGACTTCACCCGGCCGCTGGAGAAGCCGATCGCGAAGCTGCGCGAGAAGGTTCCGGGCCTGGCGGACGCGGCGCACATCGCCGGCAAGCACGAATACACCTGGCTCGAGTTGTTGCAGGAGGCCGACAAGGCCGCGAACGGCGGCAAGTCGTCCGACGGGCTTGACTTCATCACGCATGTGATCAAGCTGGTCGACCTCGTTCAGGCCGTCGACAACAACTCCGCGCCAAGCGGGACGATCGACATCGGGTCCTTCGACGTGTCCGCGACGGTGGCCGACAGCCCGGTGCCGCAGAACGACGCGGCAGCGTTGATCTCCTCGTCCACCCTGAGCACCACCAACGTGCTCGCCGACGTGCCCGCGTTCGACGGGTCGAGCGCGCTCGACGATGCGCAGGACGACGGCGGGCTCAGCTTCCCGGCGCTCGACCACCCGGCGTCGCTGTTCCAGATGCTGCTCGGCAAAGACGTGCCGCTCGTCTACTTCGACGCCGGCAAGCTCAGCGTCGGCGGCAGCGCGCAGTTCGCGTACCCGATCGGTCCGGCACAGCTCTACATCGGCGGCTCCTTCGGCGTCACCGGGCACTTCGCAGCCGGCTTCGACACCTACGGCCTGCGCAAGGGCTTCGAGGCGTTGACCGATCCGAACTCCTCCGGCGTCGCGAAGGGCTTCAACGTCGCGGCGGGCCTGCTCCAGGGCCTGTACGTCGACGACCTCAACCAGCAGGGTGTGGACGTCCCGGAGATCACCGTCACCGGCCAGCTGACGGTCGGCGCCTCGCTCGGCATCCCCGGCTTCTCGGTCGGCGCCGAGGGCGGCATCGCCGCGCACGTCGACTTCAACCTGCACACCGACGACACCCAGGATCACAAGCTGCGCTACCCCGACTTCATCAAGCAATTCCAGACGAACCCCAACCCGCTGTGTCTGTTCGACGTGTCAGCGCAGGTCGACGCCTTCGTCCGCGTCGTGATCGACACGCCGGTGGGCAAGTCCTATTACCCGATCGTCAGCGGAACGCCGTGGAAGGAGCCGGACCTCACCGCCTTCTGCCGAACCAAGGTCGACCCGGCCCACCCCAACCTGCTGGCCACGCTCGGCAAGGACGGCACGCTGACCCTCAAGGCCGACGACGGCGACCAGGACATCGAGGCCACCCAGCTCGCCAAGGGCAAGGTCGAGTTGCTCGGCGACGGCGCGGACGAGACCTATGACGGTGTGCAGAAGATCGTCGCCGACCTCAAGGGCGGCAACGACATCGTCACAGTGCACCAGGGGACGGACGAGCACGACGCGCTGCCCGTCCAGCTGTGCGGCGGCGCCGGCAACGACCGGCTGACGGCCGACACCGGCCCGGCCGCGTTGTACGGCGACGGCGGCGGCAAGGGCTGCGGCACGGTCACGTCGGCAAGCTCCGGCAGCGACGTACTGCAGTCAGGCAGCTACGCCGACACCCTGGACGGCGGTGCCGGCGACGACTCGCTCGACGCCGGCGACGGGTCCGACACGCTGACCGGCCAAGCAGGCGACGACGTGCTGCGCGGTGGCGGCGGCAACGACGCCGTCGACGGCGGGGCCGGCAACGACACCGTCGACTACTCCGACCACACCGACGCGGTCACCGTCGACATCGCCCACACGAGCGGGTCGACCGGTGAGGCGGACACCACCACCACTGTCGAGAACGTCTACGGCAGCAGCGCCGCGGACAACATCAAGCTCCCCGACACCGGCACGATGCGCGTCGACGCCGGAGCCGGCAACGACCACGTCATCGCCGGCAAGAGCACGGCGCTGATCTTTGGCGGCGACGGCGACGACACTGTCGACGGCGGCGCGGGCAAGGCGCAGATCGTCGGCGGCGACGGCGACGACACCGTGGTCGACGGCAGCGGTGCGCAGAGCTTCCTCGGCCAGGGCGGGCGGGACACCGTGGACTACAGCAAGTCGACGAAGGCGGTCACGGTGACACTCGACGGCACCGCCAACGACGGCCCCGCCGGAAGCGCCACCGACAACGTCAACGACGCCGACGTGCTGATCGGCAGCGCCTACGACGATCACCTCACCGGCGGCAACGGAGCCGAAGAGCTGCGCGGCGGCAACGGCAAGGACCATCTCGAGGGCGGCCCAGGGAACGACACCCTGCTGGGCGGCAACGGCATCGACCGACTCGAGGGCGGGTCCGGCGACGACGTCGTCAACGGCGGGGCGGACAACGACAGCCTCGTCGGGGACGCCGGCGGCGACATCCTGACCGGCGGCGCAGGCGGCGACACGGCCGACTACTCCGACCGTGCCGAGGCTTTGACGATCACCAAGGACGGCGTCGCCAACGACGGCAGCGCTTCGGTGGACCGATCCGCGGACAACGTCGGGTTGGACGTCGAGACGATCGTCGGCGGCAGCGGCGCAGACAAGATCACCGGGTACAGCGGCGCAGACACGCTGAGCGGCGGCGACGGCGCCGATCAGCTGGACGGCGCCGGCGGCTCGGACCGGATCGAGGGTGGCGCGGGCGCGGATGTGATCAGCGATCTGACGTACAACCAGCGCTACACCGGCGCGGTCGACACCGGCAACGACACCCTCATCGGCGGCCCGGGCAAGGACGACATCCTTGGCAACGGCGGCGCCGACACGTTCGAGGGTGACGCCGACGCCGACACGATCACCGGCGGCAACGGTCCGGACAAGATCACCGGCGGCGGCGGCGACGACCAGATCTACGGCGGCGACAGCGCCGACATCATCGACGGGGGCGAGGGCGACGACATCATCCGCGGCGGTGGCGGCGACGACATCATCCACGGTGGGCAGGGCTCCGCGGCCCACCCGACAAGCGGCGGCGGCGGTGTAATCCGAGGCGGCACCGGCAACGACACCATCTACGCCGAGTCCGACGGCGGCTCGATCTACACCGGCGACAACTCCGGCCCAGATGGCAGCGAGCTCGACGCCGGCCCGAACACCGTGTACGGCAGCGACGCTGTCGACATCGTGCGAGGTTCGGACGGGCCCGACACGCTGCGCCTGGCCGGCGGCGGCGACACCGTCTACGGCGGAAAGGGTGACGACGTCATCGATCTCGGCGACGGGAAGAACTACGCCTACGGCGAGGACGGCAAGGACACCGTCACCGGCGGGTCAGGCGTCGATGTCGTCCAGGGTGGCGCCGGTGACGACACGCTCTACGGTGGCGGCGACTCCGACGACCTGCAGGGCGGGGCCGACAACGACAAGATCTACGGCCAGGCCGGCAACGACTCCAACCTGGACGGCGGTGCGGGCGACGACTTCATCGAGGGCGGCGCCGGCGCCGACTACCTCGAGCCGGGGACCGGGTTCGACACGGCCAGCTGGGCCGATCACACCGAATCCGTCGTCGTCACCGACAACGGATTCGCCGACGACGGCGGGCCGAGCGACTCACGCAATCCCGGTGGGACGTCCGGTCAGGACTTCCTGCGGCCCGGCTTCGATCGCATCGTCGGTGGTTCGGGCGCCGACCGCCTCACGTTCAGTTCGTCCAGCATCACCAGCCGGATCGAGCTCGACGGCGGAGCGGGCGCAGACACCCTCACGGTGGGGTCGGCCGTCACCGCGCCGGCGACCCTCGACGGCGGGCTGGGCAACGACATCGAGACCGGCGGCGCAGGCGCCGACACGTTCGTGCAGGGCAGCGCTCCGAACGGCGCGGACGACCTGCACGGCGGCGCCGGGACCGACACTGTCGACTACTCGGCCCGCCCGGCCAGGACGGTCGTCGTCAGTCGAGACGACAAGGCAAACGACGGGGCGTCCGGGGAACGAGACAACGTGCACGCCGATGTCGAGAACGCACTCGGTGTCACCCGCGGGATAGTGGGGACGCCGGCCGACTCGGGCGCCGGCGGGACGGGGCCGGTGGGCGCATCGCCGGCCGAGTCCCCGTCGCCGGCCGCGGCCCCGTCGCCGGCTCCGACGTCGTCGCCGGCTCCGACGTCGTCATCCTCGGCGCAGAAGTGATAGCCCGCCACGGGAAGGGAGATCCCATGTCGCACGTGCCCAGCGAGGCGGACGCCGGCGCCGACATCGCTCGAGCTGCCGGCAATGCGCCGCTCACGCCGGCGCAAGTAATCGCAATCGCTCTCGGCACCGCCGAGCCCGTCGAGCCGACGCCGCCGCGCGCGGTCGACAATCCCGCAGACATCGATCCGCACACGTGACTCGCCGGATGGTTCGCTGTCCAGCTGATGAGCGGTAGGACACGGTGAAGGAGTTAGGCTTCCCGCCTCCGTACGACGCTCGCCGAGACGCCCGTGCTCGTGAGCCCCGCGAGACGACGGAGCGGGCCCGGCGGGAAGAGCCGGTTGCCCGTCGCTTCGGCCTCGGCCGAAGCCTGCTCGTGTAGCAGCCGGGCCCGCTCAGGGCGGCCGGCGCGCAGATGCGCGTCGGCCGCCAACAGGCGTAGGAAGGGCCGCATCACGACCGCCGCCGGGCCTTCCACCGCGCCCATAGCTTCGTCGAGGTGTTCCTCGCTCGCATCGGGAGCAGCCCAGGCGGCCACGATCCGAAGGTAGGCAAGCACCGACAGGTTGCCGGTCGCAGCCGCGATCTCCACAGCGCGGGCCGCGTGCGGAAGCGCATCGGCGGGCCGGTCCCGCACAGCGAAGTAGAGGGCCAACAGGCCCTCGACGTTGCCGCTGATCGAAGGCACCGGACTGGCAGCCAGCTCGCGAGTCCTGGCGAGGTCGGCCGCGACGGCCGGGTCCGTGTCCGGATCGGCGCGACCGACCATCGCGAACGCGAACAAGCGCCAGCCGTAGGTCGCCTCGAACGGCGTGAGCATCACGTTCGACCAGGGCTCGGTGTCGAACTGTTCCATGACGGTCACGGTCCGGGTGCACGCGGTGATCGTCTCCTCGAAGCGGCCCTGCTGGACCAGGGTGAGCGCATCCGCGAGATACGCCGCTGCCTCGAGCACCGGGTCGTCCGTGGCCTCGGCGGTCACTCGCATCTCCTGCACGATGGCCGCGGTCGAGGGAAAGTTCGCGGCCCCGAGCGTCGTCGATGCCGCAGAGTTCAGGATCGCCACGAGGTCGCGGCCCCGGGCCGATCGTCGCGCGAGTTCCAGCGCCCGCTGCCGATGGCCGGCCGTGGCCGGATAGTCAGGTCTGCAGAAGTAGTCATACAGCGAGCACAACCGGACTCTGGTCGACAGCTCGCGAGATTCCGCGTTCGGGCCGTCGATACGGGTGGCGTAGTCCAGCGCCTGCAGGAGAAGGGTTTCCACCTCCGGGTAGTTGGCCTGCCGAGCAGCCGCGTCGGCGACCGCCAGGCACAATCCCGCCGCCTCGTCGAGATTCTCGCTCCCACCGGCCTGGGCGAGATGGTGAATCAGCCGGTCCGCGTGCCGGGTTACCCCGACCCCTGACCCAGCCCGCAAGACCTCGGCGATCTGCGCGTGCAACCGACGCCGGCGAGCCGGTCCGGTGTCCTCGAACAGGGCCTGCTGGACGATCGCGTGCGTGAATCGGTGCTGGCCGACCGCTCCGGCCTCGGAACAGAGGAAACCCGCCTCCGTCGCGTGATCGACGGCCTCATCGACGTCGTCTAGGCCCGCGCCGCTCACCTCGTGAAGCAGGTCGAGGTCGAACGTGCGACCGACGACCGCCGCCGAGCGCAGCACACCGAGATGCGCCTCGCCCAACTGATGAAGGCGGCGCAACACGACTTCGCGGACACTGTCCGGCACCCCGGCGGACACCTGGTGGGTGCTTCCCGATCCGCCGTCCCGACCGGCCGGGTCTGCGACGAGCAGCTGGACGATCTCGCCGACGAAGAACGGATTTCCCTCAGTGCGATCCACGAGTGCCTGGGCGGTCGCGTCGTCGAGGTGCGCCCCGATGCGGTCGGCGACGTGGAGCCGGACCGCGTCCGCGTGCAGTCCAGTCAGTGCGATGCGTTCGCTGCGCCCCGTGCGGGCCAGCGCGGCGAGCAGCTCTCGGCCCGGGGTGGCGGCGTCCTCGCTCGGCGAACGCACCGACAGCAGCACCGCGAGCCCAGTGCCGGCGACGTGCGTCACGAGGTACTCCGCGAGCCGCCTGCTTGCTGGATCGGCCCAGTGCATGTCTTCCAGGACGAGCAGCAGGCGCTGCTCGGCGCCGACGGTCTCGAAAAACGACGTGACCGAGTCGAAGAGCCGAACCTGACTCTCCTCCAGCGACTCGGGGTCGGCGGGAGGAGACACCGGCCAGTTCGTCGCGCCCAGTTCCGGCAGGATGCTGCGCACGGCGGCGCCGCGTCCGGTCACGGCGTTGGCGAGGATGTCCCGGGAGACGGCCGCGGCGACGGCGCGGAGCACCTGCAGCCACGGCCACAGGGTCGGCGCTCCGTCGTGCTGCCAGCAGCGGCCCCATGCGACGACAACGCCCTCGCGGGCAGCCAGAGCGGAGCTCTCCTCCAGCAGTCGGCTCTTGCCGATGCCCGCCTCGCCGACGATTGCGGTGGCGACTGAGTCGCCGGACTTCCAGGCCCGGCGCAGGACCTCCTGCAGTCGCTCGAGTTCGCCCTCTCGACCGACCATCCGCAGCGAAGCGGCGAACTCGGACTGAGAGGCCGGCGCAGGAACCTGCCGGGCACGTCTGACGCCAGGCTCTGCCGCGGGGGCGTTCAGCGACGAGTCCTGCCGGAGGATGCGCGCGTGCAGGTCGCGCAGGTCGGGGCTCGGATCCATGCCGAGCTCTTCGGCCAGCGTGCGCCTGAGGAGATCGAACTGTCGCAGCGCCTCGGCCTGGCGACCGCCGCGATACAGCGTGAGCATGAGCGCGCCGTGCAGGGTCTCCCGAAGCGGGTCGACCGCCAGCATGGCCTCGATCTGCTCCACGTACACGTGCCGCCCGAGCTCGAGGTCGCAGTCGATCGCGAGCTCTTGCGCAGCGGTGTGCAAGCTCTGCAGACGCGTGGACTCGGTCTCGGCAAACCGTGCTGTGATGTCGGCGTAGGGCCGGCCTCGCCACAGGGCCAGCGCCTCGTCGATGCGATCGCGGGCCGCTGCGGCGTCGACCGGACGAAGTCGCCGTGCGTCGTCGAGAAGCCGCTCGAACACCACCGCGTCGACGGACTGCGGTTGCACCGCGAGCAAATAGCCTGGCGCCTGGGTCAGTAACGGGGCCATCGTCTGATTGCCGTCTTGGTCGACGGTGCGCAAGGCGGCGCGCAGCCGCGAAACATAGCTGTGCACCGCCGCGGCCGGGTTGTCGGGAGGTTCGTCGTCCCACACCCGAGCCACCACCACATCAAGGGGCACGACGTGACCCACATCGACGAGCAGCGCGGCGAGTGTTGTGCGCCGCCGTCCGGGTCCCAGCTCGGCCGCTCGGCCAGCGGCTCGCGCACGCAACGGCCCCAGCACCGAGAACTCGATCCCCGTCACGTCGTGCATGCCTTTCGCTCAGTCACGCTGATCGGGTGTCCATCATCCTTGCTGGGGGACGTCCTGGCCATTCCCGCCGACGCACATCGGGCTGCGCCGCCGCCCGCCGCGGAGGCCCCCAGCCCGGGGACCGGAAGAGGTGATCGACACGGCCGGGTCGACCCGGGAGGATCGACGTCGCGTCCATCCCCGTCGGCTGGCGCAGGGAGGCAGGGGTGTTCGCGTCGATCAGCCCGACCGACCACGAGCGCGAGGTCGCGCGGCCCGGCGACGAGCTCGTGGCGCCAGCCGATGTCGTCATGGACCGCGCGTTCACCCTCGACGCCCAGCCCGACGAGGTGTGGCCGTGGCTCGTCCAGCTCGGCAAGAGCCGGGCCGGCTGGTACCTCCCCCGCGCTGTCGAAGCGCTGCTCCCGGCGAGCCGGCGCGCGACGCGCGCGATCGACCCGAGATGGCAGCAGCTGCAGGTGGGCGACGTCGTGCCTGACTACGGCGGCAAGAACGCCACCTTCGAAGTAGCCCGGCTCACCAGGCCGGAGTCGATCGTCTACACGTCCACGCGAGGTCGGGTGTCGATGAGCTGGGCGATCACCCTCGAACCGCGCGCGCCGAGCCGCACCCGCGTCGCGCTGCGCTTGCGGCTGGCGCCCGTCCGCCACCAGCGCGTCGCCGACGTCGCGGGCGGGTTCTTCGACGCGGCCACCATCGCCGGGATGGCCGCCGGCCTGCGCGAGCGCGTCGCCGCGGCCGACGCCCGCTGATCCGCAGCGACCGGTCCGAGAACTGCACGCAGATCTGGCACGGGAAGAGGTGACACGTGGCCGATTTCGTCGGGGCCATCGACCAGGGCACGACCAGCACTCGCTTCATGATCTTCGACCACGCGGGCAACGAGCGCGGCCGGCACCAGCTCGAACACGAGCAGATCATGCCGCGCGCCGGCTGGCTGGAGCACGATCCGACCGAGATCTGGGAACGCGCCAGCACCGTGCTGCAGACCGCGATCAACCGCGCCGGGCTGGCCCCGAGCGACTTCGCCGCGCTCGGCATCACCAATCAGCGCGAGACTGCCGTCGTGTGGGACCGGCGCACCGGGCGACCGCTGCACAATGCGATCGTCTGGCAGGACACCCGCACCGACCGGATCGCGTCCGCCCTCGAGCGAGACGGCCGCGGCGACGTCATTCGCGGCAAGTCCGGCCTGCCGCCGGCCACCTACTTCTCCGCGCCGAAGGTGCAGTGGATCCTCGACAACGTCGACGGCGCCCGCGCGGCGGCCGAGCGCGGCGACGCGATCTTCGGCACCACCGACACCTGGCTGCTGTGGAACTTGACCGGCGGCCCGGACGGCGGCGTGCACGTCACCGACGTCACCAACGCGAGCCGCACGATGCTGATGAGCCTGCAGACGCTCGACTGGGACGACGAGCTGCTGGCCATCTTCGGCATACCGCGAGGTATGCTTCCGGCAATCCGTCCGTCGTCGGACCCGGCCGGCTACGGTGAGGTCCGTTTGCCGGCCGTGGCACGCGGCCTGCGGCTCACCGCCGACTTGGGCGACCAGCAGGCAGCCACGGTCGGGCAGGTCTGCTTCGACGTGGGCGAGGCGAAGAACACCTACGGCACCGGCAACTTCCTGCTCCTGAACACCGGCGCCGAACTCGTCCGCAGCGAGCACGGACTGCTGACGACGATCTGTTACCAGTTCGGCGACGCCGCTCCGGTCTACGCGCTCGAGGGGTCGATCGCGGTGACCGGAGCGGCGGTGCAGTGGCTGCGCGACCAGCTCGGCATCATCTCCGGCGCGGCCGAGGTCGAGTCGCTGGCCCGCCAGGTGCCCGACAACGGCGGCGTCTACTTCGTCCCGGCCTTCTCCGGGCTGTTCGCGCCCTACTGGCGCAGCGACGCGCGCGGCGCGATCGTCGGGCTGTCCCGCTACAACACGAACGCCCATCTGGCTCGGGCGACCCTCGAGGCGATCTGCTACCAGACCCGCGACGTCGTCGACTCGATGGCGAAGGACTCCGGTGTCCGGCTCGAAGCGCTCAAGGTGGACGGCGGGGTCACGGCGAACGACCTGTGCATGCAATTGCAGGCCGACATCCTCGGCGTCCCGGTCAGCCGGCCGGCCGTGGCCGAGACGACCGCGCTCGGCGCGGCCTACGCGGCCGGGCTCGCGGTCGGCTTCTGGCGCGACACCGACGAGCTGCGCGCCAACTGGAACGAGGCACAGCACTGGACGCCACAATGGTCGCAGCGGCAGCGAGCCGAGGGGTACGCCGGCTGGCAGAAGGCGGTCGGGCGCACCCTGGACTGGGTCGACACCGGCTGACCGACCGGTCGCCCGGCCACCCGTGGCACGAGTGAAAGGGCGCACCAGGTGATCACCGTCCCGCTGTCCCCGGCGGCACGTGCCGACGCGCTGCAGGCGCTGCGCGGCGCCGAGCTGGACGTGCTCGTGATCGGCGGCGGCGTGGTTGGCGCCGGCGCGGCTCTGGACGCGGTGACCCGCGGGCTCGCCGTCGGCCTGGTCGAGGCGCGCGACTGGGCCAGCGGGACGTCCTCGCGCTCGTCCAAGCTGATCCACGGCGGTCTGCGCTATCTCGAGATGCTCGACTTCGAGCTGGTCCGCGAGGCGCTGCACGAGCGCGCCCTGCTCGCGACGACGCTCGCGCCGCACCTCGTCCGCCCGGTGCAGTTCCTCTACCCGTTGACGCACCGCGGATGGGAGCGGCCATACGTCGGCGCCGGCGTGCTGCTCTACGACACGATGGGCACCGCCCTCGGCGCCGCGCGCGGGCTGCCGCGCCACCGCCACCTGACCCGCAAGCGGGCGTTGCGCGAGGCGCCGTGCCTGAAGCCGGACTCGCTCACCGGCGCCATCGCCTACTGGGACGCGCAGGTCGACGACGCGCGGCACACGATGACCGTCGTGCGCACCGCCGCCTCCTACGGCGCGCACGTCGCCAACCAGGCCCAGGCCGTCGGGTTCCTGCGCGAAGGCGAGCGGGTCACCGGCGCAGAGATCGTCGATCTCGTCACGGGCGAGCGGTTCGCCGTCCGCGCGCGTCAGGTGATCAACGCGACCGGCGTGTGGACCGACGAGACGCAGCGGATGGCCGAGACCCGCGGCCAGTTCCACGTGCGCGCGTCGAAGGGCGTGCACCTCGTCGTGCCACGCGACCGGCTGCAGTCGAGCACCGGGATCATCCTGCGCACCGAGAAGAGCGTGCTGTTCGTCATCCCGTGGGGCCGGCACTGGATCATCGGCACGACCGACACCGACTGGAACCTCGACCTAGCGCATCCGGCCGCCAGCGCCGCGGACATCGACTACCTCCTCGAGCAGGTGAACTCGGTGCTCGCCTCGCCGCTGAGCCGGGCGGATGTGCAGGGGGTGTACGCCGGACTTCGGCCGCTGCTGTCCGGGGAAAGCGAGTCGACGTCCAAGCTGTCCCGCGAGCACGTCGTCGGGCATCCGGTGCCCGGTCTGGTGGTCGTCGCCGGCGGCAAGTACACGACCTACCGGGTGATGGCCAGAGACGTGGTGGACGAGGCGGCGCGCGGGCTGGACGCGCGGGTCCCGGAGTCGATCAGCGACCGCGTCCTGCTCGCCGGGGCCGACGGCTACCCGGCCCTGCGCAACCAGCGCGCGGCGCTGGCCGCGCGCGCCGGGCTGCACGTGGCGCGCATAGATCATCTGCTCGGCCGCTACGGCTCGCTGGTCGACGAGGTGCTCGACGTCGTCGTCGCGAACCCCGCTCTCGCCGAGCCGTTGCCCGGCTGCGACGACTATTTGCAGGCCGAGGTCGTGTACGCGGTGACCCACGAGGGCGCCCGGCACGTCGACGACGTGCTCGCCCGGCGCACCCGGGCGTCGATCGAGGCGTGGGACCGCGGCGTGGCCGCGGCGCCGGTCGTCGCGAGGTTGATGGCGCCGCTGCTCGGCTGGGACGACGCGCAGACCCGGCAGGCGAGCGAGTTCTATCTGGCGCGGGTCGCGGCGGAGCTGGAGTCGCAGCAGCAACCGGACGACGTGTCAGCCAATGCCGCCCGGACCTGGACGTGACCACCGCAGCGTTCGTGCGCGAGACGGAACTCTCCGACGCGACAGTGGCCTAGCCGCAGCCTCAGTGCGTGCGGCGACGGCGGCCGAGCAGCTGCAGCAGGTAACCGAGCGCGAGCGCGCCGACCCCGGCCGCGGTCCCGCCGACAGCGTCGAAGCCGGTCGCGGACAGCCCAGCGCTGCCTGATCCGGCCGTGCTGGCCGACTCGCCGGCGACGCCCAGCGGACTCGAGCTCGAGGCGCCAGATTGGGCGTGTTGGGAAGCTGACGCGCCGAGCACGCCGGACGAGCCGGTCGAGATCGAGGTCTCGGTGCCGCCGCTGCCGCCGGTGGTCGACGCGCTTGTGCCGCCGGTCGAGGTGCTCGTGCCGCCCGTGGACGTGCTCGTGCTGCCCGTGGACGTGCTCGTGCTGCCCGTGGAGGTGCTCGTCGCGCCGCTCGAGGTGCTGGCGGTGCCGGTGTTGCTCGGGTAGTCGCTGTTGCTGCTCGGGTAGCCCCCGCTCGTCGTCGAGGACGAGCTTCCGCTGCTCGGGTAGTCGCCGTTCCCGGTCGACGCCGCGCTGCTGGTCGGGTAGTCCCCGTTGCCGCTAGCCGCCGTCGCCGCGTGCCGTTGCGGGGTCGCGCTCGCGTTCGAGGGCAACACCAGCGAACAGAAGGCGAGGGCGCCGGCGGACACCGAGACCACCGCCGCCCACAGCACTCGCGTGGCCGGCCCGGACAGCGCGGTGGGCGCGTGGGCGCTGGTGCGGGCGTGCCGCCCGGCGACGCCGCTGCGCCGGCGGGCGAGCCGGTAGGACCGGAGCCAGCCGACCACGCCCACCGCCAGGACGAGCGCGAGAAAAGCGACGACGCTGTTCACCATCGAATGGACTCCCCGACTTCGCGACCGGTGGTCAGCGTGCCTTTCGCTGACCGCTGCCGGCGTTTCACACTTCTATTGGGGATCACAATGTCCGGCGTTGGGAGCTTAATCAAATCGGCACGCCGCGATCAAGGGGTCTGCCGGGGTCCTCAGGCGCGCTGCGTTCACCGCCGCCACACGCCCGCTCAGCGTGCGCAGAGGTGATCACGCGCGCGCCTCACTTGGTCGGGGTGCGCGCCTTCAACAGCTGTTGGACGATTTTCAACTCGTTCGCCTGCGCCTGCGCGATGCGGGTCGGGTCGTGCGAGTCGTAGGCGGAGTTGAGCTGCTGGTTCGCGGTCGCGAGCTGGGACAGCAGGGTGTTGACCGACGTCGGCCCCCCGGTCGTCGGCGTTGTCGGCGACGACGTCGGCGCCGTGCTCGAGCTCGAGACGGGGGGCGCGGACGACGTCGGCGCCGCGGTCGGAGTCCCAGTGCCGGTGCCGGTGGACGTCGAGCCGAGCGTCGACAGCGACGACCCCGCCACGGCGCCGCTGCGGATCTCGCCGAGCGCCTTGTCGAGGGTGTCGCTGTACCCGATCTTGTCGCCGTAGCGGACCAGCACGCGCTGCAGTGTCGGGAACGCCGACGAGCTGCCGGTCGACTCGACATAGAGCGGCTCGACATACAGGAACGCGTTGCCGACCGGCAGCGTCAGCAGGTTTCCGTGCAGAACGGTCGACTGTCCCGCGTCGAGCTGGGTGATGTCCTTGCTGATCGTCGCCTCGCTCTTCAAGTCGTTGGCCACCTGGCCCGGCCCGTTGTAGTTCGACTTGCCCGGCACCTGCAGCACCGTGAGCTTGCCGTAGTCCGGCGAGGACGGGTCGCTGTTCGCCGAGATATAGGCGGCGAGGTTGTTGCCGCTGTTGACCAGCATCGGCGTGGTCAGCTGGAACTGCGGGGTGTTGCTGGAGCTGCCCGGCGGGCTGGCGAGCACGTAGTAGGACGGCTGGTCGCCCGCGCCCGGGCTGAACGGGTCCACCGGCACCGCCCATTTGCCCGCGGCATTGTATGAGTCGACGGGGTTGCTGATGTGGTACTGCGCGAGCAGCGCGCGCTGCACGTCGAAAAGGTCCTGCGGATAGCGCACGTGCGCCTTGATCTGCGCTGGCATGTCCTTTTCCGGCTTGACCAGCCCGGGGAAGATCTTCTTCCAGGCGTTGAGCACCGGGTCCTTCGTGTCCCAATCGTAGAGCTTGATCGTGCCGTCGTAGGCGTCGACAGTCGCCTTGACCGAGTTGCGGATGTAGTTGATCTGCGTGTCGGACTGGTCTTGGCGCAGCGTGGTGCCGGTGAGGTCGGACAGCGATTGCCGCTCGGAGTACGGGAAGTTCGCCATCGTGGTGTAGCCGTCGAGCATCCAGACGATGTGGTGGGTCTTCGAGTCCACGATGGGATAGGGGTCGCCGTCGACGGTCAGGAACGGCGCCACCCGCTGCAGCATGGTTTTCGGGTTGCGATTGAAGATGATCTTCGCGCCCGGCGCGCTGACCGCGTCGTTCAGGATGAAGTTCGTCTCCTTGTATTTCAACGCGAACGCGAGCTTGGTGAAGGGGTTGCTCAGCGACACGCCCCCCTTGCCGGTGTACGTGACCTTGGCGCCGTTGTTCGCGTCGAATTCCCGATGCGCGCCCTTCGCGCCGACGATCGAGTAGTCGTTCATCAGCTGGCCGTAGTAGACGTCCGGCTGCGTGTTGTCGAGCGGACCCACCGGCGGGATGTCGCTTTCGGTGTAGTCAGCGCCGTTCGTGACGTCCTGGTCGGCCTGGGCGGCGACGAAGCCATAGCCGTGCGTGTAGACGGTGTGCTGGTTGATCCAGTTGTCCTGCGAGCCGCTCAGGTTGCTGCCGGTCGCCTGCTCGCGCACTGCGACGACGTAGTCGTGCTGGACGCTCTTGCCGGTCGCGTCGGGTATCGAGTAGCGGTCGACGTCCAGCTTGCTCGAGAACGCATAGGGCAGGCCGATCTTCTGCGAGTTCGAGACGGTCGGGCTGATGACATTGGGGTCCAGGATGCGGATGTTGTCGACCGTGGTGTTCGTGACCGTGATCGCCGAGGGCTGCGGAGAGGTGTTCGCCTGGTAGGTCACGTAATCGACCGAACCGCCGTTCTTGCCGTTGTCGGTGACGATTCCATAAGCCTGCCGCGTCGCCAGGATGTTCTTCTCGATGTACGGGCGTTCCTTGTCGCTCGCGTTCGGGTTGACCGTCAGGTGCTGGACGATCGCCGGGTAGATGCCGCCGATCAGGATGCTGAGCACCAGCAGCACCACGAAGCCGATGCCCGGCAGCAGCGCGCTGCGCAGCCACAGGCTGGCCAGCACGCCGATCGCGAGCACGACCGCGATCCAGAACAGGATCGTCTTGGCCGGCAGGGCCGAGTGCACGTCGGTGTAGTTCGCGCCGGTGAACTTCGAGCGCTGCGAGAACACCAAGCCGTACCGGTCGAGCCAATAGGCGACTGCCTTCAGCGCCATGAACACGAAGACGAGCACGGTGAGGTGCCGGCGCGCGGACAGCGTGACCTTCGGGCCGGGCGTCTGCAGCCGGATCGCGCCGGCGAGGTAGTGGATGCCGATCGAGATCAGCAGCGACACGATGATCGCGGTGAAGCCGAAGCTGAGCATCGCGCGGTAGGCGTTGTAGTCGAAGGCGTAGAAGGAGATGTCGCGGTGGAACTGCGGGTCCTTCATGCCGAACGAGCCGCCGTTGAGCCAGAGCAGCCAGGTCTGCCAGTCGCCCTGCGCGGAGGCGCCCTCGGACAGCAGGATCAGCACGCCGACGACGGCGAGCAGGAGCTTGCGCCGCGGCTCGACCATGGCCACGTAATGCTGCAGGTTCTGCTGTTCCGGCGACATCGGCCGAAACGGCGGCCGCAGCCGGTACGCGAGCAGCATGTTGCCGCAAATGATCAACACCATCAGGACGCCGAAGATGAAGAACAGCGCCACCCGGGTCCACAAGACGGTGCTGTAGACGTTGCGATGGCCCAACTGGCTGTACCAGAGGAAGTTCACGTAGACGCCGGCGAACTTCACCAGCAGGATCAGCAGCACAACGATGATCGCCACGACCGACAGCACGATCTTGGCGCGGCGCGACAGGATCACCGACGGGATCGACGGCCGCATCGACACAGGGAACTCCTCGACCATCTGTAGGCAGTGGCGCTAACGCGCAGTCAACGTACCTAACCGGCCTGCGGTTCCGCCGAGAACGTGCGTGAGGATGGTGCGATGCTCGTGGACCCCAAGCGCGTGGACACGGTGCTTGTGGATGCGGTGGCCGAGATCGAGGCGCACGTCCACGCCGGCGGGTGGGACAGACCGCCGGCGCTGTTCGCGCTGGTGCGCGCGGGCCGGTTCGCCGCGGACGAGCCGCAGACGGCCGCCCGGCTGGGCATCGACCGGCTGGCCGAGGACGAGCTGACCCCGGTCGAGCAGGGCGAGCTGCCCGATCAACCGCTCGACGAGCTGCTCGCCGGGATCGCCTGGCCGGACTCGGTGGCCGGCTGCGCGCTCAGCCAGGAGATCGTGGTGCTGCCGCCGGATGCCGACGCTCGAGTCGAGGACTTGCAGGCGGCCGCGGGGCATCCGCAGCGGCGCGAGGCCCGGCTGGTCGTCGGCGTGCTGCGTGCCGGCGAGAGCGCGGCGCTGCTCCGCCTGCGCGGGGTCGGCGTAGAAGGGCACCAGGGGGACGACGGGGAGGACGACGTGCTCACTGGTCCCGACCTCGCGCCGAATCTCGTCGCGGCCTTGCACGCGACGTTCGGCTGAGTTCGGGTCAGCCGAGCGAGCTCAGCAGCTCGGCACCGGCTGCTTGCGCTGGATCGCGAGCAGGTCGTCGACCGCCTGGGTCAGCGTGCTGACCTTGACGACCTTCAGCCCGGCCGGAATGGCGCCGCGCACGTCCGAGCAGTTGCCGGCAGGCGCCAGGAAGACCGTCGCGCCCTTGCGTTTCGCAGCGATCATCTTGAGCTGGATGCCGCCGATCGGCTCGACCGCGCCGGCGGCGGTGATCTCGCCGGTGCCGGCGATGAATTGCCCGGCAGTGAGGTCGTAGCTGCGCCCGGAGCGGTCGCGGCCGATCTTGTCGATGATGCCGAGGGCGAACATCAGCCCGGCGGACGGGCCGCCGATCTCGTTGCCGAGACCCAGTTTGATCGTGAACGGCGCCAGGCAGCTCGTGGTGACCACGACGCCCAGCGACGCCCCCTTGCGCGACTTCGACGGCGGCCCGAGCCGCACGGTGACGGTCGTCGGCGTGCCCTGCCGGTTCACCTCGACCGGGACCCGCGTGCCCGGTCGCTGGGTGGACAGCACGGTCCTCAGCCGAGCTTCGGTGTTGGCCGGCTGGTTCGCGACGGCGGCGAACAGGTCGCCCGGGCGCAAGATGCCGTGGGAGGCCCCGGCGGCGCTCACCGAGAGGATGCCGAAGCCGCGCGGATAGCCGAGCAGGCATAGCGCGGCGGAGGTCGCGTTGTCCTGCGAGCCGCTGAACTCCTGGGTGTTCTGCGCGTCGGTCTGCTGCTGGCTCTGGCCCGGCGGATAGACCGCCGAGCGCGGCACGACGACCTCGTCCGATGCGAGCCACCCGGACAGCGCCTGAAAGGCGGTGATCGACTGGGTGGTGACCCCGACCGTGGTCAGATTCAGGTGGCCGGTGGTCTTCGCAGTCGCCAGGCCGTCGATGGTGATGACCGGCTGGTGGTAGCAGGACGACAACGTGTTGCACGTCGGTCCGGGGCTGAGCACGACGTAGGGCACCGGCATGGTGAGCGCGAGCACGAACAGCACCAGGAAGAGCACGCCCGCGACGATGAGGGTGCGCACGCGCCTGCTCAGCCGCGCGAAGGCCCGCCCACCAGGCACCTTCTCGATCGACGCGAGCGACAGGCGAGGCACGCCCGGCAGCCTAACCGGCGGCTAACAGCGGCGCTGGCGGCGCAGTGTCAGGCGCGGAGCATCAGTCGCGCAGTGTCAGTCGCGCGGGGCGTACGGGCCGCGGTCTTTGGACCGCGCGGTCTGCGCCAGCGCGTCGAGGTAGTCGGCATGGGCGCGCATCGCCTCGTCGGTGTTCGGCGTCCGCTTCGGCCGCGCGCACAACCACGAGCCGACCGCAGCCAGGGCCGTCAGCGCCGCGGGCACAGCAAGCCACAGCATCCACGCCACAACCGGTGACGCTACCGACGTCGCGGTGTTCGCCGTCGGCGCAACGCTGCACGGGCGGCGGGAACGACCGGCGCCGCCGGTTCGTCGCTACTACCGTGGACAACATGACGAACCTGCCGTTCGGCTTCGGGACGGGCGACGGCGAGCCGCCCAAGGACCCGCAGGAGTTCGCCGCGCAGATGGGCGGGTTCTTCGGCGAGCTGCAGAAGCTGCTGTCCTGGACCGGCGGCCCGGTCAACTGGGACCTCGCCAAGCAGCTCGCCGTCCAGACGCTTGGCGACAGCACGGCGATCGTCTCCCCGGCCGACCGGGCGGCGACAGCGGACGCGCTGCGGCTGGCCGACCTGTGGCTTGACGACGTCACCGACCTGCCGTCGGGCGTCAAGACGACCGAGTCGTGGACCCGGCGCGAGTGGCTGGACAAGACGATCCCGGTGTGGACGCAGCTGTGCGAGCCGGTGGCCGCGCGGGTCGTCTCGGCGATGTCCGCGGCCATCCCGGCCGAGCAGCTGCAGGCGCTCGGCGCCGGCAATCCGCTCGCCGGCATCATGAACCAGGTCAGCGGCCTGATGTTCGGCGCGCAGGTCGGCCAGGGTCTTGGCGGGCTTGCTCAGGAGGTCGTCTCCGCGACTGACATCGGCATCCCGCTCGGCCCCACCGGGCTTGCCGCGTTGCTGCCGGAGAACGTCGCCGCGTTCAGCGACGGGCTGGCCCGCCCCGCCGACGAGGTCCGGCTCTACCTCGCGTTGCGCGAGGCCGCGCACCAGCGGTTGTTCTCGCATGTGCCCTGGCTGCGGCAGCGGCTGCTCGACACCGTCGAGGCCTATTCGCGCGGCATCTCCCTCGACATGTCGGCGATCGAGTCGGCGATGTCAGGAGTCGACCCGATGAATCCGGAAAGCGTCCAGGAGGCGCTGTCCGGCGGCCTGTTCGCGCCGCAGCAGACACCGGAGCAGCAGGCGGCGCTACGGCGGTTGGAGACGCTGCTCGCGCTCGTAGAAGGCTGGGTGGACGCTGTCGTCGCCGCGGCTGCGGGCGACCGGATGCCGGGGGCCGAGGCGCTGCGCGAGGCCTCGCGTCGGCGGCGCGCCACCGGCGGCCCGGCCGAGCAGACCTTCGCGACGCTGGTCGGGTTGGAGCTGCGGCCGCGACGGCTGCGCGAGGCCGCGGCGCTGTGGTGGAGCGTGACCGAGAAGCGCGGCGTGAGCGGCCGCGACGAGATCTGGGCACACCCGGACCTACTGCCGAGCGCAGAGGATCTCGACGATCCGCTCGGATACGGCGAGAAGGTCGGCCAGTTCGACGCGCCGGACGACCTCAGCGAGCTGGACGTCGACGAGCCCAGCCCGACCGACCGCCCCAGCCCGACCAACGAAAGGGGCCCGACCGACGAACGGGGCCCCGCTGACGACGAGGCCAGCTGAGGCTCAGCCGGCGAGTTCGTCCGCCAGTTCGTCCGCCACGTCGTCCGTCACGTCGTCAGCGAGGTCGTCGGCGATCGCCAGGTTCGCGGCGGCGCTGACCCCGTCCAGATAGCCGCGTGCCCGCTCGGTGCGCGGGTAGCGCTGGACAAGCTGCCAGAACCGCGGTCCGTGCCCGGGCTCGAGCAGGTGCGCCAGCTCATGCACGAGCACGTAGTCGCGCACCCACGGCGGCATCTCCTGCAAGCGCCGAGACAGCCGGATCGCGCCGGTCGCGGGCGTGCACGACGCCCACCGGGTGCGCATCGCGGGAACCCACCGCACGCTGGACGGCTGCGCCCGGCCGTCGAGGTAGCGACCGGACAGCTCGCGGGCGCGGGCCGCGAGTTCGCTGTCGCCGACCTGCCGCGGCGGGGCGACGCCCACTCGGGCGACCATGCGCTCGACCCACTCCGCTTCCTCAGCGGCGCTGAACCAGCTGGGGATCAGCACGATGATCCGCTCGCCTTCCCGGTATGCCGAGACCGTGCGGCGGCGGCGCGCACTGCGCCGCACCTCCACATCGGCCCGCGCGCCGCGCGCCGACCGCGCGCTGACCCCGGCGTCGACCCCGGCGCCGCCTGCGGCCGATTTCCCGCTCATGGCGGCCACCGTAGCCAGCACGTCCGACACAGCGGGCACGGCACGCCCGATCGACGCGCCCGTCCACAACCGGCCGCGACTGTCCACACGGTTGTCCACAGGTGTGGACATTCACTCGAGGGTTACCTAGGCGACACGTCCAGTGTCTTCGCCAGTCGCCGTGCACCGCTGTGGACAAGCGCCGAACGCGAGCGGCCGGTGTGCCACGGTGGCGCCGTGACCCCGTCCAACCACCCGTCCGACCGCGCGTCTGATGCCGAGCCCGACCGCCAACCCGACCGCGAGGTCGAGACGGCCAGCGCGCCGCGCGCACGCGACGCGGGAACGAGTGGCGGCTTCGACACCGATCTGACGCTCGGGCCGGCGACCCGGCTGCTGTGGCGCTCGCCGGACTGCGTCCATCTCGAGGTCGGCGATCGAGCGGTCGTCGTCGAGGGGCTGCCGGCGCCGGTGCTGCGGGCGGTGGCCGCCAGCCTGCCGCCGCCGAGGTCTCGTGCCGTCGCGACCCGAAGCGGCGCGCCGGCCCCAGCGGCCCAGCGTGCCGGCGACCCCCGCGACCCGCGAAACCCCGCCGACTCGGTCAACTCGGGAGACTCGGGAGACTCGGCGCCTCCCGCGGTTCGAGACACGCTGCGCGCGCTGGCCGAGGCGGGCTTTCTGTGGCGTCGGCCGGGCGGTCCGGATGATCGCCGATTGTCACCGCCCGGCCCGCGACTCGCGCCGGAGCTCACCTCGCTCGCCGGCCGCCACGGCCCCGCTGCGGCTGATGTCCTCGCCGCCCGGCAGACCGCTCGGGTCGTGGTGCACGGCGCCAGCCGGCTCGCCGCCCAGCTCGGCGCCGTGCTGGCGTCGGCCGGCGTCGGCCGCGTCCACTGCTCCGGCGGCGGCGACGTGCGGCTGCACTGCGCCGCGCCCGGCGGCGTCACGCCGGGCGACGAAGGCCGGCCGCTGCAGCAGGCCGCCGAGCACGCCCTGCGCCGGGCGGCGCCCGAAGTCGACACCGGACCGCCCGACCCGGACGAGCCCGCGGACCTCACCGTGCTCGCTCTGGACGAGCCCGTCTCCGACGATCGCCGCCTGGCATTGCACGCTCTGGACGCGCCGTACCTCGTCGTCCGGCTGGGCGCCGACTCCGGCGTGATCGGCCCGCTGGTGCTGCCGGGTCTGACCAGCTGCCTGCGGTGCGCGGACCTGCACCGTCAGGACCGCGACCCGGCGTGGGCGGCGCTGTCGGTGCAGCTGACCATCGGCCGCCGGCACGGCCCGGCGTCGTCAGTGGCGGTGGCCACCCTCGTCGCCGGCGCGGCGGCCGTGCAGGCCCTCGCCTTCCTCGACGGCGAGCAGCCGGCGGCCGTCAACGCGACGCTGGAAGTGCAACTGCCCGACTGGCGGCTGCGCCGGCGCAGCTGGCCGATGCACCCCGAATGCGACTGTGCCCAGCTCCCCCAGTCGCCGACCGGCCGCGCTGCGGGGCAGCGCTGACGGCGCGGCGCGTCGCCGCGGACGGGCACAATGGCCAGGTGAGCGAAAGCGAGCGGTCCCGCGCGAACCGGCGCGATCTCGGCGACGCGATCCCGCAGCGACGCGGGGCGCGCACCGCCCGACTCGCCTCGTTGCCGCTCGGCGTCGCCGGGCGCGCCACGCTCGGCCTCGGCCGCCGGATGACCGGTCGGTCGGCGGCGGATGTGCAAGCCGAGCTGCAGGCCAAGACCGCGGAGCAGCTGTTCACGGTGCTGGGCAGCCTCAAGGGCGGCGCGATGAAGCTCGGCCAGGCGCTGTCGGTGTTCGAGGCGGCGCTGCCGGAGGAGAGCGCCGCGCCCTACCGGGAGGCGCTGACCAAGCTGCAGGAGGCCGCGCCGCCGATGTCGGCGCCGGCGGTGCGCCGGGTGCTCGACGAGCAGTTCGGCCGGCGCTGGCCCGACCGTTTCCAGCAGTTCGACGAGATCCCGGCCGCCGCCGCCAGCATCGGCCAGGTGCACCACGCCGTGTGGTCCGACGGCCGCGAGGTCGCCGTCAAGCTGCAGTACCCGGGCGCGGGCGCCGCGCTGCTGGCCGACCTCAGCCAGCTGACTCGCTTCGCCCGGTTGTTCTCCCGCTTCTCCCCCGGCCTCGACGTCAAGCCGCTGCTCGCCGAGATCCGGGAGCGCGTGCTCGAGGAGCTGGACTACACGCAAGAGGCCGACGCCCAGCGTGCGTTCGCCGCCGGCTTCGCAGACGACCCGGACATCGCGGCGCCGCGGGTCGTCGCGAGCGCGCCGAAAGCGATCGTGACGGAGTGGATGACCGGCACGCCGCTGTCGAAGGTCATCGCGACCGGCACGCAGGACGAACGCGACCGCGCGGGCTCGCTGCTCGCGCTGCTGCACTACTCCGCGCCGGCGAAGTGCGAGCTGCTGCACGCGGATCCGCACCCAGGCAATTTCCGGATGCTCGCCGACGGCCGGCTGGGGGTCCTCGACTTCGGGGCCGTCGCCCGGCTGCCTGGCGGATACCCGGAGTCGCTGGGCCGGCTCACCCGCTTGGCGGTCGAAGGCGATCAGAACGGGGCGATGGCGAGGCTGCGCGAACTCGGCTTCATCCGCCCAGGCATCGCCATCGACCCGGCCGACGTGTTCGACTTCCTGGGGCCGATGGTCGAGCCGCTGCGGGAGCCGACCTTCACCTTCAGTCGGCAGTGGATGCGCGAGCAAGCCGCGCGCATCGTCGACCCCCGGCGCGACGAGGCGAAGGTCGCCCGCCAGCTGAACCTGCCGCCGTCCTACATGCTCATCCACCGGGTGACGCTCGGGACGGTCGGCGTGCTGTGCCAACTCGAGGCGACGGCGCCGTTCCGCTCGCTGGCCGAGACATGGCAACCTGGATTCGCCACCACGCCGGACGGAGCGAGCGAATGACCGAGCTTGCGAGGTCATCAATGTGGCCAGCACGCCGTCATCGCCCGACGAAGGAGGGCGAATGACCCAGGCCGCCCCCCGCGAATCGGTGTTCACCTATGGCGCGCCGACCTTGAAGTTCGGCGACGGCGCGGCCGACGAGATCGGCTACGACCTTTCCCAGCTCGGCAGCATCCGCGCGCTGGTGGTCACCGACCCCGGGGTGGGCGCCACCGGCCTGCCGCACCGGGTGGCGGAGCAGATGGGCCGGTTCGGCGTCGAGGCGGCGGTCTATGACGGCGTGCGCATCGAACCCACTGACGCGAGCATGCAGGCCGCCATCGACTGGGCGCGCGCGAACGGGCCGTGGGACGCGTTCGTCGCGGTCGGCGGCGGCTCGAGCATCGACACCGCGAAGGCGGTCAACCTGCTGCTCACCAACCCGGGCGAGCTGCTGGACTACGTGAACGCGCCAGTCGGCGGCGGCAAGGACCCGGTGCACGCGCTGCACCCGCTCGTCGCGGTGCCCACCACCACCGGGACGGGCTCGGAGAGCACGACCATCTGCGTGCTCGACGTGCTGGCCCAACGGGTCAAGAGCGGCATCAGCCACGCCCGGCTGCGGCCCACCCTCGCCGTCGTCGACCCGCTGCTGACCATCAGCCAACCGGCCGGGGTCACCGCCTCGGCCGGCATGGACATCCTGTGTCACGCGCTGGAGAGCTACACGGCGAAGCCGTACACGGCCGGAGCGCGTAAGCAACCCGAGCAGCGGGTGCCCTACTGCGGGTCGAACCCGATCTCGGACATGTGGTCCGAGCGGGCGCTCGGCCTGCTCGCGACCAGCTTCCGGCGCGCGGTGCAGCACGGCGACGACCTCGACGCACGGCGCGACATGGCGCTCGCGGCGACCTTCGCCGGCCTCGGGTTCGGCAACGCCGGCGTGCACATCCCGCACGCGAACGCCTACCCCATCGCCGGCCAGGTGCGCGACTTCCGGCCGGCCGGCTACCCGGCCGACGAGGCGATGGTGCCGCACGGCATGGCGGTCTCGCTGACGGCCCCGGAGGCGTTCCGATTCACCTACGACGCCGCCCCCGAACGGCACCTGCGCGCCGCGCGGCTGCTCGCGCCGGACGCCGAATCGCCGTCGGAGGGGTCGGCGTTCCTGCCGGACGTGCTGACGCGGCTCATGCGCGACATCGACATCCCTGGCGGCATCGGCGCCGTCGGCTTCGACAAAGCCGACGTCGACGACCTCGTCGACGGCGCGCTCAAGCAACAGCGCTTGCTCGCGACCGCGCCGCGCGAGGTGACCGCGGACGACCTGGGTGGGATCTTCGAACGTTCGATGGCGCTGTACTGATCAACGGCCGATGGTGACCAGCGGCTGACGCGCCGCTGGCCGGCAGGTTGCCGACTCGCGTCGGGACGCCGTGCTGCAATGGGGTGCGTGAGCTGTGAATGCGCGCTGTGCGGGCGGCAGGCCGACGCCGATCACGACGGCGATCCGCCGGTGCGGTGGACGGCCGACATCGTCGAATCCAGCGACGGTCCGCGGACCCGCTGGGTGTGCACAGCCTGCACCAGGCAGTACGTCCGCTCGATCGAGGCCAAGCTCGACCAAGCCTGGTGGTGACGCCCTGTCTCGCCGCATGAAGATCAAGATTCTGCGCCGGGACTCGGACGCCAGAGACGACGGAAGCGGCCGTCGCAGCATCTGCTGCGACGGCCGCTTCGGTGAGCGGTGCGGGCGGGTGCCCGGCCGTCCTGCCAGCGGCCGGGACTAATGCGCGCTCAGCACCTCCAGCCGCCGGGCATGCCGCGCCTCGGCGGCGCGGGCCCGCAGCGACACGCGGTGCCAACGGCGCCGCGCGGCCAGCGAACTGGCCAGATGCGCCTCGTGGGCGCGTCGATGCTCCTCGAGCATTCGCTCGCGAGCCAGGGCTTCATACATTGTGTACATCTCGATGCTCCTTGGATTTGGCAGCGCGTTTCGGGCTGCCGATCGATTCATAGATTGAGTTGTCGATTGAGTGCTCATGCGGCGACCACGGTCTGGTCGTCCTTGCGCGGGCGGCCGCGCGGGCGCTTGCGCGCGACGATGGCGCCGCGCTCGAAGATCTCGCCGCCCCACACCCCCCAAGGCTCCCGACGCTCGAGAGCGCCGGACAGGCAGGCCAGCCGCGCCGGGCAGTCCCGGCAGAGCGCCTTGGCCCGGTCGAGGTCGGCGGGGTTGTCGGCGAACCAGAGCTCGGCGTCTTCCACCCGGCAGGGCAGATCGTCCGGGCACTGCTTCGAGAGCGGGTCCAGCGGCTCGAACCCGAACGGCTCGCTCGGGGACTCGAGCACCGCCTCGTCGGTCGCGAATTGGGTCAACACGTCGGGTCACCTCCCTAGTGGTGTCGTGCTGGTCTGTGGACGGTCGTGCTGGTGGAGCTGTCTGCCCCGGCCCGGAAAGAGGCCGGAAAAAACAAGAAGGCCGCGGTTCCCAAGTGGGAGCCGCGGCCTCGAGGAGCCTGACGCTGACGGATGTCAGCGCAGTCTTCCTCGAGGTGGTGCGGCCCGCTTGGCGGCGCCGTAGGCGAGGCGTCCAGCCGAGCTGACCAGCTCGGCCGACGCGCCGCGAACGACGCTCGTCGTGGCAGCGATGGAGTTGACATCGATGGAGTTGACAGTGAAGAAAGTGGCGTCCGAGTTGGACGGCACGGCCGGCGTCACGTGCCGATCCGCACGCGCCGCGCGCCACGCGTCGCTCATGGGCGCGTGGAACACCGAGCACTGCGTGAAGGACAGTTGTGCCGATGCGGATTCGGCCGAGGCGGCCGGAATGAGGATGGAATCCATCGCGGGGCCACCCCTTTCTGCATTCGTCGCGTGCGGGACCGCACGGGCTCGGTGTCGTGTAGTCGCAGGCTATCGGCCGCGCGGAAAGCGCCGCAACTTATTTTTGCAAGCGCAATCTGTAGACGCGTCTGAGCCAGTCGGTCCGCGCCGCGAAGTCAGTCGCGGAGTAGAAAGCGCACGACGGAAGGGACCGCGTGATCGTTTCGCGCTCGAACGCCCGCAGCGCCGCGTTGGGCGCCGTGCTCTCGGTGCTGTTCCTGACCTTCCTCGACACGACGATCGTCAGCGTCGCGCTCGGGAATCTGGCCGGCGACGTCTCGGCCGGCGTCATCCCGCTGCAGTGGGTGATCAACGCGTACGCGCTGGCGTTCGCCGCTCTGATGCTCACCGGCGGCTCGCTCGCCGACCGGTTCGGGCGCAAGCGCCTGATGCTCGTCGGCATCGCCGTCTTCTGCGTCGGCTCGTTGATGTGCGCGCTCGCGTCCGGCGTCGCGCTGGTGATCGCCGGCCGAGCGGTGATGGGCGTGGGCGCGGCGGCGGCCGAGCCGGGCACGCTGTCAGTGATCCGCCAGCTGTATCCCCACCGCGCGCAGCGCGCGCGGGCGCTGGGCGCGTGGTCGGCGGTGTCCGGCCTCGCCCTGGCCCTCGGTCCGGTGCTCGGCGGGCTGCTGGTCGACGCCGGGGGCTGGCGCTCGATCTTCTGGTTCAACCTCGCCGCCGGCTCGGTGCTCGCGGTGTGGGTCTTCGCCGTCGTGCCGGAGAGCGCGGACCGGGCCGCCGGCCGGCTCGACGCCGCCGGCCTCGTGCTCGGCGCCGCGGGCGTCGGCTGCGTGGTGTTCGCCGCGATCTCCGGCGAATACCAGGGCTACGGCGCGGCCTGGGTCGTCGCGCTGTTCGTCGTCGGCGGCGGGTGCCTGCTCGCGTTCGTCCCGGTGGAGCGACGGGTGCAACGGCCGATGCTCGATCCGACGTATTTCCGCGAGCCGATCGTTCGCGCCGCGCTGTTCGCGGCCTTCGCGGTCTACTTCGGTGTCTTCGCGCTCTTCTTCCTCACCGCGCTCTATCTCGACATCGGCCAGCAGTACTCGGGTGCGCGGCTGGCGGCGATGTTCGCGCCGATGGCGGCGGCGATCGTTGTCGGCGGGGTGGCCGCCGGCCGCTGGGTGGCCCGCAGCGGGTCGCGGCCGCCGATGGCGATCGGCTGCGGGATCGCGGCGCTCGGCATGCTGCTCGCCCGCGCCGAACTCGGCGCGCAGCAGCGGTTGGACTTCGCGCTGTTGTCGCTCGCGCTCGCACTAGCCGGACTCGGCTTCGGCGTGACGGTGGTGCCGCTGACGTCCGCGGTGCTGTCGCACGTGCCGGCCCGGCACTCCGGCATCGCGGCGTCGGCCACGAACACCGCGCGGCAACTCGGCGCGGTCGTCGGCGTGGCGGCGCTCGGCGCGATCGTCAACGCGCACCTGACCGCGACCGTCAATCGCGAGTTCACCGGCACGCTGCTGGGGCCGTCCCGCAAGCCGGTGCTCAAGATCCTCGAGACCGGCGGATCCGGCGTCGGCTTCTCCCTCGACCAGATCCCGCAGGTCTTCGTCATCGCGTTCGTCGACGGCGTGCGGGTCGCGCTCGTCGTCGCGACCGTGCTGGTGCTGCTCGCCGGCCTCGCCGCGGCCTTGGTCCGCGAGCCGGCTGACGCCGAGCTGGCGCCCGAGGTCAGCTGACCTCTACCGGCGCGATCTCTGCGGGGTCCGCGCCGCCGAGCACCTGCAGCAGCGGATCGGCGTACCGAGCGAGCTTGGTCGGCCCGACCCCGCCGATCTGCGCCAGGCCGTCGCGGCTCGTCGGCCGGGCGTCGGCGATCGCCACCAGCGTCGCGTCGCTGAAGACGACGTAGGGCGGCACGCTCTGCGCCTCGGCCTGCGCTCTGCGCCAGACGCGCAGCTTGCCGAACAGCTCCGCGTCGGCCGCCTCGGCGGCTTTAGGCTTGGTCTTCGCGCGCGGCGCGGCGGCGCGGGCACCCGCCGGGCGCAACCCCTCGAGGAACCGGCTGGGCCGGCGGCCGCGGCGCTGGCCCGGGCTGCGCGCAAGCGCCCACGACAGCGCCAGCCGCTCGCGGGCCCGGGTGATGCCGACGTAGAGCAGCCGGCGCTCCTCGGCGACCTGCGCCGGCGTAGTGGCGTGCTGGATCGGCAGGGTGGTGTCCGTCAGCCCGACGAGGAACACCGCGTCCCATTCCAGGCCCTTCGCCGAATGCAGCGACGCGAGCGTCACGCCTTGCACTGTCGGCGCGTGCTGGGCGTTGGCGCGCTGGTCGAGTTCGACGACGAGCTGCGGCAGGTGCGCGTCCGGGTTCGCGGCGACGAGGTCGTCGGCGAGCGGCACTAGCGCGGCCAGCGACTCCCACCGCTCGCGGGCCGCGCCGCCGGGCGGGGCGTTGCCCGGGTACCAAGCGAGGCTGGACAGCACACCGCGCACCGCGTCGGCCAGCGGGACGTCCGCGTCGGGGCTCCCAGCGCCGGCCCGGGCGGCGCCGCGCAGCAGCAGCCGCGCCTCGCGGATCTCCGGCCGGTCGAAGAACCGCTCGCCGCCGCGCAGCACGTACGGCACCCCCGCCTGCGACAGCGCGGACTCATAGACCTCGGACTGCGCGTTCACTCGGAACAGCACCGCGATCTCCGCTGCCGGGACGCCCTCGGCGATCAACTCGGTGCACGACGCGGCGACCTGCGCCGCCTCGGCTGGCTCGTCGTCGAACTCTGCGAACGTCGGCGCCCGCCCGGGCGGCCGCTGGCCGACGAGGGTGACCCCGGAGTCGCCGCCGCCGACGAGGGAGTTGGCGAGCGCGACCACCTGCGGCGTCGAGCGGTAGTCGCGGTGCAGCCGCACGACAACGGCCTGCGGGAAACGCCGGCGGAAGCCGAGCAGGTGCTCTGGCGTGGCGCCGGCGAAGGAGTAGATCGTCTGGTTGGCGTCGCCCACGACGCAGAGGTCGTCGCGGTCGCCGAGCCACGCGTCGAGCAGCCGCTGCTGCAGCGGCGAGACGTCCTGGTACTCGTCGACGACGAAGTGCCGGTAGCGGCTGCGGACCTCTTCCGCGACGTCGGCCATCTCCTCCATCGCCCCGGACATGATGAGCAGCAGGTCGGCGAAGTCGAGCTGGCCGCTGCGCCGCTTGGCCTGCTCGTACTCGGCGTAGACCTTGGCGACGGTGTCCGGCGTGGTCGAGGTCTCGCGGCCGGCCGCGCGAGCCCGTTGCGCGTAGGTGTCGGGCGTGGCCAGCACGGCCTTCGCCCAGTCGATCTCGGCCGCGAGGTCGCGCAGCTCGGCGCGGTCGACCCGCATCCGCATGCGGGCGGCGGCGTTGCCGACCATCCGGATCGGGTTGTCCAGCACGTCGGGCAGCGCGCCGCCGAGGATGCGCGGCGCGAAGTACTGCAGCTGGCGCAGCGCGGCGGCGTGGAACGTGCGGGCCTGGACGTTGCCGGCGCCGAGCGCGCGCAGCCGCCCGCGCAGCTCGCCAGCCGCGCGGGCGGTGAAGGTGACCGCCAGGATCTGCTCGGGCTGCACCGCGCCGCTGCGTGCCGCATAGGCGATGCGATGCGTGATCGCGCGCGTCTTGCCCGTGCCCGCGCCGGCGAGGATGCACACCGGCCCGCGCACCGCCTCGGCGGCGGCGCGCTGCTCGGGATCCAGGCCCGCGAGCACCCGGTCGGCGAGCGCGTGGTCGGCGAGCATGCGGTCGGGCGCCGCGCCCGATCCCGGGTCGGCGCTCGAGTCGGCTGGCTGCACGTCGGCCGATCCTGCCAGCGCGCTCCGACAGGTCCGGCGGCGGAATGCCCGCCCGCCGACGCGGCGTTGCGCAAGACATCAACTCGAGAGGACTGTCGACGATGCTGACGATGTACACGACCTCGTGGTGCGGCTTCTGCGCACGGCTGAAATCCGGCCTGCAGCGCGAGGGCATCGACTACGCCGAGGTGGACATCGAGCAGACCCCGGACGCCGCGGACCTCGTCATGGCCGTCAACGGCGGCAACCGGACCGTCCCGACGCTCGTGTTCCCGGACGGCACGGCGCTGACCAACCCGAGCGTGGCGCAGGTCAAGGCCAAACTCGCCGCGTGACCGAGCTTGCGAGGTCACGAAATCGCTCCGCGCAGAACGCTGCACGATCTCGCCGGGACCCCGACTGAGCGCGGGCTGGCGGCCGATCTCGGCCGACCGGCTGGCTGGCGAGCTCGCGCGTTGGCTGGCGGCGACGCCCGGCGTCGTGCGCGTCGCGCTGGACGGGCCGCCCGCGGCCGAGCCGGACGTGTTGGCCGCTGCGCTGCTCGAGCCGCTGCGCGCGCTGAGCCGGCCCGCGGTGCACGTGCGCGCCGCCTCGTTCTGGCACGACGCGTCGCTGCGGCTCGAGCACGGCCGCGAGGACGTCGAAAGCTACCTGTCCTGGCTGGACGCCGAGTCGCTGCGTCGGGAGGTGCTCGTGGCGGCCGTCGAGTCCGGCCATTACCTGCCGAGCCTGCGCGATCCGGTCAGCAACCGGTCAACCCGCGCGTCGACACAGGCGTTGTCGCCGGACTCGGTCGTGCTGGTCAGCGGCGCGCTGCTGCTCGGCCGAGGCCTGCCCTTCGACCGCGTGGTGGAGCTTCAGCTGTCGACGGCCGCGCTGCTGCGGCGGACCGCGCGGGCTGAGCGATGGACGCTGCCGGCCTTCGAGTCCTACGCCGAGACCGTCCGGCCGGCCGAGCTCGCCGACGTGGTGATCCGCCCGGAGCAGCGCACGCCCGCGGTCTGCGGCCTGCCCTGATCATCGGGTGGTTCGCTTCTCGTGGTTCCGTGACGTCGAAATTCGCGCCGATTTCGAGCACCACGAAACCAGGAGAAGGGCCGCCGGCACAGTAGTTCGAACGGCGAACGAACCAGCGTACTGTCGAGGCACGTGAGCAGAACCGACGCGGTGCGTGCGCTCGTGCGCATGACCCGAGTGCTGGAACGCGACTGCGGCGACCTCGGCCTCGCCCACTACCGGGTGCTGGCCGCGGTCGCGGATGGCGCCGAGCGCGCTTCGCGGGTCGCGCGTCGGCTCGCCCTTGGCAAGCCGACGATCAGCGCCAGCGTGGACGCGCTCGTCCGGCGCGGGCTGCTCGTCCGCGGTGATGTCGCCGAAGACGCGCGGGCGAGCGCGCTGCGCCTGACCGCGGACGGCGCCCGCGCGCTGGCCGAGATCGAGCTGGCGATGGGCGCGCGGCTGGCGGCCGTGCTCGCGCACACGGCCGACCCGGCGCGCGTCCGCGCGGCGCTCGCCGAGCTCGGGCCCGCGCTGGACGCTTACGCGACCGTGGTCGCGGCCGAGCGGGTGCGCGGATGACGGCGACAGACGGCGCCACGACGGACGGCGCGAAGGCGACGCAAGCCATTCAGGCCGCGCAGCTGGGCTGGGTCCGCCGGCTGTGGCAGCAGGTGCTGCGACACCGGCGCAACGTGCTCATCGCCGTCGGGGCAGCAGTGCTCGGCAGCGCCGCGCAGACGCTCGTCCCGCTGATCGCGCGGCAGATCGTCGACTCGGTGATCATCGCGCGCACCGCCGCGCTGTGGCCGTGGCTGGTGTTGCTGTTCGCCGCCGCGGCGCTGTCTTTCTTCTTCGCCTATCTGCGCCGCTACCACGGCGGCCAAGTCGGCTTGGGCGTCCAGCTCGACCTGCGCAACGCCGTGCACGACCACCTGCAGCGGATGGACCAGGCGCGGCTCGCCACGATGCCGACCGGCCAGCTCGTCTCCCGGTCCAATTCGGACTCGGCCCTGGTGCAGGGCTTGCTCAACTTCCTGCCACTGATGACCGGCAACGTGCTGATGATGGTGCTGGCGTTGATCGTAATGTTCGTGCTGTCGCCGCTGCTGGCGCTGCTCGCGCTCGTCGTTGTGCCGGCGCTGTTCGCGGTGTCCTATCGGATGCGCCGCCGCGTCTTCCCGGCCACCTGGGACGGTCAGCAGCGCGAGGGCGACGTCGCGCAGATCGTCGACGAGGGCGTCACCGGCGTCCGCGTCGTCAAGGCCTTCGGCCAGGAGCAGCGCGAAGTGCGCCGGCTCGTCGCCGCCGCGCAACGCCTCTATGGTTCCCGGCTGCGCGCGACCCGACTGCAGGCGCGTTATCAGCCGCTGCTGGAGTCGATCCCGACGGTCGCGCAGGTCGCGATCTTGGTCTTCGGCGGCCTGCTGGCGTTGCGTGGCAGCATCTCGATCGGCACGTTTCTCGCGTTCTCCACCTACGTCGGGCAGTTCGCGGCGCCGGCCCGGCAGCTGGCCGGCGTGCTGACCGTCGGCCAGCAGGCCCGCGCGGGTGTCGAGCGGATCTTCGGCCTGCTCGACCTCGAACCGGCGATCGCCGACCGCCCGGACGCCGTCGAGCTGCCCGACATCCGCGGCGAGATCGTCTTCGACGACGTGCGCTTCGGCTACGCCGCCGATCGCCCGGTGCTCGACGGGCTGACGTTGCGGATCGCGGCCGGCGAGCGGGTCGCCGTCGTCGGCACCAGCGGCAGCGGCAAGTCCACGCTCGCGTCGCTGGTGTCCCGCTTCCACGATCCGGACGCCGGCCGGGTGCTCGTCGACGGGCACGACCTGCGCGACGTCACGCTGCGCTCGCTGCGCCGCCGGGTCGGCGTGGCGTTCGAGGACAGTTTTCTGTTCTCCGACACGATCCGCGCGAACATCGCCTACGGCCGGCCGGCCGCGTCCGAGTCGGAGATCGAGTCCGCCGCCCGCGCCGCGCAGGCGCACGGGTTCGTGCTCGACCTGCCGGCCGGCTACGACACCGTCGTGGGCGAACGCGGGCTGACGCTGTCCGGGGGTCAGCGGCAGCGCGTCGCGCTCGCCCGGGCGATCCTCGCCGACCCGCGCGTGCTCGTCCTCGACGACGCCACCAGCGCGGTGGACGCCCGCACCGAGCAGGCCATCCACGACGGGCTGCGCGAGGTGCTGGCCGAGCGCACCACGCTGCTGATCGCCCATCGGGTCTCGACGCTGCATCTCGCCGACCGCGTCGTCGTGTTGGACGCCGGACGGGTCGCCGATCAGGGCACGCACGACGAGTTGAGCGAGCGCAGCGCGCTGTACCGCTCGCTGCTGTCCGGCCTGGCGACCGAGCCGGTGCGCCAGGCCGGCGACCGGATCGAGGAGCTCGTCCGGCTGACCGCCGACGGCGGCACCGGCGTCACCGCGTCGGCGTGGCAGTCGACCGGCGGCGGCAGTTCACAGGCCGGCAACGGCCGAGCAGCAGCGGCGGTCGCGGCCGGCCTCGGGGCCGGGCTGGGCGGCGGTGGCGGACGCGGCGGTGGCGGACGCGGCGGCGGGGCGCACAGCATGCTGGCCGGGCTGCCGCCCACCCCGGAGCTGCTCGCGCAGGTCGACGCCCTGCCGCCCGTGCGCGACGAGGCCTCGATCGACTTGCCGGCCGAAAGCGCGCACTCGCCGCACTTCACCCTGGTCGGCTTGCTGCGCCAGTTCCGCCGGCCGCTGGCGCTGGGGCTGCTGCTCGTCGTGATCGACGCGCTCGCCGGCATCGCCGGGCCCTACCTGGTCAAGACCGGTGTCGACAGCGGCGTGAACGCGGGGTCGCGCGCCGTGCTGTTCGGGGCGGCCGGGATCTTCCTCGTCGTCACCCTCGTCGATCTGGTCGATCAGATCGCCTCGACGTTCGTCACCGGCCGGACCGCCGAGCGGATCATGCTGTCGCTGCGGATCCGCATCTGGGCGCAGCTGCAGCGGCTGTCGCTGGACTACTACGAGCGTGAGATGGCCGGCCGGATCATGACCCGGATGACCACCGACGTCGACCAGTTCGAGTCGCTCGTCGAGAACGGGCTGCTGTCCGCGCTGGTCGCGTTCGTGACGTTCCTCGGCGTTGGCGTCGCGTTGCTGGTGCTGGACTTGCCGCTCGGGTTGGTGACCTTGAGCGTCGTCATCCCGCTGGCATTCGCGACGGTATGGTTCCGGCGCCGCGCGTCGAGGCTGTACGACCTGTCCCGCGAGCGCATCGCGGTCGTGAACGCCGACTTCCAGGAGAGCCTGTCCGGCGTGCGCGAGTCGCAGGCGTTCGTGCACGAGGCGGCGACGATGCGCCGCTTCCACGATCTCGGCATGTCCTATCTGCGCTCGCGGGTCGCCGCGCAGCGGTTGGTGGCGACCTACTTCCCGTTCGTGCAATTCCTCGCCGCGGCGGCCGACGCGCTGGTCCTCGGCGTCGGCGCGGTGCTGATCCACGACGGCTCGCTGACGGTGGGCGAGCTGATCGCGTTCCTGCTCTACATCGACCTGTTCTTCTCGCCGATCCAACAGCTGTCACAGGTGTTCGACTCGTGGCAGCAGACCCGAGTGTCGGTCAACCGCATCGCCGACCTGATGGCGCTCAACCCCTTGACGCCAGACCCCGCCGACCCGGTGCCGCTGCCCGTGTCGCGCGGCTCGGTGGCGCTGTCCGGCGTGCGCTTCTCCTACCCGTCGGTGATCGGCGGCGAAGCGCTTCGCGGCGTCGACCTGGCCGTCGCGCCCGGCGAGACCGTCGCCATCGTCGGCGAGACCGGCGCCGGCAAGTCGACGATCCTGAAGCTGCTGGCCCGCTTCTACGACCCGGTCGCCGGAGTCGTGTCGCTCGACGGCCACGATCTGCGGAGCCTGAGCCTGCACGAATTCCGCAGCCACCTCGGCTACGTGCCGCAGGAGGCGTTCCTGTTCACCGGCAGCGTGCGCGACAACATCGCCTACGGCCGGCCGGAGGCGACGGACGCCGACCTCGAGGCGGCCGCGCGATCAGTTGGCGCGCACGATGTCATCGCGACGCTGCCGAACGGCTACCTGTCCGAGCTGAGCGAGCGCGGTGGCTCGTTGAGTTCCGGCCAGCGGCAGTTGATCGCGCTCGCCCGCGCGCAGCTTGCCGACCCGGCGCTGCTGCTGCTGGACGAGGCGACATCCAATCTCGATCTCGCGACCGAGTCGAAGGTGACCGCCGCGATGCAGTCGGTGGCGCGGGACCGCACCACCATCGTCATCGCGCACCGGCTGCAGACAGCGCGCGGCGCGGACCGGATCGTGCTGCTCGACGCCGGCCGGGTGGCCGAGGCGGGCAGCCACGGCGAACTGCTCGCATTGGACGGCGGCTACGCCCGGATGTGGCGCGCTTTCGAGACGGTGGGCGCCACCCCCGCGTGAGCCGCCACTATCGCCAGTAGCACCCGCGTCCCGACTGGGGACGCTGGCGACGCTCGCCAGGCGATGTGCACCAGCACGACTGCGCCCGTGCCGGCGCGGGCCGCGCGTGATGCCTCGTGCGGCGCTAGCGGTAGCCGACCATCCCGCCGGTCGGCACATCGGCTTTGCCGGTGAGGGACTGAACGACCACGCCGTGGCAGACCACGACCGCGAGCCGAACTCGTCAACGCTGCGCTTGATCGCCGACGTTCGATAGCTGGGCGGCAGCGCGAGGCGCCTCACCGAGACCTTGAGCGGTGAGCGCAACGAGATCGTTGATTCCGTCCGGCAGCCGCCGGGCGTTCATCGCCTGCCAGTCCGCCTCACCGTGTCGGACGAGGTGGACGCTTCCCATTCAGCCGAGGCTATGCACGCCGAGAAGTTCCTACTTCGAGATGCCGGTGAGCGAGCCGAAAGTGTCGGACCCGGTTTCTACAATCGACCCTATGAACGATAACCGCGCCGGGCTGCTCGAGGCAGACATGCTTGAGGCAGACGTGCGCGGCCTCACCCATGACGAGCGGCTGGACGCACTCGCCGCCGTGGAGCGAGCCAAGGCAACCCTCGACGCGCGGGCTCAGGTGCTGTTGCACGCGCTCGCCCGCGAGGGCGACGCGGAACAGCGAAGCCGCGAGTGGGTGCGCGAAGAAGTCGCCGCGGTGCTGCGCCTAGCGCCGGTCACGGCATCGCGCCGCCTGCACGACGCGACGCGCTTGGTCGACCTGCTGCCCGCGACACTGGCCATGCTGGCCGCCGGTACGACCACACTGCTGCACGCTCGAACGCTCAGCGACGCGGTCGCAGACCTCGACCCCGCCGCCGTCGCCGCGGTCGAGGAACGGGTGCTGCCGCGGGCCGCGACGCAGACGGCGGGCGAGTTCCGCCGCACCGTGCAGCGGGCCGCTCTGGCAGCCGACCCGAAGGGCGCTGACGGAAGGCACGCAGACGCGCTCGAGAAGCGCCGCGTCGAGCTGTATCCCGAAGACCACGGGATGGCCAGCGTCGTCGCCTACCTGCGCGCCGACGACGCCGAACGCCTCTACACCGCGGCCGACGCGGCAGCCGCGGCCGCGAGGGCCGCCGACCCGCACGACGAGCGCACCGCCGACCAGCGCCGGGTCGACGCGCTCGCTGACCTCGCCACAGCAGCCCTGCACGCCACTCCCGTGCGCTGGCAGGGCCGCAAGCCCGCCGTGCGGGTGTCGGTCGCTTTGTCGACGCTGCTCGGCCTCGACAACCAACCCGGCGAACTGGCTGACTACGGCCCGATCTGCCCAGCTCTCGCGCGGGCGATCGCCGCCGACCCGAGCGGCACATGGACCCGGCTGATCACCGACCCCGCCGGCCGGCTGCTCGACTACGGGCAGACCACCTACCGGGCGCCCGCGCCGCTGCGCGAGCACATCATGGCGGAGTCGGAGACCTGCACCTTCCCGGGCTGCCGGCGCAACACCCGGCGCAGCGACCTCGACCATCTCGTGCCCTGGGCCGCCGGCGGCCGTACCAGCCCCGAGAACTTGCACCCGCCCTGCGAACGACATCACATGCTCAGGCACGAGGGCAGCTGGCGCGTGCGGCGAGACAACACCGGCAGCGATGATCACCTGCCCGGCACGATGATCTGGACGACGCCCACCGGCCGAGCGTTCACCCGCCCGCCGCACACCTACCCCGTCGACCACACGCTCGCCATGGATCCACCAGCCGCGGCCGACCCAGATCCGCCGCCGTTCTGATCAGATCAGCTGAACTGGTCAGCCGCTGAACCGCTCAGCTGGCGAACCGCTCAGCCGGTCAGCGCCTACGCCTCGCCGGCGAGCCAGCGGTCGATCAGAAACCGCGAGATCGAGAAACGCGGCGGGATAGCGCTCAAGCGCCCGCCGGAATCGACGGGCGTGTCCGGCTGCGTCTCAGCGTCGGTCCAGTCCGCGGCGGCGCGGACCTCGTCGCGGGTGAACCAGGACGCCTCGGCCATCTCCACCGGGTCGAGCGTGATCGACGAGCCGCCCGCGAGTCGGGCGGTGAAGCCGATCATCAGCGACGCCGGGAACGGCCACGGCTGGGACGCCACGTAGCGCACGTCGCGGATCTCGACGCCTACCTCTTCGAACACCTCCCGGGCGACGGCGGACTCCAACGACTCGCCTGGCTCGACGAAGCCCGCGAGCGTGGAGAACCGACCCGGCGCCCACTGCGGTCCGCGGCCGAGCAACGCGCGCTCGCCGCCAGCCCCGCCCTCGACCCCGCCGCCCTCTCCGCCGTCGACTCCGCCGCCCTCTCCGCCGTCGACTCCGCCGTCAGCCCCGCCGTGCTCTCCGCCGTCGACGATCAGCATGATCACCGCCGGGTCGGTGCGCGGGAAGTGCACGCTGCCCTCGCGAGTGCAGGTGCGCGTCCAGCCCGCCTGCGACTCGACGGTCGACGCCCCGCAGCGCGGGCAGAAGCCGTGCCGCTGATGCCACTGCTCGAGCGCGATCGCGCTGGCGATCAGACTCGCCTCGAGATCGTCGGCTCGCGCGCCGAATTCGCGCAGCGTCTGCCACCCGTCCAATTCCACGGCGGTGACGGTGAAGTAGGGGACGCCGCGGGCGAGGCCGAGGAAGCGTCGTGGTCCGTCCGGCGCGTCGTGCGCGCCGCGAAAGACGATCCGCCCGTCCGCGACCGGCGCCGACGACCGCGCGCTGATCACGACGATCCGCGCGTCCTGCCACGCGGCCGCCAGCCAATCTTCATCACCACGGCGTGACGCCGCGCGGTCGAACTGCGCCTGCGCGAGCGCCGGGCCGTCGGTCACCGCTCGACGGGGCCGAGCGCGGCGAGCGGAGCGGCGATCGTCGCCGCATCGCCGACCACGACCGAGGTGAACGCGGTGGGCGCGAAGAACCGCGCAGCCGCCGCGCTGACCTCGTCCACGGTCGTGGCAAGCAGCCGTTTCGGCTGCCCGGCGATCCAGTCCAGGCCGAGGTCGAACGCGGCGAGCGCCGACAGCGTGGACGCCAGTCCGGCCTGCGTGGCCGTCGACAGCGCCAGCGTGCCGATCGCGTACTGCCGCACCGACTCCACTTCGGCCTCGGTCACCGGCAGCGTCGCGATCCGGCCGAGCTCGTAGTGGGTCTCGAGCAGCGCCGGCGCGGTGACCTCCGTGGCCACCTCGACGTCGAGCGCCAGCGTCGAGCCGAGGGTGTGGTGGTCGACGCGGCTGTGCGGGCCGTACGTGTAGCCCTTGTCCTCGCGGATGTTCTCCGTCCACCGCGAGGAGAAGTAGCCGCCGAAGATCAGGTTCGCAAGCTGCAGGGCGGGGAAGCCGGGGTCGGAGCGCGGCACGGCCGGCGCGCCGTAGCGCACCGACGTCTGCACCGAACCCGGCCGGTCCAGCACCAGCAGCGGACCGCCGGGCGACGCCGGCAGCGCGGGCACCCGCCGGGCGGCCGGCGAGCCGGTCCAGTCCGCGAGCGCGGCGCCGGCCTGCTCGACGAGCCGCGCGGTCGGCAGGTCGCCGACAAGCACGAGGGTCGCGCCGGCGGGGCGCACCAGGTCGCGGTGCGTGGCGTGCAACTGGGCCTGGGTCACCGCGGCGACCGCGTCGCCGTCCGGAAGATCGAGTGAGTACGGGTGCGCGCCCCACATCCGGCGCGCCAGCGCCTCGCTGGCGACGACGCCTGGCCGGGCCCGCGCCATTCCGAGCCTCTCGACGAGCCGCGCGCGCTCGGTCGCGACCTCCGGGCGGGCATAGGCCGGCTCGACGAGTAATGCGGCGACGAGGTCGAGCAGCGCGCGCAAGTTCGTGGCGAGCACGTTGCCAGAGACGGCGAGGCGATCCGCGTCGACGCTGACCGAGATATCGCCGCCCAGCGCCTGGACAGCGGCGGCGAGACCCGCGCGGTCGTAGCCGCCGGCGCCGGTGGGCAGCGCCTCGGCGAGCAGGTTCGCGCGGGCAGGGTGGGCCGCTTTCGCCGACAGGAACGGCACGCGCAGACGCGCCTCGACGAGCGGCACGCCGGGCTTGCGGACGGCGACGACGGTGAGGCCGCTGTCGAGCGCGACGGTCTCGCTGCGCAGTTTCTTCGGCGCCTTCGGCGCGGTGAGCGCCGGGACGGCGGCGAGAGGCGCGCTCATTTCGCCCCCTCCGCGATCAGCTCGAGCACGGCTCGTCGATCCGGTCGCAGCGCGCCAGCCGCCGCTCGGACGTCGTCCTCGCGCACCGCGGCGAGCCGGCCGGGCAGCTCGGCGATCAGCTCAGCGCGCCCGTGCACCAGCTGGAACTTCGCGAGCTCGAGCGTGCGGGAGATGACGGCGTCGAGGTCGCGCAGCAGCACGCTGACGAGCCGGGTGCGGACGCGATCGAGCTCGCCGGGCTCCAATCCGACGCCGGCGACGCGCTCGAGTTCCTCGTCGACCGCGCGCAGCAGCGCGTCGAGCGAGCCGGCGTCCGGGTAGTGGGCGGTGATGGTGAACGTAGTGGGATCCCGCTCGTCGAAGGGGTCGCCGAACTCGCCGATGTAGGCGCCGATGTCGGTGACCAGGTGGTCACGCTGGACCAGGCGGCGCTGCAGGCGCGAGGCGTCGCCGTCGGTCAGCACCTCGGCGAGCAGGATGTTCGCCAGCAGCGCGTCGAAGTCGCCGACCGGGTCGGGAACGCGGTAGCCGACGGCGACGGCCGGGATCGGCGCGTGCGCGTCGGTGTGGGTGTCGCGCCGCTCGGCGGACAGCGCCGGCTCGGCGAAGCTCGGCCGCGTCGGCGCCGTGCGCTTCGTGATGTCGCCGAAATGCTTCTCGATCATCGCGATCGTGTCATCGACGTCCAGATCGCCGGCGACGGCGAGCACGGCGTTGGCCGGGGCGTAGTAACGGCGGAAGAAGTCCTTCGCGTCGTCGGTCGTCGCGCTCTCGAGGTCCTCGAACCCGCCATAGCCGTTGTGCGAGTTGGCGAACGTGTCGAACATGACGGCCGGCAGGTAGATCCACGGGAACCCGCCATAGGGGCGGTTCAGCACGTTCACCCGAATCTCGTTCTTCACGACGTCGAGCTGGTTGGCCAGGTTCTCCTCGGTGATCCGCGGGCTGCGCATGCGGTCGGCCTCGAGGAACAGCCCGCGCTCGAGGGCGTTCGACGGCAGGGCCTCGAAGTAGTTGGTGTAGTCGAAGTGGGTGCTGCCGTTGAAGGTGCCGCCGCTGGACTGCACGTACCGGAAGTGCTCGAGCTTCTCCAGGGTCGCCGAGCCCTGGAACATCAGGTGCTCGAACAGGTGCGCGAACCCGGTGCGCCCCTCTGGCTCGGAGCGGATGCCGACGTCGTAGAGCACGGCGACGCCGACCACCGGCGCGCTCGGGTCGGGCGCGAGCACGACGCGCAGCCCGTTGCCCAGCGTGTGATGGGTGATGTCGAAGGACGGGGCAGGAAGTTTGGCAGCGCGCGGCACCTGACCCACCCTAAGCCAGGCCGCGGAACGCGCTTACCCGCGCAGTCCGCGCGCGCTGACCCGTGCCAGCCCGGACCAGAGCAGCGCGGCCGCCTCGGCGCCCTTGAACAGCATCGACAGCGTGACTTTCTCGTTCGGCGCGTGGATCTGATCGTCCGGCAGCCCGACGCCGAGAAACACCAGGGGCGCGCCGACCGCGTGTTGTAGGCCGGCCTCCGGCCCGCTGCCGCCCTCGCGGGTGGGCAGCACCTGCGCGCCGTCGAAGGCGGCGCTGATCGCGTCGGTGAGCGCGCGGTACGCAGGGGTGTCGATCGGGACGAGGCACGCGCGGACGCCGTCGCCCTCCCAGTCGACGCTCGTGGCGATCCCGTCCGGCGTGTGCGCGGCGACGAACTGCTCGACCGCATTGATGATCTTGGCGGGGTCCTGGTCGGCGACGAGCCGGAAGGACACCTTGGCAAACGCGTCGCTCGGGATGATCGTCTTCGTGCCGGCGCCCTGATATCCGCCGCCGAGGCCGTTCACCTCGGCGGTCGGCCGCGCGCCCAGCCGCTCCAGCGTCGTGAAGCCGGCTTCGCCGCTCAGCGCGCGAGACTGCGCCACCTGCAGGAACTGCGCGTCGTCGACCGGCACCTTCGCGAACAGCTCGCGCTCGACGTCGGTCAGCTCGACGACGTCGTCGTAGAAGCCGGGCACCTGCACCCGGCCGTCCGCGTCGTGCAGAGCGGCGACCAGCTCCGCGACCGCGGTGGCGGGGTTGGGCACGGCGCCGCCGAACACTCCGGAGTGCAGGTCGAGATCCGGGCCGTGCAGGTTGATTGTCGCGGACACCATGCCGCGCATGCCGGTGACGGTGCTCGGCACATCGGCCGCGACCATCCCGGTGTCGGTGACGACGACGATGTCGCAGCCGAGGCGCTCGCGGTGGGTCGCGAGTAGCTGCTCGAAGTGCGGCGAACCGGATTCCTCTTCGCCTTCGATGAGGTATCGCAGGTGGACTGCGGGGCTCGTGCGGCCGGTGGCGGCCAAGTGCGCGCGCACGCCGAGCAGGTGGAACAGCAACTGGCCCTTGTCGTCGGAGGCGCCGCGCGCGCGGAGCACGTCGCCGTCGATCGTCGGGTCGAACGGGTCGGTGTGCCACAGCTCGAGCGGGTCGACCGGCTGGACGTCGTGGTGGCCGTAGACGAGGACGGTCGGCGCGTCGTCGTCGGCGCTGCGCCACTCGGCGAAGACGGCCGGCAGCCACGGGCCGTCGTCCCAGACCTCGACGGTCGGGAAGCCGGTGCGGCGCGCGGCGTCGGCGAACCACTCCGCGCTGCGGCGCACGTCGTCGTGCCGGTCGGGCTGGGCGCTGATGCCGGGGATGCGTAACCATGCGTCGAGATCGGCGAGCAGGTCGTCGCGATGGTCGGCGACGAAGTCGCGTTCGGTCGTCATCGCGCCGACGATAGCCGCGCCGGCGATAGCCGGGCCGGCGATAGCGTTGCGCGATGGCCGCCGAGGATCCCGTGGTGATCGTCGGCGCCGGGCTGATGGGCTCGGCCGCGGCGTGGGCACTGACCCGCCGTGGCGTGCCAGTCGTGGTGCTGGAGCAATTCGCGCTCGGCCATCGGCACGGCAGCTCGCACGGCAGCGCGCGCATCGTGCGGCGCGCGTACGGCGACCCGCTGTACGTGTCGCTGACCGGCCGGGCGTTCGAGCTGTGGCGTGAGCTGGAGGCGGCATTCGGCGCGCCGGTGCTGCGGATGCTCGGCGGCCTCGACTTCGGCGCCGGCCGGCGGGTGCCTGCGGTGGCTGCGCTGCTCGCCGACGCCGGCGTGCCGCACGAGGTGCTGCCGGCCGCCGAGGCGGAGAGCCGGTGGCCGGGAATGCTCTTCAGCGGCGACGTCGTGTTCCACGCGCAGGCGGGAACCGTCGACGCCGGCGCGGCTGTCGCGGCCTTCTTGCGGCTGGCCGAGTCGGCCGGCGCGACGGTGCGCGACTCGACGTCGGTCGCGGCGGCGCGGCCGGGCGGGGTCGTGCTCGCCGACGGCTCGACGCTGACGGCCCGGGCCGTCGTGCTTGCCGCGGGCGGGTGGCTGCCCCGGCTGGTCGCCGGCGGCGCCGTTGCTGACGGGCTCGGCGATGGGCTCGCGCTGCCGCCGCTTACGGTCACCGAGCAATCGGTGTTCCACTTCCCGCGCCGCGACCCGGCCGCGCCGCCCTGGCCGAGCGTCATCCACGAGGACGGCCGCGCCGCGTTCTACCACCTCGCCGGCGGCCGAGACGGCGGCGCGGGCGACGACCGCAAGGTCGGCCTGCACGACGCGGGCCCGGCGGTCGAGGCGGCGGCGCGCGCTGTCGCCGCGGACGGCGCGCGGTCGGCGGCGGTGAACGAGGCGGCGCGCGCGGCCGTCGTCGACTACGTGCGCGAGTGGCTGCCCGGGCTCGTGCCCGAACCCCGCGGCGAGGCCACCTGCCTCTACGTCACCACGCCTTCCGAGGAGTTTCTGCTCGACCGCGTCAACGGCCTGGTGCTGTGCTCGCCGTGCTCCGGGCACGGGGCGAAGTTCGCGCCGCTCATCGGCGAGTACGTCGCCGACCTCGTGACCGGCGCCGACACCGCCGGGATGCCCGGGCGATTCCGGCTGGCCGCGCATCGCGCCGGCCGGGCCGCGCACGTCTCGCTCTAGCTGTCGCGCCGAACCATCGGCCAAGTGGATCGCATTTGCCGGTGAGACGGACGCCTTCCCATAGGTCCCAACGCCGCTGGCGCAGGAAGAGGTGATCGTTGCGCGCTTTGCACGGGATCAGCTCGACGGCAGAGAGGACGGGATGTGGCAGACCTTCGTGAGGTAGCTGTCGATCGTGGTCGTCGCCTTGGTGAACGCCGGCGACTCGAGCGACGTCAGCGCAGTCGGGTTGATCTTCCGGAAGTCAAAGTTCGCCGACTTGAGGACCTTGAAGAGCTTCTGCTCTGCAGTGACCAGGGTGTTGACAGCGGGTCGGATCGCCGAGGGCGCCTGCGCGGCGAAGACCGGCAACTGCGACATCGCCGTCTCCTCCAACTTCTTCAGCTGAGCAGGGCTGGAGCCGGTGTAGGCGGTCGCAGCTTTGGCGCTGTTGGCCTTCTCCGCACGCGCGAGGCCGCAGAACGAGCCGCCGCCGCCGATCGCGACCGCGGTGGTGTCGCCAGTGGTCGGCGCGGTTGAACTCGACGCGGACGTGTTGGCCGCCGAGCCGCTCGACGTCGGAGCCGAGCCCGAGCCGCCGCTTGAGCCGCTCGAGCCGCCGGAGCCGCTGCTGCTGCAGCCGGCGAGCAGGACAGCTGCCGCGATCATCAACGCGGCAGCGCGGGAAGGCGGGCGGCGGGTGGGCTGGCGGTCATCTGATCTCCGACTGGCGCGGACGAAAGCTGGCGGTCAGCCTAGGCGGGCTGACTTCGCGATCAAGATTCAGGCAGCGTTCTCTCAGCTGCGCTGCGCGCTGCCCGCGATCAGCGTCCGCAGGCCCTCGGCGTCGAGCAGCGCCGCCGGCTCGACCGTCTCGCCGCTGCGGACGTAGTGGAAGGCCGCGCGGACGCGGCGCAGCTCGGCGTCCGGGACGCCGGCAAGCCGCGCCCACGCCAGCCGGTAGGCGGCGAGTTGCACCGCCGCCGCCGAGGCCGCCGCGCCGGTCGGCTTGCGGCCGGTCTTCCAATCGACGACGAGCCACCCGTCCCCGTCGCGGAAGACGGCGTCCATGCGGCCGCGCACGACCCGGTCGCCGACGCTCGTCTCGAACGGCACCTCGACCTCGTCCGGCACGCGCTGCGCCCACTCGCTGCGCTCGAACGCCTCGCGCAGCTCGACGAAGTCGGCGTCGTCGGCGCCCTCGTCGGCGGCGCCCGGCAGCTCGTCGACGTCGAGCAGCGTCTGCTTCTGCCACCGCTGCTCGAGCCAGGTGTGGAAGGCGGTGCCGCGCCGCGCCCACGGCGCCGGCGGGCGCGGCAGCGGACGGCGCAGGCTGCGGGCCAGCTCGTCCGGATCTCGGTGCAACTCCACGAGCTGGGACACCGACAGCTGGCGCGGCAACTCGACCGGCACGACCGCGCCGCGGGTCAGCCGGTCCCGTTCGGCCAGCAGCACGTCGACGTCGTGCCGCCACTGCGCAATGCGCTCGGCGACCTGCGGGTCACGCGAGCGCACCAGCGGAGCCGGCATGCCCGGCAACGCGTCCGAGCCTGCGTCGCGCACCAGCGCCGCGGCGCGTTCCACCGCCGCGCGCCGATCGGCGCCGGACGCCGAGCGCAGCGGGTCGATCGGCCAGCTCGCCGAGCGCACCTCGGTCATGCAGGGGTTGGCCGCGCCCGGCTCGGGCTCGAACCAGTGCTCGGGTGTCACCGCGCGGCTGGCGGTGTCCTCGGACGGGGCGGCGAGCGCGTCGCGGATGTCGGCGAGGAACGGCGACGGCGTCCGCGGGTCTTTGGTCGTGTCCCACGCGTAGCCGCTCGCCAGCAGCGTCGAGCGCGCCCGGGTGAGCGCCACGTACCCGAGCCGGCGCTCCTCTTCGGCATGCCGCTCCTTCACGGCCGTGTCGTGCTCTTTCAGCAGGTCGGCGATCTCCTTGCGCGACGTCGCCGACGAGACGTCGAGCTGGGGCAGCCCGGCGTGGTCGCCGCGCAACGGGCCGGGCAGCTCGTGCCGCGCCCGCGCCCAGTTCACGCCCTTCGGCTCGCCGGGGAAGATGCCGCTCGCCAGTCCGGGCACGGCGACCACGTCCCATTCCAAGCCCTTCGCCCCGTGCACGGTGAGCAGCTGCACCCGCTCCGCGGCGACGACCGAGTCGCCTGCTTCGAGGCCGTTCTCCTCGTCCTCGGCCGCCTCGAGATAGCCCAGGAAAGCGCGCAGGCTGTCGTCGCCCGCCTCGGCGGCGAACTCGGCCGCGACGTCGAGGAAGCGGTCGAGGTGCACGCGGCCGACCTGCGCGCGGTCCGGTCGGGCGGCGACCTCGATGTCGACGCCGATCGTGTGCTCGACCTCGGCCACCAGCTCGGCCAGCGGCGCGCCGAGCCGACGCCGCAGCCGCCGCAGCTCGCCCGCCAGCCGGGACATCCGCGCGTGGCCCGCCGCCGAATACCGCTGCGCCGGCCCTAAATCGTCCAACGCCTCGACCAGGCTCGCCGCCTCCGGCTCGTCGGCGTCCGCAGCCGACGACGCGGCTGGCGGGAGATCCGGGTCGCGCACCAGCCAACGGGCCCGGTCGCGCAGCACGGCGAGATCGCGCGGGCCGACCCGCCAGCGCGCGCCCGTCAGCAGCCGCATCAGCGCCGCGCTCGGCTTGTGGTCGCCGAGCACCCGCAACGTCGCGACGACGTCGACGACCTCTGGGGTGGTCAGCAATCCGCCCAGCCCGACGATCTCGACGGGCAGGCCGGCGTCGCGCAACGCGTCGGCCAACGCCGGCAGCTGCGCGCGCCGGCGCACCAGCACGGCGGCGGTGCGCGCTCCGGCGGGCAGCGCCGCCCACGCCCGCGCGACGTGCTCAGCGACCCACGCCGCCTCGTCGTCGGCGGTCTCGACGAACGCGCACGCGACGGTGCCAGCGCCGCAGCCATCGTGCGGCCGCAGCGGCACGGCGACGCGGTTCGCGCGCAGCGGCGCCGCGACGGCGTTGGCGACCCGCAAGATCGCCCGATCGTTGCGGAAGCTCGTCGCCAGCGGGTGCACCGTCGCGGGACGGCCGTCCGCCTGCGGGAACGTGACGTCGAAGGCGCCCATGTTGCCCGCGCTCGCCCCGCGCCACCCGTAGATCGACTGGAAGGGGTCGCCAACCGCGGTGACGGGGTGGCCGGCGCCGAACAGCCCGCGCAGCAGGACGATCTGGGCGTGGCCGGTGTCCTGGTACTCGTCGAGCAGCACCGCGCGATATCGCGCCCGCTCCTGCGCTCGCACCTGCGGCAACTGCGCCAGCCCGGCGGCCAGCCGCATCTGGTCGCCGAAGTCGACGGCGGTCAGCGCGGCTTTGGCCCGCTGGTACTCGCGCACCAGCGGGACGAGGGCCTTGCGCTGCCGCAGCGCCTCGATGTACTCGCCGGCGCCGGTCGGGATCTCGCTGCGCACTCGAGGACCGAGCGGCAGGGTGAAGAAGTGCTCGAGCGCGTCGGCGCACCAGCGTTCCACCGCGTCCGGGTCGGCCAGGTGGTCGGCGAGTTGGCCGGCCATCGCGATCACCCAGTGCACCAGCGAGCTGATCGCCCTGAACTCCGGCAGCGGCTCGCGCCACTGCCGCACCACGGTGTCCGAGAGCTGCCACAGCACGGCCGAGGACAGCAGGCGCGCGTCAGGTTCGGCGCCGAGGCGCAGGCCCTGCTCGCCGACCAGCCGGCCGGCGTAGGCGGCGTAGGTGAGCACGGTCGGCTCGGTGGCCAGCAACTGCGCCAGGTGCTCGACGTCGTCGGGCCGGTCGTGCTCGACGACCCGGCGCCACTGCGCCAGCCGGCGCCGGACGCGCTGGCCCAACTCGGCGGCCGCCTTGCGGGTGAACGTCAGGCCGAGCACCTCGTCCGGCGCGACCCTGCGGTTGGCGACCAGCCACACGACGCGCGCGGCCATCGTCTCGGTCTTGCCTGAGCCGGCCCCGGCCACGACCGCGGCCGGCGCCAGGTCCGACTCGATGACGGCCGCCTGCTCGTCCGTCGGCTTCGGCTGGCCGAGCAGCCCGGCGAGCTCGACGGCGGTGATCGCCCCGGCGGTCCCGTTTGCGGTCACGTCTGAGGTCCCGTGTGCGGTCGCGTTCGCGGTCACGTTGAGGGTCACTGCGGCACCTGCCGGCCCTGCACCTGAATCGGGCAGCACGCCCGGACGTCGCACACCTGGCACCGGCTGTTCTGGGCCGCGGTGAACTCCGACCCGCGCATCCGCCGCGCCACGTGCTCGACCGCCTGGCGCGCCCAATCCGGATCGTCGGCCTGGGCGAGCGGCAGTTGCCACTGCTCCGGCTTGCCGCCGGCGCCGAGCTGGACCAGCACCGCGCCGCCCGGCTCGGCGCCGGCGTCAGGGAACGCGCCTTCGGCGATGGCGAGCTGATAGGCGCCGAGCTGCGGGTGCATCGCCATCTCGTCGGCCTTCGGCTTGCTCTTGCCCGTCTTGAAGTCGACGACGACCAGCCGGCCCTCGCCGTCACGCTCGAGCCGGTCCACCTGCCCGGCGAGCACCGCATCGCCGATGGCCACCTCGAAGTCCTGCTCGACCGCGACCCGCCGCAGCTGGCCGCGGCTGTCACCGAGCCAAGCGACCAGCCGCCCGAGCATCGCCGAGGCGCGGGCCCGCTCATTGTCGGCGAACCAGCTCGCGCCGAAATCGAGGGTGTTCCACAGCTGCTGCAACCGCCGCTCGAACTCGGCGAGCGGCTGGTCGTCCGGCGCCTCGGCGGCCAACGCGTGCACCAGCGTGCCGAGGTTGGCGGCGACGGCTTGATCCTCTTGCACGCCCAGATCGCGCATGACCTGGCGCAGCTCGCAGGACAGGAACGACTCCAGCCGCGACGGGCTGACCCGGACCGGGCGGCTCGGCTCGGCCGTCCCCGCGTCAGTGCTGAGCGCGGCGAGCCCCCACCAGTCCGCGGGGTCAGCGCCGGGCACGCCCGCGCCGGCGAGCCGGGCCAGCTCGCCGGCCGCGGCCCGCCGCTCGGGCTCGCTCACGTCGACGCCGTCGGAGCAGACGACGGCGCGCAGGTGCGCGACGAGCCCGGGCAGGTGCACGTTGCGGTCGAGGCGGATGAGCGGGCGTTCGCCCTCGATCGGGTCCAATTCGTCGAGCAGCCGCGAGGGCTGGTCCTCCTCCCCCGACACCGCCGTCACGACGAGGTGCGAACGGGCCCGGGTCGCGGCGACGTAGAACAGCCGGCGCTCCTCGGCCAGCTGCGGAGCGACGGAGGCGCGCGCGACGGGGTCGAGGCCGCGCACTGCGTCGAGCAGCTCCTCGGTGCCAAGCAGCGTGCCGCGCCGGCGCAGGTCCGGCCAGACGCCCTCTTGGACGTTCGCCACGCAGACGAGGTCCCACTCGAGCCCCTTGGCCGCGTGCGCCGTCAGGATCGAGACCGCCTCGGGCTGGGCGGACGCGCCTGCCGAGGTCTCGCCGGGGATCTGCTGGGCGCGCAGGTGCTCGAGGAAGACCTCGGGCCGCGCCCCCGGCAGGCGGTCGGTGAACCGGGCGACCTCGTCGAACAACTGCACGACCGCGTCCAGGTCGCGGTCCGCGGCCGCGCCGACCACACCGCCGCCGCGACTCGCGCGCTCCCAGCGGCGGCCCAGGCCGGCCGCGTCCCACACCGCCCACAGGACGTCCTCGGTGCTGGGGCTCTCGACCGCGGCGGCCGTGCCGGCGGCGAGCACGGCGGCCACGCGCTGGACCGGCCGGCGCAGCCGCTCGGGCAGGCCGCCGGCCGCCGGCGAATCGCGCACCGCCGCAGCGAGAGTGGCGTCTGTTTCTGGGAAGGAGCGGCGCAGCTCGCGGCGCAGCCGGCGCAGGTACATCGCGTCGCCGCCGCCCAGCGGCCCGGTGAGCAGCGCCTCGGCGACGTCCTCCGCGAGCTCGCCGGGGTCGAGGACGCAGCCGAGCACCGTCAGCAGCAGCCGGACGGCCGGCTGCTCCGCGAGCGGGATGTCCTCGCCGCGCACGGACACCGGGACGCCGGCCGTCGTCATCGCCCGGCGCAGCGTGCCGAGCGTCTGCGCCGTCGAGCGGACGAGCACCGCCATGTCCGACCACGGCCGGCCGTCGAGGTGGGCGGCGCGCAGCACCCCCGCGATGTGCGCGGCCTCCTCCGCCGCGGACCGGAACACCGCGACGTCGAGCTCGCCGGGCGGCAACCCCGGCGCGGGCGTCAGCGCGCGATGCTCGCCGCGGCCGGGGAGCCGGGTCGCGACCCGCCGAGTCGCGGCGACGAGCGTGGCCCCGGATCGGCGGCAGGTGCGCAGCGCGACGACCGGCACCGGCCGGCCGTCGCCGAAGCGCTCGTCCACCTCGCGGATCGCCGACTCGTCCGCGCCGCGAAAGGCGTAGATCGACTGGTCCGGATCGCCGACCAGCACCAGCTCGTCGGCTCCGCCGGCGAGCAGGGCGAGCAGCTCGGCCTGGGCGGGATCGCTGTCCTGGTACTCGTCGACGAAGACGCGCCGACGGCGTTCGCGCTCGGCGGCGAGCAGCTCGGGATCGTCGCGCAGCACGTTCAGCGCGCCCTGGATGAGCTCGGCGGGGTCGTGGCCGCCCGGGTCGCGCAGGACCGTCACGCCGTCGTACTCGGCCAGGAACCGGCCGGCCGCGACCCAGTCGGCGCGCCCGCGCGAGCGGCCGATCGCCTGCAAAGACGGCCCGTCGAGGCCGCGCTCAACCGCGCGCATGAGCAGGTCGCGCAGGGCGTCGGCGAAGCCGAGCGTCCGCAGCGCCGGCCGCAGCTCGACCGGCCAGCGTTCGGCGTCGCCGGAGTCGAGCAGCTCGCGGATGACCACGTCCTGCTCGGCGGCGGCCAACAGGCGCGGCGTGGGCCGGCCATCGCGCAACGCCGCCATGCGCAGCACGCCGAACGCGTAGGAGTGCAGCGTGCGGGCGACCGGCTCGCGGACGGTGCCGGCGAGCCGGGCCGCCACCCGGTCGCGCAGCTCGCCGGCGGCGCGGCGGCTGAAGGTGAGCATCAGCATCTGCTCGATCGGCACGCCGCGGGCGACGCGCTCGACCACCGCCTCGACGAGCGTCGTGGTCTTGCCGGTGCCCGGGCCGGCGAGCACGAGCAGCCGGCCGCCTTCGCGGTCGACCACGGCGCGCTGGGCGTCGTCGAGCACGGGCGCCGCCGCGGCAGGGCGGGGCGCGCGCACGAGGCGGTAGGCGGGCTCGGTCACGCCGTCGATCCCATCACGCGACGCCGACAGTTTCGCCGGCGACGCCCTGGGTCGCCGGCAAGACGCAGGTCTGGACCAAGCCTTCCACCGGCGCAAGGATGAGCACTGTGAGCGATCAAGACGAGGCCGTTGATCACCGCCAACTCGGCATCACGCTGTTCAACAGCACGTGGCGCTTGATCGAGCAGGACGACCGCAGCCGCGCAGACGACGACCGGCTCGCGCACATGGCGCACGCGTCTCGCTATCACTGGGGCGAGGTGGGCGCGCCGGCCAACCTGGCCCGCGGGGAGTGGCTGTGCTCGCGGGTGTACGCGCTGCTGGGGCGCGCCGAGCCGTCCCGCCACCATGCCGAACGAGCGCTTGCGATCTGCGTCGACAACGAGCTGGTCGATTGGGATCTCGCCTTTTGCCACGAGGCGCTGGCCCGCGCCGCGGCGGTCGCCGACGACTTGGCCCGCGCCCGCGTCGAGATCGAGCGGGCGCTCGCCGTCGAGATCGCCGAGGATGAGGACCGCGCCCTGCTGCTCGGCGACCTCGCGACGGTGCCCGGCGTCGATGTCTTCTGGTGACGGTGGTCTGGTGAGCACGGTCCTCTGGTGAGCACGGTGTTCTGGTGAGCACGGTCGGCTGGTGAGCACGGTCGTCGGGATCGATCTGGCGGCGTCGCCGGCGACGACCGCGGTCGCGGTGCTCGACGGGCAGCGGGTCGAGCTGGTGGAGGTCGGCGCGGACGACGAGCGGATCGTCGCGCTGTCCGCTGACACCCGCAAGATCGGGATCGACTGCCCGTTGGGCTGGCCGCGCGAGTTCGTGCGCTTCGTCGACGCGCACTCGCTCGGCCGGCCGGTCGCCCCGGCGGGGACGATCGCCGGGCGCGTGCCGCTCGCGTATCGCGTGACCGACCGGTGGGTGGCCGCGCACCGGCCCCCGCTGCGGCCGCTCAGCGTGTCCGCCGACCGCATCGCGCACGCGGCGTTTCGGTGCGCCGGGCTGCTGGCGCAGTGGGGCGCGACCGATCGCAGCGGCGCCGGGCTCGTGGTGGAGGTGTACCCCGCCGGCTCGCTGCACGCCTGGGGGCTGCCCTATCGCGGCTACAAGGGGACGACCGGTCGGGCTGTCCGCGATCGGCTGGTGGACGTGCTCGGCGGCGTCGTCGACCTCGGCGCGCACGAGGTGCTGTGCCGCAGGTCGGACCACGCCCTGGACGCGGTGCTCAGCGCGCTGTCCGCGCGCTCCGTACTCCTGGGTATGTCACTCGGCCCGCCGGAAGATCTACTCGACGACGCTCGGCTCGAGGGCTGGATCACGCTGCCCGCCGGCCGGCTCGAGGAGTTGGCGTCGAACTCGACCTGACGTCGAGCATCGTCACCCGACAGTGCCGCCGTCCCACCGGCAGGCGGCGAGATCGACACGCTGGCCGCGGAACCGCACGCCTTCAGCGAGCAGCCGCTGGCGTTGTTCGGTGTACAGGTGCTCGGCGAGCGATCCGTCAGCACGCAGGACCCGGTGCCACGGAACGGACCCGTCGTCCATGGCGAGCACCCGGCCGACCGTGCGCGCGGACCTGGCCCCGACGAACTCGGCCACATCGCCGTAGGTCAGCACGCGGCCGGCGGGGATTGTCTCGATGCAGCCGAGGATCCGATGCGCGATGCCCGGCTCCTCGCTCAATGAAATCAGGTCAGCGCGGGTCGCGGCCGGTGAGCGCCACCAGCTTGTCGATCGTCGGCGCGTCGTCCGGCACGTCCACCGGCTCGTCGAACATGTCGGTCGAGGAGAGATCGCCCAACTGCTGGGCGATGGCGTAGGCGTCGGCGACGACGTCGTCGGGCAGCGCGTCGTCGTAGCCGATGGCCTGGCCGAGATCCCAGCCGTGCACCACGAGATCGAGCGTCATTTCGGCGATGTAGTCGCGCACCGGGGTTTCCCCGCGCGAGAGGGCGACGACCCGGTCGAGCGCGCCGTCGGCGGCGAACGCGTCGGCCGACTCCACCGCGGCTTCGTCCCACTCTTCGGCGAGGTTGCCGCCCACGCCGCCGTCGACCGGCAACGACCGCGAGCCGGCCACGATCTGCGCTGCCGTGTGCACGTCCTTGCCGTGCAGCAACGGCCCGGCGAAGCGGTGCTCCTCGATCAGATGCCCGACGAGGTCAGCGACGGTCCACTCCGGATCCGGCGTGTCACCGTGCCACTGGTCTTCCTCGACGGCGTGGACGCGCTCGGTGAACACGTGCTGGGCGGCGAGGAACAGCTCAAGGGTCTCCATGTTCTTGTCGTACCCGAACGGCCGATCAGTAGACGGGCAGCGACGGATCGACCTGGTTCACCCACGCGGTGACGCCGCCCTGCACGTGCACCGCGTCGCGGAAGCCGGCGTTCTTCACCGCGGCGAGCGTCTCCGCAGAGCGCACCCCGGACTTGCAGTACATGACGATCTGCTTGTCTTGCGGCAGGCCCGCGAGCGCGTCGCCGCGCAGGATCTCGTCCTTCGGGATCAGCGTGGCCCCGGGGATGCGGACGATCTCCCACTCGGCGGGCTCGCGGACGTCGACGAGGTACGTCGGCTTGTCGGAGTCCAGCAGCTCCTTCAGCTCCTGCGCGGTGATGGTCGAGCCGGCGGCGGCCTGCTGCGCCTCTTCGGACACGACGCCGCAGAACACCTCGTAGTCGATCAGCTCGGTGATCTTCGGGGTGGCCGGGTCCTTGCGGATCTTGACCTCGTGCCAGCTCAGCTCGAGCGCGTCGAACACGAGCAGCCGGCCCAGCAGCGTCTCGCCGATGCCGGTGATCAGCTTGATCGCCTCGTTCACCATCATCGAGCCGATCGCCGCGCACAACACGCCGAGCACGCCGCCCTCGGCGCAGGACGGCACCATGCCGGGCGGCGGCGGGTCGGGGTAGAGGTCGCGGTAATTCGGGCCGTGCTCGTCCCAGAAGACGCTGACCTGGCCGTCGAAGCGGTAGATCGAACCCCAGACGTAGGGCTTGCCGAGCAGCACGCAGGCGTCGTTGACCAGATAGCGGGTGGCGAAGTTGTCGGTGCCGTCGACGATCAGGTCGTAGCCGGCGAAGATGTCGAGGACGTTGTCGTTGTCGAGGCGCGTCTCGTGCACGTTGACGGTGATCAACGGGTTGATCTCGCGCACCGTGTCACGCGCGGACTCGGCCTTCGACCGGCCGATGTCGCTCTGGCCGTGGATGATCTGGCGCTGCAAATTGGACTCGTCGACGGTGTCGAACTCGACGATGCCGAGGGTGCCGACGCCGGCCGCGGCCAGGTACATCAGCGCCGGCGAGCCGAGGCCGCCCGCGCCGACGCAGAGCACCTTCGCGTTCTTCAGTCGTTTCTGCCCGGCCATCGCGACGTCGGGGATGATCAGGTGGCGGCTGTAGCGGCGGACCTCGTCAATCGTTAACGACTCGGCCGGTTCCACGAGCGGCGGCAGGGACACGACACTTCTCTCGTCGGTAGGGGGCTGAACTCCTGGCCTCAACCTACTTGCGCGCCGAGGAATTCCGGAACACGCCGGCGCCGCTCGCTAGTCGCCGAGGCCGTACTCGTCGTTGGCGGGGGTGTCCGGCTGCTCGGCGCCGGGAGCGCCCTTCACGTTCGGCGGGTACGGCCAGGGGTTCGCCTGGCACATCGTGCCCGTCGCCGCTGAACGCAACCCGAACGTCTGCTGCATCATCACCGGCGCCAACCCGCCGGGCAGGCACTGGTGCGCGTGCTCGTGGCCCAGCGCGTGGCCGTCCTCGTGATTGATCATGTAGATGCGGTATGCGTCAAGATCGCCGACATAGGCCGTCGAGCCGCGCACCCACCGCGCGTCGTTGAGCACCACGCGGTTCACCGGCGAGGCGCCGCCGGCCGGGGCGTAGCACGACGTCTCGACCGGGAGGGCGTATCCGCACAGCGCGCGCACCGTCTTCGCCGAGGTGAGCGTCACCCGGAAGTCGACCGGACCCGAATCGACGCGCTCCAGCGAGACGCCGTGGCCGGACCAGCTGCGCTTGTCCGACAGCACCGCGACAACCTCTTTGGCGAACGCGGCGGAGTTGATGTCGTCGACGCCGTCCTCGACCTGGATCTCGTAGCGGTGCAGGGGCCCAGCGCCCACGACCGGAGTCGTGCCCCGCAGCGTGTGGAAGGTGCCCTTGCCGGCAAAGGGGTAGGCCGCTCCGGGCGGCAGCGCGGCGGCCTTCGCGACCTTCTGCACCACGTTCGGGCCCGTCTGGTCGTCCTTGAGCGGGATGCTGCCGGACGCGGTCGGCGGGGCCGTCGGACCGGACGTCACGACGGGGCGGTGCGCGCTGGTCGTGGTGCGCGGAGTCGGGCTGTGCACGCCGCGGACCAGCGCGGCGACGGTGATCACGAGCAGGACCGGAAGCGCGTACGCCCGCCAGCCGTAGCGGCGCGCGAACGAGCGCCAAGAGGAGCCCGCGGTGCGCCTGGGCGGCGGCCCGTAAACGGCAGCGGCGTTGCGCATGCCGGCCCGCGCGTGCTGCACGTCCGCCGGCTCGGCGGCGCGATGTGGTGGTCCGGCGTGCCGAGGTCGGGCATGCGGTGGTTGAGGGTGCGACGAACGCCGGGCGGACGGCCGCTCGTCCAGTGCCGACACGCGTCCAGGTTCCCACACGCGGCGCCGAACTCCGGGATCTGCGCGTAGGCGCCGGTCAACCCGTCGAGGAGGCCTCGTCGACCAGCGCGAGCATCATCCGCGCGGTCGCCACCGGGTCTTCCATCATCGCGGTGTGTCCGATGTCCTCGAGGACGGCCAGCCTGGAGTCGGGTATCGCGGCGGCGACATAGGCGGCGAGGTCGGGCGCGACGAGCTTGTCGGCGTCGCCCCAGACGACCAGTGTCGGCGCGGTGATCTTGCGCATCGTCGTCCAGCCGGACCGGCCGCGCAGGAACTGCGACCGCACCAGCCCGCGCATCGAGCGCAGCATCGCCGTGTCGGCCCACGGCATGTCCATTCGCGCCCGGGCCTCCTCGAACGCCTCTTCCATGCGGGCCTTGGGATAGCGCTTGCGGTCGGCGAAGCACAGCCGGATCGTGCCCGCCACCCGTGCCTCGACCGCGTACTTCTTCGTGAATTGCTTCAGCACCAGCTCGCCGAGCACCGGCAGCACCATCAGCGCCACGCGCGGGTCGTTCTTCAGCGGGTAGATCCGCAGGCGGTTGTCCGGCACCGCCGGGGAGACGAGGGTGAGCGTGCGCACGAGATCCGGACGGCGAGCAGCCACCAGCAGGCTGATCGCGCCGCCCATCGAGTTCCCGACCAAGTGGACGGGACCGCGCCCGGACTGCTCCAGATAGGCGATCACGATGCGCGCGTGCGCGGCCGGGCGATAGTCCTTCGCCGGCCCGGAGCGGCCGTGCCCGGGGAGGTCGATCGCCTCGACCGCCAAGCGGTGGCGCAGCACCGCGGCGAAGTCGGTCCAGTTGTGCGCAGAGCCGCCGAGCCCGTGCACGAACAGCGCCGGCTCGGCGTCGGGCGCGTCGGTCGGCGTGGTGCGCACGTTCAGCCGGATGCCGTTGACGGTGACGTCCTCGCCGGGCCAGATGTGCGAGTCCTCCAGCGGCGCCAGCTCGGCGTCGGAGTACTTCGCCTCGGGCGCGGTCCGGGAAGGCGGTTTCGGCACCGCGTCAGCTTACTGGCCGGTAGCGTCGGCGGACGTCTCGAATCACGCGCTGCGCCGGGCCGCCTTCTTCGCCGGCGCCGACTTGCTCGCGCGCTTCGTCGCCGCCTTCTTGACCGGGGTCTTCGCGGCCGCCTTCTTGACCGCGGTCTTCGCAGCCGCCTTCTTGACCGGGGTCTTCGCAGCCGCCTTCTTGCCTGGCGCCGCGCTCTTCTTTGTCGCCGCCTTCTTCGCCGCCGGCGCGCTCTTCTTCGCGGGCGACTTCTTGGCCGCCGCGCTCTTGGCCGCTGGAGCGGCGTCGGCGGACCCGCTTGTCCTGCCATCGGCGGCAGCCTCGGCAGCGCCGCGGCCCTTCTTCGCCGCGTCGACCGACGCGCGCAACGCCGACATCAGATCGACGACGTTGGCGGCGGTGGGCTGCACCTCGCCGGGCTCGACGACCTCGCGGCCCTCGGCCTTCGCCTCGATCACCTGCTCCAGCGCCGCGCGGTAGCCGTCGGAGTACTCGTCGGGATCGAAGTCGCCGGTCATGCTCTCGACGAGCGAGCGCGCCATCTGCGCCTCTTGCGGGCGGAGCTCGACGTCGTCGTCGAGAAAGCCGAAGTCCGGCGTGCGCACCTCGTCCGGCCAGATCATCGTGTCCAGCACGATGACGCCCTCGCGCACGCGCAGCGTGGCGAGCTGCTCGCGGTTGCGGATGGCGACCTTGACGAGGCCGGCGGTCCCGCTGTCCTCGAGCGCCTCGCGGAGCAGGACGTAGGGCTTGACCGCGTTCTTCTCCGGCTCGAGAAAATAACTCTTGTTGAAGTAGATGGGGTCGATCTGCTCGAGCGGCACGAACTGCAGGACGTCGACGACCCGCACGCTCGGCAGCGGCAGGTCGGCGAAATCGTCGTCGTCGAGCACCACCGTCTCGCCGCTCGGCAGCTGGTAGCCCTTGGCGATGTCGGCGTACGCGACCTCCTCGCCGTCGCTCTCGGCGACCCGCTTGTAGCGGATCCGGGCGCCGTCGCTGCGGCGCACCTGGTTGAAGCTGATGCTCTTCTCCTCGGTGGCCGCGTACAGCTTGACGCCGATGCTGACCAGGCCGAAGGAGACGCTGCCCTTCCAGATCGAGCGCACGAGCATCGCCTCCGTTGCCTACGTTTCGTACGGGCCCACTGAGTATGGACAGCCCTAAGTTTGGACGGGTGAAGCCGATGCTCGCCACCGCAGTGAGCACATTGCCTGCCGGAGCCGGCTGGGCGTACGAGTTCAAGTGGGACGGCGTGCGCGCGCTGATGGACGTCTCCGACCGCTCGATGCGCCTGCACAGCCGCGCCGGCAACGACGTGACCGCCGGGTATCCGGAGCTCCGCGACCAGGCGGTCGGGGTGGGCGACGCCCTGCTGGACGGCGAGATCGTGGCCTTCGAGGACGGCCGCCCCTCCTTCGGCCGGCTGCAGACCCGCATGCACCTGCGCGACCCCAACGACGTCGCCCGCGCCGCCGTGGACACGCCGGTGACCTTCGTCGTGTTCGACCTGCTGCGCCGCTTCGGACTCGACCTCACCGCCCGTCCCTACACCGAGCGGCGCGCCACCCTCGAGCGGTTCTGCGCCGAACACGAGGGCTGGACGGTCTCGCCGTCGTTCGACGACGGCCCGGCCACCGAAGAGGTCGCGCGCCTGCATGGCCTCGAAGGCGTCGTCGCGAAGCGGCTGGCCGCGCCCTATCGCGCCGGCGTGCGCACCGAAGACTGGCGCAAGCTGCGATTCACCCGGTCAGGCGACTTCGTGGTCATCGGCTGGGAAGCCGCCGCCGAGCGACCGGGCACCTTGAGCTCCCTCGTGCTGGGCATGGCGACCGACGACGGACTGGCGTTCGCCGGCCGGGTGGGCAGCGGGCTCGCCGGCCGGGTCGCGGCGCGGGTGCAGCAGCTGCTCGCCGAGCGGCCGGATCCGCCCGTGCCGGGCGTGCCGTCGCCGCTGGCCGGGCGGCGGCTGCGTTGGGTCGAGCCGGCGGTCGTCGTCGAAGTGGAGTTCACTGCGTGGACCGGCGACGGCCGGCTGCGCCAGCCGGTGTTTCGCGGCCTGCGCCCGGACAAGCAGGTCGAGGAGGCCAGAGGCGATGGCTGACGGCGCTGTCAATGGCTGACTCGGCGAAAGTGACGGTGGACGTCGACGGCCGACACCTGTCGCTGTCCAACCTCGGCAAGGTGCTCTACCCGGACACCGGCTTCACGAAGGGCGAGGTGATCGACTATTACAGCCGCATCGCGCCCATCCTGCTGACGCATCTGGCGGACCGGCCGTTGACGGTGAAGCGCTACCCGAACGGCGTCCACCAGCACTTCTTCTACGAGAAGAACGCGCCGCGCGGCGCGCCAGATTGGGTGCGCACCGTCAACCTGCCGGTCCCGGGCTCGACCAAGAACCGAGACACGATCGACTACGTGGTGGTCGAAGAGCTGCCGACGCTCGTGTGGCTGGCGAACCTCGCCGCGCTGGAGCTGCACGTGCCGCAGTGGCGCATCCCGCGCCGCGCCCGCTCGCCGCGCACCGACATCGTCGTCTTCGACCTCGATCCCGGGCCGCCGGCGACCATCGAGCAGTGCTGCCAGGTCGCGCTGCGGCTGCGCGATCAGCTGCAGGACGACGGGCTGGCCGCGTTCGCCAAGACGTCGGGTTCGAAGGGCATGCAGGTCAGCGCGCCGGTGTCGGTGGCCGATCCGGGCCTGCCTTCGCAGTACGCGCACGCGATCGCCCGGCGGCTCGAGCGCGAGCTCCCCGACCTCGTGGTCTCGCGGATGACCAAGGCGCTGCGGCCCGGGAAGGTGCTGGTCGACTGGAGCCAGAACAACCCGGCGAAGACGACCGTCGCGCCGTACTCGCTGCGGGCGAAGGACACGCCCACCGTCTCAACGCCGGTGACCTGGGCCGAGGTCGAACAAGCGGTCGAGCAGGGCCGCGAGCTGGCGTTCACCGCCGAGCAGGTGCTGGCCCGGGTGGCCGAGCACGGCGACCTGTTCGGCGGCGTCTTGGACGACGGGGCGCGGACTCGGGTGAGCGCGGCCATGACGGCCGACAGGTAGGCTCCGTTCGTCCCGCTTTGTCAACCCGCGACAGGAGCAGACGTGACGCAGGCCGTCGGCGCCGAGCTCGGCCGAGGTGGCCGGCTGCCCCGTTCGGCCCGTCGCAAGCAGCTGCTCGCCGCCGCGCAAGAGGTGTTCGTCGCGAACGGCTACCACGCCGCCGCGATGGACGACATCGCCGAGCGCGCCGGGGTGTCGAAACCCGTGCTGTACCAGCACTTTCCGGGGAAACGCGAGCTCTATCTGGCATTGCTCGACACCCAGGCCGAGGCGCTCGCCGAGGCGGTCGTGGCGGCGCTCGCCGGCACCGACGACAACGAGCAGCGCATCCACGCCGTGTTGTCCGCGTACTTCGCCTTCGTCGACCGCGACGACCACGACGGCGCGTTTCGCTTGATCTTCGAAAGCGACCTCGTGAACGACCCCGAGGTGCGGCAGAAGGTCGAGTCGGTGACCCGCAAGACGATGGCCGCAGTGGCCAACACGGTCGCCGGCGACACCGGCCTCGGCCGCGCCGAGGCCGAGCTGCTGGCTACCGCGCTCACCGGCGCCGCGCAGGTCGCCGCGCGATGGTGGCTGGCCAGCGGCCGCCCGCTGACGCAGGACGACGCGGTGCATCTGCTCGAGTCGCTGATGTGGCGAGGGATCTCGAACTTCCCGCGGCACGTCTAGCCCGCGTTCGCTGAGGGCGCACGGGCTGCGGCGCCAGCTCGCCCCGCGCTCGGCTAGCGTGGACCGTCCCGGCCAGCATCAGCGGCACGGGCCGCAATTCGCATCAGCAGGAGGTTTCGGCGTGGAGGTCAAGATCGGCGTGCTGCACACGGCCCGCGAGATCGTGCTGGACAGCCCGCTGACGCCCGAGGACGTCGAGCAGGCGGTCGCTGCCGCGGTGAAGAGCGTGGACGGCCAACTCGTGCTCGTCGACGACCGCGGCCGCAAGGTGATCGTGCCGGGCAACCTCATCGCCTACGTCGACATCGCGCAGGCCGACACCCGCCGGGTGGGCTTCGCCGCTCCGTAAGCCCGCCTGGCTGGCGGTTGTCGCGCTCAGGACGCGAGCCCGAGCGCGACCATCCGCTCCGCGTGCCGATCGGTGATCCGGGTGATCAACGCGGCGATGCCTGTCAGATCGCCCGCCCCCTCGACGAGCAGCGTCGTCAGCGAGTCGCGGTCGGCGAGGACGTGCTGGGTCTGGCTGATCGCCTCCCCCACCAGCCGCCGCGCCCATAGGGCGAGTCGGCCGGCGATCTCCGGCGCGGCTGCGATCGCCGCCTCCACCTCGCGCACGGCGAACTCAGCGCGCCCGGTGTCCTCGAGCACCTCGCGCATCAGCGCGCCGGTGTCCGGGTCGACGAAGGCCGCGACCTCGCGGTAGAAGTCGGCCGCCATGCCGTCGCCGACGTAGGCCTTGACCACGCTCTCCAGCCATGTCGAGGGCTCCGTCAGCGCGTGATAGCTCTCGAGCGCCGCCACGAACGGCGCCATCGCGACCTCGGCCGGAGTGCCGAGCTTTTCGAGTCGCTCGGCGATCCGCGCGTAGTGGCCGAACTCGATCGCGGCCATCGCCGACATCTGCGCCCGGCCGGCCAACGTCGGCGCGAGACCGGCGTCGTCGGCGAGGTGGTCGAACGCGCTGAGCTCGCCATAGGCGAGCGCGCCCAGCAGGTCGACGACGGCTTCCGGGGGCGGCACCTGCGCAGGTTATCCGGCACGGCGGGTACGCTTATCGCGTACGCACCACGAATTTGCGCGTTGACCGCAGTGCGCCTCCCTCCTCTCCAGGTCGCAGGCGCCACCGTTGGAATCCACGGTCGGCGCACCTGCTCTCGCGAGGAACGCATTGACCGACGACGCCATCACCCCTGCTCTTGACCCCTCTTCCGCGGCTTCCGCCGGCGCGGTGTCGACACCCGAGCCGGGGCCGGGAGACATCTCGCCCGACGACATCGCGGCCGTCCCGCCCGCCGAGGCCGACCACCGCACCGACCTGCCCACGCCGACCCCTGAAGCCGCCGAACTCGCCGCGCGGGCGCCCGTCCGCGAGGACAGTCCCGCGTTCAGCGAGTTCGACATCAAGCCGGAGATCGTCGACGCGCTCGCCGACGTCGGCATCGTCCGCACGTTCGCGATCCAAGAACTCACGCTGCCGATCGCGCTCGCCGGCAACGACCTGATCGGCCAGGCGCGCACCGGCACCGGCAAGACGCTCGGCTTCGGCGTGCCGTTGCTCAACCGGCTCACGCTGCCCGGCGGCGCCGGCGCGCGGCCGCAGGCGCTGGTGGTCGCCCCGACCCGGGAACTCGCCGTGCAGGTCGCAGCCGACCTCGCCAGCGCCGGCAAGCGCCTCGGCGCGCGGGTGCTGACCATCTACGGCGGCCGGGCTTACGAGCCGCAGATCGACGCGCTGCAGAAGGGCGTCGACGTCGCGGTCGGCACCCCGGGGCGGCTGCTCGACCTCGCGCAGCAGGGCCACCTGAAGCTGTCCGACGCGCGCATCCTGGTGCTCGACGAGGCCGACGAGATGCTCGACCTCGGGTTCCTGCCGGACATCGAGAAGCTGCTCACGATGGTGCCCGCCGCACGCCAGACGATGCTCTTCTCGGCCACCATGCCCGGCCCCATCGTCGCGTTGGCCCGGCAGTTCCTGATCCAGCCCATCCAGATCCGCGCCGAGCAGGACACCGGGACCCCCAACACGTCGCACATCGATCAGTTCGCCTATCGCGCGCACGCGATGGACAAGGTCGAGCTGCTCACCCGCGTGCTGCAGGCCCGCAATCGCAGCCTGGCGCTGATCTTCACCCGCACGAAGCGGACCGCCGCCAAGGTTGCCGACGAGCTCGAGAACCGCGGCTTCGCCGCCGCCGCCATCCACGGCGACCTCGGCCAGGGCGCTCGCGAGCAGGCGCTGCGCGCCTTCCGCTCCGGCAAGGTCGACGTGCTCGTCGCGACGGATGTCGCCGCCCGCGGCCTGGACGTCGACGGCATCTCGCACGTCGTCAACTACCAGGCGCCCGAGGACGGCATGACCTACGTGCACCGGATCGGCCGGACCGCGCGCGCCGGCGCGAAGGGCACCGCCGTCACGTTCGTCGACTGGGACGAGATGCCGCGGTGGAAGCTGATCTGCGACGAGCTGGGCCTGCCGTTCCACGAGCCGGTCGAGACGTATTCCAGCTCGGCGCACGTCTACCTCGAACTCGACATACCGGAAGGTACGAAAGGCACGCTGCCGCGCGCCGAGCGCACCCGCGCGGGCCTGGACGCCGAGACGATCGAAAACCTCGGCGGCCGCGACCGCACGCCGCCCGGCCGACGGCCGACCGGCCCGCGCGGCCGCGCCGACCGCGACTCCCGCCCCGACCGCGACTCTCGGCCCGACCGCGACTCTCGGCCCGACCGGCCAGAACGGTCGGAGCGGCCAGATCGGTCGGAGCGGTCGGAGCGCCCCGCACGCGAGCGACCGGCCCGGACGCGCACGCGCACGCGCAGCGGCCAGCCGCTCGACTCGGCCGCCGACCCGACGGGCGAGCCGAAGTCGGCGAGCTCCGGCGCGAACGGCTCGCCGGCCGCCGCCATGGCCGCCGCCGCGGACGGCGCGGACACCTCCGCTCCGGTTGCCGCGCCCCGGCGCAGCCGCCGTCGGCGCGGCGGCCGAGGCCGTGGCGGTTCCGCTGCGAACACGGGCGCCGGCTTGGTTGACCGCGACACCGTCGGCGGATCCGCCGACGACACCGCGTCCGCGAGCTGAACCACGCGCTGCTGGCAGCCATTGACCCGGCCGGCGGCGTGATGAGCCAGGATGACGGGGTGAGCGACTCGTCGGCCGCACGCGAGCGGTACCTGTCGCAGCTACGTCCCGCGCGCATCCGCTACGCGGTCGTGGTCGGCGTGATCGTCATCGGGCTGGTTGTCTGGGTGGTGGTCGCCTACGCGCGCGGCGAGGCGGCGCACGCGACGCTGCGCACGGTTTCCCAGGCGCCCGCCGCGCTGGCGCTGACCGACGCGTCGACGACCCAGCGGCTGGCGTGGCGCACCGGCGACCAGCCGGCGATCGGCTCGCCGCAGTATCAGGGCACCGTCGTCACCTTCGACGCGCACACCGTCCGCGGCCGGGACGCGCGCAGTGGCCGGCAGACGTGGTCCTACACGCGCACCGACCGCACCGTGTGCACCGCGGCGCAGATCGGCGGCACCACAATCGCCGTCTACGAGCTTGCCGGCAACTGCGACGAGGTCAGCTCCTTCGCCTCGGGGACCGGCCGGCGCGGCTGGACACGCACGCTCGACAAGGACGGCATGCCGCTGAACGGGCGCCCGGCGTTCCAGGCCACGCCGTTCACGTTCATGGTCACGTCGAAGTCGGTGATCTACGCGATCGATCCGGGCAGCGGCTACGACAAGTGGACCTACACCCGCTACGGCTGCGTGATCAGGGCCGCGATGCTCGGCACGTCGGGCGCGTTGATCAGCCAGGACTGCGCGAAACCGCGCTGCGCCGGCGTCAAGTTCTGCGGCCGGGGCGTGCAGCTGCTGCTGCGCGACGCCAACCTCGGCAACGGCGACAGCGGCAAGCCCAACGCCGACCAGATCAAGTGGAACGATCTGGGCGACGACAACGTCCCGGTCAGCGCCGACGTCGTCGTCGCGGCGATCGACCCGACGTCGCGGCAGCTCGTCCGCTATCTGATCGCGTCCGGCCGGCCGGGCGCGCCGGTCACCCTGAGCCCGGCGCCCGCCTCGATCGGCCCGGTCGAGGCGACCGGCACGGTCGACGCCGACATCGTCTGGGTGGGCGGCGTCGCCTACGCCCTCGGCGCGGCGAAATCCCAGCCGCTGTGGGCGCGCGCGACCGCGTCTCCGCCTGGCATCGTCGCCACCGACGGGGACACCATCCCGCAGCGCGCCGCCACGCGGATCGTCGCCGCCTCGGCACAGGGCGCGACGGTGCTCGACGGCGGGACCGGCCGGGTGCTGCACGCCTACCCGCTGCCGGCGGCGCCCGCGGGGGTCGCGGGCGGCTATCCGTTGGGCAGCGGATTCCTGGTGTTCGGACCGGGCGGCACGGCGGCCTACCGGTGAGCTGCCGGTGATCTACTCCGCGGCAGGGGCGCGCCGGGTCGCCTTCGACGTCGACGGCCGACAGCTGGCCGCGTTGCACGCGGGCGACGGCCCGGCCGTCCTGCTGGTGCCCGGGTTCACCGGCAGCAAGGAGGACTTCGCGCCGATCCTCGCCCCACTGGCCGACGCCGGCTTCGCCGTCACGGCCATCGACCAGCCGGGCCAGTTCGAGTCGCCCGGGCCGCCGGACCGGGCCGAATACACCCCGGACCGGCTCGCCCGTGCGGTCCTCGCAGTGACCGCGGCGCTGCCCGGCCCGGTGCGGCTGCTCGGACACTCCTTCGGCGGCCTCGTCGCCCGGGCGGCGGTCATCGCGTCCGCGTCGTCGTTCGACTCCCTCGTCCTGCTGTCCTCCGGGCCGGCCGATCTCGGCGGCGCCCGGCGGGTGCGGATGAGCGAGCTCGAGCCGGTCCTCGCGACCGGCGGGCTATCCGGCGTGTACGCCGCGATGCAGGCCGCGGCGGCCGAGGAACCGGGGTTCGCGCCGCCGCCCCCGGAGGTCGAACGCTTTCTCGAACGCCGCTTCCTGCACGGGTCGCCGCAGATGCTGCAGGGAATGGCGGACGCGCTGCGCGCCGAGCCGGATCGCGTCGAGGAGCTCGCCGCGACCGGCGTGCGCACGTTGGTCGTGCACGGCGTGGACGACGACGCGTGGCCGCCGGCCGACCAGCAGGACATGGCCCGCCGCTTGGGCGCGCGATATGAGGTGGTCTCCGACGCCGCGCACTCGGCGGCCGAGGAGAACCCGGCAGACTTGGTTGCGGTCCTGGTCGATTTCTGGCGTTGAGCGTGTGACGCTGGAGGAGTGACTGACGACCTCGGCTACTTCGGCCCCCGCAGCATCACCTGGCGCATTCATCGCGAGCCGGTGTCGATGGTCGGCGGGCTGCGGGCGCTGCTGCTGCAGGCGCTGCACCCCGGCGCGATGGAGCTGCTGTACGAGCGCTCGAACTTCCACGACGACATCTGGCTGCGGCTGGAATCGACCGTCAACTACGTCGGCACCGTCTCCTTCAGCCCGCGGCGCGATGTCGACGCCGCCGCCGCCCGGGTGCGCGCGGTGCACGCCGCTCTCGGCATCGACGACCCGGAGCACCTGGCGTGGGTGCACCTGTGCCTCGTCGACTCGTTCCTGACGGCAGCGCGGGCGTCGGGCATGCATCTCACGCGGGCGGACGCCGACGGCTACGTCGCCGAGCAGGCCCTGGCCGCCGAGTTCGTCGGCGTGCCGGCCGACCGCGTGCCGACGACCGTCGCCGACGTGGCCGACGGCATCGCGGCGCTGCGCTCGACGCTGCGCGCCATCCCGCAGGCGAAGGAGGCGGCGCGCACCGTGGTGGCGCCGCCGATGACGCTGCCCGCGCGCTACCAGGTGCCGGCGCGGATCGGCTGGACGACCGCGTCGGCGCTGGCGCTCGGCCTGCTGCCGAGGTGGGCGCTGCGGATGTACGGCTGGCCGGCGTTGCCCGGCCGCTCGGTGGCGACCGCGGCGGCGCTGCGGACGCTGCGCGCAGCCACCCGGACTCTGCCCGCGCAGTACCGCGAAGGGCCGCTCTACCGCGACGCCAAGCAACGCGCCGAAGCCGGCTGAATCGGCTCGCGCTCAGCCCACAGCCGGGTCCGCAGCACCCGGGTCCGCGATATCCGGGTCCGCCAGCCCGGCCCACGCGTCGAGCGGACGGGAGACCGTCTGCCCGGCCGGGCAGTGCCGGCGGAAGTCGCACCACGAGCAGCCCGGGCCGGGGGCGGCGGGGAACACCTCGTCGGCGTCCGCCCCGGCGGCCAGCGTGTCCGTCGCCGCGACGATGTCCTCGGCGACGCTCTCCGCCCGCGTGACGTGCCGCTGCAGGCTCTGCGGGGTGTGGTCGGCTGAGACGACGCTGCCGCTGGGCAGGTGGTGCAGCTCGACGCGCACACAGTCGCGACGCAGAGTGCGCTGGGCGCCGAGCGCGTAGAGGGCGAGCGCCTGCGACCCGCGGGCGTCGTCCTCGGTGAGCGGGCGGCGGCCGGTCTTGTAGTCGACGACGACCAGTTCGCCGTCGCGGTCGTCGATGCGGTCGACGCGGCCGGAGACCGCAAGCCGGTCCGTGCGGGTGGCGACAGTGCGCTCGACGCCGACCGGCTCGGCGTCCGGGTCAAGATCGTCGAGATAGCGGCGGACCCACCCGGCAGCGCGGTGGAGCGCCCGGGCGGACTGCGCGTCGTCGCGGAAGCCCAGTTGCTGCCAGTTGCGCTCGAGCAGCCGCACGCCCTCGTCCGACGTCCGCGCGGAGCGGGGCAGCAGCCACCACCGGTGCAGCGCGACGTGCGTCGCCGCGCCGACCGTGTTGTGCGCCCACGGCTGGCCGCGCGCCGGCGCCGGCCGGTCGAGGTAGGTGAAGCGGTAACGCCGCGGGCAGTCGAAGGCGGCCAATCGGGACGGCGTGCACGCGAACAGTCGCCTCGGCATCGCCGCGAGGGTCAGCTGGCCGGTCGGCTCCGCTGGCGCCAGCTGGCCGGTCCGCTCCGCTGGCGTCAGCCCGCCGATCGGCGCTGCGGTGCTCGTCATCAGGCCACGGTAGGCGGCGGCGCCGACAAGATCAGTCAGCGACAGGCACGAGAGCCGCGGGCAGTTCCAGCAACCGCGCGAAGGCGTCCGGGTCGGTGGTGCACGCGGCGATCGGCGTGCGTTTGTTCGTCCCGTGGTAGTCCGACGAGCCGGTCGGGATCAGGTCGAGGTCGCGGGCGAGCCGTGCGGCGTCGGCCCGGTCGTCGGGGTCTTGGTCCGGGTGGTCGACCTCGAGGCCGACCAGCCCCGCGGCGGCCATCTGCGCCACGACCTCGTCGGACACGACCGGGCCGCGCCGGCGCGCGAGCGGATGCGCGAACACCGGCAGGCCGCCGGCGCCGCAGATCAGCCGGATCGCGTCGAAGACGTCGGAGTCCGCCTTGCGGACGTAATAAGGCTGGCGCGAGGACAGCAGCTCGCGGAACGCGGCGTCGACGTCGGGCACGACGCCGGCCTCGACGAGCGCCCGGCCGAGGTGCGGGCGACCGATCGGCGCGCCGTTCGCGAGCGCGCTGACCTGTGCCCAGCTGATCGGGTAGCCGGCCGCCTCGAGGTTGTCGGCCATCTGCCGGCCGCGAATGAGCCGGCCGTCGCGCAGCCGGGCCCATTCGGCCTGCAACTCGTCGTTCGCCGGGTCGGCGAAGTAGCCGAGCAGGTGCAGGCTGATTCGCCGTTCGCCGCGATAGACGCAGGACATCTCGATGCCGGGCACCACGGTGAGCCCGGCAGGTCGGTTCGCGAACGCCTCGGCCCAGCCGGCCGTCGTGTCGTGATCGGTGATCGCCACGACGTCGAGGCCGGCGGCGGCGGCGGCGCGCATCAGCTGCGCCGGCGAGTCGGTGCCGTCCGAAGCCGAACTGTGCGTGTGGAGGTCGATGCGCATCGCCGCCCAGCCTAGGCAGTGCGGCGGCGTCCTCTGCGGGGCAGACGTTCGGGCAGCACGGGCAGCGGCTGCGTGACGAAATCCTGCTCCGGGACGTCGACGTCCGGCGGCGTGTGGCGAATGGCGTGTGGGCCGGGCGGGCGGCCGCCGCCGGGTCGGCTCTCGCCGCCGCCTCCTCGGGAAGGCTCACCGCCGCGCATCGCTTCGTCGTAGCCACGCGGGTCGTCGTCGGGATCAGGCGGGATGCGCGGCGCTGCGCCTGGAACCGGCGGGCTGCCGGGCGGCGGATCGCCGAAGACGAGCCAGCGCAGCGTCTCGTAGAAGTGCTGCGGGTCGGCGATCCGCCTCAGCGTGTGCGTGTCCTCGTCGGTGCCGGGCGCCGCGAGCTCGATCGTGGCGTAGTTGAGCCATTTCCCCGGCACCGTCTGCACGACCCAGACACCGGAGATCCGGTCCAGGCGGATCGACGACTCAGACCAGTCGGTTTCGGCCACGCCCTGCTTGCGGATGATCCGCTTGCTGGTCAAGGTGATGTACTCGCCTTGCCAGATGTGCCAGCGCAGCAGCGCAAAGAGGACGACGGCGACCAGCAACACCAACACCCACGGGTTTGGCGCTCCGATCGCCAACACCAGCAGAACCGCGAAGAAGATCAACGTCACCTTGTGCGGGCGGTAGAACATGTGCACCCAGTGCGGGTGCGTGTGCGCGCGGATCGGCTGGTCGCTGGGCAGCAGTCCGCGGGCGTCGTGATCAGGACGCGAGCTTGTCAACGAAGCGCCCGATGCCGTGGGTGACGTTCACCGCCGCATGCCAGCTGTGCCAGTAGATGCTCGAGGCGGCGTCAGGGTAGGCGCCGATGAAGAAGATCACGAAGACGACGACGAGCACGATGGCGATCTTGACCATCGGCGGGCACCCCCTGACGTCGGACATCATCGTGTGGCGCGCCTAGACGGCACGTCCGGAAACGTTCATACCGCACGGCGGCCGCGGTTCCGGGGTGCCGCGCCGGTCGCGATGAGGAGGCGACATGCACAACCCGAATACCCTGCCGTGCGCGGGCGGCATCGTGTTCGACGCCGATGGCCGGCTGCTGGTCATCCGTCGGGGCCGGGAGCCGGGCCTCGGCCGCTGGTCGGTCCCCGGCGGGCGCTGTCGCGTCGGCGAATCGGCCGAGGACGCGTGCCTGCGCGAGCTGCGCGAGGAGACCGGCCTGGCCGTCGCGGTCGAACGGCTCGCCGGCACTGTCGAGCGGGACGCGCCGGACGGCGGCCTCTACCGCATCGACGACTTCTTCTGCCGGGTCGTGGGCGGGACGCTGCGCGCCGGCGACGACGCCGCCGACGCGGCGTGGGTCGGGCGGGCGGAGCTCATGGCGCTGCCGCTGGTGCCCGGCCTCGTCGACGCGCTGGCCGAGTGGGACGCGCTGCCACGCTGACCGGGCGAGCTGGCCACGGGGCGTGTTTGGCTGACGGCGAGTTTGGCAGACCGGCAGTCAGCGGCCGGTCGGCGCAGGCCGTCCAGGCTGCTCGCCGCCCCGCGCGTCGATGTACTCCTTCGTCGGCACCATCACCTTGCGCCGGAAGATGCACACGAGCGTGCCGTCCTGCTTGTAGCCGATCGTCTCGACGTGTACGACGCCCCGGTCGGACTTCGACTTCGACGGCGTCTTGTCCAGCACCGTCGTCTCGCCGTAGATGGTGTCGCCGTGGAAGGTCGGGGCGACGTGGCGCAGCGACTCGATCTCTAAATTGGCGATCGCCTTGCCGCTGACATCCGGAACGGACATGCCGAGCAGCAGCGAATAGATGTAGTTGCCGACAACCACGTTCCGGCCGAAGTCAGTGGTCTTCTCGGCGTAGTTGACGTCGAGGTGCAGCGGATGGTGGTTCATCGTGAGCAGGCAGAACAAGTGGTCGTCGTACTCGGTCACGGTCTTGCCGGGCCAGTGCTTGTAGACCGCGCCGACTTCGAACTCCTCGTAGTACCGACCGAACTGCACAGCGTTTCCCCTCTGTCGTGGCCGTGTCGACGACGCCGCCGCCTTCCCGCATCCTGCCGCGCCGGCCTGGCCGCCGGTTCATCGAGGCGCCGGTCAATCGAGGCGGCCGGTCAATCGAGGCGGCCGGTCAATCGAGGCGCGCGGCCGGGCGACCCAGATCGTGCAGGTCGACGCCTTGGTCGACCCAGCGCGCACGCAGCGCCGTCGTCCCGCGCACCCGGCACCAGGCGAGTTCGGTCGAGGTCGCCGGCGAGAGGTCGAAGACGTCGACCGGGCCGTCCGGGGCCACGACGGGCGCGAGCAGCGACTCGGCGACGACCACGCCGGTGCACCGCGAGCCGGGCGCGAGCGGCTCGCCGATGTCGACGCTCATGTCCGGTCGATAGACGACGCCCTCGACGGCCGGCGCGGCGGCGAGCACAGCCAGCCGACGCCAGACGTCGGCGCCGGCGCCCGCGCGCACCTGCAGCATCAGTTCTGCGCGGGGGCCGTGGGCGGCGACCACCAACTCGTTGACGCTGGTCATCGGCAGCCGGGACATCCCGAGCGTCACGTACGCCCGCTCGTCCGGGACCGGCTCGAACCGCAGCACCTCGATGGGATCCACGCCGAGGAACGACACCGACGCCCGAGCGGGCTGCTGCCCGAAGTGGCTCACCAGCGCGGCCTCGACCGCGGCGAGTTGGTCGGCGAGCACGCGGCCACGTTAGAAGAAAGCGCTGGCGGCCCGCGCGGCGCGCTCACCGGAACGTGGCCGCCACCTGCTGCTCGGTCTCGGCGTAGGCGTATCCGGCGCGGACTAGCAAGGCCGCGATGCCGTCGAGCGCGTCGGCCAGCCCGCGGGCGTGCTGGTCGAACTGCTCGTAGAGCGCGGTGAACTGGGACGCGGCAGCGCCGTTCCAGTCCGCGCCGAACAGCGGCGACAACTGCGCCTTCAGCTGCTGGTGCTGGCCGCGCACGTCGGCGCAGACGCGATGTGTGGCGCCGCCTAGCGCTTCCAGCTGCGCGGGCGTGACTTTGAGACTCGACACGACAACCCCCATTTGACCGGCGGCCTTCGAGCAGACCGCGTTGGCGACGGACGCTACGAGCACCGGCCGGCGCCCCGCTTGCCCAAGCCGCCGCCTGTGGACAACTCGTGCCCGTGACGAAGTTGTCCACAGCCGGTCGCGATCGGGCGCGGGGGGTCGCCGTCGCGCTGCACACTGCCGACGTGCGCACCGACATCACCGTCCACCGCGACGGCATCGCCCACGACCTCGCTGTCGAGTCGCCGGCGCCGATCGCGGCGGCCGAGGTGTGGGCTGAACTCGCCGCGGCGGCGGGGCTCTGCGCCGCCGAACTCCTGTGGCACGGCGACGCGCCGCTCCCGGCCGCCGCCAGGTTCGGCTGCGACGTGCGCAGCGGCGCGGTCCTGAGCGCGGACGGACCCGTGCTTGCCGCCGTGCCGAGCGTGTTGGCGTTGCGCCAGATCGGAGGCCCAGGCGCCGGCCGGGTCGTGGCGCTGGGTCGCGGGCCGTTGCTGCTCGGCCGTGGCGGCGAATGCGACCTGGTCGTCGACGATCTCGACGTGTCGCGCCGACATGTCCGTCTCGAACTGTCCGCGACCTGCGCGGCAGTCCTCGATCTCGGATCGACGAACGGGACCTTCGTCGACGGGCGGCAGGTCGGCCGCGCTCCCACCCCACTCGCGATCGGGCAGTCGGTCCGCATCGGGGACTGCACGTTCGCGCTGTGCCGTCCGCGGGAGGCGCCTGCGGTCGTGCTGCCCGCCGACGACGGCTCGCTGCGGCTGCGCCGGCCGCCGCGCACGTCGCGGCCCACCCCGGATCCGGTGGTCGAGATGCCGGCGCGAGCGAGCACGGCTCGGCCGCGTGGTGTGCAGTGGACGGCCGCGCTGCTCCCGGCTGCGGCCGGCGGCGGCATCGCCTGGGCGACACACTCGCCGCAATTTCTGCTGTTCGCCCTCCTCTCCCCGGTGCTCTTGCTGTCGACGTCCATCGGCGACCGGTTGCACTGGCGGCGCTCCGCTCGGCGGTCCGCGACCGCTGCACGGCACGCCCGCACGGGCGCGCAACGCGCCATCGCGACCGCGCTCGGCGCTGAGGCGGTGCGCCGTCACGACACGCACCAGGACCCGGCCGGGGTCGCCCGCCTGCCCGAGCTGCCGACAAGCCGACTGTGGGAACGCCGTTCTGCAGACGACGACTTCGGCGTTGTCCGCGTCGGCACGGCCGCAGTCCCGTCGACCACCAGGGTTCGCGAAACCGCCGCCGAACGCCCCGCCGGCCTGCTGCACGGCGTGCCCGTGACGGCCGACCTGCGGGACGGGCCGCTCGGCGTCGCCGGTCCGCCCGACGTCCTCGACCGCACTGCGCGCTGGTTGGCAGGCCAGATTGCGACCGCGCACTCGCCGGCGCGCCTGCAACTGGCGCTCGTCGTCGGGCCCTCGGAAGCGGCGGCGTGGCGCTGGTCCCGCTGGTGCCCGCACCTCACCCGGCGGCCCGCGGACAACGAGGCGGCCTGGCGGGCGCTCGGCGACGACCTGGCCGCGTTGATCGAGGCGCGTTCCGGCGTCCGTCGCGCGCCGGGGCGGTGGGACGGGCCGTGGCTCGTGCTGGTGGTGGACCGGGTCGCCGGCGAGACGGCGACGGCGCCGCTCGGCGCGCTGCTCGTCGACGCGGCGCAGGTGGGCGTGACCGCCATCTTCCTCGACCAGGACGAATCAGCCCTGCCGGCTGCCTGCCGCACGGTGCTGCGGGTCGACGGGGTGACCGGCACCCGGGCGCGCCTCAGCCGCTCTGCGGACGGCCCGGTCGAGGACGTCGTGCTCGACCAGGTGGACGCGGGCTGGGCCGAGCGGCTCGGCCGTGCGCTGGCCCCATTCGCCGACGCGGACGACGCAGGCGGCACGGCACTGCCGGCCGCGTGCGGCCTGCTGGACGTCCTCGGCGTCCCCGCGGTCGAGGCAGCGTCCGTGCTGGCCCGGTGGGCCCGGGCCGACGGCGGCGCGTGCGCCGAGATCGGTCTGTCGGCGGAAGGTCCGCTGACGTTGGACCTCGTGTCCGACGGGCCGCACCTGTTGGTCGCGGGCACGACGGGCGCCGGCAAGTCCGAGCTGCTGCAGACGCTGGTCGCAGGGTTGGCGCTCAATCATCCGCCAGAGGCGCTGAACGTCGTGCTGATCGATTACAAGGGCGGCGCCGCGTTCGCCGAATGCGCCGCGCTGCCGCATTGCGCCGGTCTCGTCACCGATCTGGACGGCTACCTCACCGAGCGCGCGCTCAGCTCGATGCGCAGCGAGTTGCGCAGGCGCGAGCGCCTCTTCGCGGCGGCCGGAGCTGCCGACCTCGCCGGCTACCGCGCCGCCGGCGGCGCCGACGTGCCGCGGCTGGTGCTCGTCGTCGACGAGTTCGCGGCCCTCGCCGAGGAGCTGCCGGACTTCGTGCGCGGTTTGATCGCCGTCGCCCAGCGCGGCCGCTCGCTCGGGGTGCACCTCGTGCTCGCGACGCAGCGGCCGGGCGCCGCGGTGTCTGCGGAGATCCGGGCGAACACCAGCGCGCGGATCGCGCTGCGCGTCACCGGCGCGGCCGAGTCGAACGACGTGATCGACGCCCCGGACGCGGCCGGCATCGACCGCGCCACCCCGGGTCGCGGGTACCTGCGCGTCGGTTCGGCGCTGACCTGCTTCCAGGCCGCGCACCCGGGCGCCGCAGACCGCGGGCCGCACCGCGTCGCCGTCGCGCAGCTCGACGAGTGGCGTCGGCCGTTGGACGCGGACGGCGCGGCGCCGCGGACGACGCAGCTTCACCGAATCGTCGCCGCGGCGCGAGACGCAGCCGCGGCCAGCGGCCGGGGCGCCGCGAGTGCGCCGTGGCTGGCGCCGCTGCCGGCCCGCCTGTCCCGGGCCGCGCTGACAGCCGTGCCGAGTGCCGATCGGCTGGACGACGTCGGGGCCGCGACCCGCGTGCCAGTTGGCGTGGTCGACCTCCCCGAGCGGCAGCGGCAAGAGCAGCTCGCGTTGGACCTCGCCGTCCCAACGGCGGTCCTCGCGCTCGGCGCGGGCCGGTCCGGGCGCACCGGCCTGCTCACCTCACTCGCTCTGGGCGCGACGCACTCGCTGGGACCGGACGAGCTGGCCCTGCATGTCGTCGACGGCGCAGGCGCACTTGCCGATCTAGTGGCCGCCCTGCCGCACGTGCGCACCGTGCTGCGCCCCGCGGACGCCGCGCTCGCCCCCCGGCTGTTCCGCCTGCTCGCAGCGCGAGACGACGAGGACGGCGGCGCCCACCGCCGCACACTGCTCCTCGTCGACGGCTGGGACGCCGTGCTCGGCGCGCTCGCCGACGTGGACGCGCTGGACTGCGCCGACGCGTTGGCCGCGGCGCTGCGGTCCCGCTCGCAGTCGCGGTTGACCGCGGCGATCACCGGCGAGCGCGGCGTCCTCAGCCCGCGCCTGACCGCGCTGGCCGATCTCACGCTCGCCTTTCGCCTCGCCGACCGCGCGGACTATGCGGTTGCCGGGCTCCCGTCCCGGCACGTGCCCGCCCACCTCCCGCCGGGCCGGGCCGTGCGGGTGAGCGACGGCGCGGTGGTGCAGATCGCGCACGCAGGCGAGACCTGCGATGCCGACGGCACGCGGCGCGCGGTCGAGGCGGTGGCCGAACGCTGGCGCGACGTTCCGATCCCGGCGGACGGTGTGCGGCTGCGGCCGCTGCCGACCTCGATTCGGCTGAACGCTGTGCCGGCAAACGCTGTGCCGGCAAACGCTGTGCCGCGCGTGCCAGGCGACTTTGTGCTCGGCGTCGGCGGGGACTCGGCGCGCGCTGTCCGCTTCGACCTGTTCGCCGGCGATCGTCGGCTGGTCGTCGCGGGTCCGCCGCGCTCGGGGCGCAGCACCGCGGTTCGCTCACTGCTCGGGCAGGCGCTCGACGCCGGCGTCGCGGTGGTCGTCGCCGCGCCCGCGCGGTCCCCGCTTTCGGCGTTCGCGCGCGAGCGGGACGTGCTCGTGCTTGGCCCGGACCTCGCCGCCGACGCGGCCCCCGAGATCGGCTCGACGACGTTGTTGCTGGTGGACGACTGCGAGGCGTTCGCCGACACCGCGGCTGAGCAGCTGCTGATGTCGTGGGCCGCGGCGGGCGACGGTCTAGCCGTCGTCCTCGCCGGCCGTTCCGACGATCTGGCCACGGCCTATCGCGGCCTGGGGGCGTTGGTGCGGCGCAGCAACTGCGGACTTCTGCTGCGGCCCGGGCCCATCGACGGCGAGATCCTCGGCGTCCGGCTGCCCCGCCGGGCGGCGCTCGGGCCGCCCGGCCGGGGAGTGCTCGTGCCGGATCCGCGGTGGGGGCGCGAGTATGCCGACGGCGCGCCGCTCGAGGTGCAGGTGGCGTCGCCATGAGCGCTCGGCGGCTCGGGTGGTGGGGCGTCGAGGCGCGACCACGCCGGGCGCGGGAGTCGGCCGCCCTCGCCCACCTGCTGGAGTCAGGCGCCCTCGCCCATGTGCGGGTGGCGATGGTCGGTGGCGGGCACGAACGTCTCCTTGATCGCCCGCGGCGAGACCCAGCGGGTCAGATTCCACACCGATCCTGCCTTGTCGTTGGTGCCGGACGCTCGGCCGCCGCCGAACGGCTGCTGGCCGACGACGGCGCCGGTCGGCTTGTCGTTGACGTAGAAGTTGCCCGCCGCGAACCGCAACGCCGACTGCGCGCGCGCGATCACCTGCTGGTCGCGGGCGAACACAGCGCCGGTCAACGCGTACGACGCGACGCTCTCGAGCTGGCTCAGCGTGTCCTCCCAGTCGGCGTCGTCGTAGACGTGCACCGCGAGCACCGGCCCGAAGTACTCGTCGCGGAAGACCCCGTGGCCCGGGTCGGTCGACTGCACTACGGTCGGCCGGACGAAGTAACCCGTCGAGTCGTCCGCCTTGCCGCCGGCAAGCACCGTCGCCGACGGCGCGGCGTGCAGGCTGTCGAGCACGCCGCCGAGCCGGTCGTAGGCCCGCCGGTCGATGACTGCGCCGCCGAAGTTCGAGAAGTCGGCGACGTCGCCGTAAGTCAGCGATTCGGTGACGGCGATCAGCTCATCCTTGACTCCGCCAGCCCACAGGGACCGCGGCACGTAAGCGCGAGACGCCGCCGAGCACTTCTGTCCCTGGTACTCGAACGCGCCGCGGACAAGCCCGGTCACGAGCGCCGCCGGGTCGGCGCTGGGGTGCGCGGCGACGAAGTCCTTGCCGCCGGTCTCGCCCACGAGGCGGGGGTAGGCGGCATAGCTGCCGATGCGCGCGCCGACCGCGCCCCACAGGTGCTGGAACGTGGCCGTCGAGCCGGTGAAGTGGATGCCGGCGAGCGCGCGGTGGCCGAGCGCCGCCGTGCTCACCGCCGAGCCGTTGCCGGTCACCATGTTGATCACGCCGGCGGGCAGCCCGGCGGCCTCGAACAGCTCCATCGTGTGGTGCGCCGCCAGCTGCTGCGTCGGCGAGGGCTTCCACACCACGACGTTGCCGAGCAGGGCCGGCGCGGACGGCAGGTTCCCGGCGATCGCGGTGAAATTGAACGGCGTGATCGCGAGCACGAATCCCTCAAGCGGGCGGTAGTCCATGCGGTTCCACGTTCCCGGCCCGTTGGCCGGCTGCTCTTCGATGAGCTGCCGCGCGAAATGGACGTTGTAACGCAGAAAGTCGGCGAGTTCGCATGCCGCGTCGATCTCCGCCTGCTGCACCGACTTCGACTGGCCGAGCATCGTCGCGGCGTTCAGTCGATCCCGCCAGCTGCTGGTGAGCAGCTCGGCGGCGCGCAGGAAGATGGCCGCCCGCTCGTCGAACGCCAGCTCGCGCCACGCCGGCGCGGCGGCGAGCGCCGCGCCCACTGCGGCGTCCACGTCGTCCTCGGTCGCCTCCGCGGTCTCGCCCAGCACCAACTCGTGACGGTGCGGCGCGACCACCCGGATGCGCTGGCCGCCGGCCATCCGGCGGACCCCGGCGACGGCCATCGTCAGCTCGACCCGCTGGCTCGCGAGCCGCTCGATCTCGGCCGCCAGCGTCGCCGCCTCCGAACTTCCCGGCAGATAGGCCCGGACCGGCTCGTTGGCCGGGACCGGCGGGGCGGTGATGGCGTCCATCCATCGATCGTGCCACGGCGCCAGCCCTGTCCAGCGCGCGCGCAGCCTCGCCCGGGGCCTGCCTGCAGCCCGCTCAGAGCGTTTCGAGCAGCGCTGAAATCTCCTGATTGGCGTACCACGACAGCTCGAAGCCCTCCGCGTCGTCCACGGCTTCCTGGGAGCCGGGATCGCCAAGATCAGCCGCGATCACCGCCTCTGCGGCGGCCGCGACCACGGGCTCCGCGTCGGCGTCGTCGACGTGCACCGCCTGCACGGACGTCAGCGGGACCGGCGCACGAAGCTCGACGACGCCTCGGTCGAGGTCGTCGCGGACGTCGACCGCTGCGTCGTCGACTTCGACCGCCGCGACGACCCGCCGGCGGGCGGCGGAGTGGTCGGCGTCAATCAGCCGCAACGAGCTGCGCGCCGCCTCGACCATCGCCGCGTACTCCATCGATTCGAGGTCGTCGTCGACGTACCACTCGCGCAGCCCCGGCGTGACTGCGAATGCCGTCAGCGGGGCCGGGCCGAGGAAGCCGCTGTCGAGCAGGTCGCGCAGCGCAGTCGTGGTCGCCGGCACGTAGACCCTCACGATGGTTCGACCGGCCGCGACCGAATCGAGCCCGGCCGCCGATCCCGCGGGCCGCGTCGCCGAGCGCGAACCTCGGCCGGCTGGCTCGCGGCCTGCGAGGCGGCATGGGACGCCGAGCGCGTCGGCACGGCGGCGGCGCTCGGCCCAGGCCGGATTTGCACCGCGGCGCTCAGCTCGGCCAGCGACTCCTCGATCAGCCCGGCCAGCAGCCCGGCGTCAGGCATCGAGTTCCGGTCGCCGTTGACGCCGTAGTAGACGCCGCCGTCATAGGACGCCACTGCGATCGACACCGCCTGACCTGGTCCGAGCGGCACGATCGGGAACGTCTCGCGCATCCGCGCGCCCGCGGCGAACAACGGGAACTGCGGGCCCGGCACATTGGTGATCACCAGGCTGAACAGCCGGCGGGTGAGCTCGGTGGACGCGCGCGTGGCCATCGCCAACATCGTGGGCGGGGCGAACCCGGTGAGATCGGTCAGCCTGTCCGCGCTGATGGCGCGGCCGGTCGCCTTGTGCGTGGCCATGGCGTAGCGCAGCTGCGCCAGCCGCAGGATCGGGTCGGGCTCGCCGACCGGCAGGTCGATCAGCAACGGCCGGATCACGCCTGAGCGGCTCGAGCTGCCGCCGAAACGAGGCTCGAGCGTCCCGGCTAGATCGGGGTCGTCGAGCACGCCGACCGGGACGAGCGCGCGAACCGACGTTGCAGCCCGAAGCGGCATCCCGCGAGACAGCAACCAGCCGCGCAACGCGCCGGCGACCGTCGCCAGCACCACGTCGTTGACGGTGCCGCCGAAGGCGGCGCGGACCTGCCGGTAGTCCGCAAGGTCGCTCCGGGCGATCGCGAGGCGACGTTGCTCGCTGAGCTGCGCGTGCAGCGGCGAGTCGGCCGGCCGGCGGAGCGCGGCGGTCGCGACAGTCATGAGCCCGCCGGCAAGCGCGCTTGCTCGTGCGGCGCTCTTGCCGAGGTCGCGACCCGCTGCTCGAGCGGCGTCGGTGAGCTCGATCGGCCGGCGCACGATGCCCCGGGCTGCCTCGGCGAGCAGCTGCAACGAGCTGGGCTCAGGCGCCGGCATCCAGATCGGCTCGACGGTCCGCCGCGGCGTCGGCGCGGCGTCGAGGATCACTTGCGCCAAGTCGATGCCGTCGCGCTCGCCGACGACCGCCGCGTGCGTCTTCGTGACGATCGCGAGCCGGCCCCCGGTCAACCCCTCCACCAGATACGTCTCCCACAGCGGGCGGGACCGATCGAGCAGCCGGGACTGGATGCGCGCGCAGAACTCCAGCAGCTGCGCGTCCTCGCCCGGCCGAGGCAACGCCGAACGCCGGACGTGGTAGGTGATGTCGAAGTCCGGATCGTCGATCCACACGGGGTTGGCGAGATGCCCGGGCACCATGCGGACCTTCTGCCGGTATCGCGGCGCCAGGGAGATCCGTTCCTCGATCAACCGCACCAGCCGGTCGTAGTCGAAACCAGCGGGCGGCGGCTCCAGGATCGCCAGCGCGCCGACATGCTGCGGGGCGGTGCGACCTTCGCGGTGCAGGAAGGCGACGTCCGCCGACGTCATTCGCTCGCTCATCGCTTGCTCACCGCTCGCGCGTCCCCGTCGAAGCCGTCGCCGTCGAAGCCGTCGCCATCGAAGCTGTCACCGCCACGAGGGCAATTCTCCCCGACCGCCGTCGACGCGACCACGGCAACCCGGCCGAACCAGCCACAGCGGTCACCGGCCGCGCCGGCGGCGTTGTCGCCGGCCGGCCGGCGCCGGCGCGCCGACCAGGGCCGCGGCGAGCTCGGCGAGCGCTTGGCGCAGCGGGCTGGCCGGCGCGCACTCGCCCAGCAGCCGGCCGCTGGCAAGCGCCGCGTCCAGCGCGCGGCCATCAGCCGGCAACAACGCCGCCGGCGTGCGCCCGGCGAAGCGCTGCAACGCGGCGCCGAGCTCGCTCGCCGGATCGCCCGGCACCGCCCCGGCCCGCACCCGGTTCAGCACGACCCACACCGGTGCCGCGACCTCGGCGTCGCCCAACTCGGCGAGCGCGCGGACGAGACGCTGCATCCCGATCGGATCAGCCGACCCGACTGCGACGATGAGGTCGGCGTCGTCGAGCACGGCGAGCGTGGCGCCGTTGCGGCGCGGCGCGAGCGTGTCGAAGGACAACTCCTCATCGGTCTCCAGGCAGAAGCCGCAGTCCACGACGGTGTAGTCAGCCAGCCCGCGCGCCGCGGCAAGCACCGAGCCGACTGCCGTCGGCCGCAGTTCGGGCCAGCGCGACGCCAGCGGGATGCCGGTGAGCACCCGCAGCTGCGGGCCGAGCTGCCAGCACAGCCCGGCGAGCGCGGCGGCGTCCAAGCGTGCCGAACCCGCTCGCCGGCAGGCGGCCGCCAGGCCGGGCGACTCGTCCAGCAGGCCGAGCACCGCGGCGATCGCGCCGCCGTAGACATCGGCGTCGACGAGCAGCGCGTTCGACCGCAGCCGGGCGATCTCGTCGGCGAGCGACACCGCGACCGTCGTGCGGCCAGGAGCGCCGGTCGGGCCCCACACCGCGATCACCGAACCACGTCGGGTCGTCGTCTCGTCGGCGGCCACCGGCGGGCCGGCGCCCGGCGGGATCGCCATAGACGTCGAGGGATCGGCGTAAGCGCGAGCCGCCGACGAGACACCGGGGCCGTCCGCGCGGCCCGCACCGTCCCCGCCGGCCGCCGACGTCAGCGACCGCACCGCCTCCGCGACCACCGCCGCGACGACGGAAGGCTCGGCGTCGTCCGGCACGACGTGGGCCACCCCTGCGGCGCGCAGCCGGTCTTGCGCGATCTGGTCGTCGCGACGCACGACGCCGATCGGCGTGACGCCCGCGGCGACGAGCCGGCCCACGGCGTCTGCGTCGAGTCGGCGCAGGTCCGCGGCGAGCAGTGCGGCGCGGCCTTGACCAGCGGCGGCGACCGCCAGCACGTCGACGACGTCGACACAGCGGCGGACGATCTCGATCGGGAAGGCGCCGCGCTCGAACGCGGCGACCCAGCGCTGTTCCCACTCCGCGCCGTCGGCCGCGGAGAGGACCGGCAGCTTCATCGGCTCGGCGACGCCGACGCGCAGGCGGCGATATCCGCAGCTGACGCGCCGTCGGCCGCAGCACCGGTCGGCGTGGTTGAACGCGGCGGGCTCGCGGGCGTCGGCGTCGCGGCCGTCGGCGTCGCGGCCGTCGCCGGGCCGACCAGCACCCCGGCGCGCAGCTGGACCTGGTCGATCGCGAGCGCCTGGGCGACCCGGTCGGCCGCCGCCGGGTCGACGCTGATGACGACGTCCTGACCGCCGCCGCTGCTGAACGAGCCGGTGTCCGCATGCACGGACTGCACCGCCACGTCGCGCAGCAGAACCGTCGATTCGCACGACGGCGCGGCGAACCAGAGCTCGATGCGCTGGCCCGCGCGCAAGTCCGGCGCGGCGCCATCGGCGAGCGGCACCGTGACGGTCGTCTGCGCGGTGGGATGCGCGAGCGCGGCTGCCGGCACCAATTCGCCCTTCGTCACCGGCCGGTCGAGGCGCTTGCCGACCACGGCGTCGGGATCGGTCAGGTAGACGCCGCGGCCGTGATCGGGCAGCTGCACCTGCGCGACGCGCACGTCGCCCGCGGACAGCACAGCGCCCGCCGCGAGGTCATGCGTGGCGGCGACGACGCCGTAGGTGCGGCTGGCCCCGGAGATGAGCCGCGCGCCGAGCAGCACGGCGGCGAGCACGAGCGCAACGCCGAGCACCAGGCGGACGTCGAGCCAGCTCGGCGTGGCGACGCGTCGCGGCCGCGGCGACGGCGGTGTGTCGGCCACGCAGACATGGTGCCGGACGCACGCGCCCGCTGCGACCCGGCCGCCGGCCTGTGGATGACGTACTGAGCGCCGCGACACCTGCCACACTCGTGGCCGAGCCGCCCGTGCATCCGGAAAGGACGCTTTCGCGCCATGGCCGCCGAGCCGCGATTCCTCACCCTCGATGACGTCGCCGACGTGTTGAACATCTCGGTGTCGCAGGCTTACGCGTTGGTCCGCAACCGCGAATTGGCGGCCATCAAGATCGGTGGCCGCGGGCAGTGGCGCGTTGAGCGCGACCGCCTCGAGGATTACATCGCCCGGATGTATGACCAGACGCGCGAGTTCATCGCCGCCCACCCGTTCGTCGATCCGGAGACGGCCAAGCCTTCAGAGTGAGCGCTGGACGGCGGCCAATGCCGAGAGCGGCACCAGCGCCACCTCGCGCACCTCTCGGCGGCGCCGGGCCTCGCCGGGGGCGTGCGCCGCGACCTCGACGAAGTCCGCGCCGACCCGGTCGAGCGTGGCGTCGAGGACCGCGTTCTCCCCGGCCGCGGCCGCCAGGTGCAGGCGCACGGCCGCCCGGTCGCGGGCCAGGCCGCGCAGCGCGTGCCGCAGGGTCAACCGGGACTCGACCACGCTGCCGAAGTCAGCCGGCGTCGAGAGCCGGCTCAGTCCGCGCACCGCGACGACGTGCTGCGTCGCGACGAGCACCTCTCGACCGGCGTCCTCCTCGAGGAGCAGCCAGTCTGAACCGGTCCGGCGAACCGTGCCGCGAATTGCGAGGCCGCTGGGACCGCCGGCGGCGAGCGACAGGCGCAGCGATGTCCCGATGGCCGCGCGGAGTCGGTCGTGAACGGTCAGCCGGCCGACCTCGCCGCGCGTGCGGGTCTCCACCTCGGCCGCCCGCTCAGCACGAGCCAGCTCGTCTGCCTGCGCCTCGAGGTCGGCGAACAGGTCGGCCCACCGTGCGGCTGGGTCGGTCACCGCCTCACCCTGGCCGACCTCGCGGCCAGGTGGCAACCGGCGGGCGGGGTCACGCCGCTTGGCACTGCGTTCGACCGGCCAGTGGATCGCCGTAGCCGGTCTCTTGCCGTACCAAGCGAGGCCCGGTCAGCCTCCGCCAGCGGTTGTCCACAATCAAGACCAGTCGGATTGACTGTCCGTGAACGAACGCGTAGACAAGCAAACGTAAGCAAATGGAAAGGTCTGCTCGCGTGCGCGCTCGGTTCCGAACTACTGGCTGCCTGCTGGTCGACGCTGCGGTGCTGTCCGCGCTCTGGCCGAAGTGGACGGCGCTCGCGCACGGCATCGCAGCGCCGCACGATTGGGTCACGCGCGTGGGCGCCGACCGCGCGCTGACCTCGCTGGCCGGAGCCGCGCTGTGGCTGGTCGCCGCCTGGCTCGGCCTCGGGCTGCTCGCTGCAGGCGGCGCGCGACTGCCCGGCCTCGGCGGCCGCGCGGCCCGGGTGTTGTGCTGCGTCACCTTGCCCGCCGTGCTGCGGCGGGTGCTCGTCGGCTCTGCCGGACTCGGCATCGCGCTCGCCCCGGCCGCGGCGCTCGCGGCCCCGCCCGGCACGCCTGGCCCCGCGCCGTCGCCGGCCGCAGCGCCGAGCTGGCCGCTGCGTCCCGCGTCGACGCACACGCTAGGCCCGCCGTCCTGGCCGACGCGCGCCGCGAACTCCGCCCACGCGTCGCGGCCCGGGCCGACACCGGTGCCGACGCCGACACCGACACCGACACCGACACCGGTGTCGACGCCGGCGCCGACGCCGACACCGACAACCGGACGCACATCGGCGCGGACGCCACACCTCGGTCACCCGGCGACGCCACACCCCGGTCCGACGGCGCCGGCGTCGGCGTCGGCACGGCCTGGTCGACCGGCGGTGACGGTGCAGCCGGGCGATTCGCTGTGGCTGATCGCGCAGCGCCGACTCGGCCGGTCCGCCACCCCGGCGCGCACGGCTGTGGCGTGGCCGCGCTGGTACGCCGCCAACCGTGCCGTCATCGGCGACGACCCGGACCTCGTCCTTCCCGGGCAGGCGTTGCGAGCGCCGGCCTCGGCGGTCCCGGGGCCGCCCACCACTCAGGAGCCGTCCTCATGACCGCGCTTCCCGTTGCCACCCGCCACTGCGCACCTGTACCCCGGACAGGCGCATGGAAAGAGCCGCGCCTGCCCGGGGACCCCGCAGTTCCTCGGGCCGCGGGCGACCCTGCGATGCTCGCGAAGGACGGCTCCTCGTGACTGCAGCGCTGCGCGCCACCTCTCCTGGCCGCGTCGTCGTGCGCCCGGCGCCGCGCCGCGAGCCGCCATTTGACGACGAGATCCTCGACCACGGCCGCAATCCCGGGCCGTTGGATTGTCGGCTGCCCTTCGCGCTTGCCGAGGCGCCTGCGCCATGGGCGCTGCGCCCAGCTCGCGCGCACGGCATGCCAGAACCCGACCAGTGGGTCCGGCGGCTGCTCGTGGGGATGATCGAGACGGCCGCAGGACGCCGGCCCGCGCACCAGCTGGCCGGCCTGCTCAGCCCGTCGATCGTGCGGTCGTTCGGCGCGGACCTCGACCGGGCTCTCGCCGCCGGCCGCCGGCACTGGCTGCATCGGGCGAGCGTGCGGTCGGTCCGCGTGTGCGAGCCGGCGGACGGGGTCGCCGAGCTGTCGGCCACCGTGGCGGTCGGCAATCGGGTGCGCGCTGTCGCGATTCGCGTGGAGACCCAGCACGGCCGCTGGCGGTGCACCCGGCTGCAGCTGGGCTGAGGTCGGCCGGGGCCCGCCGGCTCGGCCGGTCAGCCGGACCTGCCAACTCGGCCAGGTCAGCCAGGTCGGCCGGGTCAGCGCTTGCGCTTGTTCCGGTTGTTCGACGACTTGTTGCCGCGGCTGCCGCGGTTGGGGTTGCTGCGGTTCGGCGACCGCTTGGCGCCGTTGGCGGCCGGCTTGCCGTCCGCGCCGGTGGTGACGGCTGGCGAGTCCGAGCCGAGCGCGGGCGCGCTGTAAGTCAGCCCGGAGTCGCCGCCCGAGCGGTCCAGGCCCTTGGCTCGGATGTGCGGGGCGCCGGCGGACTCGTGTTGCTCCTGCGCCGCCTCCAGCAACGCCAGGTCGAGCTTCGGCTCGCCGCCGAACGCCTCGGCGAGCGCGGCGTTGTCCGGCTCGTCGACCGCGTCGCCGGCGGCCGCCCGGCCGGCGCCGCCGGCCGCGAGCGCACCCGCCGCGCTGTTGGACCCGCCGTCGGCATCGTCTGGCTCGACCTCGACCTCGAGGTTGAACAGAAAGCCGACGGATTCCTCCTTGATGCCGTCCATCATCGCGGCGAACATGTCGAAGCCCTCGCGCTGGTACTCGACCAGCGGGTCGCGCTGCGCCATCGCACGCAGCCCGATGCCCTCTTGCAGGTAGTCCATCTCGTACAGGTGCTCGCGCCACTTGCGGTCGAGCACCGACAGGAGCACGCGCCGCTCAAGCTCGCGCAGGACCTCCGCGCCGAGGTCTTCCTCGCGTTGGTCGTAGCCCGCCTGGGCGTCCGCGACGAGCTCCTCGACGAGGTATTCGCGGGTCAGGTCGGACTTCTCGCCGCCGGCCTGCTCGATCGCATCGTCGAGCGTCAGCGAGATCGGGTAGAGCGTCTTCAGCGCCGTCCAGAGCTGCTCGAGCTCCCACTCCTCGGGGTAGCCCGACGCGGTCGCGCCCTCGACGTAGCTGGTGACGACATCGGTGATCATCGGCCGGATCTGGTCGCTGAGATCGGCGCCCTCGAGCACCTGCCGACGCTCGCCATAGACGACGGTGCGCTGCTTGTTCAGCACCTCGTCGTACTTGAGGACGTTCTTGCGGATCTCGAAGTTCTGCTGCTCCATCTGCGTCTGCGCCGACTGGATCGCTTTCGAGACCATCTTCGCCTCGATCGGGACGTCTTCTGGCAGCCGCAGCATGTTCATCATCGCCGCGACCCGCTCGCCGTTGAAGCGGACCATCAGGTCGTCGCCAAGCGAGAGGTAGAACCGCGACTCGCCCGGGTCGCCCTGCCGGCCGGCGCGCCCGCGCAGCTGGTTGTCGATGCGCCGCGACTCGTGCCGCTCGGTGCCGAGCACGTACAGGCCGCCGAGCTCGACGACCTCGTCATGCTCCTTCTCGGTCTCCGCCTGCGAGTGCTCCAACGTCTCGGCCCACGCGGCCTCGTAATCCTCGGGCGTCTCGTCCGGGCTCAGGCCCTTCTCGCGCAGCGCGAGGTCGGCGGCGAACTCGGGGTTGCCGCCGAGCATGATGTCGGTGCCGCGGCCGGCCATGTTCGTGGCGATCGTGACGGCGCCCTTGCGGCCGGCGTTGGCGATGATCGCGGCCTCCCGCGCGTGCTGCTTGGCGTTGAGCACCTCGTGCGGGATGCCCTTGCGCAGCAGCAGCGACGCCAGCCGCTCGGACTTCGCGACGCTGGCCGTGCCGACCAGCACCGGCTGGCCCTTGTCATGCCGCTCGGCGATGTCGTCGACGACCGCGGCGAACTTCGCGTCCTCGGTCTTGTAGATGAAGTCGGTCTCGTCGAGGCGGATCATCGGCTGGTTCGTCGGGATCGGGACGACGCCGAGCTTGTACGTCTGGTGCAGCTCGTTCGCCTCGGTCTGCGCGGTGCCGGTCATCCCGGCGAGCTTGTCGTAGAGCCGGAAGTAGTTCTGCAGCGTGATGGTGGCGAGGGTCTGGTTCTCCTGCTGGATCTGCACGCCTTCCTTGGCCTCGATGGCCTGGTGCATGCCCTCGTTGTAGCGGCGGCCCTGCAGGACCCGGCCGGTGAACTCGTCGACGATGAGCACCTCGCCGGTGTTGACGATGTAGTCCCGGTCGCGCTTGAACAGCTCCTTGGCCTTCAGCGAGTTGTTCAGGTAGCCGACGAGCGGCGTGTTGGCGGCCTCGTACAGGTTCTCGATGCCGAGCTGGTCCTCGACGAACGCGACGCCCTCTTCGGTGACCGCGACGGTGCGCTTGCCCTCTTCGACCTCGTAGTGCTCGTCCTTCTTCATCCGCGGCGCGAGACGCGCGAACTCGAGGTACCAGCGCTGGTTCTCCTCCGCCGGGCCGCTGATGATGAGCGGCGTGCGGGCCTCGTCGATCAGGATCGAGTCGACCTCGTCCACGACGGCGAAGTTGTGCCCGCGCTGCACGAGGTCCTCCAACGACCACGCCATGTTGTCGCGCAGGTAGTCGAAGCCGAACTCGTTGTTCGTGCCGTAGGTGATGTCGCAGGCGTAGGAAGCCTGACGCTTCTCCGGTGGCAGGTCGTTGAGGATCTTGCCGACGGTCAGGCCGAGGAACCGGTGGACTCGGCCCATCCAGTCGGCGTCGCGGCTGGCGAGGTAGTCGTTGGTCGTGACGACGTGCACGCCCTGGCCGGCCAGCGCGTTCAAGTAGACCGGCAACGTGGAGACGAGCGTCTTGCCCTCGCCGGTCTTCATCTCGGCGACGTTGCCGAGGTGCAGGGCGGTGCCGCCCATCAGCTGGACCTTGTAGTGGAACTGCCCGAGGGTGCGCCGGGCCGCCTCGCGCACGACGGCGAACGCCTCCGGCAGCAGGTCGTCGAGGGTCTCGCCGTCGTCGAGCCGCTCGCGGAACGTGTCGGTCAGCTCGCGCAGCTCGGCGTCGGTGAGCTCGACGTAGTCGTCCTCGAGGGTCTCGATGTGATCGGCGATCGCGGACAGCCGACGGACCTGCTTCTGCTCGCCGGCGCGCAGCATCTTGGCTAGAACCACGGGTGCCATCGTACGGGCCGCGAGCGGCGGGCACCTGCCTACCGACGGCTCGTGCCGCGCCGGATGCCGTTTCTGGCAGGCTGGCGCGCCGTGGGGCGCTACCGGGAGGTCGAACTGGACGACCTCGAGCTCACCGGCGAGCGGCTGCTGCTGCGCCGCTGGCAGCCGGGCGACGCAGGGCGGGTGCAAGCGATCATGCGCGACCCGTCGATGACCGATTACCTGGCCCTGCCGAGCCCGTACACCGCGCAGGACGCCCGCGAATTCGTCACCGAGTTCGGCCACGAGGGGCGCGGCGCGGGCACCGGACTGGGCAGCGCGGTCGTCGAACGGGGCGCCGGCCGGCTCGTGGGCGCGTGCGTGCTGCGGCTGAGCGGCGACCCCGAGATCGGGTTCTGGATCGCGCCGGACGCCCGCGGGCTGCGCTATGCCCGCGAGGCGACGGCCGTGCTTGCGCAGTTTGCGTTCGAGCGCCTCGCCCTGCCGCGGGTGCGACTCGTCTGCGACGTGCGCAATGTGGCCTCGGCCCGCTCGGCGATGGGCGCCGGATTCCGCTTCGAAGGCGTCGGCCGGCACGGCGTCCTGGGCGGCGGGCGCAACGGCGTGCCGGTCCGCCACGCCGACCTGGCCCGGTTCGCGCGGCTCGCGAGCGACCCGCCGGGGCCGGTGGCGCCGGCGTTCGCGCCACTGCCCGACGGCGGGCTGAGCGACGGGGTGCTGCGGCTGCGGCCGTTGCGGCCCGAGGACGCGCCGGCGTATCTGGCGGCCGAGGACGCCGAGGCGACCCGCTGGGGGTTCACCGGTGAGGCGATGTCGGCGGACGACGCGAAGACGGTGACGCGCCGCGCCGGGCTCGACTGGCTGACCGGCCCGGCCGCCCGGTTCGCGCTCGAGGACATCGAATCGGGCCGCTTCGCCGGGGAGCTGATGGTGCGCCGCAGCGGGCCGCCGCAGGTCGGCGGGATCGGCTACACCGTGCACCCGGACTTCCGCGGCCGCGGCTACACCGCCCGCGCCCTTCGCCTGCTCGCGCCTTGGGCGTTCGAGCAAGCCGGATTCGCCCGGCTCGAACTCGGCGCGAAGGCGGGCAACATCGCCTCGCAGAAGGCGGCGCTGGCCGGCGGGTTCGCGCACGAGGCGGTCCGACGGGGGCGGCTGCGCGATCCGGACGGCACGTTCAGCGACGAGATCTGTTTCGCCCGGTTCGCCGGCGGTCAGGTCATCCGGATGAGCCCGTAGTCGTAGGCGTGCCTGCGGTACACGACGCACGGCCGGCCGCTGTCCAACTCGTTGAACAGGTAGAAGTCGTGCCCGATCAGCTCCATCTCGAACAGCGCTTGGTCGACGGTCATCGGCGTCGCCGGATGTTCCTTCTCGCGCACCACGCGGCCCGGACCCGCGTCGGCGCCGTCCACGCCGCCCGCTCCGTCCACGCCGCCCGCTCCGTCCACACCGCCGGCGCCGTCGACGCCGCCGGCGCCGATGCCATCAGGGTCGTCGAGCAGCAGATCGGGAAGCTCCGCGGCGACCTGCGCGAGGGAGGGCGGGGTGCGCCGGCCGTGGTGGATTCGCCGGCGGTCCGCGGCCTGCCGAAAGCGCCGCTCCAGCCGGTCGGCGGCGAGGTCAAGCGCCTTGTAGAAGTCTTCGGCGCAGGCCTCTGCGCGGACGACCGGCCCGCGGGTGCGGCAGGTGATCTCGACGTGCTGGCAGCTGCCGTTCTGTCGTGGGTTCTTCTCGTGCTGCAGCTCGACATCCGTTCGGATGATCTTGTGGTCGTACCGTTCGAGCTTGCCGAGCTTCTCGGCGACGTGCTGGCGATAATGCTCGGGCACGACGACGTTGCGACCTCGAACGACGATCTCTTTGCTGCCCACGACAGTGTCCATGCGACCTCTGCGATGCTCGGGGCGCCGGCGGCAGACACGCGCACGATCGGTGGTACGTCGGCGTGCGCGGGGGCCGGTCAGCGCCATATCGGTCAGGTCGTTGTCACGCTAGACCGGTTGCCTGGGCGGTGCCAATGGCCGATTCATCGGCTCGCTGTGCCCGACGGTCCAACTGCGTCGCCGCGACAACGGCCGCGCCGAGCACGTCCCAGCCGGCCGCTCGCAGGGCGCGGTCGGCCTCGCGCAGGGTCGCGCCAGTCGTCACGATGTCGTCGACCACCACCGCGGACCAGCCCGGCGGCGCGCAGCGGGCGGTCATCGCGCCGGCGAGGTTCGCCGCCCGGTCTGCGGCCGGCAGACCGGCTGAGTCGAGCACCGGGCGGTCCAATGCCAGCGCGGCGGCGACGCGCAGCCCCCGTTCGCGAGCCGCGAGCCCCGCCAGCCGCTGGACGTGGTCGCCGCCGCGCGCCGCCGCGACCGAGCGGGCGGATGGCACCGGCGCCAGGGCGATGCGGGACACGCCCTTCGGCGCGCCGGCGCCGTCGAAGCGGTCGACACTCTCGAAGCCGTCGACAAGCGCCGCGACGCTGCGCGCGAGCAGCCGGGCGAGCTCCGGCGCCAGATCACGACGGCCCCGCTCCTTGTAGCGCAACAGCGCCGCGCGCACCCCGTCGGCGTATTGCCCGGCCGCAAAGGTCGGCAGCCCGAGCACGTCGGCGCGCAGCACGCCGGCCGGCCGGCAGAGCGCGCACAGCGCGGCGCCCGGCGCCCCGCAGCCCACGCAACGCCCGGGCAGCACCAGGTCGACCAACGCGCCGAACACGGCGACCGGGCGAGTGCGCAGACCGAACATCTGTCGATCGTGCGCTGCCGAGGCCGCTCGCACAGCCGTGTCGAGCCAACTGTGGATGACGGCCGCGATCGGCCCGCCTCCTGTGGACGACGCCCTCGGCCGTCGCTCAGCTGCTAGGTGAGGTAGACGGGCGCGGTGCCCGGCGTTTGCCCCGTGCCGCCCGGCGACTGCCAGATGCCCGACTCCTGCACCCAGACGAACCCGTCGGCCGACACCCACGCCGGAGCCGCGGTGGTGATCGACAGCGTGTCCGGCGCGGCCGGCAGCCCGCCGATGCCGAGGTTCTGCCAGTGGGCGCCGTCCACGCCGGTCTCGAACACCTCGGGCTCGTGGGAGCTCTTGAGGTAGCCGATCGCGAACAGCTTCAGCGAGTCGCTCCAGGCGACGTCTTGGACCACGACTCCCTCCGGGCTGATCGGCTGTTGCAACGCCTCCACCTGCGGTTGCTTGGCCGAGCGGACGACCGTGCCGATGTAGAGCCGCGACGCCCCGTTCGAGCCGGCGAACACCATCGCGATGCGCGAGCCGTCCGGGCTGAAGCGCAGCGCGACCACCCGGCCACCGGCGGCTGACGGAATGGACACGCTGCTCACCTGCGCCGTCTTGCCGTTGGTGACCACGCGGAACACCTGCGAGCCGGCGCCGACCCACACCTCGGAGGTGTCGGCGACGGGCACGCCCGGCGCCCACGTCGGCCGGGAAAGCAGGCCCGTCACCGACGTCGGCCGCGCCACGCCGCCCTCCGTGGCGATCACGAGCCGCTGGGCCGCGCCACTGCCCTGCACCCCGGCGACCGTCAGGCGGCCGGTGCCGCCGGGCCGGGTGACCGCTATCGAGCCGAACGGCAGCGAGCCGTTGCCGAGCGCGCCAGGCAACGGTTTGCCGCTGTCGGCATAGATCCGGCCGTTGCGCAGGTAGTAGACCGCCTCGGCCGCGGGCGGGGGGCCGAGCGCGCTCGGGAACGTTCCGACGGTGAATTGGGCGCCACGCCCCGCGGGAATGGACACCGCCGTGCCGCCGTCGGTGATTGAGAGTTCCGCGCCGTGCAGCGTGTCGCCGAGCGTGTAGGCCAACTGCGCCGCCAACCGGTCGCGCGCCTGGCCGCCGAGCTCGCTGCTCCCGGCGACCTGCACGCGCACGGTGGACGTCCCGGACGCGGTCAGCCGCTTCGCCTGTTCCGGCAGCGTGTCGGTGGCGACGGCGCCGCTCGCGAGATCCTGTCGCGGCCCGGCGGCGAGCTGCGCCAGCAGCCAGCTCGTGAGCGTGCGCTCGTCGGTCTCGGCCGTGTAGCGGACGTCGGGCACCAGGTAGCGATGGATCGCGTCCCAGAAGTACAGCGGGTGCTGGTGGTAATAGGCGGTGAATTGCGCGTCGGTGAGCAGCAGCCCGTTGGCCGGCTGGTCGATGCGGTATTGGCCGTTCACGAGGGCGATGCCGTACTTGAACGTCGCGACTTGGCCGCCGGCGCCCACCCCGTTCAACGTCGGCGTGTAGACCCCCTGCGCGCTGAGCGTGCCGACGATGCGCCCGGTCACCGGCACCGAGTGCGACGTCGCGCTGTACGTGCCGTAGGACAGGTCGCTGACGATCGTCGCGCCGGAGTAGGACCAGCGGTTGCGCGCGCCGCTGGTCAGGAAGGCCTCGCTGGACTTCTGTGTGGACGGGTCGACCGTCTCCGCGGCCAGGAAACCGATCACGATGTCCCGCGGTTGGGCGTTGCGCGGCGGGACGATCGGCGGGTTGACGACGCCGCCGAGCCCGACCGTCTGGATCGTCTGCGGCGTCGACGTGGCCGGCACGCCGCTGCACCCGGCGAGCAACATCGCCACTGCCGCGGGCAGCAGCACGGCGACGCGCCGGCGGCCGGAGCTCATCGCAGGTCCTCTTCGAATTGGTCCTCGCCGACCTCGTCCGGGTCGAGCGGCAGCGGCGAGTGGACGAGGGTGTGGCCGGCGTGTCGGGGCAGCGTCAACCGGAACTGCGCGCCTCGGCCGCGCTCACCCCACGCCTGCAGCCAGCCGTCGTGCAATCGGGCGTCCTCCAGCGAGATCGCCAGCCCCAGGCCGGTGCTGCCGGTCAGCCGGCTGCGCGACTGGTCGCCGCGCCAGAACCGGTTGAACACCAGCCCCGCCTCGCCAGGACGCAGCCCGACGCCGCGGTCGCGCACCGTCACCGCGACCACGTTGTCGTCGTAGCCGATCGTGATCACCACCGGGTTGCCCTCGCCGTGGTCGAGGGCGTTGCCGACCAGGTTGCGCAAGATCCGCTCCACCCGCCGCACGTCCATGTCCACCGGCACGGGCTCGAGCGGCGCGTCGACGACTATCTCGCTGCCGTGCCGGTCCGCGAGCACGCGGCTGGCCGCGACGACGGTGGAGACGACACCGCCGATGTCGGCGGCCTCGGCGTCCAGCCGGGCGGCCCCGGCGTCGTAGCGGGAGATCTCCAACAGGTCGCCCAGCAGCGACTCGAAGCGGTCCAGCTCGTCGTGGAGCAGCTCTGCGGCGCGGGCCAGCTCCGGCGGGAAGTCCGCACGCGCGCCGTGCAAGAACTCCGCAGCCATCCGCACTGTCGTCAACGGCGTCCGCAACTCGTGCGAGACGTCGCTGGTGAACCGCCGCTGCAAGCGGGACAGCTCCTCGAGCCGGCGGATCTGGCGCTGCAGGCTGCCGGCCATGTCGTTGAACGCCTCGCCGAGGCGGGCGATGTCGTCCGAGCCGCGGGTGTTCATCCGCTTCGACAGGTCGCCGGCGGACAGCTGGCCCGCGGTTTCGGCGGCGATGCGCAGCGGCCGCACCACTTGGCGGGTGACCAGCAGCGCGATCGCCAACACCAGCAGCACGAGCGCCAGCGCGGAGACGAGCACGGTGCGCTGCACCAGGGCGATCGTCTGCTCCTCGTCCTGTAGCGGGAACAGGTAGTACAGCTCGAAGGTGCCGGTGCCGGCCTGCACCGGCTCGCCGACGATCAGGCCCTTCACCAGCCGCCGAGTCGTGCCCTGCGGCACCGGGGCGTATTGCATCGCGAGGTCGCCGAGCTGGACCTTCGAGCGCAACGCCGGGGGGATCGTCGTCGCGTGGCTGCGGTTCTCGCAGTCGGTGTTCGAGCTCGACACCAGATAGATGCTGAACACGCCGACGCTGGTGCCGCCGGCGGTGAGGTCTTCCGAGATCTGCTGCTGGGCGTCGCAGACCTCCTCGAAAACGCCGGCGTCCACCGAGACGAGCACGTCGCGCGCCGTGGTCAGCCCGACGCGGGCCTGGTTGATCGCCGCGTCGCGCTTGGCGTTGAGGACGCCGTGCGAGACCTTGTCGACCAGGAACAGTCCGGTGACCAGCACCACCAAGCCCGCGACAACGACCGTCGTCGCGCCGATCCGCAGGGCGAGCGAGCGGCGCCAGGTCCGCAGGCCGCGGTGGACGACGGCCAAGCCGGCCTGCGCCGCCCCTCGTGCGCCATGGCGCAGCAGTTGGCCAGAACGCCCGCCGCCCGCGGTCACGGTCTCTGCCTCGGGGTCCCCGCGGAAACGTGCAGCGTTCTGTGCGGAGCGTTTTCGTGGGGTGATCTCATGGTGGGCCGGCCTTGTAGCCGACGCCGCGGACCGTCAGGACGACCTCTGGGCGCTCGGGGTCGCGCTCGACCTTGGCGCGCAGCCGCTGAACGTGCACATTGACCAGCCGGGTGTCAGCTGCGTGCCGGTAGCCCCAAACCTGCTCGAGCAGCACCTCGCGGGTGAACACCTGCCGTGGCTTGCGGGCGAGCGCCACGAGCAGGTCGAACTCGAGCGGCGTGAGCGCGACCGGCGAGGCGCCGCGGGTGACCTGGTGCGCCTGGACGTCGATGACGATCGGCGAGTCGGGCGGCCCTATCGTCAGGGCCTCGCTGACGACGTCCTCGTGCTGCCGCAGCCGCGCGCGCATCCGCGCCACCAGCTCCTTCGGCTTGAACGGCTTGACCACGTAGTCGTCTGCGCCGGACTCCAGCCCGAGCACGACGTCGACGGTGTCGGTCTTGGCGGTGAGCATGATGATCGGCGTGCCGCTCTCGGCCCGGATCGCGCGGCACACGTCGAGCCCGGACATGCCGGGCAGCATCAGGTCGAGCAGCACAATGTCCGGCTTGGTGTCGTGAAACGCCTGCAGCGCCCGCGAGCCGTCAGACACGAACGACGGCTCGAACTGATCGGTGCGCAGGACGATGCCGAGCATCTCGGCGAGCGCGGCGTCGTCGTCGACCACCAACACGCGAGGTTTCACGCTGCCATCGTGGCATCTTTCGCAGGTTGTGGGGCAGCGCCGTCCCTGCGCGAGGACAGGCCGGCAGGCTGCTCAGTACGACCGCGTGCCGGTCTTGCGATGGGTCGGGCGGCTGAGCGCGCCCTTGTCGAAGACGATGATGCTGTCATAGACGTGCATGCCGCGGATCGTCTTGGTGTAGCCGTCCACGTCGAACCGGTCGCGCTCGCGCGAGTGCCAGGCGTGTTGCTGATCGATCAGATTCTTGGCGAACTCGATGAACGTGCCTGGGCGTTGGTATCCGCCGCCGTAGTTGTCCCAGTAGCTCGTGTGCAGGTCCTCCATCAACAGCACCCCGCCCGGGCTGATGTAGGGCCACAGTTCTTCGAACGTCGCGATCTGCTGGCCCGCCGTGTGGCCGCCGTCCTCGATCAGCACGTCGATGTGCCCCAGCCGGCGCCCGATGCTCTGCAGGAAGTCACGGTCTTCCTGATCGCCGATCACGACGTCGATGCGTTCCTCGGTGAACTGCCGGCAGCGCTCGTTGATGTCGACGCCGAGGATCTGCGCGCGGCGTCCGAAGTAGTGCTTCCACATCTGCAGCGATCCGCCTTGGGAGACGCCGAACTCCAACACGTTCACCCGCTTGTGCCGGAACGGCGCGAAGTGCCTGTCATAGATGTCGAAGTAGTGCACCCACTTGTGGATGAGCCGGCCCTGGTTGGCGTCGAAGTAGGCCTCAAGCGGATTGCCGCCGGGCTCGCGCCGAGCCAGCAGCGCGTCGCGCCGGGTGAGCAGGGCGTCGCGCCGGGTGAGCAGGGCGTCGCGCCGGGCGCGCAGCGCGCGCACTTTGGCCGAGAGGGGTTTGGTCTTGGCCTTGACGCCACCGGTCAACGTGCCGCTCCAGAACGAAGGGTGCAATGGGTGGGCGAGCCTACAGCTCGCTGAGTCCCACCCGAACCCGCGAGGTCCCCGTCCGGCAAGCCGGACGGGGACCTCGGGCGGGTGCGATCAGTAGCGATAGTGGTCGGACTTGTACGGCCCCGCGACGTCGACGCCGATGTACTCGGCCTGCCCCTTGGTCAGCGTCGTCAGCTTCGCCCCGACCGCGTCGAGGTGCAGCCGGGCGACCTTCTCGTCCAGGTGTTTCGGCAGCGTCGTGACGGTCGGCTTGCCGTCCACGATGTAGTTGTCGGGGTTCTTGTGAATCTCGATCTGGGCGATCGTCTGGTTGGCGAACGAGGCGCTCATGACGAAGCTCGGGTGGCCGGTGGCGTTGCCGAGGTTCAGCAGCCGCCCCTCCGAGAGAACGATGATCGAGTGGCCGTCCGCGAACGTCCACTCGTGCACCTGCGGCTTGACCTCGACCTTGTGCACGCCGGGCGTCTTGGCCAGGCCGGCCATGTCGATCTCGTTGTCGAAGTGGCCGATGTTGCCGACGATCGCCTGGTGCTTCATCTTGGCCATGTCGTCGGCCATGATGATGTCCTTGTTGCCGGTGGTGGTGACGAAGATGTCGGCCTTGCCGACGACGTCCTCGAGGGTGGCGACCTCGATGCCGTCCATGGCCGCCTGCAGCGCGCAGATCGGGTCGATCTCGGTGACGACCACGCGGGCGCCCTGGCCGCGCAGCGCGTCGACACAGCCCTTGCCGACGTCGCCGTAGCCGAGGACGACCGCGAGCTTGCCGCCGATCATGACGTCGGTGCCGCGGTTGATGCCGTCGATGAGCGAGTGCCGGCAGCCGTACTTGTTGTCGAACTTGCTCTTGGTGACCGAGTCGTTCACGTTGATCGCCGGGAAGAGCAGCGTGCCGGCGCGCTCGAACTCGTAGAGCCGGTGGACGCCGGTGGTGGTCTCCTCGGTGACGCCGATGATGTTGGCGCCCATCCGGGTGTACTTGCCGGGCTGCTCGGTGATCGAGCGGCGCAGCAGGTCCAGGATCACCGTGTACTCCTCGGAGTCGGTGTCCTCGGCCTGGGGGACGACGCCGCCGGCCTCGTACTCAGTGCCCATGTGGATGAGCAGCGTGGCGTCGCCGCCGTCGTCGACGATCGAGTCCGGGCCCGAGCCGTCGGGCCAGGTGAGCATCTGCTCGGTGCACCACCAGTACTCCTCCAGCGATTCGCCCTTCCACGCGAACACCGGGACGCCCTGCGGGTTTTCCGGCGTCCCGTTCGGGCCGACGACGATCGCCGCGGCCGCGTGGTCCTGGGTGGAGAAGATGTTGCAGCTGACCCAGCGCACGTCGGCGCCGAGCGCGGCAAGCGTCTCGATCAGCACAGCTGTCTGCACGGTCATGTGCAGCGAGCCGGCGACCTTCTTGCCCTTCAGCGGCTGCGTCGGGCCGAATTCCCGGCGCAGCGCCATCAGGCCCGGCATCTCGTGCTCGGCCAGCTGGATCTCCTTGCGGCCGAACGCGGCGAGGGCGAGGTCCTTGACCTTGAAGTCGTGGACGCTGCCGGCTGAGTCCGGGGTCAACGTGATAGTCACAGGTTCTCCTTCGATGGGTGGGTGGTCGTGCGTCAGCGGGGTTGCCGTGCTGGTGCGCGGGCTGCTGGTGTGCGGGCTGGTGGTGTGCGAGCTGGTGTGCGGGGTGGGGCCCCCGGTCGGCGCGCCGCCTTCCGCGGCAAGCCGGCGGTAGATGCCCGCCTGCGGCGGCGCGGCAGCCCGGTGCATCGGCCCGAACCACTCGTCGACGGCCCGGGCGAGCTGTGGATCGGTCCGCATCCGCAACTCGAAGGCGATCTCGGTGATCCCGATGTCGTGGGTGTCGATCAGCTCGCGCAGTCGTTGCAGCCGCTCGATGTGCCGGGGGCCGTAGAGCCGGTGGCCGCCGGGGGTGCGGAACGCCGCGACCAGGCCGGCTTGCTCGAGATAGCGGAGCATGCGCTGGGACCAGCCGGTGGCGTCGGCTGCCTGGTTCATGCTGAGCGACTGCATCGCGGGCAAACCTACCACAGTCGTGTCAATTTTCTTGTGATTACACAGAGTGGCAACCGGGCATAAAATTACTGTTAGGTTCGATGGCGAACTTTGTGACCGTGAGGCCCCGCGAATGAGCCGTGCACCGAGTTTCACCCTGCGTCGCCTGACGGTGTCCAGCGTCTTCTGGTACGTCTCGGTGCTGCTCGGCTGGCCGTTGCTCGCCGTCGCGCTGGTCGAGATGTGCACGACCTCGCGGATCGCCTTGGCGCCGGCGTTCGGCATGACGGCCGCGCTCGCGGTCCTGCTGGAGCTGCGGCCACTGGTGCAGGGCCGCGGCCACGACCCGAACGGCGTGGTGATGTCGACGGCGTTCATCTTCGCGCTGATGTCCGTCTGGGGCCCGTGGCCGGCGATCGTCATGGTCGGGATCGGCTCGCTCGCCTCAGACCTGCGCGCGCGAAAGCAGTGGTGGAAGGTCCTGTTCAACCCGGCGCAGTACGCGATCTCCGCCGCCGCAGCCCACCTCGTGCTGACGCTGTCCGCGGAACACCATCCGACGTTGTCCCAGCCGAGCGAGCGCTTCGACCTTCCCTCGCTGGGCTGGCTGGCCGCGGCGTGGGTCGTCTACTTCGTCGTCAACGACGCGCTCGTGTCCGGCGTTTTGGCCTGGGACGGCGGGTTCGTCGGCAACTTCTTCGACGACTTCTGGCACACCGCGCTGATGACGCTCGCGGTGCTGGCGATGTCGCCGCTCGTGCTGATCGTCGGCGTCTCCGAATGGCAGCTGATGCCGCTGCTGCTCATCCCGCTGCTCCTGCTCTACAGCACCGCGCAGGTGGCGCTCGCTCGCGAGCACGAGGCCGGCCACGACGCGCTGACCGGCCTGCCGAACCGGTCGACGCTGAAGTTCGCCGTGGACGAGGCCTTCGCCGCCCACGTCCGCGACAACAGCTCGTTCGCGCTCATGCTGATCGACCTCAACGACTTCAAGCGGGTGAACGACACCCTGGGCCACCAGGTCGGCGACCTGCTGCTCGTCCAACTGGCCGACCGCCTGCGGAGCGCGATCCGCCCCGGCGACGTGGTCGGGCGTCTGGGCGGCGACGAGTTCGCCGTGCTGGTGCACGAGGTCGACGAGATCGAGGCGCGTGTGGTCGCCGAGCGCATCCGCGCGTCGATCTCGGACTCGGTCGCGATCGACACGCTGACGTTGGAGGTCAGCCTCTCGCTGGGCATCGCGATGTGCCCGGCGCACGGCGTCGACGGCACGACGCTGCTGCGGCGTGCCGACGTCGCGATGTACCTGGCGAAGGAGCGGCGCAGCGCCGTCGAGATCTACTCCCCCGAGCGGGACGAGAACTCCGCCGATCAGCTCGCGCTGCTGGGCGAGTTGCGGCAGGCGCTGCTGGCGGATGAGATCCAGCTTCATTACCAGCCGAAGGTCGCCGCCGCGGACGGCCGGCCGCTCGGGGTCGAGGCGCTCGTGCGCTGGCAGCACCCCGCCCGCGGCTTCCTTCCGCCCGAGCAGTTCATCCCGCTGGCCGAGCGCTCCGGGGTGATGTCGCTGCTGACCGCGAAGATCATCGAGCTCGCGCTCGGCCAGGCGGCGACCTGGCGCGACCAGGGCCTCGACCTGCCTGTGGCGGTGAACATCTCGCCCGCCGATCTCGTCGGCGCCGCGCTGCCGGACCTCGTCGCCGGGCACCTGCGTCGCCTCGGCCTCGCGCCGGCTGCCCTGTCACTGGAGATCACCGAGCGGATGGCCACCAGCCAGCTGGACGAGGCCACCAGGACGCTGACCGCGCTGCGCGACATGGGTGTGCGAATCAGCCTGGACGACTTCGGCACCGGCTACTCGTCGCTGGCGCGGCTGAGCTCGCTGCCGGTCGACGAGATCAAGATCGACCGGACGTTCGTGGCCGCCATGGCGCAGAGCGACACGGCCGTGCGCATTGTCCGCGCATTGATCGACCTCGCGCATGCGCTGGACTTCCCGGCGATCGCCGAGGGCGTCGAGACCGCGGAGCAGTGGCGGGTGCTGCGGATGCTGGGCTGCGACAGCATTCAGGGGTGGCAGGTCGCGGGGCCGATGCCAGCGGCCAGCGTCACCGACTGGCTTGTGGCGCGGCAGTCCGACGCGCTCCCGCGGCCGTTGCCGCAGGACGAGCCGAGCGGCCTGTCCGCGTCCGTCGGCTGACTCCGTTCTTTTTCGGCTGACTTCGGCACTCGCCCTCGCTCGAATTCGGCTCTGGTGCAACCTGCGCGCCCGCGGGAGCGTGTCTCGTGCGGGAGGCGTTGATGGACGGTGCGGGCCCGGCGACGGACGCAGAGGCGTTCGACGCGTTCTACGCGCGCACCCGCGACCGGCTGGCCGTGCAGGTAGCAGCGCTCACCGGCGACCCGGTCGAGGCGCTCGACCACGTCCAGGAGGCGTTCATCCGCGCGTGGGGGCGCTGGTCGCGAGTCGGCCGGCTCGACGACCCTGAGGGTTGGGTGCGCAGGGTCGCCCACAACCTCGCGGTGAGCCGCTGGCGGCGTGCCCGGCGGACCGTCCTCGGCGATCGTCCCGACGGCGCGGTGCCGGGATGGGACGACGACCAGGGCGCCGTACTGGCCGCTCTCGCGCACTTGCCGCGGCCAGAACGCGAGGCGATCGTGCTGCATCACCTCGTCGGGCTGAGCGTTGCGGAGATCGCGGCCGAACTTCGCGCGCCGAGCGGCACGGTGAAGTCCTGGCTCGCCCGCGGCCGCGCGCGATTGGCGACTCACCTGAACGCCGTCGGCGAAGATCGCACCGAGGAGATGACGCAGTGACCGAGGAACCCGATCCGCACGACGCAGCGGCCGAGGACGACGCGCGGGGTCCGGGCGTCGAGGCGAGGCTGCGCATGCTCGATCGGCGCCCGCCGACCGGTAGCGGCTGGCAGCCGGGAGACGTCGTCCGCGCCACGGCGCGGCGCCGACGCAACCGACGCGCGCTGGGCGCGGCGGCACTCGTCGTCGCTCTCGCGGCAGGCGGAACGGCGATCGAACTGCGCGGGGGAAGCCCGGCGCCGGTGCCGTTGGCCGCGCCGCCTCGTGGCGTGCACGTCGCGGCTCGACTCGACGGCGCGCAGCAGCTGGTCGCCGACTCGACGCCGCTCGTGCAGCCCGACGCGGCCGCGGTCGGGCCGGTGGTCGCCGCCGAGCAGCGGCTGACCCTCGCGCTGCTCCACAAGCTCGGCTCGAGCGGCAACACCTCGGTCTCGCCGCTGAGCCTGTATGTCACGCTCGGCATGCTGCAGAACGGGGCGCGCGGCGAGACGGCGGCGCAGATCGCCGCGGCGCTGCAGGCGACCGGGCTCAGCACGGCGCTGCAGAACGCCGGGCTGTCGGCGCTGTCGGCCGAGCTGGCAGGCGCCGCGAAGCAAGCCGCGATCACCTTCTCCTCCGCCAACAGCCTGTGGCAGCAGAACGGCTTCCCGGTGCGCCCGCAGTTCTTGCAGATGTTGGCTGCCTACTACTCGACGGGGGTGTGGCAGACGGACTTCGCCGGCCACAACGCCCAGGCCGTCGCGGCCCTGAACCGATGGACCAGCGAGCACACCCACGGCAAGATCACCAAGCTGTTCGACTCGCTTGACCCGTCGACCGTGCTCGTCCTCGCCAATGCGCTGTACTTCCACGCGAAGTGGGCGACGCCGTTCGACGCCGGCGAGACGACGCCGATGACCTTCACAACCGGCAGCGGCCGGCGCGTCACCGCGAAGTTCATGACCGGCGACCAGACGTTTCCGACGGCGGTCACCGGCGCCTACCAGGCGGTTCAGCTGCCGTACCAGGGCGGACGGTATGCAGCATTGGCGGTTATGCCTACCCATGAGTCGCTGACGTCTTTCACGGCTGGCCTGTCCGCCTCGGCCCTGCAGACGATCGGCGCGTCGCTGAAGAACGGCGGCGCGGTTGTCTCGCTGCCCCGCTTCACGACCACTTCGACGATTCCGCTCAACGCCCCGCTCAAAGCTCTGGGCATGCGGAAGGCCTTCGACAGCGGGTCCGCCGACCTCTCCGGGCTGAGCGCTGAGCCGACCTACGTCGACCAAGTGCTGCAACGGGTCTACCTGTCAGTCGGCGAGAAGGGCACGACTGCGGCAGCGGCGACGGGGATCGCCGTCAGCGCGTCTGCCGGGCGGGCGGGCCCTGTCGTCGCTCTCGACCACCCGTTCCTGTTCCTGGTCCGGGACACGAAGACCGGGGCGATCCTGTTCGCGTCCGAGATCCAGGATCCGACGGCGTCGTGAGCCGCCGGCTCAGCCGACGGCGGCGATGAACGCCTTGCCGTTGCCCGCGAGGGTCACCCGCGTGTCGGCCGACACGAACGCCGCGCGACCGCTCGCCAGCGCCAACCGGTCGACGGTGATCTGACCCGATCCGCAGAGCACGACGCACGGGCCGGAGTCGTGCAACGCCATCGGCTCGCCCGTCTCGAGGTCGAGCGTGGAAAGCAGGAAGTCTCGCGCCGGCGTCGGATACGCGCCGCCGACCGCGGCCACCCGCGGATCGTCGAGTTCGGCGAAGTCGGCGACCGCGAGCACCTCGGGCACGTCGATGTGCTTGGCCGTCAGCCCGCAGCGCAGCACGTTGTCGCTGTTGGCCATGATCTCGACGCCGACGCCGCGCAGGTAGGCGTGCACGTTGCCGGCGCCGAGGAAGATCGCCTCACCCGGCTCGAGCGCGACGTAGTTCAAAAGCAGGGCGAGCACGACGCCGATGTCGCCGGGGAGGTCGTGCGCGGCGAGGCCCGCTGCCCGCAGCGCGCCGGCCCGCACGTCGGCGTCGTCGACCGGCGGGTGCGCGGCCGCCTCGACGACGTCCCCACGCTCGGCGACCGCAGCGGCCAACGCGGCCGGATCCTGATGTTCGAGCAGGCCGGTGAAAGCGGCCCGCAGGGAGTCCGGCCCGCGCAGCAGGTCGACGAGGAAGCTGAGCTCAGGAACCGCCAGCTCGTCGAGCAGCGCCGCGCTGCGCTCCGGCGCGCGGAAGCCGCACAGCGCCTCGAACCGGCTCAGCGCGCAGATCAGCTCCGGCTTGTGGTTGGCGTCGCGGTAGTTGCGCCAGGCCGCGTCGCGGGCCACCCCGGCGGCGTCCTCGCGGGCAAAGCCAGCGCGCGCCTGCGGCAGCGACGGGTGCACCTGGATCGACAACGCCTTCTCCGCCGCGAGGATCTTGACCAGGTACGGCAGCCGGCCGTCGAACTCCGCGGCCACCTCATCGCCCAACGCCGCGCGCGGGTCGTCGGCGATCAGCGCGTCCAGCGTGCGTCCGTCAAGGGCCAACCCGGACGGGTCGTCGGGATGCGCGCCGAACCACAACTCCGCGATCGGCCGACCGTCGGGCGGCACGCCGAGCAGCTGCTGGATCGCCGACGTGGAGCCCCAGTCATAACGGCGGGCGACGCCGTCGAGCAACGCCACCGTCACGGAGCGCTCCGGTCGAGGTCGGGCTCGAGGTAGATCACCCGCGCCGCGGGCACCGCGGCCCGCACCCGGTCCTCCGCGGCGTCGATCGCGCGGGCCACCTCGGGCAGCGACGCGCCGGGCGGCATCGCGACCTTCGCGCCGACCAACAGCTCGTCCGGCCCGAGGTGCATCGTGCGCAGGTGGACGATCCGCTCGACGCCCGCGCCGAGCAAGCCGGCCTCGATCGCGTCGAGCACCGCGGGCGCGGCGGCTTCGCCCACCAGCAAGCTCTTCGTCTCGACGACCAGCACGATGGCGACCGTCACGAGCAGGACGCCGATCGCGCAGGTGCCGATGCCGTCCCACACCGGCTGGTGCGTCAGCGCGGACAGGCCCACACCGGCGAGCGCGAGCACCAGACCGGTCAGCGCGGCGACGTCCTCGAGCAGCACGACCGGCAGCTCGGGGTTCTTCGCGTGCCGGATGAAGCCGAGCCATGTGTCGCTGCCCTTGTGGTGGCGCGATTCGGCTATCGCGGTGCGCAGCGAGAAGCCCTCGAGGCCGACTGCGACGACCAGCACGATCACCGCCACGATCGGGTCGTCGAGGTGGTGCGGATGGCGGATCTTCTCGACGCCCTCGTACAACGCGAACAACCCGCCGGCCGAGAACAGCATCAGCGCCACCAGGAAGCCGTACACGTACCGCTCGCGTCCATACCCGAACGGATGTTCCGGCGTGGCGCGTCGCCTCGCCGAGCGGCCGCCGACGAGCAGCAGACCCTGGTTGCCAGAGTCGACCACCGAGTGCACGCCCTCAGCCAGCATCGACGAGGACCCGGTGATCGCGAACGCGACGAACTTGATCACCGCGATGCCGACGTTCGCGCCGAGCGCCGCGAAGATCGCCTTCGAGCCGCCGCCCGCGCTCACCGCCAACCTCCGCGTTGAGTGGCGCGATATCGGTTGAGTGGCGCGATACTCCGGGCCACTGAGCGGATAACGCGCCACTCAACGGTCTGGCAGCGAGGCATCAATGGTCCCGCTCGGCCGGGCCGCGGGACCCGGGGTCGAGGCCGAGACCCAACGCCAGGTAGGCCGCGGCAAACTCGCCGAACGCGGCCGCCGCGGCGAAGCGGGCGAGCGGGTCGCCGCTGGGCACCTGCACGCTCGACGACCGCAGCCCGAGGTTGCCGGCCAGCTCGTGCAGCGCCTTCGCCGCACGTCGAGCCGCAACCTCGTCCAATTGGATCTGCGCGTCCGAGCGCTCGCCGAGCAGCATGTCCTCAGCCGTGCCGTCGTCGCCGACGACCAGCAGCCGCGCTCGAACGGACGCGACATCGTCGATGCGGTCGCGGAAGAAATCCTCGCCGGCCGGCGCGCCCGCGCCGCGCAGCAACGCGCCGGCGCGGCCGACGCCGTCGGGCAGCGACACGGACACCGACGACGCGCCGGCGAACTGCTGCAGCGCGTCAGAGATGGCGCGGGCGGCCACGCCGGCCAGCGCGCCGGCGCCGGCGATCAGCGGTGTCGCGCCGGCGAACTCCACGGCCAACGCCTTCGCCGGGTTGACGAACGCGTCCCCGTCCGGACGGCAGATCTCGGCCTGCGCGTCCAGCGCGTTCGCCACTTCGATCAGCAGCCCAGCCGGGATCTGGTTCACGCCGAACACGTCCAACGCCTGCAGCAGCGGGGTCAGCACCGCCCAGCGCGCTGCTCGTGGATTGAGGTCGCGGGGCAGCTCGTGCACGGGCGTGCGGCCGGCGGCGTGCGCCACCGGGCTGCCGGCCGGCGCGACGACCGCCATCGCCAGCCCACGCGCGGCGCCCTGGGCGGTCAGCTCGGCGAGTCGAGGATGCCGGCCGTCCACCGAGCCGATCAGCAGCGCGTCGGCCGGTCCGGCCCAGCGCGGCAGTTCCACGCCGTGCCACGTGATGGCCGGGGTTCGGGTGCAGCTGATCCGGGTGATCAATCGAGATCCGGAGGACGGCGCGGAGTCCGTCGCGACGAGCATGGCGCGCGGCAACTCCATGCCGCGCAGCTGCTCGATGCCGAAGTCCCCGGCCGTCTCGACCGCCCGCCGGACCTGCGCGCCCGCCGTCGCCAGCGCCCAGAGCAAGCCCTGCTCGTCGTGTTGCGCCAGGCGCGCCGGGTCGTCGAGCAGCGCCTCGTCGATCGGCATTCAGCCCGCGTCGCCGGTTGCGGGTTCGGCTGCGACGCCGATCCCGTTCGGTCCAGGCGTGGCGTCGTCGAGCAGCAGCACCGGGATGCCGTCGTCGATGGGGTAGGTCGTCGCGCAGAACGCGCAGACGAGCACCGGCTTGCCGTCGCGGGTGTCTTCGCGCAACGCGGCGTGGTCGTCGCTCGGGCAGGCGAGCAGGTCGAGCAGTTCGGCGTCGAGCGCCATGACAGGCTCCTTCTTGGCGAAACGCAACGGCGGGAACGAACTGAGCTCGCGCGAGGTCAGTCGCGGATGGCGGCCAGCGCCCGATCGCGCACGGCGGCCATCGCGTCCTGCGTCGGACCCTCGACGTTCAGCCGCAGCAGGGGCTCGGTGTTGGACGGGCGGATGTTGAACCACGATCCGTCCGGCAGCTCGATGGTGAGGCCGTCCAGCTCGTCGACATCCTTGGCGTCGTCGGCGAACGCCTTGCGGACTGCGGTCATCCGGCCGGCCTGGTCGTCGACGGTCGAGTTGATCTCCCCGGACGCGACGTAGCGGCTGAACTCGGCCGTCAGGTCGGCGAGCGTGCCGGGCTGCTCGCCGAGCGCGGCCAGCACGTGCATGGCCGCCAGCATGCCGGTGTCGGCGAACCAGAAGTCCTTGAAGTAGTAGTGGGCCGAGTGCTCGCCGCCGAACACCGCGTCCTCGCGGGCCATCTGCGCCTTGATGAACGAGTGGCCGACCCGGGTGCGGATGGGCCGCCCGCCGTGCTCGCGGACGATCTCCGGCACCGCGTGCGAGGTGATCAGGTTGTGGATGATCGCGCTGCCCGGCGCCTTCGCGAGCTCGCGGGTGGCCACCAGCGCGGTGATCGCGCTCGGCGAGACGGCGTCGCCGGCGGCGTCCACCACGAAGCAGCGGTCGGCGTCCCCGTCGAACGCGACGCCGAGGTCGGCGCCTTCCTCGACGACCTTGCGCTGCAGGTCGACGATGTTCGCCGGCTCGAGCGGGTTGGCCTCGTGGTTGGGGAACGAGCCGTCGAGCTCGAAGAACAGCGGCACGATGTCCAGCGGGAGGGCGGGGAGCACGCTGTCGCCGAGCACGGCGGGCACGGTGTAGCCGCCCATGCCGTTGCCGGCGTCCACGACGATCTTCAACGGCCGGATGCCGGCGAGGTCGACCAAGCCGCGCAGGTACTCGGCGTACGGCGTCAGCAGGTCGACCTGCTCGACGTCGCCAGGCGCGGCCGCGCCCGACAGCCCGGCGTCCAGATACTCGCCGGCCCGGTCGCGGATCTCGGTCAGCCCGGTGTCCTGGCCGATCGCGACGGCCCGGGCACGGCACATCTTGATGCCGTTGTACTTCGCGGGATTGTGGCTGGCGGTGAACATCGCGCCCGGGAGGTCGAGATGGCCGCTGGCGAAGTACAGCATGTCGGTCGAGGAGAGCCCCGCCTCGACCACCGACGCCCCGCGGTGCATCGCGCCTTCGGCAAAGGCACGGGCGAGTCCGGGGCCGGTCTCGCGCATGTCATGGGCGGTCACGATCCGCTGCGCGCCGGTGACGTCGACAAACGCCGCGCCGATCGCGCGGGCGATTGACTCGTCCAGTTGGTCCGGGACGACGCCCCGGACGTCATACGCCTTGACGAGCCCCGAGAGATCCACGCCCAGAGCCTACCGACGTTCCCCCGCAAGTTGTCCTCGCCAGCCAGTGCCCTGGCCCGACGAAGCGAGGACAAGTTGCGAAAAGAGGGGGCGGACGCCGCGCGGTGGGGTGCGGTTCAGCCGGGCGAGGCGGGCGGCACGACGCGCAAGTGGCCGCGCCGGCCGGTGCGCAGCTCTCCCTCGCCGCGCGGTGCGGGATCGGTGCGGGCGGCCTCGCGAACCGCGTCGGCCAGCGCCTCGAGGTCGTCCGCGTGCGGGATCGGCGTCGGGAACTCCCCGACATGCCGAACGAACTCCCAACCGCGCGGAACGGTCATCCGCACCGCGTGCTCCTCGCACAGGTCGTAGGAGTGCGGTTCGGCGAAACTGGCCAGCGGCCCGACGACCGCGGTGAGGTCGGCATAGGCGTAGGTCAAGGTCGCCACCGCGACCCGGCCGCAGCCCGTCCTGGTGCATTTGCGCTGGGCCAACCTCACAGTGCGCGACTGTATCGCCAGGCGGCGGCCGGGACCCGTTTTGCCGGATCGGCGCGTAAACGTGTCGCCGACTGCGATTTCGTTGTACGGTTTTGCGCGATATACCACTGCGCGCAGGGTTTGGGTCCACCGGGAGGGCTGATGTCCGACGACCTGTCTGTGCCGTCGGCTCCGTCCGCGGCGGCGGGCTCTGCTGAGCTCGCCCAGCTGACCGCGCTGCTGGGCGGCCCGCCCCCGAACAGCGTCGGCGCGCTGGCGCCCGAGTCGCTGCGCAGCCTGATCGAGCGGATCGAGTCCGGCCGGCGGCACCACGCCGCTGCGGCCGACCGGGCGACCGAGCAGGGCCTGCGCAGCATGCCGCTGCCCATGCGCGCCGTCGTCAAGCGGACCCTGTCGTGACCGCCGGCTCGGTTTTGCGCACCGAAACCTTCGCGGCCGCTGCCGCGACCCGCGCGCTGCCCCGCAGCCCGCAACTCGTCCGCCTGGCGCGGCTGATGGCGACTACGCCCGGGCGGCTGGACGTGCTCGCCGGCCTGCCGGAAGACGACCTGCGAACGCTGCACGATCAGGTCAGCGAGTACTACTTTGCGGCCGGCCGCGACCATTTCGCCCGGGTGGCCGGCCTGTCCAACCTGCTTCCGGCAACCCTCGTCGGCCGGCTGGCGGAGCGGTTCCTGCCGCCCCACCTCGGCGCGCGCGCAGCCGAGCAGCTGGAGCCGGCGAAGGCGCGCGATCTCGTCCACCGGGTGTCGCTGCGGTATCTGGCCGACCTCGCGCTCGCCCTCGACCCGTCCCGAGCGGGCGCTGTCATCGCCGCGCTGCCGCCGGCCCGGGTCGCCGAGGTCGCCCGCGAGCTGTTCGGCCGAGGCGAGCACGCGGCGGCCGCCGAGCTGGCGGCCTCGGTCTCAGGCGCAGGCATGCGCGCCGCACTGGGCGTCGCTCGCGGCCGCGATCTGCTCGCCGTGCTGCCGCTGCTGTGCCACGACGCCCGCGCCGAGGCGGCGCTCGACCGGGTCAGCGCCGGCCAACTCGCGGAAGCGGCGCGCGAGGCCGCCGGCACGTCGAATTGGGCCGCGGTGAACTGTCTGGCCGACCGGCTGCCCGCGCTCGGCCGCCGCCGTCTGTCGATCGCCCTCGTCGAGGTCGGTGACGACGTCTATGCCGCGTTCGCCGCTGCGGCGGCGCGCGGCGACCTGGAACCCGCCGCCCAGGATGTCGTCGACGCTGCCGCCGCGAGTCGGCCCAGCCGCTGAGCCGGCAACGGTCCAGCCCGGTCAGCGCTGACGAGCGGGCAGCGGCCCTGCGTAGGGTTGGCGACGTGCGCAGCGAGAGCCGGCAGACCCGCCGCTTCGCCGCGCCGTCGCCCCGCAGACGCGACCGGCGTGGGCGCGGCGTGCGGGGGCACCTTGCGCCGGTCGGCGTGCCGCTGCGCCGAACCCGCGGCGAGCAGTTCGACGACCTTGTGATGGACGCCGTCGAGGAGGTCGAGGAGCACTGGGCCGCCGAGCTCGCCGGGCTGGAGTTCGCGGTGGAGGACGTGCCGCCCAGCGGGACAGAGGCCCAATTCGACCCGGCGGTGGTGGTCGATCGCGGGGTGCCCCTCGGCCGGCTGTTCCGCGACGGCCTGCCGGAGATCGCCCAGCCGGTCGCGGTGGTCTACCGCCGGCCGATCGAGGCCCGCGCGGTGGATCCGGAGGACCGGGCAGATCTGGTGTTCATGGTGGTCGTCGATCTGGCCGCCGAGTTCCTCGGCAAGGACGTCGACGAACTCGACCCCTAGCCGGCGCGGCGCTTGAGCCGGCGGCGCTCCCGCTCGGACATCCCGCCCCAGATGCCGAAGCGCTCGTCGTGCTCAAGCGCGTACTCCAGGCACTCGGCACGCACTTCGCAGCCGGTGCAGATGCGCTTGGCCTCGCGAGTCGAGCCGCCCTTCTCCGGAAAGAACGCCTCCGGATCGGTCTGCGAGCACAGCGCGCGCTCCTGCCAGCTGGCTTCCTCGGGCAGGCCGAAGATCTCGGCCAGCTCGGCGGAGCCCAACGAAGCGTCGAGCGTGCCGTCGACGGCGCTCAGATCCGGCATGGCGGCCTCCCCCAGTGATGTGCGGACACTGCCGCTAAATGACATGGTTCAAATTACACGCGTGTCGTTCCAATCCGTCAAGGCGGTAGACGTGCTATCCCGGCTCGGCGAGTCGCGTGTCGCGGATGCGCCGAGTCGTCAGCTCGACACAGCGGCGCCCAGCGCGGCCAGCACCGTCGCCACCGCCGGACGCTGCGCCGCGCTCGCCCGCGCCACGGCGAGCAATCGCCTGCGCAGCACCGGTTCGCGCAACGTGCGGACGGCGACTGGCGCTGAATCGGCGGCGACAGCGCGGCGCGGCAGCACGGCGACCCCGTGTCCGTCGGCGACCGCGCGGACGAGCAACAGCATGTCGTCGGTCTGCCAGCGCACCCGCGGCTCGAACCCCGCCGTGCGGCAGGCCGCCCGCACCGCGCGGCCGCAGGCGGCGGCTGCGGGCGGCATCACCCACTCGGCGTCGGCCAGGCTCGCGAGCGTCGGTCGGCGCCGGCGCGCCCCGGCTGGCAGCACCAGCACCAGCGGCTCGACGGCGAGCTCGCGGACGGTCGCGGCGTCCGGCACCGCGAGCGGGACGTAGTCGTATTCGTCGACGATCGCGATGTCGACGTCGCCGGCGAGCAACAGTCCGATCCCCTGCTCCGGCTCGGTGGCGACGACCGACAGCGCCAGTCCCGGCTCGTCGACGCGCAGCGCGCAGACCGCCGAGGACACGAACGTCGCGGCCGCGCTCGCCACGGCGGCCAGCCGGACCGGGCCCGCCACCGAACCGGCCAACCGATCAAGGTCCGCGCGAGCCGCGGCCAGCACGTCGAGCACCTGCTCCGCGCGGGCGGCCAGGGCATGCCCGGCGCCGGTCAGCTCGACGCCGCGCGGCGAGCGGTCCACCAGCGACGTCGCGGTCTCCCGCTCGAGCGCGGCGAGCTGCTGGGAGACAGCCGACGGCGTGATCCCCACCGCGCGGGCGGCCCCGGCGATCGAGCCGCGCAGGCCGATCTCGCGCAGCAGCCGCAGCCGCGCGACGTCGAGCAGCTCTGCCGAGTCGCCTGGGGTGGCCATAAGCACAACTTACGGCATAGGCTGAGGTGACATCAGCATCTCGAAGGAGCACGCCATGCCGTTGCCTGCGCACGCCGACCTCGCCGCCGAGACGGCGGCGATCCTGCGGCGCCTGGGCGTCCAAGCTCTGCACGAGCCGGGTGAACTGGACGGCCCGGGCGAGCTCAGCGCGCGCAGCCCCATCACCGGCGGCGAGCTGGGCCGGCTGGCGGCGCACACGCCGGCGCAGGTGGCCGACGCGGTCGGCCGGGCTGCCGACGCCTTCCGCCAGTGGCGCACGACGCCTGCCCCGGTGCGCGGAGCGTTCGTCCGCGAACTCGGCGAGCTGCTGCGCGCGCACAAGGACGACTTGGGCGCGCTCGTCTCGATCGAAGCGGGCAAGATCCGCTCCGAGGGCCTCGGCGAGGTTCAGGAGATGATCGACATCTGCGATCTCGCGGTGGGGTTGTCGCGTCAGCTGTTCGGCCGCACGATCGCCTCAGAGCGACCCGGCCACCGGATGATGGAGCAGTGGCATCCGCTCGGCGTGGTGGGCGTCGTCAGCGCGTTCAACTTCCCGGTCGCGGTGTGGTCGTGGAACGCGGCGCTCGCGTTCGTCTGCGGCGATCCGGTGGTGTGGAAGCCGTCGGAGAAGACGCTGCTCACCGCCCTCGCCTGCCAGGCGCTCGCCGAGCAGGCCGCGCTTCGGGTCGGCGCGCCGGCCGGGTTGTCCCAGGTCGTGCTCGGCGGCGCCGAAGTAGGCGAGGCGCTGGTCGGCGACCCGCGCGTCGCCCTGCTGAGCGCGACCGGGTCGACCCGGATGGGCCGTGCCGTCGCGCCGCGAGTCGCCGCCCGCTTCGGCCGCGTGCTGCTCGAACTCGGCGGCAACAACGCCGCCGTGGTGACGCCGTCGGCGGACCTGGACCTCACCGTGCGCGGCATCGTGTTCTCCGCCGCCGGCACGGCCGGCCAGCGGTGCACGTCGCTGCGGCGGGTGATCGCGCACTCGTCGATCGTCGACGAGCTCGTGGCCCGGATTGCGGCGGCGTACGCGACGCTGCCGATCGGCTCGCCGCTCGACAGCGCGACGCTCGTCGGCCCGCTTGTCGACGAGGCCGCCTACGCCGGGTACGTCGACGCGCTCGCCAAGGCGCAGGCCAACGGCGGCGAACTCGTCGTGGGGGGCGCCCGGGTGCTCGCCGACGACGCGCCCGGCGCCTACTACGTGCAGCCGGCCGTGGTGCGGATGCCGACCCAGTCGGAGATCGTGCAGGCCGAGACGTTCGCGCCGATCCTGTACGTGCTGAGCTACGACGACTTCGATGATGCGCTGGCGATGCACAACGACGTGCCGCAGGGGCTGTCCTCGTCGATCTTCACGACGAGCATGCGCGAGGCGGAGCGCTTCCTCGCTGCCGACGGCTCCGACTGCGGCATCGCCAACGTCAACATCGGGCCGTCCGGCGCGGAGATCGGCGGTGCGTTCGGCGGCGAGAAGGAGACCGGCGGCGGCCGGGAGTCCGGCTCGGACGCCTGGAAGTCCTACATGCGCCGCGCGACCAACACCGTCAACTATTCGACGGAGTTGCCGCTGGCGCAGGGCGTCGAGTTCGGCTGAACTGCCGCTGACAGTGGTCATTTGCGCGGGTCAGTGGTCACCTACGGGCGACCACTGACGTCCCAAGTGACCACTGTCAGTGGGACGGAGTCGCGTGAGCACAGCACAACGAAGCGGCCCCGGGCAGATGCCCGGGGCCGCTTCGCGCAGTCAGTGCAGCGTCGGTCAGTGCCCGAACGCGTCCTTGACCTTCTCGCCGGCGTCCTTGAGGTCGGACTTGGCCTGGTCGTTACGGCCCTCGGCTTCGGTCGACTTGTCGCCGGTGGCGCGGCCAACCGCTTCCTTGGCCTTGCCGCCCGCGTCCTCGATGGTGTTCTTGAGCTTGTCCGTGGCGCTCATAATTTCCGCCCTCTCCTGTTGCGTGCGAACTATCCTTGCCTCCAAGGCGTACCCGGCGGCAGGCGGCGCCAAACCTGGACAAAGCGCGTCACGCCAGCCGAGTCAGCTCCACGGTCACGCGCATGACTGTCTCGCTCTGCTGACCCGCGACGATGCCCTTGATCGGCGGGACGTCGCCGTAGTCGCGGCCGGTGCCCACCATCACGTGCCGCTCGCCGACCGCGCTGGCGTTCGTCGGGTCGTAGGCGGCCCACTCCCCCAGCCACCACTCGACCCAGGCGTGGCTCTCGCCGAGGGCGCTGTCGCCTATTTGCGGCTCGCCGCCGGGGTACAGATAGCCGGACACGTACCGAGCGGGCAACCCGACGTGCCGCAACGCGCCGACCACCAGATGCGTGTAGTCCTGGCAGACGCCGCGGCCGGCCGCCCACGCCTGCACGGCGGTGGTGCGCACCTCGGTGACGCCGGGCAGATAGGTCAGCGCGTCATGCACGGCGCCCGCGATCAGCCGCGCGGCCTGCGCCGGGGGGTTGTCGGCGGCGATCTGCTCGGCGAGGGCGGCGAGTGCGGCCGGCGGCTCGGTGACCGGCGTCTGGGTCAGGTACTCGATGAGCTCGTCGTGCACGGTCGCATTCCGGACGTCGGGCCAGGCGAGATCGCTGGCCACGTCCGGCCGGCGAGTGGCGTCGATCTCGACGAGGCTGGTGGCGCGGATGTCGAGGTGCCGGTGCGGGCCGCTGACCTCGAAGACCCGCACTTCGGTGCCCCAGTAGTCGGTGTAACGGTAGTTCCAGGTGACCGGGTCGATCGCGATGCTGGATTCGAGCCGCATCTGCCACGCGGTCTGCAACGGCGTGACCCGCGCCTCGTTCATCGACGCCGCGACGCTGCGGTCGTAGTCGTAGCGCGACGTGTGCTGGACGCGATACCGCGCGGTCATCGGCATCCCACTCTCATGACGCAATCCACGAGGTCACGACGCCCTGCGGGAAGTAGCGCTGCGCGATGGCGTCGCTCGCCACCGAGCACGCGCTCTGCACGCGCTCCATCACCTGGTAGACGTCCTCGAGCAGCTCGGCCGGCGGCGCGAACTCCAGCTCCGAGCGGATCATCCCGAGCACCCGCTGCGCCTGCAGCGCCCGGCCGCGCTCGGCCGAGCCATGCCGGATCGCGAGGTCGTCGAGGCAGCGCTCGGCGACGACCAAGGCGCTCATCAACGATCGTGGGAACAGCGGGTCGAGCAGCAGGAACTCCGCCGAGCGCCGCTCGTCGACCGCGCCGCGGGCGCTGCGCAGGAACGCCTGGTACGCGCCGCAGCTCTGCAGCAGCGTCACCCACGACGGCCCGGCGTCGCCGGCCAGCGCGCGCGCCGCGGCCAGCCGCGCGGTCATGTCCGCCCGCTCGATGCTGCGGCCGAGGACGAGGAAGTGGAACGCCTCGTCGCGCGAGAGGGTGCTGTCCGCCGTGCCCGTGAAGGCCGCCGCGCGCTCGCGCACCCACTTCAGAAACGCGTGCGGGTACGCGCGGTGGTCGAGCCGGTTCGCCTCGTGCCAGGTGACGTTGACGCTCTCCCACAGCTCGGACGACACGACTTCCCGGCAGCGGCGGGCGTTGTCGCGTGCCGAGCTCAGCGAGCCCAGCACCGACGCCGGCGTCGTGGGATCCCACACGAGCGCCTCGAGGACCTCGTCCCGCCGCACGGCCTCGGTCTCGGCCTCCGCGTGGCCCATCGCCGCAAGCAGCGACGCGCAGACGACGTCCTCGGCCGCCCACGGGTCGTCGAGCAACAGGGTCAGGTGCACGTCGACCATCCGGCTCGTCGCCTCGGACCGTTCCACGTAGCGCCCGATCCAGTAGAGCGACTCCGCGATCCGCGACAACATCAGCGAGCCTGCTGCTGCTGTTGCTGCTGTTGGCGCACCTCGACATCGGCGGCAGACTCGACGGCCGGCATCGGCCCGTGCGCCGAGGGCGCCGCGCGCTCGGGACGCCGGCCGGCCACGGCGCTCCGCTCGCCGGCGAGCACCCAGGTGTCCTTCGACCCGCCGCCCTGGCTGGAGTTGACCACCAGCGAGCCGGCCGGCAGCGCGACGCGGGTCAGGCCGCCGGGCAGCACCCACACGTCGTCGCCGTCATTGACCGCGAACGGCCGCAGGTCGACGTGCCGCGGCGCGATCGCGTCGTCGATCAGCGTCGGCACCGTCGACAGCTGCACCACCGGCTGCGCGATCCAGCCGCGCGGCTCGGCGACGAGCCGCTGGCGCATCGCCGCCAGCTCGACGCTCGAGGCCTGCGGCCCGATCATCAGGCCCTTGCCGCCGGCGCCGTCCACGGGTTTGACGACCAGCTCGTCGAGCCGGTCGAGGACTTCTTCCAGCGCGCCTTCATCTTCCAGCCGCCAGGTGTCGACGTTCGGCAGCACCGGCTCTTCGCCGAGGTAGTACCGCACGAGGTCGGGCAGGTAGGTGTAGATCAACTTGTCGTCGGCCACGCCGTTGCCGACGGCGTTGGCGATCGTGACATTGCCGGCGCGCGCCGCGGTCAGCAGACCGGGACAGCCGAGCATCGAGTCGGACCGGAACTGGACCGGGTCGAGGTACTCGTCGTCGACTCGGCGGTAGATGACGTCGACCCGCCGCTCGCCGAACGTGTCGCGCATGCGCACCACGCCGCCGGAGCACACCAGGTCGCGGCCCTCGACCAACTCGACGCCCATGGCGCGGGCCAGCCAGGCGTGCTCGAAGTAGGCGCTGTTGTAGACGCCCGGCGTCAGCACGACGACGTTCGGGTCGGCGCTGGCCGAGCTGCCGGGCGGCGCCGCGGCGCGCAACGCGGCCAGCAGCCGCTGCGGGTAGTGCGACACCGGCCGCAGCCGCAGCCGGCCGAGCACGTCGGCCCACTGCTGGCGCATCGCGGTGCGGTTGGCGAGCACGTAGCTGACGCCGGACGGCACCCGCACGTTGTCCTCGAGCACCCGGAACCGGCCCTGCTCGTCGCGGATCAGGTCGATGCCGGCGACGTGCACCCGCACCCCGTTGGGCGGCTCGATGCCGTGCGCGGCGCGGTGGAAGTGCTTCGAGGACGTGATCACGCTGCGCGGCACCACGCCGTCGGACACCACGCGGCAGGCGCCGTACACATCGGCGAGGAACGCCTCGAGCGCGCGCACCCGCTGCCGGACGCCGGACTCGATTTCGTGCCAGCTCTCGTCGTCGATGACGCGCGGGACGATGTCCAGCGGGAACGGCCGTTCCTCGCCGCCGATGTCGAAGGTCACGCCCTGGTTCAGGTAGGCGCGGGCGAGGGCGTCTACGCCGGCGCGCAGCTCACCGGTGCCGCTGCGCTGCATCGACTCGTGCAGCAGCCGGTAGGGGGCGCGGGCGCTGCCGTCGACCGCGATCATCTCGTCCCAGGCGGCGCCGAGCGGGTAACCGTCGAACAGGTCGGCCATCGACGGCATGCTAGGGCGCTCCTGTGTCTGCCGCATTACGCGCCGGCGCGAGCCTCCGCGAGCGCGATCCGGTCGTCGGGTTGGACGGCCGCGACTCGAAAGTATCCTGCGCTGTGCGCGCCGTAGAACTCGCCCGGGGACACCACGATCCCGATCTGCTCGGCGAGCCGGCGCGCCGCCTGCCACGCGTCGCCGCCGGGCGCCTCGACCCACAGGTAGAACGCGCCGTCCGGCATGGGCGCGAGGTAGCCCAGCTCGCCGAGCAGCCGGCTGAGCCGCTGCACCCGCAGCAGGTAGCGCGAGCGCTGCTCGTCGACGTGCGCGTCGTCGCCGAGCGCGACGATCGCGGCGGCCTGCACCGGCCCCGCCGCCATCAGCCCCGCGTGTTTTCGCACCTCGCGCAGGTAGTGGACGAGTTCGGCGTCGCCGGCGTAGAAGCCGATCCGCGCGCCGGCGAAGTTGTCCCGCTTGGACAGCGAGTGCAGCGCCAGCACTCCGTGCGTGCCAGTGCGCAGGATGGTGTCCGGCGCGCCGCTCCAGGTGAACTCGGCGTAGCACTCGTCGGAGATGACCGGCACGCCGCGCTCGCGTCCCCAGTCAGCGGCGTGCTCGAGGTCCTCGATCCGGCCGGTCGGGTTGGCCGGCGAGTTCACCCACAGGCAGAGCGCGCGGCGCGCGTCGTCCGCGCTGATGTCGGCGACGCTGAAATAGGGCACCGCGCGGCTGGCGGCGAGCGTCGCGCCCATCGCGTAGGTCGGGTAGCTGATCGCCGGGTAGAGCACGGTGTCGCGCGACGGGTCGCGCAGCCGCAGGTACTGCGGCAGCGACGCGACGAACTCCTTGGTGCCCACGCATGCGGCGATCTCGCGACCTGGATCGACGCTCGCGCCGAGCCGGCGGGCGAGCCACCCGGCGGCGGCCGCGCGGAAGGCCGTCGTGCCGATCGAGGGCGGGTACCCGCGACTCGACTCGTCGGCGCACAACGCGGCCCGGACCGCGGGGGGCGTCGGGTCGCACGGCGTGCCGATGGACAGGTCGACGGCGCCGCCCTCGTGCCGGTTCGCGATCGCGATTATCTCCTCGAGCCGCTCGTACGGGTACGGCGGCGGCACAAACCCCGCGCTCATCCTTGGCTCCCCGGCGGCTCCGCTGCCGGCGTGTCGGGCCGCAGCGGGGCCAAGTGGTCGGCGAGCAGTTGGGCCAGATGGACGCTGTGCGCCTGACCTAACTGCTCGATCTGGGTGCGGCAGGAGAAGCCGTCGGCGAGCACGACGGCGTCCGGCGGCGCGGCGCGCAAGGCGGGCAGCAGCGCGGTCTCGGCGACCGCCTGCGACACCTCGAAGTGGCCCTTCTCGACGCCGAAGTTGCCGGCCAGCCCGCAGCAGCCGCCGACCGCCGTCACGTGCGCGCCGGCGTCGGCGAGCAACGCCGCGTCGGTCTCCCAGCCGAGCACCGAGTGGTGGTGGCAGTGCGGCTGCGCGACGGCCCGGACGTCGTCCAGACGTGGCGGCGTCCAGCCCGCGCGGCCGGTGAGCAGCTCGGCGAGCGTGCGGGTCGAGCGGGCGACGGCGTGGGCGCGCGGGTCGTCGGGCAGCAGCTCGAGCGCGTCCTGGCGCAGCACCGCGGTGCACGACGGCTCGAGGCCGACGATCGGCGCGTCCCTCGCCGAGTCCCCCGCGGCGGTCGCGGCAGCGGTCGTCGCGGCCGTCAATTCGCCGAGGGTGTGGCGCAGTTGCTTGCGGGCGCCGTCGAGCTGGCCGGTGGAGATCCAGGTCAGCCCGCAGCAGACCGGCTCGTCGGTGATCCGCACCGCGTAGCCCGCGGCTTCGAGCACCGTCACCGCCGCCCTGCCCACCTCCGGGGTGAAGTGGTCGGTGAACGTGTCCACGAACAGCACCACCGGGTCGCCGGCGGCCGGCGCCGACCGCTCGGCGAACCAGCGACGGAACGTCTGCGGCGCGTACTGGGGCAGCGGCCGGCGGGCGTCGATGCCGCCGGCGCTCTTGATCAGCGGCGCCAGCGCGCGGCTGCGCAACGCGAGGTTGACCAGACGCGGCGCGCGGGCGGCGAGTTTCGACCAGCGCGGCAGCCAGCCGAGGGAGTAGTGGGCCGGCGGCCGGAGCCGTCGGCGGTAGCGCTGGTGCAGCACCTCGGCCTTGTAGGTGGCCATGTCGACACCGGCGGGGCAGTCCGACGAGCAGCCCTTGCAGGACAGGCACAAGTCGAGCGCCTCGGCAAGCTCCGGCGCGCGGTAGCCCTTCACCAGCGAGCCGTTCGCGAGCTCCTGCAGCACCCGCGCCCGGCCGCGGGTGGAGTCCTTCTCATCCCGCGTCGCGAGGTAGGACGGGCACATCACGCCGCCGCCGACGGTGGTGTCCGCGCGGCATTTGCCGATGCCGACGCAGCGGTGCACCGCGGTGGAGAGGTCGCCGCCGTCGAGCGGATACGCGAAGCCCAGATGCTTGCGCAGCGGCTTGGCGAACGGCACCCGCAGGTCGGCGTCGAGCGACGCGGGTTCGGCGATCACGCCTGGGTTCAGCAGGTTTCCCGGGTCGAACACGCGCTTGATCTCGACGAATGTGTCGAGCGCGGCGGCGGAATACATGAACCGCAACAGCTCGCCGCGCGCGCGGCCGTCGCCGTGCTCGCCGGACATCGAGCCGCCGTGCCGGCCGGCCAGGGCGGCGGCGTCCAGCAGGAACCTCCGGAAGCGGGCCGGGGCGTCGGTCAGCGGGAAGTCGATCCGCGCGTGCACGCACCCGTCGCCGAAGTGGCCGTAGGACAGGCCGTCGACGCGGTGCTCGCGCAGCAGCGCCTCGAACTCGCGCAGGTAGCCGCCGAGCTGCGCGGGCGGGACGGCGGCGTCCTCCCAGCCGGGCCAGGCCGGGTCGCCGCCGGGTGTGCGGCCGCCGAGCCCCGCCCCGTCCTCGCGGATGCGCCACAACGCGCGGGCGACCGGGCCGACGACGACGGTCGAGTCGAGGCAGCTCGCGTCGGCGACGAGCTTCTCCGCCGCGGAGACCGCTTCGGCCTCGGTGCCGCCGGCGATCTCGACGAACAACCAGCCGCCGCCGCGGGGCAGCGGCGGCACGGCGGCCGGCCCGCGCCGGCTGCGCACGACGTCGACGAGCCGGGCGTCCATGCCCTCGAGCGCGACGAGATCGTGCTGCAGCAGCGCGGGGACGGCGTCGGCCGCGCTGGGCATGTCCGGGTAGCCGAGCACGGCGAGCGCGACGGCCGGCGGCGACTCGACGAGCCGCACCCGCGCGCGGAGCAGAACGGCGAGCGTGCCCTCGCTGCCGACGAGGAACTTCGCGAGGTCGGCGCCGTTCTCCGGCAGCAGGTGCTCGAGGCTGTAGCCGGACACCTGCCGGCGGAAGCGGCCGAACTCGGTTCGGATCGTGGCGAGCCGCCGCTGCACCAGCGCGTCGAGGTCGCGCAGCAGCTGCGATTCCGAGCCCGCGGACGCCAGCGCCGCGGACGCCAGCGCCGCGGACCGGTCGCGCGGGCCGGCGGTGAGCCGCGTGCCGTCCGCGGTGAGCACGTCGAGGGAGACGACGTTGTCGGCGGTCCGCCCGTACTTCAGCGCGCGGGCGCCACACGCGTTGTTGCCGAGCGAGCCGCCGATGGTGGCGCGCGCGTGGGTGGACGGGTCGGGCCCGTAGCGCAGCCCGTGCGGCGCCGCCGCCAGCGTGATCGAATCGAGGATCGCGCCCGGCTCGGCGACGGCGGTGCGCGACGGCACGTCGATCTCGAGCACCCGGTTCAGGTGCCGCGAGAAGTCGAGCACCAGCCCGGAACCGACGGCGTTGCCGGCGATCGAGGTGCCCGCCCCCCGCGCGGTCAGCGGGACCTCGAAGCGGCGCGCGATCGCGAGCGCGGCCTCGACCTCCTCGACGTGCCGGGGGAACGCGACGGCAGTCGGGACGAGGCGGTAGTTGGACGCGTCGGACGAGTACTCCGCGCGGCGCCGGGTGCCGGCGTCGGCCTCGACGCCGGCCGAGCCGAGCGCCGCGGCCAGCTCACGCGGCTCGACGGTGGTCACGCCGTCATTGTTCCGCACCGCTCCGCGCTGCCGACGAGTTGTCCGCGCGTCGTCGGGCTCGGCGCCGACTTGGCGAGGACAACTCGGCTGGACGAGGCGGCGCGGCTCGGTTGGGTCAGAGGCGGCCGGCGTCGATGATCCGACGCAGGAACTGCCTGGTTCGCGGCTCGACCGGATCGCGCAGCACTTGCTCCGGCGGGCCTTCCTCCAGCACCCGGCCGCTGTCGAGGAAGCAGACGCGATCGGCGACGTCGCGCGCGAAGCCCATCTCGTGCGTGGCCAGCAGCATCGTCATGCCGTCTGCGCGCAGGTCGCGGATCAGGGCGAGCACCTCGCCGACCAGCTCGGGGTCCAGCGCGCTGGTCACCTCGTCGAACAGCATCAGCCGCGGCTTGTTCGCCAGCGCCCGGGCGATCGCGACCCGCTGCTGCTGACCGCCGGACAGCTCGTCCGGACGGGCGGACGCGCGGTTCCGAAGGCCGACGCGGTCGAGCAGCTCGAGCGCCTCGGCCTCGGCCTGCTCGCGGCCGATCTTGTGCACCCGTCGTGGCGCGAGGGTGATGTTGTCGAGCACCCGCAGATGGGGGAACAGGTTGTAGGCCTGGAAGACGATGCCGATGCGGGTGCGCACCCGGTCGGCGTCCACCCGCGGGTCGGCGATGTCCTCGCCGTCGAGCTCGATCACGCCGTCGTCGACGACTTCGAGCAGATCGATGCAGCGCAGCAGCGTGGACTTGCCGGAGCCCGACGCGCCGATCAGCGCGGTGCAGGTGTGCTCCTGCGCGGTCAGGTTCAGGTCGTCGAGGACGACGGCCGGGCCGAACGCCTTGCGCAGCCCGCGCACGGCGAGCACGTCGGTCACCGGAGCACGTCCGTCACAGGATCACGCCCGCGTTGATCCAGCCATGCCGGCGGGCAATCCAGTCGGTGAAGCGGGTCAGGGGCACGGTCAGCGCAAGGAAGATCAACCCGGCGAACACTAGGTGCACGAATTTGAAGTCCTGCGACTGCTGGTTCTCGGCGGTCAACACGACCTCGATCACCCCGAGGGTCGACACCAGCGCGGTGTCCTTTTGCAGGCTGACGAAGTCGTTCAACAACGGCGGCAGCACCCGCCGCACCGCCTGCGGGAACACAACATGCCGCATGGTCTGGGCGTAGCTGAGGCCCAGCGCCCGGGCGCTGGCCCGCTGACTCGGATGAACCGACTCAATGCCGGCGCGGAACACCTCGGCGACATAGGCGGTGTAGGTGAGCACCAGGGCGATGATGCAGAGCACGAAGGGGCTGCTCGGCGCGCCGCTGAGGCGTAGCGACGGGATGCCGAAGCCGACGAGCAGCAGCACGAGCAGCAGCGGCAGCCCGCGGAACAGGTCGACGTAGAACGCCGAGAGGAAGCGCAGCGGGAAGAACGCAGGGCCGGGCAGCGTGCGCAAGATCGCGATGAATGCCGCCAGGACGAGCACGAAGACCTCGCTGATCAGCATGATCTGCACGTTCACCCACAGGCCGCGCAGCAACGCCGGCAGGTCGCGCCAGCCTTGGGACAGCGCGAAGAACGACTGCTGCGTGCGCGTCCAGCCCGAGCTGCGGCCGACGACGACCACCACCGCCGCGATCACCACCGCCGACGCGACCAGGGCGATCAGCCAGGACCGGCGGGTGCGGGCGCCGGTAGGCGTCGCGCTGCTGTTGCAGCTTCGACGGCTGCCAGTCCGGCACCGGCTACTTCAGCTCAGGGGCGCCGGCGGTGTTCGTCAGCCACTTCGTGCGCAGCTGCTCCAGCGTGCCGTCGGCGCGCAGCGCGTCGACGGCCTTGCTGACGCACGAGGTCAGCGAGCTGCCGTGGTCGAGCACCAGGCCGAACTGCTCCGGCGTGCCGGTGCTCGGCAGCTGCCCGACGATCGTCGACTTCTCCACCTGCGCCGCCGTCACATAGAGGCCGGTAGGCAGGTCGACGACGAGACCGTCGATCGAGCCGTTCTTCAGCGCCTGCACGGCGAGGTCGTTGGTCGGGTACTCGCGCGGCGAGGTGCCGGGCTTGATCTCGCCGGTGATGGCGTCCAGGCTCGTCGTGCCCTTCTGGGCGCCGAGCCGGGCGCCCTTGAGCTGGGCGATGGTCGTGGCCTTCGCGTACTTGTTCGACTTGAGGGTGACGACGGACTGCGCGACGTCGTAGTAGCCGGCGGAGAAGTCGACGGCCTTCGCCCGCTGCGGGGTGATCGACACCTCGTTGATGTCGAAGTCGAAGTTCTTCGGGGTTGGCGCGATGACGCTGTTGAAGGCCGCCACGACCCACTTCACCTTGTCGGCCGGGTAGCCGAGCTGCTTGGCGACCGCGAACGCGACCGCGGACTCGTAGCCCTTTCCGTTGCTCGGCTTGTCGTTGACGAACCACGGCTCGTAGGCCGGCGAGTCGGTGGCGACGGTGAGCACCCCGGACGTGTGCGTCTTCAAGGTGGCGGGCGTGCACGCGGCGGCGGCCGTGCTCGTCGTCGACACGGCGGGAGACGAACCGGCGCCGGCCGGGGCCGACGGGCTGGACGAGGTCGACGAGGTCGACGAGCCGGGCGAGCCGCCGTCGCTCGAGGACGCGCACGCGGCGAGACCGAGCGTGGCCACGCCGGCGAGCAGGGCGGCGGCGAACACCACCTGAGGACGACGAGGCATGGCAGGCTCACTTTCGAACGACGCGCGGATGGTGGTCGACAAGACTAGTAATCCTATCGGCGAGCCAGTGTTGCCCTCGCGCCACCCGCTCTCGACAACTTGTCCCCGCTTCGTCGTGCCCGAGGCCGAGCGGGCGAGGACAACGTGCGTTGGATTGTCAGGACGTGGCCCAGGCCGGCGGCGCGGCGCCGTCCAGGGCCAAGGCCACGGCGGCGCGCGCGGCGACCGGCCCGACGAGATTGCCGGTGCCGTTGTAGCCGCCGACCGCCACGACGCCGTCGTCGACCATCGTGCACAGCGGGCGGGCATCCAGCGTGAACCCGACCGACGCGGCCCAACGATGCTCGACGGCCGGCAGCGCGCCGGTTGCCTCTCCCGCCATTCGCGCGGCGACCGCCTCGATCCAGCGCTGCACCTGGCCGGTCGGCTCGGCGTCCGCGCTCCACTCGTCCGCCGCGAACAGATCGCGGCCGCCGCCGACGAACAGCCGGCCGTCCGGCCGCTGCTGCGCGTAGTCGTAGCCGTGGCGGCTGTAGACCGGGCAGGGCAACCGCGCTTCGGCGAGGGGAGCGGTCGACAGCATCTGCAACCGCGCCGTGCGAACCCGTCCGCGCAGTTGCGGCAGCAGCACGTCGAGCCGGCCGTCCACGGCGACGATCACGGCATTCGCCCGCAGCACCCCGCGGTCGGTGCGCACCAGCCCGGCGCGCACGTCGAGGACGCGGGTCTGCTCGTGCAGCCGCGCGCGCCCGGCCAGCCGCCGCGCCAGCTCGACGGCCCGCACCGCGGGATTGACCGCCGCGTCGTCGGGCAGGAACAGACCTTCGCCCAGCGGTCCGGCGTAGGACTCGACGGCGATGTCGTGCTCGCGCAACGCGTCAGCCAGCGCGGCGCAGTCCGCCAGCTCGGCGACGCGCTGCGCGGCCTCGGCGTCCGAGGTCGGCGCGCCCGGCAGCCCGGCCAGCCGGATGGAACCGACCTGGCGCATCACTGCTGGGCCGAGCACGTCGGCCAGCCCGCGCAGCTCCGCGAGCGTCGCCCGGTACAGCTGCAACGCCGGCTCGGCGCCCCAAGCGGCGATCGCGTCGTGCAGGAACAGCGCCGGGCCGGCGATCAGAAAACCGCCGTTGCGCCCGGCGGCGCCGGCGGCGACCCGTCCGGCGTCGACGCCGACCACCGCGACCCCCCGGTCGGCGAGCGCCTCGACCGCCGCCAGGCCCGAGGCGCCCAACCCGACCACGCAGGCGTCCGCGACGACGTCGCCGGACAGCGGCGGCAACCCGGGCCAGCCGGCGACCACCTCGTCGTCGTCCCAGCCGACCGACACGTCCTATCCCACCGACACGGCTACGGCAGCGCGACCTGGCTCTTGCCGAGCACGACGACCCCGCCGTCAGACACGTGGTAGCGCTGCCGGTCCAGGTCGGCGTCAAGGCCGATGTGCGCGCCCTCGGGCACCACCACGTCCTTGTCGAGGATCGCCCGGCGCACCACCGCCCCGCGGCCGACCCGGACGCCCGGCATCAACACCGAGCCCTCGACGTATGCGCCGGCGCCAAGCCGCACGTCGGGGGCGAGCACGCTGTGCCGCACCGTCGCGCCGGCGACGATGGTGCCCGCCCCGACCATCGACTCCTGTGCGAGGCCGCCCTCGACGAACTTCGCCGGCGGCAGCTGCGGGTGAGCGGTGTAGATCGGCCACTGCTGGTTGTAGAGGTTGAAGATCGGGTGCACGGCGACGAGATCCATGTGCGCGTCGTAGTAGGCGTCGAGCGTCCCGACGTCTCGCCAGTAGCCGCGGTCGCGGTCCTCGGCGCCGGGCACGTCGTTGTCGGCGAAGTCGTACACGTAGGCCGAGCCGCGCTTCACCATCATCGGCATGATGTTGGTGCCCATGTCGTGCACGGACTGCTCGTCGTCGGCGTCCTCTTTCAACGCCTCGAGCAGCGCCTCGGTGGTGAACACGTAATTGCCCATTGACGCGTAGCTCTCGTCCGGGCTGTCCGGCAGTCCGGGCGGCTCGGCCGGCTTCTCCAGGAAGTCGATGATCCGGTGATCTGGATCTGCGTCGATGACGCCGAATGCCGACGCTTCGGCGCGCGGCACCCGGATGCCCGCGACGGTCGCGCCGGCGCCCGACTCGATGTGTTGGGTGACCATCTGCCGGGGGTCCATCCGGTACACGTGATCGGCGCCGAAAACGATGATGTACTCGGGCTTGTCGTCGTAGATCAGGTTGGCCGACTGCAGGATCGCGTCGGCGCTGCCGGTGTACCAGCGCGGGCCGAGCCGCTGCTGCGCGGGCACCGGCGTGACGAAGTTGCCCAACATCGAGGACAACCGCCAGGTCTGGGTGATGTGCCGGTCGAGCGAGTGCGACTTGTACTGCGTCAGGACGCAGATGCGCAGGTAGCCGGCGTTGACCAGGTTCGACAGCACGAAGTCAATCAGCCGGTAGGCGCCGCCGAAGGGCACCGCGGGCTTGGCCCGGTCGGCCGTCAGCGGCCACAGCCGCTTTCCCTCGCCGCCGGCGAGGACCATTGCGAGCACGCGCGGCTCCCTGGCCATGCTTCCCACCCTAGATCGTGGATGTGACGACCGCGACACGCACTACGTTCGACGCATGCGGGTCGCAGTCCTGACCAGGGAGTACCCACCCGAGGTGTACGGCGGCGCCGGCGTGCACGTCGAATTTCTGGTCCGCGAGCTGCGCAAGCTGATCGACGTCGAGGTGCACTGCTTCGGCGCGGCCCGGGCGGAGGCCGGCGTGCACGCCTACAGCGTGCCGGCGAGGCTCGCCGAGGCGAACGCGGCGCTGCGCACCCTGGGGGTGGATCTCGAGATCGCCGCGGCGCTCGCCGGGGCGGACGTGCTGCACTCGCACACCTGGTACGCCAACCTGGCCGGCGTGCTCGGCAGCCAGCTGCACGGGTCGAAGCACGTGTTGACGGCCCATTCCCTGGAGCCGCAGCGGCCGTGGAAGGCCGAGCAGCTCGGCGGCGGGTACCAGGTGTCGTCGTGGGCGGAGCGGCAGGCCTACGAGACCGCCGACGCGATCGTGGCGGTGTCCTACGGCATGCGGGCCGACGTGCTGGGCGCGTATCCCTTCGTCGACCCGGCGCGGGTGCACGTGATTCACAACGGCATCGACACCACGCTGTACGCGCCCGCGCGCGACGGCGACGCGCTGGCCCGGCACGGCGTCGACCCGGACCGGCCGTCGGCGGTCTTCGTCGGCCGGATCACCCGGCAGAAGGGGCTCGCCCACTTGCTGCGCGCCGCGGAGCTGTTCGACCCCGACGTGCAGCTCGTGCTGTGCGCGGGCGCGCCGGACACCGCGGAGATCGCGGCGCAGACCCAGGCGGCGGTGGAGCGGCTGTCCGGGCTGCGCTCAGGCGTGGTCTGGCTGCGCGACATGCTGCCCCGCGAGGACCTCGCGCAGCTGCTCACCCACGCCACCGTGTTCGTGTGCCCCTCGGTGTACGAGCCGCTCGGCATCGTCAACCTCGAGGCGATGGCCTGCGAGACGGCGGTGGTCGCCAGCGCCGTCGGGGGCATCCCCGAGGTCGTCGCCGACGGGCTCACCGGCCTGCTCGTGCCGTACTACGCGGTATCTGCCGAGGAGTACGAAGCCGGACTCGCGACCGCGGTCAACGAGCTGTGCGCCGACCCGGCGCGCGCGGCGACGATGGGCCGCGCCGGCCGCGAGCGCGCCACGCACGAGTTCGGCTGGGACGCGATCGCGCACCGCACCGTCGAGCTCTACGAATCCTTGCTGCGCTGATCCGTGACCCGCCGCGCCGCGGCGCAAGTCAAGTTGTCCTCGCTTGGGCGGCCCCTGCGCCGACGAAGCGAGGACAAGTCGCGCAGAGGCGGCTGACTCCACGAGTCCATGGGCCGGGATTCTGCCCACTCGCCGGGTACACCGTGACGATGCTGCTCGTTCACGATCTGATGCTGCTCCTGCTCGACGATGAGTCCGGCCGCCAGCGGCCGGTTGCCGCGCTCACCGAACTGCTCGGTGGCGCGCTGCTCGTCGAGCTCGCCGCCGCGGGAGTCGTCGGCGTCGCCGCGAAGAGCGAGCCGGGCGATATCAAGGAGGGCCGACTGGTGCTGCGTCCTGGCGTTCCCGTCCTGGCCGGTCTGCTCGAAGAGGCGGCCCGCATTGTCGGCGAGTACGTCGGTAAGAAGCCCGATCGCGCGCTGCGTTCGCTGGGGAAGGGCTTGCGCGAGCGGGTCACGGCCGACCTGGTCGAGGCAGGCATCCTTGCGGAGCAGGAACACAAGACGCTCGGCCTGTTCCGTTCGACCCGGCACCCGGCGGTGTCCACGACCTACGAGGACGACCTACGAGCCCGGCTCGCCGCGGTGCTCGAGGGACAGGCCGGTCCGGAGGAGAAGACCGGACCCCTGATCGCCCTCCTGCACGCGTCCGGCCAGCTCCCGAAGATCATCCCGGTGCACGACAAGAAGCAGGCCAAAGCCATCGCGACGAAGATCAGCGAGGGCAACTGGGCCGCGGCGTCGGTGCGGCGCGCGGTGCAGGCCGGCCAGACCGCTGCAATAGTGGCCACCACCTTCGCCGCCACGGCCGCGGCCATCAACAATTAGTTGGCCGCGGCCGTCATTGGGTGGCGGCGGGAAGCTGACACGCCCGACATCGCGCCCAGCTGAACCGCATCCCGGGCGTGTCGCGCGCCGTCTCATAGGCACGTCCGGTTCAGGGCCGCACGAAGAGAGCGGTGGCGGTGCCGGGCGCGACCTCGGTGAAGCCGCCGTCCTCGACCACCGGCGCGCCGGCGCGGACCGCGGCCGCCCACTGGTCGGCGGACGCGTCGCGCACCGCCAAGCCGAAGGCGGCCGCCTGCCAGCGCTCGCGCGCCGCGCTCGGCAACGACCGCCAGCCAAGTTGCGCTGCATGCGCGGCCTGCGCCATCGCCTTGCCGGCCGTCATCTGCACATGCGGCGAGAGCAGCACCAGCGGCACGCCGGGCGCGACGGCCGGTGGCGGCGCCGGGTCGACGAGGTTGGTGCCGCCGACCTGCAGCCGGGCGAGTTCAGGCGGCCAGGCGTCGATCGGCACCGGCGGGTAGACCCGCAGTCGCGCGTCGCCGTGCGCGACATCGAGGCCGTCGACGGACAGTGCCCGTCGCCAGTCGGCGCCACGGGCCCGACGCACCACCTTGCGGATGCGCTGGCCGTCCCATTCGCGAGTCGCCGGCGCCCAATCCGGCCGGTCCGCGGACAGCAGCAGCAGCACGGCCCGCGCGGCCGCCTCGAGCGCGTCGGTGCGTGCCGGCGGGGCGGCGCGCTCGATGCGCACGACGAACGGCAGGACGAGCTCGCTCACGGCACCGTCCGCACCGTCTTCATCCCAGCGACTGAACGAACCGGTGCAGCAGGCGGACGCCGAATCCGGTGGCGCCGCGCGAGACGGCGCCGTCGTCCTTGGCCGCCCGGGCCGGCCCGGCAATGTCGAGATGCGCCCACGCGACGTCGCCGGCGAACGGCCGCAGGAACAGCGCCGCGGTGATCGCGCCGGGACTGCCCGGCGCGTTGTTGGCGTCCGCGACCGATGAGTCGAGCAGGCCCGCGTACTCCGCCGGCATCGGCATCCGCCACAGCGGCTCGTCGGCCTCCTCGGCCGCGGCGAGCAGCGCGCGGGCCAGCTCGTCCGAGGTCGCGAAGAGCCCGGCGATCCGCAGGCCGAGCGCGGTCTTCATGGCGCCGGTCAGCGTCGCGATGTCGATCAGGTGCGTGGGCCGCAACCGGGCTGCCGCATAGGCGAGCGCGTCGGCGAGCACGATCCGACCCTCTGCGTCGGTGTTCGCGATCTCGCTGGTGCGGCCGCCGACGTGCCGGACGACGTCGCCGGGCCGGTAGGAGGAGCCGGACAGCGCGTTCTCGGCCGCCGGCACCAGTGCCGTCACCCGCACGGGCAGCCGGTGCTCGGCGACGAGCCGCAGCGCGCCGAGCACCGCGGCGCCGCCGGCCATGTCGGTGTGCATCGTGTTCATGCCGGTGCCGGTCTTGCGGTTCAGGCCGCCGGTGTCGAACGTGATGCCCTTGCCGACGAGCACGACGTGCACGCCGCGTTGCGCGCGCCGCGGCCGCCAGCTCGCCTCGATCAGCCGCGGCGGCGAGGCTGAGCCGCCGCCGACCGCAAGCACGCCGCCGAAGCCGTGCGCGCGCAACCAGTCGACGTCGCGCGTCTGCACGTCGACGCCGAGCGGCGTGAGCGTTCGTTGGGCCTCGGCGGCCAACCAGGCGGGGTTCTTCTCCCCTGATCGGACGTTGGCGAGTTCGCGCGCCCAGACGGTCGCCTGGGCGGCCGCGACACCGGCTGCGACGGCGCGCCGGTTGGCCGAATCGTCGGGCGGCCCGGTGACGTCGATCTCGTCGGCGCCGCCGCGCGGGCGGCTGGCGCGGTCGAAGCGATAACAGCCGAGGACGAGCCCTTCGGCGAAGGCGGCGAGGCGTTCGGCCGCCAGGCCGTCCCCGTCGACCTCGGCGCGCCCGGCCGGCAGTCCGCGGGCCAGCGTGCCGGCTCGCCGTCGGAGTTGAGTCAGATCGTGCGGGAGATCCGACTCGTCCGGGCGCTCGCCGGTCGGGGTTCTCTTTGCTGGTCCGGCCAGCCGGACGTCAACCACGCCTCACCGCCTCCTTCGTCGTTCCGGGCCGGGGTGCGGACAGCACTCGGCCCCGGACCCGACGGTGATCGGTGTCCGGGGCCGAGAGAGGTCCTAGGCGACGACGGACTTCAACGCGTCGCCGAGAGCGTTTGCCTCGTCTGCGTTCAGCTCGACGACGAGCCGGCCGCCGCCCTCGAGGGGCACGCGCATCACGATGCCGCGGCCCTCCTTCGTGACCTCGAGCGGGCCGTCGCCCGTCCGCGGCTTCATGGCCGCCATGCTTACCTCCTAGGTGAGCGCCGCTCACGTGTTGACAAACGCTGTACGACAAGCCAGCCCGGTGCGAGCGTGATCGCCGACACCGGGCAAGGTCATTCTCCCGCATGCCGGGCGCATACCCCAAGTCAGGGCCCGACGCGCGCCCTGCCGGTAGCGTTCGGCGACGACGGTCGCAGACGTTCGGCGGAAGGCGCGGGCATGACGGACGAGTTGCTGGTCGAGCGGGCAGACGGCGTCGCGACGCTGGTCATGAACCGGCCCGCGTCGATGAACTCGCTGTCCGTCGCGCTCAAAGAGGCCTTGCTGGCGGCGGTGCACGACGTATCCGCGGACCCGGCCGTGCGCGCGGTGGTGCTCGCCGGCACCGGCCGCGGCTTCTGCGTCGGGCAGGACCTGCGCGAGCACCTGGCGACGCTCGAGGGGAGCGATCCGACGCCGCTGTCGACGGTGACCGAGCACCTCAACCCGCTCGTCCTGAAGCTCGCGCACATGCCGAAGCCGGTGATCGCCGCCGTCAACGGCATGGCCGCCGGCGCGGGCGCCGGGCTCAGCTTCGCCTGCGACTTCCGGATCGCGGCGAAGTCGGCAGGCTTCCTGATCGCTTTCGCGAATGTGGGCCTGACGCTGGACAGCGGGGTCTCGTGGACGCTGCCGAGGTTGGTCGGCGGGGCCCGGGCGACGGCGCTGAGCCTGCTCGCGGAGCCGATCACAGCCGACGCCGCGCTGGAGATGGGCCTGGTGAACGCGGTGGTCGAGCCCGACCGGGTGTTGCCGGCCGCGCAGGAGCTGGCGACGAGACTCGCGGCCGGTCCGACGACGGCGTATGCGGCGATCAAGCAGTCGCTGGCGTTCGCGGCGTCGTCGGACCTCGAGGCGTCGCTCGGCGTCGAGGCGGAGTTGCAGGCCGCGATGGGGCGCACCGAGGATCACGCGGCGGCCACCGCCGCGTTCGTCGCGAAGCAGAAGCCCGTCTACGTCGGCCGCTGAAGCCCCGGTCCACTGACAGTGGTCATTTACGCCGTCAGTGGTCGCTTATAGCTGACCACTGAGGCCGCAAATGACCACTGTCACACGGCGCGCCAGCAGGTGGCGACGTGGTCGTCGACCATGCCGGTCGCCTGCATGAGCGCGTAGGCCGTCGTCGGGCCGACAAACCGGAAGCCGCGCCGCTTCAGCTCCTTGGCCAGCGCTGTCGACTCGGGGCTGACGGCGCGGACGTCGGCGATCGTCTGCGGCCGCGCGTGCTCGGCGGGCGCGAACGACCACAGCAGGTCGTCCAGGCCCTCGGGAACTGACTCGCCGACGACACGGGCGTTGGCGATCGTCGCCTCGATCTTGGCCCGGTTGCGGACGATCCCGGAGTCGGCCAGCAATCGTTGGACATCAGCGTCCGCGAACCGGGCCACCGACGCCACGTCGAAGCCGGCGAACGCCGCTCGAAACGCCGGCCGCTTGCGCAGGATGATCAGCCAGGAGAGCCCGGACTGGAACGCCTCGAGCGACATCCGCTCGAACAGCGCCTGTTCGCCGTGCAGCGCCCGGCCCCACTCGTCGTCGTGGTAGGCGACGTATTCGGGCGCGGACGTCGCCCATCCGCACCTCGACCGGTCAGCGACGGTCATCCGGCTCGATCTCGGGCGCAGCGTAGGACACCGGCCGCTGTCCCGTGGACGGCCGCGGGCGGTAGTACGACCCGGCATACGGCGCGCTCGGCGACACTGGCGGGCGGAACCCGTCGCCGGCGGCGCGCTGGGCACGGAGCCGGGCGATCTCCTCGTCCCGCACGCGCAGCTCGTCGGCGAGCCGGTCGAGCAGCAGGTCGGCCTCGGCGAACCGGTACCCGCGCAGGGCCACCGGCAGCCGCACCTCCTCGACGTCCTCGGCCGCGAGCCGTCTGCTCTCCGGCAGATCCCACGGCGGCTCGTCGCGAAGCACAGGCGCGATCTGCTCGCCGGCGGGCAGGAAGCGCGTCGCGATCGCGAACAGCGCGCCGGCGAGCACCAGCGCCAGCAGGCCGCAGAGCACGAGTTGCACCACGCGGTGATCGTGCCACGTGCGCCCGTCGCGGCGGCTGAGCAGCTACGGGCTGGTCAGCTCGCCGGGCTCAGTCGGCGACGGCCGCCATGGCCACGATCCGGTCGGGCACGATGCGCACCAGCAGCTCGCCCGGCACCGCGTTGCGGCGGCCGAACTCCTCCGCCTTGTCCGCGCCCATGTACCGCTCCCCCATCGCGATCGACCAGGGCAGCATGGCCGCGACGTCATCGCTGAGCTCGACCCGCCCGGTGACGGTCACGAACGCGTAGGGCGGACGGCCGTCGTCCACGGTGAGCACGGCTTGGCCGGTCCTGCGCAGGTTGCGGCCCTTGACCGTGTCCCCGCCGGTCATGAACAACACGTCGTCGCCGTCCAGGACGAACCACACCGGGACGGCGTGCGGCCGGCCGTCCGCGCGCACCGTCGACAGGATCCCGGTGCGCGTCCCGCCGAGCAGGAAGGCTCCACGCTCGTCGGCAGTCATCGTTGTCGCCACGGCCACAGCGTAGGCCGGCCGGCCTGTGGTGGACTGCTCGCCGTGAGCAGCTCAGGGGTGCAGTCCGAGCGTCTCGACGACGGGATCGCGGTGATCCGCCTGGACCGCCCGGCCAAGCGAAACGCGCTGGACACGGCAACACTCGGCACGCTGAACGACACCCTCGACGAGCTGGCCGCGGACGACGCGCTGCACGCGCTCGTGCTGTCGACCACGAGCACTCGCGCGTTCTGCGCGGGCGCGGACGTCGGCGAGATGCTCGACTACGCAGGAGGCGTCGCGCGGATGGCGGCGTTCACCCGGATGTACGCCGCGATCGACGCGTTCCCGGTGCCGGTGATCGCGGTGTGCGTCGGCAACTGCGTCGGCGCCGGGGCGGAGATCGTGGCCGGCGCCGATCTGCGGGTCGGCGGCGACAACCTCACGCTGGCCTGGGCCGGCGCCCGGCTCGGCGTGCCGGTCGGGCCGGCCCGGCTCGCGCCGCTGATCGGCGTGTCGCGGGCGAAAGAGCTCGTCTACACCGGCCGAGTGGTCGGCCAGGCGGAGGCCGCAGCGCTCGGGCTGCTGCACCGCACGGCCGCCGCCGACGACGCCGAGCGGGTCGCCCTCGAACTCGCCGCAGAGCTCGCCGCTCAGTCGCCGGCCGGGCTTCGGGTGCTCAAGCAGATGTTTCGCGACCTCGACCGCACTGCCGAGCGGGTCGCCTACGAGAACGAGCAGCTGCTGCGCTTCCAGCAACACGGCGCCGGCCTGCCGCGCGGCAGCTGACGCCGTCACAAGACGAGCGCCGCGAACGCGTCGTCCACCGTCGTCGTGCGGCGCAACGAGTCCAGCGCAGGCGCCCGGACGAAGCCACGCCCGCCCAGCGCCGTCAGGTAGTCCCACAGCGGCGTGTAGAAGCCATCGGGATCGAGCACGACAACCGGCTTCGCGTGCATCCCGAGCGTGCGGGCCGTCCAGATCTCGAACAGCTCCTCCATCGTGCCGAGGCCGCCGGGCAGCGCGAGGAAGGCGTCCGACCGCTCGTCCATCAGCCGCTTCCGCTCCCGCATCGTCTCGACGACGATCAGCTCGTCCGCCTCGACGTCGGCCACCTCGTAGGCCATCAGGTGGCGCGGGATGACGCCGACGGTGTGCGCCCCGCCGGCCCGGGCTGCGCGCGCCACCGCGCCCATCATCGACACCCGCCCGCCGCCGGAAACAAGCCCGTGCCCGTCGCGGGCGAGCCGCGCGCCCACATCGGCGGCCAGCTCGACGTAGGACGCGGGGATCGTCTCCGACGACGCGCAGTACACGCAGACGTTCACGCGGCAACCATTCGCCGAGCAGCGGTCACTGACCGTCCTTGGTCTGCCGCATCGACTCGACGATCCGCGCGACGACCTCGTCGACGTCGTCGGTGACATGCACAAGATCCAGGTCGAGCTCGTTGATCTTGCCGCCCGCCAACACCGCGGACCGCAGCCAATCCACGAGCCCGGCCCAGTAGTCGGTGCCGTAGAGGATGACCGGGAACCGGGTGACCTTGCGGGTTTGCACGAGCGTCAACGCCTCGAACATCTCATCCAGCGTGCCGAACCCGCCGGGCATGATCACGAAGGCCTGGGCGTACTTCACGAACATGGTCTTGCGCGCGAAGAAGTACCGGAAGTTGATCCCGACGTCGACCCAGTCGTTGAGCCGCTGTTCGAAGGGCAGCTCGATGCCGAGGCCCACCGACGTGCCGCCGGCCTCGGACGCGCCGCGGTTCGCGGCTTCCATGATCCCGGGCCCGCCGCCGGTGATCACCGCGTAGCCGGCCTGCGCGAGCTTCGCGCCGAGCTCGCGCGCCGCCGCGTACTCGGGCGAGTCCGGCGAGGTGCGAGCGGACCCGAACACGGCCACCGCCGCGGACAGCTCGGCGAGCAGGCCGAAGCCTTCGACGAACTCGCTCTGGATGCGCAGCACCCGCCACGGGTCGGTGTGCACCCAGGCAGAGGAGCCGCGCGAGTCCAGCAGCCGCTGGTCGGTGGTGCCGCTGCCGATCTGCGCGCCGCGCAACTCGATCGGGCCGCGGTGGTGGACTGCTCCGCCGCGCGGCCGGTCACCGCCTGGCGAGCCCGGTTCCTGCGTCACCCGGCCGAGCGTACGAGAGCCCGCCGCGCCGTTTCGGCCGGCGCCACAAGAAGCGACCGGGCCGGCCGAGCAGCCGGCCCAGCAGTCGGCCGCGCAGCCGGCCTAAAAGCCGTGATGCGTGATCTGCTCGGCTTCGAAGTAGTCCGCGGTGAACTCCGCCGCGGCCACCGGGTCGAAGATCTTGCAGGTGTAGATGTCGACGGAGAAGAATAGCCGCGGCTCGTCCCAGGCGTAGAAGTGCGCGCCGGAGGTCTCCCAGTGGATCCAACCGGCCCAGCCGTACTTTGGGGACTGGTGAGTCACCGGATCGATGAGGGTCACCATGTCGAGCACCTTCGACAGCCGGGTGAGGTAGTCGACGATCTCGTGCGCCTCGATCGGGCGGCGCGGAACTCCTTCGACGACAAGTCGTTGGCGGTAGATGTCGGGGGCGAGGTCATGCATGGGAGAGCCTTTCGCCGTTGATTCGACGGGCGTGACGCGTCTACGGGGGCTTTGCTTTCTCGGGGGGCATTTGGAAGGCTCCCCCGGAACAGATGGGGATAACGGACCGTTCGGCCTTGACTTCCGGTTGAACTTCAGGGTTGCGCTCAAGTCAACCGGAGCGCTGCCGATGGACCCGTGTGGCTCCAACCCGGCACACGATGCTTCGCGCGCGCTCGCGCGTGCTGCGAGTGGGGCCCTGGGCGATGCTCGTAGTCGGTCCGTGCTGCATGCTGTTCGTCTCGCGGTTCGCGCCAGGATTCGCGCAGGCGCTGATCACCGGCTCGCTCGCGATCTTTTTCGCGCTGCTGCTCGTGCGTCTCGGCTGCGCCGCCGCCGAGCAACCGAGCCGCCGCAAGGCGCTGATCACGCTGATCGTGGCGGTCCTGCTGTGGGCCGCGGCGTCGGCGATGCTGAACGGCGGCCAACCGGACCTGACCCAGTTCCCCGGCCGCGGCGAGTGGCTGTTCCTCGCCGCCTACGCCGGCATGGCCGCGTTCCTCGTGCTCGACGCGTCGAAACGGCTTGCGTCCAGCGGCGCCTCCGGGCTAGAGACCGTCATCATCTGCTGCGGCGCGGCATGTCTCGCCGGCGGATCGTTCGTGACTCCGCTGGCCCACCGCCTCGACAGCGACGGCCTCGGCCTGCTGCTCGCGGTCCTTTACCCGCTGCTCGACGTCGTGCTGCTGCTGGTGGTCATCGCGCAGATGTCGTTGCGCACCAGAGGAGGCGCTCGGGAGTCGGGGACGCTCATCGCCGGCTTCGCCCTGCTGGCGGGCGCCGACTCCACCTTCCTCATCCACATCTCCGGCAGCACCTACGATTACAGCACCGTCAGCATCGTGCTCTGGGGCCTCGCGTTCGCGCTGATCGTCGGCCACGCGTGCCGTACCCCCAACCTGGCGGCCGCGCCGCCGAGTGAACGGGGCATCACGACGACGATCGTCGCGGGCGGTCTCGCTGCCACCGTCTTCCTCGCGTTCGAACCCGCGGGCACCGTGCGGACCTACCTTCTCGTTCCGGCCGTGCTGACCCTCGCGGCTGCCGGCAGCCGACTCGCGATGGCGCTCGGCGCGGCGAACCGGGCGGCCGAGGCGATCGCGCTGTCGCGCAGCGACGACTTGACATCGCTGCCGAACCGGCGGGCGATGCTGCACCAACTCGGCCAGCACATCGCCGACCGTGCGCCGCTCGGCCTGATGATCCTCGACCTCGACGGCTTCAAGGACGTCAACGACACCCTCGGCCACGCGGCCGGCGACACCGTCCTCCGCGAGATCGCCCGGCGCATGCGCGAAGTCCTGCCGACCCCCGTGCTGCTCGCCCGCCTCGGCGGCGACGAGTTCGCGATCGTGGTGGTCAGCGACGACGAGATCGAGCTGATGGAGACCGCGCACCTCGTCTTGGCCGCAGTGCGCGCGCCGCTGCAGATCGACGGGATATCGCTGTCGGCAGACGCGTCGGTCGGCATCACCGTGCGCACTGACGACGACGTGCACAGCAGCGAACTGCTGCGCCGCGCGGATGTCGCGATGTATCACGCCAAGGAGCAGCGCGTCGGCGCGCTGCTGTACGACCCGGACACCGACGACTTCTCGCGCGACCGGCTGCGGCTAGGCGAGGAGCTGCGCCGCGCGATCGACGAGCATCAGCTGGTGCTCTGGTACCAGCCGCAGCTCGACGCGGCGACGGCCGACCTGTGCGGCCTCGAAGCACTGGTGCGCTGGCAGCATCCGTCCCGCGGCATGGTGAATCCGGCGCTGTTCCTGCCGGCGGCGCGGCGCAACGGCCTCATGCAGGCGCTGTCGGAAGAGGTCGCCCGGCTCGCGGTGGCCGATATCCAGCGGTGGGCCCAGCGCGGCCTACGGCCCCGGGTCGCGCTGAACTGCGCGCCGCCGGAGCTGATGAGCGGCGCCTTCGTCGCGCGGCTGCACGAGATGGTCCGCGCGGCTGACATCGACCCGCGGCGGATCACGATCGAGGTCACCGAAGACTCCTTCCTGGCCGAGCCGGGGCGTGCGCGGGCCATCCTGACTGGGGTCCGCGAGCTCGGTTTCCAGGTTGCCATCGACGACTACGGCACTGGGTTCTCCTCGCTGTCCTACCTGCGCGACCTGCCGATCCAGGAATTGAAGCTCGATCAATCGTTCGTGTCGGCGCTGTCAACCGATCCGCGCAGCAAGATGATCGTCGCGTCGACGATCCAGATGTCGAAGGCGCTCGAGTTGCGGTTCGTCGCGGAAGGCGTCGAGGACGCGCGAACCGCCGCGGAACTCGTCGCGATGGGCGCGGACGTGCTGCAGGGCTACCACTTCAGCCGGCCGATACCGGCCGAGCAGGTCGAGAGTTGGACCAAGACCCGCGTCGCGACCGGCCTGTTCGCGTGAGGTCAGGCCGGCGCAGACGCGGGCAGCGCGGCGGGCTCGGGCACGGCGCCGCCGAGGCGGAACGCGGAGCGCGGCGGGACGCTGATGCCGTCCAGCCCGGATCCCTCGCCGAGCAGCCGGAACGCGTCCGGATCGACCGCCCGCTGCCGATCGGCCATCGCAGCGACATTGGCCCAGAGCGGGAACGTCTTCGGTGACCCGAGGTAGGGGCCGGCCGGCGCGCCTGGCAACACGTTGGTCACCACGTTGAGCAAGCTGAGCAGCCGGCGCGCCCGCTCGTCCATCATCATGACGATCCAACCGACGTTGTTGAGCGTCGTCGCCTGGAACAGTCCGTGGTACAGCGCCGCCGCCAGCAGCCCGGGCTTCGCGGCCTTCCTTCGGACGGCGATCGTCGCGACGTCCCAGGTCTGCTCGAGTCGCAGACCCGCGGCGCGCGCCGATCGAGTCCCGTCGATCTCCCACGGCGGACGGGACAGGTCGTCGAGCGTCTTGAGGCCGGGGCCACCCGGCAGGATGAAGCGGCACATGGCCGCCGCTTCGCCGCCCGGCTCAGTGATCGCCAGGAACACCGAGTTCGGATCGTAGGGCCCGTACTCCAGCAGCCACTGGGCCTCGGTGTTGCCGTAGACGGCCGAGAAGACGTCCGCCTCGCATCGGCGCGCAGCAGCGCAGACGTCTGGCGATGGATCGAAGTGCATCGTGAACTGCATGCGGCAAGCCCCCGTCTCCGCCCGGCCGGCGGCGAACGGGAAAGCCCTACCCACGGCTGGTCGTCGCCAAGCGGACACAAGGTCCCGACCACTCTCATCTCAGGAAGCGGAGCAACGCGTCCTCGGCGGCCCGCACCTCGCGGACCGACACGTGCTCCTCCGGCTTGTGCGCGAGGTTCGGGTCGCCCGGGCCGAAGTTCACCGCGGGCACGCCCAGCCCGCCGAAGCGAGACACGTCCGTCCAGCCGAGCTTCGCGCGCGGCTGCCCGCCCACGGCCGCGACGAACCGGCCGGCGATCTCGGTGTCCAGCCCCGGCCGCGCGGCGGGGGCAGAGTCGGTGAGCTCCAGCTCGAACCCGGCGAACACCTCGCGGACATGGTCGAGCGCCTCGTCCTCGCGACGGTCTGGCGCGAAGCGGTAGTTCACCGTCACCGTGCAAACGTCTGGCACGACATTGCCGGCGACCCCGCCGCTGATCGCCACCGCGTTCAGCCCCTCGCGGTAGGTCAGCCCGTCGACATCGACCGTGCGTGGCGTGTAAGACGCCAACCGGTCCAGCACCGGGGCGGCCGCGTGGATCGCGTTCGCGCCGAGCCATGACCGCGCGCTGTGCGCCCGGACCCCGCGCAGCCGGACGACCACCCGCAGCGTGCCCTGGCAGCCGCCCTCGACCACCCCGCCCGTCGGCTCGAGCAGCACGGCGAGGTCGGCCTGCAGGAATGCTGGGCGGGTGCGCGCGATCCGGCCAAGCCCGTTGCGCGCGGCCTCGACCTCTTCGCCGTCATAGCAGATCCATGTCAGGTCGAGCGTTGGCCGAACTGCGCCGGCGCCGACCAGCCCAGCGACCCGCAGCAGCACCGCCAGACCCGATTTCATGTCGACGGTCCCGCAACCGTGCAGTACGTCGCCGTCGAGCCGGGAGGGGACGTTGGCCGCGATCGGCACGGTGTCGAGGTGGCCGGCGAGCACCACCCGCGTGGCGGCGCCGGTGTCGGTACGGGCCAGCACGACGTTTCCGTCGCGCTCGACCTGCAGCGCGGGCAGCGGTCGCAGGGCGTCCTCGACCAGTCCGGCGAGCTCGTCCTCCGTGCCGGACACCGACGGCACGTCCACCAGCGCAGCGGTCAGCGCGGCGGCGTCCACCGTCAGATCCAGCACGAGTGCGAGGCTACAAGCCCAGCCCTGTCCCGTTGTCTACGCTGGCGCCGTGACCGAACGCGCGGCCTGGGGCTACGGACTGACGACCACCGTGACGACCGGCGCCGCGGCCGGCCGGGTGCTCGACACCTGGTACCCCGCGCCGGCGCTGGGCGCGTTCCCCCGCACGGCCGCCGCCCCGCACGAGCTTGCCGCGCTGACCGGCAGCCAGGAGAGCGCCACCGATCGCGGCGTCCGACTCGACGTCAGCGTCTGCGAGATCGACCTGGACGCGGCGCCGGTCGACGCGCCGGACGTCTACCTGCGCCTGCACCTGCTCTCGCATCGACTCGTCCGCCCGCGCGAGCTCAACCTCGACGGGATATTCGGACTGTTGCCGAACATCGCGTGGACCACCGTCGGCCCCTGCGCGGTGGAGGACTTCGAGCGCACCAGGCTCGCGTTGCGTCGCAAGGGCCCGGTGCAGGTGCTCGGTGTCGACAAGTTCCCGCGGATGACCGATTACGTGCTGCCCGCCGGCGTGCGGATCGCCGACGCCGACCGCGTCCGCCTCGGCGCGCACCTCGCCGAAGGCACGACGGTCATGCACGAAGGCTTCGTCAACTACAACGCCGGCACGCTCGGCGCCTCGATGGTGGAGGGGCGGATCTCGGCCGGCGTAGTCGTCGGCGACGGCTCGGACGTCGGCGGCGGCGCGTCGATCATGGGCACGCTGTCCGGCGGCGGCAAGGAGCAGATCTCCATCGGCCGGCGCTGCCTGCTCGGCGCCAACGCCGGCATCGGCATCTCGCTCGGCGACGACTGCGTCGTCGAGGCGGGCACGTACATCACCGCCGGGTCGAAGCTGACCCTGCCGGACGGCTCGGTGGTGAAGGCGGCCACGCTGTCCGGCCAGCCCGGCCTGCAGTTCTGGCGCAACAGCGTGACGGGCGCGCTCGAGGCGCGGCCGCGACCAGGCACCGGGATCACGCTGAACGACGTGCTGCACGCGAACGCCTGACCGTGCCGCGCCGCTCTACGCGCCTTATCCGCACCCTCGTCGTGGTGGCCGTGCTGGCCGTCGGGGTGACGTTCGGGCTGCGCGCGCTGCTGACCACGGCGAAGAAGCACTTCGTCGCCGACTCCTGCACAGTGGGCGGCTACACCGTCGATCCGGACCAGGCGTCGGTGGCCGCCACGATGGTCGGCGCGGTGACCAGCTACCGCCGCACGCTGCCCGAACGCGCGAGCGTCCTGGCGCTTGCCGCGGCGCTGCAGGAGAGCAAGCTGACCAATCTGGCGCCCGGCGACGGCGACCGCGACTCAGTCGGCGTGCTGCAGCAGCGGCCGTCGCAAGGGTGGGGAAAGGTCGCCGGCGAGCCGGACACGATCGCCGCGCGCACCGCACGGCTCACCGACGTCGCCGAGGCGACGCGGGAGTTCCTGGCCGCCCTGGTCAAGATCTCCGGCTGGCAGACCATGCCGCTAGCCCAGGCCGTGCAGGCCGTGCAGATCTCCGCCGACGGCAGCGCCTATGCCCAGCACGAGCCCGAGGCGCAGGCGCTCGCCGACGCGCTGCAGGGCAAGGTGGCCGCCGGCATCACCTGCGCGTTCGCCGCGCCGACCGAAGTCGCGCTGCCGCGCGTGGTGGCCGCCCAGGCTCGGCAGCAGCTGGGCATCGACACTCCCGCGCCGGCCGGCGACACGGTGCGGGTGCCGGGCGCGCACTGGCAGACGGTCGCGTGGTTCGTGGCCAACGCCGATCGGCTCGGCATCGAGCAGGTGTCCTACGCGGGGCGGACGTGGACTCGCCCGGCCGGCTGGCGCAAGGACGCGAAAGCCGCCGCCGCAGCGGTGGTCGCGACGATGTACCGCAAGAAGTGATGCGTCAGCCTCGTTGAATCAGTCGGCTTCGGCCTGCGGCGGCAGGTCGCTGATCCACTTCGGGTCGTGGTCGGTCTTGCCGACCTTCGACGCGCCGCCCGGCGAGCCGAGCTCGTCGAAGAAGTCGACGTTCGCCTGGGTGTAATCGCTCCACTGCGCCGGGAGGTCGTCCTCGTAGAAGATCGCCTCGACGGGGCACACCGGCTCGCAGGCGCCGCAGTCGACGCACTCGTCTGGGTGGATGTAGAGCATCCGCCCGCCCTCGTAGATGCAGTCCACGGGGCATTCCTCGATGCAGGCCTTGTCGAGGACGTCCACGCACGGTTCCGCGATCACGTAGGTCACTGCTTGTCCCCTCGCTACCTTGGTTTTTTGCGGGCCCGTTGGTTCTGCAGCCCGTTCGTGCTCGGCCCGCACGGACGTCGCCTTAGTATGCCGTGCGTGCTGGAGCCTAGCTGGCAGGGTCGCCGGGTCAGCGTGCGCCGCGTTGTCGAGCGCCGTGCGGACGGCCGCCTGCTGCAGGGCGACCTCGTGGGCGAGCTCGTCGCGCTGGACGAGGTGAGCGCCACGGTGTCGACGGCCCGCGGCCAGGTCGAGACGCCGCTCGCGCTGATCACCGCGGCGCGGCTCGTCCCGCCGTCCACCGCGGAGGAGCTGGCGCTCGAGCGCAGCGCCGCCCTGCTGCTGCAGCCTGCGCACGTCGAGCAGCTCAGCGGCTGGCTGCTGCGCGCCGACGCCGGGTTCACCGCGCGGGCCAACTCCGCCCTGCCAGTCGGCCAGCTGACGCTGCCGTTGGACGAGGCGCTCGCGCAGGCGCGGCGGTGGTACGCCGAGCGCGGGCTGCCGCTGCAGTTCCAGGTGCCGGTCGAGTCGCGCCGGTTGCTCGACGCCGAGCTGGGCGAGCGCGGCTGGCCGGCGAGTGGCGGCGTGGACGTGCTCGTCGCGCCGCTGCACAGGCTCGCGGTGGTGGACAGCGCGTCCGTGGAGCTGGCCGACGAGCCGGACGACGGCTGGCTGGCGCTCTACCGCGGCGGCGCAGGGCTCGGCGCGGCGCAGCGGGCGCTGCTGACCCGCCCGGCGCAGGAGCCCGAAATTTGGCCCAGGGCGGCACGACACGCCGAGCAGCGGGGCGCCACGGGGCCAGGGCCGACGGTGTTCGCGGCGGTCCGCGAGCACGGCGAGGTGATCGCCACGGCGCGTGGCCGGGTGTCCGGCGACTGGGTGGGCGTGATGGCCGTGGAGGTCGCGCCGGCTGCTCGGCGGCGAGGGCTGGCCGGCGCGGTGATGCGTCGGCTGGCCGGCTGGGCCGTCGAGCGCGGGGCGACGCGCGGCTACGTCCAGGTGAGCATCGACAACGCCACTGGGCTTGCGCTGTACGAGCGGCTCGGTTTCTGGCGGCATCACAGCTACCACTACCGCCTGGACCCGGGGGTCCCAGCTCGTTGAGGCGGCGGAGGCGCGGAGGTGACGACGCCGATCACGCCGGCCAGGCCGCCGCCGAGCAGCAGGCCGTAGGAGACCCACTGCAGGCTGCCGCCGGGCAGCAGGACATCGCCTTCCGGCCGGGTGATCACACTGAGCCCGAGCACCACCACCAGCCACAGCAGGAAGGGCGCGATCGCGGCCGCCGCGCTCGGCACCAGGCCGCGCGCCAGCCGGGGCAGCACGAAGTTCGTCAACACCGCGAGCAGCACCGCCACCGGGATGATCACCGAGCCGGCGTAGAGCGGCACCAGCAACAGCTCGAGCAGGCCGGCCAGCGCACCCGCCGCGCACAGCAGCACGACGCCGAGCCAGTCGAGCCCGGTCGCTGCGGACGCCGCCGGCGGCGCCGCGGGCGCCCTCGGCGGCGTCACGGCGTCGTCCACGGCGGCGTCACGGTGTCGTCCCGGCGAACAGGTCCGTCTCCCGGCCGTCGGCGTCGCGGGGGCCGCCGAGCCGGCCGCGGATCAGGCGGAAGTGCTCGACCCCGACAGCTTCCCGGCCGAGCATGTTCGACAGCGCGAAAAACGGCCCGTCCACCGCGATCTGGGTGCGGTGCGCGCGCAGGGCCGCGAGCTTCGCCTCGGCGAACTCCACGCCGTCGACCACGGTCGTGATCACGTCGTCCTCGACACCGAACGGGAGGTCGTCGACGCTCGCGACGCCGAACGGCAGGTCAGCCGCGCCGACCGCCTCGAATCCCCGGCGCAGCAGGGACTTCGGCGTCGCCGTCCAGTAGAACTTCTCGACCTGCCAAGGCGTGCCGGCGCCGTACGCCGGGTCAGCGGCGCGCTCGGCCGCCGCTGTGGCGACCCGGTGGGCCATGATGTGATCCGGATGGCCGTAGTCGCCGTTGTCGTCGTAGGTGATCATCACCTGCGGGCGGACCTCGCGGACCACCTCGACGGCCGCGGCGACGGCGGCGTCGAAGACCGCAGGCTCGGCGTCGGCCCGCCAGAACGCCCGCGCATGCGCGTTGGCCGGCGTCCCCATCATCCCGCTGTCCCGGAACCGGCCGGCGCCGCCGAGGAAGCGGTGGTCGACCACGCCGAGCGCGGCCATCGCCGCGGTCAGCTCGCCGATCCGGTAGCCGCCGAGCTGGTCGGCCTGCGCCGCCTCGAGCTGGGCGAGCTCCGGCTCGAGGATCTCGCCCTCCTCGCCGAGCGTGCACGTCAGCAGCGTGACCTGCGCGCCGGCCGCGGCGTAGCTCGCCATCGTCGCGCCGGAGGTGATCGTCTCGTCGTCCGGGTGCGCGTGAACCAGCAGCAGTCGACGGTCGGTCACCGGTGCCAACGTAGCCGGTGCGGCCCGCGCGGTCAGGACTTGTCGAGCGACGTCGGCGCCGCGGGCGCGACCGGCGCCGAAACGGCGGCGGCCGCGCCGGCCTCGGCAGCGGTGATCAGGTCGGTGCGGGCCTCGGCGAAGTGGCAGGACACCAGGTGGTTCGCCGCGTTGAGCTCAAGTCGCGGCGCGACGTCGCGGCACTGCTGGCGCTGGTCGTCGGACAGCTGCTCGCGGTACTTCGGGCAGCGGGTGTGGAACACGCAGCCGCTCGGCGGGTTGACCGGGCTGGGCAGGTCGCCGCTGAGCAGGATGCGCTCGCGCCGGGACTCCTGGCGCGGGTCCGGCAGCGGCACCGCGGACATCAGCGCCTGGGTGTAGGGGTGCATCGGCGCCTCGTACAGGTCGTCGCGGTCGGCGACCTCCATGATCTTGCCGAGGTACATGACCACGACCCGGTCGGAAATGTGCCGCACGACCGAAAGGTCGTGGGCGATGAAGACGTAGGCGATGCCGTACTCGTCCTGCAGGTCCTCGAGCAGGTTGACGACCTGAGCCTGGATCGAGACGTCGAGCGCCGACACCGGCTCGTCGCAGACGATCAGCTTCGGGCGCAGCGCGATCGCCCGGGCGATGCCGATGCGCTGGCGCTGGCCGCCGGAGAACTCGTGCGGATAGCGGTTGTAGTGCTCGGGATTGAGCCCGACGCGCGCCATGACGTCCTGCACGGCCTTCTTGACGCCGCCCTGCGGATCGACGCCCTGGATCCGGAACGGGGCGCCGATGATCGCGCCGACCGGATGCCGCGGGTTCAACGAGCCGATCGGATCTTGAAACACCATCTGGAACTGCCGGCGCAACCGGCGCAGCTCGGACGAGCCGGCCTTCGTGATGTTGCGGCCCTCGATCTCGATCGAGCCGCCGGTCGGCTCGAGCAGGCGCAGCATCGCCCGGCCGGCCGTCGACTTGCCGCAGCCGGACTCGCCGACCAGGCCCACCGTCTTGCCCGCCGGCACGTCGAGGCTGATGCCGTCGACGGCCTTGACCGCGCCGGCGTTGCGGAACGGCACCCGCGACTTGATCGGGAAGTGCTTCTGCAGGTTGGTGACGCGCAGCAGCGGCGTTTCCTCGGCGGCATGCTTGGAGCCGCCGGCGCCGTCGGCGCTGTCGGCGGACTGTCCATCGGCGGATAGGGCGCTGGCGGTCATGAGGCGAGGTCCTTCGCGAGCATCGCAGGGCCGCCCACGGCCCGAGGAGCGCAGCGGAGGGCCCCGCCGGGAAGCAGAGTCATGGTGAGTTCTCCTCCGCGGCCGACGCCCGGTCTGCGCGCAGCTGGTCGAGCTGATTCTGGTCCACCAGGAAGCAGCGGCTGGTGTGGCCGACGTCGGCCACGAACAGGTCCGGCTTCTCTTTGGCGCAGCGGCCGTCGTGTCCGACGACCTCGCGGAACCCGCACCGTGGGTGGAAGGCGCAGCCGGACGGCAGGTTGATCAGCGACGGCGGGCTGCCCGGAATCGGGTCGAGCCGCTCGGCCTTCACCCGGTCCATCCGCGGCATCGAGTTGAGCAGCCCCCACGTGTAGGGATGCGCCGCCTCGAAGAACACCTTCTCCGCCGAGCCGACTTCGATCGCGCGGCCGCCGTACATCACCTGCATGTCGTCGGCCATGTCCGCGACGACGCCGAGGTCGTGGGTGATCATGATGATCGCGGTGCCGAACTCGCGCTGCAGATCTTTCATCAGCTCGAGGATCTGCGCCTGCACGGTGACGTCGAGCGCGGTCGTCGGCTCGTCCGCGATGAGCAGTTGCGGGTCGTTGATCAGCGCCATCGCGATCATCGCGCGCTGTCGCATGCCGCCGGAGAACTCGTGCGGGTACTGGTCGACACGACGCGAGGCGTTCGGGATGCCGACTCGGTCGAGCATGTCGATCACCCGTTTGCGGGTGTCCCTCTTGCTCTCCTTGACGTGCACCTGACGGCCTTCGCCGATCTGGTCGCCGATGGAGAAGTAGGGGTGCAGCGCCGAGAGCGGGTCCTGGAAGATCATGGCCATCTTGCGGCCGCGCTGCTTGCGCACCGTCTCGTTGCTCGCGGTTAACAGCTCGGTGCCGTCGAGCCAGACCTCACCGCTCACCTGCGCCCGGGTGCCGCGGTGCAAGCCCATGACGGCCTGCACGGTCACCGACTTTCCGGAGCCGGACTCGCCGACGATGGCGAGGGTCTTGCCCTGCTCCACCCCGAAGCTGACGCCGTCGACGGCCTTGACGACGCCGTCCTCGGTTGGGAAGTAGACCTGCAGGTCGCGCACGTCGAGGAAGCGCTGCGGCCCCTGATCCTGGGTCACGGCCGGGTCGGACTGGACTGCGGTCATCTCCCCCGCCTCAGTACTTGACTCGTGGGTCGACGACTGCGTACAACACGTCGACCACCAGGTTCGCGACGATGACGAACGCCGCGGACAGCAAGACGATGACCACGGTAGTCGGCAGATCGAACTGAATCGCCGAGCTCACCGCGGCCTGGCCGATGCCTTGGAAGTTGAACACGGTCTCGGTGATCGGCGCGCCGGCGAGCAGCGCGCCGAGATCCAGGCCGGAGAACGTCAGGATCGGCGTCAGCGCCGCGCGGAACGTGTGCTTGAAGATGATCCGCTTGCCCTTGAGGCCCTTGGCGCGGGCCGTGCGCAAGTAGTCCTCGCTCATCGTCTCGAGCATGTACGTGCGGGTCAGCCGGATATAGGCCGCCGCGTAGACGAGCGCGAGCGTGAGACACGGCAGGAAGAGGTTGTAGAGATAGGGCCCGATTCCGGCAGAGATGCCGTGGTAGGTGGGCACGGACAACCAATTGAATTGGAAGACGACCACCTGGAGCAGCAGCAGCGAGATGAAGAACGTCGGGAACGAGTAGAAGACGAGCGCGCCGGACACGATCGCCCGGTCGATGAACTTGCCGCGTCTCAGCGCGGCGACGATACCCAGCAGCACGCCGCTGACGATCCAGAGGATGAACGCGCCGACGGTCAGCGCGAGCGTCACCGGCAGCCGTGGTTTGAGATAGGACCAGATCAGCGAGCCGCCGCCGTTGTTGATCTGCGGCGAATAACCGAGGCAGGGCGCCGCGCAGTCGGTGATCAGCTCAGGGTGCTTCTTGGCGAGCTCGGCGTCCGCCGGGAACGTCCGCTCGTGGAACAGGCCGCCGACGAACGCGCCGTACTGCTCGTAGAGCGGCTTGTCCAACCCGAGGATCTGGCGGTTCGTCGCGATGCCGGCGGCGGTGCAGTTCTTGCCGCAGGTGAGCCGGGCCGGGTCGGTCGGGGTCGCGTAGAAGAGCGCGAACACGGTGATGCTCATGACGATCAGCAGCAAGATCGCGCCGATCAGGCGTCGAATGATGTAGAGGATCATCGTGGTCGCGCCACCAGCTCGGCGCTACCCCTTTCCCGACGGAGGTCGTTGGGTGACTCTCGGGCGGGAGCGGGTGAAACCCGCCCCCGCCCGAGAGTGTCGTTCGCGGTCAGCGACCGCTTACAGCGCGCCCAGCTGCCCGAGGTCCGGGTAGCCGTTGGTCGAGGCGGACTCGACGTAGTTGCCGACCTTGGACCCGTGCAGCCGCGGGAACTTGATGACGTCCAGCGGGATGTAGGCGACCTGCTTGGCGAGGTACTCGTCCAGGCTGGCCCAGATGGCGTTACGAGCAGTCGCATCCGCCGTGGCGTACGCCTTGTCGATCTGGGCATTGACGTAATCGCTCTTGTAGAGCCCGTAGTCGCTGCCGTTGGACGCGCTGCTCAGGTTGACCCGGCTGTCGAACAGCGGCGGGATCACCGTCGACGCGCTCGGCCAGTCAGCACCCCAGCCGGCCCAGGTGATGTCGTACTTCGACGCGTTCGCAGGATTCTGGACGATGTCGTAGTACGTGTTCGTCAGACCCTGCAGCGTCACCTTGAAGCCGGCCTTGTTCCACGCCGCGGCGAGGACGGAGGCCTGCTTGTCCGACGTCGGTGTGCCGCCGGAATAGGTGAAGTGGATCGGGTAGGGGATCTTGACGCCGGCCTGCTGGAGCAGCTTCTTCGCTGCTGCCGGGTCGCCCGAGTCAGGTGTGCCGGGGAACGCGGCGAACTTCTTGTAGCCGCCCGCCGCGCCCAGCTGCGGGTTGACCAGACCGGTTGCCGGGTCGGCGACCTCCGCGCCGCCCTCGGCGAGGATCCATGCGTTGCGGTCGGTGGAGACGGCCAGCGCCTGCCGGATCAGCGGGTTCTTCAGCCGGGTGAAGTTCGGTGTCAGGTAGTCGTTGAACGGGCTGACCGGGTCGGTGAACCGGGACTTCTGCGCCGAGACGCGGGCCAGGTAGGCCGGCGGCGCGGTGCGGTCGGTCACCAGGTACTGGTCCGGGCCCTGGTCGGCGAGCAGGCGGTCGAACACCGTCTCGGTCTGCAGGCCCTCGATGAAGACGAACTTGTCCGGCAGCGCGCGCCGGATCGTCGCGTCGTCGGTCTTCGGGTCGTAGTTCGGGTTGCGCACGAACGTGCCGCCCTTGCCGGCCGTCCAGGTGCCCTGCAACTCGTAGGGGCCGTCGGAGAAGCACTGGTAGTTGGACTTCGCGCCCTTGTCCTGCGACTTCTTGAACGGCGCGAACGCCGGCAGCGTGACGGTGTAGTTGAAGTCCGGCACGGACTTCTTCAGATTGAAGGTGATCGTCTGCCCGCTGCAGGTGACCGCCTTGTCGTAGTAGGCGCCGCCGACGTTGGTGTACGGGCCGTGATAAGCCGTGGCGAAGGTCTTGTCGTTCGGGGTCGCCGGGATGTTCAAGAACTGCAACGCGTACGAGGGGCCGCCGGTGATGATGTCCTGGGCGAAGGTGCGCGAGACGCCGTACTTCACGTCTGCGCAGGTGACCGGCGAGCCGTCCTGCCACTTGACGCCGGTCTTCAGCGTGAACTTCCACGTCTTGTTGTCGTTCGACGCGGTGCCGGTGTCGGTTGCCAGGTCGGGGTGGACCTGGTTGCTCGACGCGCCGGCGCCGGTGCCGTACTGCTCCAGCGTGCGGTTCCACAGCCGCGACTCGTTCGCGATGTCCCGGCCGATGTACACCCGTTGCGGGTCCCAGTGCTCGACGTCGCGGACACCGTTCGTGTAGTAGATGGTGCCGCCCTTCTTGCTGGTCGTCGGGCCGCCGCCGGTCTTGCCGGTGCTGCTGGAACTGCTCGTGCCGCCGGAGCTCTTGGAGGTGCCGCCACCGCCGCTGCTGGAGCACGCGGCGAGCGCGATGGCTGCGAGGGCAGTCCCCGCGCAGACGCTCGCCAATCGGGTCCGCTTACTGGTCATTCGTGTCCTCTTCCTCATACGCCACCGAGTGGTGGTGCAGTGCTGCGGAACGGGTGTCCCGCAGAGTCCTAGCGCGACGACTTGGGGTCCAAGGCGTCCCGAAGTCCGTCGCCAAAAAGGTTGAACGCAAGCACGATCAGCACGAGCACCACGCCCGGCGCGAAGAAGAAGAACGGGTCGGCGTCGTAGTAGGACACCGAGTCGTTCAGGATGTTGCCGAGGCTGGGTGTCGGCGCCTGCAGGCCAACGCCCAGGTAGGACAGCGCCGCCTCCGCCGAGATGTTCAGCGGCAGGGTGAGCGAGGCGTAGATGATGATCGGCGCCCAGAGGTTCGGCAGCAGCTCGCGGAACCAGATCCGCCGGCGGCTCGCGCCCAGGCTGCGCGCCGCCTCGACGAACTCGCGATTGCGCAGCGAGAGCACCTGGCCGCGCACGATGCGCGCGAGATACGGCCAGCCGAAGAAACCCAGCACGATGATGAGATAGGCGGCGTCGGTGCTGGTGCCCGAGCCGAAGATCGTCGCCAGCCGGTTCTTCAGCACCGACGACAGCGCGAGCAGCATCAGCAGTTGCGGGAAAGACAGCACGAGGTCCATGAACCGGCTGATCCAGTAGTCGGTCGCGCCGCCCGCGTAACCGGACACGATGCCTGCGATCGTGCCGAGCACGACGCTGATCACCGTCGCGGCCGTCGCGATGAGCAGCGAGAACGACACGCCGAGCGCGATCCGCGACAGCACATCGCGGCCGGTGCCGGGCTCGACGCCGAGCAGGTGCGAGCCGGAGATCCCGCCGAATCCGGTGCGGGGGAGCCCGAAGGAGTTCAGCACGGCCGTGCTCGGGCTGTACGGGTCGAACAGCCCTGCGCTCTCCAAAAACGGCGCGGCGATCGCGAGCAGCACGGCCAGCAGGATGATGATGCCGGCGATGAGCGAGACCTTGTCCCGCTTGAGCCGCACCCAGGCGAGCTGGGTCGGGGACCGGCCGGCGAAGCCCTTTTCGCCCGTCGGCTCGTCGAGCGCGCTGACCGAGGAAACCTCGGCCTCGAACTCGCTCACCGGGACAGTCATCTAGGGCCTGCGCTCCCTTCGCTGCGACGGGTGCGTCGCGTGCGTCTTTGCGCGCCGTCCCGCGAGGTTATGCCTCGCCGAACGCCGCACGGACCGATCGATGCCGGTCGACACCGAGTCGTGACCGCAAATTCGGTTGAACGGTTCACTACGATTTGCCGGGGCTACTTTAACAACTGGGTAGGCATTGCACAGACCACTGGACAAAGTTTGCCGAACTGTGATCCGCGCCGAAATGTCGTGCTGCTGTCGGCTGCCCGCCTCGGCGGGTGCGCCGATCACTGAGCGTGTTCAGCGTCGGTCCGCGATGAACGGAAAGCGGGCGCGAACGTCACGCACCGTGTCCGCGGACACCTCGGCGAGCAACACCGACGGCTGGTCGCCGCCCTCGGCCAGCGCCCGGCCCATCGGGTCGAGGATCGCCGACGCGCCGGTGTGCGGCGTGTCGCCGGCCGGTCCCACGCGGTTGACGCCCACCACGTAGGCCTGGTTCTCGATCGCCCGGGCCCGCAGCAGCGCGCTCCAGTGCGCCTCCCGCGGGGTCGGCCAGTTGGCCGGCACGACGTAGAGGTCGGTGTGCGGCGCGAGCGGCCAGAACTCGTCGGCGAAGCGCAGGTCGTAGCAGACGAACACGCTGGTTCGCAGCCCGAAGACGTCGACGGTGAGCGGCTTGTCCCCGGCCGCATAGCGCTCGTGCTCGCCGGCGTAGCTGAACGGGTGGATCTTCGCGTAGCGCTCGACCGTGCCGTCCGGCCAGGCGACCACGGCGTTGTTGCGGAAGCGGCCGTCGGCCCCGCGCTGGGCGATCGAGGCGATCACGACCGCCTCGTGCTCGGCGGCCCGGGCCAGCAGGAACTGCTCGTTCGGTCCGCCCTCGTCCTCGGCGAGCCGGTCCGGGCGCATCGTGAAGCCCGTCGCAAACATCTCGCTGAGCACGATCAGCCGCGCGCCGGCCTCGGCCGCCTGCGCGATCATCGGCGTGACGAGCGCGCGGGTCGCGGTCGCGTCCGCCCAGACGATGTCGTGCTGGATCGCCGCCACCTTCATGACGTTCTCCTTTCGACCTTCCCGAGCCGGTTCAACGCCTCGTCCAGGACCGCCGGCCGCTTGCAGAACGCGAACCGGACGTGGCCGTCGCCGGCGGGCGAGTCGTGGAAGACGCTGCTCGGGATCGCGACGACGCCGGCTCGGTGCGGCAGCTCGCGGCAGAAGTCGGCGGCGTCGGCGCCTGCGCCAAGGTCCACCGTCGCGAAGTAGGTCGCCTGCGGCACGACGACGTCGTAGCCGAGCTCGGCGAGGCCGGCGCACAGCCGGTCGCGCTGGGCCTGCAGCGCCGGGGCGGGGGCGAGTTCGGCGGCCCGCGGCAGCACCGCCGCGATCGCCGGCTGGAACGGCGCGCCGTTGACGTAGGTGAGGAACTGCTTGACCGTGCGGACCGCGGCCAGCAGGGCGGGCGGCGCGCACACCCAGCCGATCTTCCAGCCGGTGACGCTGAACGTCTTGCCCGCGCTGCTGATCGTGACCGTGCGCTCGCGCATGCCGGGCAGGGTGGCGATCGGCGTGTGCGCCCGCCCGTCGAACAGCAGATGCTCATAGACCTCGTCGGACACCACGGTCAGGTCGTGCCGCACGGCGACGTCGGCCAGCGCGGCCAGCACGTCGGCACCGAGCATCGCGCCGGTCGGGTTATGCGGCGTGTTGAGCACCAGGACCTTCGTGTCCGGCCCGACCGCGGCCTCGACTTCCGCGGGGTCGAGCAGCCAACCTGGGCCGTCGCGGCGCAGCGTGACGACCCGCCGCCGCGCGCCGGCCAGCGCGACGCACGCGGCATACGAGTCGTAGTACGGCTCGACGAGCAGCACCTCGTCACCCGGGCCGGCCAGCGCCATCAGCGCCGCGGCGATCGCCTCGGTGGCGCCGGCGGTGACGAGCACCTCGCGGTCCGGGTCGTAGTCCAGGCCGTAACACGCCCGCTGATGGTCGCTGATCGCCTCGCGCAGTGCGGGGATGCCTGGGCCGGGCGGGTACTGGTTGACACCGTCGCGGATGGCCTGCGCGGCGGCCGCGAGCAATTCGGCTGGGCCGTCGGTGTCCGGGAAGCCCTGCCCGAGGTTGACGCTGTCGGTCGCGACCGCCAGCGCGGACATCTCCGCGAAGATCGTCGTGCCGAAGCCGCGCATCCGCTCGACCAGAGGCTGCTGGGCAGGCACGACTGCGAGCCTAACCAGCCGCCGGACGGCTTGTCCTCAGCGCTTGTTGCGCGAGCGGGACTTCTCCCGATCCTGCGCCGACAGGGCGACCTTGCGGATGCGGACCGTCGCCGGGGTGACCTCGACGCACTCGTCGTCGCGGCAGAACTCCAGCGCCTGCTCGAGCGACAGCACGCGGTGCGGGATGAGCGGCACGAGCACGTCGCCCGAGGACTGGCGCATGTTCGTCAGCTTCTTCTCCTTGGTGGGGTTGACGTCCATGTCGTCGGCGCGCGAGTTCTCGCCGACGATCATCCCCTCGTACACGTCGGTGCCCGGGCCGACGAACATCGTGCCGCGCTCCTGCAGGTTGGCCAGCGCGAAGCCGGTTGTCATGCCACGCCGGTCGGCGACCAACGAGCCGCTCGGGCGGGTGCGGATGTCGCCCGCCCACGGCTCATAGCCCTCGTGGATGTGGTGCAGCAGGCCGGTCCCCCTCGTCTCGGTCAGGAACTCGGTGCGGAAGCCGATCAGACCGCGGGCCGGGACGATGTACTCCATCCGGATCCACCCGGTGCCGTGGTCGACCATCTGCTCGAGGCGACCCTTGCGCAGCGCCAGCAGTTGGATCACGACGCCCTGGTAGTCGGCCGGGGTGTCGATGGTCATCCGCTCCATCGGCTCGTGCACCTTGCCGTCGACGAGACGGGTGACGACCTGCGGCTTGCCGACGGTGATCTCAAAGCCCTCGCGCCGCATGATCTCGACCAGGATCGCGAGCTGCAGCTCGCCGCGGCCCTGGACCTCCCAGGTGTCCGGCCGCTCGGTGGGCAGCACCCGGATCGAGACGTTGCCGACCAGCTCGGCGTCGAGCCGGTTGATGACCTGGCGAGCGGTCAGCTTGCTGCCCGATCCGCCGGCGAGGGGCGAGGTGTTGATGCCGATCGTCATCGAGATGGACGGCTCGTCGATGGTGATGACCGGCAGCGGATGCGGGTCGTCGACGTCGGCGAGCGTCTCGCCGATCGTGATCTCCGGGATGCCGGCGATCGCGATGATGTCGCCGGGGCCGGCCGACTCCGCCGGGAAACGCTCCAGCGCCCGCGTGATCAACAGTTCGGTGATCTTGACGCGTTCGACCGTGCCGTTCGCGCGGCACCAGGCCGCCTGCTGGCCCTTGCGGATCGTGCCGTTGTGCACCCGGCACAACGCGAGCCGGCCGAGATAGGGCGAGGCGTCGAGGTTGGTGACGTGCGCCTGCAGCGGCATCGCGTCGTCGTAGGACGGCGCGGGGATGGACTCGAGGATCGTCTCGAACAGCGGCGCGAGGTTCTCCTCTTCCGGCATCGCGCCGTCGTCGGGCCGCTTCAACGACGCGCGGCCGGCCTTGGCCGAGGCGTAGACGATCGGAAACTCGATCTGCTCCTCGTTGGCGTCGAGGTCCAGAAACAGCTCGTAAGCCTCGTCGACCACCTCGGCGATGCGCGCGTCGGGACGGTCGACCTTGTTGATCACCAGCACCACCGGCATGCCGGCCTCGAGCGCCTTGCGCAGCACGAAGCGGGTCTGCGGCAGCGGGCCCTCGGAGGCGTCGACGAGCAGCAGCACGCCGTCAACCATCGACAGGCCGCGCTCGACCTCGCCGCCGAAGTCCGCGTGCCCGGGGGTGTCGATGATGTTGATGATGACGTGCCGGCCGGCCGGCGTGACGTGGTCGACCGCGGTGTTCTTCGCGAGAATGGTGATGCCCTTCTCGCGCTCGAGGTCGTTGGAGTCCATCACCCGCTCGTTGACGTCGCCGGTGTCGGCCTGGTGGGCGGTGAACGCGCCGGACTGCCACAGCATCGCGTCGACGAGGGTGGTCTTGCCGTGGTCGACGTGCGCCACGATCGCGACGTTGCGAAGATCGTCGCGGGTCTGGAGAGCCATGAAAGTCCTGTCTGCGTAGCGAACCGCCCAGTCTACGGGCTCGGGCTCGCCTCGGCTGCGGGGTCGCGGTCCTGCCAGGTGCACACGCAGACCTGCTGTGAGGTTGGTCGAAATCACGCCCTCGAGCGGCGTCCTAACCGCCATCTGACGTAGAGTCCAGCAAGCGGAACGGCACAACCCGGTCGAAACCGCTGGCTCGCCGGCCAGATCGGGGTGGTCCGGCCCAGGCGGACCGCTAAAGCGCGTCAGTCCCGGGGGGAACCCATGCGCCCTGCACGTCTCACCGCCCGTCGTGGCCTCATGGCCCTCTCGGCGGCGGCCCTGACGGTCGGTGTCGCCGCCGTGGTCACCGCCGACGCGTCAGCGGCGGGCGCCGCGGTCAGCCCGATCGCCTCCCGGCCGAGCGGCGCGGTCACCGCGGACGCGCTGCCCACCGTCCAGATCGACGGCGTGGCGTGGGCGCAGGTGATCGTCGGCAACACCGTCTACGTCGGCGGCAGCTTCGCCAACGCACGGCCGGCCGGCGCAGCGGCCGGGACGAGCCTGACGGCGCGCGCGAACCTGCTGTCCTACACGTTGTCGACGGGTGTGCTCAACACGTCGTTCGCCCCCTCGCTCAACGCCGCCGTGCGAGCGGTTGCCGCGTCACCCGACGGCTCGCGCATCTACGTCGGTGGCGCGTTCACCACTGCCAACGGCGTCACCCGTTCTCGCATCGCGGCCTACAGCACGTCCACCGGCGCCCTCATCACCACTTTCGCGCCGGCGGTGGGCACCCAGGTCAACTCCATCGTCGCGACCAACACGACGGTGTACATCGGCGGCCAGTTCAGCGCAGTGGGGGGTGTGACGCGCAAACACGTCGCGGCGCTCAACGCGTCGAACGGCGCGTTGACGGCGTGGAATCCCAATGCCGACGGCAACGTGAACGCGATGGTGCTCACACCGGATGGCAGCCGGGTGATCCTCGGCGGCGCGTTCGAGCATGTCGGCGGGCAGGCTGAGTACGGCCTGGCCGCGGTCAACGCCACGACCGGGGCGGTCGGCTCGTGGGCGGCCAACCAGTCGGTGCGCGACGCCGGCGCGAACGCCGCGATCGAGAGTCTGCGCACCGACGGCACGTCGATCTTCGGCACCGGCTACAACTACAACAGCGACGACGGCAACCTCGAGGGCGCGTTCTCCGCCAACCCGACCACCGGCGCCCTGAACTGGGTGGAGAGCTGCCACGGCGACACCTACGACAGCTACCCCAGCCCGTCGGCCGGCGTCGTGTACGTGGTGAGCCACTCGCACTTTTGCGGTGATCTCGGCGGCTTCGGCCAGACCGACACGCCGTGGGTCGAGCACCGCTCGCTCGCCTTCACCATCAAGGCAACCGGCACGCTGCAGCACGACTACTTCGGCGGCCACTACAAGGACTGGTACGGCACCGCGAGCCCGTCGCTGGTGGGCAACTGGCTGCCTGACCCGTTGACCGGCACCTACACCGGGCAGGGCCAAGCCGCGTGGACGATCACCGGCAACTCCCAGTACGTCATCGAGGGCGGCGAGTTCCCGGTCGTCAACGGCGCCGCCCAGCAGGGTCTGGTCCGGTTCGCGATCCCGTCGATCGCGCCGAAGAAGCAGGGCCCGCGGGTGTACAGCACCGCCTTCTCACCGAACCTGTCCGCGCGCTCGACGAGTTCGGTGCGGGTGGCGTGGGAGTCCGACTGGGACCGCGACGACGCGTCGCTGACCTATAACGTCTACCGCAACGGCGGCACGAGCCCGGTGTACACGAAGACCGCGAGCTCGCTGTACTGGCAGCGGCCGATGCTGGGCTTCACCGACACCGGGCTGACCCCTGGCGCCAAGTACAACTACCAGGTCACGGCCACCGACCCGGACGGCAACATCGCCCACGGCGGGACGGTCTCCATCACCCTGCCGACGACCGCGCCGACCACGACCGCGTATGCCACCCAGGTGATAGCCGACGGCGCGAAACCCTACTGGCCGTTGGACGAGGCGAGCGGGACCTCGTTCAACGACCGCAACGGCTACAACGACGCGCTCGTCACCGGAACTGTGACGCGAGGCGTCACCGGGCCGGTCACGGGGACCAAGGCGACCACGTTCAACGGCACGAGCGGCGCCGGCTACCAGGAGCAGACCTCGGCGACCGGCCCCAACACCTTCAGCCTGGAGGCGTGGTTCAAGACCACGTCCACGAAGGGTGGCGAGGTCGTCGGCTTCGGCAGCGCGCAGACCGGCCTGTCGCAGACGAACGACCGCGCGGTCTACCTGGACAACACCGGGCACGTCTACTTCGACGTGCAGAAGAATGCCGTCCACTCGACCGCGGCATACAACAACGGCGCGTGGCACCAGGTCGTCGCGACGGTGTCGTCAGCGGGCACGGTGCTCTATGTCGACGGCGCGAAGGTCGCGAGCCTGGCGGGCGCGACGAACGGCCAGACGCTCTACCCCGGTTACTGGCGCGTCGGCGGGGACAACCTCGCCGGGCTCAGTGCCGCGCCGACCAGCAATTACCTGGCGGGCAGCATCGGCCAGGTGTCGGTCTACCCGACGGCTCTGACCGCGGCGCAGATCACGAAGCACTACAGCCTGCGCTGATCGAACGGCCCATGCGGCCCATGCGGCCAGTCGCCGAGTTGCACCTGCACGTCGAGGGCGATCATGGCCGAGCGAGTCGCTCAGCAGTCCAGCGCGCCGGCATATGCTCCACCGATGTCCAAGGTGAAGCAGGTTTTGGGTCGGGCGAAGGTGAACGCGGTCAAACTCGCCGCGGCGGCCAAGATGCCGCCCGTCGAAATGGTCGGTCACTACTACTCCCCGCTCACGAATCCGGCCGACGCCGAGCGGGCGATCACCTGGGCGTCGTCGACAAAGATTCCGGTCGGCGTGAACATCGACCTGGCCGCCACAGCTGCGCTTGCTGCAGAACTCGCGCCGCTCTGGTCCGATCTCGACGTCAGTACCGGGCGCTACCACCGTTCCCTCATGTTCGAGGCGATCGACGCGGCGATCTACCAATCGATGCTGCGGCATTTCCGGCCGGCCCGTGTCCTCGAAGTCGGCTCCGGATACTCGACAGCGGTCGCGCTGGACACCATCGAACGATTCGCGCTCGACACGCGGATCGAGTGCATCGAGCCGAATCCAGAGAGGCTGTTGCAGCTCCTCCGCGAAGACGACGATGTCCCTCTCCGCCAGTCGTTCGTCCAAGACGTCCCGCTCGACGTGTTCGACAGCCTGTCCGCCGGTGACTTCCTGTTCATCGATTCGACCCACGTGGCGAAGGCCGGCTCTGACGTCGTCTGGACGACGCTGCGCGTGCTGCCCCGCCTGAAACCTGGGGTCATCGTTCATATTCACGACATGTTTTGGCCGCTGGAGTATCAGGCCCGTTGGTTGCGCGGGCGTCGCGATTGGAACGAGATCTACCTCATTCACGCTTTTCTTTCGGGAAATCCGAGCTGGCGAGTGCTCCTATTCAACGACCAGGTGCTGCTTGACCGCCCGGACCTCGCCAGCAAGTATTTTCCGGACATGCCGGGACATCGCCCCGGCGGCCTATGGCTCGAACGGCTGCCCGATAAGACATCAGCGCCGCAGCAATAAAGTCGCTCAATCCGCACGACGCAACCGCGCTTGAAATCGCGCTAGGGCGCGCACTTGATCTCGTGCCCGTCGCTGCCGACGGGGCCCTTGGCCGCGGTCGCGCCGATGGGCTCGACGGAGGGCGGTGCGACACGTGGCTGCGCGCCCGACATGGCCGTCAAGTCGACGACCACGCGGGGGCGCTTGCCGTCAGTCCCGTGGCGCACCTGAATGCCGTTCGGTCCGGCCGGCACGGAGATGGCGGTCTCGAACGGCGCCGCACGCGTTGACGACAGAAACGTCAAGGCGTGCGTTGTCAGGTAGAACCTCGCCTCGGTCACGCGCTCGGTGTCGTCGCGAAGGACGAAGGTTGTCGGCACGATGGCGCCGTCGAGCTTCGACAGCAGCACGGTGGTGCCGCTCGCGACGACGTCCGCGCCAATCCTGAGCGGGTCGACACCGGCGTGCTCGGCACTGTCGACGGGGCGGTCGTCGCGGAAGACGTATGGCGCGCGGCCGGGCCGGTGCCCCGGCGATCAACGTCAACGCCGCCATAACCGCTGCGGGCCGCCGCATCCTCGACGACCACCGGCCCCTCATCCCGCGGCTCCGATCCACGCGATCTCGGTCACGAGACACATCATCCGGGCAGATCGTCGCGGTGGCGACCAGCGGCCATGTCAACCCACGCCTGAGCTGGCTCACCGGACTCGACAAAGCCCAGTCTGCTGATTCGCAGGAGGATCAGACGTTGAAGCGGAACTCGACCTGATTACGTTATCGTGCAACGTATGTCCCTGGCCCCATCTGCACGTCCGACGCGCTGCGCGATCTACCTTCGACAGAGCCTCGATCTGGCGGGCGATCGGCTCGCGGTCACCCGTCAGCGGGAGGACTGTCAGAAGATCGCGCAGCAGCGCGGCTGGACCGTTGTCGCCGAGTACGTCGACAACTCGATCAGCGCGTCCGATAAGCGCATGGATCGGCCCGGCTACAACGATCTGGTCCAGGCGTTCAGCGCGGGCGAGTTCGATGCGCTCGTCTGCTACGACCTCGATCGGCTGACGCGTCAGCCGCGTCAACTGGAAGATTGGATCGACGCCGCCCAGGAGCGAGGTCTGCTGCTCGTGACAGCCAATGGCGAAGCCGACCTCTCGACCGACGGCGGCCGTCTGTTCGCTCGCATTAAGGCGTCAGTTGCCCGGGCGGAGGTCGAGCGAAAGTCTGCGCGTCAGAAGCGTGCCGCGCTCCAGCGCGCCGAGGAGGGTCGTCCTCCCAGCGGTGTGCGGCTGACGGGCTACTCGATCGACGGCAAGATCGTCAAGAACGAGGCCGACTTGGTCCGCTCGATCTTCCACCGCTTCCTCACGGGTGACTCACTGAAGGGCATCGCGGCGTGGCTCAACGCATCAGGCCAGCCCACTCGCAACGGACACGCGTGGAATCCGTCGACACTGCGCAGCATGCTGGTCAATCCTCGATATGCCGGGCTTGCGATCTACTGCGGAGAATCGACCGGCAGGCAAGGGTCGTGGCCCGCCCTCGTCGACGAGACCACCTACGCCCTCGTTCGCGACAAGATCACCGACCCGCGGCGACGCACTCAAGTCGGCACTGATCGCAAACATCTTGGCTCAGGTCTGTTCCTGTGCGGCGTATGCGACCGGCCGGTGCGCTCTCACAGCGGCGGCCGGTATCGCTGTCCCGCTGGCGGGCACGTCACGCGACTGTCGTCGTCCATCGATGCCTTCATCCTCGCCGTACTGCGTGGACGTCTCGCTCAGCCCGACCTCGCAGACGTGTTGCACCGTCCCGACAGTCCTGCCGCGCAGCGTCACGCTGAAGAGGTCACGCGCTTGCGCGATCGACTCGCGGCGATCGAAGGCGATTACGACGGTGGCCTAATCGACGGTCGTCGCTACAAGATCGCAACCGACAAGATCCGGGCCGAGCTCGCGAACGTCGAGCGCAAGCGGATTCGCTCGCTCGCGGGCGTCGGCGCAGGAGCAACCCTCAGCGCACCCGATCCGGTGGCCGCCTTCGACGCCTCACCGCTGGGCGCTCAGCGAACGGTCCTCGATGCGCTCATGACCGTGCGTCTGCTGTCTGCGGCTCGTGGCCACAAGTTCGCGCCGGAGACGGTTGTCATTGAATGGTCGAGCTAGGGTCGCGGACCCGGCAGCGTTGATCTTCAGTGTCGCAAAGGCGCACTACTGGGCGCGGATGAGGATCTGTCGGACAGTGCTCGCGTACCACGCGCCGATCTTGCCGGTTGCGGTGGGCACATTCCGCTTGTTCAGCTCGTCGGCGATCTTGCGTAGCGACCAGCCCTCATCGGCCATGCCGACGATCAGACGCTCTGTGCGCGTCGACAGCTTGGACGTCGGTCCGGGAGAACCATTCGGCCAGCCTTCCCGCTTTCGCTGCGTCATGACCTCTCGCGTTCGCTGGCTGATGATCTTTCGTTCGTACTGCGCGACCGAGGCGAGCACGTTGGCCATGAGGTCGCCCGCCGGCGTACTCGTGTCGACGCCCAGATCGAGTGCGACGAGCTGCCATCGCTTTCGCTTCGCCCGATCCATAAGCTGCGCGAAATCCGCCACACTGCGGCTGAGCCGATCGACACGCTGGGCGAGCAACACATCCGCCTCGCCGCGATCGAGCCGATCAAGCGCCAACGTGAGCTGAGGACGCTTCGCGATGGTCGCGCCCGACAATCCCTCGTCGGCGACGATCTCGACGTCCCAACCACGGCGCTCAGCCTCAGCCAAGAGCGTCGCGGTCTGCGTCGCGAGGGACGCGCCCTCGTCAACCTGATCGGCCGTGCTCACGCGGATGTAGAGAAGCGCGAGCTTGCTCTGACGTCGTGTCTTCGTTCGGGATGCCATGACTCACTGTACATAGTTCGTTCGAACTATGTACACAGCGACACGCGTGCAAACGTGGGAGTTCTCACCGCGGCCCGATCGAAACGTGGACGGGTGTGCTGAGTATCGAGCAGGTGCGAGCGACCACGCCTGACGCCGTCCAGCGCCTACCGCGCTCGGGCAAGTCGGCGTCGGCTGGCAACGCCTCGCCCCGCGTCCGTCATCTGCGCTCCCAGGTGGCAGCCGCGGCCCGTCACGGTGGTGATGCGACCGATGCCAAGCGCGAGCTGGTCATGACCACTCTGGAGGCGTACGTCCGTCGCGTCGTTGAGAGTGCACCGCCGTTGACGGACGCGCAGCGCGAGCGAATCGCAACGCTGCTGAGGCCACCCGAGGTCGAGACATGAGAACGGCGGGCGCTGCCGACACCCGCCGTCTCGTGACCCGAACCGCATCCCATGCTTTCGCAGCCGGATCGAGTCTGGCACAGCCCGGCGACAAGAAGCGGGCCGAGTGGTGCGGCGGCGTCGATGAATGCCGCGAGTCGACGCGCATGGCCGAGCATCCCGAGACACGTCTGCCGATGCCGTGCCCGATCTGCGGAGATCCGTGGAGCCCGAAGTATCGGCTGGTGCGGCCCGAGCCCACGCTGTTCGAGGTGCCATGACCTGGCTCAAGCTGTCCGACGACTTCGCTGACGATCTTGCGCGTGGGCACGTGTCCGATCGCGCGTTTCGCACCCACGTCGAGGGACTGCTGTGGACGATGCGACGCGAGACCGACGGTCTCATCGACGCGCAGGATGTACGGCGCTTCGCCGAGGCGACCGATCCCGATGCGGCGATCGTCGAGCTAGTCAGTCTTGGCCACTGGCAAGCGCTCGCAGACGGGTCGTGGCAGATCGTCCATCACATGAATCATCAGCCGGACGCGGCCACGATCGAGAAGCGCAGGAACGCCAACGCCGAACGTCAGAAGCTGTATCGCAAGAACAACTCGAGCAGTCCGGCGAAGCCATCCAAGTCACAGGACTGCAAGCGGTGCGAGGGCGGCGGGTGGGTGCTCGCCGTTGACGGCAGCGACTACGAGCGCGACGCCGACGACAACACGATCAAGTGCTATCACCGATGAGAAGGACCGGCCGATGAGTAACACCCCACGTAACGCCGTTAGTAGCGGCGTTACGAGCGACGTGACCCGGGACGGGTCGGGAAGAGAAAAGCGCAGTGCCAGAACTGGATGGAGTTACCGCGAGCTGTTTGACCTCGTAGACCGTCAAGAGCGTCGCGCGGCGTCTGTGCGTCTCGCCGTACTGATCGCGGCCGGCGTGTCCATCGGCGAGGCTGAGGCGGTCGCTGACGGACGAAACGACCTGAACGCGTCTGATGATGCGCAACCGCAGCCCGCGCCCGTCAGCTTGTCGTTGGGCGAGATCATCCTGGCGCTCGCCGGCGTCTCGCCGAACGGGGCCGGTCGATGAACGATGAGGACGCCGATCTGTGGGGCGTGGCGACAGCTGCCGTCCTCGAGGTCGCCGACGACGCCGAGGACGGCGACGACCTGATGAAGCTTTGCGTCACCGCGATTGGCCGCGTGGCGCCCGGCCTCACCGACGAGGCGGAGGCGCGTGCGCTCACGTTCATCGAGCGCATCGCGAAGGCGTGGCAAGGCAGCGCGCCGACCATGCGCGAGGCCATCGGCTTCGCAGCCGTCCCGGACACAGTGCGTCAGCCCATGAGAGTCGCCGAAATCCTGTGGGCTGGCGAGATGGCGGACACGTGCGAGCACAGACCGCGTCCCGAGGACGGCCATCCTGTGTGGACGGTCGCATGGCGCGAATCCACGACGGTCGTCTGCGACCGCGAGACGTGCCGCGGGTTGATCCTCAGGAACGCGCCGACGTGGTGCTACGGCTGCGGTGTCGACAGGCCCGACAATCCCTCGTCGGCGACGGTCGTCCAGTTCGGACTGCTGCGTTATGTCACCCCGCTCTGCGCGGCATGCATCATCGAAGGAGACTCGGTATGACCAGACGACGCGATCCCGCCAGCATTCCCACCCCCGAGATCATGGCTCGCCTCGATCGTGTCCGTCCGGGCTGGCACAATCTGCCGGCGGATTCGCCCGAGATCGAGCGCGCCGTCGCCGACGTCATCGGACTGGCTTATCTGGCCGCGCCGGACGTCGATCAAACAGGCCTCCCGCGCAGTCGATACGCCGGCTGGGCGGGCCACGCCAGCCCGCCCGACGTCGAGCAGTACCGACGCAGCTTGCAGGCCACGCGAGACCACGACCACGGGCTGGCGCTGGACGAGGACGAGCGTCGCGAGCAGAAGAAACGCGAGGAGGCCGAACACGCGATCGCGCACCAGCGTTGGCTGGACGCCCAAGCCGCCGAGCAGTTCGAGGAGCTGCGTGCTGCCGCCGAGCGGAACGCAGACCGCAAGATGCCGCTGTCAGACGTCGCCGAACAGACGATCGAGCAGTCGAGTGGACACCATCGACTATTCCGCGGCCGCGGAAGGGACTGACAGTGATGCGAAGCAAGCGAACACCCACCGCTGTCGAGGTGACCCGCCGTCGCGCCCAAGCGACCGAACTGCGGGCCGCCGGTCTCACGTACGACCGCATCGCCCAACGACTGCTCGAAGAATCGGACACGCCAGCCAGCTATGACCGGGCTGCCGCCTGGCGTGACGTAGAAGCCACGCTCGCGGAGATGATCCGCGAGCCCGCCGAGTCGCTCGTGGCAATGGAGTCCGATCGCCTCGACCGGCTACAGGTCGGGGTGTGGACGCGAGCGATCCGGGGCGATCTCGACGCCATCGGAGCGGTCCTACGGATCATGGATCGGCGAGCCCGTCTGCACGGCTTCGACAAGGCGCAGGCGCAGCCGATCATGGCCGCTATCTCGATTGTCGACACAGCGGATCAAGCCGAACTCCAACGAGAAACGCTCGCCGCGATTGACGCGCTGCTGCCGCACGCCGCCCAGCTTCCACTTTGACGGTTCCGGAGACCAACACATGGGAGACCAACAACCGCCCCGGTTGACGCTTCATGTCACCAACCCATTCGCGCCCACCTTGTCGGGCGACGACTGGGTGCGCGGCATAGCGTGGATCATCGAGACGCTCGCCGATCGCAGACCCGCCGTGCCTCGATCTGAGCTACTGGCGGCGGCACAGTTGATCCGCTACGGGAAGGCGACGACTGCGGCAGGCGATCCCGAACTGCTCGTAGCGGTCGACCGACTGTGCGCCACGCTGGCCCGTCCCAGACGAGGGAAATAACGCCGTGCTCGAGCGGACAGTGCGAAGAGACTTGATCGTCCGCACCGCAGAAAGAATCCGCCTGCGATTGAGCGATCTCGACCTCGATCCGATGAGCGACACCGAGTTGGCCCACTGGCGCGGCATGCTCATTGCGCTGGAGCACGCCTTGGGACAGCCGCCAAGTCTGGACGACGGCGAGGCGGCCGCGCTGCTCGCGCAGCTGACGATTCGGGAGGAGAACCACGCATGACGCGACAACGACCGAGCGCTGAGGCCACCGCTGAGGCGGCCGATCTGCTGCGCGCTGTGCTCGACAGTCTCCCGCCCGAGGGAACGCGCAGCGACGCGGTGACGCGACACATGATCGCCGGGGCTGTCATCGCGCTCGACGCGACCGTCGCACCAGATCGGAAAGCCGATCGATCCTCATGACGTTTTGCTGAAGCGGAACTCGACGACATCGCCGTCGGCCATCACGTAGTCCTTGCCTTCGATGCGCACCTTGCCGCGCGAACGGGCCTCGGCCGTCGAGCCGGCGTCGACCAGTTCGCCGTAAGAGACGACCTCGGCCTTGATGAAGCCTCGCTCGAAATCGGTGTGGATCACGCCGGCCGCCTGCGGGGCGGTGGCGCCGGCCTTGATCGTCCAGGCGCGCGATTCCTTCGGCCCGGCCGTCAGAAACGTCTGCAGCCCGAGCGTGGCGAAGCCGACCCGAGCGAGCTGGTCGATGCCGGACTCCTCCTGGCCCATGGACTGCAACAGCTCGAGCGCCTCGTCGTCGGACAGCTCCATCAGCTCGGACTCGGTCTTCGCGTCAAGGAAGATCGCTTCGGCCGGCGCCACCAGCGCGCGCAGGTCGTCGGTGAACGCGGTGTTCGCGATCTCGTCGGGATCGACGTTGAAGACGTAGATGACCGGCTTGGCGGTCATCAGCTGCAATTCCCGCAACGGACCACCCGCCAGCCCGGCGGCGAAGACGGTGACACCTCGCTGGAGCGCCTCGCGGGCCTCCTCGGCGGTCGCGACGATTGCCTGGCGGTCCTTGTGCAACCTCGCTTCCTTCTGCAGCCGGGGCAGAGCGTTCTCGACTGTCTGCAGATCGGCGAGGATTAATTCAGTCTCGATGGTTTCGATGTCGTCGGCCGGGCTGACCTTGCCGTCGACGTGCACCACGTTGGGGTCGTCGAAGGCGCGGATGACCTGGCAGATCGCGTCGGCCTCGCGGATGTTGGCCAGGAACTTATTGCCGAGGCCCTCACCGGTGCTTGCGCCGCGCACGATGCCGGCGATGTCCACGAACGACACCGTGGCCGGCACGACCTTGGCGGAGCGGAACAGCTCGGCGAGCACGGCCAGCCGCTTGTCCGGCACGCCGACGACGCCGACGTTGGGGTCGATCGTCGCGAACGGGTAGTTGGCGGCGAGCACGTCGTTCTTGGTCAACGCGTTGAACAGCGTCGACTTGCCGACGTTGGGCAGCCCGACAATGCCGATGGTGAGACTCACAGGCCGCCAGTCTACGGACGCCACGGCCGCGGTCCCGCCGCCGTCATGCTCCCCTTCGCCGTCATGCTCTCCGCACGCCATGACGACCCGTGAGCATGACGGGTGGGGGCGTCGGCGCGTCGCTCGCCGAAACTGTCGGACCGCGGTGTGAGCATCGAACACATGAACACCACCGTCCTGCTCGTCGCGGTACTCGGCCTCGCCGCCGGCCTCGTGATCGGGCTGCTGCTGGGTCGCGCTCGAGCCGATATGACGGGCCGGGCGGCGCTGGGCGCGGCTGCCGCCGAGTCGCGCGACGCGCGCGAACAACTGGCCCGGGTGAGCGCCACGCTCGCCGCGGAACGCGCCGCCGCCGAGGTGGCCGCACACGAGCGCGGCCAGGCGCAGGCCGCGGCCGAGGCGCGGCTGCGCGAGGCGTTCACCGCCCTCGCCGGCGACGCGCTGCAACGCAACAACGAGGCCTTTGCCGCGCTCGCCGAAGCGCGGCTGTCGACCGTCAAGGCGAACGCCGACGGCGAGCTCGCGCAGCGTCAGCAGGCGATCGAGGGCCTGGTGGGTCCGATGCGCGAGTCGTTGGATCGGGTGCAGCACCAGCTGCAGGCGGTCGAGAAGGAACGCGCCGGCTCCTACTCCGCGCTGTTGAGCCAGGTGGCCATGATGCGCACGACGTCGGAACAACTGCAGCGCGACACCACCTCGCTGGTCACCGCCCTACGCGCGCCGCAGGTGCGCGGCCGTTGGGGCGAGATGCAGCTGGAACGCGCGGTCGAGGCGGCCGGCATGACCGAGCACATCGACTACGTCACGCAGGCGACCGCGGCCGGCCCGGACGGCAAGGTGCGTCCCGACCTCGTGGTGCGCCTGGTCGGTGGCAAGAACGTGGTGGTCGACTCGAAGGTCGCCTTCAGCGGTTATCTGGAGGCGATGGAAGCCAAGGATGAGGCCACCCGCAACGCGCGTCTCAAGGCCCACGCCCGGCACCTTCGCGACCACATCGACCAGCTCGGCGCGAAGTCCTACTACGAGCACTTCGCCCCCTCGCCGGAGTTCGTCGTCTGCTTCGTGCCCGCCGACGCGTTTCTCGACGCGGCGCTGCGCGAGGAACCTGCGCTGCTCGAGCGGGCCTTCGAGCGCAACGTGGTGGTGGCTACACCGTCGACGTTGGTCGCGCTGCTGCGCACGGTGTCCTATACCTGGCGGCAGGAGGCGCTCGCCGCGAACGCCGCCGAGGTGCACAAGCTCGGCCGCGAGCTCTACCAGCGGTTGTCCACGATGGGCGGGCACATCGACAAGCTCGGCCGCTCGCTGAACAACGCGGTCGGCGACTACAACAAGACGGTGTCGTCGCTGGAAAGCCGGGTGCTCGTCACCGCGCGCAAGATGGTCGAGCTCAAGGTCGTCGAGCCCGGCGAGCAGGTGGCGGTGCCCGCGCAGGTCACCGAGAACGCGCGATCCACCCAAGCGCCCGAGCTGACCGAGCAGCGGGTGGTCGCACTGCCGAAGGCGCGGGTGCCGATCGGGCAGGGCGAACTGCTGGCAGGCAGCGAGGTGAGCGAGCGCCGCGCGACGTCCTGACCCCCGCCTCATCCGCTGACGCGGGTGCGGCGCAGTGCGACGCGGCGCGGTGTGGGTCGCGCGCGTCGGCGGTGGGGTCTCAGCCGGGCCGGGTACGTTGACGACAGGCGGTCGTCCGTCCGCTCGTTTGGAGCCTGCCGTGACCCACCCCGCCGATCCGTCGGCCGACGACGGCTGGGGTCCGTCCACAAGCGTGCGCTTCGGCGCCGACGACGGCCACCAGCGAAGCGGCGGTCAGGACAGTGGCGACGGCTGGTCGCCGGCCGGCCCGGCGCCGGATCGCCAGCGCAGCTCAACGAGCCGGGCCGATCGACGCATCGAACGGCAGATCGAGAGCCTGCGGCCGGCTCGGGACCGCGCCACGCCCAACCCGCGTCACGCGCCCGACCCGCGTCACGCGCCCGACCCGCGTCACGCGCCCGACCCGCGATACGCGCCCGACCCGAGACATGCGCCGCAGCCCAACGGCAGGCCAGCAGCCGAGTGGCAAGCACAGCAGCCTGCGGTGGCCGACTACGCCAAGCCACCCGAGCGAGGGCTGCCTTGGTGGGCGGCGCTGGTGATGCTCGTCGTGCTGGCGGCAATCGGCGGCGTCATCGACACCATTGGCTCGATCTCCGTCCGCGGCGGCTTCAACATCGGCATCGTCGTGGCGTCCGTAATCGCAGTCGTGATCGTGAAGCGGTCGCACATGTTCCCGATCGTGATCGCGCCGCCGATCGTCTACTCGGTCGGCGCGCTGTTCCAGCTCTACCTGCGCTCGAGCGGACTGCACGACAAGAAAGTCGTCTTCGACGCCGCCGCGAACTACCTCGTGTACGGCTTCCCGGCGATCGCCGCCGCGACGGCCGCCGTGCTGATCATCGCCGGCCTCCGGATGATCACCCGGAAGTAGCCGCTCGCGAGACCCGCAGGTCGCGCCGGAGCTCCTGCGGCAGCGCGAACGTCAGCCGCTCTTCGACGTGGGTGACCTCGTCGGTGGCGTCGTACCCCCGATCGGCGAGCCAGGCCAGCACCTCGGTGACCAGCACCTCGGGCACCGAGGCGCCGGACGAGAGGCCGACCGTGCGCACCCCGGCCAGCCAGCCTTCCTCGATCGCCGCGGCGTTCTCCACGAGATGCGCCTGCGGCGCGCCCGCGGCCAGCGCCACCTCTACCATTCGCACCGAATTCGAGGAGTTCGACGAGCCGACCACGAGCAGCAGGTCGACCTGCGGCGCGATGATCTTGACCGCCGCCTGGCGATTCTGGGTGGCGTAGCAGATGTCGTCTGACGGCGGCGACTGCAGCGCGGGGAACTTGCGCTTGAGCGCGTCGACGGTCTCCATCGTCTCGTCCACCGAAAGCGTCGTCTGCGATAGCCACACGACGTGCTCGGGGTTGCGGACCTCGATGCCGGCCACTGCCTCCGGCCCGTCGACGAGCGTGATGTTCGCCGGCGCCTCGCCGCTCGTGCCCACGACCTCTTCGTGACCTTCGTGGCCGATCAGCAGGATGTCGAAGTCCTCGTTGGCGAAACGCCGCGCCTCGTGGTGCACCTTGGTGACCAGCGGGCACGTCGCGTCGATGGCGCGCAGGTTGCGCGCGGCGGCCTGCTCGTGAACCTCGGGGGCGACGCCGTGGGCCGAGAAGACCACGATCGAGCCCTCGGGGACCTCGTCGTTCTCCTCGACGAAAATCGCGCCGCGCGCTTCCAGCGAACGGACGACGTGCAGGTTGTGCACGATCTGCTTCCGGACGTACACCGGTGCGCCGTAGTGCTCGATCGCCTGCTCGACCGTCTGCACCGCGCGGTCGACGCCTGCGCAATACCCTCGCGGACGGGCGAGCAAGACCCGCTTGGGCGCGTCCTGAGGCGTCGGTGACATAGCTGCGATGGTACGTGCGCCCGATTTGCGGCAGGCTGGGGTGATGCAGCTTCCCGGACCCGTCCGCGCCGCCGTCGGCCTCGTCGCGACGGCCGCCGACGAGGCGCGACACCTGCCGGACCGGGCGATCGAGCTGCCGATGCTCGCCGTCAGCACCGCGCTGCAGGTCTCGTTGCGCCTGCAGCAGCGCTACGCGCGGTTCACCGCCCGGGGTGACGCGATTCTCAACGGCCGACGCGGCAGCGAGGAGCCGCCGGACTGGGCGACCTTCGACGAGCCGGTGGCCGGCGCGGACTTGCGCGACCCCGACCGGGGCGACTCCGTCGCGCGCTCGACGGCGCGGACGGCAGCGAACGCCGGCGCGCTGCTCGAAGGGGTCTTCGGCGTCGACACCCCCGACAACGGCGCCGTCGACGCCGGGGCACCCCCCAAGTCGGCGGTGCGTAAGCGGCCCGCGAAGGCGCCGGCGAAAGATTCGACACCGACAGAGTCGAAGCCGAAGGGTCCGGCGTCGAAAGCCGACCCGGCGCCGCCACGCCCCGACCGCAGCAGCGCCGCCGACCGCAGCAGCGCCGCCAGCCGGAGTAGCGCTGCGCGAACGGCGGCCAAGAAGTCGACCAAGACGGTCAGCAAACCGCGGCATGCTCCGCCGTCGCGGTTCGACGCAGTCAACGACGACGCGGTCAATGACTCCGTCAACGACGACGCAGTCAACGACGCGACTCACGACGACGGCGACGCCTGACTCGTGGCCCGGTTGGAGACCTCGCCGGAGTCGCCGGTGCCCGTCCGCGTCGTCGCGCTGCGGATCGGCGAGTGGATCTCCCGGTTGGGCGAGATCTGGGTTGACGGACAGGTCGCCCAGCTGACCCGCCGGCCGGGGATGTCGACGCAGTTCCTCGTGTTGCGCGATCCCGATGCCAACATCTCGCTGTCCGTGACATGCCCGCGCTCGGTGCTGCCCGAGTCGGTCGCCGAGGGCAGCCGGCTCGTGCTGCGGGCCCGCCCGGACTTCTATCTCGAGCGCGGAACGCTGAGCCTGCGGGCGACCGAGGTGCGGCAGGTCGGCCTCGGCGAGCTGCTTGCCCGCCTCGAGGCACTGCGCACGCTGCTTGCCGCCGAGGGCCTGTTCGCCGCCGAGCGGAAGCGGGCGCTGCCGTTCCTGCCGCGCCGGATCGGCCTGATCACCGGTCGCGCCAGCGCCGCCGAGCGCGACATCGTCGAAAACACCCGCCGTCGAGCGCCGGGGGCGCGGTTCGAGCTTGCGAACGTCGCCATGCAGGGCGCATCGGCGGTGAATGAGGTCGTCGACGCGCTGGCCCGCCTGGACGCCGACCCGGCCGTCGACGTCATCGTCATCGCCCGCGGTGGCGGCAGCGTCGAGGATCTGCTGCCGTTCAGCAACGAGTCGCTGGTGCGCGCCGTGGCTGCCGCGTGCACGCCGGTGGTCAGCGCGATCGGACACGAGACAGACCGGCCGCTGCTCGACCTGGTCGCTGACCTGGCCGCGTCCACGCCGACCGACGCCGCCAAGCGGATCGTGCCCGACCTCGCCGCCGAACTGCGCGGCGTCGAGGAGCTGCGCGGCCGTGCGCGGTCGTGCGTGCGCACCCGGCTGAGCCGCGAGCGCGAACTCATGGCCGGGCTCCCCGAGCGGCTGCGGCGCACCGTGCGCGGCCGGCTGGACAGCGAATTGGACGACACCCAGCGCGCCCGCGCCCGCGCCCGCCGTCGGTTCGCCGCCCTGGTCGAGGCCGCGGACGCTGACCTCGCCCACACGCGAGCGCGGGTGCGCTCGCTCTCCCCGCAGGCGACCCTCGACCGCGGCTACGCCGTCGTCCGGCTGCCGGACGGCACGGTCGTGCGTGCGCCCGCGCAGGCGGTCGGGCCGCTGCGGGTGCGCGTGGCCGGGGGCGAGTTCGACGCTGCCGCCACCGGCTGAGCCCGGCGTGCGGCAACGGGTCGACGCGGCATTAGGGTCGACGGATCATGCCGGACGACCCGCCCTACGAGGAGGCCCGCGCCGAGTTGCGCGACATCGTCGGCAAGCTCGAGTCCGGCGGCCAGTCCCTCGAGGAGTCGCTCGCGCTGTGGGAGCGCGGCGAGCTGCTGGCCGACGTCTGCCAACGCTGGCTCGACGGCGCGAGCGTGCGACTCGACCAGGCGATCGCCGACCACGACGACGACAACAACCCCTCCTGAGGGACCCGCTTTCGCCGAATCAAGACTGGCTCAGCCTCGCTGTCACTCACTGTCAAGTCGAGGTGCAGGCAGTTCTTCACCGGTTTTGGGCTCGGGAACGATTTGGAACCAGATCGCGGGCCCGACGCCGTCCGGGGTCGATGAGGCGAAGGCAGGCGTCCACGCCCGGCAACAGGGGCGCTCGGTCTCGGCGACTCCAAGCGGAAACCTCGGTCTGCCAAGATGTAGCCCTTGCGTGCCGAGAGGAGCCCGCCTTGTCCGACGGACCCGTCCCCGACACCGGCAGTTCGAACGTCCCGCCCGCGCTTGCCGTCGCCGGCCAGGCGCCGGACCGCAACCTGGCGCTGGAGCTGGTGCGGGTCACCGAGGCCGCCGCGATGGCGGCCGGCCGCTGGGTCGGCCGCGGCGACAAGATCGGCGGGGACGGCGCGGCCGTCGACGCCATGCGAGCGCTGATCGGCACCGTGTCGATGCGCGGCATCGTCGTGATCGGCGAGGGCGAGAAGGACGAAGCGCCGATGCTCTACAACGGCGAGGAGGTCGGCGACGGCACCGGTCCGCTCTGCGACGTCGCCGTCGACCCGGTCGACGGCACCACGCTGATGAGCAAGGGCATGCCGAACTCGATCGCCGTGATCGCGGTGTCCGAACGTGGCTCGATGTTCGACCCGTCAGCGGTGTTCTACATGGACAAGATCGCCGCCGGCGTGGACGCGGCGCAGGCGATCGACATCACCGCGCCGGTCGCGGAGAACATCGCGCGGGTCGCGAAGGCCAAGCACGGCCACAACGAAGATGTCACCGTCTGCATCCTCGACCGGCCGCGGCACCAGCAGCTGGTCGAGGACGTCCGCGCCGCCGGAGCGCGGATCCGGTTCATCAGCGACGGCGACGTCGCCGGGGCGATCGCGGCCGCCCGTCCGGGCACCGGCGTCGACCTGCTGCTCGGCATCGGCGGCACGCCGGAGGGCATCATCGCCGCGGCCGCGCTGCGCTGCATGGGGGGCGCCATGCAGGCGCGGTTGTGGCCGCGCGACGACGACGAGCGGCAGAAGGCGCTCGACGCCGGCCATGACCTCGACCGCGTGCTGTTCACCGAGGACCTCGTCAGCGGCGACGACATCTTCTTCTGCGCCACCGGAGTCACCGACGGCGACCTCGTGCGTGGCGTCAAGTACTACGCCGACTCGGTGCAGACGGAGTCGATCGTGATGCGCTCGAAGTCCGGCACGATCCGGATCGTCGACTCGCTGCACCAGCTCGGCAAGCTGCGGGCATACTCCGCCGTGGACTTCGACCGGCACTGACCACCGGAGTTCGGCCAGCAGGGGGTACGGCCAGCAGGGGTACGGCCAGCAGGGGTACGGGCAGCAGCAGCTGAATCGGGACTCGGTCCCGGCCGCGCCGGCGTCCTCACTACGCTGAAGGCGTCGTCGGACCGAGGAGAGCGAACCCCGTGAGCGCTGCGCAGGAGTACCGCGTCGAGAAGGATTCGATGGGCGAGGTTCAGGTGCCGGTCGAAGCCAAGTGGCGGGCGCAGACGCAGCGGGCCGTCGAGAACTTTCCGATCTCCGGCCGGCCGATCGAGCGCGAGCTGATCGCCGCGCTCGCCGCGATCAAGGGCGCGTCCGCGGCCGTCCGGGGCAGCGAGGGCAGGCTCGACACCGCCAAAGCCGACGCGATCGCCGCCGCAGCCGCCGAGGTGGTCCGCGGAGATTGGGACGCCGAGTTCCCGATCGACGTCTTCCAGACCGGCTCCGGCACGTCGTCGAACATGAACGCCAACGAGGTGCTGGCCTCGCTCGCCAGCGACCGGCTCGGCGCGCCCGTCCACCCGAACGACGACGTCAACGACCCGTTCTCCTCCAACGATCAGTTCCCGGCGGCCATCCACATCGCGGCGACCCGGGCGATCACCGCCGAGCTGATCCCGGCGCTCAACCATCTCGAAGCAGCGCTCGCGGAGCGCGCGCGGGCGTTCGCGACGGTCGTCAAATCCGGCCGCACCCACTTGATGGACGCGACGCCGGTGACCCTCGGCCAGGAATTCGGCGGGTATGCGGCCGCGGTGCGCTACGGCGTGGAGCGGTTGCAGGGCGTGCTGCCGCGGGTGGGCGAACTGCCGCTCGGCGGGACGGCCGTCGGCACCGGCATCAACGCGCCGGCCGGCCTCGCCGCGACCGTCATCGCCCGGCTCGCCGACGACCTCGGCCTGCCGCTCACCGAGGCGCGTGACCACTTCGAGGCGCAGGGTTCGCGCGACGCGCTGGTGGAGGCGAGCGGCGTGCTGCGCACCATCGCCGTGGGGTTGAACAAGATCTCCAACGACATCCGCTGGATGGGCTCGGGCCCGCGCACCGGGCTCACCGAGATCTTCCTGCCGGATCTGCAGCCGGGCTCGTCGATCATGCCCGGCAAGGTGAACCCGGTGCTCGCCGAGGCGGTCTGCCAGGTCGTCGCGCAGGTGGTCGGCAACGACGCGGCCGTGGCGTGGGGCGGCGCGGCCGGCAACTTCGAGCTGAACGTCATGTTGCCGGTGATCGCGCGCAACCTGCTGGAGTCGATCCGGCTGCTTGCCAACGTGTCGCGGGTGTTCGCCGACCGCTGCGTGTCCGGGATCGAGGCGAACGAGGAGCGCTGCCGCGAGTTCGCGGAATCCTCGCCGTCCATCGTCACTCCGCTCAACCACTACGTGGGCTACGACGAGGCCGCGAAGATCGCCAAGCAGTCGCTCGCCGAGCGCAAGACGATCCGCCAGGTGGTGGTCGAGCGCGGCCACGTGCCAGGCAAGATCACCGAAGACCAGCTCGACAAGGTCCTCGACGTCCTCTCCATGACCACACCGAACTGACCCCCCGCAAGTTGTCCTCGCTTGCTCGGCCTGCACGCCGACGAAGCGAGGACACGTCGAGTGGAGAGTCAGTCGAGCGGGGTGATGTGGAAACGGCCGGTCGGGTCGCCGGTCCGCTCGGCCGCCGAGCGCTCGACGCAGAAGTCGTTGCCCTCGGGATCGGCCAGCCACACCCAACCCGGCCCCTCCGCCGTCCGGTGGTCCTCGACGAGCGTCGCCCCGAGCAGCAGCAGCCGCTCGACCTCCTCGTCGCGCGTCCGGTCGGTCGGCTGCAGATCGAGGTGCAGTCGGTTCTTCACGGTCCGCGGCTCCGGCACCGGGATGAACAGCATCGACGGACCGCGGCCGTCGTTGGGAAAGCCCGCCGCCACGAGCACCTCTGGGTCGTCGTCGGCGAACACATGCCAGCCGAGCACCTGCGCCCAGAACCCGGCGAGCGCGCGGGCGTCGGCGCAGTCCACGGTGATGTTGCGGTACCGGCTCGTCATGCTCGGGAACGGTAGCCGCAGGTGGTGCAGGATGGCGGCGTGGACTGGAAGCTCGAGGTCATCGTGGTGCCGGTGTCCGACGTCGACCGGTCGCTGGCTTTCTACGCCGGCCAGCTCGGCTTCGCACTCGATGTCGACCACCGCGACGGCGACTTCCGCGTCGTTCAGGTGACGCCGCCGGGCTCGGCCTGCTCGATCAGCTTCGGCCCGACGCTCAACCCGTCCCCGCCCGGCACGCTCGGCGGGCTGCAGCTGACGGTCGGCGACATCGAGCAGGCGCACGCGCTGCTCATCGAGCGCGGCGTCGACAACAGCGGCGTGCAGCACTTCGTCCACGGCGCGCCGCAACCTGGCCCGCACCCCGAGCGCGCGCCGTTCGGCTCGTTCATCTTCTTCGCCGATCCGGACGGCAACCGCTGGGCGGTCCAAGAGGGTGCGCGCGCGGCAACCTGACTCCTCAGTCGGGCAGCAGCGGCATCTCCAACCCGGCGTCGCGGCCGAGCAACGCGGCGCGCTGGACGGCCGCCCGGCCGAAGCGGTCGCGGATGCCGTCGAGCGCCGGGTCGAGCAACCCGCCTTCGCGCCGGCCGAAGGGCAGTTCGAGCTGCAGCACGTCGGCGTCGTCCAGGTTGCTGAGCGAGATGCCGACCAGGGTGAGCCCCTGCGCGTGAATCAGCGGCTGGACACCTGCCAGCAGCGCCCGGCCGGCGGCCAGGATCTCCGCGGTGTCCTGGGACGCGCGCGGCAGCGTGTGCGAACGGGTGGCGCGGGTGAAGTCGCCGAACCGCAGCCGCAGCACGACCGTCCGGCAGCGCCGGTCGGCATGGCGCAACCGGCCGCACACCCGCTCCACGAGGCCGACCAACGCGAGGTCGATGTCGCCGGGCTGGTGCGCGCGGCGGCTGCCCAGCGCACGCTGCGCGCCGATCGAGCGGCGCCGGCGGCCGACAGTCACCGGCCGCGGGTCGCGGTTGTGCGCGAGCGCGTGCAGGTGCCGCCCGACCCCGGGGCCGAGCATCGCCACCAGCGCCGCTGGCTCGAGTTGCGCCACCTCGCCGACGGCGAAGATCCCGCGCTCGTGCAGCTTCGCGGCGGTCTTCGCGCCGACGCCCCACAGCCGCTCGACGGGCAACGGATGCAGGAACCAGAGCTCGCCTTCGGGCGGGACGTAGAGCAGGCCGTCCGGCTTGGCGACTCCGCTGGCGACCTTGGCGAGGAACTTCGTGCGCGCGACGCCGACGGTGATCGCGAGACCGGCCCGCTCGCGGACGGCGGCGCGCAGCCGCACCGCGATCTCCACCGGCGTGCCGCGCACGCGCCCCAGCCCGCCGACGTCGAGAAACGCCTCGTCGATCGAGATGCCCTCGACGAGCGGCGTGGTGTCGGCGAACACCTCGAAGACCGCCTTGCTGGCGGCCGTGTAGGCCTCGAAACGCGGCGGCACCACGAGCGCTTCCGGGCAGAGTTCGCGTGCTTGCCGCCCGCCCATCGCCGACCGCACCCCGAACGCCTTCGCCTCATAGCTCGCCGCCAGCACCACGCCGCCGCCGACGATGACCGGCCGCCCGCGCAGCGCAGGATCGTCGCGCTGCTCGACGGAGGCGTAGAACGAGTCCAGGTCCGCATGCAGGATCACGAACATATGTTCGTATATGTGGGCCACTGGAGCAACCCCGGCATGCGCCGTGGCGGCCGGCTGCCAGTTAGAGCGGCAGGTCCTCGAGCATCTCGGTCACCAGCGCGGCGATCGGCGATCGCTCCGAGCGGCACAGCGTGACGTGGGCGAACAGCGGGTGCCCGCGCAGCGCCTCGATCACCGCCGCCACACCGTCGTGCCGGCCGACGCGCAGGTTGTCCCGCTGCGCGACGTCGTGCGTCAGCACCACCCGCGAGCCGGCGCCGATGCGCGACAGCACCGTCAGCAGGACGTTGCGCTCAAGCGACTGCGCCTCGTCCACGATCACGAACGAGTCGTGCAGCGAGCGGCCGCGGATGTGGGTCAGCGGCAGCACCTCGAGCAGGCAGCGGTCCAGCACCTCGTCCATGATCTCCGCGGACACGAGCGCGCCGAGGGTGTCGAACACCGCCTGCGCCCACGGCGCCATCTTCTCGTTCTCGCTGCCCGGCAGGTAGCCGAGCTCTTGGCCGCCGACCGCGTAGAGCGGCCGGAAGACGACCACCCGCTTGTGCGCGCGGCGCTCCAGCACCGCCTCGAGCCCGGCGCAGAGCGCGAGCGCGGACTTGCCGGTGCCGGCGCGCCCGCCCAGGGAGACGATGCCGATCTCCGGGTCGAGCAGCAGGTCGAGCGCGATGCGCTGCTCGGCGGAGCGTCCGCGCAGCCCGAACGCCTCGCGGTCGCCGCGGACAAGGCGCACCTGCTTGTCCGGCGTCACGCGGGCGAGCGCCGATCCCTTCACCGAGTGCAGCACCAGGCCGGTGTGGCACGACGAGTCGGCGACGGCGGCGAAGTCCGACGCGTCGGCGAGCTCGATCGGCGCGCCGTCATAGAGCGCGTCCACAGTCGCCGCGGACACGTCCAGCTCGGTCATGCCCGTCCAGCCGATCGAGTCGGCCACCGGGTGCATGCGGTATTCATCGGCGGGCAGGCCGACGCTCGCAGCCTTGACCCGCAGCGGCATGTCCTTCGTGACCAGCGTGACGGCCCTGCCCTCGGCGGAAAGGTTCAGCGCGACGGCGAGGATGCGCGAGTCGTTCGTGTCGATGCGAAAGCCCGCCGGCAGCCGGGACATGTCGGAGTGGTTGAGCTCGACGTGCAGCGTCCCGCCCGCCTCGCCGATCGGCACGGGCGCGTCGAGCCGGCCATGGGTGATGCGCAGCTCGTCGAGCACCCGCAGCGTCTGCCGGGCGAACCAGCCGAGCTCGGGGTGGTGCCGCTTGCCTTCCAGCTCGCTGATCACGACGAGCGGCAGGACGACCTCGTGCTCGGCGAACCGGCCCAGCGCTCCCGGATCGGAGAGCAGGACGGACGTGTCGAGGACGAAGGTGCGCAGGCCAGCTGCGCCCTGCTGGTCGGATGCGGGCTGGTCGGATGCGGGCTGGTCCGAGGCGGACGGATCGAGGCGGGCGGCAGTCACGTGACGCTCCTGACGGGGAGTCGGCGCATGGGCGCGCAGGCGCTCGTCGCGCAGTGGGGTTTCGACGCGGCCCCCGAACGACATGTGGCTCCGGGAGCCGAGCCGGCCCCCTCGCTGGTGCTCGCCACCGGTCAGGGACCTCCGTCAGCAGTCCGGGTTGGCCGGCCGCTGCACCGAACGCTACGTCTGCTCCCGTCGGGCCTTCCGCAGGCGCGCCAAACAGGTGGTTACGCGACGGTTAAACCTCGGTCGGCCGCGCGGGGTCGGCGCCCCACTGCGACCACGAACCCGGGTACAGCGCCGTGCTGCCGGCTGCTCCGTCGAGACCGGCCACCTGCATGGCCAACAAGTCGTGGCAGGCGGTCACCCCGGACCCGCAGTACGCGATCGCCGGGCGGTCGGCAGCGGCGGCGAACCGCGCGCGCAGGCTCGCCGCGGGCAGGAAGCGGCCGTCCGGGCCGAGGTTGTCGCCCCACCACGCGCTGAGCGCGCCGGGGATGTGCCCGGGACGCGGATCGACGCCGTCCTGCCCCGCCCGGTACCGGTCGCTCGTGCGCGCGTCGAAGACGACGGCGTGCTCTGCGGCCGCGACCTGCTCGGCACTCACGAACCGGCCGACCGGCCACGGCCGTGGCGCGCGTTCGACGGGCAGGGCGGCGACCGGCTCGGCGCTCAGCGCGCCGGGCCACGCCGCCAGCCCGCCGTCGAGCACCGCCACCGGCTCGTCCAGCACGTGCAGCAGCCACCAGAGCCGGGCGGCGACCGAGCCGCCGGCGTCGTCGTAGCAGACGACGCGGTCTCCGGCGGCGACGCCGATCCTGCCGAGCGCGGCGGCGAACCGCTCGGGGGTCGGCAGCGGATGCCGCCCGTCGGCGGGGGACGCGGGCCTGGACAGGTCTGCGTCGAGATCGAGCCGCACCGCGCCGGGGATGTGCCCGGCCGCGTACGCGTCCTGGCCGGAACGGCCGTCGAGGTACCAGCGCACGTCGATCACGTGCACGTCGGCCTGGTTGTGCTCGAGCCAGGCGGCGTCGACGAGCGGGCCGAACGCCGTCATTCGCCGAACCGGCGCTGCCGGGTGCCGAAGTCGCGCAGCGCGCGCAGGAAGTCGATCTTGCGGAAGTCCGGCCACAGGGCGTCGCAGAAGTAGAACTCCGAGTGCACCGACTGCCAGAGCAGGAAACCGCCGAGCCGCTGCTCCCCTGACGTCCGGATCACGAGGTCGGGGTCAGGCTGCCCCTTCGTGTACAGGTGCTCGGCGATGTGGTCGACGTCGATGATCTCGGCGAGCTCCTCGAGCGTGCTGCCCTCGGCAGCGTGTTCCTGCAGCAGCGACCGCACCGCGTCGGCGATCTCGCGGCGGCCTCCGTAGCCGACGGCGACGTTCACGGTGAGGCCGGGGCGATCCGCCGTCCGCTCCTCGGCCGCCTTGAGCGCGCGCGCCGTCTCGTCGGGCAGCAGGTCGAGCGCGCCGACGGCGTTCACCCGCCAGGGGTTGCCCGGCGCAGACAGCTCGGCGGCCACCCCGGCGATGATCTGCAGCAGCGACTCGAGCTCTTCCGGCGGCCGCCGCAGGTTGTCGGTGGACAGCAGCCACACCGTGACGTGACCCACGCCGGCTTCGCCGCACCAGTCGAGCAGGTTGGCGATGTGCCGGGCGCCCACCACATGGCCATGGCTGACGTCGTCGAAACCCGCCGCCCGGGCCCACCGCCGGTTGCCGTCGATCATGATCGCGACGTGCCGCGGCGTCGGCAGGCCGTCGAGATGGGTGCGCAGACGCCGCTCGTAGAGCGCGTAGATCGCCGAGCGCAGGCCCACGGGGGCACTCCCATTCGCTTGCCGTCGACTGAGCACCGTATCGCTGTCGACGACCGGGTGCGCGCGTGCCGCAGCGACCTACGCGCACAGCCCCCGCCAACGTACGGCGCCGTAGCGTTCGAGCCGTGACGTTTCAAGCCTCGACGCCGCCGACCGCCACCACCCAGCTGGCAACCGCCGTCGCGGAACTGAAGCCGCGGCTGCGCGGCTGGCTGCACGCTTATGCGGCGGTCATCTCCATCGCCACCGGCATCACGCTGATCGCTGTGGCGGCCGCCTTGCGCGGCGCGCCGGCAGCGGCCACGACGACGATCTACGCGCTGACGATCACCGGGCTGTTCGGGACCTCCGCGCTCTATCACCGCGTCAACTGGAAGCCGCGCGCGCACGCGGTGATGAAGCGCCTCGACCACTCGATGATCTTCGTGTTCATCGCGGGCACCTACACGCCGATCGCGGTGCTGACGCTCTCGCACACGGCGCGGATCGCCGTGCTGGTCGGCGTGTGGTCCGGCGCGCTGCTCGGCGTCGGGCTGCAGACGCTGTGGCGCGGCGCGCCCCGCTGGCTGTCCGCGCCCTGTTACATCGCGCTCGGCTGGGTCGCCGCGTTCGTCATGCCCGACCTGTTGCGCAACGGCGGGGTCGCGGCGTTCACGCTGATTCTGGTCGGCGGCGTCGTCTACACCGTCGGCGCCGTCGTCTACGCCCTCAAGCGGCCGAACCCCTACCCGGGCGTCTTCGGCTTCCACGAGGTCTTCCACCTCTGCACACTCATCGCGGCCGTCTGCCACTACGTGGCCGTCTGGCTGATCGTCCTCGCCTAGCCGCGCAGCGTGCTGCCGCACGGAATAGACGACTGTTTCTGTTGTTGTGTAATCATGTAAGCACAACAACAAGGTAAGGAGCACGACATGAGAAGCGAACGCTTCCAAGAAGACACCGAACGCCGCCAGCGAGGCGGCCATCCCGGACGGCGCGGCCACGGCGGCCCGCACGGCGGCGGGCGCGGATTCCGCGGCGCCGGCGGCTGGCAGCAGGCCGACCTCCCGCCCGCGGACGATGCGGCCGCCTGGTTCGCCGGACGGCTGCCGCAAGACTGGTTCGTCGGCAGCCCGACAGTCTCGGTCGACCGCGACGAGATCCTCGTCGTCGGCAAGCTGCCGGCGCCTGAAGGTGACGACAGCGGCGACACCGCCGCTGCGGCCCAGGGGCGGATCAGCCGCTTCCGCGAGGAGTCCCGCGACGCGCGGATCCGCATCGCGGCCGAGGCGGAGGCCCGCTACGGCCGCAAGGTCGCGTGGGGCGCCTCGATCGGCGACACCACGGCCCTGTTCAGCCATGTCGCCGTGCCGACGATGACGCGCCTGCGCCACGACGAGCGGCGCGTGCTGGACACCCTGGTGGACGCGGGCGTGGCGCGCTCGCGCTCGGACGCGCTGGCCTGGTGCGTGCGCCTGGTCGGCGAGCACACCGACGAGTGGCTCACGGGGCTGCGCGAGGCGATGACCGCCGTCGACAAGCTCCGGGCCACCGGGCCGGAGCTGTAACCCGCCTGCCCGCCACGCGCGGGGACGGGCGCTTACCGGGACGCGAGGGAGCGGGCGAGCTCGTCGACGTCGCTCACCGGCAGGTCGCAGACCATGCCCCGGCAGACGTAGGCGGCCGGCGCGTCGCGCACCAGCGGCCGATCGGCGAGCAGGGGCACGCCCGGCGAGTCCGACTCGCCCGACACGACGACGGCGCCTGGCGGCCGAAGTCGCCAGGCCGTGGCCGTCAACGGTCCGCCGCCGAGCTCGCCCAGCTCGCCGACCTCACCGACCACGGCGACCTGCACCGGCCCGGCGAGCAATCCCTCGGCGACAGCCAGCAGCTGCCCGAAGAACCGCGGCTGCTCGATCGGCAACGCGCCGGCCGAGCGCACCGCATTCTCCGCAGCCACACGGTGCCGCGTCGAGCCGGTTAGGGCGGAGTGCGCGAGCAGCGCCGCGGCCAGCGCGCTCGCGCCGGACGGCGTCGCGTTGTCCGTCGGGTCCCGGGGACGGCGAACCAGCTGCTCGGCGTCGTCGGCGGTGTCGAAGAAGCCGCCGTCGGCGTCGGGCCCGTCGGCGAAGCGGTCCAGCGCGGTGGCGAGCAGCTCCGCGGCCGAGTCGAGCCAGCGCGGTTCGGCGGTCGCCTGGTGCAGCGCAAGCAGCGCCTCGGCGAGGTCGCCGTAGTCCTCCGCGACGCCGGCGGCCGAGCCGACCGCGCCGTCCCGTGAGGTGCGCCGCAGCCGGCCGTCCACCTGATGCAGCTCGAGCAGCAGAGTCGCGCAGTCGACCGCCGCGGCCAGGTACTCCGGCACACCGAGCACCACGGCCGCTTCCGTCAGCGCGGCGATCGCCAGCCCGTTCCAGGCGGTGACGACCTTGTCGTCGCGGCCGGGCTGCGGGCGCAGCGACCGCGCCGCAAACAGCCGGGTCCGGAGATCGGACCATACCGAATGGTCTGGCGGGTCTTCGAGGAGTTGCAACGTGGAGGCGCCGTGCTCGAATGTGCAGTCGGCGGTGACGTTGAAAAGTCGCGCCGCCTCTTCGGAGTCGTCGCCGAGCACCCCGGTCAGCTGAGCGGGCGTCCACACGTAAGTCAGGCCTTCGACGCCGTCGGTGTCCGCGTCCAACGCCGAGGCAAAGCCACCCTCGGCGGTGCGCAGATCGCGCAACAAGAAGTCCGCCGTCTCCCGCGCGATCCGCGCGGCGAACGGCGAGCCGGTGAGCCGGTGCCAATGGACATAAGCACGAAGCAACAACGCGTTGTCATAGAGCATCTTCTCGAAGTGCGGCACCACCCAGGCCGCGTCGACGGAGTACCTGGCGAAGCCGCCGGCGAGCTGGTCGTACATCCCGCCCCGCGCCATCGCCTCGAAGGTCCGCTCGCACATGGCGAGCGGGGCCGGGTCGCCGGTGCGCTCGTGCTGGCGCAGCAGAAACTCCAACACCATCGACGGCGGGAACTTCGGCGCGCGGCCGAAGCCCGCGTTCCGCTGGTCGAACACCGCGGCAAGCCCGCGAGCCGCGTTGTCGAGCTCGACCGCGCCTGGCAGTGACGCTGCGGCTGATCTCGGCGCCTCCATCTCGGCGAGCGCGGACACGATTCGCTGCCCGGCCTGCAGAACCTCGTCGTGGTCCTCGCGCCAGGCGACGGCCACCGAACGCAGCAGCCCGACGAACTGCTGCGGCGGGAAGTACGTGCCCGCGTAGAACGGCTCGCCCGAGACCGTCAATAGGCAGGTCATCGGCCAACCGCCGTGGCCGGTGAGCGCGGTCGTCGCGGTCATGTAGACGGCGTCGATGTCCGGGCGCTCCTCGCGGTCGACCTTAATGTTGACGAAGTGCTCGTTCATCAATGCGGCGATGTCCGGGTTCTCGAAGGACTCGTGCGCCATGACGTGGCACCAGTGGCAGGCCGCGTAGCCGACGCTCAACAGGATCGGGACGTCGCGGCGACGCGCCTCGGCCAGCGCCTCGTCCGACCATTCCCACCAATGCACCGGATTCTGGGCGTGTTGCTGCAGGTACGGGCTCATCGAGCTGCTCAAACGGTTCATCACGACCATGTTCTCAGCCCGCCTCGTTATACACGAAAGTGATCTACGAATTGTCGTGTCACTGGCTGCGTGGCCTGCCGTGTATCACCGTGCTCACCGCGCCGTTTTCGGGGCTGTCCAGGGCCTCGGCCTGCGACTGGCCGCCAGTGGCACTGGCGGGCACCTTGTCAGCCAGCACGGGGACTCGCATAACGGGTTAACGCCGCCGACCCGAACTAGCCGGGATGTTCGCGCGATTGAACCGTCGATCTCGCGCGTGATCAGCTAATCGAACCACCGCGGGGATCGAACTGTATGCCGCGACGTGGAACAGCGCGGACGGGTCCGCGCGACGATCGCCCGGCGACACAGCTCGACCGACCGATCTTCCTTCGCCCGGACGGGCCGCTGATGGATCGGCACTGCGCCAGTCGCATCGTGCGCCGCGTCGGAGTTGACAAACCCATCGGCCCGCACACACCTACGCCACGCCTTCATTACCGCCGCCCCCGATGCCGGCGTCCCGCTGCGGGATGTGCAGGAAGCCGCCTTACTCGCGGAACCGCGTACGACTATGTCGCTACGACCGGGCGCCGGTCTCGCTCGATCGATACGGGACCTACACCGTCGCCGCCTACCTAGTCGACGCCGCCCGGTAGAGGTACGACCGATCGGCGGCGCACCCTACTCGCTTGCGCTGCGTGGCGATCCGCGTAATGCGCACATAGGCCTCGATATGGTGGATCACGGCAATTGAGGTGCCCACGCAGATCGGTTCTAAGGACACCAGTCGGTCGTCGAGCTCGAGCATCCCCTGAGCTCAGTGATTCATTCACACGCGAATGGTTATGCAGGCAGTGCCCCAGGTTCCGTAGTGGTAATCAAAAACTCGGCCACAAACACCGTTGCCGGAAGACACCCAACGTTGAATGTAGAAGAAGTACCCGCTAGCGCACCCAGTCACCTGCCCGTGATACCAGTTCTGAGTCCACGCATCAACAGTGTCGCACCAGGAACCATTCGCGGGCGGCAGGACCGATATGCCGACGACGTACTGGGTGTGGTTCGAGTAGTTCTTCGCGCCGGTCTGAACGACAACTGCAGCGCCATCACCAACTGAGGTAACCCAGGAGTCAGCCGCCGCAGGCGCTGCCTGAACTGCGGTCGCAACTAACAGAACGGCCAACGTTGCAAACACAACGCGAAAGATGTTGGCGTACCTCTTCTTCCGGGCAGGGCACGCACTGCTGCGCTCGAGTACTTGCATTGGTGATCCTTTCGCGAGTGGCGAAGTGGGAAGTACTGGATTCAGAGCGGTTACTCGTTGCACTCGGAATGGCACCCTCCTGTCAGACTCCGAACAATTGGACGCTCGATAATGCGCCCTTCTTGGCAACCGAATCTGCGATGCAAAACGGACCCGATTGTCATGTGTCGCGATCCTTTGACACCTATACACATGTGGCCCAGACACCGTTGTCGTCGGGTAGCTGATTTAGTTCCCAAGCGGTGAGGACATCGGGTCCAGTCGCGCCGTGAGACTTAAGGCAGTTGTAGACGGCGCTCGACGGAGTCCAGTTCCGGTGACCATCGGACGTAACGAGCCACGCAGTCTTCTGCGTGCTCGTGTCGCCTTCCCACTGGACGATGTGTCCGACGTAGCGGCTCGGCGGCCCTTCGCTGGTCCATACGTAGTTCCCGGCCGAGTCGTAGAGGGCGAGCTTCCCGTCGTCGCCGACGACCAGCCACACCCCGCCGGACCCGACGGTATCGCTGGCCCACACGGAGCTGCCGCCGGAATACTCGACGACGTTGCCGTCGGTCTGAAGGACGAGGTCGTCGCCACCGTGTCCGGTGCTCCACAGCGTCTGCCCGGTGTGGTTGGTCAGGGTCAGGTTGCTGCCGGCGAGCTTGAGGGTGGTGCCGCCGGGCGACCGGGCGTAGAGGCCGGTCTGGAGCATGCTGTTGACGCCGATCCGGTCCGTGCCGCACACGGCCCACACGTTGGTTAGATCGGGCATCTGGTCGAGTTCCCAGGAGGTGAGCACGTCGGGCCCCTTGCCACCGCTGGCCTTGATGCAGTTGTAGGTGGCCATGTCGTGGATCCACCGGCGGTGGCCGTCGGGGCCGACGAGCCACGAGGTCTTCTGCGTGTTGGGGTCGCCGTCCCATTGCACGATGTGGTCGACGTAGTTGCCTGGGGTGCCTTCGCTGGTCCACACGTAGTGCCCGCTCGAGTCGTAGAGCGCGAGCTTGCCCGCGTTCGTGAGGACGAGCCATTGGGCGCCGGATCCGGCGGTGCCGCTCGCCCAGACGGGCGGCCCGCCGGCGTATTCGACGAGGTTGCCGTCGTCTTGCAGGATCAGGTCTTCTCCGCCGCGCCCGGTCGACCACCTCGCGGCGCCGCTGGACGTGGTGAGGGTGAGGTTGGCGCCGGTGAGCCGCAACGTGTACTGCCCGTTGCCGGAGCGTAGGTAGAAGTTGGTCTGAAGCATGCTGTTGGCGCCGATGCGATCGGCGCCGCACACGGCCCACACGCCGGTCAGGTCCGGCATCGTGTCGAGCGTCTCGGATGGCAGGACGTTCGGGGTAGGGGCGCCCTGGGCGCGCAGGCAGTTGAACGTGGCGGTGTCGTGAATCCAGCGGCGGTGTCCGTCGGGCCCGACGAGCCACGAGGTCTTCGGGCTGCTGGTGTCGCCGTCCCACTGGACGATGTGGCCGCGATAGTCGGTGCTGTTGGCGCTGTTGAGTACGACGAGGACGATCGTGCCGTCGGTGTTGCGAAACGCGACGGTCTGCAGTGAGCCGACACCAAGGTCGGTCGAGTCGATGCGGACCGCGTCCTTCGCGACGAAGCGGGAGAACTGCGACCAGTAGTAATAGTCCTCTGACGGCGCCCACGCCCCCGTCGCACGGTCGATGCCGATCATGCCGCGGCACGTCGCGCAGCCGCCGACATGCGGTTGACCGTCCGTTCCCTGCGCCAGCGACCAGTACAGCGACCCCTTCGCGCCGTACCGGATCGGGCCGAGCAGATCGTACCGGACCTCGTTGACGAGGTTGACCGCCGCGTTGTTGCTGTTTACGAACCCCGAGCATTCGGTCATGTACACCGAAATCCCGGTCATCTGCGTGCTGTACGCCGTCGGGTTGCCGTCCCGGTTGTAGCAGTGGTACCCCACCGCGGAGATAGCGCCCCCGGAGCCGGCGATGACCTGCTGCGGGAAGGTGGTCGGGGCGGCGCCCGGCGCCGCGCCCTCGTCGTACCAGTTGTGGTCCCACGCGAGCAGGCGGGTGCCGCCGCCGACCGCGGCGGAGACGTAGCGGGCGAGCGAGGCCTCCTGGTCGGCCGTCAAGTTCATGGTCGGGTAGTCGGGCGCGCAATGCTGCGGCTCGTTTTGTAACGACAGCAAGTCGACGGGCACGCCGGCGGCCTGGTAGGCGGTGATGAACCTCGCTAGGTACTGCGCGTACACCTGGTAGTCGCTCGTAACCAGCGTGTTCCCGAGCCCGCCACAGCTGCCGTAGAAGGAGTCCCCGACCTTCATCCACGCGGGCGCGCTCCACGGCGAGGCGAGCACCGTCGTCCCCGGGGACAGTTGGCGTGCCGTCCGCAGCAACGGCAGGATATTGGTCTGGTCGTGCGCGATGCTGAACTTGCTCAACGACATGTCCGGTAGCGGCGAGTCGTCGTAACTCTGGTACGGCGTCGCCACCAGGTCCGACGCCCCCACCGGGACGCGCACGAAGTTCAAGCGGGCGCCCGATGCCCCGAACAGCGACGACATGATCGCGTCACGGCTCGGCGAGGTGTTGATTAGGGTCGCCGCCGAGTCGGTCATAGCGCCGCCGAAGCCGGTCATCGTCTGGAACGTCCTACCGGTGTCGACGCCTAGGTGCGCCGACCCGGCCGGGCTGGTCGACGACACTGGAACTGGGGGCTGTGGGGTGAGGCGCTGGTCGAGGATCGTGCCGCTGGTGCTGGTCAGCCACTCATTCACGCTCGACGCACCTGGCGTCCACATGTACGTGGCCACCGAACTGGCCGGCAGCGTGCTGTTGAACTGGACACCGCCGCCGGAGACGTGGAACGTGCGACCAGCGACCTGGGAGGCGACGAGCTGCGCGGACTTGTCGATGTCCCGGTGACGGGCCGGAGCGTTCACGACGACGAGCGCGGTCAGCGCGGTGCCGGTCGCGAGTGCGAAGCGTGCGGCGCGTGCGGTCGAGTTGCCCATCGTGTTCTCCGTCTGTCGATGGTCGCTCCCTGGAGGGGGCGGCGGTCATGTCGTCCCGCGTGGTCCCGACGGCGACGAAGGCGCGTTCGCATTGCTGCGCGTGTCGAACAGGGACGGTGCCGAGGGAGGGGTTTGGACTGTCCCTCGGTGCCGTCGTCGACGGATGAGTCGATCCGAGCCCGTTGTTTTCGCGGATGTCACACGCGGATCGTGATGCAGGCGACGCCGCGCCAGTGGGCCCAGTAGCTGTGTCCAGGCCATGACTGCTGGATGTAGTACCACCGCCAGTAGGACGCGCAGACGCCGCTGCCGGATGGGACCGAGCTGTTGACGTAGAACCACTGGCCGCCGCAGCCGTTCGTGCGGTAGTAGTAGACGTTTCCTGCCCACGCCTCGACGGGGTCTCCGGCATCGCAGTATCCGGGGTCGTAAGCGTCGGTCATGTAGATCCATCCGACATACTGGGTGTGGTTGCTGTAATTCTTGTTTCCGGTGTAGACCGTGATGTGGATGCCGTTGCCGCCGGCGCCGTTGACGGTGTCGGCGGAGGCGGGGGTGGCGAACACGGCGAGCAGGGCCAGGAACAGCATGCTGATGACGGTCGTGCTGATGATCCGGAATCCGGTGTGGCGACTCCTCGCCTGGGTTGCGTTCATGGTGGTCTCTCCTTAGCTGCTCTGGGTTTGGGGGCGGACCCCGTCTTGCGGCCTAAGAACAAGGTAAGGACATGTAGCCGGAGGGCAAGGTTTGGCGGCTATAGATCCATATATGCGACACGCGGCGACATATACGCCAAACACCAGTCACATCTTGGTATCGATGCATATCTGTGCGAACCTCGCATCGTGGATTGCCCCAACCCTGACTGCCCGGCGCCGGGGACGAAGCAGCAGGTCACCCAAACGAAGCCGACACTTCGCGGCGTGGAGCGCAAGCGTCTGTGCCCGGCGTGCCGGTCGACGTACTCGACGCTGGAAACGCTGGATCGCCAGACGATGACGGTTGTCAAGGCGGACACTCGCCAGGTGCCGTTCGACGAGAACCGAATTTTCCAGAGCGTCAATCAGGCGACCGACAATTGGCATTCGCCCGATCAGGTGCGTGCGCTAGTCCGCGCTGTGACCGACCAGCTGTTTGGGTCCGCGGGCGCGGTCTCGGTGCGGTCCGCCGAGATCGGCGAGGCGGTGGCGGCTCACTTGAAGATCCTCAACCCGGTCTCGCATATCCGCTTCGCACTCGCGTTCGTCGGCAGGCTCGACCACCGGGGCGACGGCATGCAGGACGCCCGCGCGTTTCGTAGGTGGATGCTTCGCGAATATCCCCATCTCGAACGCCTGTCGCCGGCCGCCGGTCTGTCATCGGTGTACAAGATCCGGTCCGGATCCCGGCAGCGGTTCGATCGCGAGAAGCTGAAGTCCTCGGCGTTGATCGCCTACAAGGGTCGGGGTGCCGCCCAAGAGGTCGATCGGCTAGCGTCTGATGCCACGAACGCCGTGATGCGCTCGCTCGGCGGCCAGCCGCTTGTGACGACGGGGCAGATCGCCGCAGAGATGATGCGGTACCTGCGCTCGCGCGACGACATCGCCTACCTTCGCTACGCGAGCGCCGCGAAACAGTTCAGCACGGAGAACGACTACGACGCGGAAGCGATCTCGCTCGCGAATGAAAGGCGCGAGTACGCAACGCGCACTAGAGCGAGGTAGTTAGCGCGTGTGATTGGTATCCAGCTCTACCTCGGCGTCATCAATGCCAACGTCGACGGCTGAGGCGACGAGCTGGAATTCGGCGGCCCCGCGAGATTCGGGCGTTACAGCAGGGGATCCGCGTCCGGCGACTTTGTCTGCGGCCGGAGGGGCTGAGATCGCGCATATCGCTGACATCGTGTCGCTCTTCAACCGCCAGAGGTGGCGCGAGATTCGGCAATCGGGAGCATGGCCCGCCGCGAACCAAAGGCCCGACGGCGCGGACCGTTCGTCGCGAGTGTCGGCAACCGGGGCGGCACGTCGAGACTCGGCGGTACCGTCTGACGTCACAGGCGTGTCGCGACACCCGCCCGCCTTCGATGCTAGATCTGCGCCGTCAACTCGGTAGTTGCGCCGCACGACCTTCCGGCGCCATTGCTACGCCTCACCAGCAACCAGGTATGCAACTTGATCGATCAGCCGGTCCTTCGCCGCCGCGGCTGCCTGCTCGAATGTCGGTAGCGGGTCGGTCTCGAACACTGTGCGGTTGGCGAGCACCAGCCGCCCCTTCCATTGATCCGGATCAACCGCGGCGCACACCACCTGAATCGAAAAGCGGAGCTGGTAACTGGGGTCATGGTTGAACGTGGCACCCGGCTTGATCTCTGTGCCGCCGATGAAGCGTCGCGAACTGAACCCAGGTGTCATCATCGTGCAGGCGTTTCGCGTTTCGTGACGAGGCCACGACGGAGCAACTCGATCGCCACGGGAATATTGGATCGTGCGGCGCGCGTCTGCGGCAGTTCGAGGACCGCGCCGTCGGTGAGCGTTGCACTAATCGACCCCAGTGTCGGGTCCAGCTCGCCGAATTGTCCGGGGGTCCAGTCGATGTCGTCTCCGGCCAACGCGAGTTGCGTGACGTCACTGAACGGCCGGATGGTGACAAGGGTGGTGGCTTGTCCCGAGCTGGTGCGCTGGCGTGGGTCGATCTGATGCGATCGGCATTCGATGATCAGCTCGTCCATGAGGACGATGATGCACGCGTCCACCATCCCAGGTTCGTCTGGGAACTGTACGTCCACGTACCTCGCGTCCGCAGCATTGGCGAGCGCCGCCAGCCGGTACGGAATGTGGACGGGGAGCGACGTAAGCGCGCCGCTCTCGCGCAACCGCCTCGCCCACGCCTCGGCCTGGTCTCGATCCGGCAATGTCATAGCGATCATCATGCGACGACCCATCAAGGTCTGATGTCAGCGGATGGCTCGTGGTACTCCTACATGCTTCCTGGGGCCACGCCGGCGTCGGTTCTACCTCCTGCGTCGAGTCGCCTCGATCAAGGCATGTGCGAGAGGACGCGCCGCCTCGACGGCGCCGGTGCCGAGCGCGGCGATGCTCACGAGCTCGTCTGGCGGTAGGTGCAGCGGTTCTTGGCTTGTTGACAGGAATGTCGCCTGCGAGCGCGGCAGCTCCGTGACGCGGCCCGACGACAGCATCGAGATGTTGTCAATGCCGACTGCGATCGCAACCGCCTCTCGGTCGATGAGGTTGAGGGACCCGACCATGCGAAGCAAGTCGGCGAGCTGAACACTCAGGTCATCGGGGTCGACCACGGAACCCATCGTGTCGGCGGGAAGCGAACCCCAGATCGAGACCTGACCATCTCCGGCTACGCGCAGTCCCGTTACGCCGGTCGGATAGACCCGCTGCAGACCAGCACGACCCGAAGGCGGAGCCGCCGGTATCGCGATCAGCAGCGACCCGTCCTCGGATTGATTGACGTGGACAGGCTGAGCATCGTCGACCAAGCCTGCTGAACGCACCCGCGCGGCCAGCACGGGCGCCAACTCACCCGTCTGCCTGGCTGAGCGGGGTTGAGCTGGCTGGCCGAGCACGTGCAACTCAAGCTGGGCTTGCAGTGACGACGCGTAGCGCGAGTTGGCCTGCGGGTCGAAGTCGCGACGCCAACCCGGTGTGACTGGCCCGTTCAGCGGCGACCATGTGAGCGGCCGCGGGGCCTTCTCTAGTTCCCGGATGGCGGCCGCGACCTTGGTCAGCAGATCGGCAGTCGATGTGAACGAGTTGTAGAAAACTCCGGATATGTAGTTCGAGATGGATCGGTAGAACTCTCGCTGGTCGTCGTCCATCTCGACGCCGTCCTTGAGGAAGACCAGCCTCGGTATGCCCGTTTGCTGCGCAGTGACCCATTCGTCGTGGGTCGGGGATTGGCCCGTGTCCTCAAACCGGTGGCCGTAGTGGGGGCCGATCAGCAACACATACGCGTCAGCGGCCTTGACCCCGTCCACGCACGCTTGCCGTGACGGCACGGACCGAGTCGTGAAGTCTTCGAACGCGAGCGGCGTATGTCCGAGCGCAGTGATCAGCCCCGGAAGCGCGTCGCGTTCCTCGTCCAGACCGCGTCGGACACTGCTGATGAAGACCTGCATAGCTCAATCATCCTCGATGGGGGTGACACTTCCGGCGGTACCGGACGTATCGGCGTAGTAGTAGCTCGCCGTTGCCCGGATCGGGTCGGCGGGGCAACCGAACGCTTATGTTTCGTAGGCGCTGCAGAATAGTGCGGTGGCTGGGGACTCGATCCGATCCGCCCCCTGGAGAAGGCGTTCGACCGCTTGCGGCTGGCGTTTGGTGCCCCTGCTCGTTCGGTTGCTGGATATCGTCGCGCGTGTGACGGATCCGCGAGACGGTGTTGATGAACAAGGCCGAAACAAGGTTGGCCGGACGGTGAGCGTTCGGGGCAAGCAGCCTGGGCTTGTGTTGGAGTGGGGGGCGAAACGTCGGCACGCCGTCGAAGTACGTCTATGCCGCGGTGATCATGTTTCCGGATGGCGAGATTGCGCTGTGGGACTGCACGCAGACACGTTTCTCGACTAGCCGTCGCCAGCCACGCGGCGCTCTGGCTCGGCACACTCTGCGCTCGCCCGCATGCGCGACACTCGCCGACTCTTGCGCGCGGCCCGTGTCGCTAACCCTGTGCCAGATCGGTTCGCGGCGTCCGCAGTGATACACGAGAGTAATACACGAGACCCCGGAAACGGTGTCCAACGGCGATCTTCAGCGTCCTAACGCGTCACATACAGGCCAATGATTCCCGGGCCTCCGAGCACGCAGGCCCCGTCTTCTGGGAGGCGACCGCCTCGTTGCACCAGTGGCAGGCCGCGTAGCCGACGCTCAACAGGATCGGGACGTCGCGGCGACGCGCCTCGGCCAGCGCCTCGTCCGACCATTCCCACCAGTCGACAGGATTGTCCTTGTGCTGCTGCAGATAGGGGCTGGTCGAGGCCGCGAGCCGGTTCACCTGCTCCATGATCCCCGCCGTCCTGGGACGGCGCAGCAGGGTCTCGTGATACACGAGACCGAAGGGGATGCCGACGATTTCGCCGCGGCGGCTGAGCAGACATCAGGCGCTGAGGACGGCGAGGAGAGGTCACGCCCAGCGCTATGCGAAATGCTGCACGATGCAGAACTCGTGCCCCTCCGGATCGCGCATGACCAAAACGACGCCCTCGTCGTAATCGTGTCGTTCACCGGACCACGTGCCGCCGAGTTCCTTGACCTGTCGCTGTCCGGCGTCGATATCGTCGACTTGAATATCGAGATGAATTCGGACCTTGGTGGTCTTTGCCTCGGGCACCCGCTGAAAGGTCAGGCGCGGCTGCTGGCCGTGCCGAGACCCCACCGTGGCCCAGTCCGGGCCGTCGTGCTCGCTGGTGATCGGCGTGTTCAGCAGGGAACTCCAGAAAGATGCCAGGCGGGTGGGCTCGCGGCAGTCAATGGTGATGCCAGTGAGCCGGTTCGCCATGCCCTCGAGATTGCCACGATCGGCGTTGATCGCGGAGTTCAACGGGTGGTGGCGAGATCTTCGATCGGCGTGACTTGGCCGACAAGGGCGGGTGTGGCGCGCCAGAGCTCGACCGACCGAGTCGCGATGGCGTGCGCCTCGCCGAGATAGTCCTCGACGGCCATGGCGGACCCGGACGTCAGATGGGCGATGGAGTTGTCTTCGGCGACTTCCGCGATCGTGTCGGCCAGCGTCCGCCCGGTGCCGCGGGCGCGTTCGGCCGCTTCGTAGACGAGGTCGTGCGCCCGCTCCCGGCCGAGGGCCTGCGCCAGGCCGATCATGTGGGCTTCGGCCATCACCAATCCGCCGTCTAGTGCGAGGTTCGCGCGCATCCGTGCCGGGTCGACCCGCAGGCCCTCGAGGATCGTGCGGGTCTGGCGTAATGCGGTGCCTGCCAGGACGCCCAGCTGGGGGATCACATGCCATTCGATCTGCCACTCCCCTGCCGCGCGTTCGTGTCCTGCCTCCTGCATGCGCAACAGGGAGGACGTGAGCGAACCGGCGGCGCCGGCGGCGCCGATGACGATCTCGGAGGCGATCGGGTTGACCTTCTGCGGCATCGTGGAGGACGCGCCGCGGTGGCTCTCGAACGGCTCGAACACCTCGGCGACTTCGGTCCGCGACAGGTCGACGATGTTTCGGGCGAACTTGGCGCACGCCGCGGTCATGGTGGCGCACAACCAGCCGTATTCGGCGACGCCGTCGCGATCGACGTGCCACGGCATTCCTGAGTCTCGCAACTCGAGCAGGCGGGCCGTGCTGGCCCGTATCGCGCTCGCACTGGGTCCGAGCGCCGCCGCCGTGCCGCCGGCCCCGAACAGCGAGACGCAGGCGATGCGCGGCGCGGCCTGCGCCAGCCGTTCACGGTGGCGGGCGAGCTGCGCCAGCAGGGTTCCCAGGGTGGCGCCGAAGGTGGTGGGCACCGCCTGCTGCGCGTGGGTTCGCGCGGCCATGACGGTGTCGGCGTGCTCTTCGACCCGTGCCGCGAGCGCGTCGCCGACAGCGCCCAACTGCCGGTCGAGCGCCGCCAGCGAGCGGATGAGCTGCAGCGCCAACCCGGTGTCCATGATGTCCTGGGTGGTGGCGCCGTAATGCACCCTTCCGTCGGGGCCCGAAGGCAGCGCGGCGGCCACCTGGCGTACCAGCCCCAGAACGGGGTAGCCGACGACGCGGGCGGTGCTCCACAGCGCCGCGGTGTCGATGCTCTCGGCGCGGGCGGCTTTGACGATGGCGTCGGCGTCGTCGCGGGACAGCACCCCGTGCTCTGATTGGGCGAGCGCGAGCGCGCGTTCGGCCGCCAACCAGCTCTCGACAGCGCTGTCCTCGCCGAAGATCTCCGCCTGGTCGTCGTCACCGGCCAAGCGGGTCAACAGCGAGAACGGCGAACCGTGGGCGAGTGCGGCAGGCACGGCGACGCTCCTCAGCTCTCAACAGTCTCGAGCGGCGGGGTCGCCTGGATCGCGATGTAGCGCTCCTCGAGGTATTCGTTGATGCCGCTGCGCCCGCCCTCGCGGCCGACGCCGGATTGCTTGACTCCGCCGAAGGGCGCGCTGGCGTCCGAGACGTATCCCCGGTTGAGCCCGACCATGCCGGTTTCGAGTCGCTCGCTCATCCACAGGGCCCGGTCGAGATCGCGGGTGTAGAGGTAGCTGACCAGCCCGAATTCGGTGTCATTGGCCACGGCCAGCGCTTCCTCGTCAGAGGAGAACGTCTGAATGGCCGCGACGGGTCCGAAGATCTCCTCGCGCGCGATGCGGGCGTCGGCCGGCACGTCGGACAGGACCGTGGGCGGATAGAAGTAGCCCGGCCCCTGGGGTGTCTCGCCGCCGATACGCACGCGCGCGCCGGCCGCGACGCCCTCGTCGACGAGCTGCGCCACCCGCGAGCGCTGCCGGCTGTCGATGAGCGGGCCGAGGTCGGTGTCCGGATCGGTTCCGTCGCCCAACCGCAGGCCGGTCATCCGTTCGACGAGCTTGTCGGTGAACTCCTCGGCAACGCTGCGATGGACGTGGAATCGGTTGGCGGCGATGCACGCTTCGCCGATGTTGCGCAGCTTCGCGGTCGCGGCGCCGTCGACGGCACGCTCGAGGTCGGCGTCGTGGCACACGATGAACGGGGCGTTGCCGCCGAGTTCCATCGAGGTCCGCAGCACATTCTGCGCGGCCTGCGCGAGCAGCAGCCGGCCCACAGCGGTGGACCCGGTGAAGGAGATCTTGCGCAGCCGTTCATCACCCAGCAGGTGCTCCGACAGCGCGGACGCCTCACTGGTGGGCACAACGTTGAGGACCCCGTCCGGCAAGCCCGCTTCGGCCAGGACGGCGGCCAGCGCGTTGGTCGTCAACGGCGTCTGGGCAGCAGGTTTGAGCACCATCGTGCACCCCGCGGCGATGGCGGGGCCGATCTTTCGGGCCGGCATCGACAAGGGCGCGTTCCACGGGGTGATGAACAGGCAGGGACCCACCGGTTGCCGCATCACCAGGACGCGGGCCGTGCCGTCCTCGCTGACCTTCCAGCTGCCGTCGATCCGGACGGCTTCCTCGCCGAACCAGCGCAGGTAGTTGGCTGCATAGGCCACTTCGCCGCGGGATTCCGCGAGCGACTTGCCCATCTCGAGGGTGATCAACAACGCGAACTGCTCGGTTCGCTCGGTGAGCAGGTCGTAGGCGCGCCGCAAGATCTCCCCGCGTTGGCGAGGCGGAACTGACGCCCAGTGGCGTTGCGCCGCGCATGCCGCGTCGAGGGCCAGCGTCCCGTCGTCGATGGTCGCGTCCGCTACCTCGGCCAACTGGGCCCCGGTCGCCGGGTTCTCGACGCTCAGCCGCCGGCCGTGCGCCGCGGCCCGCCATCGACCGCCGATGAACAGGCCCGTGTCGACGGCACTGACGACGTCGCTTGGGTCAAGACTTGCCATGTCAGCTTCTCTCCATTGGCCCTTGCGGCCGGGCGCCGGGCGGGTGAGTCTGCGTCAGCTCAGGGCGGCCACGATGGCCTCAGCCATCGGGCCGCTGGACGCGGGGTTCTGGCCCGTGAACAGGTTGCCGTCACGCTCAATGTGCGCCTGGTACGCGGCGCCGTCAGTCAGCATCGCGCCCCGCTGGCGCAGCCGGCTCGCAAGCAGCCATGGCGCGAGCTCAGCGGTGCCGAACAGCTGCTCCTCCTCGTCGGTGAAGGCGGCCATCCGACGTCCGGCGAAACGCCAACTGCCGTCCGGCTCGACAGCGCTGAGCAAACCCGCCGGCCCGTGGCATACCGCGCCGATCACCGCGCCTCGGGTGTCGGCGTCGACGAGCACCCGGCCGAGGTTGGCGTCCTGGTGCAGATCGACGACCGGACCGTGCCCGCCCGGCAGCACCACCGCGTCGTACGTGCCGAGCTCCACGTCCTCGAGCGCGAGCAGCGGACCGTGCTTGCGAAGCGCGTTCTCGGCGTGCTCGACCCAGCGGCCGCATTCCGGGCCAGCCACCTGCGGGTCGGCGCTGTGCTGATCCAGCGGCTGGAGAACACCGCCCGGCGAGGCGAAATCGACGTCGAAGCCGGCGGCGACGAACCGTTCGTAGGGCGCCGCGACCTCCTCGGCCCAATATCCGGTCGGATACCGCGAACCGTCCGTGCGGGTCCACGTGTCAGCCGCGGACATCACGATCAGAACTCTGCGCACGTTCACGCCTTCCTGTAGGAGGGGCAGCCGGTCAGACAAGCCGGCTCAGGCCGAAACGCCCTCAGCGAGCGTGGCGTGGTCGGTGCGGGCCGCCGTGTCCCGGGCGTCGTCGAGGTTCGCCTGCAGGGCTTCGACCTTCGCGGTCGCATAGGCGTGCGAATCGGAGCCCAGGATCAGCCGCAGCGGGCCGCCGCCGTCGACCACCTTCGCCACGATCCGCTCGGCGCCCTTGACCGGGTCGCCCAGCTGACTGCCCTGCAGCTCGAGGTGGCTCTGCACCATTTCTCGGATCGCGGGGTACCCGTCGGAGGTGGCCGCCGGCAGACCCAGGGAGTCGGTCGTCAGGAAGTCCGTGCGGAAGTAGCCCGGCTCGACGATCGTGACCTCGACGCCGAAGTCGGCCACCTCGCCGGCGAGCGCCTCGCTGATGCCTTCGACGGCGAACTTGCCCGCGCAGTACAGCGCCCACCCCGGCACGGCCGTCAGGCCCAACACCGAGGACACGGTGACGATGTGGCCGCTGCGCTGATTCCGCAGCACGGGCAGCGCCGCGCGCAGCACGTTCCAGACACCGACGACCTGGACGTCGAGCATGTCGCGCACCTCGTCCACGCTGGTCTCCTCGACCGCGGCGAGGAAGCCGTAGCCGGCGTTGTTGACGACCACGTCGAGGGCGCCGAAGCGGGCGGTGGTCTGCTCGACCGCGCCGGCGACAGCCGCGGCGTCGCGCAGGTCCACCTCGAGAGCGAGCAGCTTCGCGGTGTCCACGCGGCCGGCGAGCGCGCTGGCGAGCCGCTCGACGGAGCGGGTGGTGGCGGCGAGGTTGTCGCCGCGCTCAAGCACCTGAACGGCGAGCTCGAGTCCGAGGCCGCGCGACGTGCCGGTCACGAACCACGTTGCGGGGCGGTCGTCGGGAATGCTCATGATCATTTCCTTTGCTCTTCGGGCCGCAATGACGCGCGGCCGCTTCGTGCGGAGGTCGTCTGCCTGCGTCATCAACTCTCGCCGCCACCCGCGGGCCATGGGCGGCCATCTCGCGCCCTGTGAGACCACGGACCCGCGCGCCTAGGACTCAGCGGCCCACCCAGGAGTCCGCGTTGCCGCGCACAATGATCTGGTGGCCGACCCGAACCGCGAACTCGCCGACTTCTTGCGCCGAGCGCGCAGCCAGCAGGACCCGCAGCGGGCCGGACTGCCGGCCGACGCGCGGGTCCGCAGGGTGCCCGGGCTGCGCCGCGAGGAGGTCGCGCTGCTGGCCGGTGTGTCGACGGACTACTACGCGCGCCTCGAGCAAGGCCGTCGCATCGTCCCGTCGCCTGCTGTGATCGACGCGCTCGTCCGCGCGCTCGATCTCGGGTCCGCCGGTCGCGCCCATCTCGAAGATCTCATCGGCATCGGCACGTCTGCGTCCGTTCACCGCCAGGCCCACGGTGTGCAACGAGTGCGGCCCGGGTTGAACCAGCTTCTCGACAGCCTCGACGGTGTGCCCGCACTCGTCCTGGGCAGGCGCAGTGACGTCCTGGCGGCAAATCGACTAGCTCGCGCTCTGTTCGCCGACTTCGAGCGGATGAAACCCGCCGATCGGAACTACGCGCGCTGGATCTTTCTGGATGCCGACGCACGGTCGCTGTTCGTGGACTGGGAGCAGCAGGCGCGAGCAGCCGTCGAAAGCCTCCGACTCGACCTCGGCGGCGACCCGGGCGACCGGTCCACGACCGCGCTCGTCGCCGACCTACGAGCGCAGAGCCCCGAGTTCGACCAGTGGTGGAACGAACACCGCGTCTACCAACGCACCTACGGAGCGAAACGCCTGCGCCACCCCGTGGTCGGCGACCTGACCGTCGACTACGAGACGCTCACCCTGCCCGGCGACAACGACACCACTATTTTCGCCTACAGCACAGAACCCAATTCGCCGTCACGCCGCGCGCTGAACCTGCTCGCCAGCTGGGCGCTGACGCCCGACCACTCACCGCGCACTCCGCATCGCTGACGCGCAACGCAAGAGGCGCCGGGCCGGCGGGCTGCCCCGGCCAACCGGGGGTGATCTTGGCGGTACCCACTGTCCCAGGTGTAAGTTTCCGCCGCGGCGGGGGCCGTACAACGCGTCGCGGGGGTAACGGACATGGGGCATGCCGTTCGGACGGCCGGCGTGCTCGCCACCGCCGCGGCGGTGTGCGCCGGCGCGATCGCGCTGTCGACCCCGGCCGCTGCCGATTCGCCCGGCAAGCCTGCCTCGGCCGGCGAGCCCGCACCGGCCAAACCAACGACGAGCGCGCGGGCATCCATCGCGACCCGGGTCCTCATCGTCCACCTGCGCGGCGGCACCCGAACGCCGCTGCGGGCCGCGCTCGAGCGCGCGGACCGGCAGCCGGGTGTGACGGTGCGTCGCCGGCTGGCCGGTGACGCCTTCTCTGTCGAAGTGCCCGCCGGCAAGGCGCGCTCGGCCGCCGCGGCGCTGGCGAGCCTGCCTGGCGTCGGCGCCGTCGAGCGGCCGGTCATCCGCACGTTTGTCGCAAACCCGACGAACGACCCCAGCTACCCGAAGGAATCGGCGTACCTCGCCGCCGTCGCGGCGCCGGCCGCGTGGGCGCGGCAGCGCGGCTCAGCCTCGGTGCGAATCGCGATCGTCGACAGCGGCGTCGACGCGACGCATCCCGACCTGGCGAACAAGATCTCCGGCCGGTACAACGCGGACGCGCCGGGCCAGCCGGTCACCGACGCTGTCGGGCACGGAACCTTTGTCGCGGGCGTGGCAGCGGCGCAGACCGACAACGGCGTCGGGATCGCCGGCGCGGGGTACAACACCGACCTGCTCGCCGTGAAGATCGCGGCCGCGGACGGCTCCATCCCGATCGACGACGAGGTCGCCGGCATCCGCTGGGCGGTCGACCACGGCGCGAAGATCGTGAACTTGAGCATCGCAGGCCCGGACGCCAGCTCGAGCGAACGGTCCGCGATCGAGTACGCGATAAGCAAGGGCGTGCTCGTCGTCGCCGCCGCGGGCAACGAGAACTCCACCGTGAAGCAGTACCCCGCCGCCTACCCGGGGGTCGTCGCGGTGGGCGCCACGGACACCGCGACCCGACGCCGCGCGTCGTTCTCGAGCCGTGGCTCGTGGGTCACGCTCGCCGCGCCGGGCGTGGGCATCTACTCGACGACGCCGCTCGCGGGCAGCGACTTCTTCCCAGCGCGCGCTGGCTATTCGAGCGCCAGCGGCACGTCGTTCTCGGCGCCGATCGTCGCGGGCGAGGCAGCGCTGCTCAAGGCGCAGAGCCCGGGTGCGACCGTCGCCCAACTGCGGCACGCGCTCACCGCGTCGGCGCACGGCTACCGGTCGCAGGGGCTGGGCGCCGGCCAGGTCGATTTCGCCCGCGCCCTCGACCACCTGCCGCCGACCAGCACCCCCGCGGCGATCACGGTGCGAGGTGACGCCGACATCGTGCGGCTGTCGGCGTCCTCCCCCGCGGCGAAGGTCGCCTTCGAGGTGAGCGGCGGACGCAGGCTTGCGCCCGTGACCGTCCGGGACGGCGTCGCAAGTGTCGGCTTCCGGTCGTGGGGTTACGCCAACGGCCGGCACGCCGTCACCGCGGTCGACTGCTCGCCGGGCGGCGAGTGCGGAGCGCGCGCCGCTACCACGTCGCTGACACTCGCCAATTCGGCGCCGACGATCACCTCGCCGCGCGCCGGCAGCCGGGTGACCGGTCTGTTTACCGTGGCCGCCGCGCGATCCGGCGGGGGCGCCGTGCGAGTGCTCGTCGACGGCCGCAGCGCCGGCTTCGATGCGACCGCGCCGTACCGGTTCTTGATCGACGCCAACTCGTTGCGCGACGGCCGGCACACGCTGCAGACGGTGCTGTGCTCGCCGAACGGCTCGATGTGCGCCGGGCCGCGCTCGAGCGTCGAGCCGGTGAGGTCGGCCGCGCTGCGGTTCAAGATCCGCTCCGCTTCGCGGCGCCGGTTCAGCCCCAACGGGGATGGCGTGCGCGACACGACGACCCTGACCTACAGCCTGCGCCGCCGCGCGGCGATGGTGTTCGAGGTCCGCACGCCGACGGGTTTGGTTGTCCGCCACTTGCGGCTCGGCAAGAAGTCGGCCGGCCGGCACACCATCACCTGGGCCGGGCGAAACCAACGCGGGCGGGTGCTGCCCGACGGGCGGTATTTCCTCGGCCTGCGAGCCGCTCGCGGCAACCTGGCCGGGTATGCGCAGACGCGCGTCGTGATCGACACCGTCGCCCCGGAACTCAAGCGGCCGAACACCAAGACCAAGCTTTTCTACCCGGCTCGCGACGGCTACCGGGACCGGTTCTCCGCGCACGTGACGGTCGGCGCCGGTCTGCTGCGGCTCGTCCTGCGAGACGTCGACGGGCGGGTCGTGCGCAGCATCGATCGCCGGGTCGCAGCCGGCCGGCGCACCATCAGCTGGAACGGCCGCGGCGCGTACGGGCAGGTGGCGCCGGGCCGCTACACCTGGCAGTTCGTGATCACCGACTCGGCCGGGAACAGCCGCTCGACGGCGAGGCGCGACGTGCGGGTGTCCGGCAAGCGGCTGCGCACCCGGATCGTCTACGTGACGCATCGCGGCGCCACATTTCGCGGCGCCGGCGGCACGGCCCGGTGCACGTCGGCGCACCGGTCGACATCGCCGCTCGCCCACAGCCTCGTGCTCGTGAACAGGTGCGCGACGGACGACTATGACCTTGCGTTCGCCGATTATGGCTTCAGACTCCCGAAGGCCATCCGGTACTCGCGGTTGAAGCTCGAGGTCTACGGCTCGTCGCGGCGCCGGCCGTCGGAGTTGACGTCCGTGATCGACCGCAACGACGGGAACATCGAAGTCCCCGGGTACCTGCTCGTGCGCAAAGCGGGGGCGACCTGGCACACCCTGCAGGGCGTCCGGGCAGCCGGCCATGTCACCGCTTCTCGACGCGTGTTCCTGTCCATCTATCTCGACAGCAGCTCGCGCGGGTCGAACGACTTCGCCATCGGCAGGGTGCGGCTGCGGCTGACGATGCGGGTGCTCGGCTAGCCCTTCGTCGGCAGCCCTTCTCGTCGCCGCGCCGACCTGCCGCGTCCGGGCTACGGTGGCGTCATGCCCGCGCGCGACTCCCGGCCGTATGACATCACGCTGCTCGGCGCCACCGGCTTCGCCGGCCGGCTGACCGCGCAGCACCTCGCCCGCTGTGCGCCGGCCGACGCCCGGTGGGCGCTCGCCGGCAGGTCCGCGGACAAGCTGGCCGCGGTCCGCGACGGTCTGGCGGCCGACGATCCGCGCTTCGCCGACATCGAGCTCAGCCAGGCCGACATCACCGACCAGTCGTCGCTGCGGCGGCTGGCCGAGCAGACCCGGGTGCTGATCACGACGGTCGGCCCGTACGTCCTCTACGGCAACGCTGTCGTCGCGGCGTGCGCCGCCGCGGGCACCGACTACCTCGACCTCACCGGCGAGCCCGAATTCGTCGACACCACCTACGTCCGCCAGCACGAGACCGCGCAGGCCACCGGCGCCCGGCTCGTGCACGCCGCCGGGTTCGACTCGATCCCGCACGACCTCGGCGCGCTGTTCACGGTGACGCAGTTGCCGTCGGACGTGCCGCTCACCGTCGCGGGCTACCTGCAGGCCTCGGCCTCGTTCTCCGGCGGCACCTTCCACTCGGCGGTGACGGCGTTCTCCCGGCCGCGGCAGAACATGGCCGCGCGGCGCGCCCGGCGCCAGTTGGAGGCCGGGAGCGCCATGAGCGCCGGCCGCGGCGAGCGCGACGTCCGCGCCGTTCTCGGCCACCCGCACCACAGCCCAGTCGGCGGCGGCTGGGCGGTCCCGCTGCCCACCATCGACCCGCAGATCGTGATCCGCTCGGCGCGCGCGCTGCCGCGCTACGGCCCGTCCTTCCGGTACTCGCACTTCGCCGCCGTGCCGAACCTGGCGGTAGCCGCGGGCGGCGCCCTCGGGGTGGCGGCGCTGTTCGGCGCAGCGCAGATCCCGCCGGCCCGGCGCCTCGTGCTGCGCCGGCTCGAACCCGGCGACGGACCGTCCGCGGAGCGGCGGGCGAAGAGCTGGTTCACCGTGACGTTCGTCGGCGCCGGCGGTGGCGAGCAGGTGATCACTCGCGTGTCCGGCGGCGATCCCGGCTATGACGAGACGGCGAAGATGCTGGCCGAGTCGGCGTTGTGCCTCGCCTTCGACGACCTCCCCGAGACCTCCGGCCAGGTGACCACCGCGGTCGCCATGGGCGACGCCCTGATCGACCGGCTGCGCAAGGCGGGCATGGGCTTCGACGTCATCGGCTGAGCCTGGCCTTGGGCCGTTCAGCCCTGCTCGTGCGGGGACTGCAGGTCCTCGTCGTCCGGCGGGCGCGGGAACGCTGTCGCGCCGTGCCGCTGCTGCGGTTGCTGCTGCGGCGGCGTCCCCTGGGCCGGCATCGCCTGGGTCGGCTCGGGCTCCGGCTCGGCGGCGTGTTCGCCCACGGTCGGTTCCGGCTCGGCGGCGTGTTCGCCCACGGTCGGTTCCGGCTCGGCGGCGTGTTCGCCCACGGTCGGTTCCGGCTCGGCCGACCGCTCAACGGGCGACTGCTCGACAGGTGGCTGCGACTGCGGCTCGGCGGCGGCCGGCGGCCCAGCTGCGTGCATCTGCTCCTCGTTAGGCGCCGGGTCAGGCACCGGCAGGACGGTCGTCGGCTGGTCCGGGCCACGCTCCGCAGCACCGGCCGGCGCTGCTTTCGTCTGCGGCCCGGACGACGAGTCGTACGCGACGTCCTGCTTGCTCGTCGAGGGCAGCCGGCTGGTGTGTTGCGCGTCCTGTCCCCACGGGGGCGGGTTCGGCGGCGGCTGCTCGGCCGCCCAGCCGCCGGCTGGCCAACCGGCGGAGGGAGGAGGCGGCGGCGAGTTCCACTCGCCCTGGCCGGCCGTGAAGATCGACTCGGCCGGGCCGTCCGCCGGCCCCTCCGCGGCAGCCGGCGCGCAGCGCGTCGCAATCGCCACGATCGACGCGACGATAGCCACGACCAGCCCCAGCGCGAGGCCGGCAAGGATCGTCCGCGTGCCCGGCGCCACCGGCCCGAACAGCGTCCGGTCGGCGAGGTGCCGCCCGACCGATCCGCCGGGGTCGACGATCAGCGCGCACACGTAACCGCCCAGCAGCGTCGCGACCGCGACCGCCAGCCACGCGCCGAAGAACGCGCGGCCCCACGTGACCGCTCCGCGGACGACCGCAAACACCAGCAGCAGCGACATCACGATCGTCGTGCCGATCAGCGCCAGCTCGCCGGCCCAGATGTGCTGGTGGTCGCCGGAGAGCGGCGTAAAGCGCCAGCGGTAGGTCAGCAGCGACTCCCAGCCGCCGCGGACGGCGCCGGTGTGGCTCGCCGCCGTGTTCGCGATGTGCTTGGCGACCACCTGGTTCAGCCCCGCCCCGATGACGACGACCTCCACCACCAGAACCGTCAACAACACCAATCCGGTGCGGGCCTGCTTGGGCGGCGTCGAACCGGCGCCGGCGCCGGCGGCGGTGGCGTGTCGCGCGCGTTCCTGCTCCTCGACTGGCTGCATGCAGGACAAGGTAAGCCAGGCCGGCGGAGGACTCGGGGAAGCCGCGCGGTGACGGCAGCCAGCCGTGTGCGGCGGCAATAGACTTCTCGCATGAGTGAGCAGGACCCGAACCCGGACGACGTGGCGGCCGCTGAGCCGCTGGCCGAGGAACCCGACAGCGCCGCCACGGCGCACGACATTCCGATGGCCGCCCACCTGCGCGAGGCGATCTCGAAGGACTGGGATCCGGCGCCGCCGATGCCGCATCCCGCCCCGGCCGGCATCGGGCCGTACACCGCACGCCGGCGAGCCGCGCTGTCCGCGCTGTTCCCGGATCGGCTGATCGTCATCGCCTCCGGTCAGCTCACGACCCGCGCGAACGACACCGAATACGCGTTCCGCGCGGCGAGCGCTTTCACCTGGTTGACCGGCGAGACGGCCGACAGCGCCGTGCTCGTGCTGGCGCCTAGCGGCGGCGGCCACACCGCCACGCTCTACCTCGCCGAGTACGCCCAGCCGGGCGAGCCGCGTTACTTCACCGACCGCAGCCACGCCGCGGTCTGGGTGGGCAACGTGCCGAGCGTCGCGGACACCGAGGCGGTGCTCGAGCTCGCCGCCCGCCCGCTCGCTGCGTTGCCGGACGACCTGCGGCGACACGACGGCGCCCGCGCGCTCGCGCTGCGCGGCGTGGACCCGGCGGTCGACGCGCTGCTGCCCGGCGCCGAGGACGACGGCTTGACGCAGGCGATCGACGAACTGCGGCTGACCAAGGACGAGTGGGAGCTCGGCCGGCTGCGCTTCGCCTGCGAGGCGACCGCGCGCGGGTTCGCCGACGTCGCGCGCGAGCTGCCGAACGTCGTCGGCCGCGGCGACGTGCGCGGCGAGCGCTGGCTCGAGGGGACGTTCTGGCGGCGCGCCCGGCTCGAGGGCAACGAGGTCGGCTACACCTCGATCCTCGGCGCCGGCGCGCACGCGACCACGCTGCACTGGTGGCGCAACCACGGCGTCGTCCAGCCGGGGACGCTGTTGCTCGCCGACATGGGCGTCGAGACCGATGAGCTGTACACCGCCGACGTCACGCGCACGATGCCGGTCGACGGCACGTGGACGGCGCCACAGCTGCAGGTGTACCGCGCGGTGCAGGAAGCGCAGGCCGCCGGCATCGCCGAGGTCAAGGCCGGCGCGGACTTCACCGCGGCGCATAAGGCCGCAATGTGGGTGCTGGCCGACCACCTGCACTCGTGGGGCATCCTGCCCGTGACCGCCGAGGTGTCCTGCGCCGACGACCCCGAGCGACCCGGCGCCGGCCTGCACCGGCGCTACACCCTGCACAGCACGTCGCACATGCTCGGCATCGACGTGCACGACTGCGCACGGGCCCGCAAGGAGGCCTACACCGAAGGGACGCTCGCGGCGGGCTATGTGCTCACCGTCGAGCCCGGCCTGTACTTCCAGCCCAACGACCTGTCGGCGCCGGCGGAGCTGCGCGGCATCGGCGTGCGCATCGAGGACGACATCGTCGTGACCGACGGCGCGGCGGAGAACCTGTCGGCCCTGCTGCCGCGCGACCCCGACGAGATCACCGAGTGGATGCGGGATGCGCAGGCCGCGCCCGCCGTCCCATGAGCTGATCTTGGGCAACCTGCGGGGCTATGACCCGGCAGGTTGCACGAGATCGGCGCGCGGATGAGCGAGGATCTCGCGCTCGCGCCCCGACGCGGGCTGCCGGGCGGGCTCGTGATCCCGGATACCGAGTTGGTCGAGCGGTTCAGCCGGTCGTCCGGCCCGGGCGGCCAGTCGGTCAACACCACCGACAGCCGGGTCGAGCTGTCCTGGAACGTCGCCGCGTCGTCGGCGCTCACCGATGAGCAGCGCGCGCGGCTCGGCGCCGCGCTCGGCGATCGGCTCGTGGACGGGACGATCACCATCGCCGCGTCCGAGCAGCGCTCGCAGTTCCAGAACCGGCAGGCCGCCCGCGCTCGGCTGGCGCACCTGATCGCGGCCGGTCTGGAGCCGCCGGCCGCGCCGCGCCGGGCCACCCGGCCGTCGCGCGCGGCGAAGGCGCGGCGGATGGACGCCAAACGGCGCCGCGGCGGCATCAAGGCGAATCGCCAGCGCCCGCCCCTCGAGTGAGCCCGCCTCCGATCCGAGGCCAACGCTCGAGCCGCGCTCGCGCTCAGTCTTTGCGGCGCACCGCGACGTCGGTCGCGCCGCGCACCTCGGCAACGCGCTGCGCCTCGTTCTCGAGCAGCGACCACGTCGACGGCGCGAGCGGCGCGAAGGCCTCGACGGTCACCGTCAGCTTGGGTCCGGACGATTTCGTCCGCCACACCCCGACGACCTCGCCGTCGACGAAGACCGCGCCCGGCCGGCCGAGCACGGGCCACAACGTCTTGTGCACCGTCTTGTCCGGCACGATGAGGTCGCGGTCGCGCGCCTGCAGGTACGGGTCGAACGGCCCGAGCAGGCGGACTAGCTCGGGCGCCGGCGCGTCGCGCAGCGCCGCCAGCCGGCCGGCGGGCAGGAACGCCGTCCGTCCGTCGACCGACACCTGTGCCAGGTCGTCCGGCCACGCTCGCGCGACGTCCGCCCGCCGCGCCTCGAGGTAGCCGGCGAACTCGCCGACCGTCGCTGGTCCGAGCAGCGCGAGGTAGCGAAGCGCTAGCTCGGTCAGCGCGGCGAGGTCGGCTTCGGCCGGGGCCGCGGCGCCGGCGCGCGGCCGCAGCACCGGCGGCGACGTGCCCGGCGCCATCTCCAGACCCGCTGCGAGAAACGCGGCGCGCATGGCCGAGTCCGAGATGTGCGAGGTCTTGCAGGCGCGGCACTCGCGCAGCATCGGCTTCGGCAGCCGCTTGCTCACCTCGGCGCTCGCGTCGCCCTTCGACATGGGCGCGCGCACCACCTCGCGCATCGTGTCGCGGGCGGCGGCGAACTGGTCGAGCGCAGAGATCCCCGATCTGCGGATGCTCGGCCCGGACTCGTTCAGCCGGCCGGCGGCGTCCGGCTCCGACAGCGGCCAGAGCGCCCCGGTCAACGCGTCGAGGTCACGCCGCCGGTGCACGTGCGGAGCGCCACGCAGGGACCAGGCGAGCGCCAGCCGGTGTCCGGGGCCGATCGCCGTCTTGCCCGGTCCGAGGGGCGCCGTCTCCGGCAGCCGAGCGGCGAACGCCAGGGCGGCCGGCTGGCCCATCGCCTCCTGGACGCCGATGTCCAGCACAGCCAGCCCGCTCACCGTCGTGCCGTCCCGATGCAGGCCCTGCGCCGCGACGCGATAGGCGAGCGCCTGTCCGCGGGACACCGCGATCGCGCCGGTCACTAGAACTCGTCGTCCAGCCGCAGGGTGTACGTCATGGCGTCGGCAGCGTAACTGTCGCTGCCCCGCGAGCCAGCCCGCTCGGCAACTACGCCGCCGGCAGGCGTGAGTGCGAACCTGCCGGGCAACCAACCCCGACAGGTCATCGTCCACGACTTCCCGGACAGGGAACTGGAAAGGATCGCCCAGCCGGATTGGCACTCGATGTCGTTATGCCGAATCGTCCTGTTCGCGGCGCCGTCCGCCCACTACGAGGAACAGCGCACCGAGTGAGGCGGCGAAGGCGGCCCAGATGATCAGCTGAAGTATCGGTGTGCCGGTGCCGGCCAGCGTTCCGTCGGACGATCCGTTGGACGACGTCGCGGTGGCGAAGATCTTCACCGGCATCCGGATTTCATGGACCGCGCCGGCGGGATCGACGCCCGAGGCGACGAGGTTATGCGAGCCAGCCGCGAGTGTGGTGGGTACGGTGACCAATTTGGTGAAGTTGCCATGTGCGTCCGCGGTGACGCTGCCGAGCACGATGGGTGTGCTGTAGATGATGATGGTTGCCGTCGAGTATGCCGCGAACCCGGTGCCGATGACCTTGACTCGTTGGCCGGGATCGACCTTGGTCAGCACACCGTCGGTGGTGGTGAGCGTGGTCGGCGCGCTCAGCGGCGCGGTCGCGGGAATCGCCGGATCTGCCGCCACAACCTCGCTGGAGTCGGCTGATGACGTTGAATCACCGGCTGGGCTGTGTGCGACGACGGTGTAGGTGTACGTGGTTCCGGCGGTTGCGCCGATGAGGCATGAGGTGTCGTCGATGGACGTGGTGGTGCAGGTTGCCGGGCCGGGGTGGGCGTAGACGGTGTATCCGGTCACCGTTGCGGTGCTCGATTTCGTCCAGCTGATCGTTGCCGAGGAGATCCCTGCGACCGCGGTCGGAGTGGCGAGGGTCGCGGGAAGCGTCGTCACCTCGGCACTTGTCGAAGCCGCACCGGTACCAACGGCGTTCCGGGCCCGCAGTACGAGGTGGTAAGTGGTGCCCGCCGCGAGGCCGTCAATCGAGGCGTGCAGTTCTGGTGCGGTGCCGGCGACTGTGATTGGCAGCCAGGTTGTGCCGCCGTCGGTGGAGACCTGGTAGCTGGTGATCGGCGAGCCGCCGTTGTTCGGGCTGCTGAATGTCACGGCGACTGTTGTCGCGGCCGCGGTGGTGGTGACGTCGCTGGGTGCGCCGGGGGTGGTCTTGGGGGTTACGGCGTTGCTGCTGCTCGATTCTGCCGAATCGCCGGCGGTGTTGCGGGCGTGGACGGTGAAGGTGTAGCTGACGCCGTTGGTCAGGCCGGTGATCGTGCACGGCGAGGCGGTGCACGTTGCCGTCCGCGAACCGGGGGTGGCAGTGACGGTGTAGGAGGTGACGGCCGCACCGCCGGTAGCGGTGGGGGCGGTGAAGGACACCGTGGCCCGCCCGGCGCCGCCGACGGCGGTAACGCCGGTTGGTGCCCCCGGTGTGGTGGTAGGCGTGGCGATGACTGGTTCAGACGCGGTTCCCGCGCCGACGGCGTTGACCGCCCGCACCTTGATCGAGTAGTTCGTACCGTTGGTCAGGTTGCTGATCGTGGCTGTCAAGGTGGCGGTGCCGCTCGTGGTCAGCGGTCCCCAGGTTGCTCCACCGTCGAGGCTGACTTCGTAGCTGGTGACGGCGGCGCCACCCGTCGATTCGGGCGCGGTGAACGACAGGCCGATCGAACCGTTATGGCTCGTTGCAGTAAGCGCGCGGGGTGCGTCCGGCACAGTGGCCGGCGTGATCGCCGCCGAGGCAGCCGAGGCCACGGAGTTGCCGGTGGTGTTCGTGGCACGCACCGTGAAGGTGTATGCGGTGCCGTTGGTCAGACCCGTGACGCTGCACGGCGAGGACACGCAGGTTGCGGTGAGACCGCCGGGGCTGGACGTGGCCGTATAACCGGTGATCGCTGAGCCGCCGTCGTTGACCGGCGGGGTGAAGCTGACCTCGGCCGAACCGTCACCACGCACGGCACTCACGCCGGTCGGGGCGCCGGGCACCGCAGCGGCGGTCACCGAGCTCGAGGCGGCGGACGCCGCGGAATCGCCGACGGTGTTCGTCGCGATCACGGTGAAGGTGTAGGTGGTGCCGTTGGTCAGACCGGTCACGGTGCACGGGCTGGTCGTGCAGGTGGCGGTGTGACCGCCGGGGCTCGACGTGGCGGTGTAGCCGGTGATGGGCGTGCCGCCGTTGTCGGACGGAGCCGTGAACGCGACGCTGGCCTGGCTGTCACCGGGTGTTGCGGTCACCGCAGTCGGCGCTCCGGGAACCGACAGCGGTGTCACAGCGCTCGTCGCGGACGACTCAGCTGAGTTTCCGATGGCGTTGGTGGCGTGGACGGTGAAGGTGTAGGCGGTGCCGTTGGTCAGACCGGTCACCGTGCACGGGCTGCTCACGCAGGTGCCGATGTGACCACCCGGGCTCGACGTAACGGTGTAGCCGGTGATGGCGGATCCGCCGGTGCTCGACGGCGCGGTGAACGACACCTGCGCCTGACCCGCGCTCGCGGTGGCGCTGGCACCCGTCGGCGCACCGGGGACCATGGCCGGCACGACCGCGGACGTCGCGGTCGACTCCGAGGAGTCGCCAACGCTGTTGGTGGCATGCACGGTGAAGGTGTAGGAGGTGCCGTTGGTCAACCCGTGCACGACGCACGGACTGCTCACGCAGGTTCCGGTGAACCCGCCCGGTGTGGAGGTGGCGGTGTAGCCGGTGATCGCCGTACCGCCGGTGTTGGTCGGCGCCGTGAAGGAAATGGTGGCCTGGCCGTTGCCCGGCGAAGCGCTGACCGCTGTTGGCGTTCCCGGTGCAGACAGCGGCGTCACCGCTGCCGTTGCCGTCGACTCGGCTGAGTCGCCGATCGCGTTGGTGGCATGCACGGTGAAGGTGTAGGCGGTGCCGTTGGTCAAGCCGGTCACGGTGCACGGCGAGGAAACGCAGGTGCCGGTGTGGCCGCCGGGGCTGGAGGTGGCGGTGTATCCGGTGATCGTCGAGCCGCCGTCGCTGGCTGGTGCCGTGAACGAGACACTCGCCTGACCGTTGGACGCCGTGGCCGACGCACCAGTCGGAGCGCCCGGAACCAACGCCGGCGTCACCGCGCTCGAGGCCGAGGATTCGGCGGAGTCACCGTGGATATTGGTGGCGTGCACGGTGAACGTGTACGCGACGCCGTTTGTCAAACCGTGGACCACGCAGGGACTACTCGTGCACGTTGCGGTGATGCTGCCCGGTGACGAGGTCGCCGTGTAGCCGGTAATAGTGGAGCCACCGTCACTGGCCGGAGCAGTGAACGACACAGTGGCCTGCGTGTTCCCGGGGGTCGCTGTGACGCCTGTCGGCGCGCCCGGATCGGTGACACCATTGAAGGTAAGAGTGACCGAACCTGTTACTCCATCGGCGTTGTACGGTCCGCCGGTACCAGTCGCGATGCCTATCGAGGGTGACGAGACCGCGCTGGACAGGTAGGACGAACCACCGCCACCGCCACCATAAGCAGTTGCGCCCGATCCTTGATCTTGTCCCGTGCCACCGCCACCACCGCCACCGTAGCCGGATCCGCCCTGACCGCCGCCGCTGCCGTAAAAGTCGCCGCCATCACCACCGGCAGCCACCGTGGCGGTGGTCGGATCATCGTTCGCGCCGTCACTTCCGTGATGCAAGCGGCCATAGCCCCCCGCACCGCCGGTCGATGCGGAAGCCCCCTGCCCGGGGGCTCCTATCGTTGACGCCACCACCTCGCCCTCGTGGTAACTGTCATTCGTCGTTCCGTCAGCACCCGCGTCGCCGCCATTGCCGTAATAGGACGAGCCGCCACCGCCTCCGGCGATGGCGAGCTTGCTGAGCAGGGCGTGGCTTGAATCCAACGCGAACATCGCCGAAGCGCCGCCACCGCCGACCGTGGGGTTCGTGGTTCCGCCGGTGCCGCCGGAACCGACGATCACCTTCACGTACGCCGTGCCGTTGGGAAGGGTGGCCGTGCCGCTGACGTGCCCGCCATCGCCGCCGGTTGCATACGTGGTACTCCCCACGTAGCTGCCACCGCCACCGCCGCCGACGGCATGGAGGTCGATGCTGGTCGTCCCGGTTGGCACCGCAAAGGTGTAAGTACCTGCCGACGTGCACGTCACCGTACTAAGCACAGTCGGAGTCGAACCGTCCGTACACGGCAAGGTGGTTGCCGACGCCGGAGCGGCACCGACGAGGCTGAGCGCAGTAATCAGCGCCGCGCTGGACGCTCCCGCAATACCTCGACGAATACGGGACGGCACAACCGGGCGAATCGCCATAGAAACGAAATCCTTTACGCCTGTGGCCCGGCCCACGCCGTGCTTACTCGCCGTACCGTTCGGCCGGTCGACAAGGAACTTGAGAAAACTTGATCAGATTTCTTTGGCTGCCCGCGGCAGGCGCCGGTAACCACCGCCGACGACAATCGTCGCGTGATTTACCGCTGGCGTGCTGGTGCTGACCCCGGCGGACGTCGTGCGCACGCTGGTTTGCAGGCCGGCACCCGTCCCCGACGGCCGTCATGCTGCACGGCCGCGCAACGCGGGTCTACCGGGAAACGGCCCAGGTCAGGCTGTCCAAGGACGGGGTGGCGCTGCTGTTCCTGCTTGGTCGGATCGCCGCCAGGCGGGCAAGGTTGACGCTGTCCGAGCCGGACGCCGAGGGCCGGGTGCGGGCCAGCGTGCCAATCGAGTCGGGGCGCACGCTGACATTTCCTTATGCAGCTCGGCGGGTCAGGTCGAGGTGCACAAGCCAGCCGCGCTGAGCGAGCGGATCGCTGCGACGGCGCAGCGTAACGCGCGGCCCGCTACGCCCGGGGCGCCGCGCCGTCGGCCGGCCGAGCGGTCTCGTCCAGCTGAGCGTCGCATTCGGCCTCGGCGGTCTCGAGCGGTGCGATTTCGGCCGTCGCGGTCTCGGGCGGCGCGATCTCGTTCGCCGGAAGCTCGGTCGACTTCGCGTCGCTCGAACCGGCGGCCGTCGGGAAGTCCTCGCGGACCGTCTTCAGATGCTTCGACATCGATTTGAACAGGAAGTAGCAGGCGATGCACAGGATCAAGATGATCGCCAGCCCGATCGGCCCGGACTTCGCCGCCTCGCCTGTCTTCCCGAGCGTCCGCGCGAGCACCGTCATCGTCACGACCCCATCATGACGCCGCCACGTGCTCGCGCACACCGGCGAACAGGTCGTCCTCGGGCACCGGCGAGTCGACGAGCGAGCGGGTGAGCTCGTAGTCCTCGGTCGGCCAGACGGCGCGTTGGACGTCGAGCGGGATCTTGAAGAACCAGCCGTTCGGGTCCACCTGGGTGGCGTGTGCGAGCAGCGCGGCGTCGCGACGCTCAAACCAGTCGCCGGCCGGCACCCGCGTGGTGATCTGCGGCGGCCGGCGCTTGGTCATCCAGTCCTCGCGGCGGGTGAACCACTCTTCGAACGGCGATTCCAGGCCCCGCTCGAGCAGCGCCTCGTGCAGCGCCTTCGACTTCGCCAGCGAGAAGCCGACGTCGTAATAGAGCTTGAGCGCCTGCCACGGCTCGCCGGCGTCCGGGAACTGGTCCGGGTCAGCCGCGGCGTCGAACGCGGCGACGGAGATCTCGTGGCAGCGGATGTGATCGGGATGCGGGTAGCCGCCGAGTTCGTCGTAGGTGGTGATCACGTGCGGGCGCTGCTCGCGGATCTCGCGCACCAGGCGCTCGACCGCGACGTCGAGCGGTTCGAGGGCGAAACATCCTTCGGGCAACGGGGGCGGCGGATCGCCCTCAGGAAGTCCGGAGTCGACGAAGCCGAGCCAGTGCTGGCGGACCCCGAGGACTTCGCGGGCGCGGGTCATCTCCGCGCGGCGGATCTCGGAGATGTTGTCCTCGATGTCTTTGCGGCCTTCGAGCGCCGGGTTCAGGATGCTCCCGCGCTCGCCGCCGGTGCAGGTCACGACCAGCACGTCGACGCCTTCGTCGACATAGCGGGCCATGGTCGCCGCGCCCTTGCTCGACTCATCGTCGGGATGCGCGTGCACGGCCATCAGCCGCAACTGCTCGGTGGTCACCCGGCCATTGTCCCTGACCGGCCCCGCGAGGTTTGAAGTTGCCGAGCCCGGCATGTCCGGTGTTACGTTCGCTTATTGCTTCTGTCCGTTCAACCCCGGAGTTCTGCCGTGCCCGCGACCGAGGAAACACCTGCCACCTGGCTCACCCAGGATGCCTATGACCGCCTGTCGAGGGAACTCGAGGAGCTCATCGCCAACCGTCCGGTGATGGCCAAAGAGATCAACGACCGGCGCGAAGAGGGCGATCTGCGCGAGAACGGCGGCTACCAGGCGGCGCGCGAGGAGCAGGGCAAGCAGGAGGGCCGCATCGTGCAGCTGCAGACGCTGCTGCGGTCGGCGAAGGTCGGCGAGGCGCCAGTCAGCGATGGAGTCGCCGGGCCCGGCATGGTCGTCACGGTCCGCTTCGCCGGGGACGAGGACGAGGAGACGTTCCTGATCGGCTCGCGCGAAGAGGCCGAGACGGCCGGCGTCGAGGTGTACTCCGCGGCGTCGCCGCTGGGCAAGGCGCTGACCGGCGCCAACGAAGGCGACACCGTCGAGTACGAGACGCCGACCGGCAAGATCATGAAGGTCGCGCTGGTCACCGCCAAGCCGTTCGTCGGCTGAGCTTTTCCGCTCGCGCGCCGGTCGCCGTCCGTGGCGCGGCTTGCCCGCGGGTCGTAGCGTCGACGAGGTGACATCACCGGCAATCGCCACCCTCGGCGAACTGCGCGCCACAGGACACGTCCACCGCTCGGTCAAGACCGAGATCCGCGACAACCTGATCGCCCGGCTCGCCGCCGGCGAGCCGTCGCTGCCCGGCATCGTCGGCTTCGACGACACGGTCGTCCCCGAGGTCGAGCGGGCGTTGCTGGCCGGGCACGACCTGGTGCTGCTCGGCGAGCGCGGGCAGGGCAAGACCCGGTTGATCCGCACGTTGCTCGGCCTGCTCGACGAGTGGACGCCGGTCGTGGCCGGTTGCGAGATCAACGACCATCCGTACGCCCCGGTCTGCACGCGCTGCCTGTCGCTGCTGGCCACCGAGGGCGACCTGGTGGCGATCGCCTGGAAGCACCGCACCGACCGGTTCGGTGAGAAGCTCGCGACACCGGACACCAGCGTCGGCGACCTGATCGGCGACATCGACCCGATCAAGGTCGCGCAGGGCCGCGTGCTGGGCGACCCGGAGACCGTCCACTACGGCCTGGTGCCCCGCACCAACCGCGGCATCTTCGCGATCAACGAGCTGCCCGACCTCGCCGAGCGGATCCAGGTCGCGCTGCTCAACGTGCTCGAAGAACGCGACATCCAGGTGCGCGGCTATCAGTTGCGATTGCCGCTCGACCTGCTCGTCGTCGCGAGCGCGAACCCTGAGGACTACACGAACCGCGGACGGATCATCACGCCGCTCAAGGACCGTTTCGGCGCCGAAGTCCGGACCCACTACCCGCTTGAGCTCACCGACGAGCTGTCCCTCATCGCGCAGGAGGCTGCGGTGCTGTGGGACGACACCGAGCGCAACGCCTTTGCGGCGCCACTCGTGCCGTCCCACCTGCTGGAGGTGATCGGCCGGTTCGCCCGCGCCGTGCGCGACGCGCCGCAGGTGGACCAGCGCTCGGGCGTCTCGGCCCGCTTCGCGATCGGCGCGGTCGAGACGGTCGCCGCGGCCGCGGTGCGCCGGGCCGCCCGCACCGGTGAACCAGCCGCCGTCGCGCGGGTGTGCGACCTGCCGACGATCGTGCCGGCCTCCCGCGGCAAGGTGGAGTTCGACGACGCGGACGAGGGCCGCGAGTTCGAGGTGCTCGACCACCTGCTGCGCCGCGCCATCGTCGAGACCTATCGATCGCGGCTCGCCGGACTTGATCTGCGGCCGCTGCAAGACCGCTTCGACGGCGGCTTGACGGTGACGACGGGCGACGCGGTGCCGGCGCAGGAGTTGCTGACGCAGCTCGGGCCGGTGCCGGTGTTGTCGGCGCTGCTCGACCGGCTCGAGCCGGACGGGGTGGGCGAGGGCTCGACCGCGGTCGGCGTCGCCGCGTCGGTCCTCGAGTTCGCGCTCGAGGGGCTCTACCTCAACCGTCGGCTGGCCAAGGACTCCGACGGCGCGCGCACCGTCTACGGCGCCTGACCAGCCTCCCCAACTTGTCAATGCGGGGACGTCGGGCGACATCATGTCACCGTCGTCCGCGCGGTCGTGTCGCAGCTTCCACGCTACTGCCGCGACTTCCGCTACGACGTCCAGGCGTTGGCTTGCGCCGCGATGTCGGCGGGCAGGTCTTCGCCCGCTGCGAGAAGCATCGGCAGCAACTGCGGCTCGCCGAGCAGCGCTCGGTGGGCGAGGCTGACGGTGACATCGTGCGACGGCCGATGGAGCACCCCGATGGGGTCGCCGCCGCAGATCTGCCCAGGGTTGAGCACTCGGAAATACGCGCCGGACCGCGCGTCCGCGGCGAATGTCTTCAGCCAACCCGGCTCGCCGATCCACCCGCGGAAAGTCGCACACGGCACCCGCGGCGCGGTCACCTGCAGCTGAACGCTCCGCCCGATCTGCCAGACCTCGCCGATCCGCGAGTCATTCGGGTCGATGCCGACGGTGGTGAGGTTCTCACCGAAGGCGCCGTTGGCGAGCGGACGGCCGAGCCGCCGCTCCCACCGGTCGAGGTCCTCGCGGGCGAAGGCGTACACAGCCTGCTCATCGCCGCCGTGATGTCTGGTGTCGCCGATGTGGTCGCCCACGAGCCCGCTGCCGAGACCACCGCGCTTCGGGCCGGGCCGGCGCACCTCGACCGAGCGTTGGACCGGCCGCTTGCCGATCCCGGTGCTGCGCGTCCGCTTGTACGGATTCGGCTCCGCGACGCCGATATTGACCGAGAGCACGTGCGGCGCGGAGTCGCATGCAGATGGGACGGTCATGGGACCAGTCTTCCGCCACTGACACGCACGGCTCCACCGCGCATTGCGCAGGCTGTCCGCTCAGCCCACCTCCACCGGCGGTGATGGGAGAATAGGCCCGGAGGCGGCATGCTGGTCGTCCTACCCGCACCATGATCGGGACTTGCGTCGCGGCGTTCGTCCGCACCTCGCGGCGCCAGTCACGCGCATCCGGGCCGGTCGGTGACTACCGTTGCTCTGGACGGCGGCGGCGACGTTTGCGGAGGCAGCCATGGCAGTGCGTTACGGGGCCTGGCAGGGCGGTCCGGATCCGCTCGAGCCGCCGTACGACATCCGCGACGCGCTGGACGAGGTCGGCGACGACGTGCTCGCCGGCATGTCCCCCCGGGCGGCGCTGAACCGGCTGCTTCGCCGCGGCACGACCGGCCGGGACGGGCTGGACGCATTGCGCCGCCGTGCCCGCGAGCGCAGCCGCGACCTGCGCCGCCAGGGCCGCCTCGACGGCACGCTGGACCAGGTCCGCGAGCTGCTGGACACGGCGTTGGAGGAGGAGCGGCGGGCGCTGTTCCCGATCCCAGACGACGCCGCGCGGATGGCCGAGGCCGAGCTCGACGCGCTGCCCAACGACACCGCGCGCGCCGTCCGCGAGCTCGCCGACTACCAGTGGCGCTCGCCGGAGGCCCGGCAGGCGTACGAGCAGATCCAGGAGCTGCTGCGCAGCGAGGTGCTGGACGCGCAGTTCGCCGGCATGAAGGACGCGCTGCAGAACGCGACGCCAGAGGACCTCGAGCGCATCCGGCAGATGATGCAATCGCTCAACGACATGCTCGACGCGGACGCCCGGGGCGAGCACTCGCAGGAGCAGTTCGACGAGTTCATGCAGCGATACGGCGACTTCTTTCCGGAGCAGCCAAAGGATCTCGACGAGCTGATCGACGCCCTCGCCCGGCGGGCCGCGGCCGCGCAGCAACTCATGGACTCGCTCACCCCCGAGCAGCGGGCCGAGCTCGGCAACCTGATGTCCAATGCCCTTGGCCAGGCAGGCCTCGCCGACGAGATGTCCCGACTGCAGCAGGGATTGCGCTCGGCGCGACCCGATCTGCGGTGGGGCGGCCGGCAACGCATGGACGGCGAGCAGGGAATGGGCTACGCCGCCGCGACCGGCGCCCTGGCCGAGCTCGCCGACCTGGACCAGCTCGACGAGCTGCTCGGCCAGGACTACCCCGGCGCGAGCCTCGACGACATCGACGAGGAGCTCATCGAACGGGCGCTCGGCCGCGCTGCGGTGGAGGACATGGCGCAGCTGCGGCGCATCGAGCGCGAGCTGCGCGAGCAGGGCTACGTCCAGCGCGGCGGCGACGGGCTGCGGCTCACGCCCCGCGCGCTGAGGCGGCTCGGCGCCACGGCGCTGCGGCGCGTGTTCGCGCTCATCGAGTCCGGCGGCCGCGGCGGCCACGACGTGCGCAACGCCGGCGCCGCGGGCGAGATCACCGGCGCGAGCCGCGAATGGCGCTTCGGCGACGAGCAGCCCCTGGACGTCGTGCGCACCGTGCGCAACGCAGTCCAGCGCGGCCGCGGCGGCCGGGTCGAGCTGTCCGCGGAGGACTTCGAGGTGGTCGAGACCGAGCGGCGATCATCGGCCGCGATCGCGTTGCTGGTCGACATGTCCTACTCGATGGAGCTGCGCGGCACGTGGGGCGAGGCGAAGACGACCGCGCTCGCGCTGCACTCGCTGGTGACGACGCGCTACCCGCAGGACGCGATCGAGATCATCGGCTTCAGCGACTACGCCCGGGTGATGTCGCCGGGCGCGCTCGTCGACCACGACTGGGATCGCGTGCAGGGCACGAACCTGCAGCACGGGCTGATGCTGGCCCGTCGGCACCTGGACAAGCACCGCGGCGCGGAGCCGGTGATCCTGGTGATCACCGACGGCGAGCCCACCGCGCATCTGGCCGCCGACGGGTTCGCCGACTTCGCCTGGCCGCCAACCCGGGAGACGATCGCCGCGACGCTCGCCGAGGTCGAGCGGTGCACCCGGCGCGGCGCGACGATCAATGTCTTCATGCTCGATGACGACCCTCGGCTGGTGAGCTTCATGCAGGATCTCGGCCGTCGCAACGGGGGCCGGGTGTTCCAGCCGAAGCGCGGCTCGCTCGGCGAGTTCGTGGTCGCCGACTACCTGTCCAGCCGCCGCGGGAAGCGGCGCGCCGCGAGCTGATGGACGATTGGCACCCGTCAGCGGCACCCGGGCGTTCGATGATCGCCGGCGTCGGCATGGTCGCCGCCGCGCCGATCCCGGCCAGTTCGGTGGTGGTTCGATTCGTCGAACCGGTCGTTGCGCCAGCGGGGTTCGGCGGGCTGAACCACAGCTGCGACCCCACCTTGGGCTGGACGGACGATCGCACGCTCGTCGCCCTCGATGACATACCTGCGGGTACGGAGCTCACCGCGGACTACTCGACCGCGATCGCCGATCCGGATTACCTGCTGTGGTGCCACTGCGGCACGTACCGCTGTCGGCAGGTGATCGAAGGCGGCGACTGGCGCATACCGCAGTTGCAGCAGCGTTATGCCGGCCACTGGCATCCTGCGGTGCAGACGTTGATCGAGCAGGCCGGATAGCCTCGCGATCGTGCTGAAACTGCTGCTGGCTCTGCATCTGGTGTTCGCCGTCTTCGCGATCGGCCCGCTCGCGCACGCCGCCACGACTGCGGCGCGCGGGATCCGGCACGGCGACGGCGCGGCGACGAAGTCGTCGGCGCGGGTGCTGCGCATCTACGCCTATGTGTCGGTGTTGGTCGTCGGCGCCGGTTTCGCGCTCATGTCCCAGAAGCGGCCGTCAATTGGCTTCATCAGCTACTCCGGCGTCCCTCGCAGCGGCGTGGACTACGTCGGTGGTGGCCACAGCGACCGGCTGGCCGAGTTCAGCGACACCTGGATCTGGCTGTCGCTGCTGCTGTGGTTGCTCGCCGTCGGCATCGTCCTGGCGCTGCTCGTCCCGACGCTGGACCGGGCGACCAAGCAGATCGAGGCGCAGGACTCGGTGATCGCCTTGACTGGGCGGGTTGGCGCTGCGGGTGGCGTCGTGGCGTTGCTGTTCGCCGCGATCGTCGTGCTGATGGTCTACAAGCCCGGCGGCTGACGATGATCGGCGTCCAGGTGAAACTTCCCGACGGCGCCGACTCGTCCCACTAACGAGGGGGTTCGGCAAATGCGCGACGAAGCCGGGTTTCGCTCGTTCGTCGAGGCGAACGGCGCGACGCTGCTGCACGCCGCGCGCCTGCTGACCGGCGACCGGCACCGCGGCGAGGATCTCGTGCAGACGACATTGACCAAGCTCTATCTGAAGTGGGACGGCATCGACGCGCCGCTCGCCTACGCCCGCCGCGCGCTCGTCACCGCGCACGTCGATTCCACGCGGCGCAAGTGGTGGGGCGAACGGCCGGTGGCGACGCTCCCTGATGTGCCTGCTGAGGGCGACTTCCCGGCCTCCGACGCTCGGGACGAGCTCCGCCGGCTGCTCGCCAGCCTGGCCGCGCGCGATCGCGCGGTCGTCGTGCTCCGCTACTACTGCGACCTGTCCGAGCAGGACACCGCAGCGGCCCTCGGCATGCCGCTCGGCACAGTGAAGAGCAGCTGCGCCCGTGCCCTCGCGCGATTGCGCGTTGACGCCGCCAGCGCGGCAGGAGGTGCCCGATGAGCGCGGGTCAGCGAGCGAAACAATGGTGCACCGCAGGCGAAGCAAGTCACCGAGCGCAGCGATGAGCCCGACCGAGGAGGAGCTGCGCTCCGCCTTGCGTGCTGGCGAGGGCGACGGCGTGGACGCGGATCGTCTGATCAGCAACGCGACGGCGCATCGGCGCCAACGTCGCGTCCGGCTGCTGTCCGGCGCGGCCGCGGCTGTCGTCGTGGCCGCCGGCGCCACCAGCCTCGCGCTGTGGCAGTCCGCGGGCAGCTCGACCAACCGGCACGCCGCCGGAGACGGGCCGAATCCGTCCAGCGCATTGACGTCGCCGAGCCCGCCGACGGCGCGAGCAGGCAGCCCAGGGCGACCGGCCTGCCCGGCGGCCGAACCGAGCACCGCGCGCGCTGGGGCGGCGCAGCCGACGACCGGGCCGCTGTTCGGGGCGCCGGTGACGAGCGTGGTCGTCTGCGCCTACGGCGCCCTCGTGCCGCAGCCCGGCTCGCCGGCGACCTCGACGCCTCAGACTCGGCTCGTGCTGACCGGGGCCGCCGCTCACCTGCTGGTCGACAGCCTCGAGCATGCCGCGTCGATCCGGCCGCAGACGATGTGCCCGATGCTGCGCAGCGTCAACGCGCGTTCGCTCGCGATCTACGGCGTCCAAACCGACGGTTCGACGCTGACGCCGGTCACCGCGTTGATCGGGGCGCCCGCGTGCCAGACGCCGGTCACCAACGGGATCGCGGTCCGCTACGACTGGACCCCGCCCAAACAGCTGGTGCCGACTCTCGACAAGCTCCTGCCGAACCGTGGCGCCACCCCGCCGACGCGGACGTTCCCCACGGCCACGCTGCCCACCGCGACTCAGCCCACCGCGACGGCGCACGGCTCGCCCATCCACTCCTGACAACTCATCGATGATCTCGGCTGGACCGTGCGAAAACGCAGGGTCCAGCCGAGATCATCAACAAAAGAAGTTCAGCAGGTCAGAAGCCGGACAGCCGGCGCGGGCCGGTGTCCGGCCGGGCGTTGGGCGCGCCCAGCCGGATCTGCGCCGCGGTCACCGTCGCGCCCGCGCGCGCCGCGCTGATCGACAGCGTCGCCGCCATCATCTCCGGCAGCGCGTCGGCCAGCGCGGACAGCCGCAGCGCGAGGTCGGCGAGCGCGGCGCGGTCGGTCGGCTCGCGCCCGCCGTATCCGTTCAGCAGCGGGGCCGCCCGCGGCGCGCCGATCAGCTCGACGGCGTCCGCGTCCGTCAGCGGCACCGCGGCGTATGCGCGGTCGCCGAGCAGATCGGTGGCCACCCCGCTCAGCCCGAACGACACCAGCGCCCCGAACGACCGGTCGTCGTGCGCGGACATCGTCACCTCGACGCCGCGCTCGCCCTCCGCACTCGGCCCCGTGGCGGCGGCCCCATCGGCCTGTCGCGCCGCCGCGGGGCCAACTCCGAGGGTGATCCCAGCCGAAGCCAGCAGCGTGCGCGCCTCGTCCTCGTCGAGCTCGCGGCCGGCCGGGACGCCGGCGAGGACCCGGCGGGCGAACACCCGCGCCTCGCCCACCTCCATGCCGTCGAGGGCCGGCACGACGCCCGGCGCCCGTCGCCGCCAGGTGGCATACCTACAGGTACGGGCCAGCGCCCGGACCGCCCGTTCGGGTGACGGGTAGGACGGAATCGAGCCGGGCGCCGGCGACGTGTCGCCGACCGCCGCGAGCCCGCCGGGCACGCCCTCGAAGCCCAAGAACGTCGACAGCACCGGCTTGTCGCCCTCGGCCGCGACCGTGCGCACCGCCACGGCGACCTGTTCCGACGAGCCGCGCTGCAACGGCGGCACGAACACCACCACGACCACGTCCACCTCGTCGTCCGCGAGCGCCGTGCGCAGCGCGGTCTCGAAGACGTCCGACGCCGCGTCCACGCCGACGTCGTCCAACCTGGCCAGCAGCAACCCCTCTTCGGCGAGGGCGTTCGTCACCAGCACGCCGAGCGCGGTCGAGTTGCCCACGACGGCGATCCGGGAGCCGCGCGGCAGCGGCTGAGACGTCAGCAGCAGCGCGACGTCGAACAGGTCGCCGACGGTGTCCACCCGGATCACCCCGGACGCTTCGAACAGCGCGCGCAGGCTCACTTCGGGTACGTCGACGGTGGTGTGCGCCAGGCCGGCGACGACCGGGCCGGCGCCCGCTTTGACTGCCACGATCGGCTTCGTCCGGCCGAGCCGACGGGCCAGCCGGGCGAACTTGCGCGGGTTGCCGAAACTCTCCAGGTACATCAGCACGACATCGGTGGCCGGATCGGTCTCCCAGTACTGCAGCAGGTCGTTGCCCGAGACGTCGGCGCGGTTCCCCGCCGACACGAACGTCGACACGCCGAGCCCGCGGCGCGCCGCCTCGCCGAGCACCGCGACGCCGAGCGCGCCCGATTGGCAGAAGAACCCGGCCCGGCCGGTCAGCGGCGGCAGCGGCGCGAGCGAGGCGTTCAGCCGCACCACTGGGTCGGTGTTGACGATGCCCAAGCAGTTGGGCCCGACGACCCGCATGCCGCGCACCCGGGCCGCGCCCACGAGCTCGCTCTGCGCCTTGCGGCCGGCCTCGCGCTCGCCTGCCGTGCCCCGCTCGCCGAAGTCGCCGGAGATCACGACCAGCCCGTGCACGCCTCGCTCGGCGCACTGGCCGACGACCTCCGGCACGGCGGCCGCGGGCACCGCGATCACCGCGAGGTCGATGTCGTCCGGAACATCCAATACCGAAGGGTATGCACGCACGCCGCCGACGTGCCGGGCCTCAGCGTTCACCGGGTACAGCGGCCCGTCGAGGCCCATCCGCAGCAGGTTGGCGAATACCGCGTGCCCGATCTTGCCGGCGTCGTTGCTCGCCCCGACTACTGCGACCGACTTCGGGTGCAGCAGCCGGGCGATCGAGCGCGCCTCGGCCCGCTGCTCGCGTTCGCGCATCACCGCCTCGGTCACCGTCGTTTCGCCGACGTCGAACTCGAGCGTCACCTCGCCGTACTCCAGGTGCCGAGTCGTCTCGTAGCCCGCATCTCGAAACACGCGGATCATGGCGGAGTTCTCGGCGAGGACCACGGCGACGAACCGGTGGACGCCGCTCTCGCGCGCCGCGGCGGCCAGATGCTCGAGCAGCACTGAGCCGATCCCGCGACCCTGATGCGCGTCGGCGACCACGAACGCCACCTCGGCGTCGTCGCCGCCAGGCGTGCGCTCGTACCGGCCGATTGCGATGATCTCCCCGGCCAGTTCAACGGCGAACGCGACGCGGTGGTGGTGGTCGACGTTGGTGAACCGCCACAGGTCCTTTTCCGGGATCCGGGGATAGGCGGAGAAGTAGCGCAGGTAGCGGGTGCGCTGGGACAGCCCGGCGTGGAAACGCACCACCGCCGCCGCGTCCGTGGGCCGGATCGGCCGCAGGTGCACGATCCCGCCGTCGGCGGCCACGACGTCGGCCTCCCAATGCCGCGGCGGCTCGGGCGGCGGCTCGGGCGGCGGCTCGGGCGGCGGCTCGGGCGGCCCCGCCTCGGGGCTCTCGCTAGTCACGCGGATCGTCCGGATCGAGGCCGAGCAGCGGGAACGCCGCGCGCCGGGTGGCGCCGATGGCGCCGTCCAGCCAGCCGTCGCCGCCCGGCAGCCAGGGCGTCACCTCGGGCACCGGCCGCTCCCCCATCCGCTCCGGCAGCGCGCCCTGCACGCCGCGCGAACGCAGGTGTGCGACCCAGCCCGGCGGCACGGCGGTGTCGGCCGGCACGCCGCGCCCGGTCGCCTCGGCGAGCAGATGCGTCCAGGTGCGCGGCACGCAGCGGATCAGCCCGTACCCGCCGCCGCCCAGAACTAGCCACTTGCCGTCGGCGACCTCGTGCGCGAGGGCGTGCATCTCGGCGATGGCGGCCCGCTGGCCGTCGACGGTCAGCTCGAGGTTCGCGAGCGGATCCTCATGATGGGTGTCGCAGCCACACTGGCTCACGAGCACGTCCGGCCGGAACGCCCGCACCGCGCCCGGCACGACCGCGCGAAAGGCGCGCAGCCAGCCGACGTCGTCGGTGCCCGGCGGCAGCGCGACGTTCACCGAGGTGCCCTCGGCCGCGCCGTTGCCGAGTTCGGACGGCAGGCCGGTGCCTGGGAACAGCGTGCGCGGGTCCTGATGCAGGCTGATGGTGAGCACCCGCGGGTCGTCGTAGAACGCGGCCTGCACGCCGTCGCCGTGGTGCACGTCGATGTCGACGTACGCGACGCGCGCCGCGCCCTCGGCCAGCAGCGTGCGAATGGCGAGCACGGCGTCGTTGAACACGCAGAAGCCGGCGGCGCGGCCGCGCATCGCGTGGTGCAGGCCGCCGGCGATGTTCACCGCGTGCGCCACTTCGCCGCGCCACATCCGCAGCGCTGCCTGCGCAGAGCCGCCGGCGATCAGCGCCGCCGCGTCGTACATGCCGGCGAACACCGGGTCGTCGACGGTGCCGAGCCCGTAGCCGGTGAACGTCGGGTCCGTGCTCGCGGCGCGGACGGCGGCCAGGTAACCGGCGTCGTGGACGGTCAACAGCTGCTGCTCCTCCGCCGGCCGTGGCGAAATCAGCTCGACGCGGTCGAGCACGCCCAGCTCGCGCGCGAGGCGGATGGTGAGATCCAGCCGCACCGGGTTCAGCGGGTGGTCGCCGAAGTCGTAGGCGAGGTAGGCCTCGTCCCAGATCGCGCCCACCGAGCAGTCCACACCTCGACGCTACCTATCCCGGCGCTACTTTGAGCTGATGCTGAGCCCGGGCTACCCGATCCAGACGGATCGGCTGCTGCTGCGTCCGCTCGATCCCGCCACGGACGTCGACGCGGTGCACGACTACGCGTCCCGACCCGAGGTGTGCCGCTACATCCCACGCGGCCCGCGCAGCCGCGAGCAAGTGGTGGAGTGGATGACCCGCGACGCCGCGCGCTCGACCCTCGACGGCGAGGGCCAGGCGCTCAACCTGGCGGTGCTGCTGCGCGACGGCGGCACGCTGGTCGGCGACGTGCTGCTCTTCTACCGCAGCGCGGAGCACCGGCTCGGCGAGATCGGCTACGTCTTCAACCCCGACCACGGCGGCTGCGGTTACGCCACGGAGGCGGGGAGAGCACTGCTCTCGCTCGGTTTCGACGGCTTAGGCCTGCACCGCGTCATCGCGCGCATTGACGCGCGCAACGACCCCTCGGCCGCCGTGCTGCGGCGGCTCGGCATGCGGCAGGAAGCCGTCCTCGTGGAGAACGAGTGGTTCAAGGGCGAGTGGGCAACGGAGATCGACTTCGCGATCCTCGAATCCGAGTGGCGCGCGCTGGGCGAAGGATTACGCGAGGGCTGAGGCGAGGTCGGCCAACAGGTCCTCGACGTTCTCGATGCCGACCGACAGCCGCACGAGGTCGTTCGGCACCTCCAGCGGCGAGCCGGCGACGCTGGCGTGCGTCATCCGCCCGGGGTGCTCGATCAGCGACTCGACGCCGCCGAGCGACTCGCCGAGGGTGAAGACCGACACCAGGCCGCACAGCTTGAGCGCCGTCTCCTCGCCGCCGCGCAGACGGACGGACACCATGCCGCCGAAGCCGCTCATCTGGCGCGCCGCGATCTCGTGGCCCGGGTGCTCCGGCAAACCTGGGTACAGCACCTGGGACACCGCCGGGTGCGCGACCAGGAATTCGACGATCCTCTCGGCGTTCGCGCAGTGCCGGTCCATCCGCACGCCGAGCGTCTTGATGCCGCGCAGCACCAGCCACGCGTCGAACGGCCCGGCCACCGCGCCCATCGCGTTCTGGTGGAATCCGAGCTGCTCGCCCAGCTCGGCGTCGGCCGCGATCAACGCGCCGCCCACTACGTCCGAGTGGCCGCCGAGGTACTTCGTCGTCGAGTGGACGACCACGTCCGCGCCGAGCGCGATGGGCTGTTGCAGGTAGGGCGAGGCGAAGGTGTTGTCCACGACCAGCAGCGCGTCGGCCGCGTGCGCGATCGTGGCCAGCCCGGCGATGTCGGCGATGGCGAGCAGCGGGTTCGTCGGCGTCTCGCACCAGACCACCCGAGTGCTCGGCCGGATCGCCGCGCGGACCGCGTCGAGGTCGCCGAGCGGGACGGCGGTGTACTCCAGGCCCCAGTCCGCGAGCACCCGGGCGACCAGGCGGTACGTGCCGCCGTACGCGTCGCCGGGCAGGATCACGTGATCGCCGGGCCGGCAGACGGCGCGCAGCAGGGTGTCCTCGGCGGCCAGCCCGCTGGCGAACGCAAGCCCGCGAGCGCCGTGTTCGAGCGCGGCGAGCGCCTCCTCGAGCGCGGTGCGGGTGGGATTGGCGCTGCGGCTGTACTCATACCCGCCGCGCAGGCCGCCGACGCCGTCCTGCTTGTACGTCGACGTCTGGTAGATCGGGACGGCCACCGAGCCCGTCGTCGGGTCCGGCTCCTGCCCCGCATGGATGGCCAACGTGTCGAACCCGGTCACGGGTTCGACGCTACTTGACCCCGACCCCCGGCTCAGGCGGACGCCAGGTGGCCGAGCAGGTCCTGGCGGGTCAGCACGCCGGCGGGCTTGCCGTCCACGTGCACGAGCAGCGCGTCGGCCGAGCCGAGCGCGGCCACCGCCGCGCTCACCGGCTCGCCGGAGCCGATGATCGGCAGCGGCTCGGACATGTGCGGCTCGAGGGCATCGGCCAGCGAGGCGGAACCGGCGAACAGCGCCTCGAGCAGCGCCCGCTCGGACACCGACCCGACGACCTCGCCCGCGGTCACCGGCGGCTCGGCGCGCACCACCGGCATCTGCGAGACCCCGTACTCGCGCAGGATGTCGATCGCCTCGCGCACCGTCTCGTTCGGGTGGCCGTGCACCAGCGACGGAGTGTCCCCCGATTTCGAGCGCAGCACGTCGGCGACGGAGATCTGGCCGGCCGAGCCGACGAAGCCGTAGTCCGCCATCCAGCCGTCGTTGAAGATCTTGGACAGGTAGCCCCGGCCGCCGTCGGGCAGCAGCACGACGATCACGTCGTCCGGGCCGCCGGTCGCCGCCACCTCCAACGCCGCGACCACGGCCATCCCGCACGATCCGCCGACGAGCATCCCCTCCTCGCGGGCGAGCCGGCGGGTCATCTGGAAGGACGCCGCGTCGGACACCGCCACGATCTCGTCGCAGATTGTCCGGTCGTAGGTCTCCGGCCAGAAGTCCTCGCCGACCCCTTCGACGAGGTACGGCCGGCCGGTGCCGCCGCTGTAGACCGAGCCCTCCGGGTCGGCGCCGACGATCCGCACCGGGCCCTGCTCCTTGAGGTACCGCCCGGTGCCGCTGACCGTGCCGCCGGTGCCGACGCCGGCGACGAAGTGCGTGATCCGGCCTTCGGTCTGCGCCCAGATCTCCGGGCCGGTCGTCTCGTAGTGCGAGCGCGGGTTGTTGACGTTCGCGTACTGGTTGGGCTTCCAGCCGCCCGGGCGTTCCCGGGCGAGCCGGTCGGAGACGGAGTAGTACGAGCGCGGGTCCTCGGGGGCCACCGCGGTCGGGCAGACGACGACCTCGGCGCCGTAGGCCCGCAGGGTGTCGACCTTGTCCTTGCTCACCTTGTCCGGGCAGACGAACACGCAGTGGTAACCGCGCTGTTGGGCGACGATGGCGAGCCCGACTCCGGTGTTGCCCGACGTCGGCTCGACGATCGTCCCGCCCGGCGCCAGCTCGCCGGACTGTTCCGCGGCGTCGATCATCCGCACGGCGATCCGGTCCTTCACCGAGCCGCCGGGGTTGAAGTACTCGATCTTGGCCAGCACGGTCGGAGCGAGGCCGGCGGTGACCCGGCTCAGCCGCACCAGCGGGGTGTTGCCGATCAGGTCGACGAGGGAGTCGCTATAACGCATGGCCTCAGCGTCCCACGCAGTTCGCCCGACCAAGGCGTGACCGGCGACGGCGGGCGGCCGCGATAATCTCCGGAGAGTGACCCGCCGCCGCCTGCAACGCACCGTCCTGCTGGCCGGCAGCGGTCTGGGCGGCTTGGCGGTGACCGGCGTCGCCGGCTTCCTGGGGGTCATCTGGGGCGAGGTGAAGCTCGCCGAGCGGCGTATCCCGAAGGCGTACGACGACGCGCCGCCCTCGCACAACACCGTCTGGGCGGCCGCCGGGGTGAGCCGCGTCCGCCCGCCGATCCGAATCGCGATGCTCGGCGACTCCACCGCGGCCGGTTACGGCGTGCACCGCGACCTGGACACGCCGGGCGCGCAGATCGCCATCGGCATCTCCGAGGCCGCCCGGCGGCCGGTGCACCTGTCGAATATCGCGGTGGTCGGCGCGGAGTCCGCCGACCTCGCCGTGCAGGTCGAGGCGCTGCGAGCAGCCCGGGGCGACCGCCCGGAGCTGGTCATCATGATGATCGGCGCCAACGACGTCACCGGCGGGATGAAGCCGGCCGACTGCGTGCCCTACCTGGCCGACGCGGTCGACGGCCTGCGCGAGCTGGGCGCCGAGGTCGTCGTCGGCACCTGTCCCGACCTCGGCACGCTGCGGCCGCTCGCCCAACCGCTGCGCTCCTACGCCCGGCGGCTCTCGCGCAACCTCGCCCGCGCGCAGACGGTCGCCGTCGTCGGGGCCGGCGGACGGACGGTGTCGCTCGGCGACCTGCTCGGCCCGCTGTTCACCACGAACCCGGAGTACTTCGCCGAGGACCAGTTCCACCCGTCCGCGGCCGGCTACTTCGAGGCCGCGCAGGCGGTGCTGCCATCCTGCCTGGACGCGCTCGGGCTGCGCACGCGGGCCCGCTCGGCCAGCGCCTTCACGACGCGACGCGTCAAGCCGGTCGAGAGGGCCGCCGCCCAGGCGGTGGCCCGGCCGGGCGCCGAGGTCGTGGCCGCCGAGCGGTTCGGCCGCGCCGAGGGCCGCCGCGGGCCGTTCGCCCAGCTGCGTCGCCGGCGTCCCCGGCGTCCGGCGCTCGCGTCGCCTGAGCAGGCCGTGCCGCTGCCGACGATCGACGGGGCGCACCTGCCCTGACCTCGCCCATCGCCCGGTGGCACCATCGACGACATCGCTGTCGGATCATCGCTGCCGCCGTCGCTCAGCCGCCGGCACCGTCGCCAGGAGCACTCATGCCCGAAGCCGTCATCGTCTCCGCCGCCCGATCGCCGATCGGCCGCGCCGGCAAGGGCTCGCTGGTGTCGATGCGACCGGACGACCTGGCGGCCCAGATGGTGCGCGCGGCGCTGGACAAAGTCCCGCAGCTCGACCCGCGCGACATCAACGACCTGATGATGGGCTGCGGATCGCCGGCCGGCGAGTCCGGCTTCAACATCGCCCGCGCGGTGGCGGTGCAGCTCGGCTACGACTTCATGCCCGGGACGACCGTCCACCGCTACTGCTCGTCCTCGCTGCAGACCACCCGGATGGCGTTTCACGCCATCAAAGCCGGCGAAGGCGACGCGTTCGTGTCCGCCGGCGTCGAAACCGTCTCGCGGTACGCGAACGGCAGCGCCGACGGCTGGCCCAACACGCACAACGAGATCTACGCCGAAGCCGAGCAACGCACCGCGAAGACCGCGGCGTCCGGCGCCGCCCAATGGCACGACCCGCGCGCGGACGGCCTGACGCCCGACGTCTACATCGCCATGGGTCAGACGGCGGAAAACCTGGCGCTGAGCAAGGACGTCAGCCGCGAGGACATGGACCACTTCGGCGTGCGCTCGCAGAACCTCGCCGAGCAGGCGATCGCGAACGGCTTCTGGGCGAAGGACATCACCCCGGTGACGCTGGCCGACGGGACGCTCGTGAGCCGCGACGACGGCCCGCGAGCCGGGGTCACCTACGAGGCCGTGGCGGCGCTCAAGCCGGTGTTCCGACCGGACGGCCGGGTGACCGCGGGCAACTGCTGCGCACTCAACGACGGCGCGGCTGCCCTGGTGATCCTCAGCGACACGAAGGCCCGCGAGCTCGGCCTGATCCCGCTCGCCCGCATCGTGTCGACGGGCGTCACCGGCCTCTCGCCGGAGATCATGGGCTACGGGCCGGTCGAGGCCACCAGGCAGGCGCTCAAGCACGCCGGCATGACGATCGACGACATCGACCTGGTCGAGATCAACGAGGCGTTCGCGGCGCAGGTCATCCCGTCCTACCGGGATCTCGGCGTCGATCCGGACCGGCTGAACGTCAACGGCGGGGCGATCGCAGTCGGGCATCCGTTCGGCATGACCGGCGCGCGGATCACCACGACGCTCATCAACTCCCTCCAGCACCACGACAAGCAGTTCGGCCTGGAGACGATGTGCGTGGGCGGCGGGCAGGGCATGGCGCTGATCGTGGAACGGCTCTCCTGACCGCATTCGCGACCCTGGCAACGACCTGAGCCGAATGGCAATATTTCGGGCCATTCGGACGTATCCGCCGGGCGGGATGACTCGTTGCACCAGGTACAGGCCCGTCCGGGCGCGAGCGGTACCGGAAGGGAACGTCCGGCCGGACCTGTGACACTTTCCGCCGGCGCGAGCACAGCCGAAACGCCGGCCGCCGCGCGCCGCGGACAGCCGAAAGGGCCGGACCCGTTGGGGGGTCCGGCCCTTTGCTCGCTACGTCAGCGTCTGGCGGTGGACGTCATCGGCGGGAGTAGCCGAGCAGCCGCAGGATCTCGATGTAGAGCCAGATCAGCGTCACCGTGATGCCGAAGCTGGCGTACCAGGCGAACTTCTGCGGCGCGCCACGGCGGATGCCCTGCTCGACCATGTCGAAGTCGAGCACCAGGTTCATCGCGGCCAGCCCGATGCACACCAGGCTGAAGACGATCGCGAGCGGACCGCCGGTGCGCAGGCCCAGCCCGCCCGGCGTGAACAAGTACGCGATCAGGTTGACGATCATGAGCCCGAAGACGCCGATGGTCGCGCCCACGATGATGCGGGTGAACTTGGGCGTCACCCGGATCGCGCCGATCTTGTACACGAACAGCATGCCGGCCGCGACCAGCACGGTGCCGGTGACGGCCTGGATGACGATGCCGTGCCAACGCTGCTCGAACACGTGGCTGATCGCGCCGAGCAGGACGCCCTCGAACACCGAGTAGATCAGCGCGGTGGCGGCGCTGACGCGCATGGTGAACGACATGAACAAGCCGAGCCCGAGGCCCGCCATCGCCGAGATGATCACCACTGGCAGGTAGAGCCGGTCCGGCAATGCGACCCAGGCGATCGCGCCGGCCGCGAGGACCGTCGCGAGCATGGCGCCGGTGCGCAGGACGACGTCGTCCAGCGTCAGGTAGCGCTCGTTCGGGCGCGGGCCGGTGTACGCCGGCTTGTCGAACATCCCCTGCAGCTGGGTGGCCGACGGCGGCTGGTTGTTTCCGCCTGCGGCCCGGCCGAAGTTGTTGAGAACGGGGTTGGGCACGGTGGCCGACCTCCCTGGACGATTCGAGTGTTCTGCATCGATGAACGCCTTGGGCGACGCATCCGTTCCGGGATGCGGCACGGCGCCCGCGCCACTGACAATTGCGCCTCGGCCGCCGCCGAGTAGATTTACCTGAAACTAGCTGTACCACTGACTTCATCTCGGGAGTGCGAATGTCTGGCCGCAACCGGCGAGGACGCGACGCGATGGGACTCGGCCTGGCCGCGCTGAACCGGCTGGCCGGGATCGCCGCGATCGACCGGCTCAAGCTGCGCGGGCCGATCGAACGCGCGGTCTTCGAGACCAGCAAGGCGGGCTTTCGCGGGGTCGGCGCGGCGAACCGCACCTTCGCCGCGGCGCAACGTCGGAACAGGGCCGAGCGGCCGGCCAATGCGCCGGGCCGCGATCTGTTCGACCTCACCCCGAGCGATGAGCAGCAGATGATCGTCGAGGCGACCCGCGAATTCGCCGCCGAGCAGCTGCGGCCGTTGGCCGCCGAGGCCGACAACTCCTGCGAGCCGCCGCCGGAGATCCTGAAACGCTCGGTCGCCGAGCTGGGCGTCACCCTCGTCGGCGTGCCGGAGGCGTTGGGCGGTCTGGGCGCGGAGCGCTCGGCCACCACCGGCGTGCTCGTCGCCGAGGCGCTCGCGCACGGCGACATGGGGCTCGCGGTCGCCTGCCTCGCGCCGGCCGCGGTCAGCAACGCGCTGGTCCTGTGGGGCAACGAGGAGCAGCAGAGCACCTACCTGCCGTCGTTCGTCGGCGACGACGTCCCCGCCGCGGCGCTGGCAGTCACCGAGCCGCGGCCGCTGTTCGACCCGTTCGCGCTGCAGACCACCGCGCGCAGGCGGGGCGACGGCTTCGTGCTCGACGGCGTCAAGTCGCTGGTCCCGCGGGCGGCGGTCGCGGAGCTTTTCGTGGTCGCCGCCGACCTCGAGGGGTCGCCCGCGCTGTTCCTGGTCGAGTCCGGCACGTCCGGCGTGCTGATCGAGAGCGAGCCCGCGATGGGCTTGCGCGCGGCGGCGACCGGGCGGCTCGTGCTGACCGACGTCGCGCTGCCGTCCAGCGCCCTGCTCGGCGACGCGGGCCAGCACGAGCCGTCCGATGTGTACGCCGAGTGCATCCGGTTGTCCCGGATCGGCTGGGCGGCGCTGGCCTGCGGCACCGGAAAGGCCGTGCTCGACTACGTCATCCCCTACGTCAACGATCGCGTCGCCTTCGGCGAGCCGATCAGCCACCGCCAGGCCGTCGCGTTCATGGTTGCCGACATCGCGATCGAACTCGAGGGCGCGCGGCTCGCCACCTTGCGCGCGGCGGCCCGCGCCGAGCAGGGCAAGTCGTACGCGCGCGAGTCCGCCATCGCGCGCAAGCTGACCGCTGAATACGGCATGCAGATCGGCAGCAAAGGCGTGCAGCTGCTGGGCGGGCACGGGTTCGTCAAGGAGCATCCGGTTGAGCGCTGGTACCGCGACCTGCGCGCTGCCGGCGTCATGGAAGGCGTGGTGTTGGTCTGACCACGCCACGAAATCGCTCCGCACAAGACGCTCCACGATTCCGAAGGGACCCCGGACAAACATGAGCATCAATCTGGAGACGCCGAAGAAGTTCGGCATGCTCGTGAACCAGGCGCACCAGGTGTCGACGGAGATCTTCCGGCCCATCTCGCGCAAGTACGACCGCGCCGAGCACGAGTACCCGAAGGAACTCGACATGCTTGCCTCGCTCATCGACGGCATGAACGCCTCGGGCGAGACGAACACCGGCGCCGGCGGCGTGCGGCGCGAGACCGGCTCCGCCGACCGCGGCAACCGCAATGGCACCAACATGTCCAGCGTGCTGTCGATCATCGAGGCGTGTTGGGGCGACGTCGCGATGGTGCTGTCCATGCCCCGGCAGGGGCTCGGCAACGCCGCGATCGCCTCGGTCGCGAACGACGAGCAGCTCGAGCGCTTCAACGGCGTGTGGGCATCGATGGCGATCACCGAGCCGAGCTTCGGCTCGGACTCCTCAGCCGTGAAGACGACCGCCGTGCGCGACGGCGACCACTACGTCATCAACGGCGAGAAGATCTACGTGACAGCCGGCGGCCGGTGCGATGCCGTGGTTGTCTGGGCCTCGCTCGACCGGTCGCTGGGCCGGGCCGCGATCAAGTCCTTCGTAGTCGAGAAGGGCACGCCCGGCATGGTCGTCGAACGGCTCGAGCACAAGCTCGGCATCCGCGCGTCGGACACCGCGACGATCACCTTCACCGACTGCCGGGTGCCTGCGGAGAACCTGCTCGGCTCGCCGGAGATCGAGGCCGACCAGGGCTTCGCCGGCGTCATGCAGACCTTCGACAACACCCGTCCCCTGGTGGCCGGGATGGCCGTCGGCTGCGCACGGGCGGCGTTGGACGAGACCGAGGACCTGCTCAAGCGCGCCGGGGTGGAGATCGACTACGACCGGCCGGCGCTCTCGCAGCACGCGGCCGCCGCGACGTACCTGCAGCTCGAGGCCGACTGGGAGGCCGCGTACCTGCTGACGCTGCAGGCGACGTGGCTGGCCGACAACAACAAGCCGAACTCGCTGCAGGCCTCGATGGCCAAGGCCAAGGCCGGCCGCGTCGGCACCGAGATCACGCTGCGCTGCGTGGAGCTCGCCGGCACGCTCGGCTACAGCGAGGACTCGCTGCTGGAGAAGTGGGCGCGCGACTCGAAGATTCTGGACATCTTCGAGGGCACCCAGCAGATCCAGCAGCTGATCATCGCCCGCCGGCTGCTCAACAAGTCCTCCGCCCAGCTCAAGTAGGTACCGGCGCCCGTCAGTGGTCAGTTGCGCGCGTCAGTGGTCGCTCCGAGCTGACCACTGAGCCCTCAAAACTGACCACTGACAAAGGAACCTGAGCGGGTCGGGCCGATCAGGCGGCGATCGTCGCTGCGGATCCTGACGCGACCGCCTCGAGCGCGACGGCCAGGATCTCTGCGACGTCGCCGACCGGGCGCACGTCCAGCTCCGCCAGCACCTCAGCCGGGACGTCGTCCAGGTCCGGCTCGTTGCGCAGCGGGATGAAAATCGTCTTCAGCCCGGCCCGCTGTGCCGCGAGCAGCTTCTGCTTCACCCCGCCGATCGGCAGCACGCGTCCGTTCAGCGTCACCTCGCCGGTCATGCCGACGTCCGAGCGCACCGGCCGTCCGGTCGCGAGCGACGCCAGCGCGGTCACCATCGTGACGCCTGCGGACGGTCCGTCCTTCGGCACCGCGCCGGCCGGCACGTGCAGGTGGACAGCGCGGTCGAAGGCCGTCGGGTCGACGCCGTGCTCGGCGCCGTGCGAACGCAGATAGCTCAGCGCGATGTGCGCGGACTCCTTCATCACGTCACCGAGCTGCCCAGTCAGGGTCAGCCGTGGCTCGGAACCGGTCGTCGCGGCTGTGGACGCGGCCTCGATGAACAGCACGTCGCCGCCTGCCCCCGTCACCGCCAGCCCGGTGGCCACGCCGGGCACCGCCGTCCGCTCCGCCGACTCCGGCAGGAACCGCGGCCGGCCGAGGAACTCCGTGAGGTTGTCCTCGTCCACCGCGACGTTCGTGACGTCGTCGGCGGCGAGCCTGGTCGCGACCTTGCGCAGCACGCGGGCGATCGCCCGCTCGAGCTGGCGCACGCCGGCCTCGCGGGTGTGCTCGCCGGCGATCCGACGCAACGCGCCCTCGCTGACCGAGACCTCCGCCGGCTCGAGCGCGGCTCGCGACAGCTGCCTGGGCAGCAGATGCGTGCGGGCGATCGAGACCTTGTCGTCCTCGGTGTAGCCGTCGAGCGTCACGACCTCCATGCGGTCGTACAGCGCCGCCGGGATCGTGTCGGCGACGTTCGCGGTCGCCAGGAACAGCACGTCCGAGAGGTCGAGGTCGACCTCGAGGTAGTGGTCGCGGAACGTGTGGTTCTGCGCGGGGTCCAGCACCTCGAGCAGCGCGGCGGCCGGGTCGCCGCGATAGTCGGAGCCGATCTTGTCGATCTCGTCCAGCAGCACCACCGGGTTCATCGAGCCGGCCTCGGTGATGGCGCGGACGATCCGGCCGGGCAGCGCGCCGACGTACGTGCGCCGGTGCCCGCGGATCTCGGCCTCGTCGCGCACGCCGCCGAGGGCGACGCGGACGAATTTGCGCCCGAGAGCGCGGGCGACCGACTCGCCGAGCGAGGTCTTGCCGACGCCAGGCGGGCCGACGAGCGCGAGCACCGCGCCGGAGCCGCGGCCGCCGATGATCTCCAGCCCGCGAGACGATCGACGGGCGCGCACGGCGAGGTACTCGATGATGCGGTCCTTCACGTCGTCAAGGCCGTGGTGATCGGCGTCGAGGATGTCCCGCGCGCCGGCGAGGTCGGTGTTGTCGGTGGTCCGCTCGGACCACGGCAGGTCGAGCACGGTGTCCAGCCAGGTGCGGATCCAGCCGGATTCCGGGCTTTGCTCGCTGGCCCGCTCGAGCTTGCCGACCTCGCGCAGCGCGGCCTCGCGCACATTGTCCGGCAGGTCGGCGGACTCGACGCGGGCCCGGTAGTCCTCGGACCCCTCGGGTTCCCCTTCGCCCAGTTCCTTGCGGATGGCGGCGAGCTGCTCGCGCAGCAGGAACTCGCGCTGCCGCTTGTCCATACCTTCGCGTACGTCGTCGCGGATCTTCTCGGTGACCTCGAGCTCGGCGAGGTGCTCGCGTGCCCAGCCGGAGACGCGTTCGAGCCGGATGGCGACGTCCGGCGTCTCGAGCAGCTCGCGCTTCTGCTCGTCGGTGAGGTACGGCGCGTAGCCGGCCATGTCGGCGAGCTCGGAGGGGTCGGTCAGCTTCTGCACGCTGTCGACGACCTGCCACGCGTTGCGCCGTTGCAGGATCGCCACGACCAGCTGCTTGTACTCATCTGCCGCGGCGCGCACCTCATCGGTGACCGGCGCGTCCTCGACGATCTCGGCCTCGACCCACAGCGCCGCGCCGGGGCCGGCGACGCCGGAGCCGATCCGGGCTCGGCGGCCGGCGCGCAGCACGGCCGCGGCGGCGCCACCGGGCAACCGGCCGACCTGCTCGATCGTGGCGAGCACGCCGTAAACCGGGTAACGGTCGGCGAGCCGCGGAGCGAGCAGCAACTCGCCGTCGGAACCGGCGCGCGCGGCGTCGATCACCGCGCGGGCGTCGCCGTCGAGCTCGACCGGCACGACCATGCCGGGCAACACCACGAGGTCGGGGACGGACAGGATCGGCAGGGTCAACGGTTCGGACATGAACAGCCTCGATTCTTGAGTCTTGTCTGCTCAACCCGGGCGTCGGCACGGCTGTTCCGACCGGCGTCCGCCCACAGCGAACGCCGCCGTCTGCCAGGCTGGCGAGGTGTTCGAGCTGCCCGTCACCGCGGTGCGCTTCGACCGACAAGCCGCGGTCGGCATCACGCCCGAACACTGGCCCGGCACGATCGCGGCCGTCCGGCAGCTGATGTCGGACGGCCTCACGCTCGACCGGGTGACCGTGCTGGTCGGCGAGAACGGGTCGGGCAAGTCGACGCTCGTCGAGGCGATCGCCCAGGCATACGGGCTCGCACCCGAAGGCGGCTCGACCGGGGCCAGGCACAGCACCCGGGAGTCCGAGTCGCCGCTGCACCGCGCCCTCGTGCTCCGCCGCGGCATCGGCGCGTCGCGCTGGGGATTCTTCCTGCGCGCCGAGACGATGCACGGCTTCTTCACCTACCGCGAGCGCAACCCGTCTGGCGCGCTGTTGAGCGACGACGCCATCGTGGCCGAGCAATTCCACGAGATGTCGCACGGCGAGTCGTTCCTGGAGATCCTCGCCGACCGCTTCGACGACGCCGGGCTATACGTGCTCGACGAGCCGGAGTCCGCGTTGTCGTTCGCCGGCTGCCTCGCGCTCGTCGGCCTGCTGCACCGCATCGGCCAAAGCCCGGCGCGGCAGGCGATCGTCGCCACGCACTCGCCGATCGTGGCCGCCGTCCCCGGCGCGACGATCCTTGAGGTGGGCGAGTGGGGTCTGCGCCGGGTCGCGTGGGAGGACCTCGAGCTGGTGCAGAACTGGCGCGACTTCCTCGGCGATCCGTCGATCTTCCTGCGGCAGGTCCTCGACGACTGAGCGGGTACGGACGACTGAGCGGGTACGTATGTGTCTCAGCCGCGCAGCAGCGGACGCACCTGCTCCCCGAGCAGCCTCGCGAAGTCGGTCAGCGGCCGCGAGGCGTCGCCGACGGCCAGCACCGCCACCGCCGTGGCGCCGGCGGCCGCCAGCGCGTCGACGGCCGCGGCGATCTGCGACGCAGGCATGTCGCCCTCGACGGTGAGGAACGAGACGACCTCGACCGGCCCGGACAGGTCGCCGGCGGCCCGGCCCCGCGCCACGTGCCCGAGGGTTGCCGGCAGGGCTTCGGCGCTCGCCTCACCGGTGAGGATGACGCCGTCGCCGAGCCGGCCGGCGAGCTCGAGCGTCTTGGGCCCCACCGCGCCGATGAGCAGCGGCGGGACCTCGACCGGCGGCCACGCGAGCCGGACATCGTCCAGCGAGACGTACCGCCCGGCCGTCGTCACCGCCGCGCCGGCGAGCAGCGCCCGCAAGGCGACGGCATGCTCCTCGAGCAACGTCATCGGCGACGCCGCCCGGACGCCGGCCTGCCCCATCCAGTCGAGCACCCCGTGGCCGATGCCGGGCCGCAGCCGTCCCGGGAACATCCGCGCCAGCGTCGCGAGCTCCATCGCGGTCAGCGCCACGTTGCGCAGCGGCGCCGGCAGCAGCCCGATGCCCACCGCGATCCGGGTCGTGGCGGCGAGCGCGGCGCCGGCCGGGCCGACGCCGCTCTCGGCGAAGCAGTCCTCCCACAGCCAGAGCTCGTCGACGCCCGCGTCGTCGGCAGCCCGGGCGACGTCGAGCAGCTCTTCGGGCGGGCGGCTGGGCGGGAAGATCACACCGAGGGCTGCCATGCGCGCCAGTATGTCGCGCTCGGGGCTACCGCCGCGGGTCGCGGCTGCCGCGGTAGACGTGCGGCATGATCGCGTCCGGCGGGATCACGCCGAGGCGCCCCTGCTGGTAGTCCTCGAGCGTCTGGACGAGCTCTGCACGGGTGTTCATGACGAACGGGCCGTACTGGACCATCGGCTCGCCGATCGGTTCGCCGCCGAGCAGCAGCACCTCCAGCGAGCTCGTCCGGCTGTCCTGCCTCGCCTCGGCCGCGACGGTGATTCGGTCCCCTGCGCCGAACACCGCCAGTTGGCCGGCGCGGATCGGCTCGCCCTTCGCCCCGACCGTCCCGGCGCCGGCGAAGACGTAGGCCAGCGCGTTATAGCTCGGCTGCCACGGCAAGGACAGTCGCGCGCCCGGCGCGATCGACGCGTGCAGCATCGTGATCGGCGAGTGCGTCGAGCCCGGGCCCACGTGGCCGTCGACCTCGCCGGCGATCACCCGCAGCAGCGCGCCGCCGTCGGCACTGGCCAACAGCAGCAGGTCCTTCGCGTCGACCGGCTGGTAGGCGGGCGTGGTGAACTTCTTCGCGGCCGGCAGGTTCACCCACAACTGGAAGCCGTTGAACAGACCGCCTTGCTCGACGAGTCGCTCCGGCGGGGTCTCGATGTGCAGCAGGCCGGCGCCCGCGGTCATCCACTGCGTGGACCCTTCGTGGATGACGCCGCCGCCGCCGTGGGTGTCCTGGTGGATGAACTCGCCGTCGATCAGATACGTGACGGTCTCGAAGCCGCGGTGCGGGTGCCAGTTGGTGCCCTTGGGCTCGCCGGCGGCGTAGTCCACCTCGCCCATGTGGTCCATCATGATGAACGGGTCGAGGTGCTGGTAATCGATGCCGGCCATCGTGCGGCGGACCGGGAAGCCTTCGCCCTCGAAGCCCTGGGGGCCGGTCGAGATGCCCAGCACGGGCCGCTCGGTGTCGCCGAGACCCGCGTCGGCGACGCGGGGCAGAACCAAGGTGTCCGCGGTGACGGCAGCCATCGGAGTCCTCCTAGAAGTGATTGCATCTGCAACTGTTGGCGGAACGCGTGCCGCCGGGAGGGTATTCCGGTAGAACCGACCACAGCACCCGATCACCCACCCGAGGGAGAGGACGACACGCGATGCCGCTGTACGGCAAGGAGCATGTCGAGCGCTACCAGGAAACCGACGGCCGCGAGGGCTACGACTGGGAAAAGGGAACGACGATCCTCTTGCTCTACACGAAGGGCCGCAAGTCCGGGCAAGAGCGCGTGCACCCGCTCATCTTCCGCGAGTGGGAGGGCGACTACCTGATCGTGGCGTCGAAGGGCGGCGCTCCGGAGCCGCCGGAGTGGTTCCTGAACCTCGAGCAAACCCCCGACGTCGAGGTGCAGATCAAGGGCGACCGGTTCGCCGCCAAGGCGCGCACGGCCTCGCCGAGCGAGAAGCCGTCTCGCTGGCAGGCGATGGTCGACGTGTGGCCGGACTACTCCGAGTACCAGAAGAAGACCGATCGCAACATCCCGGTGGTCATCCTCGAGCGCGCCTAGCGCCTCGGCCACGCTTCTCCTGGTTCCGTGTCGCTCGTTTCGGGCCCGGTTTCGGACCGCACGGAACCAGGAGAACGAAAGTCAGGTCGTGCCCCCGGTCGGACTCGAACCGACACTGGAACCCTTTTAAGGGGTCTGCCTCTGCCATTGGGCTACGGGGGCGTGGGCCCATTCTCGCCGAACCGCGGTGCGCGCCTGTCGCCGACGCGGAGCGCGACCCGGTGCCAGACTGCGCGGGTGAGCACGTGGTCCGCGCCGGTGCGCTACGCCGAGGTCGACCAGCAGGGCATCGTGTTCAACGCCCACTACCTGCTGTGGTGTGACGAGGCGTTGGCGGCCTGGTGCGCCGAGCTCAATCTGCAACGCTTCGCCGAGTCGGTTCGGCTGGTGACCTCGACGTTGACCTGGTCGGGGCCGGCGCGATGGGGCGACGTCGTCGAAGTGGACGCCGCGTGCACCCGGGTCGGCACGACCAGCGTCGGGTTGCGCTTCGACGTCCGGGCCGGCGGCCGGCCCTGCTGTCGAGTCGAGACGACCTACGTCTACGCGGACGCGGCGGGCGAGAAGCAACCGATCCCGCCGGACCTCCGCGAGCGCCTACTGAGCCCGCCCGCCTACTGATCCGGCCCGCCGACCAGGCCGGCGAGCTCCGCCGCGCGGGCGAGCACGCCGTCCAGCATCGGCTCGGTGAGGCGGCCGGTGAACGTGTTCTGCTGGCTGACGTGGTAGCAGCCGAGCACCGTCCGGCCCGCGACCTCCACCTCGACGCCGTGGCCGAACACCGGCACGCGGGGCGGCAGCTCGACGCCGGCTGCACGCAGCGCCGGCCACAGCGCGGCCCAGCCGAACCCGCCCAGCACCACGACCGCGCGCAGCTGCGGCCACACGAGCTCCAGCTCACGAGCGAGCCAGGGGCGGCAGGCGTCCCGCTCTGCCGGCGTCGGCTTGTTCGCCGGCGGCGCGCAGCGCACTGGCGCGGTGATCCGCGCACCGCGCAGTTCGAGCCCGTCGTCGAGCACGGTCGAGGTCGGTTGGCTGGCGAGCCCGACGCGATGCAACGCGGCGTAGAGCCAGTCGCCGCTTCGATCGCCGGTGAACATCCGGCCCGTGCGGTTGGCGCCGTGGGCTGCCGGCGCCAGGCCGAGCACGAGCACCCGCGGCGTCCGGGCGCCGAACGACGGCACGGGGCGACCCCAGTACTGCTGATCGGCGAAGGCGCGCCGCCGCTCACGGGCGACCTGCTCGCGCCAGGCGACCAGCCGCGGGCAGGCGATGCAGACGCTCACCCGCGCCTGCAGCTGCGGCTCGCTCGCCGCGCCCGCTAGCGCCTCGACGTCCGCGGGTGTCCGGGCGACCGGCGTGCCCGGCCGCGCCGGGTCGCCCGGCCATACGCCGACGGGCGCGGCCCCCCAAGTTCCGGTCGCACCGCCGCCGGTCGCGCCGCCGCCGGTCACGCCGCCCCCCGTCGCGTCGCCCCCCGTCGCGTCGCCGCCTGTCACGCCGTTGGCCCCGCCATGCCGCTAGCTTCGCAGGGTGAGCCCGGCACGCGGCTGGGTAGGTAAGCCGGCAGGCACCACCCGAGAGCAGGCACCACCCGAGAGGAGTGCGCGATGGCGGCAGGCGCGAAGATCGGCATCAAGGTGATCAGCATCGTCATCGGCATCCCGGTCGGCATCGCGACGCGCAAGATCGTCGAAAAGGCGTGGGAGACGGCGCGGCCGGAAGCTCCGCCGCGCAAGCCCACTGACGCCGACGTGCACTGGTCTGACGCCGTCGCGTGGGGCGCGCTCTCGGCCGTCGGGATCGTCGTGGCCGATCTGCTGACGCGGCGCAGCGCGGAGGCCGCCTATTCCGCGATCACCGGCAATGCCGCTCCGCCGCCGAAGCCGTCCAAGGGGTCGAAGAAGCTGCAGCAGGCGGCGGAGAAGTCGCCGGCGACCAACGAGTGATCACCGCAGGCCCCATCACCGCAGGCGCGGTCACCGAAAGCCCAATCACCGAAAGCTGAGCGCGAGCCCGTCCAGGATGTCGTGCTCGCTGACGATCACCTCGGACACGCCGATCTCGTCGACCAAGGTCCGCAGCACCAGCGCGCCTGCGCCGATCACGTCCACTCTGCCCGGATGCATGACAGCCAACGCGGCCCGCTGCTGCCGGGTCATGCCGAGCAGCCGCTCGGTCACGGCGCGCACCTGACCGGCGGCCACGACCGAACCGTTGATGACGTCCGGGTCATAGGCGCCAAGTCCCAACGCGATGGCGGCGACTGTGGTGACCGTGCCCGCGACGCCGACGAACGGCACGTCGGCGTCAAGCGGCACGTCCGCTCGCGCGCGCTCGAGCGCCGACCGCACGTCGCGCTCCGCTGCGGCGATCTGCGCGCCGGTCGGCGGGTCGTCGGCGAGATGCCGTTCGGTCAGCCGCACGCAGCCGACGTCCATGCTGTGCGCGCGCAGCGCGGCGAGGTCGCGCAGCTCGCCGCGCACGAGCTCGGTCGAGCCGCCGCCGATGTCGGTGACCAGCAGCGGGCCGGAAGCCTGCGGCAGCACGCTGGCCGCGCCGGTAAACGACAGCGCGGCCTCCTCCTGACCGGTGATCACTTCGGGCTCGGCGCCCAGTTCCGCGCGCACCATGGCGCGGAACTCGTCGCGGTTGGCGGCGTCGCGGGTGGCGCTCGTCGCCACCATCCGGACGCGCTGCGCGCCGAGGTCGCGGATCTGCGCGGCGTAACCGGCGAGCGCAACGCGGGTCCGTTCGATCGCCTCGGGCGCGAGCCGGCCAGTGCGGTCGACGTCCTGCCCCAGCCGGACGACGCGCATCTCCCGGACGACATCCACGAGCCCGCCGTCGACTCTCCCGCCGTCGACCAAGTCGGCGACGAGCAGCCGGATCGAATTCGTGCCGCAGTCGATGGCCGCGACCCGGTCCGGGTGGCCGGCGGCAGCGCCGCTCACGACCCGGCCCGCCGGTCAGCGTCCTCAGCCGGGAACGCAGCGGCGTCCGCAGCCGGGACCGCAGCGGCGTCGACACACGGTCCCGCGGCCCACCACGGCGGCAGCGCGGCGAGCGCCTCGTCGCCGAGCGGGTTGACACCAGGCCCGACGGCGAGCGAGTGCGCCACCAGCACGTGCAGGCACTTCACCCTGGTCGGCATCCCGCCGGCGCTCACGCCGGCGATCTCGGGCACGTGGCCAAGCTGGTCGCGGCGGGCCAGATAGCTCGCATGCGCGGCCTGGTAGGCGGTGGCCAACGCGTCGTCGCCAGCCAGTCGGACGGTCATCTCGCGCATCAGGCCGCTGGCCTCCAGCCGGCCGACAGCGGCTGCCGCGCGCGGGCAGGTGAGGTAATACAGCGTGGGAAACGGCGTGCCGTCCGGCAGCCGCGGCGAGGTCTCGACGACGTCGGGCAAGCCGCAGCGGCAGCGATGCGCGACTGTGCGGATCGCCCGGGCCGGGCGGCCCAGCTGGCGTCCGACGATCTGTCGGTCGACGTCGGCGAGGGGCTCGGTCACCGGCGCTGTCCTCGCTGCGAGCTCGGCACGGCGGTCAGCCGGCGGCGGCTCGGACGGAGTCCCACAGCCGCGTGTTCCAGGCCGGCCCGACCGCTTTGCGTCCGCCCTGGCCGGCCGTCGTCGCGAGGTTGGATCGCTGACCCTTGTCGACGACGACGTAGACGGTGTCGCCCGGCATCGCGAACTGCAGCCTGGCGCGCGCCTGGCGCTGGATGTAGCCGGGATCGCCCCACCGCAGGCGCTGCTCGGCAAGCGAGCGGAGAGCTGCGCGATCGGCGTGCAACTGCGCGGCGGCGGCCCCGATGTCGCTGCGGCTGCGCAGGAAGCGGTGGACCGGCGGGGCGAGCAGGACCACGAGCAACACCACCAGCGCGCCGAGCACGAGCGCCCGCCCGGTCAGCACCGGCCGGCCGGCTGCGCTGCGGCGTCGGGCCACGCTCAGCCCTGCGCCGGCGTGAACGCGACGGGCAGGTAGCGCGGGAACGCGCCGGCGCCCGCGTAGCGCGCGGCGTCGTCGAGCTCGTCCTCGATACGCAGGAGCTGGTTGTACTTCGCGACGCGCTCGCTGCGCGCCGGGGCGCCGGTCTTGATCTGTCCGCAGTTCACCGCGACCGCGAGGTCGGCGATCGTGGTGTCCTCGGTCTCGCCGGAGCGGTGGCTCATCATGCAGCGGTAGCCGTGCCGGTGGGCGAGGTCGACGGCGTCGAAGGTCTCGGTGAGGGTGCCGATCTGGTTGACCTTGACGAGCAGCGCATTGGCCGCGCCGGCCTCGATGCCGCGGCCGAGGCGTTCGGGGTTGGTGACGAACAGGTCGTCGCCGACCAATTGCACCCGCTCGTCGAGCTCGCCGGTGAGCGCCACCCAGGCGTCCCAGTCGTCCTCGCTGAGCGGGTCCTCGATCGACACGATCGGGTAGCTGTCGACGAGGTCGGTGTAATACGCGATCATCTGATCGGCCGACTTCGCCGCGCCCTCGAACTGGTAGCTGCCATCGGAGTGGAACTCGGTGGCCGCGACGTCGAGGGCGAGCGCGATGTCGACTCCGGGGGTCAACCCGGCTTGGCCGACGGCTTCGACGATGAGGTCGAGCGCAGCGCGGTTGGAGTCGAGGTCGGGCGCGAAACCGCCTTCGTCACCGAGGCCGGTCGACAGCCCGCGGGACTTCAGCACCGCCTTCAACGCGTGATACACCTCAGCGCCGGTGCGCAGCGCCTCGGCGAACGTCGGCGCGCCGATCGGCGCGATCATGAACTCCTGCACGTCGACGTTCGAGTCGGCGTGGGCGCCGCCGTTGAGGATGTTCATCATCGGCACCGGCAGCAGGTACGCGTTCGGGCCGCCGAGGTAGCGGAACAGCGGAAGCTCAGCCGACGACGCGGCCGCTTTGGCCACGGCGAGCGAGACGCCGAGCAGCGCGTTGGCGCCGAACTTGCTCTTGTCCGGCGTCCCGTCGAGATCGCGCAGGGCCTGGTCGAGGATGCGTTGCTCGCTGGCCTCGAGGCCGATCACCTCGGGGGCGATGTCGTCCATGACGGCCGCGACGGCCTTCTCGACGCCCTTGCCGCCGTAGCGGGCGCCGCCGTCACGCAGCTCGACGGCCTCGAACGCGCCGGTCGACGCGCCGCTCGGCACGGCCGCGCGAGACAGCGTGCCGTCGTCGAGCGCGACTTCGACCTCGACCGTGGGGTTGCCGCGCGAATCGAGGATCTCGCGCGCGCCTACGGCGTCGATGCTCGCCACCGGAACTTCCTTTCGACTGGAGAAGCCCGACCTTAGCGGCGCGTTCCGCGCCGCCGACGGTGCCCCGCCGCGGGCCGGCAGGTCGGCGTCGTCGCGCAGAATCGATCAGGCGGTGAGCGCCTGGGTGTCCTCGCCCGCGCCGCGATCGGCCAGCACGACGCGATTACGGCCGCCCGCCTTCGCCTGGTAGAGCGCCGCGTCGGCCGCGACCAGCAGGTCCGGCAGCGCGTCGCCGTCCACCGGCGCGCAAGCGACGCCGATGGAGACCGCGAGGGCGTCGTCCGGCCCGGCGACCGGCGCGTCCACGAGGTTCGACACCCGGACCTCGTTCACCCGGGCACGCAGTCGCTCGGCGATGACGAGGGCGTCCACTTCGCCCGCAGACGGCAGCACGGCGACGAACTCCTCGCCGCCGAACCGACCTACCGTGTCGTACTCGCGCACCTCGCGGGAGAGCACTCGGCCGACGCCACGCAGGACGACGTCGCCAACCATGTGCCCGAAGCGGTCGTTCACGTTCTTGAACCGGTCGATATCGACGATGAGCACGGCCAGCGGAGTGGCCTCGCGTTGGGCCCGGGAGAGTTCGCGGCGTGCCACCTGTTCCCACGCGACGGCGTTGAGCAGGCCGGTCTTGGAGTCCGTGGTGGCCGCCGTCTCGAGTTCGCGGACGAGTGCGCCGCGTTGCAGCGAGATCATCGGCACCAGCACCAGCACGGTCAGCCAGATCTGGTGCAGCGCCGCCATGGCGACGAGGCCGCCGAGGCAGAGCGTGGCGAGTTCGACCAGGTTGTCGTCCCGGCTGGCCAGCAGACTGGCGCCGCGGACGTCCATCAGCAACAGGGCCGCGGTCACGAGCACCCGGTTCACGAGCGTGTGGACGAGGATCGCCGCGAAGATCGGCAGCGAGCCCGCAAGGGCCCATGGCAGCGCCTCCCATGCCCCGACGGCGGCGTGGTAGGCGGCCCCCGCAGCCAGGCAACCGAGGACCGCCGTGGCGGCGTTGAACAGCTTGCGGTTGAACAGCTGGCCGGCCGGGCGTTGCTGGCGAAACCAGACGTAACCGAGGACCGCGCCGAGCAGCAGCACCGCAAGGCCCGCCGGCAGCGCCACCGCGCCGGCGACGCACCACACCGATGTCATGTCGCGCTTCAGATCGGCGCTGAGCCGCAGCTGCAGCCGCGCGGCGCGGCTCGCCGCCTCTTCAAAGGCGACGGCGAGCCCGATCAGCAGCACCAGCTTGTACCAGGCGTGCGCCTGGGGGTGCATCGTCGCGACGGCGAGGGCGGCGCATCCCGCAGCGGCCACGTCAACCATCGCGGTGAAAATCGACAAGCCGGGCGATGAACCGGCGAAGGGCCATGCGAACGGACCGGCGATGCGCCGCAGCGCGCCGAGAGTCCGCATCATGTCTCCTTCTTTGGCAGCCACGATACCTGCCACGCCATGTTCAAAGACAGGGTCGGCGACACTGTCTGTGCCCGGCAGGCCGGCCGCGGCCGTCGTTGTCCGCCCGGCCCATATCCGCCCCCAACCCGTGCCACCTCGAGCACCGTTGGCGCTTGGCGATGCCTGCGGATTCGTCGGCTTTTTGGCTTTTGCCGGTTGCCGAGTTACCGTGCAAGAGCAATAGCCGGTATTTCCCGCACCGCATGTGTTTGAACCCGCAGGCGCGTGGGATAAATGCGTCAGGTCCGCCTCCGGTCGTTTCGTCGCCGTCTCGCCCGGTCCTTTCCCAGTCGCGTTGTCGCGCCGGCACATGACGTGACCACGCCGACGTTAACCCGCTTTTCACATAACGAGAAAGGGGTCGACCATGTCGCAAAACTGGGGAATCTGAGTCCCGGGTCGTCTTGCATCCGCCGCAACCCCTGCCGAAGGGAGCCAGTGATGACCAGCAACTGGGGCATCTGAGCCGACCGACTAACCCCGTCGTGATGTTCGAAAGGAGTTGCAGCACGAACAACCCGGACAGCTGATTGCTAATCGACGGGCAACCGACGCGCGGTCGTCGCGACGTCGGTCCAGGTGACTTATTGCGAGCCGTGCACCGCACTTTTCGCGTGCCGCATTGAGCGAATACCATTCGTTAGCCTGCTGTGAGCGAGTTGCAACGCAGAGCACGCGACCGCAGGTGAAGAATATGTGAGCCAATGTTCACGAGCAGTCATATCAGCTGTGCGCCCCCGAGCCGTGGATCTGCCGCTTGGCCGGGCTCGAGTTGCTGATTGCCGTCACGCGCGGTAGGAACCCATTCGCGCCTTTCGTCGCGTTGACACCTCGTAAGCGCGCGCACGTCCACTCTCAGTCATCGACGCCGCTGGTCGTCGGCCAGCCGGCGTGTCGGTTCGCTCGGCGGGTGATCGATATCGCCAGCACAGCGGTCAGTGCTCCGGTGGCGCCAGCCACCGCGATCGCCGTGCCGGCAGCCATCGCTTGGGCGACGGCGCCGAACAGCGCAAGTCCCACGCCCTGCGCGCCCAGGAGCACCGCGCTCAGCACGCCCACGAAACGCGAACGCAGGTGGTCCGGCACCCCGCGGATCAGGTCCGTCGTGACCTCGATCTGGTAGGCGGCCAACGCGCCGGACACCACCCAGCAGACGAAGGCGACCGGCCACGGCACCCGCCCCAGCGTCACAAGCAGGGGCAGGCCGCACGCAGCCGCCATCACCTGCGACGCGCGAACCCGCAGCCGGGACGGAACCGCGCGCACGACAAGCACCGTGCCGATGGCCGTGCCCAGCGGCACGGCGGCGAACAGCAACCCGATCGAAGCGGTCGAGGCCCCCGCGCGCTCGCCGAACGGCACGGCCAGCCCCTCCGGCACGACAAAGAACCCGGCGAGCGCCAGCAGCGCCACCTGCCCGCGCACCGTGGGGTGCGCCCAGAGCGCGCGGAGCTCTCGCCGCGCGCCTGGCGCGCCGGCCGCGCCCGCCCGGTCAGACCCAACCGCCGCGCCGGCCGCACCCGCCGAGTCAGACCGAGCCGTCGCGTTCGCGCTTGGCCGGAGCGTCGCCACCAGTGCAGCTGAAGCCGCGTAGGTCACGGCGTCAATCAACAAGGCGCCCCTCGGGTGCAGCGCCTCGACGACCCCGCCGCCCACCACGAAGCCCGCTACCTGCGCGAGCTGGCCAGTGACCATTCGCGCGCCGGTGGCCGACCGGAACTGCTCGCCGGTCAACTCCGCGGCGAGGTAACTGACTTGCGCCGCGCTGAACACCGGCCCGATCAAGACCGCGAGGCAGACGAGCACGATGAGCGGCCCGAGTGGAAGGTCGACCGCGGCCATCAGGACGAACAAGCCGGCGCGAATCACGTCGCAGCCGACCAGCACGGTGCGCCGCGCGAACCGGTCGCCCATCCCGCCAAGCAACACACCGCCGAGCACGGCGGGCAGGAAGGTGGCCGCATACGTCAGCGCGGTCGCCACCGCCGACGACGTGCGGTCGAAGACGAGCACGGCGAGGGCGACACGCGCGAGCTGGTCGCCGGCGACGGACTGCGCCTCCGCCGCGTAGAGCACGCGGAAGGCCCGAATACGCAGCAAAGTCTGCAGACCGGGCGTCGGGGATACGGCAACCGCGCCGGCGCTGTCCGCCACGTTCAAGATCTTAACCCGCTCGGGACCGCGCGGTCCGCCCCTTTGTGCCCGGGTCCGCGGTCATGGTTGTCTGAACGCACACAAGTCTGAACGGACACCAGTCTGAACGGACACCAGTCTGAACGGACACAAGTCTGAACGGACACCAGTCTGAACGGACACCAGGGCGGCCGGCCGGCCGCCCTGTTCTCGCGACCGAAGCGTGGTCGCCGACGATTGGGAAAGGCGGCCGGTGGGCGGCTCGTCGCCGGGGACGCCCGCCGACGGCGCGGCGCTTTCGCTGGCCTCTTCGCTGGCGTCTTCGCTGGCAGGCGTCGTGGCGCTGCGCGAGCTGACCGCCGCACTGCGCTCGGCCACCATCGTGTTCGTCTCAGCCGCCGACCCGTCGACCACCACCTTGATCTCCGCGGACGGACCCGCGCTGCCCCTGCTCGAGCGGATCGGCCGGAGCAGGTTGGCCGGCGGAGGGACTGACGAGTTCGAACCGCACATCGCGGTGGTCGAAGTCGGCTCGCCCGACGGAACGCTCGCCGGGTTGGTGGTCGCGGCGACCGCCGACGGCAGGTGGTCCGACGCCGAGCGCGCGCTGCTCCAACACGCCGTCGACCGGCTCGGCGATCCGTCCGGCGCCGGCGCGGACACCACGCCCGCGGAGACGGGGTTCGAAGCAGCGCTGCGAGCCGCGGCCGGCAATGGCGAGCTGACGCTGGTGTACCAGCCGGAGGTCGACCTGCTCAGCCGCCGGATGCTCGCCGTCGAGGCGTTGGTGCGCTGGCAGCATCCGGACTACGGCGAGCTCGGGCCCGAATGGTTCATCTCGGTGGCCGAACGCTCTGACCTCATCCGCATCGTCGGCCATTGGGTGATCGACGAGTCGATCGCGACGCTCGCCTCTTGGAATCGTGAGTTGCCGGGCCATGGCGTGCTGTTGCGCGTGAACGTGTCGCCCGTGCAGATGGCCGGCGAGGACATCGCGGCGCCGATCGCCGCCGCGCTGGCGGCGCACTCCGTGCCCGGCGATCAAGTCTGCATCGAGCTCACCGAGAATGCTCCGCTGTCCGATCCGCACGCGGTCGCCGACTCGTTGCGCCGGCTGCGAGCGTTGGGCGTCACCTCGGCGATCGACGACCTGGCGACCGGGTTCAGCTCGCTCAGCCACCTGCGCGTGCTGCCCGTGGACAGCATCAAGCTGGACCGCAGCCTGGTGTCAGACATCGACGTCGACCCGCGTGCACAGGCGATCGTCACCGCGCTCGTCGGGCTGGGCCTGAACTTCGGCCTCGACGTGATCGCCGAAGGCATCGAGGACGAGGACGAGGCGGCGACGTTGCTCTCGCTCGGCTGCACCCGCGGGCAGGGACACCTGTTCGGCCGAGCCGTGCCGGCCGAACAGATCCTCGATCGGCTCCGCGCGCAGCGCTTCGGCGGCTGAGCGCGCAGCGCTTCGGCGGCTGAGCGCGCAACGCTTCGGCGGCTGAGCGCAGCGCTTCGGCGGCTGAGCGCGCAGCGCTTCGGCGGCTGCGCGGGTAAGTCAATCCGCTTCGCGCTCGGCGGCGAGGACTCCGGCTCGGTAGCGGCCGGCTGTCCGGCGCAGCGCGCCCTCAGGGTCGATCCCCGCCCGCACCGCGTCCTGTACCACCGCGAGCAGTCGGCCGCCGATCTCCGCATCCGCGGCGGCGGCCGCGTCCGGTTGAGTTGGCGCCGCGAGCTGGACGGCCGACCCGGCGGCCCGCTCGTCCACGCCAGCGCGAGTCGCGCGCGCCACCAGCTTGGCGGCGAGCGCCAACGCAGGCTGGTTGAGGGGAATTCCGTCCGTCGCTGAATCCCGCCCCTTCTCGACGGCCTTCTGTCGCTCCCAGGTGTCGTCGAGCTCGGCGGCCGACCCCGCCTTCGCGTCGCCGAAGACGTGCGGATGCCGGCGGACCAGCTTGTCGACGAGATCGCCGGCCACCTCGTCGATGCCGAATGCCTGCGCCGGCGGAAGCTCCTCGCTGATCCGGGCGTGGAACAGCACTTGCAGCAACAGGTCGCCGAGCTCCTCCCGCAGGAGCGCGGCATCGTCGGTCTCGATCGCCTCGAGCACCTCGTAGGTCTCCTCGAGCAGATAGCGGGTCAGCGACCGGGACGTCTGCTCGGCGTCCCACGGGCAACCACCCGGCGAGCGCAGCCGGTCCATCACCTCGACGGCACGCCGAAGCGCGTCGGACAAGTCAGCTGCTGCCGGGCGCGGTGAGCGTCACGAAGGACGGCACGCCGTCGAACTGGTTGGAACTCAGCAGCGAGCGGCCTTTGGGATCCCACTTGCCGTACCGCGGGCTGACGGTGACCGAGACGCTCGCCTTGCGGTAAGCCGTGGCCACGTCCACGCCGTCCGTCTGCAGCGTGGTGAGCTTGCTGAACAGCACCTGGCGGTGGACGAACTCGTCGGCGAAGCTCCGGCTGAAGCCGAGCAGCCGACCCTGCTTCAGGTACGCCGTCGGCGATTGGCCTTTCAGCAACGCGCTCGTCGCGGTCGCGAGCTGCGCCTTGGTCGGCACGCCGGCCGGGGTGTTGGCGAGGGTCTTGTCGTAGAGCTGGATGTCGATGAGGGTCTGCAGCACGATCGTCTTGGGCGCCGCCGGGAAGGTGGCCGAGCCGGATGAGTCGGACACCGTGACCGGCTTGGCGTTCGCCGTCACGTAGTTGTTGAGCGTCGTCTCGCTAATCCGCTTGCCGTCGATCGTGGCCGCGTTGCCCACGTTGCTGCGGCACGCCGTCAAGCCGGACACGGCGAGCAGGACGGCGGCGCCGACGGCCAGCGTGCGGACTCTCACGACGATCGATTCTCCCAGCTGCGGATTGGCCCGCTCAGCATGTCAGATGGCGGCCGGCAGGCCGGTGACGGCCTCGAGCACCGAGGCGCACCAGGACAGCAACGGGATGTCGCGCAACGGCTCGCCGCCGAACTTCACTTCCGCGAACGAGCCGTCCGGCTTCACGACGCCTTTGGGCCGCGGCACCGACATCGTGCCGACGGTCGGCTTGTAGTGCGCGCGGTCGTACAGCCGCTCGAGCCGCAGCTGGGCGGACTCGGCGAGGTCGAGCGGCGAGAACCGGACGAGGTTGCCCTGCGCCGACACCTCGGTGACGCCGTAGCGCCGGCACAGCACCTTGAACCGGGCGACGGCGAGCAGGTTCTCGACCGGCGGCGGGATCGGGCCGTAGCGGTCGACGAGCTCGGCGCGCACCGCGTCCACGTCCGCGTCGGTGGTCGCCGAGGCGAGCGAGCGGTAGGCCTCGAGCCGCAGCCGCTCGCCGGGCAGGTAGTCGACCGGCAGGTTGGCGTCGACCGGCAGGTCGACTTTGATCTCGAACTGCTCCTCCGGCGATTCTCCTCGGAAGTCTGCGACGGCCTCGCCGACCAGCCGGACGTAGAGGTCGAAGCCGACCCCGGCGATGTGTCCTGACTGCTCGCCGCCCAAGAGGTTGCCCGAGCCGCGGATCTCCAAATCCTTCATCGCGACGGCCATGCCGGCGCCCATCTCGGTGTGCTGCGCGATGGTCGCGAGCCGGTCGTAGGCCAGCTCGGTCAGCGGACGCTCGGGCGGGTAGGTGAAGTAGGCGTAGCCGCGCTCGCGGCCGCGGCCGACCCGGCCGCGCAGCTGGTGCAGCTGGCTGATGCCGAAGGTGTCCGCGCGGTCGAGGATCAGGGTGTTGGCGTTCGGGATGTCCAAGCCGGACTCGACGATCGTCGTGGCGACGAGGACGTCGAACTTCTTCTCCCAGAAGCCGAGCATGATCTGCTCGAGCGCGCCCTCGGCCATCTGGCCGTGCGCCACGGCGATGCGCGCCTCGGGCACGATCTCGGCGAGCTTCGCCGCCGCCCGGTTGATCGACTCGACCCGGTTGTGGATGTAGAAGACCTGCCCGTCGCGCAGCAGCTCGCGGCGGACCGCGGCCCCGATCTGCCGCGGGTCGTAGGCGCCGACGAACGTCAGGATCGGGTGCCGCTCCTCCGGCGGGGTGAGGATGGTGGTCATCTCGCGGATCCCGGTCAGCGACATCTCGAGCGTGCGGGGGATCGGCGTCGCCGACATCGTCAGCACGTCGACGGCGGTGCGCAGCCCCTTCAGGTACTCCTTGTGCTCGACGCCGAAGCGCTGCTCCTCATCGACAATGACCAGCCCGAGGTCTTTGAACCGGACGGTCTGCTGCAGCAGGCGATGGGTGCCGATCACGATGTCGACGGAACCGTCGACGATGCCGGTCGAGATCGCGTCGACCTCGCCGGCCGGGGTGAAGCGCGAGAGCTCCTTGATGGTGACGGGGAACTGCGCCATCCGCTCACTGAAGGTCTGCAGGTGCTGGTGCGCGAGCAGCGTCGTCGGCACCAGCACCGCCACCTGCTTGCCGTCCTGCGCGGCCTTGAACGCGGCGCGCACCGCGACCTCGGTCTTGCCGTAGCCGACGTCGCCGCAGATGACCCGGTCCATCGGCAGCGGCTTCTCCATGTCGCCCTTGACCTCGTCGATGGCGGCGAGCTGGTCGGGCGTCTCGACGTAGGCGAACGCGTCCTCCAGCTCGCGTTGCCACGGCGTGTCCGGCCCGAAAGCGTGGCCCCTCGTGGCCATCCGCGCGCTGTAGAGCCGGATCAGCTCGGCGGCGATCTCCTTGACCGCCTTGCGGGCGCGGCCCTTCGTCTTAGCCCAGTCCGCGCCCCCCAGGCGGGACAGCGACGGCGCCTCGCCGCCGACGTACTTGGTGACCTGGTCGAGGGAGTCGGTCGGGACGAACAGCCGGTCGCCGGGCTGCCCGCGCTTGGACGGCGCGTACTCGATGATCAGGTACTCGCGCTCGCCGCCGTTGACGGTTCGGCGCACCATTTCGACGTACTTGCCGACGCCGTGCTGCTCGTGCACCACGTAGTCGCCGGCCTTGAGCTGGATAGGGTCTATCGCGTTGCGCCGCCGCGACGGCATCCGGCTGGTGTCCTTCGTCAGCGAGCCGCGCTGACCCGTGAGATCGGCCTCGGTCAGGAACGCGAGGCCCCGCTGCACGGAGACCAAGCCGCCGCCCAGGCGGCCGGTCGTGACGTCGACGACGCCGGGCTGCACCTCGGCGTCGGCGACGAGCCGGGCCGGGATCTCGGCGGCGGCGAAGCGTTCGACCGCGCGCTGCGCCGAGCCGTGGCCGTCGAAGACGATCGCGACGCGCCATCCGTCGCGGGTCCACTGCTTGAGGTCGGCAAGCGCCGCCTCGGCGTCGCCGCGATAGCCCGGCGCCTGGGTGAAGTCGCTGGCGACGGCGTCCGGGTCGGTCAGCGCGGTGACGCCCCACCACGGCACGCCGAGCTCGCGCGCTTCCGCTTCGACCTCGGCAAGCTCGCGCAGCGACGCGGCGGCCAGGTCGACCGGCGCGGCGCCGCCGCCCGCGGCGACGGCCCAGGACGCGTCGAGGAACTCCTGCGACGTGCGCACGAGGTCGGCCGAGCGGGCGCGCACCCGTTCGGGGTCGCAGACCACGACGTGCGCGCCGGCTGGCAGCTCGCGCAACACCGTGGTCAGCTCGTCGACCAGCACCGGCGCGAGCGCCTCCATGCCCTCGACGGCCTCGCCACGGCTGATCGGGTCCAGCAACTCGCTGAGCTCGGGGTGCTCGGCCAGCAGCGTGGCCGCGCGTTGCTGGACGTCCTGGGTGAGCAGGAGCTCACGGCAGGGCGCCGCCCACAGCCCGTGCGGCGCGACCTCGAGCGAACGCTGGTCAGCGACCTTGAAGTAGCGGATCTCCTCGACTTCGTCGCCCCAGAACTCCACCCGCAGCGGGTGTTCCTCGGTCGGCGGAAAGACGTCGAGAATTCCGCCCCGCACGGCGAAGTCGCCGCGCTTCTCCACCAACTCCGCCCGCGCGTAGCCAGCGCCGACAAGGTCGACGACGATATCGGTGAGCTCCTTGCCGGCGTCGCCGGCGTGCAACTCGACCGGGACGAGCTCGCCCAGGCGCGGCACCTGCGGCTGAAGCAGGGCGCGGACCGGGGCGACGATTACCGACAACGAGCCGGCCGAGGGGTCCGCGGCCGACGGGTGCGCGATACGGCGCAGCACGGCCAGGCGCTGCCCCACGGTGTCCGCGCGAGGCGACAGCCGTTCGTGCGGCAGGGTTTCCCAGCCCGGGTAGAGCGCGACCGAGTCCGGCGGCACGAGGCAGCGCAGCGAGTCGACAAGGTCCTCGGCTTCGCGCGCGCTGCTCGTCACCGCCAGGACCAACCGCCCAGCGCGAGCGACCGTCGCGACCGCGAGCGGCTGCAGGCCGTCTGGCCCGCTGAGCGTCAGGCGGGGGGCGTCGATCGACTCCGCCGCCCGGTGCAGCGCGACGTCGCCCCCGGAGCTGTCGAGAGCAGCGGACAACAGTCCGGACAGGGACACGACAGGAAGACCTTTCAGCGGGCACGGCCCATATGGGGCCGGCGGCGGTGCGCACCCGACAGTAATGACCACCCGACCCGCGCCGCACCCAGAGGTCTGTCCTCGTTCCTTCTCCTGGTTCGGTGCTGTCGCAAATCCTGCGCGATTTCGGACAGCACGAAACCAGGAGAAGCGCACGGGGGTGTCGGTGGCATCCTCGACGCATGACAGCCAGGGCCAGGGCCACGGCCCCGCCGGCTCGGCCCCGTCGCGTCCGCCTTTACGAGCAGGTCCGCACCGCGCACCTCGAACGGGCCCGGCAGCACACCCCGGCCACGCTGCTCTATTCCGCCCGGCGCTACGACTTCGACGATTCGCTCGTCGCCGGGCTTGACGTGGCGCAGGCCGGCACTGCGGCCGCGGCGTTGTTCGTGCTGCGGCACGGCGTGCGCGAGCTGGAGATCAACGAGCCGCTGCAGCGCAGCGGCCTCGCCCGCTCGCTGGTCGTGGCGCTGGCCGTGCGGCTCGGCGGGCTGGTCCGCCGCCAGCCGACCAGGGTGGTCACCTACGCCATCGAGAACCTCGACCCGTGGAGCCGGCAGACGTTGCCCTCGCCGGTGTCGACGCGCACTCGGGCCCGCCGGGCGCTGGACCGCCTGCTCAGCCTGCTCGTCGCCCGCCAAGTCGACCGCATCGCCTACGGCACCGCTGCCGCCCGCGATCTCTACGCGGCGACCCGCGGCCGCCAGTTGCGCGGCGCCGAGTCACGGCTGACACCGGCGATCTCCGCGCCGTGCGACTGTCCGCCGGCCGAGCGCGAGCCGCGGACCGTGCTGTACCTGGGCGCGTTCGAGGAGCGCAAGGGCGTGCGCCGGCTGCTGGCCGCGTGGCCCGAGATCGTCGCGGCTGACCCTCGGGCGCGATTGACGCTCGTCGGCAAGGGCCCGCTGCTCGACGAGGTCGAGCAGTTCGCCGCCCAGGCCGACAGCGTGGAGGTGGTCGTGGACCCGCCGCGGGCGCAGATCCACCGCCTGCTTCGCCGCAGCGCCGTGCTGGTCCTGTTGTCCCAACCCCGGCCGCGGTGGCGTGAGCAGGTCGGCCTGCCGCTCGTGGAGGGTCTCGCGCACGGTTGCCGGATCGTCGCGACGGACGAGACTGGCATCGCCGATTGGCTGCGCAGCCACCGTCACCACGTCGTGCGAGCTGGCGCGGCCGGCGCCGAGATCACAGCCATCGTGACGGCGATCCGGGCCGCCGTGGGAGCCGACCGGTCCGCCGACGACGTGCTCGCCGACCTGCCTGACGAGGACGGTCGCGCCGCCGCCGACCGGTGGCTGTTCGCCGAATGACGTGTGCCACCGATCACGAGCCGCGGCGCAGGCGAACCGCGCGGCGATAGGCCTCGACATGGGCCGTCGCTGAGGCGGCCCAGTCCCGGCGACTCAGATCAGGCTCGCCGCGCGGCGGGTCGGCGCGCACCGCCGCGAGCGCCTTCTCGAGATCGTCCGCGCCGACGACGTCGTCGAACAGGTGGACCCAGTGGGCGCCGACCTCGTCGCGCAGGGCTCGGTTGAGTCCGTTGTCGCGCACCAGCACCGGCCGGCTGAGCGACAGCGCGGTGAGCGCCGCGCCGGAGTTGTGCATTTCGCGGTACGGCAGCGCGACGAACTCTGCGCGGCCGACCTCGTCCACCACGCCCGCGTCGTCGAGGAACTCGAACCTGGTGGAGATCCGCGGGTCGTCCCCGGTCAGCTGGAGCAGCTCCGCGCGGAGCTCCTCGGAGGTGGGCTGGCCGGCGATGCGCAGCGCTCGGACGCCGCTGTCCGGGCCGACGTCGCGAAACGCGCGAATTAGATCGTCGATCGACTTGTAGCGCCGGACGAGGCCGAAGAAGACGACCCGGCCGTCCTCGGCGGCCGGCTGAGGATAGGCGGCGAACCAGTCGCGGTAATGTCCGTGCGGGATCACCAGGAACGCCTGGCCGGGCGGCAGCTGGGTGTGCTCGCTGAGCGCGATGCGCAAGGTGACCGTGCTGTCGGCAAAGCGCAGCAGAAACTTTTCCCGACGCGATATCCCGGCGGGCAATTCGAGATTGTGCACCGTCCGCACAACAGCCACGCGCAATAACCGGATCTTCATCAGCAAAAGGGCGAAGAATAGCTGTCGCGCCGCCTTTTTGAGCGGCGAGCTGCCATCGACGAGAATCTCCGGCCAATGCATGTGAAACACGTCGAAGCCGCCGAGCAGCGCGTGCCGCCAGGTGAACGGCGCGGCGAGCACGTCGTCGCGAGAGCTCAGCTGTTGATGCAGCTGCACGATGTAGGGATTGGTCGTCGGGCGCGGCTGCGGGAAGGATGAGAGCAAGCGCACGGGCCCCATATTGTGGCGTTGTCGCGAGATTGTGGCCTCCCTTGGCTCGCCTGTATGCTACGTCGGTTATCGGCCGCGTTCGCGCTGCAGCGGGGGCTGCGCGGCTGGTCCGCACACGGGCGAGCAGCACCTGCGGAAGCGGACTTGGACCTCAAGTGTCCAGTTCGGCCCGCGGCCGAGACGAGAGCGGGGAATTGCCGATGCGCCACGCCGTGGCCGCGCTTTGGCAATCCGCATGGCTGTCGATGCGGCGCGGTCAGCCGGCAATCCTCCCCGACTGGATTCTCGCCGGCGGCCTCGCCACAGTGACATTCTATGATTACTTCCTCAATCGAATTCACGGTGTGGTGACACCACTCGCGCTCCTGCTGCTGGTCATTTGGTCGAACGCGGTTCTCCAAACTCATGTCGATCGGCGGCGGGCGTATGAACTCATCGCTCTCGGCGCGACGTTCCAGGCGTTCGCCGTGGTGTTCTGCCGCTATTACGCGACCATCAGCAACGGCGGCGCGGCCGCGGCGCTGCAGAAGCTGCTGGTCATCGCCCCGGCGTCTGCCGCGATCGGCTGGATGCTGATCCGCAGCGGTCGAATCCGCCAGTACCTGAGCTGGTACCTCCTGGTCGCGATGTTGACGGTCATCCCGGCCATTGCCGAACGGGGCCTGCATCGCCAGTTGCTGCGAAGCGGCCGCAGCTACGCCCGCGGCGGCGCGGTGCGGGCCCTGGTCGGCACGCCACAGCCGCTCGTGCTCGCGACGTTGTTCGTCGCGATGATCCCGCTTGCCTTCTATCTGTTGGGCCGCTGGCGTTACCTGGGCGGCCTCTGGCTGCTCGCCGGCGTCTTCATGACCGGCAGCAACGGGCCCGAGGGCGTCGGCGTGCTGATCTTTCTCATCTGCGCCGTCCCGTTCATCCCCCGCTATTTCATGCGCACTGCGGTGCCCTTGCTCGTCACGTTGTTCGTCGGAGGCCTCGTCCTGGTGCTCGGCGGCCTGTACTGGTGGAGCCCTCAGGTACGAGGTTCCTCGACGATGGACAAGAGCAACGGCTACCGAGAGGCGCTGTACTGGCTGCTCCCCAGGCTGCTGAACTCGCACCCAGCCGGCTACGGCTTGGCGGGCCTTCCCACCAACACGTGGTTCTTCGGCACGAACGTGAAGATCGTCGATGTGTCGCAAAGCATCGACTCGGAAGTGGTCTACGGCGCGGCGCAGTTCGGCTACTTCGCGGTGGCGGCCTTCGTCGGCATCGCGGTTCTCGCATCCGTCGCCATCGCGCGTCACCAGTCGCTCGGCCTGAGCAACCTGTCGCTCACCCTCTGCGGGCTCTTCACGGCGATGCATGCCTGGAACTCCCTCAGCAGCCTGTGGTTCTTCGGCGTAGGGGCCTGCGCCGCGCTTCTGCTGGGCCGCCAGGTCGGCGAACCGTGGGAGGGCTTGTCCCACGGCAAGATCGCCGCCAGCAGCCGGCCGCTCGCCGACCTCATTCCGGCGACCGGTTGACGAGCATGACGCCCGACAAGGAGTGGGCGGAACGCGAACGAGCAAACCGAGAACAGGAGAATCCGACCAATGACCACCAGCGCCATCGGATGCGCCGCCCCATGGTGAGTGACACCGTGACATCCGCGCCGCCGCCCGCGGCCCATCGGTCGGCTCGACCGGCCAGGCAGGCGTTGATCAGCCGAACTGCCTTCGTGATCGTCTGCGGGCTGGTCGGCCTCCTGGCTGCCGGCATCGATCTCGCGAGCACGCAGAAGACCTACCAGGCCCATGCCCAGATCTTCGCGACCGCGGTCACCGACTCCTCCGCGAATGCCAACATCCTCTACAGCGCGAGCATGTACGCGCAGTCCAGGGTGCAGAGCTACACCACCGTGCCGACCAGCCCGTCCGTCGTGCGCCCGGTCAAGTCCAAGCTGCACCTGTCGCTCAGCACCTCCGCGCTGGCGGGCGAGATCACCGCGAACGCCCCGCTCAACCTGACGTTGCTGAATATCGCGGTTAAGGACTCCTCGCCTGCCCGGGCAGCTCGGATCGCCGACGCGGTGGCGTCTCAGACGATCGTGGTCATCCAGCGTCTGGAGGCAGTGAGCACCACGACCGACGCGTCGACGCTGAAGCTCACGGTGGTGCACCCGCCGAACGCTCCGGCCGCGCCGGTCGCGCCTCGTCCGCTCCTCCTCCTGCTGGTCGGCTTGCTGGCGGGCCTGATCGTCGGCCTGGCCGTCGTCGTCGTCCGTGAGCGCATCCGGCCGCGCGTGCGCTCCGCGGTCGACGTCGAATCCGCGACCGACGCGCCCGTGCTCTGCGAGATCCCCTCGCAGCGGCCCGGCACTGAGCCCGCTGCCTTCATGGACGCCTACCGCCGGCTCGCCGCCTTCGTCGTACACCCTCGAGCAGCGGAACTGGCGGCGATCGGCGGGCGTCACGACCTCGTCAGCGCATCCGGCGACGGCACCGGTTCAGCGCCGCCGCCCACCAGCCGAGTCCTGGCCGTCGTGGGGGCCGGCCACGGCGCCGGCGCGTCATCCGTCGCCGTCAACCTCAGCAAGGCGCTCGCCGAGGCGGGACGGCAGACCTGCCTTGTCGACCTCGATCTACGCAAACCATCCGTCGGCCGGGAGTTCGAGTTGCCGGACCGACCGGGCGGCGCCGCGGTCATCACGGGCAAGACATCGCTGGACGAGGCCCTGGCACGTGTCGGGGACAACCTGGCCGTCCTGCCGGCCGGCGGCCCGACGACCTCGCCGGGGGAACTGCTGTCCTCCCCAGCCCTGCGCGAGGCGATCGAGCAACTGCGGGGCCAGTTCGAGTTCGTCATCATCGACAGCGGCTCGCTCATCGACACCGCCGACGGCCTGCAGGCAGTCCTGCTCGCCGACGAGGTGCTCGTGGTTGTGGCCGCGCGACGGACGAGTCTTGCCGACCTCACCCGCGCGGCCGACGCGGCCGCACGTGTCGGCCGCCCGGCGAGCGGTGTCGTCGCGAACCGAACCGGTCCGACATGGGCCACGACCCGCCGTCTCGGCATGCGCCCGCTGGGCACGTCGCCGACCGGCGAGCCTGCTCCCACGCTCCCGGCCGACGCTCGCAGCACGGAGGATGGCCACGCCGTCATCGCGTGACTGAGCACGACGACGACGCGCCGGCCGACCCGATCGCGCGCCACGTCACACCGGACGCGCCGGGTATTCACGTCCTGTTTGTTGCGCCGACGACCGCCCCGGCCGTTCACTGGAGTTCGGCTCGGCGGCCTCGGCGACCAACGCTGTTTAGCGAACCTGCGATGCGGACACGATGAGAGGGAACTCGCGGGGGGCAATCGCGGGAACGCAGACAAGGACTAATCCTCATGCCCTCCTCCTCAGGCCGTCATTCTGCGCCGCCAGAGCGGCGAATCGGCACCGGCGCTCGCCCGGCTCCCCGGCCTTCGAGGCGCGCCCGCATCTCCGCTCTTGCCCTTCCCGACGGTCGTGGGCTCAGCTCCCGCGCTTCCGGTGCCATTGTGGCGACCATCCTGACTGTCGCGGCAGTGGCGGCGAGCGCCCTTGCGGTGAACTCCGTGTCTGCGGGTACCGATCCCTCCTCGGTGATCGCGCTGGACACCTTCGACAGGCAGGTCTCGAACGGGCTCGGTTCGGCGCCGATCGGCGGCCAGTACGCGTTGGAGGGCGACTCGGCGGCCCACTTCACGGTCACGAACGGCTCGGCTTATGTCAACGGCCTGGCCGTCGGGCGTTCCCGCGGCGCCTACTTGCCGACGACGAGCTCGGCGGACACCCGGGTCGAGGTCGCCGCCGGCGTCCCCACGATGTCCTCCGCCCGGGCCACCCACTTCTACGTCGCCGCTGAGGCGCGCCGCCAGCCGACCGGCCGCGCGTACCGCGCCGAGGTCTCCTTCACCCGCTCCGGCAAGCCGCTGCTCGCGGTGTCGCGGATCGGCGCTCACCGCTCGCAGACTTCGCTCGGCGTCATCCGGCTGAACTGGGTCGCCGGCGTCGGGCAGCCGTTCCACCTGCAGTTGCAGGCCCTCGGCGGCCAGCCAGTGCGGCTCGCGGCACGCGCCTGGCTGGACCGGACCCCGACGCCGGACTGGTCCCTGGTCACGGCGGACAACTCGCCGGAGCAGGTGGAAAGCGCCGGCTCGGTCGGCTTCTGGACCTACCGGTCGACGGGCAGTCGGGTGACCAACTACGCGATCGGCACCTTCCAGGCCTGGTCATACGACGGCGACAACGCGCCGGTGTCCAGTCCGCCGAGCGGGCCGAGCCCGACCAACAGCATGACGACTTCCGAGGCGCCGACGTCGACCTCGAACGCGCCGAGCAGCTCGCCGGTGTCGAGCACGTCCAGCGCCGGCCAGAGCACCTCGGCCGACCCGTCTCCCACCCCGTCCGACCCGTCGACCAGCAGCTCGACCACCGACCCGAATCCGCCGCCCTCGTCCGGCCAGCCCGGCGCCCGGCCGCTTGGCTCGATCGACTACTCGATACCGTCCGGCTCGATCTTCGTCTCGCCGTCCGGGAACGACTCGGCCGCCGGCGCCGAGGGCTCGCCGCTGCGCACCATCGGGGCCGCGGTCAGCAAGGCCTCGTCGGGCAAGACGATCGTGCTGCGCGGCGGCAACTACCACGAAACCGTCACCGTCTCGAAGGCGAACCTGACCATCGAGCCCTACCCGGGCGAGGTCGTGTGGCTCGACGGCAGCGTGCCGGTGTCCGGCTGGACGAGGCAAGGCTCGCGCTGGGTGCACTCCGGCTGGACGACCCAATTCGACCACTCGGCCAGCTTCTCCAAGGGCTCGAACGCCGGCGGATTCGTGAACTCGGCGCATCCGATGGCCGCATGGCCGGACCAGGTCTTCATCGGCGGCACCAAGCTGCAGCAGATGTCGAGCGCCAACTCGGTCGGCTCAGGGGAGTTCGCGGTCGACTACAACGCCCACACGATCACCGTCGGTTCTGACCCGGGCGACAACACCCGCGCAAGCGACCTCCAGCTCGCGATGATGATCACCGCCCCGCATGTCACGGTGCAAGGCATCGGCGTTCGCCGGTACGCGACGTCGCTGTGGCAGATGGGCACGGTGCGGGTGTACGGCACCTCGGACCTCGTTCGCGACATCTTCGTCGAGGACAACGCCACGCAGGGCATCACCTTCTTGCACGCCGGCAACACGGCCGACCACGTCACGTCGTCCGACAACGGCATGGTGGGCATCCACGCGAACGAGGCGGACGACCTCACGGTGACGAACTCGCTGATGTCCGGCAACAACAGCGAACATTTCAACGCCTCGCCGTCCGCGGCCGGCATCAAGGTGACGAAGCTGAAAGGCTTGGTGCTCTCCGGCAACGACATCGAGGACAACGACGCCAACGGCATCTGGCTCGACGCGTCCGTACGCCAGTTCACGATCACCAACAACGTGAGCCGGGGCAATCACAAGGGCGTCGTCGCCGAACTGTCGGCCAACGGCATCATCGCGAACAACATCCTGTCCGGCCGCGAGATCGGGATATGGATCCTCGACACCGGAAACGTGAAGATCTTCAACAACTCCGTGTCGAACACGACCTCGCGGGCAATCGCGCTCGAGCAGGACGAGCGCCGTCAGAACCGGCCGCAGGATGGCTGGATGCGCGACCCGCGGGCGCCTGACCCGGACCCCAGCAACCCGTGGCTGACCCAGAACATCACTATCGCGGACAATCTGCTCGCGTCGATCAAGGGCATCCAGTTCATGGCGATCGACAAGAAGACGCACATCCCGGCCAATTCGATGAACCTGGTCGTCAACGGCAACCTGTTCGCGCCGGCAGGCGGCAGCACCGGCTCGACGATGGCCGGCTGGGGCGCCGGGGACAACCACACCATGACCATCTCTCAGACGGCTGACGCCTTCGACAGCGCGCGCGGCAAGGGTTGGACGAACGCGCAGGGCAGCAACGGCGGCTACTCCGCGCAGTACGAGCTGGCGAGCACTTCGGCTGTTCAATCGCACGCCGTTCCGCTGCCGTCAGACGTGGCCGGCGCGATCGGCCAGCCGGCGGGCACGAAGGCAGTCGGCGCGTTCCTCTAGCGCATCGCTGCACCACGAGAGCCCGGTCACCCCGACCTGGGCTCTCGTGGTGCGCGACCGCCAGAATTGGTCCGCGACGACGGCAAAAACCTGCGTAGATCCTGGTTGCAAACCACCTCCCGGTGGTATTCTTTACATGCAGCTAACATCGCTCGTGATTCGAGGGAGACCGACGTGTCGGAACGCCGTGTCGTCGGCTATGTGCCCGGCGTGTACGACATGTTCCATGTCGGCCACCTCAACATCCTGCGCAACGCACGGCTTTCGTGCGATCACCTCATCGCCGGCGTCGTCACCGACGAGCGCGCGGAGGCGGCCAAGGGCAAGACGCCGGTGATTCCGGCGCTCGAGCGGCTCGAGATCGTGCGCAGCATCCGCTATGTCGACGACGCCGTGATCGAGGACGTGCCCAACAAGCTGCAGATGTGGGAGCGGCTGCGCTTCGACGTCATCGTCAAGGGCGACGACTGGCGCGGCACGCCCAAGGGCGACAAGCTGGAACGCGACTTCGCTGGAGTGGGCGTGCAGGTCGTCTACCTGCCCTACACGATGCACACGTCGAGCACGCTGCTGCGCCAGGTGCTGCACACCCGCATCGCATCCGGCTCCTAACCCACCCGTCCGGTCTCCACCGCCGGGTTCGGTCTCAACCGCGGCAGCGCGCTCCCCTCGTGACCACGCGCAACGGGCGCGCCAGGGGCTGACGCAGGAGCGTGGTCGGCTTCGTTGCCGCCGGCTCGCTCGCCGTGACGCTCACCGTGCGCGCCCGGCCGGCCGGCAGCTCGACCCGCAGCGTCACAGTCACCAGGCCGTTGAGCGTGGAGACCCGGGCTTTGACCGGCTCGCCGTCGAGCAGGACAGAGATGATCTTCGCGCCCCTCGAGACGTAGTACGTGACTTGCAGCCGGTTGTCGCCCGGCCGAGCGCTCGCCCGCGGCGAGTCGCTTCGGGTCGTGACGTACGGCGGCAATCCGCGCTTCGGCGCGGTGTTGTCGAGCCGGATCGTGCCGTCAGAGACGCCGCCTGCGGCGCACGAATTGCGCTCATACGTCATCGTGCGGTCGAGGTAGTAGTCCAACTTGGTGCCAGCGACGTTCACCACGACGAAGCCGCTCGCGGGCGCGGCGCTGCTCGGCAACACGCCGCCGTAGCCGGCCGAGACGATGTCGCTCTGCACCTTCGGATCAGCCGACCAGACGAGGAATCGGTGGTCCTTCGCCCCGTGTGACAGCGCCCGGACGACGCCGGCGCCGTTGAGGTGTCCGCCTACCAGGCGCCGCGAGATCGCCCTCGCGATGTCGACGAGGTAGCTCTTACGCGCGCTCTGGTCGCTGAAGGCCGCGTACTGCTTGCTCTCGGTCAACGACACGACGTTGCGGCCGGTAGCCGTCCCGCCGCCGGGCAGGCGAACCGGGCCGGTCGAGTCCAGCAGGTAACCGAGTGCCGTGGGGTCGATCGCCATCGCGCCGGTGATGCGCTGCCCGGTCTTCGCAAACCACATCGCCGCCCAGATCCGGGCGGCGTCTGGGAAGTGCGGGCTGACGTCGGAGAATTGGTAGGTGTTGGTCGGGTCGAAGTTGCCGAACTGCCGGTTGTACTGCGGGCCGAGGTCGATCGAGGCGTGGGCTCTGCTCAGCTCCCGGTCGCTGCCGAAGTGGCTGAAGCGCAGCACGCCCTTGTCTGCGGTGATGATCGCGAACGCGCCGGGCAGGCCGCCGATGCCGCGCGCCTCCGCCTCGTTCTCGAACGCGACGAAGTACCGCTGCGGGGTCGTGGCCCCCAGCATCGGAACGGCTGTGCGCAGCGCGTGGTCGGCGCCGGCGAGTGAGTTGTGCAATGTGCGCAGGTCGCTCAGCAGCGCCCCGCGCGCATGTTGGATGGGCCCGACCCAGGTCGGCGACGTTCGGGCGATCGCATCGGCGGCAAGCCCGGCCGCCTGCGCCGACGACCCGAGCTGCGGCTGCGCGGCGATCAACGTCGCGAGGTTGATGCCGCCACCTCCCTGACGCGGCGCGTCGATGAGCGTGCGCGCGAGGCGCAAGACGCCGGGCAACACGTCCGCGCCCGTGTGATCAGCCTCCGCAGCGATGACTCGCGCCGTATCGGCCGGCGTGCCCAACACCGGCACCTTCGCCGCAAGCGCCCACGCGGGCCCGGTCGTCAGCTGGTGGGCTCGATGCGCGTGGGCGCCGATGTCGCGCAGCAGCGCCTGGGCCTTGACGTAGTCCCCAGCGATGATCGCGGCGCGCAGCGACGCCGCGTCGTCGTCGACCCGCTGCAGTTGCCGAGCGGCAAGAGCCCCGGTCAGGATCAGCCACCCGAGGCCCAGCAGCACGAGGAACCCGAGGCCGCCGAATGCCGACACCGTGACGCGCCGCCGGCTCCATTGCCATCCCGTCCAGCCAAACCGGCCCGACGCTGTTCGTCGGCCCGCCGGTGGTTCGGCCACTGCCGCCTGCGCCGCGACTGCCTCGGCCGCGACCGCGGCGTCCGCCTGCGCCGCGACCGCGGCGCCCGCCTGCGCCGCAACCGCGACGCCCGCCGCTTGGGTGCCCACCTCTGCGGCGGCGCGCCCCGGGGCGCGCCGCAACTCTCGACGCACATAGCGCAGATTTGCCAACAACTGGCACACCAGCACACCGATCGCCGAGCCGAGCACCGGCCCGGCAGCGCCGTAGATGCGCGCGAAATACAGCGAGAGGCCCAGGTTGACCGGCAGGAAGATGACGATCATGAGCGCCTGGTAGCGCAGTCCACGGGCGTCGGTCATGAACATGCCGAGCGGATACTTCGTGGCCTGGAAGATCATGAGCACGCAGAACGCCGCCAGCAAACCGACTGGCAGGTGAATCGTCCCGCCGGACGCAAACCTGGTGAGCAGCGGCGAGGCGAGCGACAACACGACGCAGACAACCGCGGCGGCCGCCCCGAAGCCGAGGCTGATCGGCACCGGTGACAGCCGGCCCTTGCGGCCCTCTGCCCGTTCCCGCGCGAAGATCGGCCACAGCACGACGCCGGCGGCGTTCACGACCGACCACACCGGCGTGAAGATTTGCGAGGCCAGGTTGTACCGGGCCAGCTGCGCCGCGTCCGACACGTGACTGAGGATCAGCCGGTCGGTCTGCATGGCGATCGGCAGCGCGATCATCTGCACGAGCATCGGCCAGGCGACGGAGAACACGCCCGAGCCGCGCTCGCTGCGCAGCCGCGGCACGGCCCGCACCGCCTTCCCCACGGTCGGGTGGACGAAGTGGGCGGCGATGCGGCAGGACACCAGCGCGAGCACGAAGGTCACCAGGAACGGCAGCGCCGCCACATACGCGCCGCGGCCGGAGCTGACATGGATGATCACCATCAGGCAGATGAAGACGATCGGTGTCTGCATGCCCTGGACGACGATCGACACGTGGTTCTTGCCTAGACCGGTGAGGATGCGGTCGCCGAACCCAGCCGGCAGCGTGATCGCGATCAACGCGACGCATGCCGCGGCGGTGATGGCGCCAGAGCCTGTCTGCAGGCCGCTGCCGAGGATCGACGACCAGCCCCCGGCGAGGGTGACCGTCAGGCTGAGCAGAAGCAGCACCACCGCGGACACGCACAGCACGCGCAGCGCCGTCGCGAGCACCTGCACGACGCGGCGGTCCGCGCGCGGGTCCGGTGAGCTGCCGACGGCGTTGATCAACGCCGCGGACATGCCGAGGTCTGCGAATGGGAAGAGCAGCCCGATCCCGATCAGCAGTCCGTACTGCGCGTAGCTCGACTGGCCGAAGTGCTCGATGATCAACCGGGTGTTGACGATGCCCAGAATCGCGCTGATCGCGAGCATTGCGACCCGGGTGCCGGCGCTGCGGACGATCGAGCGCCACACGCTCCGATCCGGCGCCGGATCGTCCGGCGGTTGAGTCGGCTCCGACGGCGAGGTGACGGCGACGGTCACGACGCCGCCCGATGCGTCGGGCCCGGCGGCGGCGCGCCCTCGCGCGGCGGGGCGGCCGCGACGTCGACGCGCGCGTACTCCTCGAAGCGGTGGCCGACGACCCCGGCGAGCATCCCGGCGCCACGGTATGCGGTGCGCAGCCCCTTCGCCTGGTGCCGGTGGGAACGCAGCGCAAGACCGAGGACGAACCTCAGTCCGCCGCCGACGAGCCGGGGCAGTCCAGCGCGCAATGCGTCGGCATAGGCGGCGAGCCGGGCCTGCGGCCCGCGCGCCAACCGCAGCGCGACCTCGGTGCGTGCGTTGCCGCTGCTGAACGCCCGGGCCAGCACCCACGTCCGGGTCATCCGGGCGCGCGGGACGCGGTCGGTGACCAGCGCCTCGTTGCACCACGCCATGCGCTCGCCATGCGCATGCAGCGTGCGGGTGAACAGCGTGTCTTCGCCGCCGGTCAGGCCGAGCGCGAGGTCGAAGCGCAGCCCGAGCCGGCGGACCACTCGCAGGTCCAGCAGCAGGTTGTTCGTCGCCGCGACGTCGATGGGCGTCCCGGTCGGCAACCGCCGGCGGCGGAAGAACTCGCCGGCCGCCAGCCATGGTTCCAACTCGCCGTCGAATTCGGAGGCGACGGCGCCGGCCACCGCGCTCGCGCCGGTTCGCTGCGCGGTGTCCAGCAGGTTCGCCAGCCAGTGCTCGCTCGGCAGTTCGTCGTCGTCGATGAAGACGAGGATGTCGGCGTCGGCCGCTTCGTCGAGCGCGCGGTTGCGCGCTGCGGCGATGCCCGGCGTCGGCTCCACGACGTAGCGCACGCCCGGGTCCGCCGCGCCCGCCACGATGCCGGACGCGCTGCCGACCGCGTCGTTGTCCACCACGAGCACGCTCGCCCGGCATCGGCCGACGACGTCGTCGACCTGCTTGCGCAGTTCCGGAAGCAGCGCCGCGAGGTCGTTCGGCCGCCGGTAGGTGAGGACGGCGACAACGACTGCCGTTCGCTCGGGCCTGCTGGGCACCGCGGCAACGCCACGCGGCTCGGGGACGGCGGCCCCGGGGAGGGCGGGCGGATCAGACACGGCCGGCCGGTCCCCGGTCGCCGGCCGCGCGCAGCAGCGACCGAATCGCAAGCGCGGCGCCCTCGAGCGAGCCGCGCAGGGTCGCCGCGAGCGGGCGCGGCGACTGCAGGAGCTGGCGGCGCCCGCCGCGCAACAGGATCTCGCGGCTCACCGCCGGTGTGGACAGCAACCAGCGCAGCACCGCCTTCGGCGGCAGGTGACGAGTGGCGAACAGCAGCCGGTTGCGGCAGTTGTAGCGGTAGTAATTGGCAGACTTCGCCCGCCCTGCGCGGTGCTCGGTCTGCGTGCCGCCCTCGTCATGCGTCACGGTCAGATCCCGGCGGAGCACCAAAGCGGCTCCGGCGCGCGCGCAGCGGCGGCTGAAGTCGAGGTCCTCCCAGTAGAGGAAGTAGGACTCGTCGAACCCGCTGACGCGGTCCAGCAGTTCGGCGGACACCGCAAAGCACGCGCCGGTGAGCCACGGGAGGGCATTGGCGCCCAACCGACCACGGACCTCGGACAGGATGACCTCGTCCTGATCGGGCAGGTCCTGCTCGCGCAGGCCACGGATCCGCCCGTCGCGGACGGAGACGTGCGACCCCTGGAACTCGATCGCGCCGCGGGCGGTGCGCACGGTGGGGCACACCAGGTGCAACGGCTCGCGGCGGCAGTGCTTTGCGAGCCCGGCCACGACCTCGGCAGCGACGACCGCGTCCGGATTGACCACGACGAACGCGTCGCAGCCGTGGCGGCGGGCAGCGGCGAAGCCGGCGTTCACGCCGGCGCCGAAGCCGCCGTTGACGCCGAGCTGAACGCACAGCCAGCCGCATCGGTCGGCCAACTCCCGAACCTCCGCGGATTCGGCCGCTGAGGACCAGTTGTCGACCACGACGACAAGACAGCCGTGTTCCGGCCAAGCCACCTGCGCCAGGTTGGCCGCCAACAGCTGATGCGAGCCGTAATTCACGACGATGAGGGCGGTGCGCGACTCGTGCAGGGCTTCGGTTCGCAGCGGCGGGTCGGCGGTCACCGGCGCCTACCGCACGGTGCCGACGAACAGCACCACGGGCGTCTTGACGGAGTAGCTCATGTTGACCGTCAACGGGTTGCGGTGCGCTTTCGGAATGGTGAACACGTAGACGCCATGGGCGGTGCGGCGCGCGGCCAGCGTGCCCTGCGCCGGCCGCGAGGCGCTCATCTGCACACCAGGGTTCTTCTGCGCGTTCTCGATCGTGATCGAGATTTCGTCCAGGCTGATCGACTTGGCGGTGTCGTTGGAGATCGCGATCGCGATCCGGACGCCGGGGCCGGCGATCTCCCCGATGCCGCGCGCCGGAGCGTTGACGGCCTTGATCGACGTGATCTTCGCGTGCACGCCGTTGCCGAAGCTGGCCGGGCTGCTCAGCGGAATCGGCGCTGCGGTGGTGAGCGTGCCGGACGGCACGATCTGGTTGATGCCGCCGGTCTGCTTCGGGGTCTTGCCCGCGGACCCGGAGGACGTCGTGGCCGACGCTGCGGGCGTCAGGGTCGAGCCGCTGGTCGCCGACGATGCGACGCTTGCCGGCTGGCCGCTCGGGGACGGTTTGGCGGACGAACTCGACGACGTGCACCCGGCCGCTGCGGCACTGACCATGAGCAGGCCGACCACGCCCGACCACCGCCACCGCTGACCACACGACGCCCGAACACTCACGAAGGAGCTCCTCGCAGTCGGCCGCTCGAGCGGCTGGACACGATCCCGTGGCGCCAGGATGTGGCCAAGAGATAACACGGAATATACCTGAATCGGGCGGCTAGGCAGCCAGGATGGACCGGGCGGCGCACCGTCGAAGCTCACACCGAGTTGGGCAATTTGGCGCCGACCGCCTGAGCGAGCCGGGCGTATCCCTTGTCGTTGGGATATTTGCCGGACCGAGTGATCAACGAGGGATGGCCGACGACCGGCTGACCAACGTCCACGAAGACGCCTTTGACGTCTCTGACCGCCGCGCGGACGTAACCCGCGATCGTGGTCAGGCCGGGAGGGACCGGCGACGCCGCTTGCCAGGGGTTGACGGCGATCACCCGCGCGGCAGGCAGGCTGACGCGAAGAGACGTGAAGAACGACTTGATCTCGCGCGCGAGCGCAGGGCCGACCGAGGCGAGATCGTTGCCGCCGCCCGAGACCACGACGATCGAAGGGGTTGTCTTCACGGCCTTGGCCAGCTCGGTGGCGTAGTTGGCTGAACCAGACTTCGACGCGACGGCGGCGAGGTAGCCGGCGCCGATGAAGGCAAAATTCTCCTCTCGCCAATGTTCTTGGCGCGAAAGGATAGACGTCCAGCGTCGGGTCGGGCCGTCGGTGCCAGCCCCGATCGTGTAGTCGTCGCCGATGAAGGCGACCAGTGGCGGCGGATTCGACACCGCCGCCGCGCTCGACCGCAGAGCCTGGACGCCGGCGCGCTCGCTGGCGGCCTGGTTGGCGCTGATCGGCGTGCTCGTGGCGCACCCTGACAGCGAGAGAACAACGGCGAACAGGACGCCAAGCGTCGTCGCGCACGCTCTCATGGACACTCGGTGAGGCTACCTGGGGCGGCCGCAGCAGCGGGCCATCCGGCTCAGTACGCGCCCTTAGCGAAGAGCACCGCGCGGACTGTCTTCCACATCACCAGCATGTCGAGCGAGAGCGACCAGTCATCGACATAGCGCAGGTCCAACCGAACAGCTTCTTCCCAGGACAAGTCGCTGCGCCCGCTGACCTGCCACAGACCGGTGAGACCCGGCTTGACCAGAAGTCGGCGGTGGACGTCGCCGTCGTACTTCTCGACCTCGGCCGGCAGCGGCGGACGCGGGCCGACGAGCGACATCGCGCCGGAGAGGACGTTGAGCAGCTGCGGCAGCTCGTCGAGGGAGAACCGGCGCAGCACTCGGCCCACCGAGGTGACCCGGGGGTCTTCGCGAATCTTGAACAGCAGGCCGTCGCCGGCCTCGTTGTGGGCCTGCAGCTCCGCCAGACGCTGCTCGGCGTCGGTGTGCATGGACCGGAACTTGACCATCCGGAACGTCTTGCCGTTGCGCCCGACCCTGGTCTGGAAGAACAGCGCCGGCCCACGGCTCGAGCAACGCACCATTGTCGCGATGACGAGCAGCGCCGGGGCGAGCAACAGCAGCGCGGTCGCGGCGACGAAGCGGTCGAAGCCGTTCTTCACCATGCGCCGGAAGCCGGTCAGCGTCGGGATCTCGACGTGCAGCAACGGCAGGCCGGCGACCGGCTGGATGTGCAGGCGGCGGCCCGCGACCTCCATCAGGCCCGGCGCGACCACGAGGTCTGCCTCGGTGTCGCCGAGGCGCCAGGAGATCCAGCGCAGCTGCTGCGGGGTGATGTCGCCGGAGAGCACGGCGACGGCACGGGCGCCGTGCTGGCGCACCGCCTCGGTGATGGAGTCGACGTCGCCGACGACCGGCACGCCGATCTCGGTGAGTTCTGCCACCGCGACGGGGTCCTCGGCCGCGCCGACGGGCAGGCAGGCGCCGACGACCTTCATGCCGGCGTGCAGGTCCTTGCGCAGCATGCGGGTGAACTCGACGACCGAGCTGGCACCGCCCACAGCGATGACCTTTGCCAGCGACGTGCCGGAGCGGCGCCTGTGGTGCAGCCACCGCCGCGCGGCGTAGCGGCCGCCGAGGGAGCAGACGACGGTGAAGCCCATCGCGGGCAACGCGAAGCCACGCGAGATGGGCGCGTTGAGCGCGTAGAAGAGGAAGGCCGTGACGACGGCGAGCTGCAGGAAGGCCCGGGAGACGCGCTGGAATTCAGCGGCCCCGACACCGACGAAGCGCCGCTCGTAGGCGCGGTTCGCGGCGGTGGCGCACAGCCATGCGAACGGCAGCACGAAGCCGAAGGCAGCGTCCAGATGGCTGCCCAGCTGGGTGACGTCCAACGAGCTGGCCTGCGCGCCGGCTGCCCGGCCGAAGCGCAACAGGAAGGCGGCCGACCCGCCGGCGATCGCGGCGAAGGCGTCGACGGCGACCAGCAGCAGCTGGTAGCGGTTGAGCGCCCGCGGCAGGCGACGCCGGGCACGCGGGCGCGCGGCGCCATCGATGATCAGGGTCTGCGCGGCGAACCGGGTGGGTTCGTCCTCGACGACGCCGCCGCCGGGGGCCAGCACGACCGCGGAGCGCGCATCGGCGTCCGTGATCAAGGTGCGGGCGGCTGACGGGGAGCGGTCCGATTCAGCGCTGCCTCCGCCAGATCGAATTCCACCGTCAATGGCCGACTGGCCATCTCCGAACATGCATTCCCCCGTTGGTGGTAGGCGCACACAGTCCCCCGACTGCGCTCTAACCGATCAGGACTTTATCCAGCTCTTACACCGACTGGCAACTGGAGATTTCCGTGAGCGACTCGGGCGTGTCGCCTGGCTTGCCATGATTTGGCCGGGTTTCTGCCGTGCGTTTCCGCCTGAATAACGTTCTGTGACGCGCTCGTTGCCAACGTCACCATCGGCCGATTAATGGGCGGAATGGTTACAGAAGTGACCCTTGCGCAATACAGATAGTGACGGCCGCGTGAGCTTGGCACGACGGCGGTGTGTCCCGCAGGCTAACCCGCGGCCCGGCCGAATCGGTGGAATTCCCACGCGTCGGCGACCATGCGATTCAGGTCACGTTCCGGGCGCCAGCCGAGTAGTTGCGCAGCCGCCGCGTTCGACGCGACGAGCACCGGCGGGTCGCCGGGGCGGCGCGGCGCCTCGATCACGGGCACCTCCTCGCCGGTCACCTCCCCCACCGCGGTCAGCACCTGCCGCACCGAATACCCGGCGCCGCTGCCGAGGTTCACGACGTGGTGCGCTGCTGGTTCAACGACGCCGAGCGCTCGCAGATGCGCGTCGCCGAGGTCCACCACGTGGATGTAGTCGCGCACACAGGTGCCGTCGTCAGTCGGGTAGTCGGCGCCGAACAGCTGCAACGGCGGCCCGCCGTCGACAGCGCGCAGGGCGTTCGGGATGAGGTGCGTCTCGGTCGTGTGCCGCTCGCCGTAGCCGCCCGACGGCGTGCGCAGCGCGCCGGCCACGTTGAAGTAGCGCAGGCTCACCGCGCCGATCCCGTACGCGGTGGCGTAGTCGGTCAGCGCCATGTCGACCGCGAGCTTCGAACGGCCGTAGGCGCTGGTCGGCCGGGCCGGCGCGTCCTCCCGGATCGGCTGCTCGACGGCCTGGCCGTAGGTCGCGGCGGAGGAGGAGAAGACGATGCTGCCGACGCCGTGCGCGCGCATCGAGTCGAGCAGCGCGAGCGTGCCGGAGACGTTGTTGCGCCAGTAGGCCGACGGCTCGGTGATCGACTCCCCGACCAGCGAGCGCGCCGCGAAGTGGATCACCGCGTCGATCGCCCAACTGCCGAGCACCGGGTCCAGACTGGCTGTCGAGAGCTCGTGGAACACCGCGCCTGGGGGCACCGCGTCCTGATGGCCGGTCGACAGGTCGTCGACGACGACGACCTCGTGACCGGCGGCGAGCAGCTGAGCGGTCACCACGCTGCCGATGTAGCCGGCCCCGCCGGTCACCAGCACCCGCATGGGAGCTCCCGTCTCGAGTGTGTCGCGCTCGCTTGGACCGGCTGCCGTGCCGGCATTTTTTCACTCCATGAAAGCAGCCCCGCGCGACGACGCTACCCGTGAGAATGATCGGCGTGACGACCGACCTCGAGCCCAATGACGACCTGAGCCTGCGCGCGGACGAGATCGCCGACGCCGAGCTGCGCGCCGACGTCCGCCGGGTGGCGGCGCTGCTCGGCGAGTCGCTGGTGCGCCAGCAGGGCCAGGACGCGCTCGATCTGGTGGAGCGGGTGCGCGGGCTCACCAAGCAGAGCAAGACCGGCTCGGCGAGCGCCCGCGACGACGTGCGCGCGCTGCTCGCCGATCAGCCGATCGCGACGGCGGCGGTGCTGGTTCGCGCCTTCTCCGCCTACTTCCACCTCGCGAACGTGGCCGAGCAGGTCCACCGGGTGCGCGGTCTGCGCGCCCGGCCGGCCGAGGACGGCTGGCTGGCCCAGGCGGTGGGGGCCGTCGCCGAGGCGCAGGGGCCGGACGGCCTGCGCGCCGCGCTCGACGCGCTGGCGGTCCGTCCGGTGTTCACCGCCCACCCGACCGAGGCGAGCCGCCGCTCGGTCCTGACTAAGCTGCGGCGCATCGCCGACCTGCTCGCCGAGCCGACCGACCCAGGCACCAACGCCCGCACGCGGCAGGACCGCGACCTCGCCGAGCTCGTCGACCTCATGTGGCAGACCGACGAGCTGCGCCAGCAGAAGCCGACGCCGCTCGACGAAGCGCGCAACGTCGTCTACTACCTGCAGGCGATGGCCGACGACACGGTGCCCAACTTCGCCGCGGATCTCGCGCACGAAGTCGCCGCGCGAGGTGTCGACCTGCGCACCGACGCGCGTCCGCTGACCTTCGGCACCTGGATCGGCGGCGACCGGGACGGCAACCCCAACGTGACGGCCGCGGTCACCCGCGACGTCCTGCGGATGCAGCATCAGGTCGCCGCACGCGCCGTAAATCGTCAGCTGGACGCGCTGATCGCCGAGCTGTCCAATTCGACCGCAGTGGTGCCCGCGTCGCCGGAACTCGCCGCGTCGATCGAGGCCGACCTCGCCGTGCTCGACATCGACCCCCGGCTGATCACGCTCAACACCACCGAGCCGTACCGCCTCAAGCTCACCTGCATCAAGGCGAAGATCGCGAACACCCGCCGGCGCGTCGACCAGAGCCTGCCGCACCAGCCCGGCCGCGACTATCTGGGCGTCGAGCAGCTGCTCGCCGAGCTGGCGCTGCTCGGCGACTCGCTGCGCCAGCACGCCGGCGGGCTGATCGCCGACGGGCTGCTCGCCCGCGTCGAGCGCACCGTCGCGGTGTTCGGCCTGCACCTGGCGACGATGGACATCCGCGAGCACGCCGACGCCCACCACCACGCCGTCGGCCAGCTGATCGACCGGCTGGTCGAGGAGACGTGGCTCTACGCGGATGTGCCTCGTGACTACCGCATGCGGCTGCTGTCCAAGGAGCTGCGCGGGCGCCGCCCGCTGGCCGGCTCGCCGCCCCCGCTCGACGAGGCCGGCGCAAAGACGTTCGCGGTGTTCACCGCCGTCCGCGAGGCGCTCGACATCTACGGTCCGGAGGTCGTCGAGAGCTACATCGTGTCGATGACACGGGGCGCGGACGACGTGCTGGCCGCCGTGCTACTGGCCCGCGAGGCAGGACTGGTCGACGTGCACGGCGCCAGCCCAGAGGGCGCGCGCACGCCGTTCGCCCACATCGGGTTCGTCCCGCTGCTCGAGACCGTCGACGAGCTGCGCAGGGCGGGCGAGGTGCTCGACGACCTGCTCGGCGACCCGACCTACCGGCTGATCGTCGCGCTGCGCGGAGATCTGCAAGAGGTGATGCTCGGATATTCCGACTCCAACAAGGAAGCGGGCATCGCGACGTCGCAGTGGGAGATCCACCGGGCGCAACGGACGCTGCGCGACGTCGCCGGGCGGCACGGCGTCCGGTTGCGGCTGTTCCACGGCCGAGGCGGCACGGTCGGCCGCGGCGGCGGACCGACCTACGACTCGATCCTGGCGCAGCCATGGGGCGTGCTCGACGGCGAGATCAAGTTCACCGAGCAGGGCGAGGTCATCTCGGACAAGTACGCGTTGCCCGAGCTGGCCCGGGAGAACCTCGAGCTGACCCTGGCCGCCACGATGCGCGCGTCGTCGCTGCACCGGACGCCGCGGCAGGGCGCGGCGCAGCTCGGCCGTTGGGACGAGTGCATGACGCTCGTCAGCGACGCGGCCTATGCCGCCTACCGCGCCTTCGTCGACGACCCCGACCTGCCCGACTATTTCCTCGCCTCCACCCCCGTGGAGCAGCTCGGCCAGCTGAACATCGGGTCGCGCCCGGCGCGGCGGCCGTCGTCCGGCGGCGGCATCGAGGGCTTGCGCGCGATTCCGTGGGTCTTCGGCTGGACGCAGTCGCGCCAGATCGTCCCCGGCTGGTTCGGCGTCGGCGCGGGGCTGGCCGCGGCCCGCGCCGCCGGGCTCGGCGACGTGCTGCGCGAGATGCACGCCGAGTGGCACTTCTTCCGCACCTTCCTGTCGAACGTCGAGATGACGCTCGCCAAGACCGATCTCGACATCGCCGCGCACTACGTCGCAACGCTCGTGCCGCCGCGCCTGCAGCACGTCTTCGACGCCGTCCGGGCCGAGCACGAGGACACCGTCCGGGAAGTCCTCGCCGTCACCGGCGAGGAGGCGCTGCTCGACGACTCGCCGGTTCTGCAGCGGACCTTCGGGGTGCGCGACGCCTACCTCGACCCGATCTCCTACCTGCAGGTGGACCTGCTCGCCCGCGTCCGCGCCGACGAGTCGGACGTCTCTGCGGAACTGCGGCGCGCGCTGCTGCTGACCATCAACGGCGTCGCGGCCGGGCTGCGCAACACCGGCTGACTGTGGACCTAGAGCGGCGTCCGATTTCCGCGAGTGATTGTCGGTCGTGGACGGCAGACTGAACCCGTGCTGCTGCCCGACCCGGACACCTGCTATCGCGCGGTTCGCTCCCGGGACCCCCGCTTCGACGGCTGGTTCTTCACCGCCGTCCGGACCACCGGCATCTACTGCCGGCCGTCGTGCCCGGCGATCACCCCGCACCGCCGCAACGTCACATTCCACCCGAGCGCGGCGGCCGCGCAACGCGCCGGGTACCGGGCGTGCAAGCGGTGCCGTCCGGACGCCTCGCCCGGCTCGCCGGAGTGGAACGCGCGCGGCGACCTCGCCGGCCGGGCGCTGCGCCTCATCGCCGACGGAGCGCTCGAGCGCGAGGGCGTGCCCGGGCTCGCCCGCCGGCTCGGCTATTCCGAACGGCAGGTGCACCGCGCGCTCGTCGCCGAGGTCGGCGCCGGCCCGCTCGCGCTCGCCCGGGCGCAGCGCGCGCAGACCGCGCGGGTGCTGTTGGAGACGACCGAGCTGCCGGTCACCGACGTCGCCTTCGCCGCCGGTTTCGCGAGCGTGCGGCAGTTCAACGACACCGTCCGCGAGGTGTTCGCGGCGACGCCGAGCGGGCTGCGGGCGACCCGCCACTCGCCGGCCGACCGAACGGCCGAGCCGCGCCCCGGCGGCAGCGGCGACCTCAGCGGCGCCGGTGGCGGGCCGCTCATCCTGCGGCTGCCGTACCGGGAGCCGTTGACCGTGTCGGCGGTGCTCGATTTCCTGGGCGCGCATGCGATCCCTGGCCTGGAGTCCTACGTCGACGGAGTGTTCCGCCGGGTGCTGGCGGCCCCGAGCGGCCCGGCGTTGATCGCGCTGTCGCCGGCGGAGGCGTCCGTCCGATGCGAGGTCCGGCTCGCCGACACCCGCGACCTCGTCGCGGTCGTCGCCCGAGTGCGCCGACTGCTCGATCTCGACGCCGACCCGCTTGCTGTGGACGACGTGCTGGGCCGCGACGAGGCCCTCGAGCCGCTGGTCGCCAAGCGGCCGGGCCTGCGCGCGCCGGGCGCCGTCGATGGCTTCGAGGCGGCGATCCGCACGATCGTCGGCCAGCAGATCTCGGTGCGCGGCGCGCGCACCGTCGTCGGCCGGCTCATCGCCGCACACGGCCGGCCGGCCTTTCCCGGCGAGGCGTGGTTGCTGTTCCCGACGCCCGCCGCGCTGGCGCAGCTCGATCCGGCGTCGCTGCCGATGCCGCGAGCCCGCGCCCGATCGGTGCAGGCGGTCGCCGCGGCGTTCGCCGACGGCGCGCTGCAGCTCGATCCCGGCGTCGACCGCGACGAGGCGCGAGCCGCCCTGCTCGCCCTGCCCGGCGTCGGTCCGTGGACGGCCGACTACTTGCTGATGCGCGCGCTCGGCGCGCCTGACGTCCTGCTCGGCTCCGACCTCGTCATCCGGCGCGCGGCTGCCGACCTCGGCGTGGACATCGCCGACGGCCGGCCGGATTGGGCGCCCTGGCGCAGCTACGCCACCTACCACCTCTGGGCCCACCTCTACGCCGACCTCTGGAGCGCGCTGCCATGACAATCTGGACCAAGATCGACTCTCCGCTGGGCCTGCTGCTCGCCGCCCGCGACGCGGCCGGCATCACCACGCTGCTGCTGCCGACCGGCCGGCATCAGACGATGGCGCCGAGCGCGGCCTGGGCGCGCGACGACGCGGGCTTCGACGACCTTCGGGCACAACTCGAGGAGTATTTCGCCGGCCGACGCACCGAATTCGACCTGACCCTCAACCCCGTCGGCACGGCGTTCCAGCTGCGGGTGTGGACCGCGCTGGCCGACATTCCCTACGGCCGGACGGCGTCCTACGCCGCCATCGCCGTCGCGATCGGGGCACCGCGCGGGGCCAGCCGGGCGGTCGGCGCGGCGAATGGGCAGAACCCGATCTCGATCGTCGTGCCGTGCCACCGGGTGGTCGGCGCTCAGGGCGCGCTGACCGGTTATGCCGGCGGCCTGCCAGCCAAGCAGTGGCTGCTCGGCCACGAGGCGCAGCACGCCGGCCTGTTCGCGCCGTCCTGAGCACACTCGCGTCGAGCGAAGGTCCGGGTCCGCGCGTCCTCTCTGCGTTGACTGGTGCGGTGCGGGTTGAGTGGTGCGAAACAACGCGCCCCTCGACGGATAACGCGCCACTCAACGGCGGTCGGGGATGCGCGTCAACCGGTCAGTGGTACTCGTTCTGGGTGGCCTCCAGGCCGTCGACGAGCAGCTTCTCGACGGCGTCGGCGGCGCGGTCGACGTGGTAGTCGAGATCCTTGCGCTCGGCCGGCCCGAACTCGCGCAGGACGTAGTCGGCCGGGTCCTGCCGACCCGGCGGCCGGCCGATGCCGAACCGCACCCGCAGGTACTCGCGGCTGCCCAGCGCCGACGTCGTCGACCGCAGCCCGTTGTGCCCGCCGTCCCCGCCGCCGCGCTTGATCCGCAGCGTGCCGAACGGCAGATCCAGCTCGTCGTGGACCACCACGACGTCAGCCGCCGGCACCTTGAAGAACCGCGCGACACCGACCACGGGGCCGCCGGACTCGTTCATGAACGAGCGGGGTTTGGCGAGCACGACTGGCAGCCCGGCGAGCCGGCCCTCGAGAACGTCCGCGCGGGCCTTGTGCGCCTTGAACCGGCCGCCGATCCGCCCGGCAAGCAGGTCGGCGACCAGGAAGCCGGCGTTGTGCCGGGTCAGTTCGTAGCGCGGGCCGGGGTTTCCGAGGCCGACGACGAGCCGCCGGTCGTCGGCCACCTACTCGGCGCTGGCCGAGCTGTCGGCGCGCTCGGACGACTCGCCCTCGGGCTGGTTGGGAGCGTCCTCGACGATGCCGAGTTCCTCGACGGCCTCGGCGACCTCGGCCTCGAGATCCTCGGCGGTCGGCGCGCCGGAGATCGACACCAAGAGGTGGTCCGGGTCGCCGGCGAGGGTGGTGCCGGCTGGCAGCGTGACACTGCCGGCGAGCACCTGGCTGCCGATGGCGAGCCCCTCGATGCTGATCTCGACACCGTCCGGCAGCCGCGTGGCGTCCGCCTCGACGCTGAGCCGGTCGTACTCGAGGTTGAGCAGGCCGCCCGGCACGACCTCGCCGGTGATGGTGATCGGGATGTCGACGGTGACCTTCTCGCCGCTGCGGACAGCCAGCAGGTCGACATGCTCGAAATAGCCCTTGATGGGGTGGCGCTGGATGGACTTCGGGATCGCCAGCTGGGTGTCGCCTTCGACCTCGAGGGTCAGCAGCACGTTCAGGCCGCCGTGCCGCAGGGCGTTGGCGAACTCGCGGGCGGGCAGCGAGACGTGCCGCGGGTCGGCGCCGTGGCCGTAGATCACGGCCGGCACCTTGCCGGCGCGGCGGGTGCGGCGCGCGCCGCCCTTGCCGAACTCGGTGCGCGTCTCGGCGGACAGTCGGACCTCGGACACAGCAATACTCCTCGAACGTCTTCGGCTGGCTTGATCGTGCGCGAGCACCGGCCACAGCGGGCCTCGGACGCGGGACGCGCGTCGACGATCGACACCGCGTCGATCACGGACTGTCGCTGACGCAGCAGCGGTCCCTCGCCGGGGCAGGTGCAGGCCACGATACCGGGTCTGCGGGCGGGGAGCCCACGCAGGTCGCCGGCCGGGCCGCCGGCGACCGCCAGACGTCGTTAGCGCGCCGCCTTCCGACGGGTAGACGGCCCGATATGACGAAGTTCGGCTACACGCTGATGACCGAGCAGTCGCCGCCGACCAATCTCGTTCGTTACGCCGTCGCCGCCGAGCGGGCCGGCTACGACTTCGAGGTGTCGAGCGACCACTACTTCCCCTGGCTGGACAGCATGGGCCACGCGCCCAACGCGTGGACGACGCTCGGCGCCGTCGCGCACGCCACCGAGCGCGTCGAGCTGATGACGTACGTGACGTGCCCGATCCTGCGCTACCACCCGACGGTGGTTGCCCAGCAGGCCGCCACGCTAGGGCTGTTGAGCGAGGGCCGGTTCACCCTCGGCCTGGGTTCGGGAGAGAACCTCAACGAGCACGTGGTCGGCAAGGGCTGGCCGTCGGTGAGCGTGCGGCAGGAGATGTTCGCCGAGGCGGTCGAGATAATCCGGGCGCTGTTCGGCGGCGATTACGTCGACTTCCGCGGCGAGCACTTCCGGGTGACCGCGGCCAAGCTGTGGGACGTCGCGGCCACCCCGCCGCCGATCGGCATCGCGGTGTCCGGCCCGGCGTCGTGCCAGCTCGCCGGCGAGCAGGGCGACGCGATGATCGCCGTCGAGCCGTTGCCGGAGCTGGGCGAGCTGTTCGACCAGCACGGCGGGTCCGGCAAGCCGCGGATCGGCCAGCTGCCGATCAGCTACGGCGCGGACAAGGACGCCGCGATCGATCGAGCGCACGAGCTGTTCCGCTGGTTCGCCGGCGGTTGGAAGGTCAACGCCGACCTGCCGGGCACAGCCGGCTTCGACGCCGCGAGCCAGTTCGTCACCAAGGACGACGTCGCCGAGTCGATCCCGTGCGGCGACGACGTGGACGCGGTGAAGTCGGCGGTCAAGGAGTTCGTCGACGCCGGGTTCACCCACGTCGCGCTCGTGCAGATCGGCGACGACCAGCAGGACCCGTTCTTCGAGTGGTCGACGAACGAGCTGCTGCCGGCGCTGCGCGAGCTCTAACTAGCATCGGTCGGGTGCCAGCCGCCCGTCCGTCCGTCCGGGTGCGGGCGCCGGCGAAGGTCAACCTGCACCTCGGCGTCGGGCCGCTGCGCCCCGATGGCTACCACGAGCTGGTCAACCTGTTCCACGCCGTCGACCTCGTCGACGAGATCATCGCCTCGCCGGGCGACGGGCTGCGCGTCACCGTCAGCGGCGAGGGCGCGGCCGACGTGCCGGTCGATCGACGCAACCTCGTGTGGCGCGCCGCCGAGCTGCTCGCCGACACCGCCGACGTGCCGGCCGACGCGCGACTCGACATCCACAAGGCGATACCTGTCGCGGGCGGCATGGCGGGCGGCTCGGCCGATGGCGCGGCGGCGCTGCTCGCCTGCGCCCGGCTGTGGAATCTCGACGTAGGCGCGGCCGAGCTGGCGCAGCTGGCCGCCCGTCTCGGCAGCGACAGCAACTTCGCGCTCGTCGGCGGCACCGCGCTCGGCACCGGCCGCGGCGAGGTGGTCGCGGCCGTCGCGTGCGTCGCGCGGCTGCAGTGGGTCTTCGCCATTGCCGACCACGGGGTGTCGGCCGGCGCGGCCTACGCCGAACTCGACCGGCTGCGCGCGGCCGGGATGGCGCCGCCGCCGGCCGGGTCGGTGGATGCGCTGCTCGCCGCGCTCGCCGCGGGCGACCTGCCGCGGATCGCCGCGGGCCTCGTCAACGACCTGCAGCCGGCGACGCTGTCGCTCGCGCCCGCGCTCGCCGACACGTTGAAGTCCGGCGCCGCGCACGGCGCGCTCGCCGGCCTGGTGTCCGGCTCCGGGCCGACCTGCGCGTTCCTGTGCGCCGACGCCGGCGCCGCGACGCTGCTCGCGGCAGGGCTCGAGGCAGACGGCGTGTGCCGCACCGCACGGGTCGCGAGCGGACCGGCGCCCGGCGCGCGGGTCGTCGGCTGATGGCGCCCGGCGCCCCGCGGGCGAACACCGTCAACCTGGTCAACGTGGAGCAGGCGAGCAAGGCGTACGGAACCACGGTCGTGCTCGACCGGGTCTCGCTCGGCATCGGCGCGGGCGAGCGGGTCGGCGTGGTCGGCCGCAACGGCGGCGGCAAGTCCACCCTGCTGCGCCTGCTCGGGCGCGACGAGGCGCCCGACTCCGGCCGGGTGACGCACGTCGGCGGGCTGCGGATCGCCCGCGTCGACCAGCGCGGCGCGCTCGAGGCGGGCGCGACCGTCCGACAGCTCGTCGTCGGCGACGCCGCGGAGTTCGAGTGGGCCGGCGACGCCGCGGTGCGCCAGGTGCTGCACGGCCTCGGGCTGCCCGGTGTCGGCCTGGACGTCGGCGTCGACCGGCTGTCCGGCGGCGAGCGGCGGCGCGTCGCGCTGGCAGCGGCGCTCGCCCAGCAGGCCGACCTGCTGGTGCTCGACGAGCCGACGAATCACCTCGACATCGAGGGCATCACCTGGCTCGCCGGCTACCTGCAGACCCGCCGCGGCGCGGTGGTCGTCGTCACCCACGACCGCTGGTTCCTCGACGCCGTCTGCCAGCGGATGTGGGAGGTCGGCGACGGACAGGTGCGCGCCTTCGACGGCGGATACGCCGCCTACGTGCTCGCTCGCGCCGAACGCGCCCGGCTGGCCGACACCGCCGAAGCGCGCCGGCAGAACCTGCTGCGCAAGGAGCTCGCCTGGCTGCGCCGCGGGCCGCCGGCCCGCACGTCCAAACCACGGTTCCGGATCGACGCCGCCGAGGCGCTGATCGCCGACGAGCCACCCGCGCGGCAATCGGTGCAGCTGCAGGCGCTGGCGCAGCGCCGGCTCGGCAAGACCGTGGTCGATCTCGAGGACGTCACCGTCCGGGTCGGCGATCGGACGCTGCTCGACCACCTGACCTGGCAGGTCGGCCCGGGCGACCGGATCGGCGTCGTCGGCGTCAACGGGTCGGGCAAGACGCACCTGCTGCGGCTGCTGGCCGGGGAGCTCGAACCGGCTTCCGGGGTGGTGCGGGTCGGCCAGACCGTGCACGCCGCGCACTTGAGCCAGGAGGTGCGCGAGCTGCCCGATCGGCTGCGGGTGATCGAGGCGGTCACCGAGGTGCGCGCCTCCGCCGAACTCGACGGCGTCGAGCTGTCCGCCGGCCAGCTCGCCGAGCGCTTCGGCTTCGCGAACGACCGGCAGTGGACGCTGGTCGGCGACCTGTCCGGCGGGGAGCGGCGCCGGCTGCAGCTGCTGCGGCTGCTGCTCACCCAGCCGAACCTGCTGCTGCTCGACGAGCCGACGAACGACCTGGACACCGACACGCTGGCCGAGCTCGAAGACCTGCTCGACGGCTGGGCCGGCACCCTCGTCGTCGTCAGCCACGACCGCTATCTGCTGGAACGGGTCTGCGACACGACGGTCGCGCTGTTCGGCGACGGCGCGCTGCCGAACCTGCCCGGGGGCGTCGAGGAGTACCTGCGCCGGCGGACCGCCGCGCAGGCGACCGGCGCCGACGAGCGGCGGGAGAACCGCGGCGACACCCGCGCCGCCCGCAAGGAGCTGGACCGCCTCGAGCGCCGAGTCGCCACCCTGACCAGGCGCGAGGGGCAACTGCACGAGCAGCTCGCGGCGCACTCGACCGACTACGAGCGCACCGCTGAACTGGATGCCGAGCTGCGCGGTGTGACTGCGGAGCGTGCCGCCGCAGAGGACGAATGGCTCGCGCTAGCCCAGTCTGTCGAGTGAGCGACAGCCGTCGACTGATCGGCAGCCAGGCGAATGACCGGCCGGAAGATCAGCCGCGCTTGGTGTCCGCCGACGCAGCGGCCGCCTCGTCCGCCGGCTGATCGGCAACACCCGCCGGCGTGGTGCCGGACAGCGTCGCGAGCATCTGCCGCACGTTGGTCAGCTGGGCGTTGATCGCGTTGCGACGTTGGGTGGCGGCCGCCAGCTCGCGCTCGGACTCCGCGCGGATCCGATCGGCGCGCTCCATCGAGTCAGCCACGATCTGCTCGGCCTTCCGCTCGGCGTCGGCGGTCATCTGCGCGGCGCGGCGAGCCGACTCGGCCTGCAGCTGGTCGCCCTCGGCGCGCAGTTTCGCGACCCGGTTGCGGGCCGCCTCAAGCTCTCGCTCGGCGGCCTCGGTGCGGTCCTGGAACATCTGCTCGGCCTTGCCGCGACGCTCGGCCAGCGTCTGCTCGAAGTCGGCCGCGGCTTTCGCCGCGCGGGCGCGCTGCTCCTCATAGAGGGCCTCGGCCTCGCCGCTGCGCGCGATCGCCATCCGCTCCGCCTCGTCGGCCATCTGGTCGGCGTTGCGCTTGGCGTCCTCGAGCAGCCGGGCGACGTGCTGGTCGGCCGACGACCGGGTCTCCTGGGCGTACTGGTCGGCTTCCTGCCGCGCCGTGGCCGCCGACTCGTCTGCCTCCTCCAGCCGACTGCGCACCTCGCTGACAGCGGCGGCGCGCATCTCGTCCGCCTCTTCCTCAGCCATCGCGAGGATTCGGCCGATGCGCTTGCCGAAGTCGTGGAACGTGGGCTCAGCCGGAGGCTGCGGCTTGGCGGCCGGCGCCGGCGCCTGAGCGCTCTGCGCGGTCTCGGCAGCCTGAGCGGCGTGGCTCTGCGCGAGCTGGTCGACCCGCGCGGCGAGCTGGTCTGCGCGGGCCTGCGCCGCGGCCGCCGCACGCGTGAGCTCCTCGACGCGGTGGTCCACCTCCGCCGGGTCGTAACCGTGCCGGACGGTGCGGAATTCGGTCGCGTTCTGCTCGGTCAAGGCAAGTCCTTCGGCGGTCGTTGTGCGGCGAGTATGGGGGTGACGCTAGTGCCGATCGGGCGCGGACGTCGGGCGGTCGGCGAGGATGCGTCGATCCGCCGTGTGATCTGCGCCGGTCCGGGGGGATTTGCCCGGTGCTGACAGCTGACCGGTCACAGCAGGCCCGGAACTGGGCTGCTCGGTGACGGCGAGCGCCTCGATGACGCCGGACAGGTCGCCGAGCTGTTTGCTGATCTCGTCGCGGTGGGCGGCCAGCACGCTGACCTCGGCGCGCGCCTCGGCCAGCATCGTGCGCGCCTTGGAGCGCAGCTCGTCGGCTTCCGCGCGGGCCTCGCCGACCGTCCGCTTGGCGTCCTCCCGGGCGGCGCGACGCAGCTCGCGGGTCTCGTCCTGGGCGCGGGCGAGGTCTTCGCCGACGCTCTCGCGGATCGCGCGGGCGCCAGCCGCTGCCTCGTCGAGGCGACGCTGGGCGAGTTCTTCGGCCGTCCGGGCCCGCTCGTGCGCCTGGTCGAGGATCGCCTCGGCGTCGTCACCGGCGAGCTGGCGGATCTGCCCGGCGTCCTGCTGCGCCTCGTCGAGCGCCCGCTTGGCCCGCGCGACCAGCTCGTCGCGCTCGCTCTCGGCCCGCTGCGTCTCCGCGGCGATCCGCTCATGCGCGGCCGCGACGAGCCGTTGCGCTTCGTCGCGGGCGCTCTGCAGCTCGCGCACGGAGTCCGCCGCGCCCCGCCGCCGGACCTGGTCAGCGTCGGCCTCGGCCGCGGCGAGCAGGTCGCCGATGGTCTGTTTGGTCCAGGCCGTCTGCTCACGGGCCTCGCCGAGTTCGGCGACGACGGTCTCGCGCATTTCGGCGAGCATCGCCTGGGCGTGCTCTTGGGCGTCGGCGAGCATCGCCTCGGCGCGCTCTCTGACAGCCGCTGCGTCCTGATCGGCTGCGCCGAGAATGCGCTCCGCCTCGCCGCGGGAACGGGCGATGATCTCCTCGGCGCGCCCTTCGGCCTTGGCTGCGACCGCGGCGAGCCGACGCTCGTGGTCGGCCGTGGCCGCCGCGATGTCGTGCTCGTGCTGCACGCGCTCGCCTGCGAGCTCAGCTTGGAGCTGCTGGCGTTCTTCGGCGATGCGTGCCTCGGCTTCCTCCGCGCGAGCCCGCGCGGCGGCGACGATCGCCTCGGCCTGGTCGCGCAGCACCTTGGCTGTCGCCCGCGCATCGGCGATCTCACGCTCGGCGTCCTCGTGCGCCTGCGCGAGGACGGCGTCGGCGCTCTGCTCGGCGCGGGTGGTGACCAGCGCGGCCTGCTTGAGCGCGTCGGCGACGATTGCCCGCGGATCGTCCCGGGCTGGGTCCGGCGCAGCGGGCGGACTGGACGGCGGTGGCTCGCGGCGATGCGATCCGGAGTGCGCGCCGCCGTCGAGGGGCGGCGGCGTCGAAGGCGCGGCGTGCGCCGGCTGCGCGATGCCCTGACTCGCCGACGGGGGCAGATCCGACGGCGTCGGGTCGGACGGCGTCGGGTCGGACGGCGTCGGATCGGACAGGTCGAGCAGCTCGAGGTCCTTCGCGGCGCCGAGTCGAGGCATCGTCCAGGACTCGGCCGACTTGCTGAACGCCGGCAGCTCGGGCAGCGGCGCGTATTCCACCTCGGAATCCGCCGGGTGCTGCGCCGACAGCGGCCGCGAGGAGTTCGGTCGGGTCGGCGCACGGTTCGCAGGCGAGCCGATCGGGGGTGCGCCGTTCGGGCGTGCGCCGTTCGGCGGCAGGCCGTTCGGCAGCACTGAGGCGCTGTCGCGCTCGGCCCGATCCCCCTGCATGGCGCCCATAGTCTCAGGCGAGCGGGGTCCTTCGCGAGGCCAGGGCCCAACTTGTGCCGAATCGTCGCCAGTGCGGCAAGCCGGCGGCGGTTAATCCAGCTTGGCTGCGATCGGCTGTGGCGCCGAGTCCAGCTGGGCGAGACCGTTCCAGCCGAGGTTCACGATGTGCGCGGCCACCGTCGCGCGGTCCGGCGCCCGCTCCTCCAGCCACCACATGCCGGTCAGCGCGACCATGCCGACCAGCATCTGGGCATACATCGCCGCGTGGGCCGGGTCGTAACCGCGTCGGTCGAACTGCCGGGCGAGCACGTGCTCGACCTGGCTTGCGACGTCGTTGAGCAATGAGGAGAACGCGCCGGTGCTCCCCGCCGTCGAGTCCCGAGACAGGATCCGGAAGCCGTCCGTCCGCTCCTCGATGTAGGTGAGCAGCGCGAGCGCGGACTGCTCGGCGAGCTCGCGGGGATGGCCGGCGGACAGCGCGCGCGTCAGCCGGGACAGCAGGTCGCTCATCTCCCGGTCGACGACGACGGCGTAGAGACCTTCCTTGCCGCCGAAGTGTTCGTAGACCACGGGCTTGCTGACGCCGGCGCGCGCCGCGATCTCCTCGATCGACGTGGCGTCGTAGCCGCGCTCGGCGAACAGCGAACGGCCGACCTGAACCAGCTGCTCACGGCGTTGCCGGCCGGTCATGCGCACGCGGGCGGTCCGCTCCGCGGCGTCGTTGTCGGGCTCCGTCATCGCCCATGATGGTGCCATGAGCGCGTCTTCGGCCTCGCCGATCACCTCGCAGATCACCTGTCGGGCCGACGCCGTCGCCGCCGACGACGCGGATCCGCTCGGCTACCTCCGGGCGCGATTCGCGCTGCCGGAGTCCGTCATCTACCTCGACGGCAACTCCCTCGGCGCGCTGCCGGTCGGCGTCGCCGCGGCTGTCGAGGACACTGTCGCCCGGGAGTGGGGCCAGGACCTGATCGCGTCGTGGAACGGCAACGGCTGGTGGACGTTGCCGGCCCGCGTCGGCGACCGGATCGGCGCGCTGATCGGCGCGGCGCCCGGGCAGGTGATGTGCGGCGACTCGACCAGCGTCCAGCTCTTCCAGGCGCTCGTCGCGCTCGCCCGGCTGCGGCCCGACCGGCGGGTGATCGTGACCGACGGCGCGAACTTTCCCACCGACCAGTACCTCGCCGAGTCCGTCGCGGCGCTGCTGGGGCTGCGGCTGATCCGGGTGTCGCCCGCCGAGCTGCCCGCCGCGTTGACGCAGGACGTCGCGGTGGTCGCCTACAGCGCGGTCGACTACCGCACCGGCGAGCTGTGGGACACGGCCGCGATCACGGCCGCCGTCCACGCGGCGGGCGCGACCATGCTGTGGGACCTCGCGCACGCCGCGGGCGTCGTCGCGATCGAGCTGGATGCGATCGGCGCCGACGCAGCGGTCGGCTGCTCGTACAAGTACCTCAACGGCGGCCCGGGCGCGCCGGGCTGGATCTACCTCGCCGCGCGCCACCAGCCGGCCGCTCGGCTGCCGCTGACCGGGTGGCAGGGCGCCGCCGCGCCGTTCGACCTGCAGACGTCGTACGCGCCGGCGGCCGGCGTCGAGCGGGCGCGGATCGGCACGCCGCCAGTGCTGTCAATGCGCGCGCTGGACGCCGCGCTGGACCTCTACGACGGCGTGCCGCTGGCCGAGATCCGCGCGAAGTCGCTGGCGCTGACGTCGATGGTGATCAGCTATGCGGACGCGCTGGGCGTGCCGGTGGCGACGCCGCGCGACCCAGCGCGCCGCGGCTCGCAGGTGGCGCTGCGCGTGCCGTTCGCCTATGAGCTCACGCAGGCGTTGATCGCGCGCGGCGTGGTGGGCGACTACCGGGCCCCCGACCTGGTGCGGCTGGGCCTCACGCCGCTTTCGCTGTCCTTCGTCGAGGTGTGGGACGCGATGGGCGTGCTGCGCGCCGTGCTCGAGGCCGAGGAATGGCGCGCGCCGCAGTTCGCGCGCGCCGCCACCGCCGTCGTGACCTGACCGCCCGTCTTGGCCCCGGCGCGGCGGTCTCGCCGGCGTGTCCCGCCGCTACCGGGCCAACGCCCGGAGGGCGGTCAGGCGGCGTCGACGCGCAGCTTCGCGAGACGCTCGGGCTTCGGCCAGCGCACGTCGCTCGCCCAGCCCAGCTTCTCGAACAGCCAGATCATCCGCGCAGACGAGTCGAGCTGACCGCGCAGCACGCCGTGTCGCGCCGCGGTCGGGTCGGCGTGGTGCATGTTGTGCCAGCTCTCGCCGAAGCTCAGGATCGCCAGCGGCCAGAAGTTGGCGCTCTTGTCGCGCGCCGCGAACGGCCGCTCGCCGATCGCGTGGCAGATCGAGTTGATCGACCAGGTGACGTGGTGCAGCAGGAAGACGCGCACGAGCGAGGCCCAGAAGAACGCCGACAGCGCCCCCGCCCAGGACCCGGCGACCAGGCCGCCGATCGCGGCCGGCGCGAGCAGCGACACGATCAGCAACACCGGGAAGAGCGCGTTGACGACCCGGATGTCGCGATCGCGCAGTAGGTCCGGCGTGTACTTGTCGCGGTTCGTGTGCAGCTCGTCGAACATCCAGCCGAGGTGCGCCCAGCCGAGGCCCTTGATCAGCGCCCGGGTGTCCTCGCCGTATCGCCACGGGGAGTGCGGATCGCCTTCCTTGTCGCTGTAGGCGTGATGCCGGCGGTGGTCGGCGACCCAGCGGATGACCGGTCCCTCGATCGCCAGCGAGCCGGCGACGGCGCACGCGATGCGCAGCGGGCGGTTGGCCTTGAACGAGTTGTGCGTGAACAGCCGGTGATAGCCGACGGTGACGCCCAGCCCCGACAGGTAGTAGAAGCCGACGAACAGGATCACGTCTGTCCAGCTCATCCCCCAGCCCCAGGCGACCGGAATCGCGGCGAGGAAGGCTGCGAACGGCACGATCACGAACGCGTAGAGCATCGCCTGCTCGCCGCGCCGCTTGGTTCCCTCGAAGACGGGTTTGGGCCCGTCCGTCTCCGGTCCACCCGATGGTGGACGGGCGTCGACCAGCGTCATCTGCATCCTTCGTCAGGTTGGGGGTGCCGACTACTGTCGCACCCTCGCCACCGGCATTGGTCGGCGCTCACCGAAGGCCGGGGTACGGGAGCGTAACTTACGCCGCCGCAGCCCGACAACGACTGCGCCGCCATCCACACCCGGTGCAATAAGCTGGCCAGTCGATGGGGGATGGGGTAATCGGCAGCCCGCAGGCCTTTGGAGCCTTGCAGTCTCGGTTCGAGTCCGAGTCCCCCAGCCAAGAGTCCGCCCAGCCAAGTCGTGCAGCGCCGACGTGAAGGGAACCGCGTGCCCGCAGCGCCGTTCGCGATCATCATCCTCGCCGCCGGCGAGGGCAGCCGGATGCGCTCGCGCGCTTTGCCCAAGGTGCTGCACGGCTTTGCCGGCCGCTCGCTCCTGGGCCATGTGGTGGCCGCGGCGGCGCCGCTGGCGGCGCGGCGCACCGTCGTCGTCGTCGGCCACCGTCGCGATGAGGTTGAACGGCATCTGGCCGAGATCGCTCCGGACGCGACGCCGGTGCTGCAGGCCGAGCAACACGGCACCGGGCACGCGGTTCGCCTGGCGCTGGCGGCTCTGCCGGACGAGGCGGGCACGGTTGTCGTGGCGCCCGGCGACGCGCCGCTGCTCACGCCGGCCGTCCTCGCGCAGCTGGTCGCCGACCACGAGGCGAGCGGCGCGGCGGCCACCTTGCTCACCAGCGTGCTCGCCGAGCCCGCGGGCTACGGGCGCGTCGTCCGCGGTCCGGACGGCGCTGTCGAGCAGGTCGTCGAGCACAAGGACGCCACTGCCGAGCAGCGGGCGATCAGCGAGGTCGCCACCAGCGTCTACGCGTTCGACCAGACGCTGCTGCGCGAGGCGGTTACCCGGCTGACGACCGACAACGCGCAGGGCGAGGAGTACCTGCCCGACGTCGTCGCGATCCTCGGCGCCGACGGCCGGCGCATCGCGGCGGTCAGCGCGCCAGCCGAGGAGACGGCCGGCGTGAACGATCGCGTGCAGCTCGCTGCCGCGCACCGGATCTACAACGACCGGCTGCTCGTCGCGCACATGCGCGCCGGCGTGACGGTCGTCGACCCGGCGACCACGTGGGTGGACGCCGACGTCGGGCTCGAGCCGGACGCGGTGCTGCTGCCCGGTGTCGACCTGCACGGCCGCACCGTCGTCGGCGCCGGCGCGACCGTTGGCCCGCACACCTCGCTCACGGACACCGTCGTCGGCGCGGACGCCAATGTCACGCGCGCCGTGGCGATCGGGGCGGTGATCGGCGCCCGGGCCACCGTCGGGCCGTTCGCCTACCTGCGCGCCGGCACCGTGCTCGATGACGACGCGCACGTCGGCACCTATGTCGAGCTGAAGAACGCGCGGGTGGGCGTCGGGTCCAAGGTGCCGCACCTGTCCTACGTCGGGGACGCCACGATCGGCGCGCACAGCAACATCGGCGCGGCCACCGTGTTCGTCAACTACGACGGTGTGGACAAGCACGCGAGCGTCGTGGGCGACCACGTCCGGATCGGTTCGGACACGATGATCATCGCGCCGCGCGAGATCGGCGACGGCGCGTACACCGCTGCCGGGTCGGTGATCACCGACGACGTGCCGGCCGGCGCGCTGGCCGTCGCCCGCGGCCAGCAGCGCAACGTGGAAGGCTGGGTGCAGAAGAGACGAGCCGGGACGCCGGCTGCCGAGGCTGCCGCGCGGGCGCTGGCGCTGGCGCGAAACCAAGCGTCCGACCCCGCCGCACAGACCGACCCCGCTGAACCAACCGACCCTGCCGCACCGACCGACCCCGCTGAACCGGAGGCCTGATGTCCACACTCGAGGTGGCCGGTCGCAAGAGTCTGGTCCTGCTGTCCGGCGGCGCGTTCCCCGACCTCGCCGACGAGATCGCGCACTACCTGGGCGTGACCGTCACCCCGACGACGCGCCGCGAGTTCGCGAACGGCGAGCTGTTCATCCGCCCGAACGACTCGGTCCGCGGCACCGACGCGTTCGTCGTGCAGTCGCACACCACGCCGATCAACGAGTGGGTGATGGAGAGCCTGATCCTGGTCGACGCGTTGAAGCGCGCGTCGGCCAAGCGGATCACCGTCGTCGCGCCGTTCTATCCCTACGCCCGGCAGGACAAGAAGCACCGCGGCCGGGAACCGATCTCCGCCCGGCTCGTCGCCGACCTGTTCCACACCGCGGGGGCGGACCGGCTAATGACCGTGGACCTGCACACTGCGCAGATCCAGGGCTTCTTCGACGGCCCGGTCGACCACCTGTTCGCGATGCCGCTGCTGTCGGACTACGTGCGCGCGACCTACGGCGCCGAGGATCTCGTCGTGGTGTCGCCGGACACCGGCCGGGTGCGCACCGCCGAGCAGTGGGCCGACGAGCTCGGCGGCCGGGAACTCGCGTTCATTCACAAGAGCCGCAACATCGACGCGGCGAACGACGTCGTGGCCAACCGAGTCGTCGGCGATGTCGCCGGTCGCCGCTGCCTGCTGGTCGACGACATGATCGACACCGCCGGATCGATCACCAAGGCGGCGGATCTGCTGTTCGCCGAGGGTGCGGTCGACATCGTCGTCGTCGCGACCCACGGGGTGTTCTCCGAGCCGGCGACCGACCGGCTGAAGAACAGCAAGGTCAGCGAAGTGATCGTCACCAACACGCTGCCCATCCGGCCGGAGCAGCTGTTCGACAAGCTGACCGTGTTGTCCATCGCGCCGCTGCTGGCCAAGGCGATCCGGGCGGTGTTCGAGGACGGCTCGGTCACCAGCCTGTTCCACGGCCGGTCGTGACGAAACCCTAGGCGTTGACCAGTTTGGTCAGCGCGTGGTGTGGAGGCAGGGCCTCAACGGTCGCCGTGTCCGACACCCAGAGCACCGGGTCCAGGACGAGGACGACTCGGCGACCCCGTGTCTAGATGGAGTTCAGCGCTGCGATGACGATAATTGCCGGGATCAAGGAGATGATCCCGAGGATAAGACCGGCCACCGCAAGGCCAGTGCTAGACCCGTTCCGCTTGCCGCTCGATATCCCGGCGCCGCCAAGGACTATGCCCAGCACGCCAAGGATGAGACCGAAGAACGGCACCCAGCAGAATAGAAGGCCTAGCAGGCCTGTCACGAATCCGGCAACACCCAGGCCGTTGCCGGGCGCAGTCGTCACGACGACCTGTCCGGGGTAGGGCGCGGGGTAGCCGTAGGGCTGCTGGCCGTACCCCGGCTGCGGATAGGACCCCGGCTGCGGGTAGGACCCCGGCTGCGGATACCCGGACTGAGGGTAGGCCTGCGGATAGGACCCCGGCTGCGGATGGGGCCCCGGCTGCGGATGGGAGGCTTGCGGATACCCGGGCTGAGAGGCCCCGCCGTAGTTGGGCCGCGGCGCCTGATCGTGCGGGTTCTCCGAGAAATCAGGATTGGTCACGGCGGGGGCTCCATAACGAGCTGCAGGGTCGACGTGCGGATCGGGACTGACAATAGGAGAGACCGTACGCCGTTTGACCACTGCAAACCGGGTCCGCGTGCAAGGGCCTGGCGGCGTTGCGCAAACGCTCGACGCGCAAACATCTGTTGCCGGGATGCGGTCGTCGTCGGTGACTCGCGCGGGACGGCTCGGACGAGTCGGACGAGGCCGGTGTTCACCGTGGGGCCGGCCGGAAACAGCCTCTTTCACCGCCGGGCGTGAGGGCCCTCAGGGCGTGAAGGAATAGCTGGTCGACACGCTTGCCGACACGGACACCACGACGATGAACAACACGATCCAACCCAGGCCGACGCACAGCGCGATGATTCCGTGCTTGCGCACCCGGCCGGCCTGGTACTGCGCCCGGGGCAGGTCTCCGGCGAAGTAGGCGGGATCGATATTCTGCCAGGCCGAGAGCAGCGAGTACAGGCCGAGCGGCCATAAGAACAGCCAACTGACCACGAGCCAGCCAGTGGGCTTCGGCAACGGCGCCCAGCCCGGCTGGCCGGGGTTCGCGTAGGGCGGCGGGGAGTACGCGTAGCCGCCGGCGGGCTGCGTGGGATAGCCGGCAGCCGGATAACCCGGCGGCGGATAACCGGGCGGCGCATAACCGGCAGCCGGATAACCGGGCGGCGGATAACCAGCAGCCGGATAACCCGGCGGCGCATAACCAGGCGGCGGATAACCAGGCGGCGGATAACCAGCAGCCGGATAACCAGGCGGCGCATAACCAGGCGGCGGATAACCGGACCCAGCGGCCGGTTCGTCCGGCCGGTGCGCCCCCTGTTTGCCGAGGTCGACCGGCTCGTCCGGACCGCTCACGACGTCCCACCTGCCCGTGATCGCTTCCAGCCGTTCCAGTACGTGATTTCCTCGACCGGCCGGCGTGCGGCCGGCCGGAAGTCCGTCCCGGTGTAGTACCCGACGGGGACGAGGCCGGCCTGCGTGACGCCGTCCGGGATGCCGAGCAGTTCCGCGGTCTCCTTTGCGCGGTTGAGGTGCAGCGTCGTCCACACGCTGCCGAGCCCGCGGGCGCGCAGCGCCAGCATCAGCGACCACGTTGCCGGCAGGATCGAGCCGAACAGGCCGGCGGCGTTCGCCGGGTCCTCGCTCGGCCGGCCGTAGACGCACGGGATGACGTGCACGGGCACCCGCTGGATATTCGCGGCGAGGTAGGCGGCCGACTCGTGGACGCGGCGGGCCTGGTCGTCGCGGGCCTGCTCGAGCGCGCGGTCGAAGTAGTCCCCGGCGCCCTCGCGGTACAGCTCGCCGAGCCGGTCGCGCAGCCCGGCGTCGGTGACGACGACGAACCGCCAGCCCTGCGAGTTGCTGCCGGTGGGCGCCTGCTGCGCGATCCGGATGCAGTCGAGCACGACCTCCGGCTCGACGGTCCGGTCGAGATCGAATCGTTTGCGCACCGCGCGGGTCGTGGTGAGGATGTGGTCGACTGCGGCCAGTCTTTCCGGACTCGTCATGATCGGCAGTACATCACGCACTGGTCGTCGGCCGGTGCTCGGCGAGGCGCGCGAAGACCGTGACGTCGAGGGTCTCGCCGCGCGCGGACGGGTCGACGCCGGCCGCACGCAGCGCCTGCTCGGCTCCGCTCGGAGAACCGGCCCACCCGGCGAGCGCCGCGCGGAGGGTCTTGCGGCGTTGCGCGAACGCCGCGTCGACGAGCGCGAACACCTGCTGCCGGGATGCGATCGTCGGCGGTGGCTCGCGCCGGGCGAGCCGGACGAGACCGGAGTCCACGTTGGGGGTCGGCCAGAACACCGCACGGGGCACCGCCCCCGCGCGGGTCGCCGCCGCAAACCAGGCGGCCTTGACGCTCGGCACGCCGTACACCCGCGAGCCCGGCGGCGCGACCAAGCGATCCGCCACTTCGGACTGGACCATCACCAGCCCGTGCCGCAACGACGGCACCGCCGCCAGCAAGTGCAGCACCACCGGCACGGCCACGTTGTACGGCAGATTGGCGACCAACGCGGTAGGCGCGTCCGGCACGGTCTCGATCTGCAGCGCGTCGGCGGCGAGCACCGTCAGCGCCGAGAGCGCCGCGTCCGGCAGCCGCTCGGCGACGGTCACCGGCAACGCTTGCGCGAGGACGGGGTCGATCTCAACTGCGGTGACCGGGTGCCCCGCCTCGAGCAGACCGAGGGTCAATGAGCCGAGGCCCGGGCCGATCTCGAGCACCCGCTCCCCCGCTGACAGCGCGGCGGTGCGCACGATGCGCCGAATGGTGTTCGGGTCGTGCAGGAAGTTCTGGCCCAGCGCCTTAGTCGGCCGAATGCCGAGACGCGTCGCTAGTGCCCGGATTTCGGCCGGCCCGAGCAGCGCGCTCATTCTTACCCTCCATATCGGGCGGACACCGAACGGGGCGTGCCTCGGTCACGACATCGGACATCCCGGCAGGCTAACGCCGCAGCCGCACGAGACAGCCGCCTACGATCCCACCTCCGGCCAACCAGGCGCCCCTGCGCGCTGAATTCGGGGCAGCGTCGCTCAGCCGGCCGCGGTCGCCAGGTGGGTGAAGTCGAAGTCGGCCATGTGCCGCGCGGTATTTCGCATCGGCAATCGGTCTGGATCAATCCATGCGGGCGGTGTCCAGATGGGCACGCCGTCGAGGATCTCGACGCTCCAGCCGATCGACTCGAACATCCTGTGGTGGAACGGCAGAGTACAGGCTGTCGCACGAATGCCGGGGATGTTCGTGTTGGCGGTGTGCTCGGTTGGG
>NZ_CAXULP010000003.1:0-514888 GCF_964251945.1 uncultured Jatrophihabitans sp.
AACCGTAGACCTTCTCCTTACCATGGAGACGCTCTGCCGACTGAGCTAAGGGGGCAGTCGCCCGCGCCCGAACGGGCACGCGCGCCAGCCCGGTACTTTACACGCCGCAGCGGCACGAATCCCCGGCCGCGGGCCCGGCGGACCCCGTGCTGATCGACCTCACTACCCCGGATCACCTTTTTCCCGCCGCTGTTGGCATCATTACGCTGTGGGCCCGCCAGGCCGCTGATCGTCTCGCCTGTGAGGAGCGCTTCGATGATCGAGTCAGAGCTCGCTGTGCTGCATCGCACCCTCGACGAACTGCGAACCGCGGTGGACTCCGTCCGGGGGCGCTACGGTGACATCCCGGCGGTCAAGCGGCTGCTCGGCGACGTCGAGCGTTTCGACCTCGACGCGGCCGACCTGCGCGACCTGACGCCGCTGGCAGGCATAGGGGTGCCGGCCCCGGGCGAGGTGCTCGTCCTGGACGACACCCCGCACGACCCCGCCCTGTGGGTCGGCGCGGACGACGAAGGGCTTGGTGGCTATCACCGGTGACGCGCGCGACGAGTCTGCAGGCGGGGACGGGCGCCCCTGGTCGAGCGAGCATCGGCGTCCGGACGCTGCGCACCGACAACTGGTGGCGGGCGCCGCTGGTCACGTTCATCCTGCTGACGATCTGGGTCGCGTACGCGACGGTCCGCGCGTTCAGCCAGCACGCGTACGCGGCGACGCAGGAGCACTACCTGTCGCCGTTCACCTCGCCGTGCGTGACCGCGAGCTGCCCGGCGGAGTTCCGGGATTTCGGCACGTGGTTCGGGCACTTCCCGCCGTTCGTGCCGCTGGCGATCGTGACGCTGCCCTTCCTGCTCGGCTTCCGGCTGACCTGCTACTACTACCGACGCACCTACTACCGGGCGTTCTGGGCCTCGCCGCCGGCCTGCGCGGTCGCCGAGCCGCACGCGAAGTACACCGGCGAAACGCGGTTCCCGCTGATCCTGCAGAACCTGCACCGCTACTTCTTCCTGGCGGCCGGCGTCATCTCGCTGTTCAACACCTGGGACGTGATCCAGGCGTTCCGACCGGTCGGACACACGTTCGGCTTCGGCCTCGGCACCATCGTCATGCTGGTCAACGCGACGTTGCTGTGGGCGTACACGCTGTCCTGCCACTCCTGCCGGCACATCGTCGGCGGCCGGCTGCGCAACTTCTCCGCCCACCCGATGCGCTACGCGGCCTGGGGCTTCGTGTCCAAGCTGAACGCCCGGCACATGCAGCTGGCGTGGACCACGCTGGCCACGCTGATGCTCACCGACGGGTACATCGCGCTGGTCTCGTCCGGCGCGTTCAACGACCCTCGCATCGTCCACTGAGAGGACGGTCGTCATGACAGCCGCCGCAGCAGCGCCCCGTGCGGGCCTGGAGAAGCACAGCTACGACGTCGTCGTGATCGGCGCGGGCGGCGCCGGCCTGCGCGCGGCGATCGCCGCGCACGAGGCCGGCCTGCGGGTGGCGGTGATCTGCAAGTCGTTGTTCGGCAAGGCGCACACCGTCATGGCCGAGGGCGGCTGCGCGGCTGCGATGGGCAACGCCAACAGCAACGACAACTGGCAGGTGCACTTCCGCGACACGATGCGCGGCGGCAAGTTCCTGAACAACTGGCGAATGGCCGAACTGCACGCCAAAGAGGCGCCGGACCGCGTCTGGGAGCTCGAGACCTACGGCGCGCTGTTCGACCGGACGAAGGACGGCCGGATCAGCCAGCGCAACTTCGGCGGCCATGAATACCCGCGGCTGGCGCACGTCGGCGACCGCACCGGCCTCGAGCTGATCCGCACGATGCAGCAGAAGATCGTCTCGCTGCAGCAGGACGACGCGAAGAAAATCAACGCGCCCGGCGCGGACGACGGCCGGTTGAAGGTGTTCGCCGAGTTCACCGTCACCGAGCTGATCACCGACGCGCGCGGCGCGATCGCCGGCGCGTTCGGCTACTACCGCGAGACCGGCGAGTTCGCGCTGTTCAAGGCGCCGGCGGTCGTGCTGTCCACCGGCGGCATCGGCAAGTCCTTCAAGGTCACCTCCAACTCCTGGGAGTCGACCGGCGACGGCATGGCCCTCGCGCTGCGCGCCGGCTCGAAGCTGCTGAACATGGAGTTCGTCCAGTTCCACCCGACGGGCATGGTCTGGCCGCCGTCGGTGAAGGGCATCCTCGTCACCGAGGGCGTGCGCGGCGACGGCGGCGTGCTGCGAAACTCCGAGAACAAGCGGTTCATGTTCAACTACGTCCCGGACGTCTTCCGCCAGCAGTACGCGGACAACGAGGCCGAGGCCGACGCCTGGTACACCGACCCCGACCACAACAAGCGCACGCCCGACCTGCTGCCGCGCGACGAGGTCGCGCGGGCCATCAACTCCGAGGTGAAGGCCGGCCGCGGGTCGCCGCACGGCGGGGTGTTCCTCGACATCGCCTCCCGGCTGCCGCGCGAGGAGATCCTGCGCCGGCTGCCCTCGATGCACCACCAGTTCAAAGAGCTCGCCGACGTCGACATCACCGCCGAGCCGATGGAGGTCGGGCCGACCTGCCACTACGTGATGGGCGGGATCGAGGTCGACGCGGACACCGCCGCGGCCACCGGCGTGCCCGGCCTGTTCGCCTCCGGCGAGGTGGCCGGCGGCATGCACGGGTCGAACCGGCTGGGTGGCAACTCGCTGTCGGACCTGCTGGTGTTCGGCAAGCGCTCCGGCGAGGGCGCTTCGGCATACGTCAAAGCGCTGCGCGGCCAGTACCCAAAGGTGACCGACCAGCAGGTGGCGGCGCTGTCGCAGGCGGCGTTGGCGCCGTTCGACGGCATCGGCGAGACGGCGTATGAGATCCACGAAGAGCTGCAGCAGTGCATGAACGACCTCGTCGGCATCATCCGCAAGGCGGCCGAGGTCGAGGACGCGCTGGAGCGCCTGGAGAAGCTCAAGGAGCGCGCCAAGCACGTCTCGGCCGCCGGCACCCGACGGTTCAACCCGGGGTGGCACCTCGCGCTCGACCTGCGCAACATGCTGCAGGTCTGCGAGTGCATCGCCCGCGCCGCGCTGATCCGGGAGGAGTCGCGCGGCGGACACACCCGCGACGACTACCCGAAGATGTCGGCCGAGTGGCGCAAGGTGAACCTGCTCTGCTCGCTCAACGACGCCGGCGACGCGATCGACGTCGTGCAGCAGCCGATGCCGCCGATGCGTCCGGACCTGCTCGAGCTGTTCAAGCGCGACGAGCTGTCGAAGTACTTCACCAGCGAGGAGATCACCGACGTGACCGAAGAGCTCCCCGCGCCGGTGGCCGAGGTGAACGCATGACGACCGTGAACGAGGGCGAGGTCTCGGCGGAAGAGGCCGTCGGCCGGGTGCAGGACAAGGCGGCCAGCGACAAGACCAGTTACGCGGCGCACTTCCGGGTGTGGCGCGGCGACGCCGAGGGCGGCGAGCTCGTCGACTACACGGTCGAGGTCAACGAGGGCGAGGTCGTCCTCGACATCATCCATCGGCTGCAGGCCACCCAGGCCGGCGATCTCGCGGTGCGCTGGAACTGCAAGGCCGGCAAGTGCGGGTCGTGCAGCGCCGAGATCAATGGCCGGCCGCGGCTGCTGTGCATGACCCGGATGTCCACGTTCACCGAAGCCGAGGTGATCACCGTGACGCCAATGCGGACGTTCCCGGTGATGAAAGACCTCGTCACCGACGTCTCGTTCAATTACCGCAAGGCGCAGGAGGTGCCGGCGTTCGCGCCGCCGCCCGGGCTCAAGCCGGGCGAGTACCGGATGGGCCAGGTGGACGTCCAGCGCTCGCAGGAGTTCCGCAAGTGCATCGAGTGCTTCCTGTGCCAGGACGTTTGCCACGTCATCCGCGACCACGAGGACAACAAGGAGTCCTACGCCGGGCCGCGGTTCCTGATGCGGATCGCCGAGCTGGACATGCACCCGCTGGACGCCCTCGACCGGCAACACGTCGCGCAGGACGAGCACGGGCTGGGGATGTGCAACATCACCAAGTGCTGCACCGAGGTCTGCCCGGAGCACATCAAGATCACCGACAACGCGCTGATCCCGCTCAAGGAGCGGGTCGTCGACCGCAAGTTCGACCCGATCGTGATGATCGGCAACATCCTGCGCCGCCGCCCCAACTGACCCGCTGTCGTCGTCCCAGTCAGCGATACACCAGCGAAACCTCGGGCGAACTAGGCTGACTCGATGCCGGACGTGCGGACTCTCGGCGTCGAGGAAGAGCTGCATGTCGTCGACCTCGGCACTGGACAGCTCACCGCGCGCGCCCCGGAGCTGCTGCGCGGCCTGCCGGACACCGGCTTCTCCTTCGAGCTGCAGCGCAGCACCGTCGAGACCAACACCCCCGTCTGCGACACCCTCGAGGATCTGCGCGTCGAGATCGTCCGGCTGCGCGGCCTCGCCCAAGACGTCGCCGCGGCGTCCGGCCTGGGCTTGGTCGCCACCGGCACCGCGCCGCTGTCCCGGGTCGGCGACTTCGAGCTCACCGCCCTCGGCCGGTTCAGCCGGATGCAGCAGGACTACCGCTTCCTGGTCGACGACCAGCTGATCTGCGGCCTGCAGGTGCACGTCGGGGTGGACGATCGCGACCTGGCAGTGCGAATAGCGCAGCGCGTGTCCCCTGATCTGCCCACCCTGCTCGCGGTCAGCGCCAGCTCGCCGTACTGGCACGGCACCGACACCGGATACTCCAGTTTTCGCACCATGGTGTGGCAGCGCTGGCCCACCGCAGGCGGCTTCGGCCGGCCGGATTCGGCGGCCGACTACGACCGCCTCGTCGGCGACCTGATCGGCGCCGGGATCATCTCCGACCCCAAGATGGCGTACTTCGACGTCCGGCCGTCCGCGCACCTGCCGACCGTCGAGCTGCGGGTCTGCGACGCCTGCCCGCTCGTCGACGACGCGGTGCTCATCGCCGGGCTGTTCCGCGCGCTGGTCGCCGAGGCGGTGGCCGCCGACGAGCGCGGCGAGCCGATCCGGCACCGTCCCGAACCGGTGCACCGCGCGGCAATGTGGCGGGCCGCGCGCAGCGGCCTCGCCGGGCAGTTGCTCACCCCGGAGTCGCGCCCGCAGGCCGTCGCCGCGGCCGACGTCGTCCGCGGCCTGGTCGAGCGCGTCGGCGACCACCTCGACGACGCCGGCGACCGGGACGCCGTTCAGGAGCTCACGATCGGCCTGCTGTCCCGCGGCGAGTCGAGCAGCCGGCAGCGCGCCCGCTTCGCCGAGCGCGGCAAGATCTCCGACGTCGTCGCGTCGGCGCTGGCCGAGACCCGCAGCGACGCGAGCCCGCACATCGAGGCCCCCCGGGTCAGCGCCGGCTACCCGGAGTCGCCCGACGACGAGGCGCTGGCGGTGTCCGGCATCCCCTACCCGTCCTACCGGCCGGTGTTCGCGGTGTTGGACGACCTGGCCGCCGCGGAGCTCGCCGCGCGGGTCGAGCTGCTGCGCGACAACGCACTCGCCGACGGACTCACCTACGGCGTCGGCGGCGAGCAGCGACCGTTCCCGGTCGACATCGTGCCGCGCATCGTGCCGGCCCACGAGTGGGCGACGCTGGCGGCCGGCCTGACCCAGCGGGCTCGGGCGATCGAGCTGTTCCTGCGCGACGTGTACGGCCCCGCGCGCATCGTCGAGGACGGGCTGCTGGACTGGGCGACCCTGCACGAGAGCCCAGGCTGGAACGAGGCCGCGGCGAAGCTGCCCAAGGGCGTCGTCAACGCCCCGGTGATCGGCTTCGACCTGGTCCGCGACGCGCTCGGCGGCTGGCGGGTGCTCGAGGACAACACCCGGGTGCCCTCCGGCGTCGGCTACGCGATCGGCGTGCGCCGGCTCATGCGCGAGGCGCTGCCCGAGCTGACCGGCGACGTCGCGGTCCGCGACCCGCGCACCGCGCTGGGCCTGATCGGCCGCACCCTGCGCGAGTGCACCAGCCGGCCGGACCCGGTCGTCGCGCTGCTGTCCGACGGCGCGGACAACTCCGCCTGGTACGAGCATCGGATGATCGCCTCGCAGGCCGGGCTGCTGCTCGTCGAGCCCAGCCAGATCGAGGTCGCCGGCGGCAAGGTCCTCGCCGCCGGACGCCGGGTGGACGTGCTGTACCTGCGGCTCGGCGTCGAACTCGCCGAGCTGCACACGACGCAGGGCGAGATGATCGGCGCGCGCATCCTCGAGGCCGCGTACGACGGCGCCGTCGTGCTCGCCAACGCCCCGGGCGCGGGCGTCGCCGACGACAAGGCGCTCTACTGCGTGCTGCCCGACCTCATTCAGTACTACCTCGACGAGCGGCCCCTGCTCTCCCCCGTCCCGACCTACCGGTGCGGCAACCCGGCGGAGTTCGAGGCCGTCCTGCCCCGGCTCGACCAGCTCGTCACCAAGCCGGTGGACGGCTACGGCGGCGGCGACGTGCTGATCGGCCCGGACGCGAGCAAGCAGGAGATCGACGAGCGCCGCCGCGCGATCGAGGACGCGCCGAAACACTGGATCGCGCAGGAGGTCGTGGCGCTGTCGACCCACCCGACCTTCGCCGACGGCCGGTTGCAGCCCCGGCATGTCGATCTGCGCGCCTTCGTCTACCTCAGCGGCACCCGCGCCGACCAGGTCCACCTCGCCGACCTCGCGCTGACCCGGGTCGCGCCGGCAGGCAGCATGGTGGTGAATTCGGCGCGCGGCGGCGGGGCGAAGGACACCTGGATAATCGACGGGGAGATCACCGACGCAGAAGGGGTGTGAGGTCGGCCGGTGTGCGGTTTGGCGGGTGAGATTCGGTTCGACGGTCGCAGCGCCGACCTCGGCGCGTTGCAGCGCACCTGTTCGGTGCTCGCGCACCGCGGCCCGGACGGCGACGGGTTCTGGGCGTACGGCCCGGTCGCGCTCGGGCACCGCCGGCTGGCGATCATTGACCTGTCCGCGGCCGGCGCGCAGCCGATGGTCGACTCGCAGCTCGGCCTGACGACGATCTTCAACGGCTGCATCTACAACTACGAGGCGCTGCGCGAGGAGCTGATCGGCCGCGGGCACTCGTTCTTCTCCCACGCCGACACCGAGGTGATCGCCAAGGCCTACGCCGAGTGGGGCCTGCGCTGCGTCGAGAAGTTCAAGGGCATGTTCGCCTTCGCGATCCACGAGCGGGCGAGCGGGCGGCTGATCCTGGGCCGCGACCGGCTCGGCATCAAGCCGCTCTACCTCGACCAGACCGCCGACCGGCTGCGGTTCGCGTCGTCGCTGCCGGCGTTGGTCGCGGCCGGCGGGGTGGACACGAGCATCGACAAGGTCGCGCTGTCGCACTACATGACGTTCCACTCGGTGGTGCCGGCGCCGCGGACGATCCTCAACGGCGTCCGCAAGCTGCCGCCGGCGACCGTCCGGGTCGTCGAGCCGGACGGGACGTTCGCCGACACCGTGTACTGGGATCCGCCGTTCGCGCGGTCCGCCGAGCGCGCCGGCTGGTCCGAACGCGAATGGCAGGACGCGCTGATCGACTCGCTGCGCACCGCCGTCGAACGGCGGATGGTGTCCGACGTGCCGGTCGGCGTGCTGCTGTCCGGCGGCATCGACTCGAGCCTGGTGGTCGCGCTGCTCGCCGAGGCCGGGCAGACGGGGCTCAAGACGTTCAGCATCGGCTTCGACTCCGCGGGCGAGGAGTCCGGCGACGAGTTCGAGTACTCGGACATCGTGGCCAAACGGTTCGGCACCGACCACCAACGCATCAAGATCGACTCGAAGCGGCTGCTGCCGGCGATCGACAGCGCCATCGAGGCGATGAGCGAGCCGATGGTCAGCCACGACTGCGTCGCGTTCTACCTGCTCAGCCAGGACGTCGCGAAGTCGGTGAAGGTCGTGCAGTCCGGGCAGGGCGCGGACGAGGTGCTCGGCGGCTACGACTGGTACCCGCCGATGGCCGGCGTCGACCGAGCGGACGCCGTGGACGCCTACGCCAAGGTGTTCTTCGACCGGCCGTTCGGCGAGCTCGCGACGCTGCTGAACCCGCAGTGGCTGATCGACGCCGACGATCCCGGCGCGCCGCACCAGTTGATCTCGGGGCTGTTCGGCCGGCCCGGCGCGGACACCGCGCTCGACGCCGCGCTGCGCAACGACACCGAGATCATGCTCGTCGACGACCCGGTCAAGCGCGTGGACAACATGACGATGGCCGCCGGCCTCGAGGCGCGCGTCCCGTTCCTCGACCACGACTTCGTCGAGCTGGCGGCGGCGATCCCGCCGGAGCTGAAGCTGGCCGACGGCGGCAAGGGCGTCATGAAGCGCGCCGCGCGCGGCATCGTCCCGGACGAGGTCATCGACCGCACGAAGGGCTACTTCCCGGTGCCGGCGATCCGTCAGCTCGAGGGGCCGTACCTCGAGCGGGTCCGCGCCGCGCTGACCGACCCGGCGGCGCAGGCCCGCGGGCTGTTCCGCCGCGAGGCCGTCGACGCGCTGCTCGCCGACCCCAACCGCACCCGCACGACGCTCGGCTCGAACGCGCTGTGGCAGCTGGCGCTGCTGGAGATGTGGCTGCAGAAGATCGGCGTCGGGTAGCCATGCCCGTCGTCGAACCGGCCGCGGCGTGGAATGCGGTCGAGGCGCTCGCGCGCGACCTCGTCGCCGCCTACGGCTGCTGGGCCCCGACGCTCACTCCAGATGGCGGCCGGGTCGCCTACGTCGGCGACCGCAACGGCGCGCCGCAGCTGTGGGTGCGCGACGTCTCGCCGGACGCCGCCGCGACCCACCTGCCGCTGAGCGACGACCCGGTGCTGGCGGTGCACTGGTCCCCGGACGCGCAGTGGCTGTCCTGCTCGGTGGCCACCGGCGGCGGCGTGCGCACCGAGGTGTGGGTGGTGCGCCCGGACGGCAGCGGCGCGGCCCGGGTCGCCGGCGGCGAGCAGCACGCGATCCTCGGCCCCTGGGCGCGGCTGGGCCACGGGCTCGTCGTCACGATCTGCTCGGACGAGCCGGGCACGCCGAACGAGTGCCTGCTGATCGACCCGGCCACCGGCGAACGCGAGTTGATCGCGACCGGCTGGCTGATCCACATGCTCGACCTCGCCGCGGACGGCCGGTTCGCGCTGGTGCGCGACGGCACCCGCGGCGCGCAGTTCTGCCGGCTCGTCGACCGCGTCGTCGACGCCGACTATCCCGTGCTGCCCTACCCGCAGACCGGCTCGACCGACAGCGGCCTGCTGCGTGCGGCGCCGCCCGGCTGGACGGAGTACGCGCGGGTCGCCTACCTCGTGACCGACGCCGGCCGGCCGCGCCGGGAGCTGCTGGCGATCGGCTTCGACGGCGACGGCCGGCGGATCGCCGCCGGCGCGCTGGCCGCCCGGCAGGACGCAGAGCTGGAATTCGCCGACGCGGACGCCGCGGGCCGCTGGCTGGTGCTGGTGTGGAACGTCGACGGCCGCAGCGAGGTGGAGCTGCTGGAGACCGCCAGCGGCGACCGGTACGCCTGCCCCGGACTGCCCGGCGACGTGGTGGCCGGCGTGGTGATGGCCCGCGACGGAAGCGCCGCCGTGCTGTCCGTCGAAAGCCCCGTCGGCCCGCGCCGGCTGTGGCGCCTCGGGGTGCGCGACCAGCTCTGGACGCCGGTCACCGAGGCGGCGCTGGCCCCGCGCGGCGACCTCGTCTATCCCGAGCTGATCCGCTACGACGCGCACGACGGCCTGCCGCTGACCGGCTGGCTGTACCGGGCGCGCAGCCGGCCGGGGGCGCCGCCGCCGGGGACCGCGCCGCCGGCGATGTTGAGCCTGCACGGCGGGCCCGAGGCACAGGAGCGACCGGTGTTCACCCCGCAGCACCAGGTGCTGGCCGCCGCCGGGATCACGGTCTTCGCGCCGAACATCCGCGGCTCGTCCGGCTTCGGGCACACCTTCGTGCACGCCGACGACCGCTGGGGGCGCCTCGACGCGATCCGGGACATCGCGCAGTCGGCGTGGCTGCTCGACGCGCACGGCTGGGCCGACCCGGCCCGGGTCGCGGTGACTGGGCGGTCATACGGCGGCTACGCCACGCTGATGGCGCTGGAGCACCACGGGCAGCTGTTCGCCGCGGGCGTCGACATCTGCGGCATGTCCGATCTGCTGACGTTCTATCGCGACACCGAGCCGTGGATCGCGGCGGCGGCGGTGTCGAAGTACGGCGACCCGCGCCGCGACGCCGCGCTGCTGGCCGAGATCTCGCCGCTGGGCGCCGCCGAGCGCATCCACTCGCCGCTGCTGGTCGTGCACGGCGAGCTGGATACCAACGTGCCGCGCAACGAGGCCGTGCAGATCGTCGACCGGCTGCGCGAGCTCGGCCGCGACGTCGAGTACCTCGAGCTGGCCGGCGAGGGCCACGAGTACCGGCGGGTCGAGTCGAAGCTGCGGCTGCTGCGGGCGCTGACCGAGTTCCTGTCCCGCGCGCTGTCGCCAGAGAAGGCCGCCGTCTCCGGCTGACCTCGCCGGTTTCGTGCGTCAGTGGTCAGTTCGCGCGGTCAGTGGTCGCCCAATCACGACCACCGACCCGCGAAACTGACCACTGTCGCGACGGGCCGTGGCTCAGGCGGCGGCGTACTCGGCAGCGACGGTCGAGGCGCTGAGGACCACCGGGAAGATCGCGACGTCGCCGATGCTGCCCTTCAGGTACTTGCTCGTCGGCGCCCCCGCCCACGAGGCCGAGATGTTGTCGCCGCCGACCCGCCAGTAGCCGTCGTAGGCCTGCCCCTTGGTCGCAGCCGTGCTCGACGCGACCTGGGCCCCGTCGACGTACAGGACGAGGCCGCCGGTGCCCAGCGACGCGGCCACCAGGTGCCACGCGCCGTTGTTCACCGTGGAGGTCGAGCTCACCGTGACCGCCTTGCCGCCGGAGTACACGCCGAAATACACGTGGCCGGCGTTGTCCAGGTAGAGCGAGCGGTCGTTCTGCGCCGAGGATCCGGTGGTCGCGCTGCCGAAGCCGAGGATCTTGCCCCCGGTGGTCGACGTCGTGTTGACCCACGCCGAGTAGGTGAACGTGTTCGGCCCGGCGATGGCCGTCTGCGTCGATCCGGAGCCGGTCGAGGTCCCGTTGAACCCCGACGCTGTCTCGCCGGACACCGGGCCGGCCACGCCGCGGGTGACGCCGGCGCCCACCACGAGCGGGTTGGTCCCGACGCTGGAGGCAGAGGTCGTCCCAGACGCCTCGCCCAGGGTCCAGTAGCTGGACGCGCCGTCAGCCAGCACCTTCTGGTCGTACCCGGTGCCGTTGTTCGCCGGCGGCGTGCCGCCACCGCCGCCGGGCGGGGTGGTTGACGACGCCGCGGCGTACTCGGCCGAGACGGTGGACGCGCCGAGCACCGTCGGGAAGACCGCGACGTCGCCGATCGCGGCGTTGAGGTACTTGCTGGTCGGCGATCCGGGCCAGGACGAGGAGATGGAGTCGCCGCCGACCCGCCAGTAGCCGGTGTTCGTCTGACCGCTGGTCGCGCCGGTGCTGGAGCCCGCCTTGACCCCGTCGACGTAGAGCGTGAGCCCGCCGCTGCCGAGCGAGCCGGTGAGCAGGTGCCACGTGCCGTCGTTCACGGCGGCGCTCGAGTTCACCGTCACGGCCTTGCCCCCGGAGTACACCCCGAAGTAGGCGTGCCCGGCGTTGTCCAGGTAGAGCTGGCGGTCGGCCTTGGACGACGAGCCGGTCGCGGCGTCGCCGAAGCTGAACAGCTTGCCGCCGGAGGTCGACGTCGTCTTCACCCAGGCCGAGATCGTGAACGTGTTCGGCGCGGCGACCGCGGTCTTCGTGGCGCCGAAGCCGGTGGAGGTGCCGTTGAAGGCCGACGCCGTCTCGCCGGACACCGGGCCGGCCACCCCGCGGGTCACCCCGGAACCGAGGGTCAACGGGTTCGTGCCGACGCTGGAGGCCGCGGTCGACCCGGACGCCTCGCCCAGCGTCCAGTAGCTGGACGCGCCGTCGGCCAGCACCTTCTGGTCGTACGCCGTGCCGCTGGCCGCCGTACCGCCGGGCGTGGTCACCGTCGCGGCGGCGCCGGTGACGGAGTTGCCGTTCGGGTCAGTCGCGGTCAGCTGATAGGTATACGAGTTGCCGGCGGTGAGGCCGCTGTCGGTGTAGGACAGCGTGGGCAGGCTCCACCACTCGGAATCCTGCGCCGACGTCCAGATCTGCTGGCCGTTGCGGGTCAGCGTGTAGGTCAGCGTCTTGTCGTCGCGATCCCAGTTGGCGCCGAACGTGACTCCGACGACGCTGCCGGACACCGGGTTCAGGTTGGGCTGGAAGCTCGTGCCGGTCAGCATCGGGCCCTGCTTGCCGGGGTTGCCCGCTGCGCCGCGCACGGCGAAACGCACCAACCCGGCCTGCGGCGAGTTGTTGACCGTGGGGAACTCGCCGCCCTCGACGATGTAATTCGAGTTGCCAGTGATCGTCCACGCCGCCTGGCTCTGCCCGGTGACTGTGCCGTTGGTGAAATCGGGGAACCAGTTGATGATCGACGGCGCGGGCTGGCCGGCGAAGTCGTTGTAGTTGCCGGCCATCGAGTTGGGCAGCAAGGTGCCGGTCGCGTTCGCGGTGAATGCCACCGAGTGCCGGTACTGCCACGGGTCGTAGACCGGCCAGCCGCCGTCGTTCGCGCAGAAGTGCGCGTGGCTGACGGTGTAGACGATGTTGTTGACGCCGAAGACGCCATAGGTGTCGCCGTGGCAGTCCTCCAGCCAATTCAGCGAGCCGTCAGCGGGGTTGGCCGACCACGCGCCCTCATAGGCCCGGGTGTCCTTGCCGCCGTAGTTGTAGCCCGAGCCGTACACGGCGTTCGCGTCCGCGGACAGGCTCTCAATCGCCGAATTCGAGCCGTAATCGCGCAGCGTCTGGTTCACCGCCCACGGCACAGACGCGCCGCTGGCCGCGTCGACCGCCCCGATCCCGAAGGACTCCACACCGTTGAGGTCGTCGAACGCGCCACCCACGACGACCTTCGACTTGTCCGGCGTCAACGTCATCGCGTTGACGGTGTAGTCGGCGCTCGGCGCCCACGCGGTGAGCCCGCCGGCCGGCGTGTAGGCCGCCAGTCGGCTGCGCGCGACGCCGTTGGCGGTCGTGAAGGCGCCGCCGGCATAGAGCGCCGTGGGCGTCGCGATGAGCGACTTCACCGTCGTGCTCGCGTTGGCGGTGAACGTGCTGATCGGTGCGCCGGTCGTCGCGTCGAGCGCCGCGATGTGGCTGTGCGTCTTGCCGTTGACGGTGGTGAAGTCGCCGCCGATGTAGATCGTCTTGCCGTCCGCGGACGCCGCGACGGCCGTCACCTGGCCGTTGAGCAGCGGGTTGAAGGCCGTGATCAGGTTCCCGGTCGTCAGGTCGTAGGCGAGCATGTCTGTGCGCGGCGTCTGGTTCGTGCCGGCCGCGCTGCCGTACGGACGAGCGTTGGCGAACTTGCCGCCCACGTAGACGGTGTTCCCGACGATCACCTGCGTCCAGGCCACGCCGTCCATCTGCACCGTCGGCAACGCGTCCGCGGTCACGTTCGAGGCAGACGGCTGCTGAATCGGGCCAGGGCCGGTCGCCGCGGCCGCCCGCGCCGGCTGGGCGAGCGCCGAGACGAACGCGGCGATCGCTGCCAGGACGGCGACAAGCGCGATCCACCGGCGAGCCGACCGCGTGGCGAACGGCGACACGTTCGCAGACATATTCCAGGCAGCCGGCACGGCCACCCACCCCCAAGACCTCTGAGCGAGCCCCCCCGGACCCGACTATCACACAAAAGGTTAACATCCGCGGCGTTAGCGTGCACCTCGAACTGGGCATTCTTATCAATTCTGGCGGCAGCGACCGCCCTTGTCGCTGGCTTCGTCGCGGCCGCTTCGGACAGCACGCCGCGCAGGCGGACAGCCGGGGACCCGATCACCGGCGCGTACGCTTTCGGCAATCGATTAGCTCGGTCGAGGAACTTCGCGGGCGAGCGGCGACAGCCCTCACCCTCGTGCGCGAGGTGAGGGCGAAGGAGTCGTAGAGGTTGGACGCGGGCCGACATTCCGTCCGCAGACGGCGACCCGCTGCGACTGGCGAGCCGGAGCGCCGGGAGAGCAGCGCCGACGCGGCTCGATCCGCGCTCACCCTCGGCCGCGGACAATTCCGGCCGGACATCCAAGGTCTGCGCGCGCTGGCCGTGATGATGGTCGTGGTCTACCACCTGTATCCCCGGTTGCTGCCGGGCGGATACGTCGGAGTGGACGTCTTCTTCGTCATCTCCGGCTTTCTCATCACCGGGCACCTGGCGAACGTCCAGCACCGGGAACGACGAGTCAGGCTGGTCGACTTCTACGGTCGCCGAGCGCGGCGGCTGATGCCCGCCGCGGCGTTGGTGCTCGCGGTCACGTGGCTCACGGCGCGAGTGGTGTTGCCGGTGACGCAGTTGCCGGACACCGCGACGCAGGTGCGAGCGAGCGCGCTGTACTTCCAGAACTGGGAACTCGCGCGCAACGCGGTCGACTATCTGACGTCGAGCAATGCGCCGACGCCGGTCCAGCATTTCTGGTCCTTGTCGGTCGAGGAGCAGTTCTACCTCGTCTGGCCTGCGCTGTTCCTCGTGTCCGGCCTGGTCGCGCGCCTCGGCGCGTCAGGCCGCGATCAGCGCTACGCCTCTCGGGCGCGCGTCACCATGGCGGCACTGGCGACGGCCGTCATCGGCGCCTCGTTCTGGTACTCGGTGCACGAGACGAGAGTGGACGCGGCCGCGGCGTACTTCGTCACGCCCACGCGCATCTGGGAACTCGCCTGCGGCGGCCTGCTGGCACTGCTCAGCGGCCGGGTCAGCAGCCTGCTCACCCGCCTCGGCCCGCTGTCCTGGCTCGGACTTGCGCTCATCGTGTGGTCCGCATTCTTTTTGAACGACTCGTCCGCCTTCCCCGGCCACCTGGCTCTGCTGCCCGTGGCCGGCTCGACGCTGGTGCTCGCGTGCGGTTCCGCGCGCGCACGGCTGGGGACGGCGAAGGCAGCCTCCGTGCGCCCCGCCGTGTTCCTCGGCGACATCTCCTACTCGCTGTACCTCTGGCACTGGCCGTTGATCGTGTTCTGGAAGACCTACTCCGGCGCTTCGATCGGGGCGCTGGACGGACCCGCCATCTTCGCGGCCTCGGTCGTCCTGGCATGGCTGACGAAGGTCTTCGTCGAAGACCGGGTCCGCCTCTCGTCCTTCATCGCGGGTCGGCCGTGGCGCTCGCTTGCGACGGTGACGGCCGCGATCGTCCCGGTCGCGCTCGCTTCGTTGTGGATCGCCGACCGGCCGGCCCCGTACACGGCGGTCAGCGACAGCCAGCATCCCGGCGCCGGGGCCCTCACGACGAGTGCCGGAGCCGTCGCCCCCAGGAGTGCGAGCCCGCCCGCGCACGCGTCCCTGGCGCCTCCGATCGCGGCCGCGGCCACCGACTACGAGGTCGCCTCGAACGACCGCTGCCAGGCCAAATACAACGCAGTGACCATGAAGACGTGCGTCTTCGGCGACACGACGGCCCCCGTTCAGACGGTCGCGCTGGTGGGTGACTCCGTCGCCGGCGAGTGGTCGTCCCCGCTCGCGGACATCGCGAAGCGCAAGCACTGGAAGCTGGTGGTCGTCACGCACAGCTCGTGCCCCTGGACGTCGACGATGGTGACGCAGACCGGACACACGAAGCCCTACACCGTGTGCGCCGATTGGGGCCGCCGCGTCCTCGACTACCTGACCAAGACGCTCAAGCCGGACGTCGTCATCGCCACCGACCGCCCGGCAAACGGCATCCCCTCCCACCCGAAAAACAGCGCGCAGACGCGGTCGGCGATAGGCGCGGGCATGGCCGACTACTGGAACCGCCTGACGAAAGCGGGCATTCGCGTCGTCGGCATTCGGGAGACCCCGGAGATGCACAAGGACATCCCGACCTGCCTGGCCAAGCACGGGAACACCGTCGCATCCTGCTCGGTGCCGGCGGCTGAGGCGATCTATCCGAACACGGCGATCCAGAAGGCGGTCCAGCAAACGCCCGGCGCCAGCATCATCGATATGAACACGCTCATCTGCAGCGCCGCCACGTGCTCGGCCGTGGTCGGGAACATCATCGTCTACCGCGACACGCACCACCTGACCGACACGTACTCGCGATCGCTGGAGCCGTATCTGCAGCAGAAGCTGTTGGCGACCGGCAAGTTCACGGCGTCGTAGCCCGGGAGCCGACGAGGTCCGGGTCAGGTCCGGTCTTGCCGAGGTCGGTGGCGGGTGTTGGGTTTGAACCAACGTAGGCTGAGCCGGCGGTTTTACAGACCGCTCCCTTTGACCACTCGGGCAACCCGCCGTGCGCCGGATCGCTCCGGCGGACGGGACGAAAGCTTACCGGAGCCTCCGCAGGCGGTTCGCCGCGCGATCCGCCGGCCGCCGCCGAGCGGGCGCCGCGGCACCGGAAAGGACAAGCAATGGCAGACCCATCGTTCGACATCGTCAGCAAGATCGACCGGCAAGAGGTCGACAACGCGCTGAACCAGGCGGCAAAAGAGCTCGCGCAGCGCTTCGACTTTCGCGGCGTGAACGCGTCGGTCGAGTGGTCCGGCGAGCTCGGCATCACCGTCAAGGCGGACACCGAGGAACGCGCCAAGGCCGCGCTCGACGTCCTGAAGGAGAAGCTGGTCAAACGCTCGATCTCGATGAAGGCGCTCGACGCCGGGGAGCCCAAGGCGTCGGGCAAGCAGTACGTCATCGCCGCGACGCTGCGCCAGGGCATCGATTCCGACCATGCCCGCTCGATCGCCAAACTGATCCGCGACGAGGGCCCGAAAGGCGTGCAGGCGCAGATCCAGGGCGATCAGCTGCGGGTCTCGGGCAAGAAGAAGGACCAGTTGCAGGAGGTCATCGCGCTGCTCAAGGGCGCGGACCTCGAGGTGCCGCTGCAATTCACCAACTACCGCTGAGCCGAGTCGAACGTCACGGCCCGCTCTTAGCCTGCTCATCGCGGACAGGCGCGACGATGGAGCTGCGCGGGCGATCGTTTCATTGATTCTTCGAACGGGGGAAAGGCGTCATGACTCCAGCAGCGGCTTTCGCCAAGATCACGCAGCAGCTCGACGTGAACGAAAACGTGGTCACCTGGTCCGCGGCGCGGCTTCGCAAGCAGGACGCGCGCGGCCGGGCGGCGGAGTCGCTGGCCGGCGCTGCCGCGCTGACCCGCGAGCGGGTGCTGTTCGCCGGTTCGGCGGGCGATGACGAGTCGTTCCTGTCCATCCCGCTGGACAGCGTCGCGTCCGTCGGTCTGCGGACGACCCGCCGAGATCGGTTCACCGTGATCGCCCTCGAGCGGGGCCCCGAGCACCACCTCGACCTGCCAACCTCGTTCTACGCGGCGCTCACCCCGTAGTTTCGCTTCTCCTGGTTGCGTGACGTCGAAATTTGGCCCGAAAATGAGCAGCACGCAACCAGGAGAAGCGAAAGTGCCGGGCGCACGTCCGGACTCGGCGAGATGGCGGCCGGGCTATCCACAGGCACTGACGACGCGCGCGCCGGCGGCCTAGCGTTTGCGACGTGGCGCTGCACGTGGAACCGGACGTCGAGGACTACCTCGACCACCTCGTCGAGGTGAGCGAGCCAGGCGTCAGCAGGCTCGGCGAGCCCCGGCTGCGGCAGGCTTTATGGCTGCAGGCGGCGGCGGACCTACGCCGGGCGGCGGGCGGCGCCGAACTCGCGGTGGCCGTCGAGGTGGCGCTTCGGCAGGGCTTCGTGCTGACCACGGCGCAAGCCCGAGCCGCCGGTGTCACGCCGGGTCGATACCGCACGCTTCTCCGCAAGCGGCTCTGGACGCAGCCTCGTCGTGGCGTCCTGTCGCCGCTGGCGCCGACGCCTCCGCGCACGCCGAGGTTCGGCCCGAAGCCGCGGCCCGGTGGCAGCGCCTTCGTCCCGCACGGACACGCCGTCCAGATCCACGCCACGGCCGCCTCGCTCGTCCGGCCGGACACGTTCGTCAGCCACGAGTCCGCCGTGGCCATGTACGGGCTGCCGACGCTCGGGACACCCCGGTGCCCGACGCTGACCGCGATCGAGATCGCCCGCTCGGTCAGCTCGTCGACGGCAATCGTGCGCGGCGTCGGCATCCGGGCGGACCACGTGACCGGTTGGTTCGGCGCGCCGGTGATGACGCTGGAGCGGACGGTGATCGACGTCGCGCGCAACGGCGGGGTGGCTGCGGGGCTGATCGCGGCCGACGCCGCGCTCAACGACGGGCTGACGACCCGCGACGCCCTGCTCGCAACGCGTTTCGAGCTCGCGCGGCGTCCCGGGATCAAGAGCGCCGAACGGGCATTGGAGCTGGCCTCGCCGCTCGCGGAGTCCCCGCTCGAGTCGCTCACCCGACTGTGCCTGGTGAACGCCGGCCTGCCGACGCCCGAGCTGCAGGTCGTGCTGCAGACGGGGCGTGGCGACTTCCGCGTCGACCTCCTGTACCGCCGCCAGCGGGTCGTCGTCGAGGCGGACGGCGAGCTGAAGTACCAGTCCGGACAGGCGCTGACCGCAGAGAAGCGCCGGCAGGAGGCGTTGGAACAGGCGGGCTGGACGGTCGTTCGGGTCAGCTGGCAAGAGGTCCGCGGCGCGCCACACGAGGTGGCCGGGCGAGTGCACCGGGCGCTCAACCGCCCCCGTTTCGCCGCAGCCTGAGGACACGACAAGACACGGCAGCGCGGTCGCGCGGTCGCCCCGCCGCCCGCAGCCCTCCGCTCTCCGCCCTCCGCTTCTCCTGGTTCCGTGACGTCGAAATCGGGCCCGAAAATGAGCACCACGCAACCAGGAGAAGCGAAAGTGCGCGGGCGCGGGAGCGAAAAACGGGCGGGCGGGGTAGGCCGGCGCTCGGGCTGGCAAGCTGGCAGCGTGCCGGGATTCGAGGTCGAGCGCTCCGGGAAGCTCGTGCGCCGGTGGCGGTGGACGGCCGATGCCGAAGAATCTGACGACGAGCCGGGCACTGGGCTCGCGCTGAGCCGCCGCTCGGCCAGGCGCGCCGCGCAGGGTTATCCGCCGCGGGCGGTGTTCACCAGCGCGCTGCTGATCGTGCTCGGCCTGCTGATGCTCTATCTCGCCCACGAGGCGCAGGCGTCGCCGTGGATGTACGTCTTCGCCGCCGCCTACATCCTCGTCGGGGTGTTCCTCGCGGTGAAACCCGGCCGGCCCCGGGTCGGCGCCGCTCGCCGGCGCAAATCCTGACCGCTGCGCGGCGCCGGCTCAGCGCAGGTAGCGGGGGTCGGTGCGCGCCATCTCCTCCAGCCGCGCGATGCGCGCGGCCATCGGCGGGTGCGTCGAGAACAGCGAGCGGACGCTGCTGCCGAACGGATTCGCGATCATGAGATGGCTGGTGGTCTGCAGCCGGGGCGTCTTGCGCAGGCTGACCCGGTTGGTGCCGGCCTCGAGCTTGCGCAGCGCCGAGGCTAGGGCGAGCGGGTCGGCGGACAGCCGCGCGCCCGACTCGTCGGCCTGGTACTCGCGCGAGCGGCTGATCGACAGCTGGATCAGGCCGGCCGCCAGCGGGCCGAGGAAGACCATGAGCAGCGCGGCGAACGGGTTGCGGTCGCGATCGTTGCCGCCGCCGCCGAAGAACATCGCGAAGTTCGCGAGCATCGTGATGCCGGCGGCCAGGCAGCCGGCGACCGAAGAGATCAGGATGTCGCGGTTGTAGACGTGGCTGAGCTCGTGGCCGAGGACCGCGCGCAGTTCCCGCTCGGACAGGATCTGCAAAATCCCGTCGGTGGCGCAGACGGCGGCGTGCCGCGGCGAGCGGCCCGTGGCGAAGGCGTTCGGCGCGGCCGTCGGCGACACGTACAACCGCGGCATCGGCTGCCGGGCGGAGGTCGCGAGCTCGCGCACGATCCGGTACATCGCCGGCTGCTCGGCCTCGCTGACCGGCCGGGCGCCCATCGAGCGCAGCGCGAGCTTGTCCGAGTTGAAGTAGCTGAACGCGTTGATCGCAACCGCGATCAGCAGCCCGACGACTGCGCCCCCTGTGCCGTAGAGCACCGAGCCGACGACGACGAACAGCGCCCCGAGCACCCCGAAGAGCACGGCTGTCTTCAAGCCGTTCTGCACGCCATGCATGTGGGGTCAACGCTTGGCGGGCGGCGCCGCGTTCCCTGTCGACCGAGCGTTCCCTGTCGACCGAGCCTTCCCAGCGACCGAGCGTTCCCAGCCCCGCGGGCGTTCCCGCCGTCTGCGAGGATGCCGCGGTGAGCGCGACAGACCACCTCGTGGATGCGAATCAGCAGTACGTCGAGCGCTTCTCGGGCGCCCGGCCGGCCCGGCCCAGGCTCCAGTTGGCCGTGCTGACCTGCATGGACGCCCGCCTGGACCTGTTCGGCGCGCTCGGCCTCGACATCGGCGACGCCCACCTGCTCCGCAACGCCGGCGGGATCCCGACCGATGACGCGCTGCGCTCGCTCGCCATCAGCCAGCGGGCCCTCGGCACCCGGGAGATCGTGGTGATCCACCACAGCGAGTGCGGCATGGACGGCTTCGACGACGGGGAGTTCCGCGCCAAACTCGAGCAGGAATCCGGGGTGGCGCCGAGCTGGCGGGTGCCCGGCTTCACCGACCTCTACGCCGACGCGAAGCAGTCGATCAGGACAGTGCGCAACTGCCCTTGGCTGCCATTCCGCGACGACGTGCGCGGCTTCGTGTTCGACGTGGCATCCGGCGCGCTGACCGAGGTCACCGCCGACTGAGAGCCGATCGAAAACCGACGGGCGAAACCGCCTACGCGGCCTGCCACCTGAACGACGTCATCAGCGCCTCGACCCGGCGCTCGAGCTCGTCGTCGGCGTCGCGGGCCATCACGAATTCGGCGAGCAGGGCGAGGTTCTGGTCGCCAGGGGCGGGCATCACGTAGCGGCGCATGCCCGGCGAGCTCTCCTCGTCGAGCAGCTCGTGCGCGGCGGCGCCCGGGGCCACCTGGCGGACGTCGAGAGCCTCGTCGTCGTCGATCAGGCCAACGGTCAAAGCGCCGGTGGCCTCGCAAATGTCGTCCTCAATCACGAGGGTGCTGAGCACGGCGAGCAGCGGCGCGCCCGCGACGTCGTCGGGCAGGCCCGCCTCGGTGGGGCTCACAACCAGCCAGTCGCGACAGTCCATCTCGAACGCCGGCAACACCAGATCCGTCATGACATGTTCCCTTTGCGCTCGCCGGTGGGCCTCGGTAACAGCACCTATTCCCTCGACAACGGTGTACCCGGCGTTGGGGACACGCTCACGATCGAAATCCACAGGACGAACCGGGCAAAGCCCGCAAAAGCGGGCCGATGAGAGCCACGCCACCGGCACCGGAGCGGCCAGCGACCGTAATATGGCCAGGTTGCGACGGCAATTCCGCACCCGAGTCGGAATCCGTGCGCGGCGACCTCGACGGCTGGAGGCTCAACCCCGCATGGCGAAGAACGTCGAACAGCTGGACAGAGTGGTCATCCGCATCGCCGGCGACTCTGGCGACGGCATGCAGCTGACCGGTGACCGGTTCACCCAGGAGACCGCGGTGTTCGGCAACGACCTCGCGACGTTCCCCAACTTCCCGGCCGAGATTCGCGCGCCGCAGGGGACGCTGGCCGGCGTCTCGTCCTTCCAGCTGCACTTCGCCGACCATGACATCCTCACCGCGGGCGACCGTCCGGACGTGCTGGTCGCGATGAACCCGGCGGCGTTGAAGGCCAACTTGGGCGACGTGCCGAAGGGCGCGACGCTGATCGTGGACACGCACGACTTCACGACCCGCGCGCTGGCCCGGGTCGGCTGGTCGTCGAACCCGCTCGAGGACGGCGCGCTCGACGGCTACACCGTGCACGCCGTCGACCTCACCCAGCTCACCCTGGACGCGTTGGAGGGCTCGGCGCTCTCGCGCAAGGACGCGGGCCGCAGCAAGAACATGTTCGCCCTCGGCCTGCTGTCGTGGATGTACTCCCGTCCCACCGAGGGCACGATCAACTTCATCCGGACGAAGTTCGCCCGCAAGCCCGACATCGCCGAGGCGAACGTGACCGCGTTCAAGGCGGGCTGGAACTTCGGCGAGACGACCGAGGCGTTCGCGGTCTCCTATGAGGTGAAGCCGGCGCCGCTGAAAACCGGCGTGTACCGCAACATCTCCGGGAACCTGGCGTTGGCGTACGGGCTGATCGCCGCCGCACAGCGCGCCGAGCTGCCGCTGTTCCTCGGCGCGTACCCGATCACCCCGGCAAGTGACATCCTGCACGAGCTTTCCAAGCACAAGCGGTTCGGCGTGCGGACCTTCCAGGCCGAGGACGAGATCGCCGGCATCGGCGCGGCGTTGGGCGCGGCGTTCGGCGGCTCGCTCGCGGTCACGACGAGCAGCGGGCCGGGGATCGCGCTCAAGGGCGAGACGATCGGCCTGGCCGTCTCCCTCGAGCTGCCGCTGCTCATCTGCGACATCCAGCGCGGCGGCCCGTCGACCGGCCTGCCGACGAAGACCGAGCAGTCGGACCTGCTGCAGGCGATGTTCGGCCGCAACGGCGAGGCGCCCGTGCCCATCGTGGCCGCGCAAAGCCCGGGCGACTGCTTCGACGCCGCGGTGGAGGCGGCGCGGATCGCGTTGGCCTACCGCACGCCGGTGTTCCTGCTCTCCGACGGCTACCTGGCCAACGGCTCCGAGCCGTGGCAGGTGCCGGCCGTCGAGGCGCTGCCGGACCTGCGGGTCGAGTTCGCCACCGAGCCGAACGGCGACGGCACGAACGGCGGCGCCGAAGGCGTCTACCTGCCCTACCTGCGCGACCCCGACACCCTCGCCCGGCCCTGGGCGGTGCCGGGCACGGCCGGCCTCGAGCACCGGATCGGCGGCATCGAGAAGGCCGACCGCACCGGCAACATCAGCTACGACCCGGACAACCACGACTTCATGGTCCGCACCCGGCAGGCGAAGGTCGACGGCGTCGCCGCCTCCTACCCGCCGATGAGCGTCGACGACCCGGATGGGGACGCCCGGGTGCTCGTGCTCGGCTGGGGCTCGACGTACGGGCCGATCGGCGCGGCCTGCCGCCAGGTCCGCGCGACCGGCGCCTCGATCGCGCAGGCGCACCTGCGGCACCTCAACCCGTTCCCGAACGACCTGGGCGAGATCCTGGCGGGTTACGACAAGGTCGTGGTGCCGGAGATGAACCTCGGCCAGCTGGCGACGCTGTTGCGTGCCAAGTACCTCATCGACATCCTGTCGGTCACCCAGGTGCGCGGGCTGCCGTTCAAGGCAGACGAGCTCGCCGACATGCTCTCGGGCGTTATCGGACATGGAGAGTGATCGGACATGACTGAACTCGGACTCAAGCCGAAGGACTTCAAGACTGACCAGGAGGTCCGCTGGTGCCCCGGCTGCGGGGACTACGCGATCCTCGCCGCCGTCCAGGGGTTCATGCCCGAACTCGGCGTGCCGCGGGAGAACATCGTGTTCATCTCCGGGATCGGCTGCTCCAGCCGGTTCCCGTACTACATGAACACCTTCGGCATGCACTCGATCCACGGCCGCGCGCCGGCGATCGCCACTGGCCTGTCGACCTCCCGCAAGGACCTGTCCGTCTGGGTCGTCACCGGCGACGGCGACGCGCTGAGCATCGGCGGCAACCACCTCATCCACGCGCTGCGCCGCAACGTCAATCTGAAGATCCTGCTGTTCAACAACCGGATCTACGGCTTGACGAAAGGCCAGTACTCCCCCGTCTCGGAACTCGGCAAGATCACCAAGTCCTCGCCGATGGGCTCGATCGACGCGCCGTTCAACCCGGTGTCCGTGGCGCTCGGCGCGGAGGCCACCTTCGTCGGCCGCACCCTGGACTCCGACCGCAAGCACCTGCAGTCGGTGCTGCGCGCGGCCGCCGACCACCAGGGCACCGCGCTCGTCGAGATCTACCAGAACTGCAACATCTTCAACGACGGCGCCTTCGACGTCCTCAAAGACGCCGAGACCCGCGACGACTGGACCATCCGGATGGAGCACGGCCAACCGTTGCGTTTCGGGACGCCCGCCGCTGGCAGCGCGGACGGCGTTGGCTCGAAGGCGATCGTCCGCGACGAGTTCGGCGCGCTGGCCGTGGCCGAGGACGTCGCCGCCGACGACCCCCGCGTGGTGGTGCACGACGCCCACCGCACCGATCCGAGCTACGCGTTCGCGCTGTCCCGCATCCAGAACATGGACAGCCGCTACGCGCCGATGGGCGTGTTCCGCGACGTGCAACGGCCGGTCTACGACACGCTCATGAACGATCAGCTGGACGAGGCGGCGGCTGCGAAACCAGCTGGCGACGACGCGCTGCAGACACTGCTCAACGGCGCCGACACCTGGACCGTCGCGTAGTGCACAGCAGCTGACGAATCTGGGTAGACTTAACACTAATCATATCTGCGTCGAGTGGGGCGGTGCCTTGATGACACCAGGACAGGCGATTCGTCGAGTCCAGGACCAGTTGCACGACGGCGAGACGGTGCGCCGTTGGGGTGAGGCCTCCTTGGGTGATCGGCAGGCCGGCCGCCGCGACCGCAATCCGCTGCGCGGCGCCGCGGCGGTGACCGAGGACCGGCTGATCTTCTCCGGCGGAGACGAGCCGGACGCCGTGCTCGTGTCGATCAAGCGCCCGGACATCGAGTCGGTGCACTCCTACTGGGAACGGTCGCCTGCCTACTCCATCGTCACGGTCACCGGCGACGGCGAGTACGTGTTCTTCGGCTTGTCCACATCGGTGCGCGGCGCCCTCGAGTCCGCGATCGGCTGACGCGGCTCGCGCGCACGCACCCGTATCTGCGTAGGGCGTGCTTGCCGTTGTACGCTGCCGCATTCGCGGAGGGCGAGGCGTGGGTCTGGAATGACACCGGGACAGGCGATCAGGGAGATCGAGCGACGGCTCGACCCGCACGAGTCCGTGATCAAGTGGGGCGACGCGTCGTTCGCGGACCCGCGGACGGCGCCAAGTCCGCCGCTGCTGCGCGGCGCCGCGGCGGTGACCGAGCGTCGGCTGTTGTTCATCGGCGGCGACGCAGACTCGCCGGTGGAGCTGGCGATCGAGCGCGCCAAGATCGAAGCCGTGCATTCGTACTGGGAACACAACCAGCCGCACTCGGTCGTGAGCATGTTGGACGGCGGCGAGCACGTGATCTACGGGCTGTCCACGTCGGTGCGCGGCGCGTTGAACAAAGCCGTCCCGGCCGAGGTAACCCCTCGGCCGCAGCCCAGCCCGCCACCTCGACCGCGGCCGCCCGCCGGGCAGCAGCCGCCCGCCCAGCCCACGCCCCGGCCAGACAGCCAGCCGCACTCCGGACCCCAGCCACACTCCGGACCCCAGCCGCACTCGCGACCCCAGCCGCACTCGCGACCGCGGCCTCGATCCGGCGGCGGCTAGCCAGCAGCCCGCCGCGGCCGCTCGTCGGTCCTGACGAAGCTAGGCCGACAGGTGCTACCACCCGCGAATAGGCGAGTAAGTGAGTTCAGGATAAATTGGCGGTTGGACGAGGGCCGGTAGTTGGGTGGGGCCCACTGTGGGAGGGGTTTGCCGGTGACGGAAAAAGTGCTGGCCGCGCCCGTTCGCGGCGCTCGATCACATCCGGTGCCGTCGACTGCGACCCACCTGGACCGGCCTCGTCAGGCCGCCCCGATCCGCCGCAGCTCCGGACTCAGCCTCGGTCTCGGACTCAGCCTCGGTCTCGGTCTTGCCGCAATCGTGATCGGCAGCTTCCTTCCGTGGCTCCAGTCCGGGCGGGTCAGCCGCAACAGCTATGCCGCCGACGGGTTGCTGCGAGAGTTGCTGCAGCTCCACGGCGCGAGCGGCGCCGCGCTGTCCGCTTGGCCGTTCGTCGGGTTCGTCTGCGCGCTGGCGGCCGCGGCCGTGTTGGTGGGGCGGGTGTCGCTCGGAGCGGCGATTGCGATCGTGCCGGCCGCCGCGAGCGCAGTGATCTCGCTCGCCACGCTGCTACGGGCGACGGGCGGCGTCGTGCATGCGGCGAGCGCCGGACCGCTGACCACCTTGATCGGCGCGGCTCTCACCCTCGGCGCCGCCGTTTCCTGCCTCGTCGCGCACCGCCACAGCCACCGGAGGACCCGATGACCACCCCACCCGACCCTTCTTGGACGCCCGACCAGGGCTCCGGCGTCGAGTGGCCGACGCCGGCCCGCCACGAAGCGCAGCCCGCGTCGCCGGCCGGCGAGTGGACCGCCCTGCCGCCCGGCTTCGAGTCGTTGCAGCCGCCGCCGGCACGCAGTCACGGCCGGCTGATCGCCGCGACCGCGGCCGCCGTCGTGGTGATCGGCGGCGGGGTCGCCACCTACGCCGCGGTGTCGTCGAGCAGCGCCGGCGGCGGCGCGGCCAGCCCGCAGAGGGCGGTGACCGGCCTGCTGGCCGATCTCGGCAACGCCGATCTGGCGGGCGCCCTCAACGACCTCGCGCCGAGCGAGCGAGTGGCCATCAGCAAGCCGTTGCTGTCGACGTTCGACTCGCTGAAGCGCAACGACGTGCTGAAGCCCGACGCGAATCTCGGCCACGTCAGCGGGCTGACCTTCAAAGCCAGCGACGTGACCTTCGCCGGCAAGACGATCACCATCAACGACCACGTGCAGATCGTCGAGCTGACCGGCGGCACGCTGACCATCGGCGCGGCGGCGGCCAGGCTGCCGCTCACCGCCGACTTCGAGAGGGCGATCCACGCGCCCGCGACGTCTGCGACGTCTGCGGCCCAGACGACCACGATCGACATCGCCAAGCAGGTCAAGCAGAGCGGCAAGCCGATCCGCATCGCCGCGCAGAAGTCCGGCGGCGGCTGGTACCCCAGCGTGCTGTACACGATCGCCGACAACGCCGCCACCGAGGCCGGGCTGCAGGCCCCGGCGCCTGCCGACCGGATCCCGAACCTCGGCGCGTCGTCGCCGGACGACGCGGTCCGCTCGGCCATCACCGCCCTGCTGCACGGCGACGTCGAACGGGCGATCGAGCTGACCTCGCCCGACGAGCTCGGCGTGCTGCACGACTACGGCAAGCTCGTCGTCGAACACGGCCGCTACAAGCCGGCGAACGTCCAGCTCAAGGATCTGCAGCTGGCGGACACGCCCACGTCCGACGGCGCACGGGTGACGCTCAAGTCGGTGACGGTGGCCGAGGGCGGGCACGAGGAATCGGTGTCCGTGGCGGGGTCGTGCTTCACGCTCAAGGCTGAGGGCCGGACGACGAAGGAATGCGCGCCGGACACGATCAAGTCGCTCGCCCAGGCGTCGCCGCGCCCGCTGACGCCCGCCCAGCTGACGGCTCTCGACGACGTGTTCGCCGGTGTCTCCAACCTCGGGTTGGACGTGACGAAGACGGCGGGCCGCTATTACCTCAGCCCGATCCGCACCTACGCCGGGCTGGCGAACCAGCTGCTCAGCGGGCTGAAAGGACAAGACGCCCAGGTGCTGCTGAAGCTGATCGCCTCCCTCGACCGCTGACCCCGCTGCGGCCCCGTGGTCGATGGCGCGAGCGATCAGGCAGTCGTCCGCAACGTGTGGTTCGGGTGCAGCGTTGCTGCCGTCGGTCGCTGGACGGTCGGATAAGCGGATGTCGGCAACGCGAAGCGCATCAATGCCGTCCCGTTGACGGCGTCGATCAGTCCGGCGTCGGTGATGGTCGCGAATTGGCCGCCGCTCACGGTGGTCACCCTGCTGCCTGTCTCCACGTCCAGCACCCTGGTGCTGGTGTAGGAGGGCACGTAGAGCAGTCCATTGGCTGCTGTCATCGGGAAGTATTGCGGCGTGGCCGCCGGGACCGTCCACAGCGGGGTGCCATCGGCCGTCTGGAACGCGGCAATCTGATAGGTGCTGGCGCTGTCGTTCTCGGCGCGAACGAACACTTCGTCGTCGGCGACGGTGAACGTGGTGAAGGGGATGAGGTCCAGGGGCGTGGATTGCACCCACCTGAGGCTTCCGTCCGCAGCGTCGTAGGCCAGCACCACACTGGTGTCGTTGTTCGTGTCGAAGCCGGCGCAGATGACCAGGCCGTTGGCGACGACTGGGGTGCCCTCGTGCTCGTAGGTGGTGGCGTCGTCGTCGAACAGCAGCGTTCCATCGCTGGTGTTCAGCGCGTAGAGGTGCTCGTTGTTGCACGTGGTGTACAGAACGCCGTTCGACACCGAGGCGCCGAAGCAGTAGCTGCTGATCGAGTAGCTCCACTTCTGCGCGCCGGTCGTCACGTCGAAGGCGTCGATCGACCCGGGCGTGCCGTCCGACGTGTCGACCTCGGTATAGGCCACTGAGCCGACCACAGTGATGGGCAGGTAGAGCGAGCCGTTGCTGAGAGTGACGTTGTATTTCACCGCGCCGGTGGCCGCGTTCAGGGCGATCAGGTGGCCTGCCGTGGTGCCGAACAGAAGTGTCGAGCCAGACACCGCAGGAGTGGCCGCCACCTGCCCGAGGACCTGGCTCCACACCGGGGCGCCGGTGCTCTCCGAGGTCGCGACCACGCCGTTGTCATTGACCGAATAGACGATTCCGCCGGCGACAACGGCTTCCTGATCGTAGTTGTTTGTCTGGGTGGCCACGTTGCTGCGCCACACCTGGGCCAGTTTCCTGACGTTGCCCGCGCCGAGAGTCGCCTCGACGGGGTTGGTGTTGGCGTGGCTGGCGTCGAAGCCGTACTGCGCCCAGTCGGTTCGCACGGTGAAGGCGGCTTGGGCGCTGTAGCCGGAATGGCGCCCGACTGCGGTGACGTAGTGGGTGCCGGGGGTTGCGGAGTTGGGGATGGTCACGGTGACGTGGCCGGTGCCGGTGCGGGTGGCCGAGATCAGTTGCAGATCGGTGGCGTCGACGTAGACGTCGACTGCTTCGTAGGCGGCAAAGCCGGAGAACTGGGCGTTGACGGCGGTGCCGGGCGGGCCGACGGTGGGAGTCGAGGAGATGCCCGGGGTGACGGTGAAGACACCGCTGCTGGTGGCGGTCCCGCCGCTGGTGGTCACGCTGACCTTGCCGGTCGACACGAGCGGCGGCGTCACCGCGGTGATCGTGGTCGCGGACTTCACCACCACCGTGTACGAGGCGACGCCGTTGAACTTGACTGTCGCCGGGCTGGTGAAATTCGTGCCGGTGATCGTGACGGTCGTGTGCAACGGACCCGACGTGGGCGTGAACGACGTGATCGTCGGCGCGGCCGCGAACGCGGGCGCGGCAAGGCCGAACGCGAAACAGAAAAGGGCGATGATGAGCGCTAACCCGCGCCCCCCGAGGCGAGTCATGCCACCACGATCAATCATCGGCACCAACGCGCCTAGGGACTTAGGACTCTCACGCGCATCCGCTCAGGTCGCTGCCAGCATGGAAACCCTAAGGCAAACAAGCCCCTCCGAGACTGGCGACAAGCGTGTGAAGTTTCTGTTAGCCTGACGATGGCTCGCATCGCACGCAGATCGAGCCGTTCGCCGCAAAATTCGGGGGGATTGTCGTGGCGCATTTCAAATCCGTGGATCATGCTGCCCTGCTCAGGGCGGTCGCACAGGCCTCGCCGGCCGGCGAGGCCGAGGCCCGCTGGTGGCGGGAGATCGGTTACGTGGCCGTCAACGCCGCGAATCTCGAGTGGCTGATGCAGCGGCTGCTCTGGTGCGAGGCCGGCCTGACGCCGCGCACCTCGCCGATGGTGCCCGACCAGTTCGGCGAGGCGGCGCTGCTCGCAGCGCAGCTCGTCCACACGTCGGTGCCGCCGGAATACCGCACGCAGCTCGCCGACTGGATCGACGAGGCCCAGGACGCCATTCAGGCCCGCGACGCGCTGATGCGCGGCGCGTGGATCGAGTCGCCCGACGCGACTCCGCAGCGGGTCGTCGCGACGGTCGCCGACCCGAGCGACGGCGTCGAGGAGCAGCCGTCGGCAGAGGACGCGGCTGCGGTCAACCGCCAACTGCGCGCCGCGGCCACCCGCGGCATCACGTTGTTCCGAGTGCTCGCGGGCGTGGAGCGGCGGTTCGCGCAAGCCGGGTTCGATCAGGCGGACGCGTTTCGACTGGTCAACCCGCCGGCGTCGGCGCTGCTGCGCGCTTGACCCACCGACGACGGCGTGTCACGTCGCGGCAACGCATCGGCCATGTCCGGCCCGTTGACTTTGATGTTGTGGCGAAAACCAGACCTCGGATGACGAGGCGTCGCGTGCGAGCCGATGCCGTGGCGTGGGCGACGCTCGGTGTCGCGGCGCTGATCGCGGGGTCGGCACTTGCCATGTACGCGAGTTCCACAGGCGCCCGGCAGGCCGGACTGGCCGAATTGGGAGTCTTCTACGGCGTGGCCATCGCCGCGGCGGGCGCGCTGATCGTCGGCCTCCGCGCCGCAATGCTCATCCGGCGGCTCGCGCGCCGCCGCTGAGCCCCCCGCCCTTACGGAGCGGCAACGCGTTCGACGCCGCTCGTAGTGTGGGCATGTGCCAAGTGCGGACAATGACCGCCGCCGCGGCCTGATCTACGGCGGCTCCGCCTATCTGGCGTGGGGCGCTTTCCCGCTGTACTTCCCGCTGCTCGAGCCGGCCGGGACGATCGAGATCCTGGCCCAGCGGATGGCGTGGTCGCTGCTCGTCATGCTGGTCGTGACGAAGCTCGGCCCAGGCTTCGGCGGCGTCCGCGAGGTGCTGCGCAGCCGCCGCCAGACGCTGCTGCTCGCGGCCGCGGCAGTGCTCGTCGCGATCAACTGGGGCACCTACATCTACGGCGTGAACGAAGGCCGGGTGGTGGAGACGAGCCTGGGCTACTTCATCAACCCGCTGTTCACCATCCTGCTCGGCGTGCTGGTGCTCGGCGAGCGGCTGCGGCCGGCGCAGTGGACGGCCGTCGGCATCGGCGCGGCGGCCGTGCTGGTGATCGCGGTCGACTACGGGCACCCGCCCTGGATCGCGTTGATCTTGGCCGTCACCTTCGGGCTCTACGGATTCTGCAAGAAGCAAGCCGCGGCCGGCGCCGTCGAGTCGATGGCGATCGAGACCGGCTTCCAATTCCTGCCTGCTGTCATCGCGATCGCGGTGATCGGCGGCCAGGGCGACCTGGTCTTCGGCACCCGGTGGTCGACGTCGCTGCTGCTGGCCAGCGCCGGGGCGATCACCGTCGTGCCGCTGCTGCTGTTCGCGTCGGGCACCCGCCGGTTGCCGCTGTCGGTGATCGGCCTGCTGCAGTACATGACGCCGGTGCTGCAGTTCGCGGTCGGCGTCGGCATCCGGCACGAGAAGTTGCCGGCGGCCGAACTCGCCGGGTTCTGCCTGGTCTGGGTGGCGCTCGTCCTGCTGGCGGTGGACGGGCTGCGGCAATCGCGACACGCACGCCATGCGCGCCTCGAGCCGGCAGCGGCGGCACGCTAGTCGAGCGCGCCAGGACGATCGACGCTCAGCAAGGACGATCGACGATCATCTTCGCCCAGGCGCCGGTCTCGTACAGGTACTGTTTCGCCCACTCAGTCGCGGTGACGCCGTGGTTGACACCGACGACGTCGACCGTCGCGTTAAGGCAGCGCCGGAAGACCGCGCGCGCCCGGGAGACGTGATAGAGACCGGTCACCACCACGAGCGTCGACCAACCTGAGCGGCGGGCGGCGGACGCCACATACGACGCCTCGCCCGCGGTCGTCGACGGCACTGGGTCGAAGCAGCGCAGCTCGATGCCCGGCACGCCGTGGTTGCACAAGCCTCGGTCGTACAGCGTTGTCGGCGACGACATCAGCAGGGTGCGGCTGATGCCGCGCTTGGCGAGAGCGATCCCGTAGTTCACCGCCCCACCCAGATCGGGTGGGCCGAGCACGACGATGACGTCCGCTTTACGTGGCGATCCGAGAGATGGCGAGAGGATCGCGAACCACCCGAACGCCAACCAGGCGAGCACAACGGCAAGACAACTCGTGACGATGCTGACAAGGCCGCGACGACGGGTCGACGTTCGGCGCGTCGGGCGAGCTGATCGCGGCGGCCGCTTGTCGCCTGACCCGCCGCCGTCGGCGATCATCTGCCGCCCATGCCGGAGGCATAGCACTCCGCGGTGCCTCTTGACTTGTCCCGCCAGGCCAACCGTCCGTCGACCGCGAGCGCACACGACACCGGATAGCCAGTCGAGCCGTCGGCCGGCGAGACGGCGATTGCGAAGTCCGCGTACTCGCCACGACCTCGAATGCGATAGGTCCAGGGCAGCTTCGTCGCAGTCAGCACACCGTCACGGGAGGTGGATCCGTCGAAGTACAGGTGAAACCGGATGACGACCGGCGCGTGCCCGTCCACGGTCGCGACCACGGCATGCCGCGGGTTCGCGCTCAGCGCAAAGATCTTGGACACCGTGGCCGAGGCCGCGACGATGGTCGCGACGGCCAGGACGGCCACAACCACAGCGGAAGGCCGACGGCGGGAAGTCCGCCGCGATCGCTGTCGCGGTTCGGCCGACGCAGCGGCCGAGTCGTCGGTCACTCCTCGCGGCCGACGTCGCCGACGCGGACGGCCGGAAGCTGGCCGGCCGGGTGAGCGGAAGCCGTTTTGTCGCGCCCTCGGTCGGCCGCAATTTCGGCGGCGAGCACGCAGATCGGCACGTAGATCCACTGGTCGGTCAGCTGGTTCTCCACCAAGCCGAGCACCAGCCACGTCAGTATCGAGGCGATCATGGTCGCCGCAAGGGCGCTGCGCTTGCGGCATCCGGTCCATCCCGCGACGACGAATCCGCCGAGGTAGCCGAGCACGCCGATCGCCCCGATCACGCCACCAGCCGCTAGCAGCTGCACGTACAGCAGGTGCGCGTCGCCCGCGTGACCCCAGCCGATCCCCTGCACCAGCGCGTGCCGGAAGTCGGCAAAGCCCTGCGCCCGCGCCGCTGCCCGCTCGTAGTCCGAGCTCGCGGTGCCGTCAGTGTCCGACCCGCTAAGCCGGAAGGCGGCCAACACCTTCGACCCACCTGATGTCAGCAGCACGTAGAAGCCTGCGACGCCGAACAGCAGCAACAGGCGGCCGGTCCACGCTCGGGCGCGCGGCCACACGACGGGCACGAGAGCCAACGCGACGAACGCGCCGACGAACGCGCCGCGAGACTCGGACACGTACAGCCCGGCGGCGCAGCCGAGGAACAGGATCAATCCGCGGATCCGGCTCGCCCGGCTGCCGGCCAGCCAGTAGAGGACGATCGGCAGACACATCGCCGACTGCAACGCCAGGGTGTTCGGCTGGTTGCTCAGGCCCGCTTGCCGGCCGCTGACGTCGTTGTACCCGAGCAGCGAGTAGCCGACTGACGTCAGGCCGAGCCGATCGCTGTAGGCCAGCGCCTGGCTGAGAAAAATCCCCGCCGACCACGCCGCGACCAGCTTGCGGCGATACGGCTGCGCCGCCGGCCCGCCCGCTGCCGCGAGCACGACAAGCGGGAGCACGAACAGGCCGAGCTCGTACTTGAACATGCTCGACAGGTTGGCCGTCGAGCGGGGCGTCACGCCGAGCGTGACGAGCAGCTGCTGCGACAGCTGGAACCGTGAGGTCAGATAGTGCTCGCCGGGCGGGAAGACTGCGCAGATCGCGCCGGACAGGAAGACCAGCAACGAGCCAAGCCACAGTGGGGCGGGCATCCGCGAGAACCCGCGCATGAGCAGCGGCGTCCCGGTGAAGACAGCCGCCGCGAGGAAGACGTCACCAATCGGCACACCGCCCGGCTGGACCGCGTTCCACGGCAGGGCCGCAACCGACAACATGAGCAGCGCCCGAAAGAACTTGTGCCGCCCTAGCGGCGAGCTCTCGCCGGACGCATGAGGTGTCCGCATCGTGGTCGAGGGCGCCGACGGGCCCGCGGACGCCATTCCCGACATCGCGGCGGCCCCGACCGGCTGGACCTCGCGGTTATCGGCGCGGTGCTTGGCGCGGGTCCCCTGATCAAGCATGCTCGGCCGCAGCGCAGCCCGGGGCGATCGCGGACAACTCCTCTTCGAACGCGTCCGCTGCTTGCTGAACGTCGTAGTGGCTCTCGGCGAACGACCGCGCGCTCGATCCTCGGAGCGCCATGCTGTCGGGCGTGAGCTGGCGGATCCAGTCCGCGGCGGCATGTGCACCGCCGCGATCCGGCGTGCTGGTGAATCCGCCGGCAGCCACTATGTCGCAGGCCGCCGGATTCGTCGCCGGCATGAGACCGACCACCGGCCGCCCGGCAGACAAATAGCTCGTCACCTTGCTCGGTATCGAGAACTCGGACGCGTCGGGTTCGAGCAACGTGACGAGCACGTCGCCGCTGCCGAGGACCTCACGGAGGCGTGCCGCCGGCTGGAACCCGAACACGGCCACATCGTCGCGCGAGCCCGCAGCGCGCATCAGGTCGTCGGCGCCCTCACCTTCCGAACAGGTGGTCAAGAAGGCGTTGACCCCGGACGCGTGCAACGCGTCCAGCAGCCAGAGCAGCAAGGCGGGATTGTGTTTGCGCCCTAGAGTGCCCGAGTAGAGCAGTCGGAGCCGGTCGGTTGGAATCTCGTGCAGCCGGCTCCAGGAATTGTCCCGGTCCACCGGGTAGATTTCGTCGATCGGCGCCCAGTTGCGAACCACCGCGACGCGGCTCGGCTTGATGTCCCACGCCGAGTACTGGTCGACGAACGACTGGCTGATCGCCACGACGCTTGCTGCCCGCTCGACTTGGCGACGTTCCAGATCGACAATGAGCTGTTCGAGACGTCGTCCGCCCAGAATCCGCTTTCGTCTGAGTTCGGCGACGACTCCCTTGCTGTAGATGTCTTGATGCCAGAAGATCCATGGCGTGCGCCGCGCGCGCAGGCCGCGTTCGGCGGCCGCCTGGCTCAGCAGTGGCACGTTGCAGGAGATAACCGCGTCGAAGTCGTGCCGTTTCAGATACCTGCGCCAGGCGATCCCGTAGGCGATTTCGAAACGCACCCGCCCCGCCATTTGGTACTTCTCAAAAGGCACCCGGGTGGCAAGCGGCGCAATCGTCAGCCCCGGCGAATCGGCGTCCGTGGTCTGGAGATTGCCTCGGCCGGTGACGTATTGGGCGCAGTACGTGTGGGCCACCCGGTGGCCGCGACGGGCGAGTTCACGGGAGAGGTCGATCTGAAAAGGGTGGCCGCTGTAGTCATGAAGATTGATGAACACGGCGACGGCTGCCCTCCCGGTTGCCGCATGTCCCGCCCACGGTCGGCACACGCGAAGCATACGCGGTGCCTTGGCTGCCGTCTTGTCGCACACCGCGCCCGGTCAGCATTAATGCAATGGGTGAGCCAGTTCACGGAGCCCGCGCGCCTTCGCCCGACTCCGTGTAGCGTGAAGTTCCTGTTGCATGATGCTGGCGTCAACCGCGCTTCGGCGCAAACGCCTTGGTTCTCTGGCTCGGGGGGAGTCCACTGTGACCGATTATTGCGATGCCCTAGTGACCGGCGCCGGCGGGTTCATCGGCGGACATCTCGTGCGCTCGCTGCTTGAGGACGGCCAATCGGTTCGGGCTGTGGACGTGAAGCCGCTCGGCGAGTGGCACCAGCTCTCCTCGGAAGCCGACAACGTCGTGGCAGACGTGTCGCTGCGGGAAGCGGCTTTCACCGTTGCTGCAGACGCCCGAGTCGTGTACAACTTGGCGGCCGATATGGGCGGCATGGGGTTTATCGAAAACAACCGCGCGGCCTGCATGCTGTCTGTTCTGACCAGCACGCATGTGCTGATGGCCGCGCATGAATTCGGCGCGCAGCGATACTTTTATTCTTCCTCGGCCTGTGTCTACGCCGCCGAGCATCAGACATCGTCCGACGTCGTGCCGCTCAAAGAGTCGGACGCATACCCCGCCATGCCGGAGGACGGCTACGGCTGGGAGAAGTTGTTCAGCGAACGCATGTGCCGCCATTTCTACGAAGACTTCGGTCTGCAAACCAGGGTCGCGCGCTACCACAACGTCTACGGCGAACAGGGCACCTGGAATGGCGGCCGGGAGAAGGCCCCGGCTGCGATCTGCCGCAAGGTGGCCATGGCCAAGTTGAGCGGCAATCACGACATCGACATCTGGGGCGACGGCGAGCAGACCCGCAGCTTCATGTACGTCGATGATTGCGTCAAAGGCACCCGGCTGATCACCGACGCGGACTCCCCTGAGCCGGTGAATCTCGGCAGCGCCGAGCTGGTCAGCATCAACCAATTGGTGTCCATAGTCGAGCAGATCGCCGGCGTGAAACTCGCCCGGTCGTACAACCTGACCGCGCCGCAGGGCGTGCGCGGGCGGAGCAGCGACAACGCCGAGATGGTCCGCCGCTTCGGTTGGGAGCCGTCGATCACCTTGCAGGACGGCCTCGAGCGGACCTACAAATGGATCTACGACGAGGTCGCCGCCGCGCGCTGACGCCGCCTCGTCGTCCGCGTTCGAACTGAGGGCTGGAGCAAGCCGCTGCGCACTATCCTGACGGTGATCCATCCGACGACGTTCGGCGGCCTGCACAACATGGTCGCCCGGCTGCACGAGCCGCTGCTCGCCCACGGCTACAACTCTGCGGCTGCGGTGCCGGTGGAAAGCGACACCACGGTGTTCGACCGGTTCGCCCAGTTCGGCGTGCCCACCGAGTCGCTGCAGCTCAGCCGGGTCCGCCGGACCATGTCGCCGATGCGCCACGCCGCCTTCGCGAAGAACTTCGCCGCCGAGGTCGATCGGCTGTGCGGGGTGGCGCGCGAGTTCGGCGCCGCGGCCGTGCAATCGCACGGCGTGGTCAACCGGCACGGCTATGCGGCCGCCCGAAAGCTCGGCATCCCGCACATCATCCAGCTGAACAGTGATTTCGCGCCGCGTCTGCTGCGACGCGCGAGCGCGCGAATGCTGGCGCGGGCCGCGGAGGTCATGGCCGAGGGGGACCGGGTCGCTCGGGCGTTCCCGCTCGGCGATCGCCCGCCCGCGTTGTTCTGGCCGCCGGTGGACACGGCGGGCAGCGCGGTGTCTCCTGCCGAACGGTCAACCCTTCGGCGTGACCTCGGCCTCGGCGACGACGACATCGTGATCGGCACGATCGGCAACTTCTCCACGCAGAAGGGCCACGATCTGCTGGTGACCGCAGCCGAGACGGTGCTCGCGCGGCGCCCTGGCTCGGCCTTCGTCATCGTGGGCCAGCCGGTCGCGAGCAACGCGCGCTGGTTCGCCGGCGCCGTGCGCAGCCGAGTCGAGAGCTCGCCGGTCCTGCGGCATGCCGTTCGGATCGTCACGCCTTCGGTGCCGGCTTCGGCGTTGCTGCCGGCATTCGACGTCTACGTCGTGAGCTCCCGCGGCGAAGGTGTCGCGACCGCCACCCTCGAGGCGATGTGCAGCGGCCTGCCCGTCGTCGCGTTCGACGTCGGGTCGCTGGCCGAGGTCGTCGACGACGGCCGCACCGGGCACCTCGTCGCCCCGCTCGACACGGCCGGACTCGCCGAACAGCTGATCGACCTGATCGACGACGCAGACCAACGCGCACGCTTCGGGTCGGCGGCCCGCGCGAAGGCGCCGCTGTTCAGCGTCGAGGCTTCCGCGCTCGCGCATGCCCGCGCCTATGACGCCGCCTTCGATGATTAGGCGGGCGAGCACGCGCACGCCCGCCGCCCGATGGCTGATCGTCGGCCACTTCGGCGGAGCGAACCTCGGCGACGAGGCGATGCTCGCCGGCGTTCTGCACTACGCCCGGGCCCATGGGGTGTCGTGCGCCGTGTCGGTGTCGGATCCCGTGCGCGCGGCCGGCGTGCACGGCCCGGGTGTCGAGTGGGCGCCCGAGGGTCTCCTCGCCGTCGCCCGCGCTGTCGTCCGCGGTTCCGGAATCGCGTTCTGCGGCGGCACGCACCTGCACGACGAGTTCCGTGGGCGACGGCTCGCCTATCACTGGCTGAGCCTGGCCCGCTATGCCGTGTATCTCGGACTGGCGAGGGCGCTGGGCCGGCGCGCGGTGCTGCTCGGTCACGGCGTGGGGCAGCTGACGCACGTCGTCACCCGAGGGCTCGCGAGATTCATGTTGTGGGCGTGCGACTCGGTCACCGTTCGGGACGCGGCTTCGCGCGAGGCGCTGGACGCGCTGTCGACGAAACGCGAGATCGTGACCGGTTTCGATCTCGCCGGCCTGCTGCCCGTCGGGCCGGCACACGACTCGACGGCCGATCGCATCGCCATCGCGCCCAGGCTGACCGCGGAATTCGACCTTCGATTCTGGATGCGCGCGTGCGCGGCAGCGGCTGCTGCGTGTCCGGGCGGCAACGTGCTGCTGTTGCCGTTTCAGCTGTCCTGGCCGGCCGACGACGTGGAGACGGTTCGACAGCTGTCCGCCGCCTGTCGTGCCGCCACCGGCCAGGAGTTCGACATCGTCGATCTGCACGCGCGACCGGCTGCTTACGCAGAGGTGTTGAGTCGGTGCGCGGTGGTGGTCGGCGCCCGCTATCACGCCGTGCTGCTGGCAGCGCTGCACTCGGCGCCGGTGGTGATCGTGCCGTACGAGTCGAAGCTGAGGTCTCTGGCGCGCGAATTGGCCATCCCGGACGATTGCATCGTGTCCGCCGGCTCGAGCGTCGAGGAGCTGACCGCGGCCATCGGCCGGGCGCGGGCGACCGAGCTGCCGCCGCGCGACCCCGACGCCATGCTGCGCACCGCCGCGCCGTTGCTCGACGCCTAAGGGCGTGCGGTCATGCCCGGTCGTCGGCGGGCGCGGGCTCGAGGGCGGTCCACCGGGACAGCGGTAATTCCACGGCCTCGGGCCAGGCGAGCACGGCGGGCTCGAAGCGCCGCAGCATCTCCTGCAGCAGCGCCTTCGCGTCGGGGAACGACCGCGGCTCGAGCGGGGCGTGCAACTGCATGTACGCGCCGTCGCGGCCGGTGTGCGCCGTCATTTGGACGACCGGCGATTCCGTCATCCAGGCCAGACGCGCTGCGCCGAAGGCGGCCCCGACGCGCCGGCCCAGAAAGGTGACCGGGACGTCGCCCGGCAGGTCGGAGGCGATGGCCACGATCTCGCCACGGCGCAGCAGGCCGACTGTCTTCTTGGTGCCGGCCAGGTCGGCCGGCACCAACACGGCGCCGAGCTCGCAGATCTTGCGCCGCTGCTTCCACGAGGCCGGCGCGTCGCGCAACAGGGCTGTTTTCACGGCCATCAAGTGGAGGTTCTCGACGCCGAGGTGGCGCAGCGAGGCCCAGGCGCCGTCGGTCTGCCCGTGATGCATGAAGTTGAGGACGACGCCGCGCGAGGCGTCGCGATCGCCCGTGAGCACCGGCATCCCCTCGACGCGCTGCCGGGTGATCAACCGCGGGTGCCAACGCAGCTCGCCGCGTAAGGCCATGTACCGCGCGTACCCGTAGGCCAGCGCCGGAACCTCGGCGGCGCGCTCGCTGCAACCCAGCAGGTACTCCATCTGGCGGACGTGTTCGGCGCGGCTGGCCGGGTTCGACCAGGCGTGCTTGGTGCGCACGGTGGCCGCGAGCGGCACCAGGGCCGGGGGCAACGCGATCCCGGTGAACAGGCGCAGCTGATCGCGGAAGACGGCCTTCCGGACGCCTGAGGTGGTGGTGGCAGCGGCTTCAGTCGAAGGACTGGTCGTCATGCCTGCTCGAGCATCAGGTCGGCGAACCGCGACTCCGCGCCGCCGAGCTCGTCGAGCAGCACCCGGCCGGCGGCGATCGCGGCCCGCAGCGCCGCGTTCACGCCGACCAGCTCGACCAGCGGCCACGGCGGAGCGGCCGGCGACACCCGGACGCCTGCGGGTCGGCCGTCCGCGGCGACGGTCCACAACAACGATTCGGCCGCGAAGCCGGTCATCAGCGCGTCGCGCCGGCCGATGACCTCGCGGACCTGCTCGAGCCAGCTCACGACCTGCGACCGGGCGCTCACCGGAATCGAGTAGTCAGTCAAGCTGACGGCGGCGTCCAGCGCCTGCGCGAGCTGCTGCGGCAGCAGCACGGCGGCGAGCCGCGGGCTGACCCCCGCCTCGCCGCGCATCAACCGGCGCACCAGCCATTCCAGCGTCGCGGCGTTGAACGTCAGCTGGGCGACCTCGCGCCACCACGCGTTCTCGACCTCGCCGATCTCGTCAGTTAGCACTGCGCGCAGCGTCGCCATGCCGATGGCCCCCCATCGCAACAATCGCCAAATTTCTTCACGTGAACCTTATACGGTTGGCCGCTGAAGTCAACGAGACGACGCGGTTCGTGACGGTAGGTCGCTGACGGCCGCGAGCGCTACGGGCCGGCCCCGACGGCCAGCGCGGCCCGGAGCGCACCACTGGCGTGCGCGCCGGCGAGCACGTCGGCGCGCAGCCGCAGCGTCGCCGCACCGAGCTGTTGCCAGACATCAGGGCTACAGGTGCGCGCGAATTCCGCCGCGGCAGCGACCGATTCGACGGCCACACCCACCCCGTGCCGCGTGACGAAGGGCGCCATCCCCGAGCCGGCCGGCACGAGCACTGGCAGGCCTGCGGCGAGGTAGAAGCTCAGCTTGTGCGGCGCGTTGTAGCGCAGGTAGCGCCCGAAGTCGCCGTCCAGGGCGTCGGGCGAGCGGCCGTCCCACACGAGGCCGAACGCGTCGCGATGGTCGAGCGCCGGCTGGTGCATGTCCAGCATGCCGCCCCACGCCACACCGGCCGGCAGCAACTGCGGGTCCGCTTTGGGGCCGTAGGCGGTGACGGGCACGGTCAGGCCGCCAGCCGAATACAGGTAGGCGGCCTTGGCCGGGTCCAGATTGCCGACCACGACGAGCCGGGCGGGCGACGGCGCCAGCGGCGGCGGCTCGGTCGGCGTGGCAAGCAGGTAGTCGAACATGCCCAGCTCGATCACCCGAGTGTTGCCCAGGCGTTCACGCAGCCATGCGCACATTGCCGGGGTGTGCCCGATCACCGCGTCGTAGCCGGCGAGCATGGCTGCGTCCGCGGCGCCGCCGGCCCCATCGCGCAAGGAGTCGAGGTCGTGCACGAGCGCGATCTTCGCCCGGCTGCCGACGCGCGCCACGACGCGGTCGAACGGCGCGCCGAGGGGGTACTGCGTCACCACCGGGCCGCCGTCGCGGGCCAGCAACGCACGAAGCACACCCGGCAGCTCGATGCCCGCGCGCACGACCTTGCGGGACGCCGAGCCGTCGGCGTCCAGATCGACGAGCGCGAAGCCCAGACCCAGGCCGATCTCGCGAATGTCCAGCCGGGCCTTGCCGCCCGCCGGGATCCGCTTGCGGCTACGGGTGATCAGCGTCGCCGAGCTGCCGGGCAGGTGCGAGGAGTTCGACGGCAGGGGGTCGGTGCTCATGTGCGGCCCGCGACGCGGTGCTTGGCCGGCGTGTTCCGCACGTGGCGGACCAACTGCAGCCAGAAGAGCACCAGCCCGATCGACATGACCGCCGCCTGTCCCCAGGCGACTGGCCGCAGGCTGGTGGTCGCGAACGAGAAGCTGGCGACCGCGATGCTCAGCGCGGCGAGCACGAGCCGAACGCGCATCGACCTGGACACCAGCGAGGCGCCGCGCAAACCGACCACGGCACCAAGGGAGAACGCCTCCAGGGTCTTCTGCACAGCCACCGGCGCCATGACGGCGGCGGCCAGCGGCCAAGTCTTGCCGAGCAGCTCCGACCCGATCGAGAACAGGTTGAAGGTGAGAACGAGGCCGAGCAGCGCGGACGCGCCGGCCACCACCGCCGCCGCCACGAGGCAAGTGCGCAGCGCCGAGCTGCGGTCGCCGTCGTGGAACTGCCGGGCCAGGGCGGGCACGATCGCCATGCCCAAGCCGGTGGTCAGCACGCCGAGCGGCCCGAACAGCACGAAGGCGCCGCGCCAGCCGCCCGCGGCCTCCACCCCGACGCCGGCGCTGACGATGAACAGCACGAGCTGCGCGGCGCCCTGCCCGGACAGGAACTCGACGACGGCCGGCCAGCTGAGGTCGGCGTTGCGCCGCAGCCAATGCGCGCCGCCGGCCAGATGCGGAAAAGAGCGCAGCTGGCGCAACGCGATGAGCGCGCAGGCGGCGCCGGCGACGGCCCACGCGGCGACGACCAGCTCGGTCTGCCTGCCGTGGCCAGCGAGCTCGAGGACGGCGGCGAAGCCCACCAGCTCCAGCACGAGCCAGGCCATGTCGTTGTAGAAGGCGAGGCGCGCCTGGCCGACCGTGATCAACAGGAAGCGGGCCGCGTCCTGCAGCAGCAGCGGCGCCAGCGCGACGAAGATGATCACTGTGACCGAACCCAGCGACCCGAAAATCGCGGCCTCGGCCGCCAGGAAGATCACGGCGAGCGGCACCGCGATCGCAGCGGTGGCGCCGAGCGCCTGGCGGTAGGCGACCTGCTGCTCGTCGATGTCCAGCACGGCGTGCCGGATGATCACGATCTCGCTGACCACCGCCCGGGCGACACCGAGCACGAGGATGAACCCAGCCATGGTCAGCGTGAACAGGCCGAAGTCGCGGGGGCTGCTCACCCGCGCGACGATCACCGTCAGCAGGAAGTTGCTCGCCATCGAGACCGCTTGGTCGCCAACGCCCCACAGCGCGTTCGACCGCGGAATGGCCGGACGCCGCTCGTCGGCCTGGACGCTCGTCATGATCGGCACGCGTCCTAGAATCGGCAGCCGGCGTCGCGGAGCGCCGCGGGCAGGCAGTTCACCTCTGAAAGGCTACAGAGGAATTCGCGCCGGACCACACGGTGGCTAAACTTCGGCGGGCGTCAGGTCGGCCATCCCCACCGCAGGTGCGGGTCTTCGACGGCGTCCGGGGCGGCCGCGACGGCGGGTTCGTGCACGTCGAGCACGGCCTGCAGCAGGTCTTCGGCGGAGGCGAAATCGGCGGGCTGCAGCGGCTGCTCGAGGCGCAGGCGGAAGCCATCGCCGTCGCGCCAGGTGGTGAGGGGAACGACCGCGGCGCCGGTCAGGTGCGCGATCCGGGCCGCCGCCGAGCTGCCGCGCAGCGACTGGTCGAGGAACCGGATCGGCGTTCGGCCGGGCATGTCGCACGCGATGGCGAGCACGACGCCCGGACGAACGGCGTCGACGAGGCCCTGGAACCCGACCGTGTTGTCGATGACGCGGGTGCCGCCGGTGGACACGACCCTGATGTGCTGCGTCATCCACGGCACTGCGTCGGGGGCAACGAGCATCCGATCCACGACGACGTCGCACACGACGCCCTGCGCGGCCAACGAGCCGAACAAGCCGGCGTAGTAGCCGTGGTGCATGAAGGTGAGGACGACCGCTTTGCTCTGGTCGCGGTCGGCCAGGATCTCGATCGACTCGACGCGCTGGTTGCATAGCAGGGCCGCATGCCAACGACGCTCGGCGGAGTTGAGCCGGTATTGCGCGTGCTTGTCGGCAAGCTCCTGGATCTCGTCCGGCGGCCGGGAATCCCCAAGCAGCAGCCGCATCGCGGCGATGTCCCGCTCGCGGCGGCCGGCGTCGTGCTCAACGCGCGCATATCGGGCTCGGGCGACCAGGGGCACAGCGCCGGCGGGCACCAGCCGGCGCAGCGGCTGCACCAACTCCCGGACCGCCATCGTGGAAAGCTACAACGCCGATCCCGACATATCGAGTCGAAGCGCGCACGCGCCGGGCCGAGGTGGTGCCATCGAAAATGCCCGCGAGCCGCGTCCCATTATGCTCACCAGATGAGGCCGGGCGGGCGAATCGTGGTCCGTCGGCGAACCAGGAGCTGGCTGCCGCGCGGCGGCCCCCGGGCATGAACGTCGACCTCGTCGTCGTCGGCTCAGGGCTGTTCGGACTCACCGTGGCCGAGCGCTGCGCAAGCGAGCTGGGCATGCGCGTGCAGATTCTCGAGCGGCGTGAGCACATCGGCGGCAACGCGTACAGCGAGTTCGAGCCGAGCACGGGCATCGAGATCCACCAATACGGCGCCCACCTCTTCCACACCTCGAACGATCGGGTGTGGAACTACGTCAACCGGTTCACCGCGTTTACCGGCTACCAGCACCGGGTGTTCTCGATCTATCAGAACCGGGTGTTCCCGCTGCCGATCAACCTCGGCACGATCTGCGAGTACTTCGGCAAGGCGTTCACGCCGGCGCAGGCTCGCGCGCTGGTCGCCGAGCAGGCCGCGGAAGTGGCCGGCGGGCCGATCACCAATCTCGAGGACAAGGCCATTTCGCTGATCGGGCGGCCGCTGTATGAGGCATTCGTGAAGGGCTACACCGCCAAGCAGTGGCAGACCGACCCGCGGGAGCTGCCGCCGGACATCATTTCCCGGCTGCCGGTGCGCTACAACTTCGACAACCGCTATTTCTCCGACACCTATGAAGGCCTGCCGGTCGACGGGTACACGGCGTGGCTGGAGAAGATGGCCGACCACCCGCGGATCGAGGTGCGTCTTGGGGTGGACTTCCGCGACGTGCGCGACGACGCGGTGTCGAACGTGCCAGTGGTCTACACCGGCCCGTTGGATGAGTACTTCGGCTACGAGCACGGCGCGCTGGGCTGGCGCACGCTGGACTTCGAGCTCGAGACGCTGCCGATCGGCGACTTCCAGGGCACGCCGGTGATGAACTACGCCGACCTCGACGTCCCGTTCACGCGCATCCACGAGTTCCGGCACTTCCATCCGGAGCGCGCGTACCCCGACGACCGGACGGTGATCATGCGGGAGCACTCGCGGTTCGCCGAGGGGTCGGACGAGCCGTACTACCCGATCAACGGGACGGGCGATCGAGCCCGGCTGGCTGAATACCGAGAGCGTGCCCGGCTGGAGCCGAACGTGTTCTTCGGCGGCCGGCTGGGCACCTATCAATACCTGGACATGCACATGGCGATTGCGTCCGCCCTGGGCTTGGTGGACAACCAGCTCTCCGCGCCCGGCTGAGTGTCGCCGGTGCCTGGACGAGCTGCGCCACGGTACATCTCATAGGGACCGGAGAAGCGCGAAGGAGCGTCGTCACCTATGTAGAAGTGACCTTGGCGCGGCGCTCACCACGGTGACCTGGCCATCACCGCGAGGATGCCTGCCGCAGAAGCTGCTCGACATGTCCCAGCGGGCCGCTTTGGGTGAAACCGGTTCGGCTAGCTGACGGTGAAGTTCCTTCCGCGAGAGCCGTAGTTGCCCGCGGACCCGTTGGTGACCGTGATGACGACGGTGCCGGGCGTGGCTGTTGAGGAGATCGCCGCGGTCGCGGTGATCTGAGTCGAGCTGACCACGGTCACCGCGCTGAACGTGATCCCCGGCGCGGTGAGCGTCGCGTCGCTGCTGAAACCGGTGCCGCTGATCGTGATCGGAACACTCGTGCCGTGCGCTCCGCTGCTCGGCGAGATCGCAGTCACCGTCGGCCCGGCAGCCAACGTCAGCACCGCGTTGTGCCCGCTGCTGCCGTCAGTGTCATTCACGACCACGCTTTTCGCGCCCGCCGACACCGACGACGCCACCGTGAACGTCGCGGTCAATTTGCTTGCCGACACGTAGACCACGTTCGACACCGTCACCGCCGTGCTCGTCACCGACACGGTGCTGCCCGGCACGAAATTGGAGCCGTTCACCGTCACCGTCCGGCTCGCCCCGCCGCCCAACGTCGACGGAGACACCGAGGTGATCCTCGGCGCCGCCGCGAGCGTCAAACACTTGCAGACCGCGGTGCCGCCGTCGGTGTTGGTGACCGTCACCGTCTTCACCGCGATCGACGGATTCGCCGCGACCGCCACCGTCGCGGTCACCTGGGTGGAAGACACCACGCTCACGCTCGACACCGTCACCGTCGTCGTGCCGATGGTCAACGCCGCGCCGCTGGCGAACCCGGTTCCGGTCACCGTCAGCGTCGTGTTCGCCCCGCCGTGCAGCGTCGACGGCGACACCGACGACACCGTCGGCGCCACATCGACCGTCAAGCAGCCGGGACACGTGCCCTTCCCGCCGTCCGGGTTGGTCACCGTCAACGTCGCCGACCCGGCCGGAGCCGAGGTGTTCGGATGCACCGTCGCCGTGATCGACGACCCAGACACCGCAGTCACCGTCACCACGATCCGGCTCGTGCCCGCCGACACGCTCGCGCCGGACTGGAAATTAGCCCCGCTGATCGTCACCGTCTTCGTCGCGCCCGCGGCGATCGCGTTAGGCGACACCGAGGACACCGTCGGCGGCGCCGTCACCGTGAAACACCCGCTGCACGTCGCCGACAACCCGCTACTCGTCACTTTCACATCACGAGCAGTAGTCGCCGCGCTCGACGACGCTGTGAACGTGGCGGTGATCTGCGTCGAGCTCACCACCGTCACGCCGCCCACCGTCACCCCGGTGCCAGAGACCGCCACCGTGCTCCCCGACGCGAAATTGGCCCCCGTGATCGTCACCGACTTCGCCGCGCCACGCCCCACCGAACCCGGCGCCACCGAGGTGACCGAAGGGTTCGTGTTGGTGATCGTCGCGGTGCCCGACGATGTGCCGATCGTCGCGTCCACCGGACTCGAGAGGTTGAGGGTGAACGCCTTCGCCGCGGCGTATGTGGACTGCGCGGCGACGGGCACCGACACCGTCTGCGAGGTGGTGCCGGCGGGGAAAGTCAGCGTGCCCGATGTCGACGTGTAGTCCGTGCCCGCCGCTGCGCTGCCGTCGGCAGTCGCGTAGCTGACCGACAACGGCAGCGCGGTCGGGTTGCCGCCCAGGCTGACCGTGAAGACCGCCGATCCGCCGCCGTTCGCGTTCGTGCTGGCCGACGCGTTGCCCACCGACACCACCGGCGGCGCGTCGTCGTTGGTGATCGTGCCGGTCGCAGAGGCGGTGCCAATCGTGGCGTTCACGGGGGTGGACAGCGTGACCGTCAGCGTCTCGTCACGCTCATAGGTCGTGTCGCCCGACACCGCCACGGTGATTGACGACGCGCTCGATCCGACCGGGATCGTCACCGTGCCGGTGGCCGCGGTGTAGTCGCTGCCAGCGGTGGCGGTGCCGTCGGCCGTCGCGTAGCTGACCGACACCGGCTCCTCGGCCGTGCTGGACAGCGTCACCGGCAGCACGAGGTTCGTGGTTCCGGAGTTGCCCTCGGCCACCGACGCCGACCCGACGCTGATCGTCGGGAACGCCTTGACCGTCAACACCACCGACGTGGACGTGTAGCTGACCGAGTAGAAGGTGCCGGTGGCGGCGATGTTCTGACCTGTGATGGAGGAGAACGTGCCGGAGATGCTGCCGGCGGTGAGCACGGTGAACGTCGAGCCGACCGCCGGCGTGCTCGCGGAGCTGATCGCCAACTTGCCGTTCAGCGTCGCCGCGCCGGACACGGCGAGCTGGGTGGCCGCCGAACCTGGACCGACGGTCACCGCCGTCGAGCCTGCCGACGCCGGCGCGAACGTTCCGGTGACCGTCAGCGTGCCGGCGCCGGCCGTGCCCGGGCTGAACGAGCCGACGCCGGCGACAGCGCCCTGCACCGTGCCCGTGCCGCTCAAGGCGCCGCCCGAGATCGCCACCGCTGCCGTTCCGGACGAACCCGACTTGAAGGTCGCGCCGCTGCCCACAGTGGTCGAGCCGGCCGACTGCGCGAACGAGCTGACCCGGTAGGTGATCGCCGAGCCGCTGACGGCCACAGCGCCAGAGTTGGTGAGCGACCCCGACGCGGTGACGTTCTGCGCGATCGACAGGCTGCCGGTGTTCGACGTGACCGAGGCCAACGACGGGCTGAACGAGCCGGTCGAGCCCAGGGTCAGCGTGGCGGAGTTCTTCACCACAGCCTGCGGGAACACGATCTTGCCGCCGGCGACCGCGTAGCCGCCGCCCGCCAGCGTTCCGGCCGACGACAGGTTGGTCAGCGTCGAAGGCTGCACCGTGCCCTTCGTCGCCTTAAGCAACCCCTGGTTGGTGAACGCCGGGCTGATCGGCCATGTCGCGCTGGTCGAGCTGAGTGAGACGGTGAGAGTGGCGGCGGCGTCGTTGGTGACCGCGTTAGAGCTGTTGCCGTCGTTGTTGACGATCCCGTAATTGCCGTTGCCGGTGACCGTCCAGGTCCCGGCGTTCTCGATCTGCCCGCCGCCGGTCAGGTAAACGGGACAGTTCGTGCTGTCCGTCGTCATGGCGCCGTTGTTCAACAACCGGTAACCGGAGTCGATCGTGATCTGGCACAGCGACGCCGTGCCGCTCGCCGGCACCGTGAGCGTCCCCGAGCCGGTGAGCGTGCCGCCGTTCAACACCGCCCGAGTTACCGACGGCGAGCCGGTCACCGTGCCCGACTCGAGATCCAGGCTGGACAGCGTGACACCCGAGCTGAAGTTCACCGCCGCGCCGGACACCTCGAGCGTGCCGGCGCCGGTCACCGAGCCGGCCGACACCGACCGCGTGCCGCTGCCGTAGTTAAGCGTCGTGCCGCTCGACAACGCCGCAGTGCCGGTGTCGGTCGTCGACCCGACATTGCCGTTGGACAGATACAGCGCGCCTTCGGTCACCGAGATCGTCCCGGCGTTCGTGAACGCCGGATAGAGGTACCACTGCGCGCTGGTCGCGCTGAGCGAGACGGTGAGCGTCGCGCCCACGTCGTTGGTGATCGAGTTCGACGTGCCGTCGCTGTTGATCCCGTAGTTGCCGTTGCCGGTGACCGTCCAGGTGCCGGCGTTCTCGATCTGGGCGCTGTTGGTGAGCGACACGTAGTAGCAGCTGGTGTCGGTGGTCATCGCGCCCTTGTTCAGCAGCCGGTAACCGGAGTCGATCGTCGGCGCGCACACCGACGCGGTGCCGCTGGACGTCACTGTCAACGTCCCCGACCCGGTCAGCGTCCCGCCGTTCAGCACCGCGCGGGTCACCGACGGCGAGCCGGTCACCGTGCCGGACTCGAGATCCAGGCTGGACAGCGTGACACCCGAGCTGAAGTTCACCGTCGCGCCGGACACCTCGAGCGTGCCGGCGCCGGTCACCGAACCAGCCGACACCGACCGGGTCCCGCCGCCGTAGTCCAGCGTCGCGCCGCTCGACAACGCCGCAGTGCCGGAGTCAGTGGTGGACCCGACGTTTCCGTTCGACAGCCAGATCGTGCCTTCGGTCACCGAGATCGTCCCGGCGTTCGTGAACGCCGGATAGAGGTACCACTGCGCGGTGGTCGCGGAGAGCGAGACGGTGAGCGTCGCCCCGGCGTCGTTCGTGATCGCGTCCGAGGTGTTGCTGTCGCTGACGATCCCGTAGTTGCCGTTGCCGGTGACCGTCCACGTGCCGGCATTCTCGATCTGGCCGCCGTTGCTCAACGTCGGGTAGTAACAGCCGGTGTCAGACGTCAGCGCGCCCTTGTTCAGCAGCCGGTAACCGGAGTCGATCGTCACCGAGCACAGCGACGCCGTCCCGCTCGACGGCACCGTCAACGTGCCCGAACCGGTCAGCGTCCCGCCGTTCAGCACCGCCCGAGAGACCGACGGCGAGCCGGCCACCGAGCCCCCCTCCAGATCCAGGCTCGACAACGTGACGCCGGAGCCGAAAGTCACCGCCGCGCCGGACACCTCGAGCGTGCCGGCCCCCGTCACCGAACCCGCCGACACCGACCGCGTCCCGCCCGGGAGATTCAACGTCGTCCCGCTCGACAGCGCCACCGTTCCGGAGTCGGTCGTCGATCCGACGTTGCCGGAATTGAGGGTCAACGAGCCTGCCGTCACCGACACCGATCCGGCGTTGGTGTAGGGCGGGGTGAGAGACCAGTTGTCGCCTGCTGCGTCGAGGGAGACCGTGAAAGTGGCCCCGGAATCGTTGGTGACGCCGTCAGTCGTGTTCACGTCGGCGCTCAGCCCGTAGGTGCCGTCGCCAGTAACCGTCCAGCTGCCGGCGTTCTCGATCTGGCCGCCGCCGGTGACACTCGTGAAGTAGCAGTTGGTGCTGTCGGTCGACATCGTGCCCTTGTTCAACAGCCGATAGCCGGAATCGAGCGTCACCCCGCACAGCTTGGTTGTGCCGCTCGCCGGCACCGTCAACGTCCCGGCGCCGGTCAGCGTCCCACCGTTCAGCACCGCGGTGGTGACCGCAGGCGAACCCTTCACCGTGCCGTACTCGATGTCGAGCGCCGACACAGCGTAGTTCGAGGCGAAGGTGACCGTCGCGCCGGAAACCTGCGCGCCCGCGGCGCCGCTGATCGAGCCGGCCGTCAGCGATCGGGTGCCGGAGGCGAACTGAACCTGGGACGTGGACGCGTTCCAGGTGCCGGTGTCGGTGGTGCCGGTGACGTTGTCGCCCGAGATGTTGAGCGCATCCCCAGCCACCTGCACGCTGCCGGTATTCGTGAACTGGGTCGAAATACTGTCGACGCTGGTTCCGGCGGCCGTGATCAGCGTGCCTGAGTTGCTGAACTTGGGCACCACGCCGCTGCCGTTCTCATTCACGGCCGATCCGTCGCCGAGGTTGATGGTGCCGGCGTTGGTCAGCGTGACGGCGGTGCCACTCGAGGGCGCTGCCAGGTACACACCCACGCCCTGATCGATGGTGAGGGTGCCGTTCACCTGCAGCAGTCCGGTCGCCGCGGGCGAGGAGTTGGAACCGAGGTTGAGGCTGTTAGTCAGTTCGGTGGTGACGCCAGCGGGGATGATCTTCGCCCCGGAACCGGAGATCGTCGACCCGCTGAGCTGCGGGGTGCCGGTGAGAGTCAGCGCGGCTGTGCCGCCGAGACCGCCGCCGTCGACCTGAAGATTGTTGATCGTCGAGGCGTTGGTGTTGACCGAGAACGTGCCGCCCTGCAATTCGAGGCTCGGCGTGACGGTGGCGGTCTTCGCGAAGTTGATGCCCGCGATTGTCCGGTTGGTGGAACTCGCGATGACCGTCGAGCGGACCGGAGACGTCGACATGCACGCGTAGTCGCTGTTCGCCGGCGTGCCGCCGGCCGACGGCCCGCCGTCGCTCAACGACCAGTTGGCCGAGCTGCTCCACGTCGTCGAGCTGGCGCCTGTCCAGTAGATCGTGCAGGTCGGCGTTGCCGAAGCCGACTGGCCGAACGCCGCGATCACTGCTGTGGCAGCGCCAGCACCCAAGAGCAACAACAGGACATAACGCGACAAACGAAAGATGCGCGACGAAATGCTCACGAGCTCGCCCCCCGGCTAATACGACGGGCGGAACGTAACAGACCTCAGCCGTCTTTCACACTCGACGGAAAATGATTCCTCGGAACTCGTTTCCTTTCATCGTTCGGTCACGTCTGTCGCTGGTCTAGCCTTCGCCGGTGGCGGACGGCGTCGCCGAGAGCCTGCTCGAGCACTGCGGTGCTCGCCTCGGCTGTGAACCTCGCCAACCACGGGCTGTCGATGGCCGGGGTGATCGCGGCGGCCTGCAAGACCCCGGCCGCCAGGTCGCGCGCTTCGTCGCCAAGGGTCAGCACGCCGGTCACTCCGGGCACGATCGCGTCGGCGCACCCCATCGCTGTCGAGGGCGCCACCGACGGCGCTCCGCGGCTCGCGGCCTCGACCAGGACGTTCGCGAAGCCCTCCACCGCCGATGTCAACAAGACCACGGCGCCACCGGGCAGCTCGTCATACCAGGCGTCCACCCAGCCACGCAGCTCGATCGGGTAGGCACGCGACAGTCCTTCGAGCTCGGGCCGCATGTCGCCGTCGCCGAAGAAGATCAACCGGACATCGTGCCCTTGCGCCGCCAGCACGTCGGCGACCTCGACAGCGAGGAGCGGCCGTTTCTTGGCCACCAGCCGCGCCGGCACCACGATCGACAGCGGACCCCCGGCTCGCCCGGTGTCCACTCCTGCGCCGGTCAGCACGCCGGCCTTGCCGAGCGCGGGATTCGGCACTACCGCGACACGGGTGCGCTCGAGAGCCGCCAGCCCGGTGAACACCGCGCCGACGGGGTGCGAGATCGCGACGAATTGATCCGCGATCGGATACAACAAGCGGACTGCCGACCGTCGAAACGCCCGATGAGGCACAGAGTGCGATCGTTCGACATAGGGCATGTTGCGTTCGCTGATCACGCTGACTGGTCTGCGCCCCGACCTCAAGGTGGCCACAGCAGACAGCAGCACGATGTTCGACCGGGTCATCATCGAGATGACCACCTGGTCCGGCGCGCTTGCTAGCAGTCTCCGCAACGCGACGATCTGCCCCCGTCGGCCAGAGCCCTGGCCGCCCAACCGCGACTGCCGCACACCTGTCAGCTGCGGCTCGGCGTCGCCGGGATTCGTCATCAGGACCCGTACATCGTGGCCGCGGGCGGCCAGCGTCGTCGCCCACACGCGGGTCACGAACTCCGCGCCGCCGCCGCTGAGCGAATGGATCAGAAAGGTGATCGGCCGGCCACGCAGCACATCGGCGTCATCGCCAACCGAGGACATCCGGCACCCTTTCCGCCGCGCTCAACCCGCTGACCGACGAGACGCACGCGTCGGCGCCGATGTCGGCGCACCGCTCGATCGCCCGAGCGAGCGCGGCGGGGTCGCGGGGTTCGACGCGATAACCGTTCGCGCCGTCGGAGACCAACCCGTTCGGCTCGCCGCCGAAGGTGGACACGACTGGCAGCCCGCACGCCAGGGCCTCGACGACCGCGCGGGGATAGCCCTCGAAATGGGAGGTCATCAGCAGCACGTCGTGGGCGCGCATGAGCTCCCCCACCCGGTCCTTGGGAACGACTCCGGCGAAGTCGACTCGGTCTGCCACACCGAGTTCCGCAGCCCGGCGCCGCGGCTCCTCGGCCAGCGTGCCGGCGCCGACCATGGTCAGCGAATATTCCGCACCGAGGTTCGCCAGTGTCTCCACCGCCAACACGGGATCCTTCGCCGGGTCCATCCGGGCAACCCAGAGCAGCCGGCCGCGCCGTTCTGCGCGCGCAACGCCTGCCGGGAAGAAGATCGACGGCTCGTACCACGTCGGCGAGAAGCGGACACGGTCGCTCACCGCCCGAAGCCGCTCCGCCCCCGCCGCGTTGAAGACCACGACGTCGACCGCTCTTCGCACAGTGGCGTGCTCAAGCGCCCGATACGCCCACGCGGCGCGCGAGAAGTACGACTCGCCTGCGGTTTTCAGGTTGGTCTCGCCATCGTTGTGCAAGAACTGGACTTGCGGTTTCGACGTTGTCCGGCCGACAAAGGCCCCGATGGTCGCCCGGTGCGACTGGATGACGTCGGCGTCGCGACCGGGCCTGAACCGGGCTATGCCGCCGACCATCTTCAGCGTGTGCGGGACCTTCGGACGCATGTCGGTGTTGTCCAGCCGGGCGATCGCGGTGAACGAGTAAGGAGATCCCTCGAAGTCCCATTCGTGCCGCGCCCCGAGTTCGAGGTCGCCCTGGGTGTCCACGCCCGCGATGTGGATCTCGACGTCTGCCGGCCGATACTTGAGCAAGCCACGAATACACGTGTCGATGCCGCCGGCCTTGGTCTTCCGCGGGTCGAACGCGTCGATGATCACTCGACGCTGAACCCGCCCGGCGGTCACGACGCCCCGCTCGTGAGCCAGTCGTCCATCCAGTCCAGCTCACGCCGAAGGCCGTCGGCGACTGCGACCGTCGGCTGCCACGACAACGCAGACCGCGCGAGGTCGTTGACTCCGCCCGTGCGGAACACGTCGCCATGCTCTGCGCCCTGCCGCCGCAGGTTGAGCGGACGCGGGGACATCTCTCGCAACAGTTCTATTACCTCGTTCAGGGTGATGGTGGACCCCCCGCAGATGTTGAGCACCTGCGCGCCATCGACGGCAGCGGTCGCCGCGGCGATGTTCGCCTCGACGACGTCGTCGACGTAGGTGAAATCGCGGATCTGCTCGCCCGTGCCGAACACCGCGAATTCCTCGCCGGTCAACGCGGCGCGAGCAAGCCGGTGCATCGCCATGTCCGGGCGTTGCCGCGGCCCGTACACGGTGAAGTAGCGCAACGCCACAATGGGCAGGCCGAAATTGTCCGCATATGCCACGGCCAAACGTTCGGCGGCCAGCTTGGTGACGCCATAGGGGCTGTACGGCCGCGTCGGCGTCGTCTCCAGCACCGGGTACTTCTCGGCGTTGCCGTAGACCGAGGAGCTGCTGGCCATCACGACGCGGGTGGTGCCTGCGCGGCAACGCTCGAGGAGGGCCTGGGTGGCCACGATGTTCGCAGCCACGTAGTCGCCGAAGCCGGTGCTCCAGGACGCGCGCACGCCAGGCTGACCGGCCTGGTGGAACACCACATCGACCCCGGCGAGCAGCTCCGGCGTCACTGTGTCGGTGATGTCGCCGACGATCATGCGAAAAGCGTCGTTTTTTTGGGCTTCTGCGATGTTATGCCGCTTTTGTTCCACGTCGTAGTAATGAGAAAAGTTGTCGCAGCCGACGACAGTCCAGCCCAGGTCGAGGCAGCGCCGGGCGAGGGTCGAGCCGATGAAGCCGGCGACCCCGGTTATCAGGACGTTCATTCCACCGCCTTCACCGACGCTGCGCCGCAGACCCGTGGAAAATAGCAGTCTTAAGCTCGTGATCCCGGGCAGCCGGCAAAGGGTCAGGCGACCTTTGCCACACAAATTGCGCCATCGAAGCGCGCCGCGGGTTATGCCAGTTTGCTAACATCGGCAACACACTAGCGCGGCGGCCAGCAGGCGTTCCCCGGCCTTGCGGCCAACCAAGAAGGCGAAACAGACACCCTGCGGCACCGTCAGGGTCGAGGACTGGGGGTCCATTCGTGCCTGAACGCGATTTGGTGTCCACCCTCGACCTGGACGGCAAACGCCTGCTCGTGGCTGCTTCAACCGGCGGCCATCTCGTGCAGGCGCTTCGGCTGATTTCGAAGCTGCCCACCGCCGACGTGGAACTGGTCACGTTCGAGAATGCGCAGTCGCGGGCTCTGGCGAATGAACGCAGGGTCACCTTCGTCCCCTACATCGCCGCGCGCTCACCCGGCGCAGTCCTCCGAGCTGGAAAGATCGTCAACGATCTGCTGCGTGCGCGGGAGTTCGCCGCGGTCGCCTCGACCGGCGGCGCGGTCGCGCTGAGCGCATTGCTGCCGGCTCGCGCACGCGGGATACGAGCCGTCTTCATCGAGAGTTTCTCCCGATTCGACGGCCCGTCCACCAGCGGGCGGATGCTCGCTTACGTGCCAGGAATCGAGCGATACGCACAACACGTCTCCTGGATCACCCCGCGGTGGACCTACCGCGGCAGCATCGTCGGCGACCTGGCGGCCGCCGGTACGCCGGCTGTTCGAGCACCGGGGCCGCCCCGCTACTTCGTCACGTTGGGCACCGTCCGGCCATGGCGGTTCGACAGCATGGTGGACGCCGTGCTGCGCTGCCTGCCCGCAGACGCGTCTGTCGTCTGGCAGCTGGGGGTCACTGACCGCGACGATCTTCCCGGCATCGCGAAACTCGAGTTGGAGCAGGCAGCCTTCGACGAAGCGATCGACAACGCAGACGTCGTGATCAGCCACGCCGGCATCGGCACCGCGATCCACATTCTCGAGCGCGGCAAGAAGCCGATCCTGATTCCGCGCCGCTCGGTCCGTCGAGAGCACGTCGACGATCACCAGGTGCAAGCCTGTCGTGCTCTCGAAGCTCGTGGCCTCGCGGTCTACCGCGAAGTGGACGAGCTGACACGCGACGACCTGACAGCTGACCTCTGACCTCGCCGAGCGCGTGACGACTGCGGATCGCGGGGCGCTTTGATGACCGAAGGTCGGCATCGCGCCCCAGTGGAGCGCGTGGCCACGGCGGAATCGAAGGCCGCCAAGGTGTCGCTGTCTTCGCGGATGGTGACGAACGCGTTCGGCAACCTGGCGCCCATCGCGGCCGCCGTGGTCACGGCGCCGATCCTCGCGCACGCCCTCGGGGTCACCGAGCGCGGCCAGGTCGCGGCAGCCACAGCGCCGTTTCTGCTGGCGACGTCATGCGCGACCCTCGGCGTCCCAGACGCAGTGACCTATTTCGTGGCGCGGCGGCAGCTCGCCCGCCGGATGGCACTGCGGCATGCCATCCGGATCATCCTGCTGTCTAGCACCGTCACGTGCTTGGCGGTCATCGCGCTGTCGGGCCCGCTCAGCGGTGGAGATCACACCATCCGCCGGCTCATGATCGTCAGCGCGGCGCTGATCATCCCCGGCCTGTTTACCGCCGTGTTGCGAGGCGCTGCGGCTGGTGAGCACTTCTGGAAGCGGGTGACCAGGGAACGGATGATCAACGCCGCATTTCGCCTGGTGTCGATCGTCGTGCTGGCGCTGATCGGGAGGCTCGACACGCTGACCGCGACGTTGGCGATCAGTCTGGCCCCCTCGGTGGGCGCGCTTGCCTACCTGCGAATGCCGGTCACCGCGGAGGTGACCACTGCCGCCGTCACCGACGGCGTCACCGGGCTGATGATGCGTTACGGATCGCGGGTCTGGGTCGGCGCTGTCTCGGGCGTGCTGTTGTCCCGGCTGGATCAAACGATTATGACCCCGCTGTCGGCCGCTTATCAGCTCGGGCTCTACGCGGTCGCCGTCAGCATCGGCGAGTTGCCGCTGATCGTGAACACGGCGGTGCGCGAGGTCATGTTCTCCGCCGACGCGGCGCGCGGCAACGACGACGAGCTCACCCGGGCGGCTCGGGTCTCCTTCGCGCTGAGCGTCGCGGTCGCGGGATTGATCGGCGGCACCCTGTGGCTATGGTTGCCAGCCGCTTTCGGCTCGCAGTTCAGGCCGGCCACGGGCGTGGCGATCGTGCTGATCATCGCGGTCGCGCTCGGCACACCGGGGTCGATCGCCGGCTCGGGACTCAGCGCCCGCGGCAGGCCCGGGATGCGCAGCTTGTCGCTGACGTTCGCCTGCGTCGTCAACATCGGCCTGCTCGTCTTGCTGGTGCCGCACTACGGGGCGTACGGCGCCGCCTATGCGACCTTGGCCGGCAACGTGATCTCGAGCAACGGATGCATAGTGTTCATGACCCGGGGCGGGAAGCTACGCACTCGTGACTTCTACTTGGTTCGACCTGCCGATCTCAGGGTCATCGGCAGCGGGCTCTTGGGCGTCGCTCGTCGGCGCGCCCCAAAGCCCGCGTGATGGACCTACTCCTTTGTTGCCGGTTCCGCGTCGAGCAGAACCCGTCTTAGGGCCTCGCGAGAGTATGTTCGTTTGATGTATTCGTCATTCTGAGACTCTCCTCGAATGTTCGTTCTCCACAGTGCTTCCGCTTGGGTCCCACGGATGAGCGGAAATCGCGGTCCGCTGGATCTGATCTGTCGGACCCGTATCCCCGCTTCAGCGACTTTTGCATTGATCCACACGTCGTCCGCTCGAAAGCAGGTGTTCACGAAGTCATCCCCGGCGGCGCGGAGCACCTCCTGCGCGCGCACGGGATAAAGCACACCGGACACGCCCGTTGTGAAATGAGAGTGGCTCGCAGTCGTACTAGTGCACGGCCGCCACTGCAGATAGGGCGCGACAGCGTCGTCTTTGATGAGTATCGACCATGCGCGGTGGCAATGCACCGACTCCCGATCGGAGTGGTGCGCCGCCAATAGATCGCTGAGCCATCGCCGGGGATAGATGACGTCGTCGTCGGCGGTTACCAGCGGGCTAGCCAAATCGCTCGAAGTTGAAACATACGGATAGTATTTTTTGTGCGGTCCGAGGTCGGGGGTCCCCAATATCTCGAGCCCGCGATCACTGAGGCGTCGAAGCGCACGTGGAATCGCGACCATCTCATCGGTGTTCAGCCACAACAATATTCGGGACGGCCGACTCTTGCCCCACGCAATGGACTCGATCCCCAGGTGCACCGTGCGCAAACGATGCCCATAAGTGGTCAAAGAGACGATCGCATCCGATCGTTCGTCAGTGATGCGTCGTCGGTTGAAGCGGGCGGAAAGCCGAATGAGCGACTGGATGGCCGTGTCACTGATCAGCAGTCGAGCTTTACGCAGCTTCCTTCCAGACGCGGACACTAGGCGAGGATACCCGGCCACCGCGCCGCATCGGCGGCCGTAGAGGGCTCTCTGTCGCTATAGCGCGCTTGCGTAACACGCGACCTGCGCGTCCCGCGCGAATACGGAGTCATGCCACACAAGCCGGCCGTCGACCACGAGTTCGCAGGACAGCGGCACAGCTGTCAGGTGGGAATACGACCTCGCGGAAAATCCGAAATCCGCGGTTGCCGAAGCGAAGTCCCGCGCCACGGTCCACGGCAGGGCGATGCGGGCAACGATGCGGGTTTCAGCCTTGCCGTCGAGGTTGTGGCGATACTCAACGATGCGCACAGTGCCCTGCCCGGCCAATCGGAACACTGCATGGTGGCGACGACCCGCGCTCACCTCCACGGACGCGACGTTGACGAGCACGCCGGCGACCGCCACGACGGCTAGCCAGACGGTCCACGACCGCAACGCGGCCTTGACGACGGCCATTGCTGGATTCACTTCCTCTTGCCGTCAGGAGCAGTCGTGACGCGCGAGCGCCTTCGGCCACGCGCCTGACTCGTAGAAGATCTGCCTTATCCAGGTGGACCACCGCAGCCCACGATCTGCTCCTACCGCGTAAACCCGACCAGCGAAGCACCGCCGCAAGAGGAACGCCGCCCGCGCTGCGTGGTAGCGACCGGTAATCACCGTCACACTCGACCACTTCGACCGCCGGGCCAACACGGACACGAACTGTGCTTCCCCGGCCGTCGTGGCCGGGTGGGGGAAGAAACATACTGTGCGTGCGCCGGGCCGCAAGAGCACGTTGCACAGATGATTGTCGAAACCGGCTTCCGCCGTCGAGATGACCAACGTGGTGGCCGCACCTCGACGCACGTCTTGGATACCTAGATTCAAGGCCCCTGCGACGCTCGCCGGACCGAGCACGACGACCGCGTCGACATGCCGCGGCGGAGATTGCAGGCTGGGCCGGACAACTAAGAAATACGTCGCCACCGACCACCCGATGATGAGAATCAACAGAAGGCGCACCACCGCCTTCGCTAGGAGCGGCCCTCGGAACGAACGGCGAGGCACTTGCCGACGCGACTGATCTTGTTCTGACAGCCAGCTCAACGGCTACGCGCATTCGCACCGCGATAGTCGGTTGCGACTGCCGGCACCCGGCCTGGCTTCGGCCCACGTGGGATCTTCTCGCTCAGCCCACGCGGCGAGTCTGACTTATTCGGCAACGCACCTGCGGCACTGTCCACGACGAGCGGCGGCCGCCCGCAGAGAAGAACGATAATGGCGGCGGCGTAGATAACCGTGGTGTGCTCGGTGCCATATACGAACGTGTTATCGCCCATTCCATGGGCCGTGATCCAGATCACCATGCCGATGACCAAGAGTGTTGGCCACTCATCCGGAGTGCCCAGTCGCGACGGCAGGCGTCGGAGGCCCTGAACCAGCAACGTCACAATGATTACCACCAAAACGAACGCGCCGAGCAAACTGCTGTCCGACCATGCGGCGATGATCAAATTGTGCGGTGGGAACACCCGCACGAACTGCGTGAACTCGGGTGCCTCGGCGAACGAGCGGGACCAGCCGCCCCAACCCAAACCGCTCAACGGGTGCGCGTCGAAGAGGTGCCGCCCGACTCCCCAGATGCGCTCGCGAACCGCGAACGTGTCGTCCGCGTCGTTAATCCGACCCGTAGCTGTGTCCTGACCGCCAGATAGCAGGCTCAGAACCGACGCGACCAAGGCGACGCCGCCGATGACCACGACGGTGCCCAGCGACAACCAGACCAGCCTGATCCGCGACCGCACAATCTGTCGGAGGACCACCAATGCTATCGGCACGAGGATCAATAACAGAATTCCGGTATTCGACCCAGTGGCCACCACGGCGGTTGCGCACAGCACCGCCATTGCGGTGCACAGCCGGCGACGTCCGTGGAAGGCACACGCGCTATAAGCCAGCAGACATACGCCATGGAACAGCGCGGCCTGGTTTCCGTTGACGAAGAACACGCCGCCGGCTTTGTAGCTGAGCACCACGTTGTTCGGCAGCGTCGTGTAAATCAGCGTCGCGCCCTGTCCTAGCAGGCGGCCGCCCAGCCACGACGTCAGATAACTGTGCTCGATGGCAGGCGACAGGCGGAACACAATCGTCGATATTGCAGAAAGCACGACGAGTGGCGACAACGAGGTCATCACTGCGGTGAGCGGATTCCGGCCGGCAGCCCAGAGCTGGTGAGCAAAGACCAGTGCGACGAACAGGTTGATGACCGGCAGTGTGCCGCGAATGCCTTCGCCGACGCTCGGCGAAAACCCGATGACTAGCGCATCAATCAGGGCCAACGCGGCAACCAGGCGAACGACCGGTATTCGCAACGCAGCGCGACAGTTCATGAGCGCCGCCGGCAGGAACAGCACGGTGAACGCACCCTGCGTCGTCGTCTGGAGCAAGGCAGGCACGCGCCATTGCAATATGTTGATCCAGCCGAGAACGCGAAGGCGCGATATCGGTGTCAGCGAGAACGTCCAAAACAGTGCGAGCAGAAACACGGCACATGCCCCGACTACGGCAACTGCCGCCGTCCACTCCCCCACTGCACCTCTCCTAACCGCATATATCAGGCGTCGCAGGGTGGCCCTGCTCTGGCTCTAGAATCGGATGCACCCAAGAGCCGTCTCGAGAACTGCGAATGAGATGGGCCCCTGACGAACGGTACGGTGAAGCCGGCCGGAGCGCACAACGAGGGCCACACACGTCGGCGCGGCGCAGGTGACAGATGTCACGGATTGCGCAGCGCGCAACTGGTTCTCCGTTTGGCCATGCGGCACACGCGAGTCTACGCACGAAGCGAGGTGCCCACGGAAGATCTCCGCGGGCACCTCGCCAACGCTGGTTGGAACGGCGTCACATATCAGCTGATCCAGACCACCGCGTCCATGTCGATCCGCGGCTTCCCGCTGGTGGCGAGATTCGTGATCGTGACGGTGTGTGTACCAGACGCGTAACTGCCGGCGAATACGGCGTCGGCACGCGTTGTCACGCTGCGGTTCGTGTTCACCGTCTGCGCCGTTCCGCCATCCACCGATACCGTCGCCGATCCGCGGTCCGTGCCATAAGAGCTGATCCACGCGAACCTCGTGCCGGTGAAGGTGAACTTCACGGTCTTGCCAGCCACCTTGGTGTATTTAACGCTCCCACCGCTCGCCCCGGAGAGGCTCTGCGAGCCCCATCCGCCCGAGTAGATCAGGCTGCTGTCCGTGTCCTCCGCCTCGTGCAGGTAGAAGTTGGCGGATGTCTTGGGTGCGGAGTTGTTTCCGGCGTTGTCCCGCGCGTAGATCTCGTACCGGTAGTGGTGATGCGTGGGCAGGTACTCGATGATCGAATTCGCCGTTTGGTAGCCGAGGGAGGTGTATGAGCCGCCGTCCGTGCTGCGGTAAACGTAGTAGCCATTGATACCGCTAGTGGCATCTGTCGCCACCCACGATGTCTGGACCCGCGGGTTGAACGACGACTCCTGCCCGGTGAGCAGCTTGTTCGACACCGAAGAGGTGATGGTTGGCGCAGTGGCGTCGTAACACGACGGGTAGCTGTACACCGACGAGTCGCCGATGTTGTCCCACGACCGCACATAGAGCGTGTTGCAGCCGGTGCCGCCAGAGGCGACGGTCGCCGAGCCCGTGGTCGACAGCTTGCTTGCCGGCCCGCTGTAGAACGGATTGCCGCTGCCACCGTGCGGCTCGGTGGTCGGGTCACCAGGGTCGGAGCCCCACTGGGCGGTGTAGCCCTCAACGCCGGTCGCCGGTGAGCCGCCGTCGGTCACCGTCCAGCTGATCGTGCCGCCGTTGTGGTAACCGCTGCCCGGGCCGCTGAACGCGACCGACGGAGCAGTCGCTTCGGGCACAGCCCAGTACGCCAGCGCCCGGACGAACTGGTAGACGTTGATGGAGCCAAGCCCAGTGGCCCTGTCGTAGCCGGCGATCGCACAGTAGCCGCCGCCAGCGTCGTTCGTCGTGCACCCCGACGTGATGTCGTAGAAGGGATTGTGCCGCGCGCTGTTGGATATATAGATGTGCGGCAGCGGGTTGCCGATCGTCGGGCAGGCGGTGCTGCCGGAGCAGACATTGCCCAACGCGCCGAGCCAGGAATTCGTCTGCGCGAATATGCCGGACAACTCCGGAGCGACGATGCTCGTGCCGCCGCTCGCCCGCAGCGTTCCGCCGTAATAGATGTTCTGGCCGATGCCCGCGTTCAGGGACACGTCCGGCTCGGCGCGCCCAGACGAGCAGACGCCGTTGATCTTCCCCGACTGCCAACTCGGCAGGGAGAAGTAGGTGCTGCACCCACCGCCGCCGCCACCGCCGTTGCTGGCGCAGCTGCCGCTGGACGTGCTGCCGATCCACGCGGTCTCCGAGGAGAAGCTGCCGACAGCCTGCAGGTCGGTTCCGCCCGCCGACACCATGTTTGGGTCGGACGGCGGGAACTCGACGCTCACGTGCGAGCAGTCCGCGTAGGCGCCCTTGTCGTCGGAGGCGCCGACGAGGGTCCAACCCTGGCCCACCATCGAGTTGAAGATGCCGTCGTCGGTGTTCATCGTGCCCGTGTCGTAGCAGTAGGACTCGGCGCAGCCCCAGCTCGTGCTCATCGTGCGGGCGTGGCCGTCGGAGAGCATCTGATTCCAGATGTCGGTGAACGTGGAGGTCTGCGCGTTCGCTCCGCTGTACAGATAGACCATGGCGGTGTCGATGTACGAGCCGAAGCTGTTGGCCATCGCGGTGGCCCATTCGAGGTCCATCGTGCCTTCGAGGTCGCCGCCGCTGGGCGTGCCGTCGATGTAGTACTCCTGGTAGTGGTACGCGAGGTACGGATACTGGGATTGGAAGCCGCTGAAGTCGCTGCCCGCGTGCGTGCCGACGGTGCTGATCGCGATGCTGGTTGCCGGCGGCGTCACATTCGCCGCGTGTGTCGGGTTGCAGCACCGGCGGTAGGTGTTGAGCGTATCGACGTCGTAGGCCTGCGAGTTGTAGATGTCGCTCGGGTCGTAGAAGCCGCTGGTGGTGGCCGGCTGCACGCCTGACTTGGGCGTCGCTTTAGCCTTGGCTTTCGCTTTTGCCTTCGACTTGGCCAATGCGGTCTTCAGCGCGGCGAGGCTGCCGTTTGCGTGCCCGCTGCCCGCAGCGGCTTTCGCCGGGCCGGCCGAGTACGGCTTGAAGTTCGAACGCGCCTGCGGGTTGTTCGGCGACAGCGACTGCAGGCTGTTCAGCCCGCCGACGGACGTGACGAGCGACGAGATGGCCGACGGCAGGGCCACTGACGCCTTGTTCGAGTAGAAGGACTTCGCGCCGAGCTGGTAGTTCTCGACGGCGACGCCGAGCGCCTTGTCGATCGTCGCGACATTGCCACTGACGTCCACAAGCAGGCGGTTCGCGTAGCGCTGCGTCACCGTCAGACCCTGCGCCTTGGCCCAGGCCACGACCTTCTGCTCGCTGGCCGTGGAGGGCGAGAACCGCGCGTTCCACTGCGCTGCCGTCAGGTACTTGTGATAGTTCGGCGAGCTGCGGTCCTGCAGGGTCGCGAGGAACGCCTTCTCCTCGGCAGCGTGAGGTCGGGTGAGGCCCAGCACCAGTCTGATCTTCTGGCTGGCCGCCGCCGGGCCGAGATCGGACGCCTGGTTCGAGGCCACCTGCTTTGGCACCGTGATGGCCGGACCGGCCGCCTTCAACGTTCCACTGACGAGGGGCGCCGACGACGCCCCGGACGATCCGAGGCCGGCTGCGACCGCCAGCGAGCCGACGACAGCAGCGACAACCAACCCCACGCGAAAGTTCGCCCGGCGAACAAACATCAGAACACTCCCCCGATGACACTCGTCCCGCGCATGCGGAACGGCTTAAGTGCGAGCTGAGGAATACCAGTCCTAAACACTTGAGAAGTGTTTCCGGCACGCAGACGACGACTCCCGCCGCCCACTCGGCGTGAGAGCGCCAGTGCGCGAAGGGTTGATCCAAGGAGACGGGGCCCGTGCCAGCGATCGCGATTAGCCCGACATGTCTATTTCGTTGCGAAAGGCGGCTTGTTGGAACTTCGCTTGTAAGTTTCGGCTTGTTTACTCAGTCGATCACCCCGGCCCGAGTAGTCTTTGGTTATGACGACAATTGCCGACCGAATCAAGTGGGTTGCGCTGCGCAGAATTCGCGGCTCTTCTAAAGCGGCCCGGTCGCTCGGCGCGTCGATCGGGCAAGACTGTCGTATTCTCTCATTCCGAGTCAGTTCCGAACCGTGGCTCATCACAATTGGTGACCGGGTGACCGTGAGCAGCGAGGTCCTTTTCGTCACGCATGACGGTGGCGGTTGGCTTTTCAAAAAGGACGGCGACCGTCCGTTCCGCTATGCGCCGATCGCTATCGGTTCGGATTGCTTTATCGGCGCTCGGTCCATCATCATGCCGGGAGTGCAGATCGGAGATCGTTGTGTCATTGCAGCCGGATCCGTAGTGCACCGATCGGTCCCCGCGGGCGTCATCGTCGGCGGGAACCCCGCTCGCATCATCGGCGATTTCGAGAACTATCGCGCGAAGGTGACCACACATTGGCGGTGGCAGCGCGAGCAGCGCGGAGCCACCTACCGCGAGCGGGTCGACAGCATTGTCGACACATCATTTCTCCAGCCGTTGAGCAGCAGCGATGTGACGCCGGACCGGTAAAGCCGGGCCAGCGAGTGTCGCGTTCCGAGCACCTCGTCTGATGCTTGACATCGCCTTGCCAGCGTCAGTTGCCGCGGCCCGGTGATTGCCCTACGCTCTCGACGCGCCCTAACGCTGATGCTCACTTCGCCATGGCGCACCCATTCGTCACAACTCCGGGGGAATTGTGCGCATTTCAAAGTCGACGTCTGTCTGCCTGACGGCCGCTGCCGGCGCCGCGTTGGCAATCGCGGCGTTCGCCGCTGTGCCGGCGTCGGTGTCCGCGGCCAGCGCCCAGGTTTACCGGGCGGTGCCTGTCTGCGCCGCGCCCAAGGCGCACCATGCCTCGTGCTTCGCGATGAAGTTGAAGAAGGTCGCGGCCGGCACCGCCGGGGCGCGGCGGTTGACCGCGAATTCCTCGTACACGACCGGTCCGGCAGGCGGATTCACCCCCAACGATCTGGCCAAGGCTTACGGGGTGAGCAACACCGCGCCGATCACCAATCAAGTGGTGGGAATCGTCGACGCATACGACGACCCGAACGCACTCGCCGACCTGAACGCGTTCGACTCGCACTACGGCCTGCCCGCGGAGACGTCCACGTCCTTCCGCAAGGTCTCGCAAACCGGCAGCACGACAACGCTGCCGACCGCCGACGCGGGCTGGGCGGGTGAAGAGAGCCTGGATCTCGACGCCGTTCGCGGGTTGTGCAACAACTGCAAGATCATCCTCGTAGAGGCGAACTCCAGCGCGTTCACCGATCTTGCCGCCGCCGAGAACAAGGCCGTGAGCCTGGGCGCCACCGAGATCACGAACTCCTACGGCGGCGCCGAGTCCGGCGCCATCGATTCGAGCATCGCCAGCGCCTACAAGCACTCCGGCGTCGTGATCACCGCCTCGACAGGCGATCACGGGCTCTTCGACTGGGACAATTACAACGTCGGCGGCACCTCGAGTAGCGCTCCGTCAGTGCCGTCGTCGCTCAACACGGTCGTCGCGGTGGGCGGGACGACGCTCTATCTGAACTCAGACGCGACTCGCTCGGGCGAGACTGTGTGGAACGAGAACGGGTCCTCCGACGTCGCCGGCGCAAACACGCAATATTCGCTCGGCGCGAGTGGCGGCGGGTGCAGCACCCAGGTCGCTGCCCAGAAGTGGCAACGGTCCGTCAGCGGCTACAGCCAGACGGGCTGCGGAACCTTCCGTGACGCCGGCGACATCGCCGCGCTGGCCGACCCCTACACCGGCTACGACATCTACGACACGTATCAGTCGTCCGGGTGGGCGACGTACGGCGGCACATCGCTCGCGTCACCGCTGATCGCCGCGATGTGGGCGCTGGCCGGCGGCAGCGGCGGGGTCGCTTATCCCTCGCTGTCGTTGTACGGACACCAAAAGTCCGCCGCGACCACGTCGCTCTTCGACGTCACGTCGGGCGGAAACGGCATCTGTGACGGCACGCCGGCGGGCGCCTGCGCCAGCTACTTATTCGGCGGCACCTCGCCGAACGCCGAAGGCTACGGCGTGCTGGATTGCGCTTGGAACAACGCCGGGACGGCGCTCAATCCAGCCGGCACAAAGGAATGCGACGCGGCCACCGGGTACGACGGCCCGTCCGGCGTCGGCGCGCCCAAGGGGTCGAGCGTGTTCAAGCCGATGAGCCCCACCGCGGTGATAACGCCGCCGACCACGATCACCCACGCAACGTCCGCGAGCTTCAGCGCAAGCAGCTCGACGGACCCATTCCCGGGCGGCTCGATCAGCAGCTACGCGTGGACGTTCGGCGACGGCACCAGCACGACGACCACGACAAGCTCGACGGTGACCCACACCTACGCCGCCGCTGGTTCGTTCACCGTCACGCTGAAAGTCACCGACAATTACAGCCGCAGCGCGACAACCAGCACCACAGTGACGGTCCACTGACCCCCGGTCGGGCGGCCGGACTTACTTAGTTACTTCCGGCGGCCCGGCTGGAGTCGATGCGGAACGGCGAGCGGCTTCGCCTCAGCCGCTTTGAGTGGCGTCGGCCCGAGGTGCATCGCCTTCGCCTTGGATCCAGCCGGAACGAATTGCCGAGTTCCGCGGTGCTCCTTCGCCTTGTTCTCCTCGACCACGATCGGGTGCGCCTTGGCGTAGGCATCCTGCCGGATGCCCGTGACCTGCCAGGACACCTTCATCCCCGGCTTCCCACCGGCCACGGTGAACTTGTTGTCCGCAACCTCCGACGCGATATGCAGGTCGGGGCCAGCCGCGCCGATCGCCGTGAGCTGATAGCGGTAGTCGCGATTCAACACAGTGAAATAATCCGGCAGCTCGACACTCGCCTCGCCATTGCCGTCCAACGTCACATTGCCGTTGTAGACGTTCATCATGTCCGGCGACTCGACGAAAGAGTGCGACAGCCACTTGTGCTCCGGGTCGAGCGGATGGTCGATCTTGAACGACCCGGCGGACTTGGAGAGGGTGCCGAACACCTCGACGTTGCCAACGGCACAGATCGCGTATGAAGACGCATTCGAGCACTTGAAATAGCCGCCGTAGGTCGTGCTCGTACCGGTGTCCGTCGCGTAGCCGTACACCCCGTATGCCGTCGCTTGGCCCCAAACGCCAACGTTGTTGCTAGTGCCGTACGCACCGGCGCCTGCGGCGGAATAGCCATACGAGCCGTACGTTCCCCCGGACCCGTTGACGCCGGTCGTGCCCCCGGACCCGTTGACGCCAGCCGAGCCTCCGTAACCGTTGACGCCGTATGCGGCTCCGCCACCGGATGAGTATCCGTAACCGTAGACGCCGGATGCGGTTCCGCCATCGGATGTGTATCCGTATCCGTAGATGCCGCGGGAGTATCCGTATCCGTAGACGCCATAGCCGTCCGTCGACGTGCCGTAGACGCCCTCGCCTGACGTCGACGTGCCGACGACGCCGTTGCCGCCGTTGGACACGCCGTAGACGCCATAGCCGTCCGTCGACGTGCCGTAGACGCCCTCACCGGACGTCGATGTGCCGACGACGCCGTTGCCGCCGTTGGACACGCCGTGCACGCCGTTGGCGTTCGTGGCCGTGCCGAGGATCGCGTCTGCCGAGGACAAGGTGCTGGTCGACTTCGCACGCAGGACGGGGTTCGCCGAGCTCGCCAAGTCGAACTTCGCCGTCGGCGAGGTGTTGTTGACGCCGATATTGCCGCCCGGCGTGATCCGCAGGCGTTCGCTCGGCGTCGACGATCCCGAAGGCGTCGTCTTGAAGATCAACGGAGCCCCGGCATTCGTCGGCCCCAGAAAGTTGCTGCCGTTCGTCGCGACGCCGGTGTTCCCGCCGAGCTGCCAGGCGGTCGTCCCCGCCGCGGCATCCGCGCTCGACGGCCGCGACTCCACCACTCCCAACGCCGCCGCCGTGATCCCGCCGGTCAGCAACAGCCGCCGCGGAAACCGCCGCTCCACCTCCGCCGATTCTCCGGAGCCAACGGCGGGAAAGGGCATCGGACGGCGAGCAGACATCAGCCACTTCTCTCTTTCGGACGAGCAGCGAGCCGTCGAGCACGGGTATCGAACGCGACCTAAACACCGCTTCTCAGGTGTCTATCGTGCTCTGGCAAGAAGGCACGGAAACACTGGAAACGCCTCGATCGTATCGCCATCGACCTGCGCCGCCTGATCACGCTCGGCTTATGAAGGCAGGTTGACTCGCAGATTGTCGACGGAGACCGTGATTGGCGCATTGGTCGAACTGCTGGAGTTCGTCGAGGAAATCGCGACAGTGCCCTGCGCCTGCAGTCCGGCAGTGGTGTCCGTCGCGCTGACCTGCCAATCCGCGGGCTCGGCAGCGCTGGCAGCCCACACCTTCGCGTTCAAGGTCGTCGTGCCCGAGCCGAGGGTCTGCAGCCGCACACGCAGTGGAGTGCCGGCGGTATAAGTCAACCCGGAGATAGTCGTGGCAGATGTCAGCACGGCGTCGGACGTTGTGTAGCGAATGAGCTGGATGCTCACTGCGCCGCTTGGCGCGACCAGCACCTTTGCCCGATAGGCGCCCTGACCGGAAATCCGACGACCGGCCAGCGTGAAGGACGTGCCACCCCCGGTTGGCTTTTTGTCCAGGGAGAACGTGACGGCTGCGTCGGTCTGCAGCGCAAACTGACTGAAGTAGGCGTTGACGGTCGCCCCGGCGCCCAGGCTCATCCTGCCCACGCCACCGGCGACTGCGGCGGACGCCGCGGGGCTCGTCGTCCATGAACCGCCGACGTCGGCCGTGCCCCAACCGGAGCTCGTCGATCGGCCGAAGTCGTCTGCGGCCAGCTGCGTCGTCACTCGCAGCGTGTCGACCGAGGCGGTGATCGGCGCGTTTGTCGCATTACTCGCATACGACGGATTGATCGAAGGGTTGCCCGCCGCCTGCAGCTCGGGTGTGCTGTCCGACGCGCTGACCTTCCAGGTGGTCGGCTCGGCGCCAGTCGTCGACCACACCTTCGCGGTGATCTGTGTCGGGTTCACTCCGACCGTTTGCATTCGCACGCGCAACTGCGTGCCGGCGGTGTAGGTCAGCCCGCTGACGGTCGACGCCGAGCCGAGCGACGTCGTCCCCGTCGTGTTGTATCTGTTCAACTGAATGCTGACGGCGCCGGTCGAGGACACCAGGACCTTCGTGCGGTAGCCGCCCTGCCCGGAGATCCGTCGGCCGACGACGCTGAACGTGTAGCCCAAACCGGTCGGCGCCTTGTCCAAGGCGAAGCTGACGCTCGTGTCATTGGTGATCGAGCTGGTCGAACCGAGTGCGGCGCTGCCGGACACGCCGGCGCCCAGCGCGATCGTGCCAGCGCCGCCGCTGACCCCGAAGCTTGCCGAGGGTGACACCGACCACGAGCCGCCGACATCAGCGGCGCCCCAGCCCGATGTGACGGAGCGCTGGAAATCGTCGTAGGCGAGGGTGGTGGCCGGCGTCGGGGCGAGCGACCAATGCAGGGCGATGGCGCCCGCCTGACGGGCGTACCCGTCGACGGCGATGTAGTAGACCTTGCCGCTGGTGGCCGCGAACGTGAGCTGGCTTTGCGTGACTGAGCCGCTGACGTCGTCATTGCTCGCGATCGTCGTCAACGCGCCCACCGCGGAGCCGGTGTACACCCCGAGCAACGTGTCGATCTTGCTCGTCAACGTGTCGAAGGTGGCCAATCCGCTGCTCGGCGCAGTCCACCGGTACCAGACCGAACTGCCACCGGGCTGGCCGGCGTGGTTCGGCTCGCCCGGCTCCTTGCTCGCGGCGACGTTGGACCCTGTGCTGCTGCCGCTCGCGCCGGAGATCAACTTCGGCGCGGCGAAGGCGTCGTTCGCGGGTGCCGGGGTCACTGTCACCTTGACGGCGCCCGTGGCGCGATTGGCGCCGTCCACGGCGACGCTGTACACCGCACCCGCGGTGGGGACGAAGCTCACCCTGCTCTGCGGCAACCCGGCGCCAGCCGCGTCGTCGTTGCTCACGACCTCGGTGAGGTTGTCCACGGACGATCCGGTGTAGACCGCGAGGACGGTGTCGAACGCGCTGCCCAACGTGTCGAAGGAGACCGACTTGTTGCTGGGCGCCGTCCACTGGAACCACACCGAATGCCCACCTGGTTCGTTGGCGTGGTCCGGCTCGCCCGATTCCTTGGACGCCCCGACGTTCGTCCCGCTGACACTCCCGCTAGTAGCGGGAAGAGCAACCGGCGTCGCGAAAGCGTCGTTGCTCGGCGTTGGCGTCCACGACAGCGAAATTGCTCCGGACGCGCCGCCGTAGCCGTCGACCGCGATCGAGTAGACCGTTCCTGACGTCGCAGCAATGATGACCTGGCTGGTATTCAATGATCCGTCGTCATCGTCGGCTGCGACCGGCATGAGGCCGTTGACGGCCGTGCCGACGTAGGCCGCGAGCACGGTGTCGAAGTCGCTGCCCGTCGTCGCGAACGAGAAATTGCCGGTGCTCGGCGCGGTCCACGAATACCAGACCGACTTGCCTCCGGGCGTGCCTGCGTGATCGGGCTCGCCCGCTTCTTTCGACGCGTCGAGGTTCGTCCCGGACGACGTTCCGCTCGCGCCCGTCACCGTCGTGGCCGAGGCGAACGCGTCATTGGCGGGCGCCGGCGGCGTCCACGTCAAAATGATGGCGCCGAAGTCGCTCTGATATCCGTCGACGGCAATGCTGTAGACGGTGCCCGCCGTGGCGGCAAGCGTGACCCGGCTGGTGCTGACTGTCGCGTCGGCGTCGTCGTTGCTCACGATCGGGGTGAGCGAGCCGACCGCGGCGCCGGTGTAGACCGCAAGCAGGGTGTCGAACGAGCTGCCGGTTGTCTCGAACGTGTAGTTCCCGGTTGTCGGGGCGGTCCACCGGTACCAGACGGACGTCGAGCCGTCCTCGCCGGCGTGCTGTGGCTCGCCGGCCTCGCGGGTGGCGTTGACGTTGCTGTCGCTGACGGCGCCACCGCGCCCGGAGAGGACGCGGGCCGCGGCGAAGTTGTCGTTGGCGGGCGCAGGCGCCGACCAGGCCAGCGTGATCTTGCCGGCGGCGCCGGACTTCCCGTCCACCGCAATGCGGTAAACGGTGCCCAAGACCGCTGTGAACGACGCCTTGCTGGTCTGCACCGATCCGCTGTCGTCATTGCTGGCAATCGATGTCAACGCGCTGACCGAGCTGCCCGTGTACACCGCCAACAGGGTGTCGAATGACGAGCCTGCGGTCTTGAAGGTAAAGGTGCCGTTCCCCGGCGCCGTCCACGAATACCAGACTGACTTTCCGCCGGCATTGCCGGCGTGGTTTGGCTCGCCGGACTCCTTCGTCGCGGTGGAGTTCGTGCCGCTGACCGAGCCGGCGCCGCCGAAGATCGGCTTGGCTGACGCGAACAGGTCGTTGGCCGGCGGCGGTGCGCCCCAGCGGAGCGTGATCGGTCCGGCTGCGCCGTTGTAACCGTCGACGGCGATGGAATACACCGTGCCGCTCGTCGGGGTGAAGGTTGTCTGACTCTGGCGCAGCCCCGCGGCGGCATCGTCATTGCTTGAGACCAGGGTGAGGTTGTTGACGGCTGACCCGGTATACACCGCGAGCAACGTGTCGACGTTGCTCGTCAACGTGTCGAACGAGACGGCGGCGGCGCTCGGTGCGGTCCACTGATACCAAATGGACGCGCCGCCCGCGTTGCCTGCGTGCTGAGGTTCGCCGGTCTCCTTCGTCGCACCGGCATTGCTGCCGGCGCTGGTGCCGCTCGCTCCGGACACGACCGTCGGGGTTGCGAACGCGTCGTTGGCCGGCGGCGGTCCCCAGGTGAGCGACGTCGAGCCCTGGGCGGCGTTGAAACCGTCGATCGCGATGCGGTAGACCGTTCCGGCGTTCGCGAAGAACGTCAGCTGACTCTGCACCGTGCCGGTTGCCAGGTCGTCGTTGCCGGCGACCAGCGTGAGGGCGTTGACCGCGTTGCCCGTGTACACCGCGAGCAGCGTGTTGAAGGACGATGTTCGCGTGTCGAAGGAAACTGTGCCGCTGCTCGGCGCCGTCCACTGGTACCAAATCGACTTCCCGCCGGGGTTGCCGGCATGGCTGGGCTCGTTGGTCTCCTTCGTCGCGCCGGCGTTCGTCCCGCCGACGTTGCCGCTGGCGCCGGAGATCACCGTCGCGGCCGCGAAGGCGTCATTCGCCTGCGCCGGACCGGCCCAGTTCAGGACCACCGACCCTGAGGCGCGGCCCGCGCCGTCGACGGCGATGCGATACACCGAGCCAGCCGTGGCACTGAAAGAGACCCGGCTGCGCGTGCTGTCAGCGGAGACATCGTTGTTGCTGGCGATGGACGTCAGGCTGTCGACGCTCTGGCCGATATAGACCGCGAGCAGCGTGTTGAACCCACTGGGCAGGGTGTCGAAGCTGACCGTGCCGCTGTTGGGCGCGATCCACCGGTACCAGAGCGAGGAACCGCCGGCGACACCTGCGTGGTCGGGCTCGGATGCCTCTTTCGTGGCGCCCGTGTTCGACCCCGAGATCGATCCGCTCACGCCCGATAGCTGGATGGGCGTCGCAAACGCGTCGTTCGCCGGCGGCGGTTCCCACGACAACGTGACGTTGCCGCTCGCGCCGGAGTAGCCGTCGACCGCGATCAGGTACGCAGTGCCGCTGACGGCCGCGAAGCTCGTCCGACTTTCTCCAGCCGAGCCGGCGACGGCGTCATCGTTGGCAGCGATGGCCGTCAGCGCGCTGACCGAACTGCCGGTGTAGGCCGCGAGCAGGGTGTCGAAGCCGCTGCCGAACGTGTTGAAGGTGATGGTGCCGCTACTCGGGGCGACCCAGCGATACCAGATCGACTTGCCGCCGACGTTGCCTGCGTGGTTGGGTTCGCCGGTTTCTTTGGTGGCGTCGACGTTTGTGCCGCTCGCGCTGCCGGCGCCCCCGGCAAGCGTCACTGAAGAGGAGAACGCGTCATTGGCCGGGGGCGCTGCAAGGGCGGCCGGCGCTGCGACGAAGACCATCGACAGCAAGGCCAGGCTGGCCACAACGACCCAGCGCAGCATGAACAGCTTCAAAGTCGGCACGAGTGTCCCCCGGTTCGCGCGGATATCCCGCGAACCGGTAGTAACTCCGCCGGCGGTCACGAGAATGCGGCCCAGACCTATCAGACGCAACACGGCAGCGAAAATCGAGGCAGCTGAGTTGCCCAGGAATGTCGCAATTGCGTCGCAATTCTCATAAACTACTGCTTTAGCGGTAGTAGTTATCTACTGCTTTAGCGGTAGTAATTCAGCTGCGGCCCGCACCTGGGACTTGGCATTGTTTATCGGCCTGTTATTTGAGCCCAAATTAATCTTGGCCGGACCCCGCGCCAGCACCCCGACCGCCCGGCTCGGCGGCGGTGTCCACGCGGGCTAGATTGAACCCGTACCGGTGCCCAGACCCCGCGCCGTCCTGAGCTACAACGGCCGTGCTGCGTCGAGGGGTCTGCCATGCAGGATGCGGAACGCGACGACTTCGTCGACCAACTACGGGTGCGGGACAGCGAGATCGAGGGCCTGCAGGCCGCGTTGCGCGCGTCGCGGCGCATCGGCGTGGCCATGGGGATCTTGATGGCGCTTCACAAGATCGACGCCGACGAGGCGTTCCGGCGCCTGAGCACGTCGAGCCCAGCTCGTCAACCGCAAGGCCCGGGACGTCGCCGAGGACGTGATCGAGACGGGCGAGCTGCCGACTCCGGCGCCATCGCGGCGGCAGACGACGTGCCGGTACCAGCGCCCGGCGTGAGCCCTGCCGGGGGTCGACGGTGATCATGGTGTGGGCCCTTCAAGTGCGGTGGCTAGGCTGACCGACGCTCGCCGGGCCGGTCGCGCTTTGGCGTGCGTGACACCGTCCCATCCCTCGGAGCGCTCGGTTGCTACGCCTGCTGAACGTGGTCGGCGCCCTCGTGGTCGCCTGGCTGGTCGCCGGCTACCTGCTCATCGTCGACCCGTCCACCGACAAGCCGCGGCACGTGGACGCGATCGTGGTGCTGGGCTCCCCGGATTACGGCGGCGCGCTGCAGATGGGCATCACGCTGAGCAAGCAGAAGTACGCGAGCAACCTGTTGGTGTCCGCCCCCGGATCGGCGTACGACCGCAACCTATGTCGCGCCGGACTGCGCGACGTGCACGTCACCTGCTTCATGCCCAGCCCGGCCACCACCCAGGGCGAGGCGCAGGCGGTGTCCCGGATGGCCGTGCGGATGCGGTGGAGCTCGATCATCGTCGTCACGCCGATCTACCACGTGAGCCGATCGCGCTGGCTGTTCGACCGTTGCTTCAAGGGACAGGTGTACGTGATGGGCACGCGCCGGTTCCTGGACTGGGGCGTGTGGCGCCAGCAGTTCCTGTACGAGTCGGGCGCCTGGTTCAAGGCGATCGTGAAACGCTCGTGTTGAGCACCGAGCGACGATCCGCGCTGACGTCATCAAAGGTGGCGCTCGGAGCGGCGTGGCGCGGGTTGCGGCGATTCTTCAGCCTGATCGTGCTGGTGGCACTGGTGATCATGGTGACGCTCAACCTGCACGGCATGCGGTTCGGCGGCAAGCACGTGCACCGGGTCACCTACCGCATCACGGGGACAGGGCCGGCGAGCATCGTGTACGCCGAGCCGCTCGACGATGGAAAGTTGCTCAGGGTGATCCGGCACGTGCCCCTGCCGTGGTCGCGCACGGTGGTGATGAGCGGCGACGTCGCCGACTACGAGTTGATCGCGAAGAGCAACTCGCGGCGGGTTCAGGCGCACATCGAGTGCGTGCTCGCGGTGGACGGGAACACGGCGTGGACCGCGCGGCTGACTGCACCACTGGCGAAGGTGCGGTGTTACGGGACGCCGTACATCGGCCGGTGAGCGGCCTTGGCCGACCACCGCTGCGCGAAGCGGCGGGACGGCCGGTTGACGCCTCCGACAGCACGGGTGGCGAGCGCATCCGGCAGACTGATCGGCGTGAAACCGGATCCGTGGGGACGCGACCCGCGCAGCGTGCGGTTCTGGGGCTGGGTCACCGTCGCCGTCACCCTGGTCGTGCTGGCGATCGTCCTCCTGATCGACATGCCCTGGACGAAGTGCAAGTGCTGAGCTAGCGAGCCGGGCCGGCCGGGCCGGCGCGGGTCAGCCGTTGATGGCCTCGTTGATCCGGTAGAGGGCGAAGAACAGCAGCGTGAAGGCGGCGACCCAGATCAGCACCGAGCGGACCGGGTCGCTGAGGACGACTGTCCGGAACCGGTCGAGCTGAGCCGCGCCGGAACGGGCGTCCAGATCGCGACTGCGCGCGTGCGAGTGCCGGCCACTGCCAGCAGCCGCCGTTGCTACCGGAGCTGCCGGCGCTGCCGGCGCCGCTGTGGCTGCCGGCGCTGCTGCGCGAGCCAGCAACTCGTGCGCCGGAACGGCGTCCGGCGAGGACGGCCGCGGCCGCGGACGGGGTCGAGCGGGCCGGTTGATCGCGGTGTCCGTGCTCACACCCCACGAATACCCATTCCGGCGGCGCCACCCACTGGATCAAAGCAACGAATTCATCGCGGGGTCCAGCGTCATAGTATTCAGCTGGAGCTGTATTACGCCCGTGACACACCTCGTCACGAAGCACCCGGCGGACAGAGCGCGCAGATCAGCCGGTGCGGGCGATGACGAGCTGGGTGAGCGCCTCGAGCGCGTCGCGGGCGGGCACGTCCGGCAAGGTGTCGAGGGTGGCCCGGGCGCGGTCGGCGTAACCGCGCAATGTCGTCCGGGCCTGCTCGATCGCCGGCGAGGATCGCAGCAGGGCCAAGGCCTCAGCGTGTTCGGCGTCGTCGACCAACGGGTGCGACACGAGCGTCCGCAACCGCTGCGCCTTCGTCGCGCTGGTCGTGAACTCGCCGCCTTCGGCGCCGCGACCCTCGCCGCCGCGCAACGCGTAGAGCACCGGCAGCGTCGGCACGCCCTCGCGCAGATCGGTGCCGGGCGTCTTGCCCGACTCGACGGACTCCGAGGCGATGTCGAGGATGTCGTCGCTGATCTGGAACGCGACGCCGATCTGCTCGCCGAAGTCGCGCAGCCGGGCGATCACCGGGGCGTCCACGCCGGCGAAGTGGGCGCCGAACTCGGCGGCCGTCGCGATCAACGAGCCGGTCTTGTCGGCCAGCACGGACAGGTAGTGCTCGATCGGGTCGGCGCCGGGCCGCGGGCCGACCGTCTCGTTGATCTGGCCGATCACCAGCCGCTCGAAGGTCTGCGCCTGCAACCGGACGGCCCACGGACCGAGATCGGCCAGGATGTTCGACGCGCGGGAGAACAGGAAGTCACCGGTGAGGATCGCGACCGAGTTGTCCCAGCGCGCGTTCGCCGACTGGCTGCCACGCCGGACGAGCGCCTCGTCCATGACGTCGTCGTGATACAGCGTGGCCAGGTGGGTGATCTCGCAGACGACGGCGGCGTCGACGACCTCCGGCCGGGACGCGTCGCCGAAGTGCGCGGCCAGCACCGACAGCAGCGGCCGGAACCGCTTGCCGCCAGCCTCGACCAGATATCCCGCCGCGTTGGCGACGAACTCGTCGTCGGAGTGCACCGCCTTGCGCAGGGCCGACTCGACCGCGTCCAGCCCGGCGCGGACCGACCGCTCGAGCGCCGGGTCGTCGAAGGAGACGCCGAGCGCGGCAGTGGTCATCCGAGCAGTTTCGCAGCCTTGCCCGCTAGGTCGATGACCGGCTGCGGGAACAGGCCCAGCACCACCGTCACCGCGACGCCGAACGTCAACGCCACCGTGGTCGACCAGCCCGGGATCGCGATCGTCGGGCCGTTCTCCGGCGGCTCGGCGAAGAACATCAACACGACGATCCGCAGGTAGAAGAACGCCGCGATCGCCGAGCAGACGAGCGCGATGACGACGAGCGGCGCCGCCACGTGGTAGGCCGCGCGGAAGACGAAGAACTTGCCGGTGAACCCGGAGGTCAGCGGGATGCCGGCCATCGACATCAGCAGGATCGTCATCACCACCGCGACCACCGGGCTCTTGCGCGCGAGCCCCGACCACTGGGACAGCCGGGTCGCCTCGCCGTCGGAGTCGCGCACCAGCATCAGCACGCCGAACGCGGCGAGCGTGGTGAAGCCGTAGGTCAGCAGGTAGAACAGCACGCTGGAGATGCCGTCCTTCGTCAACGACACCACCCCGACGAGGATGAAGCCGGCGTGCGCGATGGAGGAGTACGCGATGATCCGCTTGATGTCCGTCTGGGTCAGGCCGAACACCGCGCCGACGACCATCGAGGCGATCGCGGCGCCCCACACCACCGGCCGCCAGTCGTTCGCGGTGGAGCTGAAGCCGACGTAGAGCACCCGCAGGATGGCACCGAACGCGGCGACCTTCGTGCAGGCCGCCATGAACGCGGTCACCGGCGTCGGCGCGCCCTGGTAGACGTCGGGCGTCCAGGAGTGGAACGGCGCGATGCCCGCCTTGAACAGCAGGCCGACGAGCAGCAACGCCAGCCCGACGTAGAGCAGCACGTCGGACCTCGTCGAGGTGCGCGCCGCGGTCAGGATGTTCGGCAGGTCGACGGAGTCGGCGTAGCCGTAGAGCAGCGCGAGCCCGTAGAGGAAGAACGCGGACGCGAACGAGCCGAGCAGGAAGTACTTGACCGCGGACTCCTGCGACAGCAGCCGCTTGCGCCGTGCCATGCCGGCCATCAGGTACAGCGGCAGTGACAGGATCTCGAGCGCCACGAACATCAGGATCAGGTTGTTCGCGATGGGAAAGATCAACATGCCGGACACCGAGAACAGCAGCAGCGGGAAGATCTCCGTCTGCACCCGGTCGGTGCGCGAGAGCCGGCGGTCTTCCGGCGAGCCGACGATCTGCGCCGACGACGCGACGATCGAACTGCCGACATCGACGCTGCGCTCGGCCATCAACAGCGTCGACATGATCGCCAGCAGCACGACCGTGCCCTGGATGAACAGGCCGGTCTTGTCGACGGCGAGCGAGCCGGCGAACGGCAGGTCGGTGCCGCGCGGCGTCGGCGTAGTCGTCGTGTGGTTGCGCACCGCGACCGCCGCGATCAGCGCGCCCAGCAGGCCGGCGAGCGTCAGGCCGACCTGCACGTTGAAGCGCTCGGCGCGCGGCACGACCGCCTCGGCAAGCACGCCGAGCAGCGCCGCGCCCAGCACGATGAAGATCGGCAGCAGCGCGACGTAGGCGACCGAGGGGGTGGTGATCGTCGCGGTCGGAGCGGCCGCCAGCAACGTCGCGCTCACTTGTGCACCTCCGCGACGGGACCGTACTTCGGGGTCGGGTCGGTCTGATGGACGTTGGTCAAGGTGTCCTTCACCGCCGGGTTGATGACGTCGAGCACCGGCTTCGGGTAGACGCCGAGGAAGACGATCAGCGCGAGCAGCGGCGCCACCGCGAAGATCTCACGCGCGTTGACGTCGCGGAAGCGCTTGACCTTCTCGCTCACCACGCCCTGGAACGTGCGCTGGTACAGGTACAGCACGTAGATCGCGGCCAGGATGATGCCGGTCGTCGCGATGATCGCGAAGCCCTTGTAGCGGGTGAACGTGCCCACCAGCACGAGGAATTCGCTGATGAACGTCGACAGGCCGGGCAGCGCGAGCGCGGACAGGCCGGTGAGCAGGAAGAGCCCGGCCAGCACCGGCGCGACCTTCGCGACGCCGCCGTAGTCGTCGACGTTGCGGCTCTTGCCGCGGGCGATCAGCAGGCCGACGACGATGAACAGCGCGCCGGTGGAGAAGCCGTGGTTGACCATGTAGAGCACCGCGCCGGTGCCGCCCTGCGTGGTGAACGCGAAGATGCCCAGGCCGATGAAGCCGAAGTGCGCCACCGAGGTGTAGGCGACGAGCCGCTTCATGTCCCGCTGGCCGATCGCGAGGAACGCCGCGTACAGCACGCCGATCACCGACAGCACGAGGATCGGCTTGGCGAAGTAGCGCGACGCGTCCGGGAACAGCGGCAGGCAGTAGCGCAGGAAGCCGAACGTGCCCACCTTGTCCAGCACGCCGACGAGCAGGGCCGCGCCGCCGGCCGGCGCCTCGGCGCCGGCGTCCGGCAGCCAGGTGTGGAACGGCACCAGCGGCGCCTTGATCGCGAAGGCGATGAAGAAGCCGAGGAACAGCCACTTCTGCGTCGCGTCATTCGGCAGCGGGTGCGCGATCAGCGTCGAGATGGAGAACGAGCCGGTGTTGCTGGTCAGGTAGAGCCCGATCACCGAGGCCAGCATCAGCAGGCCGCCGACGAGGGAGTACAGGAAGAACTTCATCGCCGCGTACTGCCGGCGCGGGCCGCCGAAGCTGCCGATGATGAAGTACATCGGCACGAGCATCGCTTCGAAGAACACGTAGAACAGGAAGACGTCCATCGCGGTGAACACGCCGACCATGAAGAACTCGAGCAGCAGCAGCAGCGCGAAGTAGTTCTTCACGCTGCGCCGCTTGGCCGGCTTCGCGTCGTCGGCCGGCGGCGCCTCTTCGGCGCCGGCTTTGCTGTCGAGGGAGTTCCAGCTCGCCAGCACAACGGCCGGGACGAGCAGCACCGCCATCGTGACGAGCACCAGCGCGATGCCGTCCACCCCGAACGCGATGTGCGCGCCGAACGCCTTGATCCACGTCCAGCTGCCGACGTACTGGAAGCGGCTCGCGCCGTGCCCGGTGTTGAAGCTGAACAGCACGACGAGGGTGTAGACGACGACGATCAGCGACACCGCGAGGGTGACCTGCTTGGCGAGCTTGGCGCGCGCGTTCGGCAGCGCGTAGACGACGCCGGCGCCGACGAGCGGGATCAGCACCAGGATCAGCATGGTGGGGCTGTGCGGAGCGCTCATCGACTGGTCTCCCGGCTGTTCGCGCGAGCGCTCATTGGAACCGCACCGCCAGCAGGACGGCGACGATCGCGACGGCGCCGCCAAGCATCGTCAGCCCGTAGCTGCGCACGAAGCCCGTCTGCACGCGTTTGACCCGGGCCGAGCCGCCGCCGAAGCCGGCGGCGAGGCCGGTGACCGCGCCGTCCACGCCCCGGTTGTCGAAGTAGACCAGCGCTCGGGTGAGCCACTGGCCCGGCTTCATCAGCAGGTTCTCGTTCGCGGCGTCGGCGTAGAGGTTGCGCCGGGCGAGCGTGGTGACCGGCGAGACGCCCTGCGGCTGGGTGGCCGGCACCTGGCGGAACGCGAACACGCCGCCGGCCACGCCGAGCGCCATCACCACCAGCGTCAGCACGCTGAGCACCACCGGCGAGATGGTGTGCACGCCGGCCTCGATCGGCTTGCCGACCGACGGCGTCAACCAGTGCTGCACGCCGCCGCCGACGATCAGCACGAAGCCGCCGACGAGCGCGAGCAGGCCGAGGATGAGCATCGGGATCGTCATCAGCGGGCCGGGGTCGTGCGGGTGCACGCCGTCTTCCCAGCGGCGCTTGCCGAAGAACGTCATCACGAGCGCGCGGGTCATGTAGAACGCGGTGATGCCGGCGCCGAGCAGCGCGCAGATGCCGAGGACGTAGCCGGAGGCGCCGTGCTTGTCGAAAGCCGCCTCGATGATCTTGTCCTTGGTGAAGAACCCGGTGAACGGGATCATCCCGATGATCGCGAGATAACCGCAGACGAAGACGAAGAAGGTGATCGGCATGACCCGCCACAGGCCGCCGAAGCGGCGCATGTCGATGCGGTCGTTCATCGCGTGCATGACCGAGCCCGCCGACAGGAACAGCGATGCCTTGAAGAAGCCGTGGCCGAGCAGGTGGATGATGCCGATCGCGTAGACGCCGGGGCCGAGCCCGACGGCCAGGAACATGTAGCCGATCTGGCTGACCGTCGAGTTGGCGAGCACGCGTTTCAGGTCGTCCTGCCCGCAGCCGGCGATGCACCCGTACAGCAGGGTGATTGCGCCGATGATCGTGACGACGGTGCGCGCCGCTTGGGACGCGTCGAAGATCGCGCTCGAGCGGGCGATCAGGTAGACGCCGGCGGTGACCATCGTGGCCGCGTGGATGAGCGCGGACACCGGGGTGGGGCCTTCCATCGCGTCCGGCAGCCAGGTCTGCAGCGGGAACTGGCCGGACTTGCCGCACGCGCCGAGCAGCAGCATCAGCGCGATGGCGGTGGCGACGCCCGTCGAGGCGTGCATACCCGGCGCGAAGCCTGGGTCGATGTCGCCGCCGAAGTGCGGCAGCACGCCGGCGAAGGAGGTGCTGCCGAAGTAGGCGAACATCAGCATGATCGCGATGGACAGCCCGACGTCGCCGACGCGGTTGGCGAAGAACGCCTTGTTGCCGGCCGTCGCGGCCGAGTTGCGGTTGAAGTAGTAGCTGATCAGCAGGTAGGACGCGAGGCCGACGCCCTCCCAGCCGACGTAGAGCAGCAGGTAGCTGTCGGCCAGCACCAGCAGCAACATCGCCGAGATGAACAGGTTGAAGTAACCGAAGAAGCGGCGGCGGCCGGGGTCGTCGGCCATGTAGCCGACGGCGTAGATGTGGATCAGCGAGCCGACGCCGGTGATAAGCAGGACGAAGACGAGCGCGAGCGGGTCGAGCAGCATGCCGGCGTCGACGTGGAAGCCGCCGACCGGCACCCAGCTGAACAGGTGGCGGTCGACCTCGCGGTTCGTCTGGCCCTTGACCGAGAAGAACAGCACCGCGGCGTAGACGAACAACGCGACCGGCACGAGCGCGCCGAGCCAGTGGCCCCACTTGTCCGCGCGCTTGCCGGTCAGCAGCAAGATGGCAGCCGACAGCGCGGGGATGGCGACGAGCAGCCACACCCCCGACTGGACGCCGGTCGCTCCGATCAAGGTCGGTGCCTCTCTAGTACTTCAGCAGGTTGGCGTCGTCGACCGACGACGACCTGCGGGTGCGGAAGATGGCCATGATGATCGCGAGGCCGACGACGACCTCGGCGGCGGCGACGACCATGACGAAAAACGCCATGACCTGTCCTTCGAGATCGCCGTTGATGCGGGAGAACGTGACGAGCGTCAGGTTGACGGCGTTGAGCATCAGCTCGATCGACATGAACACGACGATCGCGTTGCGGCGCACGAGAACCCCGACCGCGCCGATCGTGAACAGCGCAGCAGACAAGACCAGGTAGTACGTCGGCGTCATGATCTTGTCTCGCTGTCGGAGTAGTCGGACGGGTCGAGGGCGCGCGGGTTGTAGCCCGGCACGTCGTGGAAGTCCTCCTGCCCGATCATGACCGACTCCCGCGACGCGGTGCCGTCCGGCAGCAGCGCCGGCGTGCCGATCGAGTTGCCGGTCGACAGCACACCGGGCCCGGGCAGCGGCTGCGGCCGGCCGGAGCGGATCCGTTCGCGGGCCAGCGACTTCTGCGTCGGCTTCGGCCCGTCACGCTCGACGTGCGCGAGGATCATCGCGCCGACGGCGGCGACGATCAGCAGCGCGGACGTCACCTCGAAGGCGAACAGGTACTTGGTGAACAGCAGCTCGGCGAGCGAGTTGACGTTCGCGCCGCCCGCGTTGGGCTTGTCGAGGTTCGTCGGCTTGACGCCCTTGAACGCCCGGCCGACCGACAACGCGACGAGCAGCGCGAAGCCGACGCCGAACAGCGCGGCCGCCCAACGCTGCCCGCGCAGCGTCTCGACGATCGAGTCGGAGGAATCCCGGCCGACGAGCATCAGCACGAACAGGAACAAGATCATGATGGCGCCGGTGTAGACGATGATCTGCACCAGGCCGAGGAACGGGCCCTGCTGGATCACGTAGAACGCGCCCAGGCTCATCATCGTGGCAACCAGCGACAGCGCCGAGTGCACCGCGTTGCGGAACAGCACCATGCCGATCGCGCCGGCGAGCGACACCGGCCCGAGGATCCAGAACGCGATCGCCTCGCCGAGCGGCACCTCGCCGTTGACCAGCGCGTTGCCGGCCAGGATGGTCGTCGCGGTCATCCGCGGCCTCCGTGCCGGCCGACCTCGATCGCGTGCCCGGTGAGCGGCTTGCCGGCGACGTTCGCGGTGCTCTGCGGCTCGCCCTGCTGCATCGGCGCCTGCACCTCGATCGTGTAGTAGTCCTTCTCGTCGTCGCCGAGGCGCATCGGGTGCGGCGGCGCCTCCATGCCGGGCAGCAGCGGCGCCATCAGCTGCTCCTTGGTGTAGATCAGCTCCTGGCGGTTGTCGAGCGCGAGCTCGTACTCGTTGCTCATCGTCAGCGACCTCGTCGGGCACGCCTCGATGCACAGCCCGCAGAAGATGCAGCGCAGGTAGTTGATCTGGTAGATCGCGCCGTACCGCTCGCCCGGCGAGTACCGCTCGGTGTCGGTGTTGTCGCCGCCCTCGACGTAGATCGCGTCCGCCGGGCAGGCCCACGCGCACAGCTCGCAGCCGACGCACTTCTCCAGGCCGTCCGGGTGCCGGTTCAGCACGTGCCGGCCGTGGTAGCGCGGCGCGGTCGGATAGAAGTCGTACGGGTACTGCTGGGTGTAGACCTTCTTGAACATCGTCGCGAACGTCAGGCCGAAGCCCTTGGCGAAGCCGAGCGGGCTCGCCGTCGGCGTCGGCGAGTGCGCGACCGCCGGCCGCTCGCCGGCCGGCGCCACATCGCCGCCGGTCGAGGCCGGCAGCGCAGTCGCGCCGGTGCGCTCGGGCAGGTCAGTCATCGGTTCCTCCCGGTGGCAGGGTCGCCGACGAGGCGAGTGGCGCTGCTGGTTTCCCCACGCTGACGGCGGCGAGCTCGCGCGGCGGCTTCGGCACGAGGAGATCGAGCGGCGGGATCGGGAAGGTCTCCGGCTGCAGTCGGTCGTCCTCCTCGTCCGCCGCGCGCTCGCCGGCGCGCTCGGCCCGGGACTTCTCCCAGATCATCAGCCCGGGCACCACCACGATCAGCAGCACGACGGCGGCGGGCACCGCGATCGCGCGCCACCACTCCCAGCCGCGGTCGCGCAGCACGTGCACCGCCGTGATGGTGAGGATCCAGACCAGGTTGATCGGGATGAGCGCCTTCCACCCGAACGACATGAACTGGTCGTAGCGCAGCCGGGGCAGCGTGCCACGCAGCCAGACGAACATGAAGATGCCGGCGACCACCTTGCCGGTGAACCACAGAATCGGCCACCAGCCGGCGTTCGCGCCGTGCCACAGCGACAGCGGCCAGGGCGCGCGCCACCCGCCGAGGAACAGCGTCGCGGCGAGCGCGGACACGGTGACCATGTTGATGTACTCGGCGAGGTAGAACATCGCGAACTTGAACGAGGAGTACTCGGTCTGGTAGCCGCCGACCAGCTCGGACTCGGCCTCCGGCAGGTCGAACGGCGCGCGGTTCGTCTCGCCGACGACGGCGATCGCGTAGACCGCGAACGAGACGAACAGCCCCAGCACATTCCACTCGTGCCGCTGCTGGAACACGATGCCCGAGGTGGACATCGTCCCGGAGAACAGGAACACCGCGACGAGCGAGAGGCCCATCGCGACCTCGTAGGAGATCATCTGCGCCGCCGAGCGCAGGCCGCCGAGCAGCGGGTACGTCGAGCCGGACGACCAGCCGGCCAGCACGATGCCGTAGACGCCGAGCGCGGAGCAGGCGAACGTCACGAGCACGCCGACTGGCAGGTCGGTGAGCTGCAGCAGCGTGTGGTGGCCGAAGATCGACACCTCGGGCCCGAACGGGATCACCGAGAAGGCGACGAACGCCGGCACCGCAGAGATAATCGGCGCGATGAAGTACACCGGCTTGTCCGCGAGGACGGGAATGATCTCTTCCTTGAACGCCAGCTTCAGGCCGTCGGCCAGCGACTGCAGCACGCCCCACGGACCCGTGCGGTTCGGGCCGATGCGGTTCTGCATGCGGCCGACGATCTTGCGCTCGAACACGATCGAGAACAGCGTCATGACCAGCAGGAACACGAAGACGCCGAGCACCTTGATCAGGATCAGCCAGAACGGCAGGGTGCCGACGTCGGGCACGTTCTGCCCGGACGCGAGAAGTGCGCTCACTGGCCGCCTCCTTGGTTGCTGCCGCTGGTGCTGTCGCCGTTGAGGCTGCCGTTGATGCCCACGACGGGCGGCGCCTCGGACGCGGTGAGGCGCACCGTGGAGCCGGCGACCGCGCCGAGCGTGGCCCGCACCGCGGCGGCGCGGGCGTTGGTCGGCAGCCAGACCACGCCGTCGGGCAGCGCGTCGATCTCGGCCGGCAGCACCAGCACGCCGGCGTCGGTGCTGACCGCGAGCAGCTCGCCGTCGGCGACGCCGACCTGCTCGGCGGTGGTCAGGCTCAGGTGCGCGCGGACCGGCTTCGCGGTGCCGGCGAGGTGCTCGTCGCCGTCCTGCAGCCGGCCGGCGTCGATCAGCTCCGGCCAGGTGGCCAGCAGCGCCGAACCCGCGGCCGGCGTCGGCACCGAAGCTGCCGCCACCCTCGGCGCAGGCGGCCGGCTGCCGTGCACGCCGAGCGCGAGCAGCTCGGCCCGGGCGGCGTCGACGGTCGGCAGCTTCAGGTCGATGTCCATCTCCTCGGCGAGGGCGTTCAGCACCCGTCCGTCGGAGAGCGCGCCGGTGCCCTTGATCACGAGCTCGAACGGGCGGCGTCGACCCTCCCAGGTGACGTACCGGCCGGCCTTCTCGGCGGCCGGCGCGACCGGCAGCACGACGTCGGCGCGCTCGGTCACCGCGCTGTGCCGGATCTCCAGGCTGACGACGAAGCCGGCCGTCTCGAGGGCCTTCGCCGCCAGCGTCGGGTCGGCGAAGTCGGCCGGATCGACGCCGCCGACGACCAGCGCGGCCAGCGAGCCGTCGGCGGCGGCGGCCAGGATGCCGTCGGCGCCACGGCCCGGCGTGGTGGGCGCCGCGGCGCCCCACGCGCGCTCGACCTCGGCGCGCGCGGCGGCGTCGGCGACGGGACGGCCCCCGGGCAGCAGGTTCGGCAGCGCGCCGGCGTCGATCGCGCCCCGCTCGCCGGCGCGGCGCGGCACCCAGACGAGTTTCGCGCCGGTGCTCGTCGCCAGCGCGGCCGCGGCGCTGAGCGCGCCCGGCGAGGTGGCCAGCCGCTCGCCGACGAGGATCAGCGCGCCGTCGGCGCGCAGCGCCGTCGTCACAGCGTCGGGCAGCTCGCCGAGCGCGACGCCCTCGGCGCCCGGGACGCATGGCAGCAGCGCGCCGTTCAGCTTCTGCAGCCCGTTCGAGGCTAGCGCGGCGATCGACCAGACCTGGCACAGGCCGGCCTGCCGCGCGGACTTGCGCAGCCGCAGGAAGACGATCGGCGACTCCTCTTCCGGCTCGAGGCCGGCGAGCAGCACGGCCGGGGCGCTCTCGAGGTCGGCGTAGGAGACGTGCGCCGGCGTCACCCCGGCGACGAGCGCGGCGAGGAAGTCGAGCTCCTCGTCGCTGCCCGGCCGTGAGCGCTCGTCGATGTCGTTGGTGCCGAGCGCGACGCGGGCGAACTTGGCGTAGGCGTAGGCGTCCTCTTCGGTCAGCCGGCCGCCCGGCAGGACGCCCACCCCGCCGCGGTCGGCGGCCTCGGCGAGACCCTGCGCGGCCCGCTCAAGCGCGTCCGGCCAGTTGGTCGCGACGAGCTTGCCTGCCTCGTCGCGCACCAGGGGGGTGATGATGCGGTCGGCCTGCTCGGCGTAGTGGAACGCCCAGCGGCCCTTGTCGCAGTTCCACTCCTCGTTGACGTCCGGGTCGTTGCCGGCGAGGCGCCGGGTGACCTTGCTGCGCCGCCAGTCGGTGCGCTGCGCGCAGCCGGAAGAGCAGTGCTCGCAGACCGAGTCGGTGGACTGCAGGTCGAAGGGGCGCGCGCGGAACCGGTACGACGCGCCGGTCAACGCGCCGACCGGGCAGATCTGCACGGTGTTGCCGGAGAAGTAGGACTGGAACGGGACCTCTTCGCTCGTCCCGATCTGCTGCTGCGGGCCACGCTCGAACAGGTCGATGAACGGGTCGCCGGCGATCTGCAGCGAGAACCGGGTGCAGCGCTGGCACAGCACGCAGCGCTCGCGGTCGAGCAGGACGTTGCTGCTGATCGCGATCGGCTTCGGGAAGGTGCGCTTCGCCTCGCGGAACCGGCTGTCCGCGCGGCCGTTGCTCATCGCCTGGTTCTGCAGCGGGCACTCGCCGCCCTTGTCGCAGATGGGGCAGTCGAGGGGGTGGTTGATGAGCAGCAGCTCCATCACGCCCTGCTGCGCCTTGTCTGCGACGACGGAGGTCAGCTGCGTCTTCACGACCATGCCGGGCATGACGGTGGTGGTGCAGCTCGCGGCCGGCTTCGGCATGCCGCGGCCGTTGCCGAGGTCGGTGACCTCGACCAGGCACTGGCGGCAGGCGCCGGCCGGGTCGAGCAGCGGGTGGTCGCAGAAGCGCGGGATGGAGATGCCCAGCTGCTCGGCCGCGCGGATCAGCAACGTGCCTTTGGGCACAGAGATCTCGAGCCCGTCGATCGTGACGGTGATCAGGTCTTCTTTCGGCGGCGCCTGAGTCATCGCTAGTGGGCTCCGGCCAGGGTGCGGGCGCCGGTTCTGGTGAACGGGCAGCCGTGGTTGTCGATGTGCGCCTGATACTCGTCGCGGAACAGCTGGATCGACGACGACACCGGGCTGGTCGCGCCGTCGCCCAGCGCGCAGAACGAGCGGCCGAGGATGTTGTCGGACAGGTCGAGCAGCGTCTCCAGGTCCTCGGCGGTGCCCCCGCCGCGCTCGAGCCGGTCGTAGATGCCGACGTACCAATACGTGCCTTCGCGGCAGGGCGTGCACTTGCCGCAGGACTCGTGCTCGTAGAACTCCGACCACTTCTGCACCGCGCGCACGACGCAGTCGTCCTCGTCGAAGATCATCAGCGCGGACGTGCCGTTCAGCGAGCCGGCCTTGGCCGCGGCGTCGAAGTCGAGCGCGACGTCGAGCTGGTCGCGGCCGAACATCGGCGTCGACGAGCCGCCCGGCGTCCAGAACTTCAGCTCCTTGCCGCGGCTCATCCCGCCAGCCAGTTCGAGCAGCTCGCGCAGGGTGGTGCCCATCGGCGCCTCGTACTGCCCGGGCCGGGCAACCCGGCCGGACAGCGAGTAGATGCACGGGCCGGGCGAGCCGTCCGGGCCCATCGCCTTGAACCAGTCGGCGCCGCCCAGCACGATGTACGGCACGCTCGCCAGCGTGCCGACGTTGTTGACGACCGTCGGCGCGTCGTAGAGGCCGTTCGTCGCGGGGAACGGCGGCTTCAGGCGCGGTTGGCCGCGCCGGCCCTCGAGCGAGTCGAGCAGCGCGGTCTCCTCGCCGCAGATGTAGGCCCCGGCGCCGTTGTGCACGGTGACCTGCACGTCGAAGCCGCTGCCGAGGATGTCGGCGCCGATATAGCCCTTTGCCCGCGCCTCGTTGACGGCGGCGGTGACCCGGCGGATCGCGTGCACCGCCTCGCCGCGGATGTAGATGAACGCGTGCTCGGCGCGCACCGCGTAACAGGCGATGAGGATGCCCTCGAGCATTGAGTGCGGGTCGTTCATCATCAGCGGCATGTCCCGGCAGGTGCCCGGCTCGCCCTCGTCGGCGTTGACGACGACGTAATGCGGCTTGCTCGGCTCGCCGGCCTTGGCCTGCGGGATGAACTGCCACTTCATGCCGGTCGGGAAGCCCGCGCCGCCGCGGCCGCGCAGGTTCGACTCCTTGACCAGGGCGATCAGCTCGTCCGGCGCCATCGCCAGGGCCTTGCGCAGGCCGGCGTACCCGTCCAGCCGCTCGTAGTTGTCGATCTTCCACGGCTGGTCGGTGCCGAACCGCTTCGTCAGAACCGGGGTGAGACTCACTTCGCTTCCTTCCCCGCGGGCTTGGCCGGGTTCGCGCTGTCCGAGCCGGAGGTCTGCAACGGCGCGTCGTTCTGGCTCGGGCCGCCTGCGCTGCCGCGCGACTCCGCGTCGGCGGACGACGCCGAGCCCGAGTCGTTCGACCCGACTGCGTACGAAGGCGCCGTGTCGCCGCGCTCGATCGCCAGCTTGACGCCGACCTCGGTGCCGACGCCGCTGCTCACGGCGTCCGGCGCGAACGGGTCGACACCGGCGAGATCGTCGTGGAAGCCGGCGATCTGCCGCTCGATCTGCTTGAACGTGCACAGCGGCGCGCCGCGCGTCGGCAGCGGCCGCTCGCCCGACTGCAGCTGGCTGACGATGTTGCGCGCGGAGCCGATGGTCTGGTTGTCGAAGAACTCGTAGTTGACGGTGACGACCGGCGCGTAGTCGCACGCGGCGAGGCATTCGGCGTGCTCGAGGGTGATCGAGCCGTCCGGCGTCGTCTGATTGTGGCCGACGCCGAGGTGCTCTTTCAGCGCGGCGAAGATGTCGTCGCCGCCGAGCATCCCGCACAGTGTGTTGGTGCAGACGCTGACGAGGTACTCACCGGTGGGCGAGCGCTTGTACATCGTGTAGAACGTCGCGACGGCGGCGACCTGGGCCTTGGTCAGGTTCAGCGTCTCGGCGCAGAACGCGATGCCGTCCGGCGTGACGTGGCCCTGCACCGACTGGACGAGATGCAGCAGCGGCAGCAGCGCCGAACGGCCCTGGCCGACGGGGTAGCGCGAGATCAACTCGGCCGCTTCGAGCCGGGTCTGGTCGCCGAACACGCTCGAGTCGCCGGGGCGCTCGAGGTTGATGACCGACGTGCGGAAGTTGCTGCGCCCACTGACGTCGCCGGCCGCGCTGGTGGCGAGCTCGGGCGTCGATTCCGTGGTGGCGAACGGCTCCAGCGAGAAGTCCGGCATCAGCGGTCCACCCCGCCCATGACCGGGTCGATCGAGCCGACCGAGGCGATGACGTCGGAGATCATGCCGCCGATCGACAACGCCGCCGCCGACTGCAGGTTGATGAAGGACGGCTCGCGGAAGTGCACCCGGTAGGGCCGGGTGCCGCCGTCGCTGACGACGTGCGCGCCCAGCTCGCCGCGGGGCGCCTCGACGGTCGTGTAGACCTGCCCGGGCGGGACGCGGAAGCCCTCGGTCACCAGCTTGAAGTGGTGGATCAGCGACTCCATCGACCCGGCCATGATCTTCTGCACGTGCTCGAGGGAGTTGCCCATGCCGTCCGGGCCGAGCGAGAGCTTGGCCGGCCAGGCGATCTTCGGGTCGTCCACCCACACCGGGCCTGGCTCGAGCCGTTCGAGCGCCTGCTCGACGATGCGCACCGACTGCTCCATCTCATCGACGCGCACCAGGAAGCGCGCGAAGCAGTCGCCGGCGTCCTGCGTCGGGACTTCGAAGTCGAAGGTCTCATAGCCGAGGTAGGGGTCAGTCTTGCGCAGGTCCCACGGCAGCCCGGCCGCGCGCAGCATCGGGCCGGTGACGCCGAGCGCGATGCAGCCCTCGACGCCGAGCCAGCCGACGTCCTTGAGGCGGTTGATCCAGATCGGCTGGCCGGCGAGCAGCCGGCGCAGGCCGGCGATCTCGCCGCGGATCTCCCGCGCCCACTCGCGGATCTTGGTCTCGGCGCCCTCGGGCAGATCCTGCGCGACGCCGCCGGGCCGGACGTACGCGTGGTTCATCCGCAGCCCGGTCACCAGCTCGAGCACGTCCAGGCAGCGCTCGCGAGCGCGCAGGCCGTTGGTCATCGCGGTGAGCGCGCCCATCTCCATGCCGCCGGTGGCGAGCGCGACGAAGTGCGAGGAGACCCGGTTGACCTCCATCAGCAGCAGCCGGATCAGCTGCGCGCGCGGCGGCGCCTCGACGCCGAGCAGCTTCTCGACGCCGAGGCAGTAGACCGTCTCGTTGAAGATCGGGCTCAGGTAGTCCGCACGGGTCAGGAAGGTGACGCCCTGCGTCCAGGTGCGGAACTCGACGTTCTTCTCGATGCCGGTGTGCAGGTAGCCGATGATCGCCCGCAGGTCGGTGACGGTCTCGCCCTCGAGTTCGGCGACCAGCCGCAGCACGCCGTGCGTGGACGGGTGCTGCGGGCCCATGTTCAGCACGATCCGCTCGTCGTGCTCGGGATCGAGCCCGCCGGCGATCTGGTCCCAGTCGCCGCCGGTCAGGTTGAAGACGCGGCCCTCGGTCGTCGGCCTGCTCGGCGCGTAGTTGCCGCTGTCACTCACTTGTAGGCCCTCCGCTCGTCTGGCGGTGGAATGGTCGCGCCCTTGTACTGGACGGGGATGCCGCCCAACGGATAGTCCTTGCGCTGCGGGTGGCCGTCCCAGTCGTCCGGCATCAGGATCCGGGTGAGCGCCGGGTGGCCGTCGTAGATGATGCCGAACATGTCGTAGGTCTCGCGCTCCTGCCAGTCCGCCGTCGGGTAGAGCGTCGTCAGCGACGGCACGTGCGGGTCGTCGATCGGCGCCTCGAGTTCGAGCCGGACGGTGCGCCGGTAGGTCATCGACGTCAGCTGGACCACCGAGTGCAGCCGGTTCACCGAGCCGAGGTAGTCGACGCCGGACACGCTGGCACACAGCTCGAAGCGCAGCGACGGGTCGTTGCGCAGCGCGGCGGCGACGCCGAGCAGGTGCTCGCGGGCGATGTGCAGGGTGAGCTCGCCGCGGTCGACGACGACCTTGCGGATGGCCGCGGCGGCCTGCGGGTACGCGTCGTGCAACGCGTCGACGAGATCGTCGAAGTACCCGCCGTAGGGGCGTTCGGCGGCCGGCGGCGTCCACGGCTCGCGAACGAGGCCCTGGAAGCCGGACGTGTCGCCGCTGCCGGCGACGCCGAACATGCCCTGGCGCCGGGTGCCGTAAGGGGAGTCGACTCCGCTGCCCACCTCGTAGGTCGAGCGGGCCATGTCGGCCGCGGACTGCTCCGGCGCGGAGTCCTCCGGGATCGGCCGCTCTTCGGGCCCGGTCGGGTTGGTAGAACCGGTCGGGTTAGCGGGACCGGACATCAGCGGCCGTGCTTGTAGGACGACGGGACGAGTTCGACGTTCTGGCCCTCGAGGCGCTTCGCGCGCTTCGGCCCCAACGGCTCGTTCATGATCTTGTGGTGCAGCTTGAGGATCGCGTCGATGAGCATCTCCGGCCGCGGCGGACAGCCCGGCAGGTACATGTCGACCGGCACGACGTGGTCGACGCCCTGGACGATCGCGTAGTTGTTGAACATCCCGCCCGAGCTCGCGCACACGCCCATCGCCAGCACCCACTTGGGCTCGGGCATCTGGTCGTAGATCTGGCGCAGCACCGGGGCCATCTTCTGGCTCAGCCGGCCGGCGACGATCATCAGGTCGGCCTGCCGCGGCGAGGCGCGAAAGACCTCCATGCCGAAGCGCGCGGAGTCGAAGCGCGGGCCGCCGAACTCCATCATCTCGATCGCGCAGCAGGCCAGGCCGAACTGCACCGGCCACAGCGAGGATTTGCGCGTCCAGTTGACGAGCTTCTCGACGGACGCCAGCAAGATGCCGTCGGGGAGTTTCTCTTCTAAGCCCATGGAAACTCAGTCCCAATCCAGGCCGCCGCGCCGCCACACATAGGCGTACGCGACGAACACCGAGCCGATGAACAGGATGACCTCGACGAGGCCGAACAGGCCGAGCGCCCGGTTAGCGATCGCGTAGGGGTAGAGGAAGATCGTCTCGATGTCGAAGACGATGAACAGCATCGCGGTGAGGAAGTACTTGACCGGGAAGCGCTGCGGGCCGAGCGGCTGCGGGGTCGGCTCGATGCCGCACTCGTAGAAGTCGAGCTTGGCCTTGTTGTACCGGCGCGGGCCGGTGAACGGGGCGATCGCGACGGAAAACAGCGCGAACCCGAAGGCGAGCGCGAACAGCAGCACGATCGGCAGATACGGCGCGAGCATCTAGCGCACTACTCCCTCGTGATGTCCTTCGTGATGGCTCGGGTGATGTCCTCGGCGTCGATGCGATTTCACAGGCTAGTCCGGCGGTTCGCGGACCCTGTTGGTAAGGCTTCCCTTAGCCCGAATCCCGCCGCCCGCGCGGGCGATGGCGTGCTCATCGCACCGGCGGGGTCAGCCGGGTCAGCACGGTGATCACCCGGTCGGACAGGTCGCCGTCCTTCGGGTCGGTGAGGTTCGCGAGCAGCTTCAGCACGAAGCGCATCAGCGCCGGGTGCGGCAGGCCGTGCCGGGTGCAGGCCTGCATCACCTTCGGGTTGCCGATCAGCTTCACGAACAGCCCGCCGAGGCGGTAGTAGGCGCCCCACTCGTCGGCCATCCGCTTGGGATAGCCGACGAGCGCGGCCTCGCGGGCCGGGCCGTCGGGCCGGGCCAGCGCGTCGATCGCGGCCTCGGCGGCGAACTTGCCGGACTCCATCGCGTACGGGATGCCCTCGCCGTTGAACGGGTTGACCGAGCCGCCGGAGTCGCCGACGAGCAGCAGGCCGCGCAGGTAGTGCGGGGTGCGGTTGAAGCCCATCGGCAACGCGGCGCCGCGGGTGGGGCCGATCGCGTTCGCCTCGCGCAGCCCCCACTCGGCCGGCGTGTTGTCCAGCCAGCGGGCGAGCATCGCGCGGTAGTCGGTCTTCTGGAACCCGGTGCTCGAGTTCAGCACGCCGAGCCCGGCGTTGACCGTGCCGTCGCCCATGCCGAAGATCCAGCCGTAGCCGGGCAGCAGGTCCGAGGCGTTCGGCTTGCCGTCCCACAGCTCGAGCCAGGACTCGAGGTAGTCGTCGTGGGTCTTGGGGCTGGTGTAGTAGCGGCGGACGGCGACGCCGAGCGGCCGCTTGTCGTTGCGGTGCACGTCCAGGCGCTGCGCGAGCTTGCCGGACACGCCCTCGCAGGCGAGCACGAGCGGCGCGCGAAACGCGACCGGTCGCTTGTCGGCTGTCCTGCCCTGCACGCCGACGACCCGGCCGGCCGAGTTGAGCACGGGCTCGGTCACGGTGGTGTGCTCGTAGAGGCGGGCGCCGGCTTTGACCGCCTGCTCGGCGAGCATCGCGTCCAGGTCGGCCCGGGGACGGACGAGGCCGAACGGCGGGAACGACGTCAGCTCCGGCCAGTCCAGGTGCAGCCGCTGGCCGCCGCCGATGACGCGCAGGCCGCGGTTGTGCAGCCAGCCGTTGGACTCGCTGACGTCGATGCCCATGTCGATCAGCGCGCGAGTGCCGCGCGGGGTCAGGCCGTCGCCGCAGACCTTCTCGCGGGGGAACTCGGTCTTCTCGACGAGCGCGACGTCCAGGCCCGCGCCGGCCAGCCAGTAGGCGGCGCTGCTGCCGGCCGGGCCGGCGCCGACGACCACCACGTCGGCGCGCTCGTCGTCGCCGGGGACCCACGACTGCGGGCGCGTCTGCGGGCGCGTCTCGGCGGTCGTAGCCGACATCGCACGCTCCCTGCTGGCGCTCCGGGAAGGTTTGTGAACGGCTTCACGAGCTGTCCGCAGGCGAGTCTATGCCTAGTGGCGCGGCGGTCGCCCGGCGCCCGATTCCGGCGGTTCCGGCCGCCCGCCTGGTGGGGGTGCGGGGGTGATTTGCTCTGCTCATTCCGAGTAAGCGCGACCCCGGGCCGGGGTGCCGCGACGCGACTTCGCCGCCGGCTGCTCACTCAGGATGAGCAGAGCAAATCAGCTGCGGGATAGGGCCAGCTGAGCTGGGCGGCGCGGCCAACAAGGGGGCCCCCGCCGGCTAGCGGACCGCGAGCAGGTCGATGACGAAGATCAGCGTCTGGCCCGAGAGGCGATGCCCGCTGCCGGCCGCGCCGTACGCCTTGTGCGGCGGGATCGTGAGCTGCCGCCGGCCGCCGACCTGCATGCCCGGAATGCCCTCCTGCCAGCCCTGGATCAGGCCTTGCAGGGGGAACTCGATCGACTGGCCGCGGTTCCAGGACGCGTCGAACTCCTCGCCGGAGCCGAACTCGACGCCGACGTAGTGGACCTCGACGGTGTCACCGGGCGAGGCCTGCGCCCCGTCCCCGACGACGATGTCCTCGATCTGCAGGTCGGCGGGCTCGGCGCCCTCGGGACGGTCGATGACGGGCTTCTCCAACGGCATTCCCTCATCGAACACGACGCCCGGCGGCGGCGCCGTGGCACCCTGGGCCACCGTGCGCATCCACGACGCGCGGCTGGTCGAGCTCGACCCCGCGGTGCTCTACCGGATCCTCGCCCTGCGCGTCGACGTCTTCGTCGTCGAGCAGGCGTGCCCGTACCCGGAGACGGACGGCCGCGATCTGGAGCCGGCCGCCCGCCAGCTGTGGATCGAACGCGACGGGGCGGTCGTCGCGACGCTGCGCCTGCTCGTCGACCCGGACGGCGCCGCGCGGATCGGCCGGGTCGCCACCGCCGTCGACGCCCGCGGCGAAGGCCTCGCGGCGCGGCTGATGGACCGCGCGCTCGAGCTCTGCGCCGGGCGCACCGTCGTGCTGGAGGCGCAGTCCCACCTGCGCGGCTGGTACGCGCGGTTCGGCTTCGCGCAGGGCGGAGCCGAATACCTCGAGGACGGGATCCCGCACGTGCCCATGCGCCGCGCGCCCGCGCCGACAGCCGCACCCGCACCCGCACCCGCAGACGGAGCCGGCACGAGCTGACCCGGCGCCTGCGGTATGGTCCGAGGCCACGATCAGGTCTCGCCCCCTAGTGACGCCGGAGATCCGCGCGTGTCCGACGCACCGTCCCGCCGCCTCGATGACAAACAGCCCCTTGTGCCCCGCTGATGCCCGATCGAGCCCCGAAGCCACGGCGACGCCGTGGCCTACGTCGGCTGCTGATCGTCGTGTTGGTGCTGGTCGTGCTGCTCGCGATCGCCGACCGGGTGGCCGCGAAGATCGCCTCGACGGAAGCGGTCAGCCAGATCGTGCAGGGCAGCCAAGGTCTTGCCACGAAGCCGACCGTTTCCTTTGGCGGCTTTCCGTTCCTGACCCAGGTCATCGCCGGCAGGTACACCGACGTCAGCGTGGGAATCGACGGGCTCACGCCCCCGAACTCGGTCCGGATCCAGCGGATCTCGGCACACCTTCTCGGCGCGCACGTGCCACTGTCGACGCTCATCCATGGCACCGTGTCGACGATCCCGATCGACCACGTCACCGCGAGCCTGGCCTTTCGGTTCGCCGACCTGAACGCCTTCCTGGCGAACCAGCCGGGGCATCTGAAGCTGTCCTGGAAGAGCGGCGCCGTCCAGGTCAGCGGCCGCTTCGTCGCGGCCGGCGAGGCGATCAAGGTCAGCGGATCGACCACGCTCGGCGTCGCCAACGGCGGGCTGGTCATCACCCCGACATCGCTGCATGTGACGGGCGGCGGCACGCTCGGCGATCTGGCGAGCCTGCTCGGCGGCTCGCTGTCGGCGTTCCCGCCAGTGCCCGTTCCACTTCCCGGCCTGCCATTCCATCTTCGCCTGACGGCGGTGCACAGCGCCGCCACGGGGCTGGCGGCGTCCGCGGCCGCGAACGGCCTCGTGCTCGACGCGGGGCGGACATGACCCGGCGCGCGAGCGATGCCGCCCCGAGCGACCTGGGCATGGGCCGGCCCGTGAGCGCCGTGAATCCCGTCGACCTGGATCCCGTCGACCTGGACATGCGGCCGCACCCCGAGGGCGGCTGGTACCGCGAGACGTGGCGGCATGAGGCCACCGTCGACACGCCGCGCGGGCCGCGGCCGCTGAGCACCTGCGTCGCCTTCCTGCTCGAGCCCGGCCAGCGCTCGGCCTGGCACCGGGTCGCCTCGGCCGAGTTGTGGCTGTGGCAGGGCGGCGGCCCGCTGTTGCTCACGGTCGGCGGCTTCGACGACGCGCCGGTGCCCGGCTTCAGCTGCGAACTGCGCGCCGGCGGGCAGTACCTGGTGCGCCCGGACGAGTGGCAGAGCGCGGCGCCGGCCGGGGGCGAGGCAGTGCTCGTGGCCTGCGTCGTGTCCCCCGGGTTCGACTTCGCGGACTTCACCCTCGCCGCCGGAGACGCCGCCGTCACCCTCGCCGCGGAAGACGCCGCCGCCGGCGCGCCAGTGCGTACAGAGCCGGCATGAATGCGCGCCGCGTCGCCGCTGCCGCCGCCACGGCGGCGACCGTCGTCGCGCTCGCCGCGGCCGGTTCGCTGGCGGTCTCCGCGCCTGCGGCTGGCGCCGCGCCGCAGACCAAGACCGTGCTGCGCGCAGGTCAGGTCCTGCGGGCCGGCGACCGGCTGGTGTCTGCGCACGGCCGCTACGCCGCGGCGCTCACCCGCGGCGGCCGGCTCGCCGTCAGCAACTCGGCCGGCCGGGTGGTCTGGCAGACACCCGCGGCCGGCGCCGGCGCTCGGCTGAATGTCGGGTCGCGCGGCAGCGTGGCGCTCAGGCGCGGCAGCGTCGTGGTCTGGTCGACCCGCAGCACGGGCGCCGGCCGGCACGTCGAGCTGCGAGTCGCGGACACCGGTGTGCTCGCACTGCGCTCCGGGAAGGCACTCGTGTGGTCCAGCCGCACCGGCAACAAATGCCGTGGCACCCACGGCAAGACGATGCGGGTCGACGTCAGCCGGCAGCTCGCCTGGTTCTGTCAGCACGGCCAGCAGCTGCGGGTCACGCCGGTGACGACCGGCGCCAGCGCGCGCGGCGCCGGCACGCCGACCGGGCGCTGGCGCGTGCAGGCGAAGGTGCGGAACACCACGCTCTATCCGGCCGCCGGCGGCGCCTATCACGTGCGCTATTGGGTGCCCTACGACGGCGCGTACGGCGTGCACGACTCCCCGTGGCAGCGCTTTCCCTACGGCTCGGCCAAGTACAAGACACGCGGGTCGCACGGCTGCGTGCACGTGCCCGGCCCGATGATGGCGTGGTTTTACCGCTGGGCGCGCGTCGGCACGACTGTGCTCATCCAGCGCTGAGCCGCTGAGCCGCCTGTGGGAGTCGAACCCACGACCTACGCATTACGAGTGCGTTGCTCTGGCCGACTGAGCTAAGGCGGCGTGCGCCTGCTCGGCGCGACGCCGAAGTCTATCGGGTCGTCCCGACCGCGATCAGCCGCTGGACGGCGGCTGAACCAGCGCGAATGTGGCGCCCTGCGGATCGGCGAGATCGACCTGCCGGCCGTAGGGCATGTCCGTCGGCGGGCGCAGCAGCGTCGCGCCGAGGCCGACCGCCAGCTCGGTCGAGGCGTACGCATCCTCGACCGAGAAGTACACCCGCCAGTGCGGCGGCACGTTCGGCGGCGCCTCCGGCGCCAGCATTCCGATGCCGCCGACCACGTTGCCGTCCACCTCGATCATCGAGTACTGGTCAGTGCCCTCGACCGGCGCGTAGGTGTAGCCGAACACCGCGGAGTAGAAGTCCTTCGCAGCCGCCAAGTCGCGGGTCAGGAACTCGTTCCACACGACTGCGCCCGGCTGGTTGAAGATCTCTTCGCCGATGAACGAGCCGGCCTGCCAGACGCCGAAGAACCCGCCGCCGGGGGCTTCGAGCACAGCCATGTGGCCCAGGCCCATGACGTCCATCGGCGCCGCGAAGACCTTGCCACCGACAGCTTCGACGGCGCCCGCGGTGGCCGCGGCATCGTCAGTCGCCAGGCATGTAGCCCAAAACGGCGGATGGCCCTCGGCGGGCGTCCCGTTGACACCGCACACCGCCCGGCTGTCCGTCGTCGCCCGCGCGTAGTGGCCGGTCTCCGGGCCGCCGACCTCGAGCTGCCAGCCGAACAGGCCGGCATAGAAGTCGCGGGCGGCCGCCGGGTCGGACGTGGTCAGGTCGACCCAACTCGGGGTGCCGGTCGGCCATGGGGTGTCGCGGGTTGGCATCGCATTCTCCAGACGGTCAGGACTTGGTGCTGTCGTAGGCCTTGCGCGACGAGCACACCGCGGCCAGCGCGCAGCTTGTGCGCCGGCCGTCCGCGGCGATGCGCACGACGACCTCCTCGCGCGGCACGTCGTGGCCGATCACCCGGCCCTCGCCGTCCGGTGTCTCGACCTGCTCGCCGACGGCCGGCGCCTGCGCGGCGAACTCGTCGTAGAGCGGGTGCTCGTACTTCAGGCAGCACATCAGCCGCCCGCACGCGCCGGAGATGCGCAGCGGGTTCGGCGGCAGGTCCTGCGCCTTCGCCATCCGCACGCTGACCGGCTCGAAGTCGACGAGGAACGTCGCGCAGCACAGCTCCCGCCCGCAGCTGCCGAGCCCGCCGGTCAGCCGCGCCTCGTCCCGGGCGGACAGCTGTCGCAGCTCGACCCGGCTGCCGAGCGTGGCGGCGAGGTCGCGGACGAGCGCCCGGAAGTCGACCCGGTGCGGGGCGGTGAAATAGATGGTGGTGCGGTTGTCGGCGGCGACGTGGTCGACGCCGACCACCTTCATCGGCAGGTCGTGGTCGCGGACCAGCCGTTTGGCCGCGATCCGCGCGGCCGCCCGCGTCTTGCGCGCGGCCACGGCGTCTTGCTCGTCCTGCTCGCTCGCCATCCCGACCAGGACCGGCAGGCCGCCGACGTCCTCGGACACCCATTGCGGCGCCCACACGACCTGCGCGATCTCGGGGCCGTCGTCGGTGGGATAGCGGACGTGGTCGCCGACCGCCGGCGTGAGTGGTCCCGGGTCGGCGTAATACAGCCGGCCCTGCGGTTGGAACACCACAGCGCACATGAGGCCCACGTCGAGCACGATAGCCGCGCCGGCCACCGGTCGCGCAGGCTCCGGGTCCGCAGCGCTGTTCGCGCCCAGCGGAGCCGGCTTAGCGCGGAGATCAGGGCAGCCGGAGCGCGGCGGTCAGCGCTTCGACCGCGATCCGCGGCTTCACGTTCTGGTCCAGCGCCTCGCGGCAGGCCAGAATCGCGCTGAGCCGCTGCAGCACGCCGGCCGAAGCGACCTGGCGGCCCACCGCGGCGACGTCGTCGGCGAAATCCGGGTGCGCAGGCGCCACCGGCGAGCCGGCCTGCGCCAGCAGCACGTCCCGGTAGAACGCGGCGAGGTCGACCAGCGCGCGGTCCAGGGCGTCACGCTGGGCGCGCGTGGCGCGCGACTTCTGCCGCTTCTCCAACTCCCGCAGCGCGCCCGCGGAGCCGCGCACGGCGCTCGCGACTCCGCGGCCGGTGGCGCCCGCGCCGAGCGCGACCTGCAGCGACTCCGTCTCGCCCGCGTCCAGCTCCGCGGACAGCGCGCCGGCTTCGGCCTCGGCGGCGCCGACGAGGTGGTCGGCAGCCCGCAGGCAAGCCGCCAGCGAGGTGAGCGACGCGGGGATGGCCAGCACCTCGGCGCGCCGGCTGCGCGCGTCGGCGTCGCGGGCCAGCCGGCGCGAGCGCCCGACGTGCCCCTGGCCGGCGGCCGCCGCCCAGCGCGCGGTGTCGGCGTCGACGCCGCCGCGTTCAAGCACCTCGGCCACCGCGTCCGCGGCCGGCGTCCGCAGCGCCACCAGCCGGCAGCGCGAGCGGATCGTCAGCGACACGTCGTCCGGATGCAGCGACGGCGCGCAGAGCAGAAACACCGTGCGAGCGGGCGGCTCCTCCACGGCCTTCAGCAGCGCGTTGGCGGCCTGCTCGGTCAGGCGGTCGGCGTCCTCGATGACGACGACCTGCCAGCGGCCGAGCGACGGGCGGCGGGCGGCGCGGCCGACCACCGCGCGCATCTCATCGACGCCGATCGACAGGCCCTCGGGCACGACGGAGTGGACGTCGGCATGGGTGCGGGCGGCGACGGTCCGGCATGCGGCGCACTGCCCGCAGCCGAGCAGGTCGGACCCGTTCGGATCGGCCGGATCGGCGGGATCGACCGGACCGGCGGAATCGCCCGTATCGGCCGGATCGGCTGAGCGCTCGCACTGCAGCGCAGCGGCGAATGCACGCGCGGCGACCGAGCGGCCGGAGCCGGCGGGCCCGGTGAACAGCCAGGCGTGCGTCATCGTGGCCGGCCCACCGGGCCGGCCCGCGGCGATCTCTGCAGCCGAACGCGCCGCCGCACGCAGGGCGCCGACCGCCTCCGGCTGGCCGATCACCGCGTCCCAGACGCTCATGGCCCGCTTGGTGCTGCGATCCTGTGCCGCAGGCAGGGCCGTGACCCGGAAAACCGCACAGGATCGGCCGCCGCGGCGGCCGGCGGCGGCGGCGGCGTCATCGGTCCACCGCGCTCGCCAGCAGGCTGCGCAGCGCGGCGGCGAGCGGGCCGACGGTGTGCGGGGGCAGCGGTGTGAGCAGCTCGCGCTCGGCGGCGAGCAGCGCCTCGAACGCGCCGTCCACCCGCGCCCGACCCGGGCCGGTGAGCCGGACGCGGACCAGCCGGCCGTCCTCGCGAGCCGCGGCGCGGGTGACCAGTCCGCGGTCGGTGAGACCGTCCAGCCGGCTGGTCATCGTGCCCGACGTGACGTAGGTCCGCGCCGCCAGCTCGCCCGCGGTCAGCTCGAACGGCTCGCCGGCGCGCCGCAGGGCCGCCAGCACGTCGAACTCGTGCTTGCGGAGATCGTGCTGGCCGAAGATCGCGGCCCGCCGCTCGCCGAGGACGCCGGCCAGCCGGTCGAGGCGCGACAACACCTGCAGCGGCCCGACGTCGAGGTCCGGGCGTTCGCGGCGCCAGGCCGTGACGATCTCGTCGACCTCGTCGACCTCGTCGCCGGCAGCGCGCTCGTCCGCCGGCTCAGCCACCTCACCATGCTGTCACATCTCTCGACGTCAAGATGCCGGCGATCGGTGCTCCAACTTGTCCGCGCGTCCTCGGCCGATAGCCCGAGGAAGCGAGGACAACTCGCGGTGGGTGGGTGGCTACGGGCAGTCAGTCGAGCAGCGGTTCCAGCGCGCGGCGCACGGCGGCGGTCAGCTCGTCGGGATCCGCGGCAGCGTCGAGGACGAGGTACCGGCCCGCGTCCGCGGCGGCGAGGGCGCGAAAACCGGCCCGCACCGCGTCATGGAAGTCCAGCGACGCCGCCTCCAACCGATCCGGGGCCGACCGCGCTGCGGCGCGCGCCAACCCGATCCGCGGATCCAGGTCGAGCAGCACGGTCAGCCGCGGCAGCAGCCCGGCGGTGGCCCAGTCCGTCACGACCCGCGCGTCGGGGACCGTCAGGCCGCGGCCGGCGCCCTGGTAGGCGAGCGTCGAGTCGACATAGCGGTCGGTGAGCACCACCGCGCCAGCCGCGAGCGCCGGCCCGACGACGGTCTCGACGTGCTGGGCGCGGTCCGCGGCGTAGATCAACGCCTCGGCGCGCGGCGTCACGGCGCCGTCGGGGTCGAGCACGGCCGCGCGCAGCCGGGCGCCAAGGGCGGTGCCGCCCGGCTCGCGGGTGGCGACGACCTCGTGGCCGCTCGCGACCAGCCACGCTCTGGCCGCGGCGATCTGGGTCGTCTTGCCGACCCCCTCGCCACCCTCGAACGCGACGAACAGCCCGCCAGCCCGCGTCATGTGCGAACGGACGTCATCGAGCCGGACGGGCGACGCCGACGAGCGAGTCCAGCCGGCCGAAGTTGGCCCGGGCGAGCGGGTTGAGCACGAAGCGGTCGATCTGCATGCCGGCGTGCTCGGCGACGGTGCGGTGCGTCCGCGGCGTGAAGTGCCAGATGTGCTCGGTCGGCTTGAGCGTCCACCACCGCTCGCGCAGCACCCGGGCCGGCAGGGAGGAGAAGTACGGCGTGGAGAACAGCGCCACGCCGTCGTCGGCGACCAGCCGGCGCACCGCCCGCCAGAAGTCCACCGGGTCGGGCACGTGCTCGATGGTGTCCCAGGCGCAGATGACGTCGAAGCGGCCGTCGAGCGGCGCCTCGGCGAGCTGGGTCGAGTGCACGGTCAGCCCCGAGCGCTCGCGCGCGTGGGCCGCGGCGCTGGCCGACAGCTCGACGCCGGTGACGTCGTAGCCGCGCCGGCGGGCGGCGGTCAAGAACAACCCGTACGCGCTGCCGATCTCGAGCAGCCGGGCCCCGGTCGCCGGCTTGCCGGACGCCTGTTCGGCGAGGTCGAGCCGGCCAGCCATCCAGCGCCGCTGCAACGCCATCGCCGGGCTGAACCGGCTGCCGCCACTGCTGACGCCGCTGCCGCCACTGTCGGCGGCACCATTGCCATTGACGCCGCTGCCGCCGTAGACGCTGCCGGCGCCTTCGAAGTAGCCGACGTCGTCGTAGAGCCGCTGCAGCGCGTCGGGAGTCAACCGCGGGCTCACGAACACAAGCGAGCAGCGCGGGCAGCGTACGACGCCGAACGGATCAAGGTCGTAGATCGGGCGGCCCGCACGGGAGCACACACAGCACACGACGGCCTCGGTGTCGGTGCGCTCCCAGTTCTGCGCCGCTCGCCCTGCCTGCACCGCTGCACGCTATCGGGTCGTGCCTCTTGACACGGTTGACGAGTCGCCCGAGCCCGCCGGGCCGCCCGAGCCCGCGGGTTCGCTCGGGATCAGGGGCGCCCGTTGCTCGAGCAGCCGGGCGAGGCGGTCGCGCACGACTTCGGGCAACGCGTCCGGCAGCTCGCCATGGCACAGGACGTAGCGGTCCGGGTCGGCGTCGGCGGCCTCGACCAGGGTCCGCGCGACCGCCTCGACGTCGAGATCGTGCGTCCCCCCGGCGAAGGACAGCGCGCGCTCGACGCCGACCGGCAGGCTGTCGACCACCAGGCTCAGCTCGGGACGCAGATCCGCCGCGCCCCAGCGGTTGATCGCGCGGATGCGCTCGACATCCGCTCCGCGACCCCCGCCGTGCAGGGCCGCGCTGGTGAGAGCGAAGCGGTCGCAGACGACGACCTCGCCGCGGCGCAGCGCAGGGCGCAGCACCGTCGCCACGTGCTCGGCGCGGTCTGCTGCGGACAGCAAGGCCGCGGTCTCCGGCTCGATCGACTGCGCGTCCAGCCCGTCGCCCGCGCCGTGCAGCAGCTCGGCGACGCGTCGGCCGGTCGGCGAGTTGGTCGGCTCGGCGGTCGCGAGCACCACCACCCCGCGCTCGCGCACGGCCGCGGCGAGCAGCGCCGCGTACCCGGCAGTGGCGACCGGGTCGACGCCTTCGACGGTGAGAAAGAGGCCTTGGTGGTCGTCTGCGGGCCTGCCGAAGTTCGGGTGCAGCACCCGCCTGCGCAGGGCGTCGCGCATCGTCGTCGGCGACCGGGTCGCCCGCGATGTCGCGTAGAAGCTGACGAGCAGCGCGACCACCCCGCCGATCAGCAACGTCAGCCCGGGCGCGGACAGCCGCAGGTGGACGTCGTTGCCGAACGGGATCGCGTGCGAGCCGAGCAGACCGGCGAGGACGGGGCCGACGGCGATCGTCAGCAGCAGCGTGATGCGCACCGAGGACAGCACGAACGCGAAGATTCGGCCGCGCAGCCGGTCCTCGACCTCCTGGCCGATGAGCGTGTAGCCGATGATCCACGCCATCCCGGCGAACGCGCCGATCAGCGCCGCCAGGCCGTCGGCCAGGATGAAGTTGCGGATCACCGACGCGGCGAGCAACGTCACGCCGGCGCTGCCGATTGCCAGGCCGAACACCCGGCTGCGCGCGTAGCTCGGCATGATCTTGGGGCCGACCAGCATCCCGACGGCCAGGCCGGTGAACACGGTGCCGAACATGATCGCGTAGCCGGCGGTGCCCGCCGAGAGCGTCCTCACCCAGAGCTGGGCGACGCCGGCCGTCAGGCCGCCGGCGACGAACGCGCCGATGATGCCGACGTACAGCCCGCGGATCAGCGAGTTCCCGCGAACGAACACGACTCCCTCGCGCAACAGGGTGAAGACGCCCTGCTCCTGTTCGCGTTCAGCCGGCTTGCCTGCGATCCGGTGGCGGCTGAGGAAAACCGTCGAGGAGCTGACCAGGAATGTCAGCGTGTTCAGCAGCAGCGCGATGACGATGGCAGCGTTGACATGGTTCGCGTCCGTCGCGCTGGTGCCGCCGATCAGCCGGTTGATCGCGGACAGCAACGCGAACACGCCGGCAGCGACCGGCACCGTGCCGTACACCGAGAGCAGGGAGATCTGGTTGGCGGTGGCGAGCAGCCGCTTCGGCACGATCGCGACCCAGATGACCTGCTTGGCCGGCTGGGTGAACAGCCCGGCGGCCTCGATGACGAACTGGGCGATGTAGAGCCAGGCGAGGTTGTAGCCGATGGCGATCGAGGCGTAGAGCACGGCGGCGGTGAGCTCGCCGGCGATGACGGTTTTGCGGCGATCGAGCTTGTCGGCGATCGCGGCGGCGAACGCGCCGAAGAGCAGGTCAGGCGCCAGCCGGACGAGCAGCACGCCGGAGATCGCGACCCCCTGCGTGGCGACGGATTGCTCGCGGGTCAGCTGCTGGGCCAGGGCCGTATTGGCGAGCAGCCCGAGCCAGTCGCCCAGGCTGGAGAACGTGATCGCCGCCCACATCCGGCGGAAGATCGAGATGCGGAACAGCTCGAGCAACGCGTTCTCCCGCCGGGGCGCGCCGCCGAGCGCCGTGTCGTCCGGCAGGTTGCCGGTCACGTCGAGCCGGCGCTCGGGTCCACGGCGGCGCTCGGGTCCGTCGGGGCGAGGAGGTCCGCGACCGGCCGCCGGACGATCGCCAGCGTCACGCTGCCCAGGCCGCCCAGCGTGACCTCGTCCACCCCCCAGAGCCGCTTGCCGGCGCGGTCGATGTACACGATCGAAAGCGACACCGGCGTGGGCGGGTCGTGCTGCACGCCGCGCAGCCCGGAGCCGCCGCTCGTCCCCTGCACGAGCACGGTCGTCTGGCCGTGGCGGCGCGCCGCGCGGTTGTGCGTGTGGCCGGCGAGGACGAGTGGGACGAGCCCTTCGAGCGCGCGGCCGGCCGTTGGGTCGTGGGCGAGCGCGATGTCGACGTCCTGGCCGGCGAGGCTCGCCGCGAACTCGACCGCGCGTTCGGACACCCGGTGTGCGGCGTGGTCGTCGCCGGTCGTCTTGTCCGGCGTGAAGCGCGGGTCCGCCATGCCGGCGAAGCGCAGGCCGGCGACCTCGGCCGGCCCGTCGGCGACGTCGAGGACGACCGCGTTCGGCTGCGCTGCGACGGCGGCCGCGATGCCGGCCGAGTCGTGGTTGCCCTTGACGTAGACGTAGGGGACGCCGAGCCTGCCGATCTGCGCGGCGAAGCCCTGCTCGAGAGCGGTGCCCCAATCGACGAGGTCGCCGGTGTCGACGACCGCGTCGACGGCGTACTGCTCGACCAGTGCCTGCGCGAGCGGATAGGCGAGCGGGCTGAGGTGGATGTCGGACACGTGCAGCAGCCGGATCGCGTCGGCGGGCGGCGGCTCGGGCAGCGTCGCGATGCGCCGGTACACCCCGGTGCCGGTGCGCAGCAGGTCGGCGAGCTGATCGCGGTAGGTGTCGACGCGCTGCGGCGCAGTGCGCAGGTCGCCGACGATCGCCGGCGCCTCACGCAGCAGGCCGGTGAGCGCCGGGTCGCGCCAGGCGTCGCGGTCGACGCTCGCGGCGGCCGTCGCCGCTGCGGCGCCGAGCAGCGCGGCCGCGCCGGCGGTCGCCGTCGCGGGGCGGCGGACCGCGAGGCCGGCGAGAGCCGCCCCGCCGAGCGCGGTCACGGCCGATCTGATCGCGAGCGCGCGGCCGAGCAAGGCCGCCTCGGCGCCCAGATCGCCGAGTAGCGCGTGCAGCTGGCCGCGGAGGTCGGCGGCGTCCTGCGGGCTGTCCGGCATGCGCAGCAGCCCGTCCGCGCGCCCGGGGTCGACGTCGGTCGCCGTGAGCCGCACGCGCAACGGCCCGCGATGGGTCCGCACCCGCGCGGCGCCGAGCGGGGGCACGTCGAGCTGGGTGCCGGCATGCCGGGCGAGGTCTGCGGCGGCGACGACCCGCACCGGCCCGAGCCAGCGTGCGGTACGGCCCGCGAGCAGCAGGCCGAGCTGCGCGCCCCCGACGCCGGCCGCGAGCCCGACGCCGGTCTCTACCGCGCTGCGGACGGTGCGCGCGACCGGCCGCGGCCGCGGCTTGCGGACGGCGCGGTGCACGGGCGAAGCATAGGGCGTCGGCCCTGCGCGGCCGCCTCCGCCGCAAGTTGTCTTGACGTCAAGATATCTGGCTCGTAGATTGTCTTGACGTCAAGACATCGACCGTCGGGAGGCGCGGGCATGGACTGGAATCCGACGCAGTACCTCCGCTACGCCGACGAGCGCGAGCGGCCGTTCGCCGACCTGCTTGCCCGCATCGATTGCGCGGCGCCCCGCGCGGTCGTCGACCTCGGCTGTGGCCCCGGCAGGTTGACCGCCACGCTGGCGCAGCGCTGGCCGGCCGCGCGGATCGAAGGCGTCGACTCGTCCGCGGCGATGATCGAGTCCGCGCGGCCGCTCGAGACGCCCAACATCCGCTTTCGCGTCGCGGACGTCGCGGAGTGGACGCCCGAGCCGGACATCGACGTGATCGTCAGCAACGCGACGTTGCAATGGGTGCCCGAACACCGGTCACTGCTGACGCGATGGGCGGCCGCAATGCCCGCCGGCGGCTGGTTGGCGATGCAGGTGCCGGGCAATTTCGACGCGCCGTCGCATGTGCTCATGCGCGAGCTCGCGGCCTCGGCGCGGTGGGCGGCCCGGCTCGCCGGCGTGCTGCGGCATGCCGGCGCGGTGGACTCCCCGCCGGGCTACGCGCAACTGCTCGCCGCCGCCGGGCTGTCCGTGGACGTGTGGGAAACGACGTACCTGCACGTCCTGCGCGGGGCGGACCCGGTGCTGGAATGGGTGCGCGGGACTGGGCTGAGACCGGTGCTCGCGGCGCTGCCGGCCGATGAGGCGGCGCAATTCGAGCAGGAGTACGCGGCGCTGCTGCGCACGGCGTATCCAGCCGAGGCGGACGGCACGACCCTGTTCCCGTTCCGCCGCATCTTCGCCGTGGGACAGCGGCGATGATCACCGGCTATGACCACGTCCAGGTGGCCATTCCGCCGAACGCGGAGGACCTCGCACGGCAGTTCTACGGCGGTGCGCTCGGCATGATCGAGGTCCCCAAGCCGCCGGTGCTGGCCGCGCGCGGCGGCTGTTGGTTCGTCGGCGGCGCGGCTGTGCTGCACCTCGGCGTCGAGCAACCGTTCAGCCCGGCCCGCAAGGCGCACCCGGCGTTCCTCGTCGACGACCTGGACGGGCTGCGCGACATGCTGTCCGCGGCCGGCTGCGAGTGCGTGTCTTCCGACGGCGAGGTGCCAGGCGTGCGCCGCTTCCACACGAATGACCCGTTCGGGAACCGATTGGAGTTCCAGCAGGCCTGACCAGCTCGCGGCTGACCAGCTCGCGGCGCCCACGTCGCAGCGATCTTGTGCGATTTTCGGGGTCCATGACCCTGGCATGAGCACAACGCTTCCGAACACTGAAGGCGCGTCGTCCACAGATGGAGGCGGCCGGTTCCGGACCGAGCCCTGGTCCGCGCACGCTGTCGGCATGTTGACCGCTGCCGCGCGCGCCTCGCTCACCGTCGGCTCGTCGGTGTCGACGTTCGTCCGACTCCGGCGGGGCTGCGCCTGGCGCTTGTAGCGGCGCCGCGCGCTCGACACCGTCGCCTCCTAGCGGCCGCAATCGAGGACATCGCCCAGGGCGCGCACGCGTTGAGCGAGATCGACTTCGCCCGCCTTGTGTCGGCGGCACCGACTGCCGGAGCGCGCTGCTCGACTGAGCGCGACGCCCACGGCGACCACGGCGACCACGTGTCAGTTCAGGGCCAGGGCACTGAAATCAGCACAGGATCGGCTGGCGTCAGGCTTTCTTCGCGGGCACCTTCGCAGCCGCCTGCTTCGCGGACGCCTTCTTCGCTGCCGATTTCTTGGCAGCCGCTTTCTTTGCTGGCGATTTTTTCGCGGCCTTGCGCGGCGCTTTCTTCGCTGGTCCCCGCGCGCGACGGTCGGCCAGTAGTTCGGCGCCTCGCTCGTCGGTCAACGACGCGATGTCGTCGCCCTTGCGCAGCGACGCGTTCGTCTCGCCGTCGGTGACGTACGGCCCGAACCGGCCGTCCTTGATCACCATCGGCTTGCCGGACACCGGGTCCGCGCCGAGCTCGCGCAGCGGGGGCGCGGCCGCGGCCTGCCGACCACGCTGCTTCGGCTGGGCGAAGATCGCCGTGGCTTCGTCCAGCGTGATCGTGAACAGCTGGTCCTCGGACCCGATCGAGCGGGAGTCCGACCCGCGCTTGATATACGGCCCGTACCGGCCGTTCTGCGCGGTGACGTCCTCGCCCTCGAGCTGGCCGAGCGTGCGCGGCAGGGTAAGCAGCCGGGCGGCGTCGTCCAGCGTCACGGTGTCCAACGACATCGTCTTGAACAGCGACGCCGTCTTCTCCCCGTCCGTCACGTACGGCCCATACCGGCCGGCGCGGGCGGTGACCTCGCGGCCGTCCGACGTCGTGCCGAGCTCGCGGTCCCCGGACGGCGCGGACAACAACTCCTCGATCTTCTCCGGCGTCAGCTCGTCCGGCGCGAGATCCTCGGGCACGGACGCGCGCTGCGCGTCGTCACCCTCACCGCGCTGCAGGTACGGCCCGTACCGGCCGACCCGCACGACCGCGCCGTCGGCGAGAGAGATCGAGTTGACGCCGCGCGCGTCGATCTCTTCCAGCCGGGTGGCGATCAACCGCTTGAGGCCGCCCTGCGCGGAGATGCGCTCTGAGTCGTTCGCGTGCGCCGCCGCGGCGGGCGCGGCGGCGGGTGCAGCGGCGGGCACGACGGCGGGAACCGCGTCCGTCGAGCCGAAGTAGAAGCGCCGCAGCCATTCGACCCGCGAGCGCTCGCCCGACGCGATGTCGTCCAGGTCGTTCTCGACCGATGCGGTGAACCCATAGTCGACCAGCCGGGAGAAATAGGACTGCAGCAGGCCGACGACCGCGAACGCGGTCCAGGTCGGGACGAGCGCGGGGCCTTTCTTCCAGACGTACCCGCGATCCTGGATCGTCTGCATGATCGAGGCGTAGGTGGACGGCCGGCCGACGCCGAGCTCCTCCATCGCCTTGACCAGCGACGGCTCTGTGTAACGCGCCGGCGGCGAGGTGGTGTGCCCGGCCGGGTCGAACGAGCGCGGGTCCAGCGCGTCGCCGCGGGCGAGCTGCGGCAGCCGCTTCTCCGCGTCGTCCTTCTCCGCGGTGGTCTCGTCGGTGTCCTCGACGTAGGCGCGCAGGAACCCAGGAAAGGTGATCGTCCGACCGGACGTCGTGAACACCACCGCCTCGTCCGCGGCGGACGAGGCGCCGAGGCGCACGGACACCGTGGTGCCGACCGCGTCGGCCATCTGCGAGGCGAGCGTGCGTTGCCAGACCAGCTCGTAGAGCCGGAACTCCTCTGACGACAGCTGCTGGGCGACCTGGCCGGGCGTGCGGAAGCTGTCGCCGGCGGGCCGGATCGCCTCGTGCGCCTCCTGCGCGTTCTTCACCTTGCGGGTGTAGAGGCGCGGCTCGGCCGGCACGTAGGCGTCGCCGTACAGCTCGCGCGCCTGCGTCCGCGCGGCGGTGAGCGCGGTGGTCGACAGCGTCGTCGAGTCGGTGCGCATGTAGGTGATGTAGCCGTTCTCGTACAACCGCTGCGCGGTGCGCATGACCTGCTGCGCGGACCAGCGGAACTTGCGGCCGGCCTCCTGCTGCAGCGTCGAGGTCATGAACGGGGGGTACGGCCGGCGCCGGTACGGCTTCTCCTCGACCCCCTGCACCGCGAACGGCCGGCCATCGAGGCGGGCGGCGAGCCCGCGGGCGCCTGCTTCGTCGAGGTGCAACACGTTCGACGGCGCCCGGCCGGTCGCTGCGTCGAAGTCGCGGCCGGTCGCCAGCCGGGTGTCGTCGACGCTCACGAGCGTCGCGGTGAACGTGTCGGGGTCGGTCGGCTTGGGCTGGGCCGGGGCAAACGTGCCGACGACGTCCCAATAGGTCGCGGCATGGAACGCCATCCGCTCCCGTTCGCGCTCGACGACCATCCGGGTCGCGACGGACTGCACCCGGCCGGCAGACAGCCCGGGCAACACCTTCTTCCAGAGCACCGGGCTGACCTCGTAGCCGTAGAGGCGGTCGAGGATGCGCCGGGTCTCTTGCGCGTCGACGAGATGGTCGTCGATCTCGCGCGGGTTGCCGACGGCCGCGGCGATGGCGCTGGGCGTGATCTCGTGGAACACCATCCGGCGGACCGGGATCTTCGGACTGAGCGTCTCGACGAGGTGCCACGCGATCGCCTCGCCCTCGCGGTCCTCATCCGTGGCGAGGTAGAGCTCGGAGGCGTCCTTGACGAGCGCCTTGAGCTTGCTGACCTGCTGTTTGCGGTCCGGGCTGACGACGTAGAGCGGCTCGAAGTCGTGCTCGGTGTCGACGCCGAGGCGGGCCCATGCCTCGCCCTTGTGCGCGGCCGGGACGTCGGCGGCGTTGCGCGGCAGGTCGCGGATATGGCCGATGGAGGCCTCGACGATATAGCCGGAACCGAGGTAGCCGCCGATCGTCTTGGCTTTCGCAGGGGACTCCACGATCACCAATTTGGTGCCCGCGCCGCCACCCTTGCCTGCCACCAGCACTCCTCGAAGATCGACTCCGGGCGCTCTCGGCCCGACGTCGCGGACGCTACAGGACCGCGCCAACCAGCCAGTCCGCGTCAGTGGTCAGTTCGCGCGGTCAGTGGTCGCGAAACCGCGGCCACTGAGCTGCGAAACTGACCACTGACGGGTGTCAGGCGACGTTGACGGGCGTCGCCGGCTTCTGATCCGCCGCCGGCGCGTCGTCGCCCATCGAGACCTGTCGGCGCTTGGACACGATGACGGCCGCGGCGATGATCAGGAACGCGACGATGGCGATGGCGGCGCGCACGCCGTTGTTCTTGTCATCGCCCACGCTGTACTCGACGACGGCGGGCGCGATGAGCACGGCGACCAGGTTCATCACCTTGATCAGCGGGTTGATCGCCGGGCCTGCGGTGTCCTTGAACGGGTCGCCGACGGTGTCGCCGATGACGGTCGCGGCGTGCGGGTCGCTGCCCTTGCCGCCGTACAGGCCGTCCTCGACCATCTTCTTCGCGTTGTCCCAGGCGCCGCCGGAGTTCGCGAGGAACACCGCCATCAGCACGCCGGCCGAGATCGCGCCGGCGAGGTAGCCCGCCAGCGGGCCGGCGCCGAACGCGAAGCCGACGGTGATCGGGGCGAAGATCGCGAGCAGGCCGGGCGTGGCCAGCTCGCGCAGCGAGTCCTTGGTGCAGATGTCGACGACTCGCGCGTAGTCCGGCTTCTCGGAGAAATCCATGATCCCGGGGTGCTGGCGGAACTGGTCGCGCACCTCGTAGACCACCCGGCCCGCCGCCCGGCCCACCGCGCTGATCGCCAGGCCGCTGAACAGGAACACCGCGGCCGCGCCGATGATCGCGCCCACCAGCAGGTTCGGCGAGATGATCTGGAAGTCGATGCCGTTCGGGGCGTGGTGGTCGACGACCGCTTTGCTGACCGCCTCGGTGAACGAGCCGAACAGCGCCGTCGCGGCGAGCACGGCGGTCGCGATCGCGATGCCCTTGGTGATCGCCTTGGTGGTGTTGCCCACCGCGTCGAGGTCGGTGAGCACCCGCGCGCCGGCCTCGTCGATGTCGCCGCTCATCTCGGCGACGCCCTGCGCGTTGTCGCTGACCGGTCCGAAGGTGTCCATCGAGACGATGACGCCGGCGGTCGTCAGCAGGCCGGTGCCGGCGAGCGCGACGGCGAACAGCGCGACGCCGACCGAGCCGCTGCCCAGCAGGAACGCGCCGAACACTGCCAGCGCGATCAAGATCGAGGTGTAGACGGCCGACTCGAGGCCGAGTGAAATGCCGGACAGGATGACCGTTGCCGGGCCGGTCAACGACGTTTTCGCGACGTCCCTCACCGGCCGGCGGATCGTGTCGGTGAAATAGCCGGTCAGCTGCTGGATCAACACGGCGAGCACGATGCCGATCAGCACGGCGACGAAGGCGATGACTGCCGGGTTGCCGGAGGAGTCGGAGCCCGCGATGTCGGTGAACTTGCTGAACTTGCTCGGCAAGAAGGTGAACGCGGTGATCGCGACGAGGACCAGCGAGACGACGGCGGAGATGAGGAAGCCGCGGTTGATCGGCACCAGGCCGTTTCGGTCGCTCGCCCGAAGCTTGGTGGTCAGGATGCCGACGACGGAGCTGATGATGCCGATGCCGCCGATGATCAGCGGCAGCAGCAGGCCCTTCGCGCCGAACGCCTGTTGGCCGAGGATCAGCGCGGCCACCAACGTGACGGCGAAGGACTCGAACAGGTCGGCCGCCATGCCGGCGCAGTCACCGACGTTGTCGCCCACGTTGTCGGCGATGGTCGCCGCGTTGCGCGGATCGTCCTCGGGGATGCCGGCCTCGACCTTGCCGACGAGGTCGGCGCCGACGTCGGCGGCCTTGGTGAAGATGCCGCCGCCGACGCGCATGAACATGGCGAGCAGCGCGCCGCCGAAGCCGAAGCCCTCGAGCACGGTGGGAGCGTTGTCGTTGAAGCAGAGCAGCACGATCGAGGCGCCCAGCAGGCCGAGGCCGACGGTGAGCATGCCGACGATGCCGCCGGTGCGGAACGCGATGTGGAAGCCTCGCTCGCTGCCGCCGCCCCGGGCGGCCGCGGCGACCCGGACGTTCGCGCGGGTCGCCATCGTCATGCCGATGTAGCCGACGGTGGCCGAGAAGGCGGCGCCGACGAGGAAGAACACCGCCCGGAAGACGCGCACGGTCGTCTCGTCGTGGTCGACGCTGACCGGCAGGACCAGCAACAACACGAAGACGATGATCGAGAAGACGCCCAGCGTGCGGAACTGCCGGTTCAAGTACGCCGCCGCGCCTTCCTGCACCGCCTTGGAGATCTCTTGCATGTTGGCGGTGCCGGTGTCGGCGGCGAGGACCTCGCGGACGAGGACGTAGGAGTAGATCAGGGCCAGCACGGCGAGCGCGAGAATGACGAACACGAAGCCGCGCTGCCCGCTCGTGATTCCGGGCAGAGCTCGGACGACCGAGCCGGCGGTGGTGCTGAGGTGGTGCGCGGCCATGCAATCCCCTTGTGTCGACTCGCCGAACTGTGGCCGGGCTCGATGCCCGACGACGCACAGGAACGCCACCGGGCAATCCCAGCCGAGGCGTTGACCGGCGGAGTGTAACGCGCAGCTCGGACGGTTCGGCGGTGCGGGCTCAGGCGCCGGCTGAGGGCCGGGCCGGAGCTGGCGTCAAGAGGAGATGCTGGCGACCGCGTCGTCGACGGTGGCGTGAATGGCGAAGACGCCGTCGAGCCCGGTGATCGTGAACAGCTTCAGGATGCGTTCCTGGCTGCAGACCAACGCCAACGAGCCGCCCGCTTCGGTGGTGGCCGCGCGTGCTTCGACGAGCGCGCCCAGCCCGGTGGAGTCGAGGAACGCGACCTCGGTGAGGTCGACGACCACGCTGCTGACGCCGGACTTCAGCAGCCCGGTCAGGCTGTCCTTCAGAGCGGGGGCGGAATAGACGTCGACCTCGCCGCTGACCGAAACGACGGGGACGTCCCCATTTGCTCGGCGGGACACGGACACGTCCACTCGCTGCCACCTTCGTCTAAATCCGCCCGCCGACGTCTGTTTCGCCGGGCGTGCGGGCCCCGGTCAGCATGCCACAACGGCGAGCCCGGACGGCGCCTCGCCGCCACCCGCTCCGCGATTGCCGCGTGCGAACGCCTGGCGGGCGGGCGCCGTGGTCAGCTCGGCAGCCGGCCCGCGCGTGCCGTCGCCGACACCGCCCGCGACCCCACCAGCGGCAGCCACGCCGTCGCGCTGACCCGGACCGTCACCGTGCCGCTGCGCCCCGCGGGGTCGAGCGACACCGAGCACGTGACGAGCCGAGCGGCGTTGCGCCGCGCGACGATCGCCGCGGCGGAACAGCTGGCCGAGCTGACGCCGATCTGCGCGGCGCCGGCCAGCGCGGCGAGGTCGGCCCCAGCCTCCGCCCGCGAGCGCGCCAGCACCGCCAGCCCGCGCAGCGTCGCCGCCGCCGCGACGACCAGGAGCAGGCTGCAGCCGGCGAGCACCCAGAGCGAGGCCGAGCCGCGCTCGCCCGCAGCACGCCGGGGCCGGGCCGGCCGCCGCGCGCGGCACCGGCCGGCCGGCGCGCTCACGGCGCTCCGGCCCGCGGCTCGACGGCGGCCACCGCGCGTTCGGCGAACGACATCGCGGGCACGATCCCGCCGAGCGGGCGCACCGAAGAGCGCACGACGGCGACCGCATATCCGCCGGCGACGGTGAGCTGCAGACGCGCGCCCGGAGCGGCGGCGGCACCTAGTCGACGGGCCGCGGCGACGTCGCCGCGGCCGGCGGCCCGTGCCGCCTCGCGCGCGGCGTCCTGCGCGCGCGCCCGGGCGTCGACGGCGGAGACCGCGCTCACGGCGACCGCGAGGACGAGCAACAGCACCGGCAGGCACGCGGCGAGCTCGGCCGTCGCCATGCCGCGGTCGCGGCCTCGATCGACCCGCCGATCGCGGCGCCGACGACTGCGCCGGCCACCCCGCCGGTCAGAGCGCATGCAGCGCCGACCGGACGATCGAGCTGAGCGTCGCGGACACCGCGGGGCTGCGGACGACCTTGTAGAGGACGACGGCGAACGCGACCGCAGCCACAGTGCCCACTGCGTACTCCGCCGTCGTCATGCCGGCGTCGAGCGCGAGCCGGGCGCGATCGGCGCGTCGCCGCAACAAGACCGCGGCGTGGGCGAAGAGGCGGAACGGGAAGCGGCGGAACGGGAAGAGGAGAACGATCACGACTGGAGACATGCGTCGAGCTTGGCCGCGGACGGCGGGGGGGCGCCGCGCCCTTCTTATTCCTGTGGACCACGAGGACGCCTGTGGACGACGGCGGGCCTGATGTCGCCCCCCGCAGCTACCGTCCGCCTGGGGCCGTCATGGCCTGTGGTCGCGCTCACCGTCGCGCGCGCCGCCCCTGGCGGTGGTTGCAACGCCGAAGTCCGCGAGCTCCCGCGCTCGATCCACACGGTTCGCCGTGGGCTCGCCTGTGCCACGACAGCAGCCGTGGTCATCGGCACGATGCCCAACTCGAGCCGGACGCGATGATCGGCCCACGCCCGACGGTCGTTGCGCTCGGCGGCGATCAGCACACCAGCGTCGTACACCGCGCACGCCGAGCGCGGCCGGGCCGACGCCTCGATCTCGCCCGCTATCCGGTGGCGCGCGGCACGGAGCTCCTCGTCGGTGAACGGTCCGTGCCCGAGGTAGGAGCCTTCAGCCTGTCGTGACCAAGGCGGCGTCAAGCATTCCGCAAGCGCCGGCCGCGACCGTGATGCGACACCGCAGAGCCCCTCACCACGGAGGAACACGATGACCAGCACCACCTACCCCCCGAGCGCCTTGCTCGAGTCGCTCGCCGCCGGCCTCGCCGGTTCCCTGCACCTGCCTGGCTCGCCTGGGTATGAGGCGCTTGCCCAGCCCTGGAACGTCGCGGTGGCCGATCGGCCCGTCGCGGTCGTCGTGGCGCACTCGGCCGGCGACGTCGTCGCAGGAGTCCAGTACGCCGCCGAGCACGGAGTGCAGGTGAGCGTCCAGGCCACCGGGCACGGCGCAGTGGAGTACGCCAAGCCCACCGTGCAGATCAACACCGCGGCGCTGCGTGAGCTCACGATCAGCGCGTCCGGCGCGGCCCGCGCCGGGGCCGGGCTGACGTGGGCAGAAGTCATCGACGCGTCCGCGCCGCTCGGCTTCGCCGCACTGGCCGGCTCCGCGCCCGGCGTCGGCGTCGTCGGCTTCCTCACCGGCGGCGGCATCGGCCCGGTGGCCCGCACCTACGGCGTGTCCGCCGACTACGTGACGGCCTTCGACGTGGTCACTGGCGACGGTGTCCTGCGCCGCGCCACCGCGACGGAGAACCCCGCGCTGTTCTGGGGTCTGCGCGGAGGCAAGGGCGCTCTCGGGATCGTCACCGCCGTCGAGTTCGACCTCGTCCCGCTCGCACAGCTGCTCGGCGGCTGCCTGTTCTTCGACGGCGCCGACACCGCGCCGGTGCTGCATGCGTGGGCCGAGTGGACAGCCACACTGCCCGAGCAGGCGACATCGTCGGTGGCGATCGTCCGACTGCCGCCGATGCCAGGCGTGCCAGCGCCCTTAGCCGGCACAGTCGCCGTCGCCGTCCGCTTCGCGTGGGTCGGCGACCCCGACGAAGGCCGACGCGTCTTGGCCGCGATCGAATCGGCCGGCCGGGTTGTCTTCGGCGGCGTCGGCGTCATGCCCTACGCCGCGATCGGGATGATCCACAGCGACCCGGTCGACCCGATGCCGAGCTACGACGCGGGCACCCTGCTGCACTCGCTGCCAGCCGAGGCGATCGACACGATCGTCGCGCTCGCGGGCCCGGGGGCCGAATGTCCCCAGGTGATCGTCGAGCTGCGGCACCTCGGCGGGGCGATCGCCCGCGAACAGGGCGGTGCCAGCGCGTTCAGCCACCGCGACGCCGCGTACTCGTTCTTGACGATCGGCATCGCGGCGCCGCCGGTCGCCAACGCCACTCGCGAACACGCCGCGGCCGCCCTCGACGCGCTTGCCCGGTGGAGCGACGGCGCCTGCCTGCCGAACTTCCACACCTCGGGCGATCCCGTCCAGTTCGCTCGCAAGTACGACGACGCGACCCTCGAGCGGCTCGCGTCACTGACCGAGGCATACGACCCGTCGGGCGTCATCGCGTTCGGCGCCATCGTCCGCGCCGCGGCCGAGCTCGTCAGCTGACACGTGCGAGCGGGCCGGGGCCTCGGTGCTCCGTCATAAGCGACCGAAAGCGACCGGTCAGGTAACGACCATCAGAAAGGACGTGTCGTGGACACCGAACACTCGCCCCCGCCCCGACCGGCATCCCCAGCGGCGGATGCCGCCGAGATCCTGGCGATCGCGCTGGGCGCACGAGCCCACTCGGAATCGGCCGGTGATGACGACGGCCTGCCGATCGACGACGGCCTGCCGATCGACGACAGCGTGGACGGCGGCGGTTGCGGTCCCGCCGCGCATGGACCGACATCGTCGCCGGTTCGTTGACAGACTCGGACCAGGGCTGCGCCGAGGCCGCAGCCGACGAACAGCAAGGCGGGCGCAGATTGGACACGTTGGAGTTCTGTCCTGGGGCCGATGCGGATCCTGCGGGACGGTCGGGCTGTCGAGCTCGGGCCCGGCCGGCGTCGGGCGATCATCGCCGCGCTCCTGGTAGACGTCGGCCAGCTGGTGCTCTTCGAGACGTTGGTCGAACGCGTGTGGGATTCCTCAGCGCCGAACAAGCCGATGGCGAGCATCCACACCTACGTCTCCCGGCTCCGGAGCGCGATGCGCACGGTCGACCCCGCCGGACACGACGTGCCGTCGCCGCTGCTGACCGAGACCGCCGGCTACCGGTTGGCCGTGGACCCGATGGCGGTGGACTCGGTCCGCTTCGAGCGGCTGCTCGAGGACGCCGAGCGGTGCCGGGACCAGGGCAGCTTTCGCCAAGGCCGCGAGCTGATCGGACGTGCGCTCGAGCTGTGGCGCGGCCCGGCGTATATGGACGTCCGCGCACCGTTCGCCGAGGCCGAAGCCGAACGACTCAATTCGGCGCGGGAACGAGCGGCGGAACTCGCGATCACCCTCGACATGCTGCTCGGTCGGGATGCGGCAGTGCTCCCTCGACTCGAGGAGATGGTCGCCGCCAATCCGTTCCGCGAGTCGCTGCAGGGTTCGCTGATGCTCGCGCTGTACCGAACCGGCCGGCAGGCCGACGCCCTGGGTCGCTACCGGCTGGTCCGGGAGCTGTTGGCCGACGAGCTCGGCATCGACCCAGGTCAGGAGTTGCGTGACCTGCACGAGCGCATTCTCGCCCAGGACCCGGACCTCGATCCGATCGGCGCCGGCGCCGCCGCGCCCGTCCCCGCACCGGCGGCCGGCGGCGAGACGGCCCGGGACCTGGAGCCGGACCCGGTCCGACAGACGGGCACTGCGCCGGTCCGTGCCCAGCTGCGAATGGTCGGTCGGCAAGCGGAGCTACGACGAGTGCAGGAGCGGGTGGCCGAAGCCTGGTCGGATGGCGCCGTGCTGGCTGTGACGGTCGTCGGCGAGGCGGCATCGGCAAGAGTCGGTTGGCGGACGAAGTCGCCACCTGGGCGAGCAGCCGATCGGCAGTGGTGGCTTGGGGGCGCTGCTGGCACCACGACGGGGCGCCACCGCTGTGGCCGTGGATCCAGCTGCTGGCCACCGTGGCCGCGACCACGCCGGAGGAGGAGTTGATCGCCGCCCTGCAAGACCGGGCCGGCCCGGTGCGTGCGCTCGTGCCCGATCTGCCGAGCCTGCGCGAGATCGGCCGAGCCGGCGAGGACGAGGTGTCGATCGCGCAGAGTCAGGTGCAGCAATTCGACGCCATCACGGCCTTCCTCGAACACCTGGCCGAGAGGCGGCCGCTGCTGCTCATCCTGGAGGACATGCACTGGGCCGACAGCGCCAGCCGCAGGATGGCCGAGTACCTGGTCACTCATTTCACCGGCCGCAACCTCTCGCTGGTGTGCACCGTGCGCGCACCCACCGAGGACCCTGGGACCACGGGCCAGGACCTGCTGGGCGCGCTTGCCCGGACGGGGCGCTGTGAACGCGTGTCGCTCAGCGGGCTGACGGACTCCGACGTCCGGGAGTACGTCCGCGACCGCACCAACGCCGACCTCGACGACGTGACTGCGCGAACTCTGGTGGACCGGACGGCAGGCAATCCGTTCTTCGTCGGCGAGATCGTCCGGCTGCTGGTCACCGACGCCTACGCGGCGGCGACCGGCGCCACCACGAGTGGCGCACAGATCCCCGCCGAAGTTCCGGACACCGTCCGCGAGGTGATCCTGCAGCGGGTGCACCGGCTCGATCCGAACGAGCAAGCAGTGCTGCGGACGGCGGCCGTCGCCGGATCCGGCTTCGACCTCGAGCTGATCGAGCAGGTCAGCGGGCTTGCCGACGACGTCGTCGACGAGGCGGTCGACAGCACCACCGCGACCGGGTTCCTGTGCTCGGATCCTGCGCTGCCGGGACGGCATCGCTTCACGCACGCGCTGGTTCAGCAGACGATCGCCGAAGACGTCGGGCCGGCGCGCCGCATCCGGCTGCACGGTCGCATCGCCGACGTCCTCAGACAACGCGCAGACGGTCAACCGCTCGCCCACGCCGAGGACATCGTCTACCACCTCGTCGCGACCGGCACGGAACCGAATATCGACCTCGCCGTCGAGTTGGTCCTCCGACTGGCCGACGCCGCGATGGCCCGGCCGAACTACCCGGAGGCCGACTCGCTGCTGATGCGGGCTCTCGACCTGGTCGAGCGGCTTTCCGGGCCGACCGCGGAGACCCGCGAGATGTCGACCCTCATCCGGTTGTGCTCGCTGCACGACCTCGTCCATGGTCCCGCGTTGCCCGGCGGACCGACGCTGTTCGCACCTGCCACCGCGCTCCGACGCCGCGCGCTGGAACTCGCCCGGCGCCTGGCCGGCGATCGCGATCTGCTCGCCGCCCTCTACGGATCATGGGCGCTCGCGGACGGCACCGCGGACTTCGTCGCTGCGGCCGCCGCGACCGAGGAGCTGGCCCTGGTCGCCGAGGCGACCGATGACGAGCTGATGCGGCTGGTGCACCGGTATCTGGTCGGTCACAGCGTCCTTCAACAGGGCCGACTGCGCGAGGCCGAACACAACTTCACGGCGGTTGTCGACGCGATCGCCGACGTGGACACCACCACGTCGCTGGCTCTCCTGTCCACGCCGCTCGAGGCGACGTGGGGTTGGCGCGCCGTCACCCGCGTCCTACTCGGCGATGACGTTGGCGCTGACGCCGACCTCGCGGTCAACGAGCAATACATCGGCCATGAGCACCCCTCGGTCGACGTCAACGCGGCGGCGTGCGCCGCGTTTGCCGCAGTACTGCGTGACCGTCCTGACGAGGCACTGCCGTACGCCGGCTACTCCGTCTCGACCTCGGCCACGGCTGGCCTGATGGCGATTGGCGCCTACGTCTCGGTCTTTCGCGACTGGGCCCGGGAGCGGCTTGACCCGGGGTCGGCACTGGCCGATCTGCGGGCCGCCCTGGCGGCATTCGCCGGCGGCAAGTCCGTCGTGCTGCGCCCGTACCTGCGGGGCCTGCTCGTCGACGTCCTGGAACGCGCGGGCGACCCGGCCCGGCTCGCCGAGGCCACGACCACCCTTGATCAGGCGTTCGCCGAGATGGCGAGGAACGGGAACGAATTCGGCCGGCCGGATCTGCACCGACTGCGCGCTCGCGTCCTACGCAGGCGCGGTGACGACACCGAAGCCCGACGCGAGGACGAGCGAGCAGCCGCAGCGACAGCCGCACAACAAAGGTGAAGCAAGAACTCTGCAAGCCCCCGCGGGCATGGCCGGCGCACCGAACCGAGAGGACCCGCCATGACCACCGACGCACCCTCGTTTCGGCTACGGGCTACTGGCCGTAGTGATACCTGCAGGCGGCAATACGAATATCGTCGGCGGCAATCTTGTAAACCAGGCGGTGCTCGTCGGTGATTCGCCGCGACCAGTATCCGGCGAAATCGTGCTTCAGCGGCTCGGGTTTGCCGATGCCTGCGTTCCCAGTGCGGCCGATGTCCTGGATGAGCGCGTTGATGCGTTTGAGCACGCGACGGTCCTGGCTGTGCCACCAGAGATAGTCATCCCAGGCGTTCTCGTCCCAGACGAGCAGCACCTCAGTCGGTGTCCACCAGCTCGTGTACGACCCCACGTCCGGCCTCGAGGCGCTCCATTGCATCGAGCAAACGTCGGGCATTGGCCGGGGAGCGCAGCAGGTAGGCGGTCTCGCGCAACGACTCGAAGTCTGCCAACGAAACGATCACGACCGGATCGTGCCCGGCGCGAGTGATCACAATCTCCTCGCGGTCGTTGGCCACCGCGTCGAGCACCTCCGCGTACCGCGCCCGGGACTCGGTGTAACTCATCGTCTTCACCGCGACCACCTCCTGTACAGATAAATGTACGTCACAGCCTTCGCCAGGCAGAGCCAGGCGTCAGAGCTGCGCGGTGGACAACCAGGTCGCGAACGCGCGCAGCCCGCGAACGTGGGCCGGCCGCGCCGCTCCGTTGACCAGGACCGGCTCGCCGGTGGGCTTGCCGACCAGCGCGACCGGGCGAACCTCGGCGGTCGGCTTGGCAAGCCGCCGCTGCGCCCGCCGGGCACGCCGGGCGGCGCGCGCCTGCCGAGCGGCGGACGCGGCGGCGAGATTGGTCTGGGCGCGGTCGCGAATGATGCCGGTGGTGATGTCGTCGTACATGACGTGCCTCCTGGTGCCGTTTTGCTGACACCGTCGACATTTCTGCTAAGTCCCCCGGCCCGGCATCGGGAGTTCGCCTACGGTTCGCAGGCTTGTCCGACGTCCGGCGGGTAGATCCTGGGTCCGGCGCCTTAAGGATGGTCACGGCAGCGCGCCGCCGAGCGCCGTGCGGGCAATGCCGACGACCACCGGCACGACGCCCAAGCAGACGAAGGACGGCAGGAAGCACGCGGCCAGCGGCGCCATCGCGGCGACCCCCACCCGCGCGGCTCGGGCGGCTGCGCCGGCCGCGCGTTCTTCGCGCAGCGTGCGGGCAAGCCCTTCGAGAGCGCCCGCGAGCTTCACGCCGCTGGCGGCGCTGCGCACCGCGACCGGTGCGACCGGTGCGAGCGGCCCACGAGCCGCCGGCGCCCACGCCTGCGCCGCGGACGAGCCGAGTTCGAGCAGGCCGGCGACGCGGCGCAGCATCGCCGCCGTTTGCTCAGATCCGGCCGGCGCGGCGATCGACAGCGCCGCCGGCACCGGTTTGCCGGCGCGCAGTCCCGCCGCGGCAAGGTCGAGCACGAGCGGCAGCGACGCGTCCGCCGCAGCGGCAACCGGCCGCCGCTGCAGGGCGCGCAGGCCGAGCAGCGTCGCGGGGCTCATGATCAACGCCACCGCCAGGCCAGGCAGCCCGCCGACCAGCACGCACGCGGCCGCCACCAGCGATGCCGCGACCACCGGACCGGCGCGCTCGACGGCAGCCGCCGCTCGGACGGGACGGGTGTCTCGCGCGAAGCCGGGCGCGACGAGCGCGGCGGCGGCGAGCGACAGCCACCCGAGGGCACCGCTCACCCGCGCTCCGCACTGCCCAGCAGCCGCTGCATCCACAGCACGCCGGCGACGTCGAGCAACACGCCCGCGCAACACGTCAGCCGCCCGGCCGGCGTGTCGAGCAGAAACCTCAGCGGGTTCGCGTCCATCGTCGTGCCGAGCGCGACGCCGACGAGCGGCAACCCCGTTAGCACCAGCGCCGAGGATCGCGGGCCGGCCAGCGCCACGGCCACCGCTCGGCGCGTCCGGTCGCGAGCGCCGACGTCGGCCAGCACCCGTTCGAGCACGCCGGTCAGTGCGGCGCCGGTCTGCTCGCTGAGCTGCCAGGCGACCGCGACCGGCCGCAGGTCCGGATGTTCGGCCAGCCGCTGCCCGGCGCCAGCTCCGCTTTCGGCGCCATCCGCCGCTCGATCGAGCACCGCTTCGTGCGCCGGCGACGCCCGGGCGGCAGCGCGCAGCGCCTCGCCCGGCCGGGCGCCCGCCGCCAGCTCGGCCACCAGCACCTGGAGCGCGGAGCCCAGCTGCGCTCGCGTCCGAGCCGCCGCGTGCCGCCGGACCAGCCCACGACCCACCGACCAGGCCGCGCCAGCGACCGCCGCACTGGCCACGCCCAACGCCGGACCTGCCGACCAGGCGATCCCGCCGACCAGGGCCAGGCACGCTCCCGCCGACCCGACCGCCGTCGGCCGCGATCTGGACGGCGAGGACCGCCACCACGCGCCGGCGCGGGCGCCCGGCCGGCCAGCGCCGACGGCGAGCCGGCGGCCGGCGCTCAACGCCGCCACCCGCGCCGACGCAGTGCCGCCGCCGGACGCCGTCAGGATCAGCGTGGCCGCGAGCGCCAGCCAGCACACCGTCATCAGCGGCCGCCGCTCGCCGGTCGCGCCGCGAGCCGATCGGCCAGCCGGGCCGCCAGCTCGTCGGCCGCGGCGCCCGGGCCGCCGGCGGCCGTCCACGCCGACGTGGCCGTCACCGCGTCGCCGGTCCGGGACAGCAGGCCGATCTCGGCGACATGCCGACGCCCGGCGCCGTCGCGCCGCAAGTGCACGACGACGTCGAGCGCGGCGGCGACCAGGCTGGTCACCGCGGCGGACGGCAGTCCGGCAAGAGCGCCGAGCGCGGCGAACCGAGCGGGCACGTCGGCCGCGGAGTTGGCGTGCAGCGTCGCGCCGCTGCCCTCGTGCCCGGTGTTCAGCGCGACGAGCAGCTCGATCATCTCCGCGCCGCGGAACTCCCCGACGACGAGCCGGTCCGGCCGCATGCGCAGCGCCTGCCGGACGAGCTCGCGCAGTCCCACTTCGCCCGCGCCCTCGACGTTCGCGCCGCGCCGCGCGAGCCGCACGGCATGCGGATGGGCCACCACCAGCTCGCGCGCGTCCTCGATCACCACGAGCCGCTGATCCGCCGGCACGCAGCCAAGCAACGCGCCCAGCAAGGTGGTCTTGCCGGTGCCCGTCCCGCCGGTGACGACGAAGGCCAGCCGGGCCGCGACGATGTCGGCGAGCAGCTGTGCGGCGGCGCCGGGCAGCGCCCCGCGCGCGGCGAGCGCGGCCAGGTCGAGCGGGCGTCGCGCGAGCACCCGAAGCGAGAGCGTCGGGTGCACGGCCAGCGGCGGCAACACCGCGTGCAGCCGGGTTCCGTCCGGCAGCAACGCGTCGACGAACGGCTGCGCGTCGTCCAGCCGGGCGCCGGCGGCGGCGACCAGCCGCTGGGCGAGCCGGCGGACCTCGGCGCCGTCGGCGAAGCGGACAGCCGTGCGTTCCAGACCGGCGCCGCGATCGAGCCACACCTCGTCCGGCGCGTTGACCAGCACATCGGTGACGCCAGCGGCGGCGAGCAACGGCTCGAGCGGGCCGGCGCCGCGCAGCTCCGCCTCGACCGCGCGCCGCAGATCGGCAAGAGCCACGTCGTCGGCGATGCCCGCCGCTTCGAGCCGCACCGCCTCGCCGACCGGAAGATGATCGGCGACGACCCGGTGGCGGACGCGATCCACCAGGTCACTCATCGCCGGGCCGCCGGTTCGCCGGCCGGGCCCGCTTCGGCCGGGCCCGCTCCGGCCAAGAGACCGCCGGCCACCCGGGTGAGGCCGCGTGGGGGCCGGCGGCCGGCCAGGTCCGCGGGGCTCGAGCCGAGCGCCGGCAGGGTGCCGAGGAGCCGAACGCCGACCGCTCGCGCGGCGTCGGCCGCCGGGACCGGCCCGCGCCGGACGACCGCGCCGGCCGGCGCGGCGGGGAGGTCTCCGACCGCCGCGTGCGCCGCGACAACGCCAGGCACGTCCGCCCGGACCAGCACGACGACGAGGTCGCAGACCGCGAGCGCGGCAACGCGTGCCGCGCAGCAGTGCCGAGGCAAGTCCAGCACCACCGTGCGCCCGGTGTCCCGCGCCGTCTCGAGCACCTGGCCGACCGCGGCCGCGTCCAGCTCGACGGTGTCCGCCGCGAGCACGGCGCAGCCCGCCCACCGGGCGAGCCCGGCGACCAACGTGTCGGGATCGAGCCGGCCGCCGGCCAGGCGCAGGCCGGACCACCGCGCCCCCGGCTCGCGCTCGATGCCGAGCAGGACGTCGATCCCCCCGCCGGCGACGTCCAAATCGACGAGCACCGCGGGCGCCGCCGCAGCGGCCAGCGCGGCGGCGAACGACGAGGCGCCCACCCCGCCGCTGCCACCGAGCACGCCCAGCACCGCCATGCGGGTCAGCGAACCTCGCTCGGCGGCCGCGCGGGCGGCCGAACGGCAGGCTGTGGACAGACCGGCGGGTTGTGGACGGCCGACTTGACAGCTCCCGACGCGCCGTCGCCCGCGATCCGTATCCTCGTTCCTCGTGGCAGCGGCGCGGACGGCGGCGTTCTTCGACCTCGACAAGACGATCATCGCCAAGTCGAGCGTGCTGGCGTTCGGCCGGCCCTTCTACCAAGGCGGCTTGATCAACCGCCGAGCGGTGCTGCGCAGCGCCTACGCGCAGTTCATGTTCGCCCTGGCCGGCGCCGACCACGACCAGATCCAACGCATGCGCGCCTACCTGACCTCCATGTGCGCCGGGTGGGACGTCGCCCAGGTCCGCGAGATCGTCTCCGAGACGCTGCACCAGATCATCGACCCGATCGTCTACGTCGAAGCCGTCGACCTGATCGCGATGCACAAGGCCGCCGGTCGGGACGTGATCATCGTCAGCACGTCGGGCGAGGAGGTCGTCAGCCCGGTCGGCGCGATGCTCGGCGCCGACGAGGTCATCGCCACCCAGATGGTCGTGCAGGACGGCAAGTACACCGGCGAGATCAGCCGCTACGTCTACGGGCCGGAGAAGGCGCGGGCGGTCGTCGAGCTGGCCGCCGATCGCGGCTACGACCTCGGCGGCAGCTACGCATATTCGGACTCGGCGACCGACGTGCCGATGCTCGAGACCGTCGGCCACCCGTACGCCGTCAACGCCGACCGGACATTGCGCAAGGTCGCCGGCGAACGAGACTGGCCGATGCTGACGTTCTCGAACGCGGCCCCCCTCCGCGAGCGGCTCGCCGGCATGCGGCCGGAGCATCCGGCGACCGCCGCGACGGTGGTCGGGGCCGGTGTCGCGGCCGCCGGGCTCGTCTGGTTCACCGCCCGACGGCGTCCGTTCCGGGCCTGAGGACTCGTTTCGGCGCACATCCGTTCGCGGGGTCTTGCGTGAGGTGCGTCACAGCGCTTGAATGACAGCACGGACGGCGCGCGTCGATGGCGGTACAGCCCCCAGCGAACGCCGAACGAACTGGACGGACGGGCACCCACGCGGCGATCCCACCACGCACAGGTGAGTCGGCGCGGATCTGCGGCATCGCCGCCGCGGACCGCGCACGACACTCGCAAGGGCACGCTTGGTAACCCGGCCGTCCGGGTCGCCGCACCGGCGGCGCCGCTTCTCGCAAGCGGCGCCGCCGTCCACTGCGAATCAGCCGCGGGCTGCGAATCAGCCGCGGGCTGCGAATCAGCCGCGGGCGAGCGCCTCGCAGATCGCGACCGCCTCCTGCGCGCCGGCCACCACCGCGTCCGCGCAGTGCCTGAGCCACTGCGCGATGCCTGCCGGGGCGCCGCTGCGATACGCGGCGAGCGCGGCGTCGTAGTCGGCGCGCAGCTCGCGATGCCCGGCCTCGATGACGACCAGCGACTTCGGGTCCAACCCACGCTCAACCAGCGTCAGGCGTGTCGCCGCCCGCGCAACCACGCCGGACACCGGCGCGAACGCGTCCAGCCCGAGCAGCTCGCCGTGCACGATGCCCGCCACGACCACCGCCGGGGCGCGGGTGCCGCTGGCCAGCACCGCGGCCAGCGTGTCCAACCGGGAGGCCGTTCCCGCAGCGGGCCGGCCGAGGTCGTCGGCGTCGGCCAGATCCGCGGCGGCAAGCGCGTGCAGCCGGGCCAGCGCCTGCCGCGGAGCGTGACTCCAGGTGTCGGCCAGCGGGCCGATCGCCGACTGGGCGCGCAGCGCGCCTTGCACCACCGGGTCGCCGGCGGCCGCGCCGGAGCGGACGTCGGCGAGCGGCGTCTGCACGCCGGACAGCCACGCCGAGGCCCACGCGCCGCGCAACGAGGATTCGGCCGACACGTCCGCCGACCTGCGACGCAGAGTGCGGTTGCCGAGCAGCCCGTCGACCGCGGCCCGGGCCCGTTCGACGCCGTCCATGACGCCGGGCAGGTCAAGCAGCGGCGCGAGCGGGTCGGCGGGCATGGCTTGGTCCAGGGTAGCGAGGGGGCCGAGAGCAACGACGCGGCCGCGACCCGCCGGGTCGAGCACGGCCGCGCGGATGCACGCGGGCGTCGTGACTGCAACAATCCGCGAAAGCGCCCAACTGCGCCCAACTTCGCCCCGAGGAGCCGACCGACCGTGACGGCGACGAGTGCAGCCCCCAATCCCCCGTCGACGCCGGCGCAGGCGGCCAAGCCGTCCGCAGCCGGCGTGGCGCGGCCCGCGCACGCCGCGCCGGAGGACCCCGCGGACCAGCCGAGCATCGGCAAGCTCGTCGCCGATGCTTCCACGCACGTCTCCACGCTCGTCCACGGGGAAATCGAGCTCGCGAAGCTCGAGCTGCGCTCGTCGGTGAAGAACGCCGGCGTCGGCGTCGGCCTGTTCGCCGCCGCCGCGGTCCTGCTCGTGTTCTCGCTGATCTACGGCTTCCAGGCGCTCGCCGAGGGCCTCAACCAGCTCGGACTCGACCGCTGGCTCGCGTTTCTGGTCGTGTTCGCCGGGCTGCTGGTGCTGGCCGGGCTGCTGGTGTATCTCGGCATCCGCAAGGTGAAGCGGGTGCGCGCGCCGGCGCGGACCATCAAGACGACCAAAGAGACCGTCGACTACCTCAAGAACTCCCGCGGCTAGCTCGTGGGATTCGGTCCGCTTCCCGGCGCGCCCGACAGCTCCGTCGTGCTGATCGACGGGCCTTGGACGCACCGCACCGTGCGCGCGAACGGCATCGCGCTGCACGTCGCCGAGCTCGGCGACGGGCCGCTTGTGCTGCTGCTGCACGGGTTTCCGCAATTCTGGTGGGCTTGGCGCCAGCAGCTGCTCGATCTTGCCGACGCCGGCTATCGGGCGGTGGCCGTCGACCTGCGCGGCTACGGCGCGAGCGACAAGCCGCCGCGCGGCTACGACGCGCCGACGCTCGCGGCGGACGTCGCCGCGCTGGTCAGCTCGCTCGGCGAGTCGGACGCGATGATCGTCGGCAACGACCTCGGCGGCACGCTGGCCTGGACGATCGCCGCCTCGCACCCGCGGGTGGCGCGCAGCGTCGTCGCGCTGGGCGCGGCGCACCCGCTGCGGATGCGCGCCGAACTGCGCCCCGGCGCCGGTTCCGCGCAGCGGAACGCGTCGGCCTATGCGCTGCGCACCTTCCAGGTCCCGCGGCGCGCGGAGAACCTGCTCTCGCGCGACTCCCTGTGGGTGCGCGAGCTCTACGACCGGTGGACCGGGCCGCGGTGGCGGGGCACGCCGGGCTATGTCGCCGACGTCGAGCGCTACGCCGAGGCGATGCGCATCCACCCGGTCTCCTACTGCGCCGCGGAGTTCTACCGCTGGATGCTGCGCTCGGTGTTTCGGTCAGACGGCCGCCGCTATGCCGCCGCGGTGCGCGCGCCGATCACCGCGCCCGTGCTCCACCTGCACGGCGACCTGGACACCTGCGTGCTGCCCTCGACCGCGCAGGGCTCCGGCCGCTACGTCAGCGGACCCTACGAATGGCGGGTGCTCGACGGCGTCGGGCACTTCCCGCACGACGAGGTGCCGGATTTCGTCAGCGGCGAGCTCGTCCGCTGGGCCAAGACCCACTGACCGGCGACCCCGCGAAACCGACCCGTCCCTATTCCTGGGTGCAGCCCTGCGTCCCGACCTGCCGCGTCGCGTTCTTGCCCTGGGCCGCGTCCGCGTCGATCTCGTCGTCGGCCAGCGCGAAGCCGGTGTCGGACGAGTCCAGCGCCGTCGCGAACACCATGCCGAGCACCAAGCCCTGCGTGTCGATCAGCGGGCCGCCGGAATTCCCGCTGCGCACGAGCGCGCGGATCGAGTAGATCGAGCGTTCGATCTCCCGGGTGTCGTAGATGTCCCGGCCGCCGACCGGTCCCTTCGACCGGACGCGCGCCGGTTGCACGTCGAAGCCGCCGTTCTCCGGGAAGCCGAGCACGACCGCTGCCGCGTTCGTCTGCGCGGCCTGCTGCTGCGGCCGGAAGCTCAGCGCGGGGGCGTCGAGGTCCGGCACGGCGAGCACCGCGACGTCGCGGCCCGGGTCGAAGAGGACCACTTTGGCGTCGACCATCCGCGTGCCGCCGTGGCCGGTCGCTGGCACCACGATCTGCACCTGGTCGGTGCCGGCAACGACGTGCGCGTTGGTCAGAATGCGGTGCCGGGCGTACACGAAACCGGAGCCCTCGATCTCGCGGTTGCACTGCGGCGCCTGCCCCAAGATCTTGAACACCGACCGATGCGCTCGATCGACGGTCGCCTGCACCGCCGACGACAGCGCGGGCGGCGGCTGGACGTTGACGATCGAGGTGTTGGGCAGGTCGCCGAACACCGGCGGGAAGCCGCTGCGGTCGAAGAACACCCGCAGCGTCGAGTAGGCGTGTCGGAACCCGTCCGGCACCGCCCCGTTGACGGCTCGGACGATCTTCGACTGGCTCGCCTCGGACGCGAGGTTGGGGTACGGCGAGGACGCGAGCGGCACGGCGATCATCCACGACACCAGGAGCACCGACACGACGCCGAGCACCGCGCCGATGCCGGCGTCCAACGGCCGGCCGATGCCGCGCACGACGCGCTCGCGCAACCGTCCGCCAAGCCACACCGCGGCTAGCTGGCCGATGGTCGCGAACACGAGCACGCACACGATCGCGACCGGCACCTGCGCCCGCCCGTCGGCCACGCGGGTGCCCAACGGACGGGCGAGCTGGCCGCCGATGACCGCGCCGCCGAGGAAGCCGACGAGGGAGAAGATTCCGACGACCGCCCCGCTGCGGTAGCCCCCGACCGCGTAGGCGAGCGCGGCCAGCAGGATGACGACGTCGAGGATGTTCACGTTGCTACGGCTTCTCGGACAGCGGCTTCACGATCAGCAGTCCGTATTGCCCCTGCGCCGCGTGGATCGTGCAGACGAAGGAGTAGCGGCCGGGCGAGGGCGCGTTGAACACCGCCTCGCCGCTGCCGCCGGCCGGGATCAACGGGATGGTCAGGCCGGGCAGCTTGGGCGCCTGGACGTTGTGCGGGGGCCCGGCGCCGGGCTTCGCGGTGTTCATCAGGATGACGCGCACCTTGCCCGGATGCACGGTGATCGTCGAGGGATGGAAGCGCAGGTCGACGCCTGAGCGCAGGATGACCTGCTGCACGCCGTTGACCATCGACGCGGTCGCCGAGCCTGACTGCGGGCGCTTGTTCACCGTCGCCTCGCGGTTGGAGCAGGCGCTGAGGACGAGAGCGGCGAACACCGCCGCGAGCACCGCAGTCCGCCCGCCTCGTCGCATGGCAGCACGGTACCGGCGGGGCCAGCCCCAATCCGGCCCGGCTCAGCGCGCGGGCCGGCTGGGCAGCGGCCGCACCCGTGTCTCGTCCCAATCGCGGGCCCACCCGCCGAGATGCAGCAGGCGGTCGAGCAGGCCGGCGGTGAATCCCCAGACGAACAGCCCGCTGACTTCGAAGCCCGCGCCCAGCCAGCCCGACGGGTGTTGGACCCGGAAGCGGTTCGCCGGATCGGCGAGCTCGCGCAGCGGCACGAGCACGACGCCGGCCACTTCGCCGGCGTCGACCGGCGCGACTTCGTGCGGACTTTCCCACCACGCGACCACCGGCGTGACGACGAAGCCGGACACCGGGATGAACACCGCCGGCAGCTCCGCGACCACGCGCACACTTGCCGGGTCCAGGCCGACCTCTTCGGCCGCCTCACGCAGCGCCGCCTGCTCCGGCGTCTCGCCCGGATCGAGCGAGCCGCCGGGGAACGCGACCTGGCCGGCGTGCGCGCGCATGTCGGCAGAGCGTTCGATCAGCAGCACCGCCGGGCCGTCGGCGGAATCGGCGAGCGTGATCAGCACGGCCGACTGCCGGCCGCTGCCGTCGTCCGGCGGCAGGAATCGGGACAGATCCTCGCCGGTGATCTCGGCGATCCGCGCGCCGAGGGGCGCCCACCACTCGGGCAGCCCGGTCGACGGCCGGCTCACTGGGACACGCTCACTGGGACACGCTCACTGGGACGCCCTCATTGCGACGCCCTCATTGCGACGCCAGCATCTGCGCCTCGCTCTTGACCAGCCTTGCCGCGATCTCATGGTCAGTCGGGCCCTCGCCGAACGACGGGCAGAGCCGGGCGATCGGGCAGGCCCCGCACGCGGGCTTGCGGGAGTGGCAGATGCGCCGGCCGTGGAAGATCGCCCGGTGGCTGAAGATCGTCCACTCGTTCTTCGGGATCAGCTCGGCCACCACCCGCTCGACCTTGACGGGGTCCGTCTCTGCGGTGAACCGCCACCGGCGCACGAGCCGGCCGAAGTGCGTGTCGACCGTCAGCCCGGGGATGCCGAAGGCGTTGCCGAGCACGACGTTCGCGGTTTTGCGGCCGAACCCCGGCAGCGTGACGAGCTCGTCCAGCCGGTTCGGCACCTCGCCGTCGAAGCGCTCGACCAGGTGCTGGCCCAGCTTGATCAGCGATGTCGTCTTGTTGCGGAAGAACCCGGTCGGCCTGATCAGCGCCTCGAGGGCGTCGCGGTCGGCGCCCGCGTAATCAGCTGCGTCGCGGTAGCGGGCGAAGACCCGCGGCGTGACCTCGTTGACCCGCTTGTCGGTGCATTGCGCGGAAAGGATCGTCGCGACCGCGAGCTCGAGCGGCGTGCTGAAGTCGAGCTCGCAGCGCGCGTCGGGGAAGACCACAGCCAGCTCGCGATTGATCCGCCGCGCGCGGCGCGTCAGGGCCAACGAGCTTTCGGGATCCGGCACGCCGTCGAGGGTAGATCCGCGCGGCGCGGAGCGCGCCAGGTGGCGCGTGCGGCACAATAGGTCGGCCATGATCGGATTCGCGCTGCTGCTGTTCCCGTTCGTCCTGCTGGGCTTCGTGCTTTTGATGGGACGGGTCGAGGAGCCGCTGAACCACATCGCCGTCGAGCGAGAGGTCGAGGGCTTTCTCGCCAGCGCGAACGACGGCGAACTCGACCAGTTCATCCGCGAAGGCGCCGAATCCGGCCTTCGCCGCTTGCGCAATCGACTGCGGCCCAACCGCCGCCGCCAGCGCCGGCAGAGCGCTGCGCAGCAGTCACCCGTGAAGGCTCACCCACGGTAGTGAGGGCGGGCACTAGACTCCCGTCGAGACTGTGACACAGCTCGCAACGAGCGAGCACACGAGGAGCGCGAGTGGACGAGATTCTGGGGAGGGCCGGCCTGTTCCAGGGCGTCGATCCCGACGACGTGGAAGCACTCGCCGACGAGTTCGAGACCTTCGACGCGCCGCGCGGCACGGTGCTGTTCCACGAGGGCGAGCCTGGCGACAGCCTCTACATTGTCCTGACCGGCAAGGTGAAGCTCGGCCGGCGCTCGCCGGACGGGCGGGAGAACCTCGTCGCCATCTACGGCCCCTCCGACCAGTTCGGCGAGTTGTCGCTGTTCGACCCGGGCCCACGCACCGCCACCGCCACCGTCGTCACCGACGCCCGGCTGGCCCGGTTGCCCAAGGCCGCGTTGCAGAAGTGGGCCACCGAGCGCCCGCAAATCGCGCTGCAGCTGCTTCGCGTGGTGGCGCGCCGGCTGCGTCGCACCAACACCATGCTGGCCGACCTGATCTTCGTCGACGTGCCGGGCCGGGTGGCCAAGCAGTTGCTGCAGCTCGCCCAGCGCTTCGGCTCGATCGACGGCGGCCAACTGCGCGTCACCCACGACCTGACACAGGAAGAACTGGCCCAGCTGGTCGGCGCCTCGCGGGAGACCGTGAACAAGGCGCTCGCCGACTTCGCGTCGCGCGGCTGGCTGCGCCTGGAAGGCAAGAGCGTCGTCATCCTCGACCGCGAACGCCTGGCCCGCCGCGCGCGCTGACCCGCCTCCCCGGCCAGCCCATGTCCGCGGCCTTGACTGTTGTCGTCGCGTTCCGGCGATCGTGTCGACCCCGCTGTCGCCAGGCGTTCCAGCTCAGAGCTCAGGCGCGCAGATACGCCAGCTGGGCTTCGACGGACAGCTCGGCCGCCCACCAGACAGCCCGGTCGACGTCGGCGTACACCACCTCGACGACCTGCCGCGCGCTCGCGCTCGGGCCCAGCTCGGCCAGCGCGGCTCGGACCTGGTCCAGCCGCTGTTCGCGGTGCGCCAGGTAGTGCGCCGCCACCTCTCCGATCGCCGGCAGGTCCGGGCCGTGGCCGGGCAGAACTCGGGCCGCGCCGTACGCCTCGAGCTGGCGCAGTGAGCCGAGATAGGGGCCGAGCACGCCGTCCGGGTGCGCGACGACCGTCGTGCCGCGGCCGAGGATGGTGTCTCCGGTGAGCACTGCCGCGCCGCCATCCAGCACGAAGGAGACCGAATCGGCTGTGTGGCCGGGCGTGGCGACGACCTCGAGCCGCACACCGGCTTCGTCCAGCACCTCGCCGTCGACGAGGGGCGGGGCGCCGAAGCAATGCCGCGGGTCGAACGCGCGCACCGGCGCGCCGGTGCGATCGTGCACCGCGGTGGCGGCCTGGCTGTGGTCATGGTGGCCGTGCGTGACGAGCACCAGCGCGATCGCCGGGGCGGCGGCGAGCAGCTCGTCGAGATGCTGCTGCGATGTTTCGCCCGGGTCCACCACGACGACCTCGGACGCCTCGGGGTCGCCCAGCAACCAGGTGTTGGTGCCGTCGAGCGTCATCGGCCCCGGATTCGACTGGAGCAGTACGGACGCGCGCGGAAGGACGGACCGCACCGTCTCGTAGGCCGGGTGGCTCGGCATCAAGGCGCCGTCGGCAGTGCCGAATCGGCCGGTCGCGCCGGCATCGCAATGAACTCGCCGTCGGGCATCAGCACGGACACCGCGCCGTCGTCGCCAACTTGCAGCCTCGGTTGCACCGCGTCGAGCACGCGGTCGGCGGACGCCGCCAGCACCTGCGCGACCGAGCCGAAGGGCAGCAGGGTGGTGATCGTCTTGAGCGTCGGGGGAAGCAGCATCCGCTCGCCCCGCTGCGCCTGCTCCAGCGCCTCGCCCACGGGCAGCCAGCCAGCTGAGCTGGACTCGGTGCTGACGTCGGCGGCCTCGACCCCAGCCGGCAGCGCGGCGACGAAGAACCGGGTGTCGTAGCGACGGGGCTCGCCAACCGGCGTCACCCACCGGGCCCACGGCTGCACTCCGGACGCGTCGGCCGCCAGTCCGTGGTCGCGCAGCAGGTCGCCGAACGCGACCCGGCCCGACTCGACGTCGGCACGCGCCGCGGCGAGATCGGCGGACGGGACCGTGAGCAGCACGCCGGTCTCCTCGAACGTCTCGCGCACCGCGGCGCCCAGCAGCGCGCGGGCCGTCGGCTCGGCGCAGCGAAAGCGCGCCGCCAACGCCGACACATCGGCGCCGGTGAGCGCAAGGTCGGCGTCGGCCGGATCGACCCGGCCGCCGGGGAACACCGACATGCCGGCGGCGAAGCTCATCTGGCGCACCCGGGTGAGCAGCCAGACCTCGACGCCGGCCGGCCCGTCGCGCAGCAGGACCACGCTGGCCGCGTCGTGGACCGGCGCCGCCTCAGGCGGGTCGACGGCGCCGGTCACCGCAGCTCGACGATCAGCTCGATCTCGACCGGCGCGTCCAGCGGCAGCGCCGCAACGCCGATCGCCGATCGGGCGTGCGCGCCGAGCGGCCCGAAGACCGCCCCGAGCAGCTCGCTGGCGCCGTCGACCACCGCCGGCTGACCGGTGAACGACGGATCGCTGGCGACGTAGCCGACAACCTTGACCACGCCTGCGACGGCGTCCAGGCCGACGAGCGCGTCGACGGCGGCGAGGGCGTTGAGCGCGGCGCGGCGGGCCAGCACCTTGCCGTCCGCGGCGGACACCTCCGCGCCCAGCTTGCCGGTCTGCGGCAGCGCGCCGTCGACCATCGGCAGCTGGCCGGAGGTGAAGACCAGCGAGCCGCTGCGCCGCGCGGGCTGGTAGGCCGCGACCGGCGGCACCACCGGCGGCAGCCGCTCGCCCAGTCGAGCCAACTCGGCGCGCCACTGTCCCGGGGTCGTCACAGTCGTCGACGCTAGCGCCGTGGCCCAGCTCTCCGCGAGCGCTCCTCCCGCCCGGCGCACAGCCGCCCTGCTTAAGCTGGGCTGATGGGCGCCACCCGATCGACCGCGGCGCGCGCGGCCGCGCGAACGAGCCCGCGCGCGCTCGTGGCCGGCTTCCCGGCGGCCGCACGGCTGCACGTCGTGACCGGCAAGGGCGGCACCGGCAAGACCACCGCGGCCACCGCGCTCGCGCTCGCGCTGGCCGAAACCGGCCGCAGGGTGCTGCTGGTCGAGGTCGAGGGCCGGCAGGCGCTGGCGCAGCTGTTCGACATGCCGCCGATGCCGTACGAAGAGGTCCGGCTGACGAGCGTCGGCAACGGCGGCGAGCTGTACGGACTGGCCATCGACGCCGAGCAGGCGATGATCGAGTACCTCGACATGTTCTACGGGCTCAAGCGCTCCGCGCGTGGATTGAAGAAGATGGGCGCCGTCGACTTCGTCACCACCCTCGCCCCCGGCCTGCGCGACGTCCTGCTCACCGGCAAGGTCAAGGAGGCCGTCGTGCGGACTGTCGACGGGCGGCCCGCGTACGACGCCGTCGTGCTCGACGCCCCGCCGACCGGCCGGATCGGCCGGTTTCTCGACGCCACCCGCGAGGTCGCGAAGCTGACGAAGTTCGGGCCGATCAACAGCCAGAGCGAAGGGGTCATCAAGCTCCTGCACGGGCCCAAGACGGCGGTGCATCTGGTGACGCTGCTCGAGGAGATGCCGGTCCAGGAGACGCTCGACGCCGCCGCCGAGCTCGTCAGCCTCGGCTTCACGCTCGGCGCCGTCGTCGTCAACCGCGCCCGGCCGGCGCTGATCACCGACGAGCTGTTCGGCGCGGGCGGGGTGGACGCCGACGCGCTCGCCGCCGAACTGGACATGGCCGGCGTCGCCGCGGGCGACGCCGCTGCGCTGGCCGGCGCGCTCGCCGTCGAGATGGCCGACTACGCCCAGCGCCAGCGGGTCCAGGAGGAGAACGAGGTCCGCCTGGAGTCCCTGGACCTGCCACGCGTCGAACTGCCCGACCTCAACCCCCCGGTCGCCCTCGGGGAGTTGAAGGACTTGGCCGCCTGCTTTCTCGAGGATGTGCCGCAGTGAGCGAGCGGATGGACGTCGGCGCGCTCGTTCGCGACCCGGCGACGCGGGTCGTCGTCACCTGCGGCAGCGGCGGCGTCGGCAAGACGACCACCGCGGCGGCGATGGCGCTGATGGGCGCCGAGGCCGGCCGGCGCACGGTCGTGCTCACCATCGACCCGGCGCGCCGGCTCGCCCAGTCGATGGGCCTCACCGAACTGGACAACACGCCTCGCGAGGTGCGCGGGGTCGCCGGCGGCAAGCTGTTCGCGATGATGCTCGACATGAAGCGCACCTTCGACGATGTCGTGCTCGAGCACTCCTCGGCCGAGCGCGCCGAGCAGATCTTCGCCAACCCCTTCTACCAATCGCTCTCGTCGTCCTTCGCGGGCACGCAGGAGTACATGGCGATGGAGAAGCTGGGCCAGCTCGTCGCCCAGACCCGTTCCTCGGCCGAGGGCTCGACGCAGGACGAGTGGGACCTCATCGTCGTCGACACCCCGCCGTCGCGCTCGGCGCTGGACTTCCTGGACGCCCCGAACCGGCTCGGCCGCTTCCTCGACGGACGCATGGTGCGGCTGTTGACCGCCCCGGCGAAGGCCGGCGGGAAGGCGTACCTGAAGGTCGTGACGGTGTCGGTGGGCATGGTCGCGCGGGTCTTCACCCGCGTCATCGGCGGCGATCTGCTCAACGACCTGTCCACATTCGTCAGCGCGCTGGAATCGATGTTCGGCGGCTTCCGGGAGCGCGCCCAGCACACCTACGAGCTGCTCAAGACGCCTGGCACGGCGTTCGTCGTGGTCGCCGCGCCGGAGCCGGACGCGCTGCGCGAGGCGTCCTACTTCGTCGAGCGCCTGTCCCGGGAGGGCATGCCGCTTGCCGGCGTCGTCGTCAACCGGACCCGCACGCCGGCCCCGATGCCCGGCGGCCGGGTGTTGACGGCGGCCCGGGCCGAGGCGGCGGCGGACGCGCTGAGCGAGAAGGACCCTTCGGCCCGGCTCGGCCTGGCCGCCCTGCGAGTGCATGCCGAGATCGCCGCGGCCGCCGAGCACGACGCCCGGATGACGAAGCGCTTCTCCGCCGCGCACCCCACGGTGCCGCTGGTCGCGGTGCCGGCGTTGCCCGCCGACGTGCACGACCTCGCCGGGCTGCGCGCCATCGGCTCGCTGCTGCACGCCTGAGCCGGGCCGGAGGGACAGGCGGAGATTGTCAGCGGCTGCCCGTACCCTGAGTCCCCGTGGCAGCCGCATCCGGACGACCAGCGCCGTTGCTGACGATCGTCAAGCTCCTGCTCGCTCTGCTCGCCACCGGGATCCTGGCCGCCGGGCTGGCGATGCCTGCCGTGCTGGGGGCCGGGCTCGTCGGCAAGCACTACAGCGTGGAGTTCCTCGACACGACCTGCAACCTGCAGGAGACCAAGCCCCCGCAGCCGACCACGCTGTACGCCAACGACGGCAAGACCGTGATCGCCAGGCTGTTCAGCCAAGATCGTGTTCTCGTGCCGCTCAGCGAGGTGCCGCAATACCTGCAGGACGCGCTGATCGCGACGGAGGACCGCCGCTTCTACAGCCACCACGGCGTCGATCTGCGCGGTCTGCTGCGCTCCGCGATCAGCACGAGCAGCGGCGACACCCAAGGCGGCTCGACGCTGACCATGCAATACGTCAAGCAGATCCGCTACTACCAGGCCGGCGAGAACCTCGCCAAGCAGCGCGCCGCGATCGCGCAGACGCTGCAGCGCAAGATGGAAGACGCGCGCTGCGCGCTCGACATCGAGGGCCCGAAGCACGAGTCCAAGAAGACGATCCTCAACAACTACCTGAACATCGCCTTCTTCGGCGAGCACGCCTACGGCATCGAGGTCGCCGCCGAGACGTACTTCGGCAAGCCCGTCTCGCAGCTCACGCTCCCCCAGTCGGCGATGCTCGTCGGTCTGCTGCAGGCGCCCTCCGACGACGACCCGTTCGTCTACCCGGCGGCCGCCAAGCTCCGGCGCAACCAGGTGCTGCAGAACCTGGTCGACGTCGGCAAGATCGGCCAGATCGAGGCGGACCGGCTCAAGGCCACCCCGATCTCGCTCGCCACCACCAACCCGCCGGTCGTGCGGCAGGGCTGTGCCAGCGCCCCCACGTCGATCCCGAACGCCGCCTTCTTCTGCGAGTACACCCAGGGCTGGCTGGAAAACGTCGACCGCATCAGCGAGTCGACGTTGGAGACCGGCGGCCTGAAGATCGTCACGACGCTCGACCCGAAGATCCAGACGCAGGCGCAGACGAACATCGCGAAAGCGGTGCCGGCCACGTCGGCGATGACAGCGGTCCTGCCGGTGGTCGACCCGAAGACCGGCGACATCCTGGCGATGGCCGCGAGCAAGACCTATGGCGCGAAGGCCGGGCAGACCGAGCAGCCCATCTTCACCAACTACACCGCCAACGGAGCGTCGACGTTCAAGCTGTTCCCCCTGCTGGCGGCGTTGCAGACCGGCGTGCCGGACACGTGGCAGCTGTCCACCGCCGGCAGCACGGGCAGCTACAAGTCGCGGAACTGCCTCACGCCGAGCAAGGCGGTCAACGGCGACGAGCAGGTCTCCTACAGCACCTTGGAAACGCTGCGCACCGCCGCGGCGAAGTCGTCGAACACCTATTTCGTGGCCCTCGCCGACAATCTGCTCGACTGCCACCTGCAGCCGATCACGGACCTGATGAGCAAGCTCGGCATGAAGGGCATGGACCAAACGAGCGACACGCCCGGTCAGACGTGGACGCAGCTGATCGTGGGCAAGCAGCGCGCCCAGCAGCTCGCGCTCGGCTCGGTGCCGACGAGCCCGCTCGAGTTGGCCGGCGCGTACGCCGCCATCGCCAACGGCGGAACCTACAACCAGCCGGCGCCGGTCCGTTCCATCACCAACTCGGCGGGCAGCGCGGTCACCGTGAAGCGGCCGGCCGGCGGGGTGCAGGTCGTGGCGCCGCAGGTGGCCGCGGAGGCAGTCTCGATCCTGGAGGGCGACACCCAGACCGGCGGCACCTCGGCCGCCGCGTTCACCGGCTGGTACGCCAAGCACGACAGCAAGATCGCCGGCAAGACCGGCACGAACGAGTCGACGAAGAAGAACAAGAACTCCTCTGTCTGGTTCGTCGGCATGACGAAGAACCTGACCGGCGCGCTCGGCCTGATCAACTTCGACCAGCCGAGCTCGCCGTCGACCGGGCTGCCCGGCGAGAAGACCGGCGCGGCGTACGGCGCCTACGCGTCGAAGATCTGGCTGGCGGCCATGCGCCCGGCGCTCGCCAGGAAGTCATGGTCCTGGCCGGACCCGGACAGCGTGGACGGCGTCGACGTGACCAGCGTCGTCGGCGAGACACTCTCCGAGGCGAAGAAGGACCTCGAGAATCAAGGCTTCAAGATGCAGCAGCTCGACGCCATCGACGACCTGCACTGCCCGGCGAGCGCGGCGTACGACACGGTCGGCTACTACGGCCCGCACCGCGCCCAGCCCGGCTCGACGATCACCGTCTGCCTGAGCAGCCAGGTGCCGGCCTACACCCCGCCGCCGCCGCCGAAGGTGACGAAGAAAAAGACGAAGAAGCCCCGCACCGGCACGACGGGCCGCACCACCGGCGGCACCGGGACGGGCGGCACGGGCACCGGCGGCACCGGAACGGGCGGCACCGGCGGCGGCGGCACCGGGACTGGCGGCACCGGCGGCGGTCGCAGCCGAACCGGCCCCGGCGGCGGCTGACGCAAGCCCGCCACGTCGGATGACAGTCCGCCGCCCTGCCGAAAGTTGTCCGCGCGTCGCGGGGCGATAGGCCGCCGCTGCGAGGACAACCCGCCACGGCGCGCTCAGCCGCCGCAGCGAGGACAACTCGCCACGGCGCGCTCAGCCGCCGGACAGCTGCCGGCGAACCTCGTCGCTGACCCGCTTGCCGTCCGCCCGGCCGGCGACCCGCTGTTGGACGAGCTTCATCACCGCGCCCATCTGCCGCGGCTCTGTCGCGCCCGCCTCGGCGACGGCGGCCCGGACGATCTCGACTAGCTCGTCGTCGGCGAGCGGCCGCGGCAGGTACCTCGCCAGCACCTCGCCCTCGGCCCGCTCTCGCGCGGCGAGTTCCGGCCGGCTGGCGCCGTCGAAGGCCTCGGCGGCCTCCCGGCGCTTCTTTGCCTCACGCATGACGACGCGCAGCACCTCCTCGTCGGACAGCTCCCGCGCTGCAGCGCCAGCGACCTCTTCGGTGGTGACCGCCGTGAGAACCATGCGCAGCGTCGCGGTCGTGAGCTGGTCGCGCGCCTTCATCGAGGTGTTGAGATCGGCGTGCAGACGGTCCTTCAGCGCGGCCATGTCTTGCAGGCTAACCACCCCCTCACCCGACTTGTCCGCGCGTCGTCGCCTCCCGGCCTGACCTAGCGAGGACAACTCGCGAGGCCACCCCACACTTGTCCGCGCGTCGTCGCCTCCCAGCCCGACCTAGCGAGGACAACTCGCGAATCGCCGTCCGTAGGCTGGCCCGCATGCCGAGCCTCGCGCGCAGCGCCGCCGTCGTCGCAGCCGCCGGGGCAGGCACCTTCGGCTACGCGGCGGCCATCGAGCGCAACGCGTTCACCCTGCGGCGCTTCGACGTCCCGGTGCTCGCGCCCGGCGCCACGCCGATCCGTGTGCTGCACCTGTCCGACCTGCACATCACCGCGCACCAGCGACGCAAGCTCGCCTGGATCAGCTCGCTCGCGAGGCTCGAGCCCGACCTCGTCGTCAACACCGGCGACACGCTGTCCGGTCTGGACGCGGCGCCGGCCGTGCTGCGTTCGCTGGCGCCGCTGTTCGCGTTCCCGGGCGTGTTCGTGCCCGGCAACAACGACTATTACGCGCCGCGGATGAAGAGCCCGGTGCACTATTTCTGGCCCGAGGGCAAGAAGATCTACGGCTCGCCGATGCCGTGGCCCCAGCTCGCGTCGGCGATGACGGCTCGGGGCTGGACGGATCTCACGCACGTGCGCACAACACTCGAGGCCGGCGGCGTGCGGGTGGCCCTCGCCGGCACCGACGACCCGCACCTGCGCCGGGCGCGGTACGAGCTGATCGCGGGCCCCGCCGAGCCGGACGCAGCCGTCCGCATCGGCGTCACCCACTCGCCCGAGCCGTTCATGCTGGCGGCGTTTGCCCGCGACGGCTACGACGTCGTCCTCGCCGGCCATACCCACGGCGGCCAGGTGCGGGTGCCCTTCGGCCCGGCGATCGTGACGAACTGCGGCATCGAGCGCGACCGCGCGCGCTGGCTGCACCAGTGGGACGAGCGCATGTGGTTCCACATCTGCGCCGGCCTCGGCACCAACCCGTTTGCCCCCGTGCGGTTCGCCTGCCGGCCGGAGGCGACGTTGCTGACGCTCACTCCGCGCGGCTGAGGCGGCGGTCAACCGGCCGTCCTGCGTTGGCTATGCTGGGTCGGTTGCCACCGGGGTGTGGCGCAGCTTGGTAGCGCGCTTCGTTCGGGACGAAGAGGCCGCAGGTTCAAATCCTGTCACCCCGACCAGATATTCATTACTCGAACTCGGCTCGGCAAACAGATGAGCAAGCAGGCAACGAGCCTCCTCATCGATCGCCGGGCCGTTTGCATGTTCATGGCCTGACGGGACGCCGAGATCCGGCATCGGGCTGCGGCGCAGATAGACGACGGTCGCGAAAGGCTCGGTCAGCTCGTCGCTGGACACCAAAGTCGCGCATTCCTCGTCCACGTCCACGTACAGCTTCTTGAAGATCAACCTGTTCAACTTCACGCGTGTCTGCGTGCCGCCACGCAAATAGAGCGCGTGCGGATCGTCGAGATACGTCAGCACCGTCCTGAGGGCGTCACGCCCGCGGTTCAGGCGCTCGCTCGTTTCGTTCAGTAGCTCCCGGAGATGGCTGCGCTCCGTCCGGATTGTGCGCAGCTTCTCGGTGATCTTTGATTTCGGCATGTCGGCTTCGGCTGCCAGGTCGAGCAGCCGGTCCTCGGCGCGTTCCAGTTCCGTCAGACGTGCGAGTGAGTGCTCGCGCTTGACTTGGTCATCCGCCTGGATCAGCAGACTGTCGTCATCGAGCAGGTCGAGCAGCCGTCGTCTAGTCGACCCCGGCAGGCGGACGTTGTGGTAATGCGCCTCGACCGCCTGCTCGACCTGCCTGACGCGGAGATAGGGCAGATCGCAAACGGCCTCCTGCCGCCCGCGGCAGACGTAGTAGAAGTACAGCTCGCCCGTCTGGCTCTTGCCACGCATCACGATGAGGCGGTGCTTGCACCGCTCGCACCAGACCACGCCCTTGAGGTAGTGGTTGTAGCGGCGTTGGCGCGCGCCGTTTCCGGGCAGCCCCGTGAGGAGCTGCTGGACGCGCTCGAATACCCCGGGTTCAACGAGCCGCGGATGCCGGCCGTCGTACTCGACGCCGCTCCACGTGACGTTGCCGAGGTAATAGTGGTTCGCCAGCATGCGACGGACGATGGCCTCGGTCACCGGCCTTTTGGGCCGACTGCGGTTCGGCCGGGCGGTCATACCGGAGTCGTTCAGATGGTCGGCGAGGTCGCGGATCGTGTACTGGCCGCTGGCGAACAGGGTGAATGCGCGGGTGACCAGCTCGGCCCGTTCCGGATCGGTCGTCACCGTGTGGACCAGCCGACCCTCGTATTGCTGGCCGACATTCATGTAGCCGATCGGCACGTAGCCGGGGGTGCCGCCGATGACCGCCTTCTGCGTCATCTTGTACTGGATGTCGGCGCTGGCCTTCTCGGACTGCCAACCGTTCATCACGGCCAGGAAGCCGCGCATGGCGCGCTTGTCCGCGTCCTCGTCGTCGATGTCCTCGGTCGCCGAGAGGTAGCGGACGCCGTAGCTGCGCAGGGTCATGCCCATGACGGCGTCTTCTTCCCAGTTCCGGTTCATCCGAGAGGTGGCGTAGACCATGACGAACGAGATCGTCGGATCGGTACGCACGTGTTCGATGACCGCCTGGTAGCTCTTGCGCTTCTCGATCGAGGTCGCCGTGACGCCTGGCTCGACGTATTCGCCGACGATCTCTCGGTGCGTCTCATGGGCGTGCTCGTGCACCTTGCGGCGCTGCGCCGGCAAGCTCAGGCCCTCGTTGCTGAACTCGGTCTCGACCTGGCCGGACGTCGAGACGCGCAGGTAGGCGAGGCCCTTATTGCCAGGTCTGTAAGTGGTCTTGCGCAATCCCACGTCGGTGCTCCCTACGCTGCCGCGTCGCCGAGATTTGGCGGCGTTGTCATTCGGAAGTACGTACTGGTCGCCCGGTCAGGCTCGTCGTTCAGGTACTGCAAGTAGGTAAGGCGTCTGCGCATCGCCGCCTCCGACACCTTGAACAAGCCGGCCAAGGCTTCGGGGTCTTGGATGCCACGCGCCCATACCCGGCGCAGCCACATCTTCGGCATGAGGTAGCAGGCGGCGAAGTAGTCGGCGATGCGTTCCCGCTGATCGGGCGTGATGTTCTGATAGGTGATCTTGTCGCGGTGGGCATCCACGACGTGCTTTAGCTCGTGGCCGAGGGTGAAGCGCCTTCTCGCCTGCGGTTGGCCCTTGTTGATGCCGATGACCCAGCGGCCGTCGCGCCAGGTTGTCATGCCGGACAGGCTCTCCATGCGCCAGCGCGGCGTCATGACGACGTCGACATTGCGCAGCGAACCGTCGGTCAGCCACTCGAGGGAAACCCCGGGTTCGGTCTGATCAAGCAGGCCCAGCAGCTGTGTCGCCTGCCGCTCAGCGATGATCAAGTGCTCGTAATAGGCGAGCGGTCGGACCGGCATCGTCGCCCGCAGCTTTGCAAGCAGCGCGCGGCCCGGTTCTGGTTGAAGTGGTGATGGTTTCGTCATGTCTCCCTCCTTTCGTTTCGAGATGATGATCGTTTGGTGGGGTCGCGGTACTGCTTGGCGACCGTGTCGATGTACTGCTCAATGTCGGCGATGGCCTCAGGTGGCAGGTCGTAGTCGGCCCGCAGCATTGCCGGCAGGGTCGCCAGGTCGCTCGGTAGGGGGACGCCGGCCAGCGTGAAGAGCTCCGAGGCTCGCAGCTCAAGTTGTTCGGCGAGCAGGGCAAGCGCCTTCGGGGACGGCACGGCGTCGTCGTTCTCCCAGCGCAGCACCTGCGTGGGGTTGGCTCCGATGAGGCGCGCCAGCAGCCGGAGACTGAGCCCCTGGGCTTCCCGGGCCGACCGGATGGTGATGCCGAGTGAGTCTGACATAGGCGTGCTCGGCTCCTTTCCGGCCGGGTTCGTTGGTGATGCCTCCATTATCTGCCTTCTGTTGCTCGCAGGCAACGGTAGAATTGACAACATCACCAGAGCCTCGGGTCGTACACCCAGACACCGTCGGGGTGGTCAATGACGGTCAACTCTTGCTGCGCGGCCGCGGCCAGCGCATCGAGGTCGAAGCGGACGTACGGGCGCACGCCAGTCGGCAGCCGGTCGAGCTGTTCGTACCAGCCGGACTCGCGGGCCACGGTCGCCACGAAGTCGGTGAGCGACGGCCACCCGCCGATATACGACTTCGGGTAGTTGTCGAGCCGGACGGCGTTGCTGTCGGCCCCGAGCCGTGCCGCTAACGCACCGTACGCCTGGCCGTGGATCGCGATACCGCGAGCGACGTCGAGGACTTGGCGTAGTCCTTCGTGCTCGGCTGGCTGCCAGCCGCCGAAGCCGCGCAGGTCGCAGACGCGCCAGCGCTTACCGAGCGCGTCAGGTGTTCGATCGACGATGGCGCGGATCTGAGCGACGATGTCGGGTGTGCGCTGGCCGGCATCGAGCCACGCGCCGTAGCGCTGACCATCGGTGTAGTCCTCCAGACTGCCGACCCAGATTTCCGGCAACGGGACGGCTGGCTCTTGGTCAGCCTCAAGCGTTGCGGGGTAGTTCTGTTCGTTCATACAAAGTGATCTCCTTTCGTTAGTCATTGATGAGCAGTCCGATCACGGCGGTGGCCGTCCCGGCCCGGCAAGGAAGTCGTCAAAGCGGGCCACGGCCAGGTAGTCAGCCGGTACCTGAATGCCGTCGACAAGTCGCTGGAGCTGGGCGCGGCGTTGCTCGCTCGGCACCGTGAAGACGACCGTCGGCAGCACGCCGTCCGGGCCGCTCTGGCCGGCCCGGAGCAGTTCGGCGTAGATCAGCAACTTGCGGCGGACGGTCGGCCCGCTCTCTGTAGCCCGGTCGACCTCGAGCCAACGATGGTGTTCCCAAGCCTGGTCGTCGTACATGACGTAGGCGTCCGGCTTCAGCACGCCGTTCGTCGTGGAGAACCAGGACAGCGGCTCGGCGACGAAACGTCGCAGATGCAGCGCGCCGGCCCGTTCGTGCTCCCGGTAGCGGACATACAGCTCGGCGACGTGCAGGGTGTGCGCCACGAACGGCCAGCCGATCGCCCACGGCCGGCGGATCCGGTTCGGTGTGAGTAGCGGAGCGTCGTCCCATAGTTCTCGGAGCCGGTGTGCTCGGCTGTCTAGCGTGTAGACGAGCCCGGCCGAACCCGCCCGCGTTCCGCCGACCCGCCGCGGCAACGTCGTCGCAAGCCGCAGACGTTCGAGCCGTCCGAGACTGCGCCGTCGAGCGCTCCCCCGCACGTTGGGAGAAGCCAGCTCGGCGAAGTGCAGCCGCTCAAGCTGCCGGCCGGTCAGCAGCCGCACCCGGTCCAGATCCTGGAGGATGCTGCGGTCACGCGGCGACAGGTCAGGGCAGCGCGCCATCAGCTGCAACTCCTTAGAGCTATAGGAGTCGTTGGCGCACTACGCCGTGCAGGGCCGAAAATAGGGTGGTCGCGCAGCTTGCGCCTCGACGCGACCGCAACAGCGAGTGCAACGCCGGCCGCAACGCGGGTCATGGCCTGCCCCCGCCGCTGCGCGGGCGTCGGCCGACCGGGGGCACATGGCTCTGATGCTGACGCCGGTTCCGTAGGGCCTGTTCGACCTGCGCCCGGTCGACACCGTAGCGCTGCCGGCTCGCCGCGCGAATGTCGCCGGTCTCGTGCAGCGGCTCGGGCAACGGGCGGGTCTGGCCTGTCACCGGCCGGCTGGTGCGCCCGTTGATGCAGAGGCGCATGGCGACCTCGTAGGCGGGGAGCGCCTGCAGGTCGTCCGCGGACAGTGCCGGTGCGAACGAGCGGGACAACAGCGAGGCGTCGGCCTCCTCGACCTGGAAGATGATGCGGCTTCGGACGGTCGCCAGCAGCGCGTCCCGGACCGGCGTCGGCAGCTGCTTCAGGTGCTGCGCGGCGAGCGTCAGCCCGACGCCCATGCCGCGTGCCTCGGCCATGACGTCGGCCAGGTCGAGCGGCAGCCGGACGACCTCGCTCGCTTCGTCGACGTACAGCCAAAACGGCCGGCGGTGTTCGGCCGGCACGCGCACCCGGCCGAGGGTCGCCTGCCAGAGGGACGCCATCATCAGGCTGGACAGCAGCGCCGAGGTCTCGGAGCCGATCAGGCCGCGGCTGAGCGGCATCAGCAGCACCTTGCCTTCGCGGAGCACCTGCGCCAGGTCGATGCCGTCGCTCTGACCGAGCATCAGGCGGAGCGGCGTGCGCTGGGTAAAGGCGGTCAGCTTGTTGAGCACCGGCCCGACGACCTGCGTCCGCTCGGCGCTACCGAGCGCCTCGAACCAGGTGAAGAAGTCGTGCACGGCCGGCGCGATCGTCGACTGGGTGCAGACCCACTGCCGGAACGGCTTCTCCGTGAGCAACGCCGGCAGTTCGCAGATCGTGAACGCCGAGCCGTCGGCGGCGCGTGTGCTGCCGAGGGCGAGCAATCCGGCGCGCAGCACGGCGTCGGTGCGCGGCCCCCAGAACTCTTTCCATTGCTCGTGCAGCACGTGGAGCACGTGGTCGACCGCCAGCTCACGGGCCTGCTCGCTGCCGTCGGTGCGCAGCGCGTTGAAGCCGACCGGCCGGTCGGTGTCCGCCGGGTTGATCAGGATGAGATCGTCGCGGCGGCTCGTCGGCAGCCGGCGGACGAGGTCGAGCACCATGTCCGCCTTGGGATCGAGCACCGCCAGGCCGTCACCCTGGGCGGCGTCCTGGAGCGCCATGTTGATCATGAGGGTGGACTTGCCGGTGCCCGTCGGGCCGAGCAGGGCGACGTGCATCAGCCGGTCGCGTGTGCTGATCGCCAACGGCCGGTCACTTTCCGGGTAGCCGCTGTCGGCGACTATGGTGCCGACGCGCGGCAATTCCTGCGGCGGCGGCAGCTGTCTGGTCAGCGGCAGCGGCACGCCGAGCACTGCGGTTTCCCCGAGTGGAAGCGCCAATAGCCCCGCCAACTCCGAGCTGTTCATGAGCAACGGCCAGCGCACCAGCGGGACGGCGAATCGCAACGCCTGCGCCGCCACGGCCCGCGCCGACCAGAACGAGCGCGCCAGTTGCGCGCCGGGCACGTTGAGCAGTCGGACGGGTCCCCACACCCGGCCGAACAGAGACCAGGCACGAGACCGACTCCCCGCTCGCACAACCACGCGGCCGGCGACGTGCAGCAGCGGTTGCCGCTGCTTCAGGCGTGCCGCTCGGATTTCATCGGCGTCGGCCGGCGCATCGCCCTCAAGCCACCATGGCAGCTCCCCGCGAGGGCTGGCGGTCTGGGCCGAGATCGGCTCCGGCGTGCCGGCGCTGGTGAAAATCCACTGCCAGGTGATGCGCTCGGCGCGCTCGAGAGGCTGCATGCCGGAGGCGAGCGCCAGGCTGACGGCGGTAGCACGATCGACGGCGAGCTGACGCCGACGACCACGAAGTACGACGGCGGCAGCGGCGAGCCGACCGCCTTCCGCCGCCGATCCATCGGGCAAGGGCTGCAGGCGAGCGCCCGGCATGGCAGCGCGCACGCTCGCCAACACCGCGCCGACCATGCCCTTCGGCAACCGCAGCCGATATTGAATGCCGCGGTCTGTCGCGTCGATCTCGAAGACCACGGGCGGCGACGGCACGATCGCGCCGCGGGGCGCGTGCGTCAATGCGGCCAGCGACGCCAGCCAGGTCGCGACGTGCTCGGGCTCCAAGCCGCTCGGCACCGTCAGGTTGTAGCTGACGAGCGTCCGCCGCCAGCTCGAGTAGCTGAACCAGCGCGCGCCGACGATGATGCCGAGGACGACCGCGGCGGTGCCGACGAACAGGCTGAACAACGTCATTCGGCGCGGTCCTCGATCGCCGCGTCGAACGCATCCGGTGACGAAGGGGCCTCAGCCGGCTTGTCCCACTCCGCCGCCAAGGCCAGCAGAATCTGCGCGAGCATGGCGGCGTCGATCTCGGGGCGCTGCGCTCCACGGATGACGATGGCGCGGTGTCGCTTCATTGGCTCCTCCTTTTCCGTTTTTAGCTTGTGTTGCTCATCAGCAACGGATCCCTAGTTGTTGTTATGCGTTGCTCGCAGGCAACAGTCAAGCCGTCAAATGAACAACGCCGCCCTCGACCTCTGGGCGGCGTTGTCCATTTCGCAGCAATGCGGCTAGCGCGGCGGCCGGAAGATCAGCAGGTAGATCGCGGCCAGCGCGCCGGCGACGACGAGCCACGGGATCGCCGGCGCGAGCAGCCAGTAGCCCACGCGCAGCGCGCCGGCCGTGAGGAGCAGCAACAGCGCGCTGGAAGCGAGCCGAGTCCGCCAGCTCTTCACCGCGGCTCCCGGGCCGCCCGGAACATCTCATTGATCGTGTCCTGCATGGCGCGCTGCATACGCGCCTCGGCGAGCCGTTGTTCTTGACGAACGAGGTGCCGCTGCACAGCCGGCTGATTGAGGGTGCTGCCGCCGAAGTAGAGGTAGCCGATGACCGCGAGCGCCGCCGCGAAGGCGACGCCCGCGATCACCAGGAGGATGACGAGCATGGACTAGATCCGCCGCAGCTTCGTGCCGGTGTCCATGACGATTTGGGACAACAGGAAGTTGCCCGCTGTCCCGATCTGGGCCAGGCGCGACATTGCCGCAGGCGTCTGCTCGGCCAGTGTCATTTCCAGGTGCGTGAGGTACTGCGCGCCGGCGAGGGCCTGTTGGGTGACGGCGACGCCAGCGTTCACCTTGGCGGTGTCGACGTCGGCCCGTGCTTCTACGCGGGCGATGTCGACGCTGGCGTTGCCCTCGATGCGGGTGAGCGATCGGCCGACCTGACGGCTGACGCCGCGGGTGATCGACGCGGTGCGGTACTGCTGGATCTCAGACATCTACTTCTCCTTCGAGTTGGTGCTGACGGTGACGACGCGTGGATCGAGTGGGAAGAACGGGTGGTCGAGCAACCAGTCCTCGTCGAACCACGGGCAGTCGGGATCGGTTGCGGGCGGCAACGGCTTCTCCATGCAGGTCCTTTCGCTTATGGCCAACGGACGCCGTACCTGTGACGCGAGGCCGAACGCCCGCTCGCCGGCACCTGCACCGGCGACAAGTTCGACGCTAGAAACGTGCTGGGACAGCCGCGGACCGTCCGCCGAAAGTCGGAAGAAATTCGGAACCGCGCCGCGATACTGGGCGGGTGATGCCGAGCGACTGGCGAGGCCGCCGCGACGCCGAAGCGGCCAGGGCACTCGAAGCCGAGCTGTCCCTACTGCGGAAGCACGCCGGATTCACGCCGTCGCGGCTCGTGAAGGCACCGATCTTGCTGCACATGCTCGGCGGCAGCGACCAGACCTTCGAAGTCCACCGCGAGCGCTTCATCTCGGCGATCCGGTCGCTGCGCGATCCGGAGCCGGAGCTGCTGATGGCGATTTTCAGGCTGACACCGCAGACGGCCGATCTCGCGAGGGTCGATCAGCGCCGGGCTCTGTACGGCACGACCATCGAGCGCGGGACGGACACCGTCGCCAACCAGGAACGACCGGCACTTGAACACCTGCGCTCGCAGCTCATCACCGGCTGGTACCCGAAGTCGCCGCTATCGGTGCGCGTGCCTGAGTCTCACAACGGTGCCGTCTTCGAGTCAGTCACAATCCGCACGATCGTCAAGGACGGCCTGTGGCACGAAACGCAGGAGCACTATCGGCTGTTCGCCGCGTTCGACGAGGCTGACTACCTGGCGATCTCAAGCTCGTTTCCAGGCCGCGTCATCGCCGACGGCGACTTCACGGCGCGCTTGAAACGAATTAGCGACAGCTACACACACCAGTTCTGGCATAAGACACCCATGCGACGCGGGCGCTTTTACGACCTGCGATTCCGGGTTGTGCCTGACAGTGACGCCGGCGAGGCCGTCCGGCTGACGGAAGCGAGCCGCGCGTTCCATGAGCCGACGCGACATGCCAACTTTGAGGTCAGCTTTCTCGGTGAGCGGCCGCAAACGATCTGGTCCTTCGACCGGCTAACTTATTTCGAACGGCCGGGCGAATTCAGCGCCGGCCGACGCTTAACTCCTAGAAGGCAGACTGTCAGCGCTGATTACTACGAGTTGTACGGCGGGTTGTTCCATGGGATCGCATGGCAATGGTGATAAAGTAGTATCTATGAACAAGCCGCGCTTGCATCGTGACTCGGGCAGACCTCACTTGTGAGATATTTTCAGGCCTCCCAGTTAGCAGGCTGGGATTGCCTGGCATCGAGCCAATCTTTCGATTGCAGATACATGTCAATTGCCTTGGAATGCAGTTGAAGATTAAGCAATGCACCGTTCAGATCCGAGCTATGTACCTGCTCGATATAGTGCGCCAGACCAAGTAGCGCATATTCTGCAGGTGGACCAGAAATCGAGAAATTGATATCTTCGACCATGCACAGATTTCTAGGGCACGCTTGCCGAATGACCTGGCTCGCAAGCAGAAAGTTCGATCGCCAAGAAGCATGAATGGCTGGTTCCGATCCAGCAATGTCGGACGTTAAATACAGTATTCCCCGTTCGTCGACATCTTGCACATTTAGCTCTAACCTCCCACTCTGTTCGCCAAGTTTCATAGTCCTTCGCTTTCTGCGCCATAGGTTGCGACGTTTGATGTCACAGGGCGCTGGCTGGAGTATGAGCGCGTCGGTCACAGTTTGCAATACTGGAAGTTGACAAACAGGTTACGGGCCGGTAGCTTTCGGTGTCTTTGCCGACACCGAAGTTTAGTAGGAAGGCAATTGCGGGGTGCCAAGTTCTCTTTTGACTGCGCTGGATGCTGCTGGCAGTCTGTTGCAGCACTATAAATCCGTTACGTTGAGGCAGCCCCTCGCGTCGTCGACTATCGCGGGAATGAAGACCGAGTTCGAGAAGCTTCGCAAGGCGTGCGACGACCCTCAACTCAACGCCGAGGCCGCGGCCGAGCGAAACGCCGCCACAGGTGGTGGGTATCAATACGGCGCGCGCCAGCGAGCGTTGCAGGCCGCACCTCGATCTGGAGCCTGGTCGGAGATTGCTACCATCTGCGCTCCGTACATCAAATCGGTAGACGAAATCCTGGCGCTCCGAGCTGCGGCGCTGAACAAAGTAAACACCGTGACGCTGGCGGCCGTGCACCCCTTGACGGGCGATCAGCCCATTCGTTGGACGGCTGAGCAGCTGCAGACGGAGACCTTTGTGACCATGGGTACCGAGCCAGGAATTAGCGGCGTTCGAATCAGTAAGCGGCAACGTCGCGGTCGTGAAGAACTGCATGCTGCGGACACGTTGCGGGCTAGCGCCTTGGTGTTGATGCTCGCCAATCTCAAATTGGCAGCAACGAAGCGCGAACTTTTTCAATACACGTACTCGATCGCAGCTTGCATCGTGTGATCTCGGAATCTCGCTATGACAGACTGGGGCAGTGTCCCCGCGTGGCTGGGTTCGATCGCTGGAGTTCTTTCCGCTGGGGCCGCGGCGACCGCGTTGATCTACGCGCAACGTGCTGCGAAGAGAATCTTTGACCGTGAGCGACAACGGCTCGCTAACGGCGTCCTTGGGGCAGTCGCCAATGGCGATGTCACGATCATGAATTACAGCGATGAGGTAGTGACGAGTCTGCGTGTTTATTTCCTTAGCGGATCGGACCCTATCGAATGCCCTATGAATGCAGACTTCGTCGCTCCGAAAGACAGAGCTTATGGGCCCATACCTGAAGCCGCCAATACGCTTGGCAGAGGAGCGCTCGTTTTTGAGTTCCGAGACTCCCGGGGCGATTCCTGGCTCCGCCAGTGGGATAGAACCGAAAGGCTTCCTAACGCGTAGCTCTATCTGCGCGTGTGCGAAGCAAGTGCTGGTGCCCACCTGACTCCCGCTTATTCATCGGTCTGGATGTCATGGTTGGTGGCATAGAGCCCACATTCGTATTGCACCGCGACTGTCTCACGGCGAGAAGGCGGGATCGCGGCGCCACGCCGATGGTGGAATAGGGCCAAATCAGGGAGACGCCGCTGCGCGGCATCGCCCAGCCTCCATGCTTGTCACCGAGCAGGCTTGCGAATGGCCAGCTTGCCGGCCCGCCCCGTGGCCCATGACATCGACGAATGGAGGCCATCCACCGGCGGACTGCTCACCACCGACCCGGCAACAGCCCTCCTAGCCAAGATCACCTCGAAGATCAAACACTACGCTATGTCCAAGGACTTGACCGCCGACAGCGGCCGCGGTTGCGGCTTCTGAATCAAACTCCGTCCACTAGCTAGCTCCAGACGAAGGCGACCCCGCTGCGTGGGAATGCCCAGCCGTCGAATTCGACCGTGACAACCTTCTCCGGCACTGACGTTGCACTTCGAGCCACGCGCACAGGCTCGCTGCCGGCGATGAAGTCGAGCACGTTGACGTGCTCGATCGTGGTGCTGCCGTAGTCGAGTTCGACACTCAATCCTCGCGTGGGCTGGTCGACGCGGAGTTGCAATAGATGCTCGTGGACCGCGACCAGCGTTCGGGTCGTGTACGCGATCGTGACGCGCTCGGCGCTCGTCATGGCCTCTTGACCGAGGCTGACGCTGTAGCTCTGACTGCCCTTTTTCGTCGTCCGGCGAATCGCCCGCGCCTGGCCGTCGACCGTGAAGTCGAGAAGTTCGAAGGTTTGCCGATCCTCGGCGGCTAGCCCGGTGCGTGGTCCCACGTACCAGGCGGAGTTTGCCGCTGACTCCTGCTTGATGTCGCGGAATTCGGCGATGTCCGAGACGCAGGTGAAGCGCCTGGTCTGGTACTGGGGATGAAGCGCCGCCTCCCACCGGATGGTGGCGACGAACAGCGCGGCACGGCCTTTGGCCGTGCCCCTACCTGCAGGTAGGGGCGACAAATGGACGGAGATCCGGGCGTCGTGCAACCGCTCCGGTACGCCGACGGCTTGCTGCCGGACGTTCTGGTAGATGTCCTTCGCGAAGCCGGCGTCGCCGAGGCGCAGCGCCAGGCCGTTGGTGACGATCTGGTCGAGCACCTCGGGTGTGGCGACGCGGGCGAGATCCTCCGGTTCGAATGCAAAGCCGCCAATTACGGCGTCACGCATTGCGGGTGCCGACTCGGCCAGGACGCGCTTGAGGCGTTCGGTGTCACGGACTTCGCTGTCTTGACCATCGACGTATTGCCACGCCACGCCGAGCAGGCCGGTAGTGAACATGCCAGAACCGATGTCGCTGAGCGGCCAATCCGCGAACCAGCGCCAGCCGTCGGTGTGCTGGATCCAGTGGCCGAAAATCAACAGGCCGAGTCCGACGAACAGCAGCAACGTTGCAAGCAGGAGGAGCTTGGCGCGGTACAGGCGGTGAAGCGGGTCGTGCATAACTAGCTATAAGTATACCAATTCACTAGACATTGCCCTAGTGCTTCTGAATGCAGAACACCGCCGCGCCAGGCAAGGCTCGGCGGCGTTCTTAGGTGAGCGCGACCTACCGGCTGGCAGGCATGATGCGCGCGATGGCTCGATAGAGCCGGTGCCGCAGTCCCGTCTGACCGATCAGTCCGTCGTTGCTGAATCCGCCGCCGCCACCACTCATGGCACTTCTCCCGTCCCCGGTGCCCCGGCGGTGGTCCGCCGAGCGCGCTGCCGATTTTCGCATGTATACATGCGCATGCTCAAGTAAGGATGACCTCAGGGTTGGGGGATGGCAACCGGCGCGCCCCGCAACGGGTGGGAGCGCTACGCCAGAGACCTCGGCGTCCGCCTGCACCGGCTCCGAACCGCCAAGGGATTGAGTCAGGAACGTGTCGCCGCCGCTGCCGACATCTCGGCCTACACCTATCGCAAGCTCGAGAAGGGCGAGTCGAACCCTGGCACACCGGCGAACCCGCGGTTGAAGACGCTGGTCGCGCTGGCCGAGGTGTTGGACGTTGAGGTGCCCGACCTGTTGCCCCGGTCGAAGCCGGGCGTAGCGATCGGGCGGTAGCTGCCCGAAAGGCACTACCCGCTGGGCGGCCCCGACTACGCTGAGTTCGTGAGTGAGAGCGTTGAGAACGAAAGCGATGTGTCGCCCAGAGGCAATGCCTGGGTTATTGTGTTCGCTGATGACGGCCGCCGAATGGCAATGCTCATTAGTAGCGACGGGCGGATGATTCTGAAGCAAGATGGCAAGCCATATAAGAGTATCTCGCTCGATGGCATAAGCTACTACGCTGGGCCTTAGTTCGGCGGCAGCACGATCGGATGCCCGTTTCGATAGCGCATCTTCGCGAACTGGGTAGGGCTGCCACCGAGAACGTGTCGCACCATGTCCATTGCGCCGGCTGGGAAAGCCTCGCCGAATACGATTCCGCTCAAGCAGCTTCGAATGTCTATGTAAATATCGGCCGAACTGCCGTCGAGCAGCACCCATCGATACTCGAATTCGGCGGCCCAGTCACGTGATTTCCAGAAGTACAGTGGCCCGTGGAATTGGCGTTGGTGATCGGCGAACACGGCCGACTCACCGTATTCGTCTATCGATTTTGCCGAAACCGTATAAGCAAGAGTTTCGGTCTCAGGCATGTCCTCGTATGAGACGCCCATATGGTAAATAGTCTCTTGACCGCTCGATGCTTTAATCACGGCCCTGTCCAATTCGACCACGTCAAGCATGAGGCACACTCCCGTGTGCCCACGTGCGTACCTGTCCCACATGCTCGGATGGGCGTACCCCCTCCCGTACAAGTGATTGACGCGCTCAGGGGCAAGGCTCGGATCGTCACGGGTCACACAGAGCAGCTTTGCATTGGATTTCATGAAGGCAGTAAAACGATCACTTACGCCAAGAACGTCCCAATCCTTGCTCATGAGTTCATCGGGCACCATGAGCGTGCACGCCCATTCACGGCTCTCGCGCGGATCGTTGAGATTTTCGAACCTCGACATGCGCAGAGAAAGCGACGGAAGAATGTGCGTCAAGAATGCCTCGGACGACGTGTAGTGACAAACGTACTTATGGGCATCGGCGTCAGTGAACACCATGACAGTCTGACGTACGCACATCCAGGGGCGTTGTCTGCGCGCCGGCCATCAGCAGGCGACATACGACAGCCGCCCCGGAGTGAATGCGCGACCTCGTACGCGTGCCTTCGCGATCGTGACGCTGTCCCAGGCCATCCGCAGAAGCGCGCGACGCCCATCGGGCGTCTCGCCTGCCCATCGATCAACCACGAATTCGTGGTCGCGCAGCTGATCGGTGTCGCATGGTGGCTGCCCAGCCAGCGCGACGCTTAGCGTCTCGATCCGTTCCCTCAGCCGAACGCTCACCTGGCGGTGGCGTCGCTCGTCCAGCGTTCCGTGGACGTATCTCGCGGCATCAGCGTCGTCGAGTCGCGCCGTCAGTTCCGCGATCTGCGTGGTGAGTTCGCCAGAGCCGTTCCGTGAGGGCCTGTCCGCTGTCGCAAGCCAGCGGGAGGCTACGGCTCGTCGGAGCCGTTCGCCCTCCGGACCGGAGCTCGCCACTAGATTGATCCATGCCGCGGTGACGTGCCGGTCCACCACTCCGACGGCGGCGTTGGCCGGCTCGCCGCACACCACGTTCCCCTCGCGGTCCAAGACTCGACGGCGGTACCCGCCGTACGTGACGAGCGCGTGCCCGCAGCCGCCACATCTGCCCATGCCTCGGAGCAGCAGGGCGTAGGCCGGCCGGCGCGGACCTGTGCCACGCGGGTGGCGCTGTTGACGAGTGAGCAAGGCCGCTTGCGCAGCCAGCTGGGTTGCCCGGCTGACGATTGGCTTTGCACCAGCCGTCAGACACGAAACGGCTTCGCCCGTCTCTCGGTCCCGGTAGATGTCGGGGATGCCGGCAGCATGCAGGCCCTTCTCGTTGACGTGCCGCACCGGCGTGAACCCGGCGTAGGCGGGGCTGCGCAACGCTTCCGATAGCGCGGAGTCCCGCCACAGGCCGCCATGGGAGCTCCGAAAGCCCTGCGCGTTGAGGTGTCGAGCGATGGACACCAAGCTGGAGCCATCAATGATCATCTGAAAGGTCTCGCGGACGGCGGAGGCCGTCGGCTCGACCGGGCACAATCTGCGGTCCGGGGCAATCGCGTAGCCGAATGGCGGCTTGCCGCTGAGCCACTCGCCGCGGGCCCGCTGCGCTTCCTTGGCGGACTTGATCCGTACGCCCATGGTTTCGCTCTCCGCCCGGGCGAACTCCGAAAGCAGCGCGATGATCATGCGCGCCTGCGGCTGCGTCGTGTCCAGCCCGTCCATGACGGACACCAACCGACCGCTGGCCTGCTCGAATCGATCAAGCACTTGCCCTACCTGGCCGATGCCACGACGCGACAGCCGATCGAGCTTCCACACCACCAACGTCGACACCTCACCGGTCACCACCGCGGCGAGGGCTGCCTCGAAGCCATCACGGTGCGCCGTCGTACTGAAACCGCTTACGCCGCGGTCAACATGGACGCGCCGCACCGTCAGGTCGTGCTCAAGACACCAGCGCCGGCACTCTGCCTCCTGCCGCTCGATGGCGGTTGCCCGCTCGTGGTCGATGGACAATCTGAGGTAGAGATCTGCGTTTGTGGCCATGCAGATATTAGGCCTCGCTACCTCTAGAATGCGCGAAGGAGCGAGGCGATTTAATTTCCTACCAGGAGCGCGCAGCATGACAGAATTGCCAGGTCGCATCGGTGAGTGGGACGTCCTCGGCGAACTCGGTGTTGGCGACTTCGCGAGAGTGTATGACGTGACCCGCGATGACGTGGCCGGAGCGCTAAAACAATGCACTGCTGCTGACGCGGATAAGCGTGAGCGCTTCCGAATTGAGCTGGACGCGCTCGGCCAATTGAGCCATGAGGCAATCCCGGGCATCATCGACGCCGACGCAGACGCGCCGTTGCCATACTTTGTAATGACGAAAGCGCCTGGCCGCTCACTCCTGTCCCTGATTGAAGATTGGAAAGAACTGGGACGAGTATTCGGGGAGGTAGAGGCGCTTGTCTATATTCGTCAGATACTTGACGCACTCCGTTACATGCACAGCCTGAGTATGGTCCATCGGGACATCAAAGATGCGAACGTAATTATTGACACCGAGTCGTCGACCGCGACGCTAATTGACTTTGGGTTCTGTAAGCGGTCGGGAACACGAGATATTCGACTTGCCGACTCATTCTGGCGCGCCGGGGCGGCCCGCTTCGCCCCGCCCGCGAAACTGCACGACCCCGCGCTCGCGGTCGCGCTTCATGACGTCTTCGCAGTGGGAGTTCTTGGTTACCGAATGCTGACGGGCATGTTTCCATGGGCGGTTGAGTCAGAAGGGTCCGCAACATCGGTTCGTGACTCAATGGAAAACGACCAATTGGTGCCTGCGTCGACGGTGAACTCGCAAGTGTCACCCGCGACCTCTCGCTTCCTTACTCGGCTCCTGACGATCGACGACGACAGCCGGCCAACATCGCAGGACGCCGTGGTTGAAGCTGACGAAATACTGGCGCTACTACGTGGCTCTCCGAAGGTGTCTACGCCGGACCGCAAGTCGGGCCTGATCTTTAAAGATGTGATACGCGACGACCTCTACGGCGACGTGAGGCTCACGGATCTAGAATTCCAGGTTCTCAATACACGAGAAATGCAGCGACTACGTTACATCAAGCAGCTTGGCATGACCAATATTGTTTACCCTGGGGCCGACCACACGCGATTCTCTCATTCGATAGGTACGTTAGATCGTGTCGAAACCATGATGCGCGCGATCGAGGATCAGACCGGCGTAAAGATCGAATTAGATACCAGACGAGTTGCCCGGTTATACGCGCTGACGCACGATGTCGCCCACATTCCGATGGGTCACACAATCGAGGACGAACTTGGTATTCTCGTCCGACATGACGAGAATCTGCAGCGATTTATAAACCTCGTCGACTGTTCCGTCTCCGAGCTCGGCAAGATTCTTGGCCTGTCGGATGTCGGGCGCGCAGTTATATCAATCCTGAATCCATCGACGCCGGATCCTGCCGACGACGTCGTGTATCAAGCTGTTAGTGGAGTGGTGGGCGCTGATGTTGTCGATTACATCAATCGAGACTCAGTGCGGTGCGGCCTCGATCACCGAGTAGACACCGCCCTCTTCCGCCAGTTGCGGCTTCACGAACGCGCTCGTCAGGGCGAGCGTCGACTCGTCTACCAAACATCGGGGAAATTTGGTATGCGCGTCGACCGAAAGTTTGCCGTAGAGATGTTGCTAGCCGAGCGGTACGCCCTATTCTTGAAGGTCTATACACACAGCACGAAGATTGCCGCAGACGCTGTCTTAGGAAAGGCTCTTACGGAGATGAGCTCCCCGCGGGGTAGAGCGATCTCAGACGACACGTTCACCGCCCTAGGCGACGAGGGCCTCCTTGCCCTGCTCGAGTCCTCGAGAAAGCCCTACGTGAAAGAGCTCGGGAGGCGGCTCCGCTATCGGGCACTCCCGACTGCGGTGTATCGGGCGCTTCTTCTAGCGGACCACGAGCGGACGGAACGCGGCTACCAGGACATGGGGGCTACCTTGGAAAACAAGGGGTTCTTCGGGGTGCAGGGCCGCGCTGCGATCGAAACTGAACTTGGCCGGCGGTCTGGTGTTGACCGGAACCGGCTCTTTTTCTACTGTCCGCGAAAGGCCCCCGGCTACCGTCGTGCGGAACACTGGGAAGAAGAGAGGATGGGTCTAGAGCCTCCCATTCGACGCGAACCTGACCATGGCTCGGAGTTCGCGGCCCGTCATCTCGGCCTGTGGGAGGCTTGGGTGTTTGTCGCAGAACCGACGCGAGAAGAGTGGAAATCGGTCGCATCTGCGAGTGCCGAATTCTTGGGGTTTCCGAATGTGGTTAGGCAGAATCGCCGCATTAGCATTGCCGCACCGTTATACTAAGCGCATAATTGTTTTCGATCATGATAACGCATGGGCTTGTAGCAATAGGAGGGCACGGTGCCCGGCTTGGACTGTCCGGACCGGCAAAGTCAGAGTTAATCGTTGCCGGTCGTCCGGCTTTATTCTGGACTCTTCTGGCGATGCGGCGTGCGGGAGTGCGACACATAGTGCTTGCAGGTGAGTCTGTACCGCGACTTCAATTCGGTCTACAGATTGCTAAGGAGGTCGGATTCGTCGCGCCCGACGTCACATTGCACATGGATCAGGGTAAGGGGGTCTGCGGATTGGCATATTGGGCTGCAGATGCAGTGTCAGACCGGTTCATTTTTGATGCTGGACACAGCATGCTGCCGACGGTCATCTATCGGGAGATGCTGTCGACACGATTTGAGTTCGTCGTGCTCGCGACTCAGCGACGTTCCAATCCGAGCCGCCCTAGCGTGCCAACGCGCGTGAGAGTTTCGTCAAGCTTGGATTGGAATCTGGCTGTCCGATCAGACGGACGAGATGTGGCGAGCCTTCCGTGGGTGCTTTCCAGTTGGGTGAGTAGGAAGATTCCGGCTATGGAATTTGATACCAAGCGCCTACTGGCATGGGCCGATGGAGAAGGCATTCTTCGAACCCGCGCTTATGATGTCTTTCCGGAATTTGACCATATCGGGGAGGCCCGTGCGTCTCGACGCCAGACCATATCGTACGTCTTGGCCAGAGGTGCCATCGGAGATGAGGACAAGTTTCTGTCGACTGTGTGATTCGGCGATCGGGCCGCGCGACTGGGGCACAGCTAGGGCAGTGAACTGTTTTTCACCTCCTGAAGAGCCGCGATGAATGTTTCTAATCTGGTTTGATCGGGAGCGCGACTCGTCATCAGGCGTACTCCCCGATGCCACCAATCTATCGATACTTTGTCGCCCAGGATGTCTGCATTCCGTTGGGCCTCGAGACTCAACCCTATCTCGTCGCTTAGCGCCGAGTCATACGTGTCGCCGTCAATCGCCCAGTACAGAGAGTACAGAGGAGTCCGCAGGTACTCGTTTACGACTTCGAGCCACCGGTTTAGATCGTTTCCAATATTCGGCGACGTGTGACCGCCTGCCGGTTTCCAACGCAGTCTAGACAAGGGCCTCCGCCACTCAAGCACCAGCTTCTCGTAATGTCCTAGGTGGGCCGCCAACAGGTAGTACACCGAAGTGGCGCAGTCGCCGATTTCCTCCGGGTTCCGTAACCACCGAGCCCAGTGCGGGGAAATACCGTCGTGATCCGTGACAAGAAGTTGATGGTGCATCATCAGTGAAGTATGTTGGGAATTGTAGGCCTGGTGCCTTCGTGTTCGGACTGAATTGGCGGCGCTGATCAGCGAGACAGCGATTGCGATAATCGACAGAATCATCGACACAGTTCCTCCGAATTACCAAGATAGTCATCGCGGCATGGTCTAGTTTAGTCAGCGTTGCCATTGTAGAAAGTGAATCCATCACTAACGAGTTCGAGCCAGCGCGGCTATCAGCGGCTTGCGACAACCGCCGGCTAGATGGCTCTCTCTCGACTCAGTCGTGCATGTCGATCCTGAGGGGGTGCTCGCGGCACATCAGGTCCCAGTGCGCGGTGGTGGGCGGCCTAGGTCCGGGGCAGGCCGAGCCGATCCGATCGGGACAACTTTCGAGCCTAGGGTCGTGGCCTCTTGAGCTTGGAACGAAGCAGTAATACGCGGCGCGCAATCACGACTGCGGGTCGCGCAAACGTGAGCGGTACTTGTCGTCGACCGGGCGTCTGAACAAGCCGGTGTCGGACTGGTGGGTCGTGTACTGACCGGTGTTGTCGGGGTCGCTCATCCGGCTAGCGTTGCGCACGTGCGTGCGAATAGCCACGGCGCGGATCGTCAGATCGCGGACGCCTGGATCCGTTCAAGGAGCGCCCGGCTGTCCACGCCGCGGCCGTTGTAGCGGGGCGCTCGTGTCACGCGGTCAAGGTCGGCCCGGAGAATGAGAAAACTGCCCCCGAGCCGATCAGTGTTCGGCAGCAGTCCCTGCCGCAGCCAGTTGTGGACGGTGTGTTCGCTGACGTCGGCATATTGCCAAGCCTCACGAGTCGAGAACCACTCACGCTCGCCGAGCGGCTGCTCGAGGATGGCGAGGCGTTCTGGAACCGGTAGCGGGGCCGGCACGTCCACGCCGAGCGCGGGTCCAGAGGCTCGACGAGCAAAGTTCACTCGCTTCGACGCCGCGTGGCGTTTCAGCCCGACGACGGCTGCCAGCTCCGTAACCGTCCACCCGCCGTTGACCGCGGCCAACATCAAGCGGGAGGTCGCAGCTATCGCCCGGGACCGCTGCGCTTCGTTGACGGCCGCCTGCTCGACTCGCCGAGTGGCTCGTAGGGCAACGGCCAGCTCGTTTGGAAGCCGAGGTGGATGCACTTGGTGATCGTGCCGCAAGGTGACTCGACGCGCTGGACCAGACCGGCCTACTTCTGTTTCGGTAGTTTGGCAGGCCCACGTGTATAGCGATCGATCTGCGGGATGCGTGCGCCGATTGAAGCGTCGGGCGGACAAATGCCGAGGCCGAGACCGATTTGCGTGCCGAAGGTGACGCTCGCCGCGCCGATCGAGATCGATCCTATCGTTTGAGTAGGTAAGACAATTGGCTGATCTTTCGCTATCACCCACTGAACCCCGTTGAGACGGAACGTGCCGCGTTCGAGCCGAACCTTATTCGCCGACACGTCAAACACGAGTTCAACCAAGATTTTGCCGGGTGCTTCGCGGATTGTCAGCGTATTTCCTTTCAGTTGGACGTCGTAGGCTGCCGCTGACATCAAGATCTCATTGCGCGCAATGATTAGTTGAGGAAAGTCAAATACGTCGTTCATTCGCAGGCTGATCAGCGCCTGTCCCGCCTCGCGCTCGACAAGAATCAGGGCCGCGCCGTCGATCATGAACGGTACGAAATATTCAGCGCCGGCGGGGGCGCGAAATTCCTGACCCGATATCACGAAGGTCGGCGACTCCTCGCCGTAGTGCAATAGGTACGGAGTCGTCACACCCGTTCGCAGGTTCCACGGGTCGTCGTTCGCGGCGCGAACGGCCTCGCGGGACAACAGTCCGTTCGTCTTTTCCTGGTGATGCGAAGGGCACAACAGGGTCAAATTTGATTCTTCGTGCGTCAGCACGACGCTGTAGTCCTCAATATGGTCTATATGTACGAGCGGGATGCCGCAGATAACGCAGCCGAATCCGCAGCGCTGGCGTATAGCACGCTTCAGCTCCTCGGGGATCGCCCGACGCGACTCGGTCATCTGCTATTCCGCCTCACATACGCCGTTCGACGCCAGCGGCCGTGTGACAACTGCGACAGACTGGCGTGAGCCGCTTGATGGGTAGCCGCGCCAAATTCCGGAAAGCAGATCGAAACTACCGGCACTTCTGCGGCTTGCAGTTGGTGCGACCGCACTTGGCGTTGTCCTCGGGACGCCATACGCCGGCCGGCGGCTCCCCGAACGCCAGCTCGTAGCGCGTCAGTGTCAGCTCGTACGCGTCACTGAGGTCGGCGGCGTCCTGTTCGCCGCGCATGCCGAAGTACGGGAAGTGGTGCAGGAAGAAGCCGAACACCTTCTCGCAGTCCGGCCCGTAGGCGAACGTGTCGAGGATGTGGGCGTGCCACACCTCGTCGACCATCCCGCAGGGCACGACCGCCATCTCCGGGTACATCAGGTGCAGCGCTAGGAACCGGCGGTATTCACGCTCGGCCCGATCGAGCTGGTCGAAGGACCAGCCCTTGCCTTCGTTCGGGTCGGCCAGCTTCATCCGAATCATGGACAGGTCGACCTGGTCGAGCCGCCGCATGGCGTCAGCCGCCGACATGCTGGCGGCATCGGTTGCGAGCTGAGTCATTGATGTCCTGCTCTCCGCGCCGAGGCGCATCTGGCAAGTCGGAGAGCCCGCTACCGGCGCACTGGGCGCGTCCGGTAGCTTCCGAGTGCCTACCAAGCAGCTCGAAGCCCATCAGACCTGCGGGTTCCCACCCGGCAATCCCTGGTGGGTTTCTTGCTGTTCAGAGGATAGGCCGGACCGCCGACAGAATCGGCGCGTTACGGTCGCGGTCAAGGTCAGACCCGTGCCGCGACGGCCCTAGCCGACGGCCAGAAACTGGCCGACGCGCCGGTGCAGAGCAAGTAGTACGGTGTCATCGTCCTGGCTGTCGCCGATGGCATTCGTCGGTGCGACCTCGAGCGCCAACCGGCTGAGCGTCGGTGAGTCGGTCGCGATGATCAAGTCGACGTCGATCGGCGTCGGACCGCCGCTGGCAGGCGGCTCGTCGTCCACATCGAACACGTAGATCCAGCTCGGCACCGGTATGGACGACGCATCGACCATCTCGCCGGGCGCGGCCAGCTGATGCGTGCCGTCGCCCATGTTGACGATCTGCGGGTTGCCGAGGAACGGCAGCCAGCTGTCCCAGACAGGGCGGGGCAGCGCCAGGATGCACCCCGCCGAAGACGAGCGCTTAGTGATCTGAAACTTAAACATGACCTGGTAGAAGGTCCGCTTGAAGACGTTGCTGATGTTGGGCCCCTCGACCCGGCGACCCGGCCACTCAGGATGCGCGGCGATCTGCTCCGCGAAGTCGCTGCCGTGGAGGTCGAGCGCGCTGCGCAACGCCTCCACCGCATGCCGATAGGAGCCGTGCGTATCGGTGGTCTGCATCTCGATTACGCCGTAGCGGTCGAGGCGGACGGCATTCTCGGGCCCGTCGGGGTCAGCCACGACCTCAACAACGGTCGCATCGAACGACAGTTCAGGACTCGCTGGTGAGCGCGGCAGGCTGATCTCGCCGCCGAAGTACTGCTGGAACGTGATGAACTGCCTCGGAGCCGCCGGGTTTTGCACCGCTTCGACTAGGCGGTCGCGGACTGCTGGCACGGCAAGGTTGGTGACGGGGATGATGCCGACCTTGACGTCGGGCGCTATGCCGAAGAGTCGCTTGACCATCGTGTCCAGCAGGACGTCGTCCAGGGCGCGGTGCGGACAAACCAACCAATCTTGCCGCGGGCCGTTGCTGCCGGCGCTGATCGTGCAGACGCCTTTGCTGTTCTCGCTCTTGATGCACTGGGTGGTGCGCTCAGCAACACGCGAGAGGAATGGACAGGTCTGCGAGAGCTGATCCGCGCGGGCCTGTGCACCACTCGCCACGGCAGGGAACACGCGGTGACCGAACCATTCGGCGACGTGTGGCCGTAGAAGCTCACGCTGCTGAGCTGCGGCTACTCGCTCGGCCGCCTGATGCGCCGCACGTTCCTCGCGCTCGACCGCGCGCTGCGTCCCACGGGACGGTCCAGGGTCGCCGGGAACCGTCACGCCGCTGCGCGCTCCGCCAGCTCGCCGAACCGGCCAAGCATCGGGTTCGGGCGTCGCCGGAACGGGTCTAGGAGGCGCGCTCGGCCGTCCATTCCGCCGAGACAGGCGGCGACCTCGCCGGCGATAGCGCGAGCGAGCGGCACGGGGATTGCGTTGCCGACCTGGGTGTACTTGCTCGTGTTCGCTCCGGCGAACGAGAACCAGTCAGGAAAGCCCTGGATGCGGGCGGCTTCCCGGATGCTGATGGTGCGGTGTTGCTCCGGGTGGGTGTACTCGCCGGATTTTGGATCCCGGAACCGCGTGATGATCGAACGTGGGACGCCGTCCCAGGTCATACGCCGGTAGCGGCGGGTGTGGTCCTTGCGCAGCGCACGCTTCATGCTGCCCGGCAGCAGATCGAACGGGAGGTCCCGCCAGTCCTGACCGGGGTCCAGGTGCTGAAGCCGGGCGAGCGTGTCTCGGCCGAGCGCTGCTGAGTAGTGGTCGTGCAACTCGTGTCTGCTCATGGGGGTGCCACCGAGCAGCGTGCGAGCTTGCTGCTGGAACGGAAGCCGCGCCGGTCCGACGTAATAGTCCTCGACCTGGCCCGCGCTGATGGCCGGCAGGTCGCCGATGGCCTCACGGGTGTTGATCAAGCCCGCGTAGGCCTGCTCAGGGATGGTGACGTTTGAGACCAGCTCGCCGATACCCGCTGAACCGTGACTTGGCGTCGGAAATCCGAAGCCGTGGGGGATGTCGAGATCGCTGCGCCAAGCGATGATGACGAGTCGCCATCGCATCTGGGGTGCGCCGTATTGCGCCGCCAGTAGCTCGGCGCAGGCGGCGTGGTAGCCGAGGTCGGCTAGGCCCGAAAGGATGCCGGAGAGGTAGTGACCGTCCGCGAGCGTTACGAGGCCCGGCACATTCTCGATGACGACAGCGCGCGGTCGCATGACCTCGGCGACCCGGAGCACCTCGCGGAACAGTGAATTGCGCAGATCGGAGATTTGCCGCGGCCCGATCATGCTAAAGCCCTGGCACGGCGGCCCGGCGAACAGCAGGTCGAGGTCACCGACACCCACGCCGGCGGCGTCGAGAAGCTTCCCCGGAGCTAAGTCCCGGATGTCCGTCTGAAGGGTCCGGCCCGGCAGATGGCGGTGGTGGGTGAGGGCTGCGTCGCGGTCCATCTCGACCGCGAACCGAAGATCAAAACCGGCCTGGACAAGTCCGAGGCTGCCCCCGCCTGCGCCAGAGAAGAGGTCGATGGCCGTCATGGTCATCTTCCTGACACCACCAGCATCGCGGCCCCCTGTCGGTTGCTCGTCGCCTTTAAATTACAGCAGTGTGGTTTAGCAGCAGCCACCGACACTAGCCGGCGGCGCACCGGGCCCACAGACTGTCGGCGACTGTCGGCGCGCGGGCGACGAACAGCTCAACCTACACAGGGAACCGTTAGACCTGACAGCTCCGCGTCAAAGCACCTTCTCGGGCGGCTCAGGCGAAGCGCCGATCTTGAACAGAATCATCTGCCTCAAGGCGTAACGGGTTTGTCGCCTGGTAACTATGTCCGGGCCAAGCATGCAAATTCCTTGCCACTCTTTGTTCACTCGCCGATAGTCTATCTCGGCGAGCCGCTCGAGCAGATCCAAGCCTCCTCCCTGCGACATAAGTATTCGTCCGACGGTTCCGATGGCAAAAAAGAAGACGCTGTGGCCAGATACGTACTCCATGCGTAGCTCGGCCGGACGAAGTTGGTTATTTGCCACCTCTGACCACTGGGGAATGCAGCTACTGAGTCGATTCCAGTATTCGACCGCCACCTCTTCGTGTCGCTCTAGAGCGAGCTCTGAGGTCGATTCACTGACTTCCCCTAGCAGCTGCTGAAGGCTGTCGTAAAGCGCGGAGACAGTGATCAGCTTGGCAGAACGCACCGACAGAGAGATGGCTTCCTTTTCGACGCGCCCACGAAGAAGGGTCACGCGTTCGCTCACTGCGAGTGTGATCTGGTTCAACGGGTCGCGGTGGTCGTACATGATGTCGAGGGATCGCGACGTTTTCTGAACGGTGCGGTTGAGATCCGAGAACATCTGCTGATTGCGCTCAAGAGTCTCCCCGGGGAACAGGACCACGCTGACTTGCTGTGACCCGAGCGTGGGATCTTCTCGCAGCGCGGTCGCGATGGCTGCGCGCCGGTGCTGACCGTCGTTTATGAGGAGTTCTGCGTCTAGATCTAGATGCAGCATTCCCATGTCGGGATTGTCCTTGTCGGGCGTGAATGTAGCCGAGTCTTCCGGGTAAGAAGCAGTGAGGCTTGAGAACAGCCACTCGTCCTCATGGCTCAAGATATATCGAGCGATGTCGGGCACGCGGCGCGCGTTGAGTTGCCGCTGCGCACGCGCCTCCGGCGGCAAATTCGAGCTTTCCGGAGCCGGCAGCAAGCGTGGCACCACTGAGAGCGGCAGGACTATCACGAAATAGTCCCGTGTACCCATACGTCCGCGCAACGCCGGAAAAGTTAACCCGCCTCTGCGCCCAGGACCCGTAGCCATCTAGAAAACTTCCTGCTAGTTGTTGTGTCCGACATTGGAGGCCTGTCCCGTACGTGGGGACGCTCCTCCAATGTCGGCCAATACCGCGTACAATCGCGTTGTGTCACGAAGCGGGTAGTCGCGGTGACTGCTGGAGCCTCTTACCTGGAGTCGCATCAGCAGTTCCGCGTACTACCCGGCGGTACGTAAGTACTCTAGCATATGTACGTACGTACTTTGATAACGATCGCGTAACGACTGTGGATCCGCGCGGTCAGTGCGGCTACCGGGCAGTCCCTCGATGAATCGGATGCCGCCCGTCGGAGCGCCCGGTGGCCAACGCCCGGGAGCCTCGCGCCGCACGCTCCGACGACATCGAATCAGCCCCGATTGCCTCACCGGCGGCGTGCACGTCGACGTCGAGGGCTGCTCGCGTCCAGCGCACCTCGACTGGCAGACGAAGTCATCGTGATCGAGCGCGACGCCCCCTTGCTACTGCGGTCAGTCCAGCTCATATCGCTTACGCTTGCGTAGTTATGTACTACATAGCTACATTGGCGTAAAATGAGAGTCAAACAAGTGGAGGACCGGCAAGTGGACGAGATCGTCAGACCAATCAAAATAGTTATTTCAGGAAAACTGTCTTACGAGGACGAGATAACGCTGAACCAGGCGGCCCAAATCATCGCCTTCATCGACTCATCTACTGGCGGAAACGCCGGCATGATGCCGGCCGCGGCGACGCGGCTCGCTCCGGCTCAGATCGCCAACCCACGGGGCGCGGCTGCCGCCAACCCACGAGAAGCACTTGAAGCCGCCGGCGCCCGAACCAATCCTGAGAAGATATTGACTTTCGCCGGCTCGATCCTGGACGAAGGCAAGGACACGTTCACCCTTGATGACATCCGCCCGCTGTTTCGTCGCGCCCGGGAGGCAACTCCAAAGAATCTCAACCGCGACTTCGACGTCGTCGTCCGTAACGGCTGGGCGGACGAGGCGGACATCAGCGGCGAGTACTACATCACCGCAAAGGGCGCTGCGGCGCTCAAGGAGGGTTTCACCAAGTCGAAGTCAGCTCGCAAGCCCAATAGCAGCCCCAAAAGTGGCGGCACGCGGCGACCGCGGAAGCCTGCCGAGGTTCCAGAGGCCTTCAAGGATGTCGACCCGATACCGTCATCGCTCGATGGCATCCCGGACTTCGTCAGGTTGACCGGTCGTAAGGACCAGTTCCTGTGGGTCTTGAAGCTTGCCAAGACGCTTGGTCTCGATGGTCTCACTAACCGTGAGGTCGTCTGGATTACCGACTACCTCGGCGCGGGGATCGCTACGAACAACGTCAATAGTGCCTTCACGACCGCCCGGCGGTCAAACCACGTTAACAGGTCTACGCAGACTGGCAAGATTCGTATCACGCCTCAAGGCGAGCAAGCACTGGCAGCCTTAGCTGCGCCGAAAGCTGAGTCGTGAAGACCGACGACGTCGTCACCAGCCTGGCTCAGGCCATTGACTCCGTGCTAGCGCAGCAACTCATCGACGAAGCCGTCTCCATCGAAGAGACCTTTTCGCTTCGCAAGTGGAAGTACACCGAGCTGGACGGCGGACGGTTCGCAGAGGTAGCCGCCCGCATCGTCTACGCCAGCGACTCGCAGAACCTTTCACTGAAGAAAGGGGTCGACGACTGTCTCAAGTACGTGGACAACAACCAGGTCTCCCACAGCTACCCCGAGCCGCAGGGTGCCATCCACTTGGCCAAGGTCATCCGTGCGATCTATAAGCTGCGCAGCCAGCGCGGCGCGGTGCATGTGTCACCCACCTACACTGCTAATGAACTCGACTCTCGCTTCATTCTGGAGTCCGTGCGGTGGGTGCTTGCCGAAATCCTCCGTGTTTTCGGCTCGTTCAAGCCGGATGACTTAGCCGAGCTCGTCCGCAGTCTGTCTCGATTTCCTCAGCCGCTCATGCGCATCTATGGCGAAACGGCACTACTGCAGTCGACGACTTTCACGAATGAGGAGGAGGTCCTGGCGCATCTCCTATTCGCCGATGGCGGCCTGCAGTCACGCGACTTGTGTGCGGTAATTCCGAAAGCGCCGAGTGGTGTGCGCACGGCGATCGCGAAACTGGCCAGCGGCGAAGTACGCGAGATAGTGAAGCGAGGCGACAAGTACCTCATTACCGACCTCGGAATCGCGCGCGTCGAGCAAAAGATTGCACAAGAGCGCTAAGGCTTATCTAACGCTTCTGTCCCACCAGCCCCGCCCGCTTCAGCACATGCCAATGTTGCTCAGGCTCGACTAGTACCCGGTGACGACGTAGTGCCGGAAAAGGGCTAGTTCGGCGGCGGACTCGATGTTGCCGGCACGGAGGCGGTAGCCGATGACGTCGATCCGCACGGTGGCTGCCGCGCCATCGACGGCGCTCGCTGGGTCCTCAACCACTCGGCCGCCGAGCGCCCAGATCCAGTTCGGCCAGCGGTCTTGGCTGGTCGTCTTGGAAAGCCAGTCACAGAGCCGGGCTTGCGGCACTTGACTCTCCCTACCGGGTGCATTCGAGGCGTGGAGCGTACCGCCAAGGAGTCAAACTCGCAGTCCTGCGCGTGTGGAGTAAGGCTCCGTGACCGGCCTAAGGGGCCAGTCGCTTGATTTGGCCGGCCCTAAACACTCCAGCGCTCTGCAGCGGGCAGTGAGGTTGCGCTAGCTACAACTTGCGCCCGACACGGTCGCCGCTACGAAGAGTCGAACCTGCTGGTCTTGACCGTTTGCCTCGAATCGACAGCGTGCTACGAGTCCGACTTGGAGCCGACAGGCGTCGGTGCGAGTAGTCCAACAACTCCGGAAACGACGGCCGCAGCAAGAGCCCATGCGGCCGATACATCCGGATGGGTAATGGCCGTGACGGCGCTGTTGCCTGCGCCAGTAGTCGTCTTCAGGTCGATTGAGTAGCTCCGCAGGATCAAAAGCAGCGCACCAATTAGGGCCAGGCCGAGAATGCCGAATATTCCGACCCAGATACGTCGCTTCGTCGTTGCGTCAACGATCGTTAGCGGCGTGTCATTCATGGCTGGAACCTGCTCCGCGTGGAGAGACCGCTGCTGTTCCTTGGGCAGAGTCTTGAACTTCGCCAACAGCTCGGCTTGCAACTGTTTTGCTTCTTCTTCGTCCATGTCCCCGCTCCCCGTTTTGTGATCGGCAACGGCAAACTACCGGACTCTCTGTGAGGTGACTATGTGGTCGCAATGGCAGGATGATCCTGTTCGCGACCACGGCCGGATCACCGTAGCCGGCGTCCGCAGCATCGATCCACTCAAGCTGCTGCAGATCGTGCTCGACGTCGTCGAGGGCAGGGACCAGCCGCAGCCACTACCCCTTTCCGACGGCAGCCATGTCGAGGACACTGCGGCCTAGGGCTTTCGTCCCACCAACCCCGCCCGCTCCAGCACGTGCCAGATGTTGCCCGGGTCCCGGTCGAACTTCCGGGCAATCTCCACCTGGCTGACGCCGGCCTGGTACAGCTCGGTGATCTCGGCACATTCGTTAGCCGTCAGCCGGGGATGCCGTAGTGGCACGCCGCCCGATTTCAGGATGCTGAGCACCGTCGTCTTGCTGATGCCCAGCGTCCGGGCGATCGAGGCGGCCGACTCACCCGCCTCGTAGCGATCGGTGACCGCACGACGTAGCGAACCGGTGATGACAAGCCGGGGAGCTCCCGCATCACGCTCCGATGAGACCGAATCAGCGCCGATCGCCTCACCAGCAGCCTGCTCATCGAGCGTCACAGGTTCCTCTGGCCCAGCAATCTCGGGGATTCCCGGAAGCACCGCAAAGTTCGAGTACTTACGTAGGACCCCGACCATTTACTCATCTCGAGGTCGACCCATGGTCATCAGCCTGGGCTCGCCCGACGTTCGTCGCCCCACTCGGCCAGTCGGCGGCGGCCGCCGCGCCGCCGGTGGCGACGACGGTCAGCGCGGTCGGCTCGGCCGGCGAAGCCACAACTCGTACTCGCCCTCGGGCAGGACGGGGAAGACGGCCGCAGCCCGGCCGTCCGGCGGCCGGCGCAGCACCGCCAGGAAGACGCGCCCGGTTTCGCGCATCGCCGGTGGACGGCCAACCTCTCAGCCGCTCGACCGCCCGCAAGGCCGGTCACGTGACCCGCAGACGTGCACCGGCCGCCTCGCGCAGGTGCGCAAGACGGCCGGAGCACGTCACTCAGCCCGGTCTAGCACGGCGTGGGCGCGCCGTGCGCGACGTTGCCGTCCGGATCAGTCGCGTTCAAGGTGTACGTGTACGTGTTGGCGGCGTAGTCGGTGTCATTCCACAACAAAGCGGGTTCTCGCCAGAATTCGGATTCCTGCAGCCCGCCGAACGTTGCCGTGACAGTACCGCCCGCACCACCGGTCCTCGTGACGGTGTAAGCGATGTTGCGGTCGTCGCGGTCGAAGAGCCCGGGAAAGGTGACGCGGTTGGTGCTGCCCGAAACTTGGCAGGTCGGCACCCACGTCTGGTTGGACGACGTGCTGTCGGAGATGCGCGGGCCCTGCGGGCCGACGCAGCCACTGCACGGCGGCACACCCGTGGTGCCGGGCACGGCAAACCGCACCAGGCCCTGCTGCTGCTGGTTGTTGACCCCGGGGAACTCGCCGCCCTCGACCACGTAGGTGGCATTGCCGGTGATCGTCCAAGCCGCCTGGCCCTGGCCGGTCGCCGTACCGGTGAGGAATTGCGGGAACCAGTTGATGATGGACGGCGCCGGCAAGCCGCCGAAGTCCTGGTACGGCCCGTTGGTGATGCTGCCGTAGTTCTTGTGCAGCAACTGTCCCGTCGCCGAGTTGGTGAACGCCATGCTGCGCGCGAACCGCTCGTCGGGCCAGCCGCCGTCGCGCTGGCAGTCGTGCGCATGGCTCACGGTGTAGACGGTGTTGCCGATCGGCTGCACGCCGTAGGTGTCGCCGTGGCAGTCCTCGAACCAGTTCATCGAGCCGTCGCTCGGCCTGGCCGACCAGGCGCCCTCGTAGCGGCCGACCTGCCGGTTGCTGAAGTTGTAACCCCCGCCGTACACGTTCGTGCCATCGGTCGACAACGTGTCCGTGGCAGATCCATTGTGTTCGCCCGGATTGCTCGATCCGTAGTCGCGCAGCGTGGCGTTGATCTTCCATGGCACCGACGCGCCGGTGGCGGCGCTGACCGCGCCGACGCCGTATGCCGGGGCGCCGTTAAGGTTCAGGAAGTTGCCGCCCACGATCAATTTCGTGCCGCCCGGCGCGAGCAAGATCGCGTACACGGTGTTGTCAGCGCTGGCGTTCCACGCCGTGACGGCGCCGGTCGATGCGGCGAACGCGGCGACTCGGCTGTGCGCGTGGCCGCCGGCAGAGGTGAACTGGCCGCCGGCGTACACCGTCGACGCGGTCGCCGCGATCGAGCGCACCTGCGCACCTGCGCTCGCGTCGAAGCCGGTGATCAGTGCGCCGGTCGTGGGGTTGAGCGCTGCGATGTGGGAGCGGCTCACGCCGTTGACCGTGGTGAAGTCCCCGCCGATGTACAGGACGGATCCGTTCGGCGACTTCGCGACGGACAGCACCTGCGCGTTGGTGGTCGGCGCGAAGCCGGTGATCAAATTACCGGTGCTGAGGTTGTAGGCGAGCAGGTTCGCGCGCGGAGTCGGCGAGAAGTTCGTGCCCGTCGGATTGCTGGTCGACGGCGGGATTTCCCCGGCGCCGTACGCGTTCGCGAAGCTGCCGCCCACGTACACGGTGTTGCCGATGATCACCTGGGACCACGCGACGGCGTCCTGATAGGCGTCGAGATCGGTGGGTGAGCCGTCTCCCGCGATCTGCACCGTCGGCAGTTTGTCCGCGGTTACGTTCGACGATGTCCGCTCCAGGATTGCACCTGGCCGGATCGCGGTCGCGATGGCCGGCGACGCGTAATCACTCGCGCTGTTGGCGGCAAACGCGGCGTATGCGTATCGAGGAGCGTTACCGACTGTGGTGTCCGTGTAGGAGGTTCTGCTCGCCGGCAACGTCGCAACGAGCGTGCCGTCGGTCGGCGAGGTCGGCGCGGTGGTGCTGGCATTGCGCCTGATGATCACTTGGGCGAAAGACGGGTTGCCGTTGTGTGGCGTCCAGGTCAGCGCGTCGTTCCCCACGCTCGCGACGATCTTCAAGTTGGTGACGCCGACTTCCGCGAACCGGAAATTCGTGCGCGCCGACGCCGTCGACGTGCCGTAGGTGTTGCGCACGTAGACGTTGGTGGCGCCCGCGGCGCGCTTCGGCGTGGTGACGACGAGCGTGGTGGCGTTCGGGTTGCTGATGCTCGTCGCCGTCGTCGTGCCGAACGCGACGCTCTTGACGTGCGCGAAGCTGGTGCCGCGGATCGTCACCCGCGCGCCGCCGGCCGGTGAGCCGACGTTCGGGCTGACCGAGCTGATGGTCGGACGGGTGGCGAAGGTGTAGTGGTCGGCCTTCGCCTTCTTGGACGTGCCGTACGAGGTCGAGACCCGGACGTCGACCATGGCGGCGCCGTGCTTCGGAGCGGTGACCTGCAGCTTCTTGCGGGAGATGTACTTGACCTTCTTGCCTCTGACCCCGCCGAATTTGACGGTCAGACCGCGGTGGAAGTTGTGGCCGCTGATCGTGATCCGCGAGCCGCCGCCCTTTGTCGGGCCGAAGTTGCGCGAGATCTTGGTGATGCTCGGCGGGAACGCGTAGGTGAACGTGTCCTTCTTCACCGACGGGCTCGTGCCGGATCCGGTCCGCACGCTGACCCGAACTTTTCCGCGGCCGTGGCCTGGGGTGGTGACCTGGAGCTTCTTGGACGAGAGCACCTTCACCGACTTGCCGGCCTTCTTGCCGAACTTGACCGACTTCACGCTTCGGAAGTTGTGGCCGTAGATGGTGATCCGCTGTCCGCCGGAGGTCGAGCCGGTCGAGTCGGAGATCTTGCTGATGCTGGGCCGGGCGGCCGCGTCAACCGGCGAGGCGGCGGAGACCGCGAGGCCGACGAAGGCGCAGACGGTGAGCAGGGCGATCAACAGGCGCTTGACGGCGCGAGAAATTGCGAACTGCATGTGTGAATTGCTCCCCAAGGTCACAGGCCCGCGTGTCCCCAATACACGACCTACAGCCTGGCAATTTAAGGACGCTAACACACATCCGCTTTACGGCCAAGACAGTTTTATGCTGTTCGCAGCAAGAGCGCAGAATGCCGGAGATGGCCTGCTTTGTCTGGCTTGGCACCGGCTCTGAGACGACAGCGGCCGGGCCGGATCGATGCGTCCCCCGACGCGCGTCGATCCACGGCCCTGGCCGCCGTCACTGTCGTTCTGCAGACTCCAACGAGAACGCGCGAGTTTGGTGACGCTTGATGCGCGCTCGTGTCGCCGGCGCTGCGGCGTTGCTAATCTCGCCACTTCGCGCCCCTCATCCCCGTCCCTCATCGCCGAGCCTGCGAGACGACGACATGCCAGCCGAACCACCGAAGGCCGTTCCACCGAAGGCCGTTCCACCGAAGATCGTTCCACCGAAAATTGTCATGGTCGGCGACCCGACGCTCGCTTCGGCGGCGAGCGAGGTGACCGACTTCGGCGCCGAGCTGGCCGGCCTGGTCGAGGACCTCTTCGCCTCGCTTGCGGTCGCCGAGGGCGTTGGGCTGGCCGCACCGCAGATCGGCGTCGGCCTCGCGGTGTTCGTCTACGACTGTCCGGACGGCAGTGGCGGGCGGGCCCGCGGCCATGTCGTCAACCCGACCATCGAGACGGCGGGCGCGCAGGTGAGCGGCGACGAGGGCTGTCTGTCGGTCCCCGGCCCGTACCACGAGCTGGCCCGCGCTGACCGGGCCACGGTGCGCGGCCTCGACATGCACGGCACGCCGGTGGAGGTCGCCGGCAGCGGCTATTTCGCGCGGTGCCTGCAGCACGAGACCGACCATCTGCGCGGAATGCTCTATATCGACCACCTGCCGCGCAACCGCCGACGGCGGGTGCTGCGCGAGATGGCGCCGTTCGAGTGGAACGCGCCAGCCGCGACCCAGAGCTGACCAGCGCCTCAGCTCAGCAGCAGCTCGGCGATCTGCACCGCGTTCAGCGCAGCCCCCTTGCGCAGGTTGTCATTGCTGACGAACAGCGCCAGTCCGCGGCCGTCGGGCACGCCAGGATCCTGCCGCAGCCGGCCCACGAACGCCGGGTCGCGGCCGGCCGCCTGCAGCGGGGTCGGCACGTCGCTGAGCTCGACGCCGGGCGCTCGAGCGAGCAGCGCCCGCGCGCGCTCGACCGACAGCGGCCGGGCGAACTCGGCGTTGATCGACAAGGAGTGCCCGGTGAACACCGGCACCCGGACACAGGTGCCGGACACCAGCAGGCCGGGGATGTCGAGGATCTTGCGCGACTCGTTGCGCAATTTCTTCTCCTCGTCCGTCTCGTAGTCGCCGTCGTCGACGATCGAGCCGGCCAGCGGCAGCACGTTGAACGCGATCGGCGCGACGTATTTCTGCGGCTCCGGCAGCGCGATCGCCGAGCCGTCGAAGGTCAGCTCGGCCGCCTTGTCGCCGGCCGCGCGCAGCTGCGTCTCGAGCTCGGCCACGCCGGCCCCGCCGGAACCGGACACCGCCTGGTAGGTCGAGATGACGAGCCGGATCAGGCCGGCCTCGTCGTGGAGCGGCTTGAGCGCCGGCATCGCGGCCATCGTCGTGCAGTTCGGGTTCGCGATGATGCCCTTGGGGGCGTCACGCACGAGTTCGCCGTTCACCTCGGCGACGACCAGCGGCACATAGGGGTCCATCCGCCAGGCGGAGGAATTGTCGATCACCGTCGCCCCGGCGGCGGCGAACTTCGGCGCAAGTTCCTTGCTCGTCGCGCCGCCGGCGGAGAACAGCGCGATGTCCAGCCCCTGGGCGGACGCGGTGGCGGCGTCCTCCACCCGGACGTCGACGCCCTCCCAGGACAGCGTCGTCCCGGCGGATCGGGCGGAGGCGAAGAAGCGAATGTCGTCGATCGGGAACGACCGCTCGGCGAGGATTCGCCGCATCATCGCGCCGACCTGCCCGGTCGCGCCAATCACCCCGACCTTCATCGGCCGGTGCCGCCGTACACCACGGCCTGCTCGTCGCCCGAACCCAGTTCGAACGCGTCGTGGACGGCGCGCACCGCGGCGTCCAGGTCGGTGTCCCGGCAGACCACGGAGATCCGGATCTCCGAGGTGGAGATCATCTCCACGTTGATGCCGGCGTCCGCGAGCGCGGTGAAGAAGCGCGCGGACACGCCCGGGTGCGAGCGCATGCCGGCGCCGATCAGCGACAGCTTGCCGATGTGGTCGTCATAGAGCAGGTCGGAGAACGCGATCCGCCCCTGGATGCGCTTGAGCGCGGCCAGCGCGGTCGCCCCGTCGGTCGCCGGCAGCGTGAACGAGACGTCGGTGCGCCCGGTGCCTCCGGTGGAGATGTTCTGCACGATCATGTCGATGTTGATCTCGGCGGCCGCCAGTTCGCGGAAGATCGCGGCGGCCTCGCCGGGCTTGTCCGGGACGTCGACGACCGTGACCTTGACCTCGCTGCGGTCGTGCGCGACGCCGCTGATGATCGCCTGTTCCACGGTCAACTCCTCGATCGATCCCTGGACGGTGGTGCCTGGCCTCGTGGAGAAGGACGACCGCACGTGCATCGCCAGGCTGTGCCGTCGGGCGTACTCCACGCTGCGCAGGTGCAAGATCTTCGCCCCGCAGGCGGCAAGCTCGAGCATCTCCTCGAACGTCACCGTCTCGAGCCGGCGGGCGTTCGGCACGATGCGCGGGTCGGCGGTGTAGACGCCGTCGACGTCGGTGTAGATCTCGCAGACGTCGGCGTGCAAGGCGGCGGCGATCGCGACGGCGGTGGTGTCCGATCCGCCGCGGCCGAGCGTCGTGATGTTCATCGTCTCTTTCGAGAAGCCCTGGAACCCGGCGACGATCGCGATGTTGCCCTGCGCGATCGAGGCCTCGATCCGGCCGGGCGTGACGTCGACGATGCGCGCCTTGCCGTGCACCGACGTCGTGAGCACGCCGGCCTGCGAGCCGGTGAACGACTCGGCCCGGTAGCCGAGGGAGTTGATCGCCATCGCCAGCAGCGCCATGGAAATGCGCTCGCCGGCGGTGAGCAGCATGTCGAACTCGCGGCCCTCGGGCACCGGCACGATCTGCTCGGCGAGGTCGATCAGCTCGTCCGTCGTGTCGCCCATCGCGGAGACGACGACGGCGACGTCATGGCCGTCGCGCTTGGTCGCGACGATCCGTTCGGCGACCCGCTTGATCCGCTCGGCGTCGGCGACGGACGAGCCGCCGTACTTCTGCACGACCAAGCTCACTGCGGGACACCCCAAGAAACACTCACGACGGCGCGAAAGGCCAGGATACCGGGACCGCCCACGCCGTTCCCCGATGATCTCGGCCGGACCGTGCGCCAGCGCGTGGTCCGGCCGAGATCATCGCGTGGGGGAAGGCGAGATTCAGGAGGCAGCGGAGGCGGCGAAGGCGGCGTCCAGGATGTCCAGGCCCTCGGCGAGCAGGTCCGCGCCGATGACCAGCGGCGGCAGGAAGCGCAGCACGTTGCCGAACGTGCCCGCGGTCAGCGTGATCAGGCCCTCCGCGTGACAGGCGCGCGACACGGCGGCCGTCAGGTTCGGATCCGGGTTCTTGGTGCCCGCCTCGACCAGCTCCACGGCCAGCATCGCGCCCCGCCCGCGGACGTCGCCGATAGCGGGGTGCCTGGACGCGAGCGCCGCCAGCCGGGGCCGCATCACCGCTTCGATCCGCCGGGCCGCGCCGACGAGATCCTCCTCGCGCATGGTCTCGATCGCGCCGAGCGCCGCCGCGCACGCCACCGGGTTGCCGCCGTACGTGCCGCCCAGCCCGCCGCTGTGCACCGCGTCCATGAGGTCGGCCCGGCCCGTGACCGCGGCCAGCGGCAGGCCGCCGGCGATGCCCTTCGCGGTGGTGATCAGGTCGGGGACGACGCCTTCGGCCTCGCAGGCGAACCAGTCGCCGGTGCGGCAGAAGCCCGTTTGGATCTCATCGGCGATGAACACGATGCCGTGCTCGCGGCACCACTCGGCGACCCGGGGCAGGAAGCCGGGCGGCGGCACCACGAAGCCGCCCTCGCCTTGGATCGGTTCGATCAGCACCGCGGCGCAGTTGTCCTCGCCGACCTGCGCGTGCGTCATCTCGACGAACGTCGCGAATGCCTCGTCTGCGCAGTTGTCCGGGCCGGTCGGCCAGCGGTAGGGGTAGGCCATCGGCACTCGGTAGACGTCGCCGGCGAAGGGCCCGAAGTGGTGCTTGTACGGCATGTTCTTCGCAGTCAGGGCCATCGTCAGGTTGGTGCGGCCGTGGTAGGCGTGGTCGAAGGCGACGACCGCGCTGCGCCCGGTCGCCGAGCGCGCCACCTTGACCGCGTTCTCGACCGCCTCGGCGCCGGAGTTGAACAGCGCCGACCGCTTCTCGTGCTCGCCCGGCGTCAGCTCGTTCAGCAGCTCGGCGACCGCGACGTACTCCTCGTACGGCGTCACCATGAAGCAGGTGTGGGTGAAGTCGGCGACCTGCTCGCGGACCCGCTCGACCACCCGCGGCGCCGCGTTGCCGACCGACGTCACCGCGATGCCCGAGCCGAAGTCGATCAGCTGGTTGCCGTCGACGTCGACGACGATCGCCCCGCCCGCCCGCTCGACGTAGATGGGCAGCGTCGTGCCCACGCCGGCCGAAACCGCCGCGTTCTTGCGGGCGTGCAGCTCGACCGACCTCGGGCCGGGGATCTCGGTGGCCACGACGCGCTTCTGCTCGACCGTCATCTCTGCTCGACCGCCATCTACGACTCCTCGATCACGGCGAGCGTGTCGCCTTCCATGACCACGTCCCCCTTGGACACCGCCACCTCGCGCACCACTCCGGCGTGCTCGGCCAGCACCGGGATCTCCATCTTCATCGACTCGAGCACCACGACGATGTCGCCGACGGCGATCCGGTCGCCGACGCGCACGTCGACGGAGAAGATGTTGCCGACCAGCTCGGCGACGACAGCGCGTTTCACGACCGGCCGCTCACGTAGGCACCAGCTCGGCAACGTCCGAGTGCACCGCGGCCATCGCCCGGTCGAGGGTCGCAATCCTCCCGTCCTTGTGCCGGGCGAGCTGCGCAAGATACGCGTCGGTGACTTGACGGTGCCCGATCACGCCGTCGAGTGAGACGTCGGCGAATGTGAGCTCGTCGCTCCAGAACTCGTGTTCGTCGAGTGCGGAGATTTCCCGGACCAGCTCGAGCGCGCTCTCAGCTGTTCCACGCGGAGAGCGGACGACGGCCCGTACCAAAGCCCCCTGCGTAATCGGGCACGTCGCGAAGAGGGTGTCGCCAAGCCAACCCAGCGCGGCTGCATGGTGCTCGTGCTCGGTGATCGCGATGGCGATCAGCGTGCTGCTGTCCAGAAGCACCCGCTGCGAATTAGGCGTCGACATCGGCGTCGTGTCGTATGAAGGACGAGAGGTGCTCGTCTTCCTCCTCTTCCAGCGCTGCCACATCGGCGGCGGTGATCACCCGTCCGCCTACGCTGAGCACGGGAAAACCACTCTCGCTGCGAACGATGCGCGCGGGCTCGGAGGGCATGAGGCCGCGGCGAATCATGTCCGCGACCACCTCGCTCAGCGTCTGCCGACGGCTTCGGGCCAGTGACCTGGCCATGTCGAGCAGATCGTCGGGTAAATCGATCGTCGTTCGCATCACCGCATCGTATCGCCGTGATGCGGCTATGCGCCGATGTTGTGCATGACGTGCTTGATGCGGGTGTAGTCCTCGAGCCCGTACACCGAGAGGTCCTTGCCGTAGCCTGAGTGCTTGAACCCGCCGTGCGGCATCTCGGCGACAATCGGGATGTGGCAGTTGACCCACACGCAGCCGAAGTCCAGCGCCTTCGTCATCCGCATGGCCCGGCCGTGGTCCTTCGTCCACACTGATGACGACAGCCCGTACTCGACGCCGTTGGCCCAGCGGATCGCCTCGGCCTCGTCGGTGAAGCGCTGGACGGTGATGACCGGGCCGAACACCTCGTGCTGGCTGAGTTCGTCGTCCTGCCGCAAGCCGCTGACGACGGTGGGCTGCCAGAAGTAGCCCCGCTCGCCCTGCCGCGCGCCGCCGGCGAGCACGTTCGCGTGGTCGGGCAGCCGGTCGAGCATGCCGCCGACCCGCTCGAGCTGGTTGGCGTTGTTCAACGGCCCGTACAGCGCGTCCGGCTCCGACGGCGGGCCGACGACGGTGTTGCGGGCCTGCTCGGCGAGCGCCTCGGCGAAGTCGTCGGCGATGCGCGAGCCGACGAGCACGCGGGTCGCGGCGGTGCAGTCCTGGCCGGCGTTGAAGTAGCCTGCGATCGCGATGTTCTCCGCGGCGTCAGCGAGATCGGCGTCGTCGAAGACGACCACCGGCGCCTTGCCCCCGAGCTCGAGATGGACGCGCTTGAGGTCCTTCGCCGCGGCGTCGGCGACCTCGAAGCCGGCGCGCACCGAGCCGGTGATCGACACCATCGCCGGGGTCTTGTGCGACACGACGGCCTTGCCCGTCTCGCGGTCGCCGCACAGCACGTTGAACACGCCCGGCGGGAAGTGCTCGGCGGCGATCTCGGCCATCAGCGCGGTGCTGACCGGGGTCGTGTCGCTCGGCTTCAGCACGACGCAGTTGCCCGCGGCGAGCGCCGGCGCGAACTTCCAAACGGCCATCATCAGCGGGTAGTTCCACGGCGTCACCTGCCCGACGACGCCGACCGGCTCGCGCCGCACGTAGGAGGTGTAGCCGCTCAGGTACTCGCCGGCGCTGCGGCCCTCGAGCAGGCGGGCGGCGCCGGCGAAGAAGCGGATCTGGTCCAGCGCGGGCGGGATCTCCTCCGAGCGCATCAGCTCGATCGGCTTGCCGGTGTTCGCGCACTCGGCGGCGATGAGGTCCTCGGCGCGGTCCTCCAGGGCGGACGCGAACTTCAACAGCGCCAGCTGCCGCTCGCTCGGCGTCGTGTCGCCCCACGTCTCGAACGCGCGGGCGGCGGCGGCGTAGGCGGCGTCCACATCGGCCTGGCCGGATACCGGCGCCGAGCCGAACACCTCGCCGGTGGAGGGGTCGATCAGGTCGGCGCGTCGGCCGTCCTGCGCGTCGACCTGCAAGCCGTCGATGAAGTTCGTGACGTTCCGCTTATCGCTCATCTCGGCAACGCTACCGACAGCCCAGTCGGTCAACAACAACCGATTTCGTGCTCCTCGGCGCGTCGGAGAACGATTTCCGCAGCTGCTGTCCGCAGTCACGAGCAACTACCCGCACCGGGTCACGCGTAGATGCGCTCGAACGGGGCCGCCTCCTCGAGCGCGAACGCCGTTTCCAGCAGGGTCCGCTCGTCGCCGTGCGCGGCGGACAGGTGGACGCCGACGGGCAGCCCGCCGTCGGAGGTCCCGAGCGGCAGCGAGATCGCCGGCGTGCCGGCGATGTTGTCCACCGGCGTGTAGGACACCCACTGGACGAGCCGGTCGATCAGCTGGTCGAACGGCACGCCGGGCGCGAGGAAGCCGAGCGGCGGGGTCGCGTGCGCGAGCACCGGGGACAGCACCAGCTCGTGCCGCGCGAACATCGTCGCCCAGTCGCCCGCGACGCGTCGCAGCCGCCGGATCGCCCCCGGCGTGCGGCCCAGGCGTCGGCGGTGGTGGGAGCGCAGTCCCGCGGTCAGGCCGTCGGTCATGCGCCGGTCGAAGGAGCGGTCGAAGGTCAGCTTGCCGGTGGACGTCGCCAGGTCGGCGAGCAGTGCCCAGTACTGCACGAAGTCGTCCGGGAACCGCGGGTCGACCGCGATCTCGATCGGCTCGACCACGTGGCCGGCGTCCTCGAGCAGCGCGGCGACGCGCTCGACCGCAGCGCGGGTCGGCTCGTCGACCGGCGCCCTGGTGACGGGCTCGACGACCACCCCCACGCGCAGGCGCCGCCGCGCAGGGCCGTGCACGAGGCCGATCGGCGGCAGCTTCGGGTTGCGCCAGTGGTCCTCGGCTGCGGCGACGAACGCGGCCGTGTCGCGCACCGTCCGGGTGAGGACGCCCTCGGAGACCATGTTGATCGGCAGCCGCCGCGCCTGCTCGCCGTCGACGTGCCGGCCGCGGCTGCACTTGAGCCCGACGAGGCCCGCGCACGCCGCCGGGATGCGGATCGAGCCCCCGCCGTCATTGGCGTGCGCGATCGGCACCGCGCCGGCCGCGACGAGCGCGGCCGAGCCGCCGGACGACGCGCCGACCGAGTGGTCGGCACGCCACGGGTTGCGCGTCGGCTCGCCGGTCCGGAACTCGGTCGTCGCATTGAAGCCGAATTCCGGCATCCGCGACTTGCCCAGCAGCGTCATGCCGGTGCTCAGGTACTGCGCGGTGTAGGCGCCGTCGCGCCTCGCCGGTCGCGCGCTGAACGCCTCGCTGCCGTGGTTCGTCGGGACGCCCTCGACATCGGTGTTGTCCTTGATCAGCGTCGGGACGCCGGCGAGCGCGCCGCGGGCGGCGACGTCAGCCGACGCGAACCTCGGCGCGTCGAACAGGTCGGCGGCGATCGCGTTGAGGGCGGGATCGACCAGGCGGATGCGGGCGATGGCGGCGTCGGCGAGTTCGACCGGGCTGACCTGGCCGTCCCGCACCAGCTGCGCCAGCGCGACGGCGTCGTGCTCGCCGAGCGCGTCGTCGCCGAACGAGTGGATCCGCGGACTGGTCATGCCCCCCGAGATGGCCATGCCGGCAGCCTGCCACTCCGCGGCGACCCCGGCGCGGTGGATTCCGCTCGCGGGCTCCACTAACCTGGCCTCGTCATGACGCGCGCGCTGCTCCTTCGCGGCCGCGGCGAGGCACTGGGTTAGGACGATCAGTCCGGCCGGTCGGCCCCTCGCCGTGGGCCGCTGACCTGCGCCGACCGCTCCCGTCCCGATCGTCTCGGAGCAGACCATGACCTCATCGTTCGTCCAGCAGCCCTCCGGCATGCCGTGCCACCGCTACCGGCCCTTCCCGAAGGTCGAGCTGCCCGACCGCACCTGGCCGGAGAAGCAGATCACCGCCGCCCCGCGGTGGCTCTCCACCGACCTGCGCGACGGCAACCAGGCGCTCATCGACCCGATGAACGCCACCCGCAAGAACGCGATGTTCGACCTGCTCGTGCGGATGGGCTACAAGGAGATCGAGGTCGGCTTCCCGGCCGCCAGCCAGACCGACTTCGACTTCGTCCGCAGCCTCATCGAGGGCGGCCGGGTGCCCGACGACGTCCGCATCTCGGTGCTCACCCAGGCTCGCGAGGAGCTCATCGAGCGCAGCGTGCAGTCGCTGGCTGGCGCCAAGCAGGCGACCGTCCACATGTACAACGCCGCCGCCCCGGTCTTCCGCCGCGTCGTGTTCGGCTTCGACGGCGACGGCCGCGCGCAGTGCCGCGCGGTCGCGGTCGACGGGGTGCAGGCGATCATGAAATACGCCGACATCCACCTGCGCGGCGTCGAGTTCGGCCTGGAGTACTCGCCGGAGATCTTCATGGACACCGAGCTCGACTTCTCCCTCGACATCTGCGAGGGCGTGATGGACGTCTGGCAGCCGGGGCCGGGCCGGGAGATCGTGCTCAACCTGCCGTGCACCGTCGAGCGCTCGACGCCGAACGTCTACGCCGACCAGATCGAATGGATGAGCCGGCACTTCACCCGCCGCGAGCATGTGTGCCTGTCCGTCCACACGCACAACGACCGCGGCACGGCCACCGCCGACGCCGAGCTCGCGGTGCTGGCCGGCGCGCAGCGCATCGAGGGCTGCCTGTTCGGCAACGGCGAGCGCAGCGGCAACGTCGACCTGGTGACGCTCGGGCTCAACCTGTACAGCCAGGGCGTCGACCCGATGATCGACTTCAGCGACATCGACGAGATCCGGCGCACTGCCGAGTACTGCAACCGCATCGACGTGCACGAGCGGCACCCCTACGCCGGCGACCTCGTGTACACGTCGTTCTCCGGGTCGCACCAGGACGCGATCAAGAAGGGCTTCGAGGAGCAGGAGCGGCGCGCCGCGGCCGAGGGCGTCTCGGTCGGCCAGGTGCGCTGGCAGATCCCCTACCTGCCGATCGACCCGAAGGACGTCGGCCGCTCCTACGAGGCGGTCATCCGGGTGAACTCGCAGTCCGGCAAGGGCGGCGTCGCCTACATCATGAAGTCCGACCACAGGCTCGACCTGCCGCGCCGGTTGCAGATCGAGTTCAGCCACGTCATCCAGCGGCACACCGACGGTGAGGGCGGCGAGGTCGACGCCGCGCTCATGTGGCAGATCTTCGCCGCCGAGTACCTCGCCGCCGGCGCCGTCGAGCTCGTCGGGCTGTCGTCCACCAGCGACTCGGGCACCGAGCGGATCACCGCGGTGATCCGGGTCGACGGCGCCGAGCAGACGGTGTCGGGCATGGGCAACGGCCCGGTGTCCGCGTTCTGCGACGCGCTGTCCAGCGTGGACGCCGGCTATGGCGGGATCGGCGTGCGCGTCCTCGACTACGCCGAGCACGCCCTGACCGCGGGCCGGGACGCCGAGGCGGCCGCCTACCTCGAGATCGAGATCGGCGACCTCGTGCTGTGGGGGGTCGGGATCAGCGAGTCGACGACGCAGGCGTCGCTGCGGGCCGTCGTCAGCGCGGTGAACCGGGCGGCGCGTCGGCTGACCGCCCGGTAGCCCGCCCGCCCAACCCGCGAGTCAACCTCGGCCTAACTCGCCAACTTGTCCTCGCGTCGTCGGCCAGAAAGCCGACCAAGCGCGGGCAAGTTGCCGGTCGGGGGCGCCTCGAGCGCGCGGCGGCGGCGGGCCAGCGCGCCGATCGCGAGCAGCGCCACCGCCAGTCCGACGAGCGCGATCGCGCCGCCGAGCAGAACTCGCGCGTCGGTCAGCCGGCTCGCGCTGTCCACCGCCAAGCCGGTGCTCGCGCCCTGACCTCGCCTCGTCGCCGGCGGCGGCGCACGCCCGAGACGGCCGGCGCCGTTCGCGTCCGCCGCGAGGGCCTCAGCGCGGCGCAGGAACGGCTCGGCGGTGGCGAAGACGGGGTTCGGCGCGTCGGCGGCGACCGCGGCGGTCACCGCGCTGCCGGCGTCCAGCTCGCCGTAGCCGTAGGCCGGGTCGGGCGATGTGCGCCGACCGTCGAGGGTCGCCAGCAGCCTGGCGACGACCTGCCGGTTGGTCAGCCCGGGGTGCTTCGACCACACCAGCGCGGCCGCGGCCGCGGTCAGCGCAGTCGCCTGGCTGGTGCCGCTGCCGGAGAACGCCTGACCGGCGATCCGGCCGATCGACGGCACGTCGACGCCGGGCGCCACGAGCGTCAGGTACGGCTGCCGGCCGGAGAACCGCGCCACCGTCCCGGTGGCGTCGACCGCGCCGACGGAGACGACGCCGAGGCAGACGCCGGGTTCCTCGACCGTGTTGCGCGTCGGGCCGGTGTTGCCGACCGCGGCCAGCACGACCGCGCCCTTGCGCAGCGCGTGGAAGATCGCCGCCTGCTCGTCGGCCGGGCACGCCTCGCTATCAGCGTCCGGCGTGCGGGTGCCGCCCAGCGACATGCTGATGATCTTCGCTCCGTGGTCGGCGGCGTACGTGACCGCCCTCGGCAGGTTGTCCGGCCGCTCGGCGTCGGTCGTGCCGGCCAGCGGGACGGCGATCGGCAGCACCTTCGCGGCCGGAGCGAGGCCGCGGATGCCGAGCACTCCCGGCCGGCCGACCATGATCGAGGCCATCGCGGTGCCGTGGCCGAACGCCTCGACCTCGCGATCGACCCGCCCGTCGCCGCCCGTCCCCAGATCGGTTCCGCGCAGTACTCGGCCGCGCAGCTCGGGCAGCGCGGCGTTGACGCCGGTGTCGATCACGGCGATCGTCACGCCCTGCCCGCGCGCGCCCGCGGCCCACAGCTGCGGCACATCCCAAGCGTCGAACCAGTATTCCGGCGCGCTGGACGGTCCGGGGACCGCGCCCGGCGCCACGGCCGGGACGGCGCGCTGCCCCGCGGGGCGCAGCGCCTGCGTGTGCGGCTGCGCCCGTGCGGTCGACGTCGCAGCCGGCGAGCACGGCAGCGCGCTCACCAGCACGCCGGCAAGCGCGCCGACGATCCGGGACGCGTGGCTCACGTCTGTTCCCAGGACATCCGCAGCGGCGCGACCGCGTATCCGGCCGACCGGATCGGCAGTTCGACGGACCCGTGGCCGGCCGACTCGACGTTGTCGAAGTCGAGCCGCCGGTAAGACGCCCGCAGGCGCACCGACCCAGTCACCTCGAGCACGCCGGCGGCAGAGTCGAGCACCGACACCGTCAGGCCGCGCGCGAAGTCGAGCCGAAGCGACCCGCGCAGGCTGCCCGGCACGTATCGCTCGCCGGGCAGCGGGCAGGTCACCGGGCCACGGCCGTCAAGACACGCGCGCAACGCGGCGCCAACGGCGGCGCGGGCGGCGCGGCTGCCGCGCGCGCTGACCTTGACCTGGACGTCGAGGCGCGGCGCGGCGTCGGCCAGCTCGACGTGGTCGTGCACCGCGTCGAGCTGCAAGTACGGCGTGTCGAAGCCGATCGGGAGCGCGCCGGGGAACAGCGACACACTCGCCGCAGGCACGGCGCCGCCGAGCAAGGAAGCCCGGGCGGCGGCCTGCTGGATTGCGAGCTGGCCGGTTGCGGCGACCCGGTCGAGACGCCAATGGCCGTCCACGTGGCGCAGACCCACCGTCGTGCCGATGTCCTGCGGGCGGCCGGCGAAGCCGAGGCGGTAGCGCACCTGCACGCTCGCCCGATCAGCGTGGATGGTGCTCGCCCGCGCCTCGAATCCGGTCAGCGGCGCGATGCGTTGCTGTTCGGCGAGCGCCGCGGAGGTGAGCAGCTCGTGCGAGCCGCCCGGGACGTCGCCGTAGGACAGCGCGCGCGGCGCGTCGCCCGCGCTGAGCGCGGCGAAGTAGTCGCGCACCACCTGCGTAGGGTCGCCCTCGTCGGTGTAGGCCACATAGGCCACGGCCGCGCCGCCGAGCAGCAGCGCGACACCGCCGAGCGCCGCGATCTGCAGGGTTGCGACCTGCCGCGTCGCGAGCCCGCGGCGGACGCCGAGCCGGCGCGGCAGGCGATGCGGCAGGCGGCGCGGCAGTAGGCGCGACAGTAGGCGCGGCACGGACCCGCTACTCGACGCGGCGGCGACCGGAGAACGCGCGGCCGAGCGTCACCTCGTCGGCGTACTCGAGGTCGCCGCCAACCGGCAGCCCGCTGGCCAACCGGGTGACGACCAAGCCCATCGAGTTCAGCAGCCGGGCGAGGTAAGTGGCCGTCGCCTCGCCTTCGAGGTTGGGGTCGGTGGCGAGGATGAGCTCGGTGACGACGCCGTCGCGCAGCCGGGTCAGCAGCTCGCGGATCCGAAGATCGTCCGGACCGACCCCGTCGATCGGGCTGATGGCGCCGCCGAGCACGTGGTAGCGGCCGCGGAATTCCCGGGTGCGCTCGACGGCGACGACGTCCTTCGGCTCTTCGACCACGCAGATCACCGAGAGGTCGCGGCGCGGGTCGCTGCAGATCCGGCAGACGTCGGCCTCGGCCACGTTGCCGCAGATCGAGCAGAACTTGACCTCGTTCTTGACGCGCAGCAGCGTGCTGGCCAGCCGCTCGACGTCAACCGCCTCGGTCGCGAGCAGGTGGAACGCGATGCGCTGCGCGCTTTTCGGCCCGACGCCCGGCAGCCGGCCGAGCTCGTCGATGAGGTCCTGGACGGCGCCTTCGTACACGGCGCGCGACTCTAGAGACCCGGCAGCCCGAGGCCGCCGAGCCCGCCGGTGAGGCCGCCGGTCACGGGGCCCATCGTTTCTTCGGTGAGCTCCTCGACCGCCCGGCGCGCGTCGCGGACGGCCGCGACGACGAGGTCCTGCAGCGTTTCGACGTCGTCGGGGTCGACGGCCTTCGGGTCGATGGTCAGCGCGAGCAGCTCGCCGGCGCCGCTGAGCGTGGCGGTGACCAGGTTGCCCCCGGCGGTGCCGGTGACCTGCGCGGCGGCGAGCTCGGCCTGGGCGTCGGCCATTTGCTGCTGCATCTTCTGCGCCTGCTTCATCAGCTGCTGCATGTTCGGTTGAGCGCCGCCGAACGAGCCGCCTCGCTGCGCCATCGTGCCGTCCTTCGCTGTGCTTGCGGATGTCCACCACGCCAGATGGTCCCGGTCAGGGTAACCGCCGACGCGCGTGTGGCGCTGTCGGCACGAGCGGGTCAGCCGTCGATCGGCCGCGCGCCGAGCTCGTTGGTCAGCAGCTTGATCGCCTCGGTCTCCGGGTCGCTCGTCGGGGCCGAGCGGTCGCCGACCCCGACCGGCTCGAAGTCCGGGTCGTCACGCGGGTCGGGCTCCGCCGGGGCGTTCGGGTCGCCGGGCTGCCGCCCGCCGCCTCGCGGACCGGACGACTGGACCGGCGCGGCGCCGTCGACCGCGATCTTCCACTCGCCGCCGACGACCCGGGTCAGCGCGGCGCGCAGCACCGACGTGTTGCTGTCCTCGCCGATCATCCTGGCGAGCGCGCCGGGCGCGGCGAGCCGGACGAGCTCGCCGTCGACCTCGCTGATCTGCGCGTTGTCCAGCAGCGCGCGGGTGCGCCGGCTGGCTTGCTTGACGACGTCGAGCACCTCGGGCCAGAGCCGGCGCAGCGCGGCCGAGTCGAGCACCCCCGCCGCGACAGGCGCCGCCGCGGGGGCGGGTGCGGGTGCGGCCGCCGGCTCGGGAGCGGGCTCGGGAGCGGCCGCCGGCTCGCGCGCGGCCGCGCGGGCGGGTGGCGCCGCCGCGGGGGCGGGCTCGCGCGCCGCTGCCGGAACCGCCTTGGGCTCGCGCGCGACCGCTGGCGCAGCAGGTTCGGCCGGCGCGGCGCTGGCGCCCGCGGCCAGCCGGCGTTCGAGCCGATCGAGACGCTGCAGCAGCGCCGCTGAGTCGGTGGCGGCGTCGGGGAGCAGCATCCGGGCGCAGAGCAGTTCGAGCACCAGCCGCGGCGAGGTCGTCCCGCGCATCTCGATGAGCGCGGTGTGCACGATCTCGGCGAAGCGGGTCAGCGTCGCCGCGCCGAGCCGCAGGGCCTGCTCCGACATCCGGCTCAGCTGGTCGCCCGGCACGTCGAGCAGGCCCCGCTCGCCCGCGTCGGGAACCGCGTCGAGCAAGATCAGGTCACGGAAGCGGTCGAGCAGGTCGACGGAGAATCGGCGGGGATCGTGCCCGGCCTCGGCCACCCGGTCCACCGCGCCGTACACGGCAGCCGCGTCGCCGGCGGCCAACGCGTCGACCATCTCATCGAGCAGCGCGCCGTCGGTGACGCCGAGCAGCGCGACCGCGCGCGCATACGTCACCCCCTCGGCGCCGGCGCCGGCCAGCAGCTGGTCGAGGATCGACAGCGAGTCGCGCGCCGACCCGCCCCCTGCCCGAACCACCAGCGGCAGCACCGCCGGCTCGACGGCGATGGCCTCGCTAGCGCAGATCCGCTCGAGGTGCGCGCGCATGACGCCCGCCGGGATCAGCCGGAACGGGTAGTGGTGCGTGCGCGAGCGGATGGTCGTGAGCACCTTATCCGGCTCGGTGGTGGCGAAGATGAACACCAGAAAGTCCGGCGGCTCCTCGACGAGCTTCAGCAGCGCGTTGAACGCCGCCGTCGTCACCATGTGCGCCTCGTCGATGATGTAGACCTTGAACCGGTCGCGGACCGGCGCGAAGAACGCGCGTTCGCGCAGATCGCGCGCGTCGTCGACGCCGTTGTGGCTGGCCGCGTCGATCTCGATCACGTCGATGGAGCCAGGGCCGTTCGGCGCGAGCTCCCGGCAGGAGTCGCAGACGCCGCACGGGTCAGGGGTCGGGCCCTGGGCGCAATTCAGGCTGCGGGCGAGGATGCGCGCGCTGGAGGTCTTGCCGCAGCCGCGCGGCCCGCTGAACAGGTAGGCGTGGTTGATCCGCTGCGCGGAGAGCGCCTGGCGCAGCGGCTCGGTGACGTGGTTCTGGCCGATGAGGTCGGCGAAGGTCGCCGACCGGTACTTGCGGTACAGCGCGAGGTTCTGCGCTCCGTCGGACACGCGTCGACACTAGTTCGCGCGTCCGACGACCCGCCACGCCTCGACGCGCCTGCGCGCTAGCCGACGCGGACGCACGCGCCGAGCGCGCGAGGGACCCCCCGCGCACCCGCCAGAGCCTGCTTATCCTTGCTGCCTTCCGGCCCTGGGGAGGTTCGTAGGATGAGCGCCGCACGGGGGGTCGGCGGCCGAGTCTACGGGCCGCGCCGGCACGTCGCCGACCCGGCGGCTAGGGCCGTATCCTCATCGGCGGAGGATTCGCCTAGTGGCCTATGGCGCTCGCCTGGAACGCGGGTTGGGAGAGATCCCTCAGGGGTTCAAATCCCCTATCCTCCGCCAGGGTGTTGCTACTTGAACTCTGAGTGCTCGAACCGTCGAACACGGGCTTGAGTAGCTCCAACACACGGCTATTGACGGCGGTGTCCGGTTCCCGGATGCCGCCGTCTTTCTTGCGTACAACGGCTCCGGCCCCCACCAACGGCGCAGGTAGACGATCGACGCGAACGGCTCGGTCAGCTGGTCGTCGGCAAGTGATGCCGGTGTCGATGAAGCCCCGATCTCGGGCCACCAGGTCTCGACCGGGCCGGCGAGGTGCGCGGCTCGTCGATGGTGGTGTCGGCGCACCAGGCGTAGAACACGAACAGGCGGGCGGCGAGCACGTCGCGGAGGCGCCGGTGCGGCCAGGGCGACGTCCGCGTCATCGTGGCCACTCGTCAACGTTGGCGTGTGAACTGCTGGGGACAACGACAGACGTTCCCCGCTCTCGATCGGTAGCCTCCGCCTATGTCGCCAGAATCTGAGCGGCTCGCCGACGGTCTCACAGTGTCGGCCTCCGCTGCCCTCGGCATGCTCGGGGTTTTTGTGCTGGGTTGCGTTCTACTTGCCATCGCTATATTCGTTTCGAAGTCCGCACACAGAGCGACCGGTCCGACCCGTTCCGTGGTGGCAGGAGTGCTCGTCGGATTCGCGGGAATGTGCGTCTTCTTGTTTGCTTGCGCCTTCCGACAGTTCGGCGGCAGCGAGCCTGTTGGGGACGGCCCGACCTCCAGCGCGTGCGCCGCCTGGTACCTAGAGATCACCTCCGCTCATGGGATCGATGCCGGCAACCAAGTTCCGTACTCGCCGGCCTGTAAGAGCGCAGCAGAACAGGCAGTTCTACGGGCTGTAATCGAAGCAGGTGTCACCGGCGTCGCCATCGGTGCACTTGGCAGCGCTGTCATCGACGTCCGGCGACGGCACTTCTCGCGACGATTGAAGACTGCAACGGCCAGCGGATAGGGGCGATCCGGTTCACGACCATCCTTGCCGGTGCAGCCACATCCATGAGTGGCAACGTCGACTGCCAGCCGGTCTCTGCCGGTTCTGCGTCAACTGCCGGCCGTAGCTGCGCCAGGCCACTCGCCTGCTGCAAGGGCTCAAATCCTGAGAAACCCGGGCCGATTTGTGGAGCAGCGGTCCGTGGTCAGCCAGTCGCAGCAGCTGTGATCTTGCCGACCGGCTTGATCCCAAGATCGCGATAGGTAATCAGCGGACGATACGGGACACCGAGCGCGCGGAACCTGCCTTCGGCTTCATCGCCGCGGTCGACCAAGGTGACCGCCAAGACGATGTCCGCGCCGGTTTCCTGGACGACTTCGAGCGCCTCGAGGATCGAGCCTCCCGTGCTCACCACATCGTCGACGAGCAGCACACGCGTGCCGGGCGCCAGCTCCGCCCCCTCGATGCGCTTGCCCTTGCCGTGGTCCTTCGGCTGCTTGCGCACCACGAACCAACGCTTCTGCGCGAGAAGTGCGATTCCCGTCGCGTAGGCGTCCGCCCCGAGCGTCAAGCCACCTACGGCGTCGAACTGAACGCCGGCGTCCTGCGCCAGTTCCAAAATGGCTTCACACGCCCGGCGGAGATTTGCACCTTCTGCCAGAGCCTTCTTGCCGTCCATGTAGTCGTGACTCAGCTCGCCGGAAGCCAGGAGAAACGGTTCCTCGCGATACTCCAGACCGTGCTGCTTCACGATGGCTATGACGTCGTCGCGCAGTGCTGACAAAGTGGGACTCTCCGAGCTCGCCGGGTGTGCCGAGGGCGAAAGACCGGGCCGATCCTCGCGATTTCGCCATGATGCCATGCGTCCTCGCTTCCTCACCCGCACGGGGCAAAGTCGTTGCCGGGCTCACCGATCTCGTCCGAGGCAAGTGTGCCCTAAGCCAGTAGCGAGCCCTGGAGAACACGCCTGCGCGCACGCCGGGGTACGACCGCCTGCTGGATCGGGCCGCAACGTAGGCAGCAGATAGTGCTGGCCGATCCAGCGGATGACATCGACGACCACGGCGTCGCCGAAGCCGAAGAGCGCTTGATTCGCCGTCGCGCCGCGCAGGCGGTAGTCGCCGGCGCCCATCAAACGCGCGTATTCCGATGGCGTCATCCACCGCACCCGGACGTCGCCGTTGCCGAGCACCGCGAGGGCCTGCTTGCTCGAACCGCCGCCCGTCGTGCGCAGGCACCCCGCGATGCCGTCTCGGCGCAGTTCCCAGACCGCCACGCCGTTGCGTGTTCGCCGGTACGCCGTCCGGTACGACACCGCTTCCGCGTCACGCAGCGACGCCAGGCGCTCGAGCTGCGCCTCGCTCAGGGATCCGACGAACGCCCCGACCCGCGCACGGTCCCACCAACGTTCGTCGTCGGCGCCCAGCCGCTGCACGATCGGCGACAGGTCGACCGGGCCTTCCGGCAGTTCGGGCAGCGGCAGATGGTGCATGCCGAGGTTTGCGTGCCGCTCGTGGACGCGGCGGACCCAGGCCGGGCGGCTGCTCGACAGCGGCGGCGAGCCGCGCCGAGCTCCGGCCGGCAAGGCGCCGCGGATGCCGACGATGAACATCCGCGGGCGGGACTGCGGCACGAAGTGACGTGCGTCGACGGAGAACACGTCGCAGGAGTAGTCGAGCGCGGCGAGCTCGCGCAGGGCCCGCGTCAGGTCCGCCCCGCCGTGGCTGGTGGCGAAGCCGTGGACGTTCTCTAGCAGGACGACCCGCGGCCGGCCAGCGCCCATCTCGGCCAGGACGCGCGCGAATTCCCAGAACATGCCCGACTGCAAACCCTCGAGACCACGGCGGTTGCCGGCGAGGGAGAGATCGACGCAGGGGAAGCTGCTCGTCGCCAGCTCGATGTCCGCAGGCAGCTCGATCGCGCGCACGTCCCGAACGTCGCCGAGCCGAAAGTGCGCCGCGTCGTGGTTCGCGGCGTAGGCGTCACGCTTGGCCGACACGATGTCGTTCGCCCACACCACGCGGGCGCCCAACGGTTCGAGAGCCGCCCGCACGAGCCCGATGCCGGCGAAGAATTCCAGGGTGCGGAACCCCGACCCCGATGGAACTCCCGCGGCGCCCGGCACGCGGCTGATGGTAGGGGCAGGTGCTGATGCAGCCTGTCCGAACACGCGAGGCATCCGCCGGGTGAGCGCGCGCGACGGGCTCAGCCGGTGCGGTCGTAGAGGTCGAGTTGCACCGCCGTCGGGCCGCGCTCGGCCGCCGGGGCCGAGGACGCGGCAGCACCGCCAGGGTGGCGGAAATGTTTGCTCAGGGTCTCGGTCTGCCGCTGGTAGTTCGAGCCGATGCCCTGCCCGTAGAGCAGGGTCGGCTCCGCGAGCATCCGCTCGAAGGTGAGCTTGCAGACCCGCTGGCCGTTTTCGATCATGAACGGGACGTCGTGCGCGCGGACCTCGAGCGCCGCTGTCGAGCCGCGGAATTGACTGGCGACGTCGAAGCCGAAGCCCGGATCGAAGAAGCCCGCGTAGTGGGTGCGCAGTTCCCCGCTCGTCGGATCGTAGGCAGTCATCTCGGCGGCGAGTCCGGGCGGGATCGACACGGCCTCCCGCGACATCAGCAGGTAGAAGCTCTTGGGGTCCAGGACGATCCGGTCGCCGTCCTCTCGGCGGACGGACTCCCAGAACGCGTCCGGCTCCGCGGCGCCGATTCGCGACAGGTCCAACAGCGGCGCGCTGCCCCGCGATCGGTAGCCCACTCGGCCGTCGTCGGCCCCGCGCAGGTTGAGACTCAGAAACAGGCCGTTGGACAGCGCGAGCTGCTCGTCCGGCACCGCGAAGCCGTCCGCGAACAAGAGCGGCTGGTCGCGATGGTGATCCCGCACGTCCTGGTCGTCCAGGGCGGTCGAACCGACTGAGAGCCGGAGCTGGTTGAGCGACAGGTCCTCCCGCACGCGAACGGGGAACGACAGCGGCACGACCTCGAGGTACAGGCCGCCGCGGTAGCCGGCGGCCACTTCGTCGAAGCGCGAGCTCTCGTCCGTGATCACCCGGGTGAAGACGTCCGCCCGACCCGTGGAGCTTTTCGGGTTCGCCTTCGCGCGCACCCCCTGGGGCAGCATCAGCTGTTCCTTGAGCGGGATGAGATACGGCAGATTGGTCTCGAGGACCGCGCCCTCTCGACGAAGATCCAACTCGTCGATCGTGACGTCTTTGATCCTGCGCTCGACGGTGCTTCGGCCGGGCAGGAAGCTGCATCGGATGCGGTACGCGACCTCGCCCAATCGGAGGTCCAAGCTCGCCGGCTGCACGTTCTCTCGCGGGATCGTGTAGCCGCCCGCGTGAATCGCGCCGCTCGCTATCGCCGACTCGAGGTACTGGTTGGGCAGCACTCCCGAGGCGCCTTCGGGCAGCTTGAGTTCGACCATCACAACCCCTGTCGGCGCGGCACTGGTTCGCCGGTGCGAAGTGTAAACCGGCGCCTCGACTGCGCGAGGGCTTCATCTGCGGGCGAACGCCCGAACGTTCAGCCGGTCTTGGCGCAGATGCAGCCGCGGGTCAGCGCGCCGGACAAGGTCGCGGCGCAGAACCGCTGCGCGACGCGGTCGTGCAGGGCCGCGCCATGCGGACACACGCCGCACGAGTCGACGTCGGCGAAGATCTCGATCGCGTCCGCCGCCGTGCTCAGGGGTGTTGCCGTGCTCCGGGGTGTTGCCGTGCTCAGGGGTGTGATCATGTCAGCTCCGACGTCGCCGGGGCGGGCCGACGTGGCTGCCGACGAGCGAAGAACCTCGGTGACCCCACGGTAGCGCGGAAAACGAGGCCGACCCCAGCGGTGGCGATCCAGTCACGCAGCCGCCGGCGCACGTCACCGGCCTGCGGCGCCCTCGGCCCGCACCGGAGTGAGCGGCACGGCGGCGAGCGCGAAGACCGCCACCAGCGCGAAGCTCCAGGCGTAGCCCGCGGCGCCGACGACCAGGGCCAGCGCCGGCGCGGTGAGCACCGCGGCGAGGTTCTGCACCGTGTTCTGCACGCCCAGCGCCCGGCCGGACCACTCCTGGCCGGCCAACTCGGCGACCGCCGTGTAGCCCAGTCCGTTGTCCGCGACGGTCACCACCGCGCCGAGCGCCAGACCAACCACCACGAGCCACCAACCGGTCGCGGCGCCGAGCGCGGTCAGCAGCATGACCAACGCGCTGAGCGCCCCGAGCTGGCGCATCGGGCGCAGCCGGCTGCCGACGCGGTCCGACCACACCCCGGACGCCACCCGGCCGACGGCCCCGGCGACCTGGAAGCCGACGATCATCCGGCCGGCGACGGCGGCGTCCCAGTGCCGCTGCCCGACCAGGTACACGAGGGTGAACGTCGCGACCGCGAACTGGGGAACGACCAGCATCGTGCTCGCAAGATGCACCCGGCCCAGCTGCCTCGAGCCGCGATACGGCGAGGCCGCCGGCGCCACCCCGTCGCCGCGAGCGGGACGGGGCGGGTCGACGACCGCGAGCAGCACCGCCAGCGCCGCGAGCGCGCACAACCCGGCCGGATAGAGCAGCGCCAGGTGCACGCCGTGCGCGCGAGCCAGGGACGGGAGGGCGAGGGCAGCGAGGCCGACGCCGAGTGGCTGCGCGGTCTGCCGCGCGCCCATCGCCAACCCGCGCTCATGGACGGGAAACCAGCCCATCACGACCCGTCCGCTCGCCGCGTTGACCGACGCGCCGAAGGCGCCGGCAAGCGCCAGCAGCACGCCGAACCCGACCAGCCCAGGGGCGGCCGCCGCGGCGACGAGCACGATCGCCGCGACGCCGACCCCGCTGACGATGACGACGCGCTCGCCGTGCCGGTCGGCCACCGCGCCCCACACGATGAGCGTCAGCAGCACGCCGACGACCGGCGCCGAGACAAGCGTCGCCGCGGCGACGAGGCTCGCGCCGTCGGCGCGCAACGCCGGGACGAGCATCGGCACGCCATAGATGAACGAGGACGTCGACGCCTGCGCGAAGGTGCCGACCGCCAGCACCCACCATCGCCGCCGGCCCATGCCCGGGGACGTTAGTCGACCGTCTCGCGAGACGGGATTCGCGTCCCGGATACTAGGACGACGCGATGAAGTCCGCGACCTCCGCCGCAAACCGCGGCGCGTCCCGCCGGTGCGGCTCGTGGCTCGCGCCGGGAAACACGACGAGGCGACTGCTCGGCAAGTGCGCGTGCGCCGCGCGGGCATGCGCCACCGGGATCACCGGATCGTGCTCCGCCCAGACAAGCATCGTCGGGACATGATCGGCGAGCGTCTGCATCTCGATGAACGAGCCGCGCTGCCCGCCCGGCTCGATCACGCCGCGCAGCGCGGCGAAGAACGAGGACCGCCCCTCGGCCGTGCCGAGCGCCCGGCCGGCTCGGCGCAGGTTGACGAGATTGTCCGGCGTCAACCGCAGCGCCCGGTGCAGCCGCGGGCGCGCGTAGAACCGCAGCAGAGCCGGCCGCAACGCCGCGTCGAGCACCCGCGGCGCAACCGGCAGCGCGGCCGCACGCAGCAGGAGATGCACCTCGCGGCCCAGCCCGCCCGCAGACACGAGCACCAACCGCTGCACCCGCCGCGGGAACCGGAAGCCGAAGTGGACGGCGACGGCGCCGCCGAGCGAATGGCCGCACAGCGTCGCGGCGGGCAGGTCGAGCGCGACCATGAACGCCTCGAGCGACTCCGCGAAGTCGTCGAGCAGGTAGGGACCGACCGGCTTGGCGGACCGGCCGTGGCCGATCAGGTCGAGCGCGAACACCCGCAGGCCGCGCTCGGCCAGCGGAGCGATCGCCTTGTCCCAGGTCGCGCTGTCGGACGCGAGGCCATGCAGCAGCAGCACGACCGGACCGTCGACGGGGCCCGCCTGCTGATAGGCGATCCGCTGCCCGCCGGCAAACACCGTCTCGTGGACGATCCGCGCAGTCTCGGGTCGGGTCACGTCAGCGACCGTACAAGCGCGACACCAGGCATCGGCGTCAGGCGTTCGACCTCCGGCGTCGATCTCAGGCGTCGACGAATAGCCGCACGACAGTGCCGTCGTGCGCACACCGCACCTGGACGAGGTCGCACAGATGATTCGACAGCCACAGTCCGCGGCCCGTCGCCGCGTCCGGAGGCGGCGCGATCCGGCCGGCGAGCGGATCATCGAGCGCGCCGTCGTCGGCAACCTCGCAGACGGCCGAGCCTCGGTCGTACCACATGCGCACTCGGCAATGCCCGTGCGCGTAGCGAAGGCTGTTGGTGACGACCTCGTTCGCGGCGAGCACGAGATCGTCGACCCGGTCCACCGCGACTCCATACCTTGAGGCATGGTCGCGGACGAAATCGCGTAGCTGCAGCAGGCGCGGGCCGGCGACGTCGATCGCCGCCGCCTCGACCGGCGCGGCAGGCAGCGTCCGCGCGAACAATCGCTCCAGCAGGTGATCCTGGTAGTCGCCGTTGTCGGCCTCTTCGCCGCGCAGGACCGGATGGCTTTGCCGCATCTCTTCGAGCGTGCCGGCGTCAAGGCTTTCGGTGTCGTAGAGGCAGATGGCAGACAGCGCCCAGGACTGAAGGCGTTGGGAATTCAGAACGCTCTCGGCGAACTGCGCCTCCTCGGCCGCCGCCGGCTTGAGACCGGCCGAGATGAGTTCCACGACGCCGAGCGCGCGACGGCCATCGCCGCCGCTCTGGAAGCTGTGCAGCATTGTGATGATCCGCGACGGATTGCGCCCATGCTCGTCCGTGGCGACCATCGCGATCTCGTCTGCGTCCGGGCCGAGCGCGTCGCGCACATCGTTCACTTTGCTTTGGGCATTGAGGAAAAGCGGTCGCTCGTCGCGATCCAGCCCGTCGCGCAGGACCACCACCGACGACGCCACGAAGTGCTCATGGCCCTTGTAGGGCAGAGCCTCGTGTCGAAGTGGGTCCTGCATCCCGGTCCATAGCAGACATGCACTGCAGTACGCGCGTCTCGCACCTACGCCGAGACGGCAGGCGTGCCTTTGCCTGCGCGCGGCGACGCTACCAGCGCGGATGCCTGTCGTCCCGGTCAGGCGAAGAAAACCCTGACAGCACAGCCTTTCCGGCGCGCGAGCGTTGCCTGCGACCCTAAGCCGGGGGTCGGTCAGGCCGCAGCGCTGCGCTTGCCCGGCAGCTTGGCCGGCGTGCCCAACTCGGCGCGAGCAGCGCTCACGACGTCGGCGCCCAGGCCGAGCATCGACAGCAGCGCGCGGGCATCCTCGACATCAGTCGAGGCGGCGGCAATGATCCGCGCGGCAGAGCGCTGCTGTTGGGCATGCAGCTGTTCTTCGGCCTGAATACGGGCCAGGTCGTTGTCGGAAATGGGGCTGCCGTCGATGGACGTGCTCCCGACGCGGGCTGTCATGGCAGCACCATTCCCCGGGCTTTCCGCGATCTAACTCGCCTTCTTTGCCTAATGTGCGCCAATGCTTATGCGGCGTCGGAACCGCCCATTCGGGGCGCCGGCTATTTTCAGCCGGGGCGCTGCTCAGAAAGCCACGGCCACGGCCGATTTTGTCACTTTCCCGGCGGCAGTTGCGCGACGGTCATGAAAAAGTCGTCGATCTGTTTGACGATCTCGGTGAAATGGTCGAAGTCGACGGGCTTCGTGACGAAGACGTTGGCGTGGTGGTCGTAGCTGCGCACGACGTCCTCGCGGGCGCCGGAGGTGGTCAGGATGACGACCGGGATCGTCCGCAGGTCCGGGTCGGACTTGACCTCCGCGAGCACCTCATGGCCCGACATCCCCGGCAGGTTGAGGTCGAGCAAGATCAGGTCCGGGCGCGCGGCTTCGCCATAGCCGTTCTGCTGGCGCAGGTAGGCCATCGCCTCGTGGCCGTCCGGGACGACGACCAGCTTCGATTGCAGGCGGCCCGCCTTGAGCGCCTCTTGCGCGATCAGGACGTCGCCGGGGTCGTCTTCCACCAGCAGCACCGAAAGCGGACGGCGCGGAACCTCAGTGACGTGGTTGGGCAACCGAATTCCTCTCCGGGAGTGTGAACCGGAAGGTCGCACCCTGCGCCGACCCTACGTCCTCCAACCAAATGTGCCCGCCGTGGAACTCGACGATCCGCCGGCACAACGCCAATCCGATGCCCGTGCCGCCGTACTGATCGCGCAGATGCAGGCGCTGGAAAACGGCGAAGATCCGCTCCGCGTACTCGTGGTTGATGCCGATCCCGTTGTCGCTCGCCGTGAACAGCCACTCGTGCTTGTCCTCGTCGAGCTCGGCGGAGATATGCACGACCGGTTCCACGTCCTCGCGGCGGTACTTGACCGCGTTGCCGATCAGGTTCTCCCACAGCGACGCCAGCAGCGCGCGGTCACCGTCGACGACCGGCATCGGGGTGAGCAGCTCGATCCGCGCATTCGCGGCGGCGATGCGGTCCTCCAGGTTCGCCAGCGCGATGTCGATGTTCTCGCCGACGTCGATCTGCTCGAAGTTGTCCGTGGCGCGGCCGACCCGGGACAGCGCGAGCAGGTCGGTGATCAACATCTGCATGCGTTTCGCGCCGTCGACGGCGAAGGCGATGTACTGCCGCGCGCGGTCGTCGAGCTGGTCGCCGTACTGCCGCTCGAGCAATTGGCAGAAGTTCGACACCTTGCGAAGCGGCTCGGACAGGTCGTGCGACGCGACGTAGGCGAACTGCTGCAGATCCTCGTTCGAGCGTGCCAGCTCGGCGCCTCGCCGACGCAGCTCCGCCTGCACCCGCTCGGCGGCGGCGAGTTGGCTGGCGATCTGCTCGCGCATCGCCTCCACGTCCGAACCCAGCGACATGAGCTCGGCCGGGCCGGACGCGACGACCTGGTGTTCGGTGTCGCCCGACGCGACCTGCCGGACGTGCGCCCCGAGAAAGTCGATCGGCGCCAGCACCCAGCGCAGCAGGCCCCGCCACAGGACCAGGCCCGCTGCGATCAGCACGAGCAGCGCGAACGACACCGCGGCGAGCAACGAGAGCCCTTCGGTCGTGCGCGCGGCGCGCACGGTCGCGGTGCGCTGCCTCAGCCCGGTGAGCAGCGTCGCCGAGCGGGCGCGGACAGCGTCGAACGCGCGCTTGGACGCCAGCAGGTCCGCCGAGCCGAGCGAGCCGCCCGCCCGAATCTTCGCGAGATCGGGATCCACCACGCCGGCACGCCAGCTGTCGATAGCGGAGACGTATGCGGCCAGCTGCGCGCGCAGCGGCGCATCGCCGCCGAGATAACCGCGCAGCAAGGCCAGGTCGGCGCCGGTCGCGGTCCGCCCAGATTCGTAGGGTTGCAAGAACTGCTTCTCGTTTGTCAGGGCGTAGCCGCGCAAGCCGGTCTCTTGGTCGACGAGGTCCGCCAGGCTGCGTAGTCCGACGGCGTACGCGCGCTGCCAGCGATAGATGACCTCGTTGGTCGTCGTGGTGAAGCGGACCGCGGCGACTGCGGCGACAGCGCTGAGCGCGGCGAGGAGCACCGCCAACACCGCGAAGGCGGCGCCGAGCCGCCGGCGCAACCGCCAGCCCTGCTCGCCGGCAGGCTGGCCTCCGGTCGCCAGGCCCGTCACGCCCCGGGGGACGTGCTCAGCACCACGAGAGCCAGGTCGTCGATCGAGTCGCGCGGCGCGGCTTCGAGCAATGTGGAGATCCAGGCCCCGGCCGGCGCGCCCCCGGTGGCGCAGGCCTGCACAGCGCGGACCAGTTCGTCGACGCCGATGCTGCCGGTGGTGCCGGCCCCATAAAAGGCGTCGAGCAGACCGTCGGTGTAAAGCAGCACCGATGAACCACGCGGCAACGGGACGGTCACCTCTGGCCAGCCGCGCTCGGGCGTGCCGGGGATGTGGATGCCGAGCGGCAGGCCAACCCGCGCCTCGAGATAGCCGACTCCGCTCGGCCGGCAGACAATCGGCGCGGGGTGGCCGGCCACCCGGACCGTCATCGCGTCGTCCTCGATCGTGACGTCGCAGACGGTGACGTAGCGGTAGGTGGGGTCCATCTCGGATTTCAGCAGCCGCGCGAGCGTCGGCAGGATCTGCGCGTCGGGCGTGCCTGCGAACAGCAGCGTGCGCCAAGCGACTCGCAGGTGGACGCCGAGCGCGGCTTCGTCCGGGCCGTGGCCCATGACGTCGCCGATGACCGCGCGGATCCGGCCGGGGCTGATCTCGATGACGTCGAAGAAGTCGCCGCCGAGCACGGCGTCGTCGCGGCCCGGCCGATAATGGGTGGCGCAGCTGACCGCGTCGGTGCGCAGCATCGGCGTCGGCAGCAGCCCGCGCTCGAGGCGGGCCTGCTCGGCGGCGCTGAGGCTGATCTCGCGCAGTTGCTGCTGGGTCTGCTGGGCGCGCTTGCGTTCGATGGCGTACCGGATCGACCGCTCGAGCCGGTCGCCGCTGAGGGAGTCCTTGACCAGGTAGTCCTGCGCGCCGGCGGCCAGCGCGTCCAGGCCGTCACGCTCCTGCCGGCCGGTGAGCACGATGACCGGCACGTCGGGCGCGGCGGCCACCACCTCGGCGACCGCGTGGTACCCGTCGGAGTCGGGGAGGCCGAGGTCGAGCAGCACGCAGCCCGGCCGGTCGGCGAGCCCGCGCAGCGCGTCGGCGAGCGTGCGCGCCCAGGTGATCGAGTCATCGGCCACGCCGACCTCAGAAAGGCATGCCTGGACCAGCACCGCGTCGCCGTGGTCGTCCTCGACGAGGAGGATCGGCACGTCGGTGACCCGGACGAACGCAGGGGCAGTGGGCTCGACCACGCTCACGCGTTCCTCCTGACCGGCGGCGTCATTGCCAACGTCACGCCACGCGGGCTGAGCGTACTCAGCGCGAGCCGCCCGAGGGCGCATTCACTGGATGGATCGGCAGGCGGGTCTCAGGCTTGAGCCGCCGCGTCGCACTCGGTGGCTGAATCGGGGCAGCCGGCCTCAACGAGTCGGGCGGTGACCGCCGCGCATAGATCGGACAGAACGCCCACTTGGTCGTCGTCCAGCTGATCGAACAGATAGCGGCGCACGCCCTCGACGTGCCGGGGGGCCGCCTGCTCCACGGTCTCGCGGCCGCGTTGGGTCAGCACGACGAAGGCGCCGCGGCGATCCTCCTGGCATTCCGAGCGAGCGATGAGCCCGCGCTGGGTCATCCGCGACAGCTGGTGCGACAGCCGGCTCTTCTCCCAGCGCAACGCGCGAGCAAGCTCGAGCACGCGCATGTCGCCGGCCTCGTGCTCGCTGAGCTGGACGAGCACCGCGAAGTCGGCGGTGGAGATGCTCGAGTCTTCCTGCAGGTCGCGGTTCAGCTGGGCCATCAGCAGCGCGTGCATCTCGAGCAGCCCGCGCCAGGTGGCTTGCTCGCGGTCGTCGAGCCATCGCGGCGCCGTGGACGTCGTGAGCTCGGGCCGGTCCATGAGCCCATAATAGACATAGTTGACACATCATCAGCTCGCTGGGTACGGTCTGGTTGACCGGTCAACCAACACTTATGGAGCAGTCATGACAGCAACCATCACCGACTTCGCCGCACTCACCGGCACCTACGCCATCGACCCCGCGCACACCCGCTTCGGCTTCGTGGCCCGGCACGCGATGGTGACGAAGGTGCGCGGCTCGTTCAACGAGTTCGAGGGCACCACCACCGTCGATGGCGCGGACCTCAGCAAGTCCTCGGTCTCCATCACCCTCAAGACCGCCAGCATCGACACCCGCAACGCCCAGCGCGACGGCCATCTGCTCAGCAACGACTTCCTCGACGTCGCGAACCACCCCGAGATCACGTTCGTCTCGACGAGCATCGCGCACCAGGGCGGCGACGACTTCGAGGTGAGCGGCAACCTCACCATCAAGGGCGTCACCAAGTCGATCACCTTCCCGCTCGAGTTCACCGGCTCGGCGACGGACCCGTTCGGCAATCACCGGGTGGGCCTCGAGGGCGCGATGTCGATCAACCGCAGCGACTTCGGCGTGAACTTCAACGCCGCGCTCGAGACCGGCGGCGTGCTGGTCAGCGAGAAGGTCACCATCGAGTGCGAGATCTCGGCCATCAAGTCGGCCTGACCCACACCGCGAGCGGTGGGCGGCCAACTCACCAGCGCGTCGCCTGTGCGCGCAGCCAGTCGACGGCCACGTCCCGGTAGCGGGCCAGGCCCTTGTAGTCGGCCATGTCCTGCGGCAGCTCGGTCAGCACGGCGCAGAGGCGGCGCGTCCACTCGGGCACGCGGGCGACGTCGGCGAACGGCAACAGGTAGGTGCGGATCGGGAACAGCACCGCGTTCGACGGCGCGAGCCGCACGAAGTGCTGCACCTCGACGCGCAGGTGCAACCGCTCGCCCGCCTCGTCCGGATGCTCGACCGCGAGGCGGCGGGTGCGCCCCCACTCGTCGTAGGTCTCGGTCGACACGTCCAGCCGCGGCGTCGCGGACAGCGTCCAGTTGAGCCGCCGGTAGTCCGCGCCGGGCTGCAGCCGCAACAGGAACTGCTGGGCCCGCGGAATGATGTTCTCCGGCACCAGCCGAGGCACCGGCCGATGGATGTCGACGAAGGCCATGCCGAGGTCGAATCGCATCGACCAGTCCGCGGCGAACGTCACCAGCCCGGCGTCGGCGAACAGGGCGTCCTCGCGTTGGTCGAGCAGGACGAGGTCCTCCTGCAGCTGCGAGCCGATGAAGCGCAGCGGGTCCGTCGGCAGCGAGCTGTCGTCGCCGTAGCGGAACGCCTGGCGCACGCCGAGCAGGTCGTTGCGCCACAGCCAGCCGTCGCCGTGGCGGCGCAGCGACATCGTCGTCGGGTGGTCGGCGGCGAGGTGCCCCAGGCCCCACATCAGCGTGTCCCAGCACGCCGCGCGCATGTGCGGCAGCTCGCCGACCCGGGTTTCGTCGGCGGCCAGGATGTCGCGGCGCTGCGCGAGTTCGTCGACGTACCCGGCGTCGACGTGGACCCGTTCCGCGCCCCACGAGCCGACGGCGGTGGTGATAGCCGTGCCCGCCGGCTCCACGTTCGCGTGATAGCGGTAGCTGTCTTGGTCGAACGGGAACGGGAAGCGGCGCACCCGCGCCGGCAGCGCATCGGGCACGGTCGTTGTGTCGGGCACGGTCGTTGTGTCGGGCACGGTCGTTGCGTTGCGCACTGTGTTCACACCACCACCTCCAACAGGTCGTCGAGCCCGCGGGACACGCAGGGAAGCAGCTGGTCTCCGCTCGTCTTCTCCGCCTCGGACAGGTAGAGGTCGCGGTGCTCGACGCGACCGGCTCGCACCGGCACGAGGCACTCGCCGCACACGCCCTGCCGGCAGCGGAACGGCAGCGAGTGGCCGTTGCGCTCCAAGGCCTCGAGCAGGCTGACGCCCGCCGGGACGTCGTAGCTGGCCGCGCCCACGCGAACCCGGAACGGCCGGCCGGCGTCGAGCACGTCTGCGGTGAACCGCTCGGCGTGCAGCCGGACAGCCGGCCAGCCGGCCGCTTGCGCGGAGTCCAGCACCAGATCGGTGAACGCCGCCGGCCCGCACACGTACAGGTGCGTGCCCAGCGGCTGCCCGACGAGCGCGGCTGCCAGCTGCCCGGAGAAGGTGCCGCGATCGGGCAGCTCGACGAGCCGCGGGCCGCACATCGCGCGCAGCTCGGCCACGTGCGCGGCGACCCGATAGCGGTACAGCAGCGTGTACGGCCGGCCCCACCGGTGCGCGGCGCGGACGTGCGACATCAACGGGGTGACGCCGATCCCGCCGGCGATCAGCAAGTGATGCGTGGCGGCGGCCACCGGCGCGAAGGCGCTGCGCGGCGGCGAGGCGCGCACCGCCTCGCCGACGCGCCGCTGGTGCAGCCAGCGCGATCCGCCGCCGCCGTCCGGCCGGTGCAGCACGCTGATCCGGTACGTCTCGGGCGCCACTCCGTCGTCCAGCAACGAGTAGGCGTTCGGCCGGCCGCCGCAGTCGACGACGAGGTGGCTGCCCGGCACGTACCCCGGCAACGACGAACCCGGCAACGACGTGCCCACCCCGTCGAGCGTGCCCGCCGCGGCGAGCGTCAACGTGCGCACCGGTCCTGAGTCGACGATGTCGCGGACGGCGAGGTCGAGCTCGGCCGCTGCGGCCGGCGTCATCCGACGTCCTCGGCGTCGGCCTGAAAGGCCAGGTACGAGCCCGACCGCGCTGACAGGTGCGCGAACACGAGCAGGCAGCGGCCGCACCCGCCACAGGGCGCCACGTCCTCGACCTGCGCGTCGACGATCGACGTCGTCGCGCAGTGCGCGCAGTAGATCCGCCGCTCGCGCGCCGAGGTCGCGAATAGCGTCAGCTCGGCGTCGGCGAGACCGGCCGCGCGGCACCGCGCCGCGGCGGCCAGCACATCTGCCTCCGGTCCGGCGATCAGCACCCGCAGCCCGACCGTGGCGTCGCGCAGAGCGGCGTCGAGCGCACCGGCATCCCCCGCGGCGTCGACCTGCCAGCACGGCCGGCCGAGCCGCGCGATCTGCCGCGCCCAGCGCCGGGTGACCGAGCAGTCGCCGCCGACGACGCCGAACGTCCGGCCGGAGACGTCCACGTCGGGCGGCTCGACGCCCCAGCGGGGGACGGCGGCGTGGTCGGCGATCACGGAGCGAAGGAACGGTGCCCGACGTAGAACGCGAGGCCGCGGTCCGGCGTGGAGAACAGGATGCGCGAGCCGCGGGGGAAGAAGATGGCGTCCTTCTCGCGCGCGATCAGCACCTGCCCGGTCTCCTTGTTCTCCAACCGGAACTCGCCCTCCAGGACGATCTTCATCTCGTCGTAGTCGTAGTAATAGTCGAGCGGGCCCTCGGTGTGCCGCAGCTCGAAGTACCCCGACGCCATCGGGCAGCCCTCGGGGTTGGCGTACACGTCGCCGATGAACCCGAGCGTGCCCGGGTAGTCGGCGGCCATGCTCGGCAGATCGCGCCACGCGCCGGAGGTGACGCGGAACGGCGGGACGCTCGTGCGCTCGACAGCGGTCATCTCAGCCTCAGTCGATCGTGAGCAGCTGCTCGAAGAAGCCGCCGATCTCGCGCTCGCGGTCGACGAAATGGATCTCGCAGATCCAGTGCCGTGGCCTGCCGTACGGATCGATCGAGCGCAGCACGGTGTCGTTGGCGGGCAGCACGTAGGACTCGATCTCGTCGTCGTCGAGCTTCTCGTGCGGGAACTCGCCGAGCAGGTGGCCGGCGATCGAGCCGCCGAACTGCCACCCGCGCGACGTCGCCTGCTCGACTGCGAAGGCGTACAGCTGCGCGCCGGTGCACTCCGGGGTCGCGTCGAAGAAGGCCTTGCAGGCGTGCCAGCCCTCTTCGATGTCGGCTTTGATCTTCAGCTTCAGCGGGTCGTCGCCCAGGACGAACGTGCGGCCGAAGTCGGCCTCCCACTCGGCGAAAATCGGGCCGAGATCGAGGAAGACGATGTCGTCTTCCTCGATCACGCGCACCGGCGGGTTGTCGTCGTAGGGGTGCAGCGTGTTCCGGCCCGCGCGCACCACCCGCTTGTGCCAGTAGCGGGTGACGCCGAGCTGGTCGGCCGCCAGCGATTTGATCTCGTTGGACAGCTGCACCTCGTCGACGCCGGGCCGCACGAGCCCTTCGGCGTCGATGCGCTCGAACAACGCCCGGGCGTTGTCCTGGGCCCCGCGCAGCTCGTGCTCGCGGGTCTGCGCCGTCGCGTCCGGAGCCGGATACGGATCGGTGAGCGTCACGCCTGCGCTCCGATCGGGTCGTCGTGCTTGTGGCCCAGCGGCGGGACCTCGGTCTCGACGTCGAGCGGCTCGCCCGTCACGCTCCACTTGGGACCGGTGAACCAGTGCCGCGCCGACAGGAACCAGCTCAGCGTCGCGTAGCCGAGCACGACGCCGACCGCGATCGGCGCGTAGTTGAACAGCGACCACTGGAACTTCCCGCCGACGTGCAGGGTGCCCTGCGGCAGCAGGAAGGCCGCGCAGATGACGACCGTCCACACGAGGGCCAGCACGTTCACCAGCTTCGACCACCGCCCGAGCGACCACGACCCCACGACGAAGTCAGAGCCGCGCATGAGCCGCAGCAGCGTCGGCAGCGCGAACGAGATGGTGAACGCGACGACCGCCACCGAGACCACCGCGTTGAAGGCCACCGGCACGCCGGAGGCGTTCGTCTTGAGCGACGGAACGCCGAGCACGAACGAGAACACGACGGCGAACCAGATCGAGTTGGTCGGCGTCTTCGTGCGCGGGTTGATCCGGTGCCACAGCTTGTGGCCCGGCAGCGCGCCGTCGCGGGAGAACGCGTAGATCATCCGCGAGTTGGCGGTGACGGACGCGAGGCCGCAGAAGAACTGCGCGACGATGCCGATCACCACCAGCAACTCGGCGACGTGGCGCGACAGGACGTCGAGGAACAAGTTCGCCGAGGCGGCCGAGCCGCTTGCGGACAGGTCGCCGTAGGCGGTGCTCGAGACGCCGCCCGGCAGCGCGTAGCACAGCGCGAACAGCAGCACGAAGCCGGCGACCGCCGACACCACGATGGACATGACGATCCCGCGCGGCCCGGCCTCGTGGGCGTTGCGCGTCTCCTCCGACAAGTGGGCGGACGCGTCGAAGCCGGTGATCGTGTAGGCGCAGACGCCCAGGCCGACGATGGAGATCCACAGCCCGGAGCCGTGGAACCAGGTGAGGCCGGTCGAGTTGACGTAGGAGGTGAACACCGAGGTGAAGCTCTGGTGCTTGTCCGGCAGCGCGAACAGCACGACGACGATGACGCCGGTGCCGATTAGGTGCCACCACACGCTGATGTCGTTGAAGATCGCGACCAGCCCGACGCCGAAGGTGTTCATCAACCCGTGCAGCGCGAGCACGATGCCGTAGATCATCAAGATCTGCCACGGCCGGGCCGCAAACGACGGGGCGATCGTCAGCTTGATGAAGAAGCCGATGAAGTTCGCCAGCCCGAAGTCGATGCTGGCGGTGACCGCCACCTGCCCGAGCAGGTTGAACCAGCCGGTGTACCAGGCCCACGCCGGCGCGCGTTTGCGCGCGAGCCGGGCCGACCAGTAATAGAGGCCGCCGGCCGTCGGGTACGCCGAGCAGATCTCGGCGAGCGAGAAGCCGACCATCAGGATGAACGCGCTGGCCACGACCCAGTCGATGAGCATGATCCGCGGGCCGCCGGCGATCAGGCCCAGCCAGAACGTCTGCAGGACGCCGGTGATGATCGAGATGATCGTGAACGACACCGCGAAGTTCGAGAACCCGCCCATGCCGCGCTTGAGCTCCTGCTGGTAGCCCAGCTCGTTGAGCCGCTTCTCGTCGGCGTCCGCCAGGGGCGGGCCCGACAGCGTGCTTGAACTCACTGCTGCCTCCGGAAAAAGTCTGTGCGAGGGGATGATCGACCCGAGACGGCCTCGTCGCCTGTCCGGAAACCTTGACCACCGGTAGGAAACAAGCTCTTTGTTTCGACGGAGTGACAAGCCGGTCAACGCGGTGCGACGCCTGAGACTGGCTCGGGAACTCGCGGCGCACGCCCGTGCTCGGCGTCGGCTAATCTACTGTCAGGCAGCATCGTTTACTGATAAGAAACAGCGATCCGCGCCGCTGCGGGCGCAGCCCACGTGTCCACCGCTCCTTCGAGGAAGCCGCGATGACAATGCTCGACGACACCCGGCACGTGCCTGACGCGCCCTCGCCCGGCGTCTCGCCCGCCCGCTCGCTGCGGGAGATGGCCGAGGCCGACGGCACGAAGCACCTGCTCGCCACCTTCAGCACGCTGGTCGGCAAGCCGTGCGCCAAGCTCGTGCCGGCGCGCGCGGCGGACATGCTGCAACACGAGGGCGTCGGCTTCGCCGGCTACGCCGCGGGCGCGCTCGGCCAGACGCCGCGCGACCCGGACGTCATGGCGCTGCCCGATCTCGCCTCCTACACGCCGCTGCCGTTCCTGCGGCCGGGGCTGGCGATGGTGCACTGCGACGCGCACGTCGAGGGCGCGCTCCACCCGTTCGCGCCGCGCAACATCCTGCGCGCGATGGTCGATCGCGCGGCGGCGCTCGGCCTACAGGTGCAGGCCGGCGCCGAGGCGGAGTACTTCCTGCTGCGTCGCGCCGCCGACGGCAGCCTGGCCGTCGCAGACGACCGGGACGACGCGGCGCAGCCGTGCTACGACGTGCGCGGCGTGACCCGGATGTTCGACCACCTCGCCGCCGTCACCGAGGCGATGGACGAGATGGGCTGGGAGCCCTACGCCAGCGACCACGAGGACGGCAACGGCCAGTTCGAGCAGAACTTCGCCTACAGCGACGTCCTGACGACCGCCGACCGCGTCCTCACACTGCGCTACCTGATCCACATGCTCGCCGAGCAGCGCGGCATGCTCGCCACCTTCATGCCCAAGCCGTTCACCGACCGCACCGGCACCGGCCTGCACCTGCACCTGTCGCTGTGGCGCGACGGGTCGCCGGTGTTCCCCGCCCGCGGGGCCGACCGGCACGGCCTGGGCCTGTCCCCCGAGGCCTACGCCTTTCTCGCCGGGGTGCTCGCGCACGCGCCCGGCCTGCACGCCCTCATCGCGCCGACCGTCAACTCCTACAAGCGCACCGGCGCGGCCACGACGAGCTCCGGCGCAACCTGGGCGCCGCCGCGGGTCGCCAGCTACGGCGGCAACGACCGCACGCACCTGGTGCGCGTGCCGGACGGCAACCGCTTCGAGCTGCGCGGCGCGGACGGCTCGGCCGATCCGTATCTCGCGGCCGCGGCGGTGATCGCGGCCGGGCTCGACGGCCTGGAACGCGACCTGGACCCGGGCGCGCCCGGCGAGCGCGACGGCGGCGCCGCGTTGCCGCGAACGCTGTTAGACGCCGTGCACGCCTTCGAGAACGACGACGTGCTCACCGGCGCGCTCGACGCGGTCGATCCCGCGGCCGGCGTCGCGGCGTACTACGCGAACCTCAAACGCGAGGAGTTCTACACCTGGCACAACCAGGTCACGCCGTGGGAGATCGAGCACTACCTCACCGCCGTCTGAGTCCATATTTGCTAAGTCCATACCTGCTGAGCCCATTCACTGCTGAGTCCACACCTGAAGGGATGGTCCGCCCATGTGCGGCATCGCCGGTCTGCACTTGCGCCACGACACGTTGCGTCCCCGCCTCGGGACCCTGACCGCCGGCATGCTGCGACAGCTCGCCGACCGCGGCACCGACTCCGCCGGCGTCGCCGTGTACGGCGACCCGCGCTACGTGTCGCCGCCCGGCGGGACCACCGTCGGCGTGCTCGCCGCGCCGGGACAGCTCGCCGCGCTGAGCGAGGTGGCCGAGCTCGTGCCGGCCGGCCCCACCACCGTCGTCCGGTCCGCGCTCGACCCGGACAGCCTGCTGGGCGCGGTGCGCGAGGCCGTCCCGGACGCCACGATCACGAGTTGGGGAAGCGACAGCGTCGTGCTCAAGGGCGCCGGCCACCCCGCCGCGCTCATCGACGCGTTCGGCGTCGACGCCGCCACCGGATGGCAGGCGGTCGGCCACACGCGGATGGCGACCGAGTCGGCGGTCACCGCCGCCGGCTCGCACCCGTTCTCGGCCGGCGCGGACATCTCGTTGGTGCACAACGGCTCGTTCAGCAACCACGCGACGATCCGCCGCGAGCTGATCGCCGACGGCGTGCGCTTCGACAGCGACAACGACTCCGAGGTCGGCGCGCGCTTCATCGCCCATCAGCTCGCCGGCGGCGCTGACCTGGACAAGGCGCTGCGGCTGCTCTGCGAGCGTTTCGACGGCTTCTACACCTTGCTCGTCACGACCGCCGACTCCTTCGCGGTCGTGCGCGACGCCATCGCCTGCAAGCCCGCTGTCGTCGCCGAGACCACCGAGTGGGTGGCGATGGCGTCGGAGTACCGGGCGCTCACCGGCCTGCCGGGCATCGAGAACGCGCTGATCTTCGAGCCCGAGCCTGAGGAGGTCTACACGTGGAAACGATGATCGAGGGAACCGTCAGCGAGACGCAGGTCGACCTGCGCTCGGACTCGACTAGCGAGCTGAACCAGGCGCTGCACCGCGCCGGCGACGGCAGCCGGTGGCGGATCGCGCATCCGGACGGCCGGCACAACCTCGCGGTCGGGCTGACCGCCGAGATCGACGTGCGGATCGACGGCCAAGTGGGCTACTACTGCGCCGGCATGAACCAGCGCGCCCGCGTGCTGGTCGAGGGCAGCGCGGGCGTCGGGGTCGCCGAGAACATGATGTCCGGGTCGGTGCGCGTGCGCGGCAACGTGTCGCAGTCCGCAGGCGCGACAGCGCACGGCGGCCTGCTCGTGATCGACGGCAACGCCGGCGCGCGCTGCGGCATCTCGCTCAAGGGCGCGGACATCGTCGTCGGCGGCGACGTGGGACACGTCAGCGCGTTCATGGCGCAGGCCGGGCGGCTCGTCGTCTGCGGCGACGCCGGCGACGCGCTGGGCGACTCGGTCTACGAGACCCGGATCTACGTGCGCGGCCGGGTCAAGTCGCTCGGCGCCGACTGCGTCGCCAAGCCGATGCGGGACGAGCACCTCGCCGAACTCGCCGAGCTGCTCGGCGCGGCCGGCTTCGACGCCGCGCCGGCCGAGTTCACCCGTTATGGATCGGCTCGGACGCTGTACAACTACCACGTCGACGACGCCCGTCAGGAGCAGCGGCCATGAGCGACCCACGCGGCGCGCGGCTGTCCGCGAGCTTCGACCAGGCGACGATCGCCGAGATCCAGCGGGCGGCGACGACCGGCGTGTACGACATCCGCGGCTGGGGCGCGAAGCGGGCGCTGCCGCACTTCGACGACCTGCTGCTGCTCGGCGCGAGCATGTCCCGCTATCCGCTCGAGGGCTACCGCGAGCGGTGCGACACCGAGGTCGTGCTCGGCGACCGGCACGCGAAGTTCCCTCTGCGGCTGGCGACGCCGGTCACGATCGCCGGCATGAGCTTCGGCGCGCTCTCGGCCAACGCCAAGGAGGCCCTCGGCCGCGGCGCCAGCGAGGTCGGGACGTCGACCACCACCGGCGACGGCGGCATGACTGCCGAGGAACGCGAGCACTCGAAGACCCTCGTGTACCAGTACCTGCCGTCGCGGTACGGGATGAATCCCGACGACCTCCGCCGGGCCGACGCCATCGAGATCGTGCTCGGCCAGGGCGCGAAGCCCGGCGGCGGCGGGATGCTGCTCGGGCAGAAGGTGACCGAGCGGGTGGCGGGCATGCGGACGCTGCCCGTGGGGATCGACCAGCGCAGCGCGTGTCGGCACCCGGACTGGACCGGTCCCGACGACCTGGCGATCAAGATCCTGGAGCTGCGCGAGATCACCGACTGGGAGAAGCCGATCTTCGTCAAGGTCGGCGCCTCGCGCACCTACTTCGACGTGAGCCTGGCGATCAAGGCGGGCGCCGACGTCGTCGTGCTCGACGGCATGCAGGGCGGCACCGCCGCGACGCAGAGCGTGTTCATCGAGCACGTCGGCATCCCGACGCTGGCCGCGCTGCCGCAGGCGGTCGAGGCGTTGCAGGAGCAGGGCATGCACCGCAAGGTCCAGCTCGTGGTGTCGGGCGGGATCCGCGGCGGCGCGGACATGGCGAAGGCGCTCGCGCTGGGCGCGGACGCGGTGTCGATCGGCACCGCCGCGCTCGTCGCGCTCGGCGACAACGACCCGCGTTTCGAAGAGGACTACCAGCGGCTCGGCACCACGGCGGGCGCCTTCGACGCCTACCACAGCGGGCAGGACCCGGCGGGCATCACGACCCAGGACGAGACGCTCGCCGCCCGGCTGGACCCGGTGCTCGGCGGCCGGCGGGTCGCGAACTTCCTGAAGGTGATGACGCTCGAGGCGCAGACGCTCGCCCGCGCGTGCGGCAAGGCGCACCTGCTGCACCTCGAGCCCGAGGACCTGGTGGCGCTCACCGTCGAGGCGGCGGCGATGGCCCGGGTGCCGCTCGCCGGGACGAGTTGGGTGCCGGGGCGGTGAGCGCGTCGCGTTCGGCCGACGTAGTCGTCGTCGGCGGCGGGATCGAGGGCTTGGCGACCGCCTGGGCGCTGACGAGCCGGGGCGTGCGCGACGTGGTCGTCCTCGAGCGCGGCTCGCTGGCGTCGGCCGGCACCGGCAAGTCCAGCGGCATCGTGCGCTGCCACTACGGCGTGCCGTCACTGGCCGCGATGGCCCTGCGCGGCACCGAGGTGCTCGAGCAGGCGCGTGACCTGCTCGACGCCGACGTCGGCTTCGCCCAGGTCGGCTACGTCGCCGCGGCCGGGCCGGAGAACGCCGACCCGTTCCGGGCCAGCGTCGCCGCCCAGCAGCGGCTCGGCGTCGACACCCGGCTCGTCGACGCCGACGACGTCCGCGGGCTGTGGCCGCACGCGCGGCTCGACGACTTCGCGGTGTTCGCCTACGAGCCGCGCGGCGGATACGGCGACGCCTACTCGACTGCGATGGCCTACGCGGCGCAGGCGCGACGATCCGGCGCGACGATCCGGCCGGGCACGCCGGTGGCCGAGCTGGCCCTCGCCGGCGACCGGGTCGCAGGGGTGCGCACCGCGGGCGGCGAGCTGATCAGCGCCGGCGCCGTCGTCGTGGCGGCCGGGCCATGGACGCCGAGCCTCGTCGCCGAGCACGGGGTGCACGTGCCGCTGGTCGTGCACCGCGAGCCGATCCTGCTCGTCGACCCCGGCCGGCCGCTCGGCCCCGTCCCGGTGCTGTCCGACCTCGTCCGACTGCAGTACATCCGGCCGGAGCCGTCGGGCGAGCTGCTGCTCGGCAACAGCGATCTTGCCCAGCTCGAGCCGGCCGACCCGGACGACTACCGCAACGGCGCCGACGACGCGCACGTCGAGACGGCGGTCGCCAAGTTCGCGCACCGCTTCCCCACGCTCGACGCAGCCTTGATGTCGTCCTACGCCGGCTGCTACGACGTCACGCCGGACTTCAACCCGGTCATCTCCGCGACGCCGGTGGACAGCCTGTTCATCGCGGCCGGCTTCAGCGGCCACGGCTTCAAGATCTCCGCCGCGGTGGGCGAGTTGCTCGCCGACCTGGTGCTCTACGGCGAGAGCCGGGCGCCCGCCGTGCCGGCGTCCGACTTCCGGCTCAGCCGGTTCGCCGACGGCGACCTGACCGTCACCGCGCATCCCTACGCGGGCGCGGGTCAGCTGCGATAGGCGCAGCTCAGCGGCGAAACGCAGAGTCGGCCGTACGATTCGCTGCGTGACGACGCCGGAGACGACGGCCGGCAACGGCCATGGCCGGGCCGCGGAGATCGGCGGCACCCAGACCGAGGCGCAGAGCCTCGAGCAGGTGATCGCCCGGCAGGTGCGCGCGTACCGGCAGGCGGCTGGCCTGTCGGTCGCCGAGATGGCGCATGTCGTCGGCATCTCGAAGGCGATGTTCTCCAAGATCGAGAACGCCCAGACGTCGTGCAGCCTGACCACGATCGGACGGCTGGCCGCCGGGCTCGGCGTGCCGGTGTCCGCGCTGTTCCGCGGCCTGGACGCCGACCTCGAGGCGGTGTTCACGCCGGCCGGGCACGGCGCGCGGATCGTCGGCCGGGGCACCCGGGTGCATCACGAGTACACGCTGCTCGGCGCCCTGCGCGGCGCGCACAAGCGGATGGAGGCCTCGCTCGTGACGCTGACCGAGGCCAGCGAGGTGTTCCCGCTCTTCCAGCACGCCGGCACCGAGTTCCTCTACATGCTCGAGGGCGTCATCGTCTACGGGCACGGCAAGAACTCGTTCACGATGCGCCCGGGCGACGCGCTGCAATTCGACGGCGAGGCGCCGCACGGCCCGGCGGAGCTCGTCGAGCTGCCGATCAAATTCCTGTCGATCGTCGCCTACGGCGAACTGCCAGAACACTGACCTCTCGACGGCGCAGGATCGGCTTCGTTGGTCACGGGCCGTGCGCTGATCAGCGCATGCCGCCAAGGTGGAGGGCACCAGCGAAGGACGGGACCTACAGATCCATGACGAGTCGCAGCGCTGCCTCGACCTGGCGGAGTTCGCCGAGTTGTAGATGCGCGACGAGATCGCCGAGACGCGCACGAGCTGACGCTCGTGCACTACGACGCCGACTTCGACATCGCCGGCGAGGTGATCAATTTCGATCGCCAGTGGGTGGCGCCACGCGGCAGCCTTGCGAGACACCGGCTAGTCACCAATGAGATGGGTGACGAGGGTTCTACCGAGCCAGTCGGTGTAGGTGGGAAGGCTCCAGCCGCGCTGGAGCACGAGGAGGTCGTAGATCTCGACCGAGATGCAGGTCCAAAGGACGTCGCGCGCTGCGTCGGGGTCGGCTCGTAGTTCGCCGGTGGTCGCGAGATGGCCGGCCAGCATTCCCATGCCGGTCAGACGCTGTTCGGCGAGTTGATCCCAGAGCCGGCGCAGGTCGGGGTCGCTTGCGGCACCGTTGCGGATGACGATCTGAATCGCCGCCGAGCGCTGTGCCCGGACAGCTGCCTGTTCGGCGTACATGAGGAGCTTCCGGCGAAGGTCGGGTTCTTCCCGAATCGCCGTGGCCTCCGCGCGGTCGGGCACGGCCACCGGCTCGTCGTCGCCGGCGATCACGACGTCGAAGACTTCCTTCAGCAGCGCGGCCTTGCTGCCGAAGCTCTTGTAGATGCTCTCGGGAGAAACTCCCGCCGCGCGCGCGACATCGACGATCGTGGTGGCGGTATAACCGCGTTCCTCGAACAGGTGTCGGGCGGCGTGCACTACGTCCCGACGTCTTTCGCGGGCCCGTTCGCGTCGGCGACTGACGTCGTAGGAGCGCCTGTCCGTTGCCGGGCGGCGTGCGGCGCCAGGGTTGACATCGTCTGGCATCGAAGCCATCCTATCTTTCATTACTGTCCAACTTTACCGAAAGCGGCGGCCATGTCCCTGACAACTTCTGCGACGGGTGACGTCGCGCTGCGCAGCTTGTCGATCATGGCGGACGGCGATCTGACGGACTTCGAGGCCGTGATCGCTCGCGACGCCGTCAATCGGGAGGACATCATCGAGCCGCCCGGGTGCCGTGTCGGGGGGCCAGACGGGTTCCACGCGACCGCGCTCTGGCTGCGTTCGGCGTTCGCCGACCTGTCCCACGAGCTGCACCACGTCGTCGTGCAGGACGATCTCGTGGTCATCGACGCAACGATGAGCGGTCGGCACACCGGCGACTTCGTGACCTATACGGGTGATGGCGAACTCGATCGCGTCTGGGCACCCACCGGCAGGTCGTTCGCGGTCCGCCAGACGCACTGGCAGCACGTCATCGACGCCAAGGTTACCGAGCACTGGGCGGTGCGCGACGACCTCGGCCAAGGTCTGCAGCTCGGGTGGATGCCGCCCACACCGCCGTACCTCATCCGCTGCGCCCTCGCCAAACGGCGCCACCGTCGATGATCATGGCAGCGCCGCGTGCCAGCCTGTCCGCAAGTGCACCGCACTGTCACCCCTAGCGGCTCGGCGGCGACGTGTGAACCAACGCGGGGTGCCTGGAGCGACGAGGTCGCCGTCGACCCGAACGGCGGTGCGATCAGCGCCGCCGACTACGCCCAGGGGGTCGTCGACCTAATCGAGCAGGGCGGCCACCGCAGGGAACAGGTCAATCTCGGCACTAGCGACTGCCGCCGTTGTCGCCTGCCGCGCCAACCCCGCGCGGGTCGGCCTCACCCCATCAGCGAGTTGTCATGCCCGGACTGCCGATCGGCCCCGCCGGCGTACTGACCGAGGAACAGGACCTCACCACGCAACGCAACGCGTTGACCGAGCTCAGCGCCGACGTCGATGGTGTCTACGTCGACCACGGCCTGAGGGGGGCCCGTTCGGGGATCTTCAACCGGTGCTCCGGGTCCGGCTGGCGCTTCAGCGCAAGACGCGGATCGCGCAGCGGGGGCCGGTTGCGTTGGCCAGCCGCCCATCGACGGTGACCAGTTCGCAGTCCAAGTGCTCGGCGAGTGCGACGTAGCAGGCGTCGTAGGCGCTGACATTGGCACGCAGTTCGAAGGCGCGTGGCATGAGGTGCAGCGTCGCGGCACGCTCGAAGCCGAGTTGCTGGAGGTGGGCGATGGCGGCGGCGAAACGCTGATCGGTGAGCGTGCGGCGCAGCCACCGCTTGCGCAGCACCGACACTGTCTCGACGTCGATGAGGTCGGGGGCAGCGATGTCTCCGGCGGCGCGTAGCTCGCTGCGAGCGGTTTCTCCGTCCTTCTCGTCGTCGGCCAAAGCGTTCGCCAAAACGGACGCGTCGACGATGATCACGCGGCGCGCGAGGGAGTTGTCACCGCGCGGAGCGTTCTTCGTCCAGGTCGGCGGCGGCCGTGGCGAAGCCGACACGGCCGCCGCGCTGGTCCTCTACGTCGTTGAGGACGTCGGCGATTGAGCGGCGTGCGGCCAGGTGTCGGAGCTCGGTGGATAGGTATTGCTGCAAGGACTGGTGGCGCTGCTCGGCTTTGCGCTGTAGCGCACTGTGGACTTCTTCTGGGACGTCGCGGACCAGTACGTTAGGCATGCTTGCATTATGCTTGCAACAGTGGGGGAAGGCAAGGCCCCTGCATCCGCGAGCGGATCGATGACCGGGCTGCTGGGGTCCAACCGCCATGCTCGTCGCGGGCCCGCAACCCGTTCGGCTGCCCGGCCCTGGCTCGCCGCAGCATTGCTTGTTCCTCGTTAGTCAGTGGATTGGCGACGATGGTGGCGCGGCTGTGCCAGCGGCGCAGCACCTCGTCGATCCGAGCCACGTCGAGGTCATCACTGGCGCGAGCCAAGGCATTGCGAAGCTCAGCCTCGAAGTGGGGGCGCTCCTGCGGGGTGTGCTTGTCAAGCGCGGCGCTGATGCCTGGCCCGGAACGCTCCACCACTGTCGCCGTCGCCATGGTCACCGAACGAGTATCCCGCGCCTCAGTCGCTTCGCCAGTCGCCGTGCCGATTGCCGATCGTTGACCAACACAGCGTCGACGAGGGTCTGCAAAGCCAAGCGTCCGATCGTCAGTCGAATTCAGTTGGTGGGCGTGGGTCACGATGATGCGCAAGGGCCCGCTGCAGTTGCGCATTGTGACGCGGCCGACCGAGAGCTCGGGGAGGGTCATCCAACTTGAACCACGCGACGTCGAGCGTCTCGAGTGGTTCCGCAGCCTGGGCTCGCCGTCAGCTACGGAGCACAGGAAGAACAATTCGTAGACGTGCACAGCAAGAGGCGGGACGTTGCCGATCCCTCGGCCTAGATGATCTGAAGGGCAGCGTTCGATTTCAAAGAACGCGTCGTGGAAAATGCGCCTCCGAGCCAAGACTCCGGTCTCTGCTGGGTTCGTGTCGATCCGCAATCAGACTTGGAGAGCGTCGAACAGCCGGCGTAGTCAGCAAATCGTCTCCGCCCCAACCCATTCGACCGAGCGAAGACTGGCGCGGAGCGCCGAAACCCTTGTGGGATGAGGGTTTCAGGGCGGTGGCGGTGGGATTCGAACCCACGGTGGTGTTACCCACACACGCTTTCGAGGCGTGCTCCTTTGGCCGCTCGGACACGCCACCGCCGGAAAGGCTACACGGGCGGCCGTCAGCGGATCTCGGCGAAGAACTCCGTCAGCAGCGCTGCGCACTCCGCCGCCCGGACGCCGCCGAAGACCTCCGGGCGATGGTTGAGCCGGCGATCCCGAACGACGTCCCACAGTGAGCCGACCGCGCCGGCCTTCGGGTCCCACGCGCCGAACACCAGCCGCGCGACCCGGGACAGCACCACCGCGCCGGCGCACATCGTGCACGGTTCCAGCGTGACGACGAGCGTGCAACCGGTGAGTTGCCAGTCGCCCAGCGCGGCGCCCGCCCGGCGCAGCGCCAGCACCTCCGCATGCCCGGTGGGGTCGGCGCCGATCTCGCGTTCGTTGCGAGCGGCGGCGAGCACCGTGCCGGCCGGATCCAGCACGGCCGCGCCGACCGGGACGTCGCCGCTGAGCAGCGCGTGCCGGGCGACCGCCAACGCCGGATCGAGCGCGGCGAGCACGTCGGCGGGGTAGCCGCGCCGGCCGCCGTCCGGGGAGTCGGTGGCGCCGCCAGGTGCGCCGGTCACCCGCGCAGGTCTTCGAAGACCTCGCCGGCGCCCGCCTTCTCGCACACCGCCACGAGCAGGTCCACCGGCAACGTGCCGGGGTGCGCGCACATCGCCAACAGGTCGGCCGCGGAGACGCCGAGGTCGCCGACGATGTCCGGGTCGCCGAACGGCGCGCTGTCGTGCGCGGGCGCGACGCTCGCCAACGGGTCGTCGGCCAGCTCGTCACCGCCGATCTCGGCAAGCTCCTCACCGACCACCGCGGCGACCGGGTACGCGTCGGCCGCGTGCCCGTCGGACAGGAACGCCCGTGGCTCGTCCTGGCCGTCGTCGAGCCGGACCAGCGCTGCGTACTCGTCGTCCTGTTCGACGAGGAGCAACCGGACCTCGCCGCTGTGGTCGCGCAGCACGTCGCCCAGGTCGCCGACGGACTCGCAGTCCGACAGCTCCGCCGTCGCGCCGCGCCAGCGGTCGTTCGCGCGGGTCAGGACCGCGGCGAAGTAGCTCACGGCGCGGTCGCGGCCAGCGCCGCATCGCTCGCGGTGGCGTATTCGTCGACGATGTCCAGCCGCTCGGCGATGGCGTCAAGCATCTCCTCGGGCAGCGCGTCGAGGTCGTCCAGGATCTCCTCCATGTCCTCCTCCGGCAGGCCCAGGTCGGTGAACAGCTCGAGGTCGCCGACCGGCCAAATCTCGTCCAGCTCCTCGTCCGCCGGCGGGTCCTCGCCGAGCTTGGCGATCGCCTGCTCGGCGAGCGGGAACTCGACGGCGGCGGTGAGGTCGGACAGCAGCAGCGAGAGCCGCTTGCCGTCCTGGCGCGCGATCAGGAAGAACTCCTCGTCCACGCAGGCGATGACGAACGGGCCGCCTTCCGGCGGTTGCGAGCGCAGCGCGGCGAGCAGCACGCCGAGGTCGTCGAGCACGGCGGGGGGCAGCGGATCGAGCCGCCACCGCGAACCGTCGCGGTGGGCTGCGACCGCGTACCCACGTTCGGCCAACTGTCTCGCCCCCTCTGCCTTCGACGACTGTCGTACGACGGATTCCGATCCTGGCACGCCCACGCACGTGTCGGAAGGCGCGAACACGCAGGCGTTACCGTCGCGTCGTGGATGCACAGCAGCGGCGTCGCAGGCTGGCGCTGGGATGAGGCCGGACCGGCACGCGCCGGACCGCCGGCCGGACCGGCTCGGTGGCGGCTGGCCGGCCGACTGGTTGGGCGGGGCCCCACGGGTCGCCGTGCTGGGCATCGGCCTGATCGGCGGCTCGGTGCTGCAGGCGGCGGCGCGGGCCGGCGCGGAGGTAGTCGGGATCGATCCCGATCCCGGGACGGCCGCCGCCGCCGCCGCGGCGGGTTTCGAGGTGGCCGACGACGTCGGCGCGGCGGTGCACGGCGCGGACCTCGTCGTGCTCGCGATGCCGCTGCCCGAAGTCGAGCCCGCGCTGCGGTCCGTCGCCGCGCTGCTGTCGCCGGACGCCGTGCTCACCGACGTCGGCACGTTGAAGCAGCCGGTGCTCGCCGCGGTGCGCGCGCACCACCCCCGGGCCGCGTTCGTGGGGGGTCATCCGCTCGCCGGGGTGGAGGAGACCGGTTGGGCCGCCGCGGACCCCGACCTGTTCCGCGACGCGCCCTGGGCGCTGACGTTGGAGCACGACACGCGGCTCGACGCGTGGCTGCGCGTTGCGGACTTCGTCTGCCGGTTGGGCGCCCGGCCGGTGCCGACGAGCGCCGCGGAGCAGGACGCCGCCGTGGCCCGGGTGATCGGATTGCCGCATGTGCTCGCCGAGGCGCTGGCGCTCACCGGACTCGCCGGCGGCCCGCTCGGCCTGTCCCTGGCGGCCGGCTCGTATCGCTCGGGCTCGCGAGTGGCGCGCACCCGGCCGGAGCTCGTCACGACCTGGTGCGACGACAACCCCGCGCTCGTGACCGCGCTCGACGACGCGATCGCCCATCTGCGCGAGGCGCGCGACGCGCTGGCCCAGCACTCGTCGATCCTGCCGCTGGCGCAGGCCGGCCACCGGGCGAGGATGGAGTGGGAGCAGCGCGGGGGCACCCAGGTCGTCCTGGCCGCGGACGCGCCGCAGCTGCGCGAGCACGGCGCGCGCGGCGGCTGGCTGACTGCTGTCGAGCGCGACCCAGCCGGCGTGGTGCGGCTGCGCGGCGTGACGCCGACGGTCGTCCCCTATACTGGGCAGGTCCGCCAACGGGGCTAGCATGATGCGGTTCGCGTAAGCGCTCGCCACCCGAGCACTCCCGCCGCCCTCATCGTCTAGAGGCCCAGGACGCCGCCCTTTCAAGGCGGTAGCACGGGTTCGAATCCCGTTGGGGGCACCTGCTTTCCTAGAGTAATTGGTCACCCGGTCACGGCCGGTTCAGGCCCCGTAGCGCAGCTGGTTAGCGTGCCGCCCTGTCACGGCGGAGGTCGCGGGTTCAAGTCCCGTCGGGGTCGCCATGCACGAGCGGTTGCTGGTCGTCGCTCACGGCACCGCCTCGCCCGTCGGCATCGCCACCACCGAAGGCCTCGTCGCGGCGCTCGCCGCCGCGCGGCCGGACTTCCCCGTCGAGCTCTGCTACCTCGACGTCGCCGAACCGCGACTGCCCCAAGTCTTGGACGACCGGCCGACGATCGCGGTGCCCCTGCTGCTGTCCACGGGCTATCACGCGCAGGCCGACATTCCGGCTGCCTGCTCGCCTTATCCGGCGGTCCGCGTCGCCCGGCACCTCGGCCCGCACCCGCTGCTGGTCGAGGCGCTCGTCGATCGGCTCGCGGAGTCCTCGCCCGACCCGGCGGCGTCGGTCGTCCTGGCCGCCGCCGGGTCCAGCCGCGCTGAGGCCGCGACCGAGCTCGCGCAGACGGCGCAGCTGCTCGCCCGGCGGCTCGGCCGGCCGGTCGAGACGGTGACGGTGGCCGACGACCTGCCGGCGTTCTTTGCGAATCGGGCCCATCCGCTCGCGGTGTCGACCTACCTGCTCGCCGAGGGGCAGTTCCTCAGCACCCTCGCCGGCGCAGTCGCCGCAGTCGGCGCAGTCGGGAGCGCCGTCGCGCCGCCGTTGGGCGTGCATCCCGCGCTGGTGCGGCTGGTCTGGCAGCGCTACGACGAGGTGCGCGCGCCCGGTAGACTCTCGCCCGTCGCCGACTGACGCGGGCGATGAGCATCGGCCAGGTAGCTCAGTTGGTACGAGCGTCCGCCTGAAAAGCGGAAGGTCGGCGGTTCGACCCCGCCCCTGGCCACCACACGAGGCCGACAGCCACGCCAGGCCGCTGCTGTGGCTCGCGCGTCAGGATCCGCTGTGCGCGTTATAGACCTCGCGGAACGCCTCGGCCAGCTTCGGACGCTTGTCCAACAAGGGCCGCAGCCGGTCGTTGTCGACGCGCAGCCCGGCCACCTTCGTGGACGAGGTCACCGTCGCCCGGCGCTGACCCCCGCCCAGCAACGCCATCTCCCCCACGACGTCGCCCGGACCGACCGTCGCGATCTGGTCGCGCTGGTGGAACACCCGCGCCTCGCCGTCGGTGAGGACGTAGCAGGCGTCGGCCGGAATGCCCTCTTGCACGAGCGGCCAGCCGGCCGGCAACGAGAAGTCGCTGCCCGCCTCCACGAGGGCCTTCACGTCGTCCTTGCCGCAGTGGGCGAAGGTCGGATACCCGCTGATCGTGCCCACCAGGTCCCGATTACCGGCCACGTTGTGCTCCCTCGCTCGCGGCTGAAGACGTGAGGGCAGCCTAGTGCGCCGGGCGTTCGGCGCCACTCGAGGCGGCGGGCGGGGTTTCCTTGTCGCTCGGCGCCCCTTCGGCCGCCAAAGTCGACGCCGACGTCGAGACCGAGGTCGAGTCGACAACGGGGGTGCTCGACGCCGCGGCAGCCTCGGCGGCGCGGCGCGCGTCCTGTCCGGACACCGTCCGCAACGGCACCTCCTTGATCATCGCGGACAGCACGATGGCCGCGACCAGCACGATGGCGCCGACCAGGAACACCAGGTCCATCGCGCTCGAGAACCCGATGAGGAACGGGTGGGTCAACGTCGCGTCGAGGCCGTGCAGGAACGACGTGTCGTTCAGCCCGCTGCTGCCGGTGATCTTCTCGAGCTGGCCGGGGTGCGCGGCGGCCGCAGCCTGAAAGGCCGGATCGGATTTGGCCTTCGCGTATTGGCCGGCCACCCGGGTGGCCGCGCTCGAGAACAGGATCGACAGGAAGACCGCAGTGCCCAGCGACCCGCCGACCTGCCGGAAGAACGTCACCGCAGACGTCGCGACGCCCATGTCCCGCGGCTCGACCGCGTTCTGCATGGCCAGCACGATGCTCTGCATGTTCATCCCCAGGCCGAAGCCGAAGATCGCCATGTAGAGGTCGGTCTGCCACAGCGCCGTGTCGGCCCCGATCTGCGTCATGGTGGCCAGGCCGAGCACCATCAGCACCGACCCGATCACCGGAAAGATCTTGTACCGCCCGGTGCGCGAGGTGATCTGGCCGGCGATCAGCGACGCGCTCATGATGCCGGCGACGAGCGGCAGCAGCAGCAGGCCGGACTTGGTGGGCGACGCGCCCTTCACGATCTGCAGGTAGAGCGGAATGCAGGACAGGCCGCCGAACATGCCCATGCCAATCAACGTCGCCTGCGCCGAGCCGACCGAGAACACCTTGTTCCGGAACAGCCGCAGCGGCAGCAGCGCGTCATCGCCGGCGCGTCGTTCGGCGGCGATGAACGCGACGACGCCGACGACGCCGAGCAGGTAGCAGGAGAACGCGCCGACCGAGGTCCACCCCCAGGTGCGGCCCTGCTCGGCGATGATCAGCAGCGGGACGAGGGCGACGACGAGCATGCCCGCGCCGGTCCAGTCGATGTCGTGGTGGCGGCGGTTGTGGTCGAGCTTGAGGACGGCCTGCACGACGACCAGTGCGAGGATGCCGATCGGCACGTTGACATAGAAGATCCAGCGCCAGCCGCTGAAACCGAGGATCGAGTGGGTGCCGGCGAAGAAGCCGCCGACGACCGGGCCGAGCACCGACGACGTGGCGAAGACGGCCATGAAGTAGCCCTGGTAGCGGGCCCGCTGCCGCGCCGGGATGATGTCGCCGATGATCGCGAGCGCCAGGGGCATGATGCCGCCGGCGCCGATGCCCTGGAAGGCGCGGAACGCCGCCAGCATGTACATCGACTGGGCGAGCCCGCACAGCGCCGAGCCGACGATGAATATCGAGATCGCGAGCATGAAGAACGGCTTGCGCCCGTAGATGTCCGACAGCTTGCCGAACAACGGCGTCGCGATCGTCGACGTGATCAGGAAGGCCGTGGTGACCCAGGCCTGCGCGGACAGGCCGTCGAGGTCGTCGCCGATGGTCCGGATGGCGGTCGAGACGATCGTCTGATCCAGCGCGGCGAGGAACATGCCGAGCATCAGGCCGGACAGGATCGTCATGATCTGCCGGTGGCTCAGCCCGCCCTCCTGCGCTGGCTTGGCGACGGGCGGCGTGGCGGTTGACGCGGACATTCAGTGATCGCTTTCTGGGTTCGAGGTCGGTGTGGCCGGCTGGGCGGGCGGCCGGGCGCCTGGCCACGAGGGGGACTGGGCGTTCACGTAGTCGTCGCCGAAGCGGCGCAGCGCCTCGCCAAAAGCGGCGAGCTCCTCGTCGGTCCAGTCGGCGAGCAGCGCTGCGAAGTGCTGGTTTCGCAGCTCGTCATGCCGGGCGAGCAGCGCGGCGGCGGCATCGGTGAGGACGAGCAGGCTCGCCCGGCCGTCGGCCGGATCGGACTCGCGTTCGAGCAAGCCGCCCTTGACGAGCTCAGCGACCTGCCGGCTCACAGTCGAGGGGTCGGAGTACAGGTGTTCGGCGACGGCGCTGGCCCGCAGCGGCCCCTCGTTCTGCAGCAGCCGCAGGATGATGTGCGCGGAGCGCTCGGCGTCGCCGACCTCGTCCAGGAAACGCGCGCGCGCCTTGTTCGACGCCCGGATCAGGCGGATGAAATGGTTTGCGACGGTCGACACGCGTTGCCGCCGCGCGACATCCGCGATCGGACGCTGCGCTACATCGGTCACCACGACTCCGGTTGCTTGTGGCACTCAACTAGTTGTTACCAGGCAAGCATGTACCCAGATCGCGCGGTGCGCAAGCTCAGGCCGGTCGGCCGCCCGCCGAAGGAGGCACGCCCAGCAGCTCCGCCGCGGCGGCGCGCATCTCCACCTTGCGGACCTTTCCGGTGACGGTCATCGGGAACTCGTCCACCACGTGCACGTACCGCGGGATCTTGTAGTGCGCGAGCTTGCCGGCGCAGAATTCTCGCAGCGCCGGCGCGGAGAGCTCCGCCGCGCCCGGCCGAAGCCGCACCCACGCCATCAGCTCCTCGCCATAGCGCTCATCCGGGACGCCGATGACCTGGGCGTCGACGATGTCCGGATGGGTATAGAGGAACTCCTCCACTTCCCGCGGGTACACGTTCTCCCCGCCGCGGATGACCATGTCCTTGATCCGGCCGACGATGCTCACATAGCCCTCGTCGTCCATCACCGCGAGGTCCCCGGTGTGCATCCAACCGCTTCGCAGCACCTCGGCCGTCTTCGCCGGCTCGTCCCAATACCCGATCATCACCGAGTAGGCCCGGGTGCACAGCTCGCCGGTCTGCCCGCACGGCACCGGCAGGCCGGTGTCCTCGTCTGCCACCATCACCTCGACGTGCGGGTGGACGCGGCCGACCGTCGAGGTGCGTCGATCGAGGCTGTCGTCCTTGCGGGTCTGGGTGGAGACCGGCGAAGTCTCCGTCATCCCGTACGCGATCGTCACCTCGGCCATGTTCAGCTCGGTGATCACCCGCTTCATCACCTCGACCGGACACGGCGAGCCCGCCATGCAGCCGGTGCGCAGCGAGGACAGGTCGTAGGTCGCCAGGTCGGGCAGCGCGAGCTCGGCGATGAACATCGTCGGCACGCCGTAGAGCGAGGTGCAGCGCTCCTGCTCGACCGCGCGCAGCGTGGCTGCGGGGTCGAAGGCCGGCGCGGGGATCACGATGCAGGCGCCGTGCGACGTCGACGCCAGATTGCCCATGACCATCCCGAAGCAGTGGTAGAAGGGCACCGGCACGCAGATCCGGTCCTGCTCGGTGTAGCTCATGCCCTCGCCGACGAAGAAGCCGTTGTTCAGAATGTTGTGCGAGCTGAGCGTCGCGCCCTTCGGAAAGCCGGTCGTCCCCGAGGTGTACTGGATGTTGATCGGGTCGTCGAAGGACAGCGTCGCCGAGCGCTCGACCACCCGGTCGGGGTGGACGTCCGCACCTGCGGCCAACAGCGCGTCCCAGCTGGGGTCGGCGAGATAGACGACGTGGCGCAGGGCCGGAAGCTGCGCGGCCACCTCGTTCACCATCGCTCGGTAGTCGCTCGCGCGGAACTCGAGCGCCGAGATCAGCAGGCTCACCCCTGCCTGACCGAGCACGAAGCCGAGCTCGGACGTGCGGTAGGCCGGGTTGACGTTGACCAGGATCGCCCCGACGCGGGCGGTGGCGTACTGGACGAGAAACCACTCGGCGCTGCTCGGCGCCCACATGCCGACCCGGTCGCCCTTGGCGACACCGCGCGCCAGCAGGCCGCGGGCAAGGTCGTCAACGGCTCGATCGAGCTCGTCGTAGGTGTAGCGAGCGCCGCTCGCGACATCGACGAGCGCCTCGCGGGCACCGTGCTCAGCGACGATCCGGCGCAGGTTCGCATCGATCGTCTCGCCGAGCAGCGGACGGTCAGCGAGCCCGTTGGAATAGGACGGCCGGCCGGCCGGCGAGGACTGCACGCCTGCAGAGCCTAGGTGAGCGCGGTCACAGGCGCGCTAGCGACCCCGGTCGAACATGACGCCGCCCCCGAGCCCAGCAAGGGCTCGGGGGCGGCGATGGTGCGGGTGCTGCTTGTGCGACTGTGTCAGGCGTCGACCGTGGCCGTGTTGCCGTCAAGCAGTGAGCGGACCTCGGACTCGCGGTAGCGGCGGTGGCCGCCGAGCGTGCGGATCGAGGTGAGCTTGCCGGCCTTGGCCCAGCGGGTCACAGTCTTCGGGTCGACGCGGAAAAGCGTTGCGACCTCCGACGGCGTGAGCAGTGCCTCAGTCTCCGGGCGGTGACGAACCGTCGTCATAGTTTGTGTCCCTCCAGATATGTCACACGGAGTCCAATTTCCGCGCTGACCCGCCAAGTATGCCGAGGGTGAAGTTCGCCCAGCTATCGCTTAGCGTTCAACTGTCCACTGTGTGCCACCCCGGGGGTCCGTGTCCGGTTTGCGGTGGTCCCGATTCGGACATTTCGGGAATACGCCACAGCCGGCGCGGGATGCGTCCGCGGTCAGCTGCGGAGTACGCTGGCCGCACGAGATGACAACTTTCCCGCACGACCTCGCTCGGCAGCCAATGGCGCTCTGCAGCGAGACACTCGGCGGATGAGCGTGCGAGCGAGGGGGTCGAGCCATGGGGCGCGGCCGGGCTAAGGCCAAGCAGCAAAAGGTGGCCCGAGAGCTGAAGTACAACGCGCATTTCACTGATCTCGACGCGTTGCAGCGTGAACTCGGCGTCGCGGACTCGGTGAACGGCGTGAACGGCGCGCACGCGCCGGCCCAGGACTCCGACGAGGACGAGTACGACGACTGGACCGGCACCGAGCGCTGAGCATGGCGACGGTCACGGCCGTCGCCATCTCGGCAGGATGCTGACTGCCGTTCACTCACCGGCGCGCTTGGCAGAGTCGGGCGCTGCCGTCCAGCGGCCGCAGGTCCCGCACCCATAAGGGCTTTCGTCCCGTCGAGGTGCGCAGGTGCGCAACTCTCAATACCCGGATAATCCGTGACAGCCATATTGCGGTCATCTCGCGTGAAACGTCCAGGTCGCGCTCGACCGTGGCATGGCCGGGCCGCGGTCTATCAGCTCGCGGCGAAAGCTCCCACGAGTTCGACGGACGGCGGGGCCGACGGCGACGAGGCCGCGTCAGTGGCACCGACCTGCCACGCCGGAACGCCGCGAGCCGCCAACAGGTCGAGCGCGTCGCCGGCCCGCTCAGGCGCCAGGACAGCCATCATGCCGACGCCCATGTTGAAGGTCTCGTCCATGTCGGCTTGGGCGAGGTCGCCGGTCGTGCGGAGGAGTTCGAAGATCGGCTGCGGCGCCCATGTGGCGCGGTCGACGACCGCCCGCACGCCATCCGGCAGGACCCGGATCAGGTTGCCGGCCAACCCGCCGCCGGTGATGTGCGCGAACGCGTGCGCGCCGCATTCGGCGGCCAGCGCCAGGCAGTCGGCGGCGTAGATGCGGGTGGGCACGAGCAGCTCGTCACCGAGCGTCCGGCCGCCCAGCAACGCCGGCCGGGCGGCCAGCGAGAGCCCCGCGGTGTCCAGCAGCACGTGCCGCACCAGCGAGTAGCCGTTCGAGTGCAGCCCCGAGGACCCCAGCGCGATGAGCACGTCGCCGGGCACGACGCGCTCCGGACCGAGCACCGCGTCGGCGTTGACCACTCCCACGCCGGTGCCGGAGATGTCGTAGTCCGCCGGGCGCATGACGCCGGGATGCTCGGCGGTCTCGCCGCCGACCAGCGCGCAGCCGGCCTGCACGCAGCCTTCGGCGATACCGCCGACGATCGTCGCTATCTTCTCCGGCACCACCTTGCCGGTGGCGATGTAGTCGGTGAGGAACAGCGGCTCGGCGCCGACCACCACCAGGTCGTCGACGACCATGGCGACCAGGTCGATGCCGATCGTGTCGTGCCGGTCGAGCGCCTGAGCGATCGCCAGCTTCGTGCCGACACCGTCGGTCGAGCTGGCGAGCACCGGATTCGGGTATCTCGTGAGATCGAGCTGGAAGAGCCCGGCGAATCCGCCCAGGCCGCCCAGCAGCTCTGGACGCCCGGTCCGCTTCACCGAGTCCCGCAACAACTCGACGGCGCGCTCGCCCGCGGCGATGTCGACGCCGGCGGCCGCGTAGCGGCTCACCCGCGAAGCCCGGCGGTCGTGCCGCCGGCGGTCGTGCCGCCGGCGGTCGTGTCGCCGGCGGTCGTGTCGCCGGCGGTCACGGCCGCGACAAGGCGTCTTCGGCGCCCCAGCCCGACGATCGGGTCGAGTGCGGTGACAGGTCGGCCGGCTGGGCGCCTTCGAGCCGCTGCGCGGACTTCTCGATGCCCTCCAGCACGTGCTTGCCGACGAGGTCCGGCAACTCGATCGGGTACACGCCGTCGAAGCAGGCGCTGCACAGCCGCGTCTTCGGCTGCTCGGTGGCCGCGATCAAACCCTCGAGCGAGACGTAGCCGAGGGAGTCAGAGCCGATCGAGGCCCGGATGCCCTCGTTGTCCAGGCCGTTCGCGACCAGCTCGGCGGGCGAGGCGAAGTCGATGCCGTAGAAGCACGGCCACTTGACTGGGGGTGAGGAGATGCGCACGTGCACCTCGACCGCGCCGGCTTCGCGCAGCATCCGCACGAGCGCGCGCTGGGTGTTGCCGCGCACGATCGAGTCGTCGACGACGACGAGCCGCTTGCCGCGGATGACGTCGCGCAGCGGATTCAGCTTCAGCCGGATGCCGAGCTGGCGGATCGTCTGCGACGGCTGGATGAAGGTGCGTCCGACGTAGGAGTTCTTGACCAGGCCGAGGCCGTACGGGATGCCGGATTCCTCGGCGAACCCGATGGCCGCCGGTGTGCCGGACTCCGGCACTGGGATGACCAGGTCGGCCTGCGCCGGGTGCTCGCGCGCCAGCCGTCGGCCGACGGCGACGCGCGCGGAGTGCACGCTGCGGCCGGCGATCGTGGTGTCCGGCCGGGCGAGATAGACGTACTCGAAGACGCAGCCCTTCGGCTCGGCCGCCGCGAAGTGCTGCGAGCGCAGGCCGTCCTCGTCGATGGCGATGAGCTCGCCGGGCTCGATCTCGCGCACGAAGCTCGCGCCGACGATGTCCAGCGCCGCCGTCTCCGACGTCACGACCCAGCCGCGCTCGAGCCGGCCGAGCACGAGCGGGCGAACGCCCTGCGGGTCGCGCGCGGCGTAGAGGGTGTGCTCGTCCATGAACACGAGCGAAAACGCGCCGCGCAAGCGCGGCAGCACGTCCATCGCCGCCTGCTCGACGCTGACGTCCGGGCGGGCGGCGAGCATCGCGGTGAGCAGTTCGGAGTCGGTGGTGGCCCCGAGCGAGCTGCGGATGCCCAGCGCGCGAGCCTCCACGGCGAGCTCGGCGGTGTTCACCAGGTTGCCGTTGTGGCCGAGCGCCAAGCCGGTGCCGGCTGGCGTGGTGCGAAAGCTCGGCTGCGCGTTCTCCCAGGTGCACGAACCGGTCGTGGAGTAGCGGGTGTGCCCGACCGCGATATGCCCTTGCAAGGTGGTCAGCGTCGACTCGTCGAAGACCTGCGACACCAGGCCCAGGTCCTTGTAGACCACCAGCGAGCCGCCGTCGCTGACGGCGATGCCGGCGGCTTCCTGTCCGCGGTGCTGCAGCGCGTACAGCCCGAAGTAGGTCAGCTTCGAGACCTGCTCGCCGGGCGCCCAGACGCCGAACACGCCGCATGCGTCCTGCGGCTGCTTGTCGTCAGAAAGGAGGTCGTGGGTGAGCTTGCCGTCGCCTCTCGCCACGCGTCCTAGTGTACGGAACGGCGGCGGTGAGCCCCGCGACGCGCGGACAACTCGCAGGGTTCAGAGGACGGGCAGGTACGGCGTCAGGTCGGCGCGGTTGCCGCTCGCGCGGGCCTTCGCCGCCACGACCGCGTCCGCGAAAGGCAGCCGGCCGGTCGCCAGACGCAACCAGGTCACCGCGTCGGTCTCGACGACGTTCGGCGGCGTGCCGCGCGTGTGCCGCGGCCCGGCGATCGCCTGCACCGCGACGAACGGCGGGATCCGCAGCTCCACCGACCGGCCCGGCGCCTGCGCGGCAAGCAGATGCGCGAGCGCGCGCACGGTCTCGGCGAGCGCCGGCCGCAGCAGCGGCGCCGGGTCTTGTTCGGGCAGCGAGCGGGACAGGTCGTCGGCGTGCGTCACCAGCTCGATCACCCGAGACGTCGTCCAGTCCAGCGCCGTCAACAGCCCGCGCGGACCCTCCACCACGGCCCGGTCGGCAACCTGAGCGCCGGCCGCGCGGATCTCCGCGCCGGTGCGCAGGGCCGCGCGCAGCTCGGCCGGCGTCGCGGCCTCGCCGGCGGACCGGCCGTGCGCGGCGATCTCCTGCGCCGCGGCCCGGTAGCCACGGACATAGTCGGCGAGCGACGCCGCGACGTCGCCGCGGGCCGGCGCCCGCAGCCGCGCGGGCAGGTTGTCGTTGCTGCGCGCGAGATGGGCGACCAGCGCGCCCACGGTCCACCCGGGCAGCGCCGACGGCCGCGCGAAGTCGACGTCCGGCACCTCGACCAGCCACTCGACCAGCGCGTCCAGCTGCGCGGCGTATGCCTCGAGCAACGCCGGCAGCCGGCCGCTCACCGCTCGAAGCGGCGCGGCAGCGTGCCGGCCCAGGCCTCCCGCAGCTCGCGCAGCGGAATCCTGAACTGGCCTTGCACGTCCAGCTCGGCCACCAGCAGGTCGATCACGCCGATCCGCGCGGCGGGCAACCCGCGCGCCGTGCAGACGTCGGTGAAGCGCACTTCCTCGCTGCGTGGGACGCTCACGACCGCCCGGCCGGCCGACTCGCTGAACAGCGCGACGAACGGATCGGCGCCGTCCGGCAGGACGATGCGCGCGCCGGCGTCTCGCCGCAGGCAACACTCGACCAGCGTCTGGGCCAGGCCGCCGTCGGCGAGGTCGTGCGCGGAGTCGATCAGCCCGTCCCGCGAGGCGTTGATCAGGACGTCGGCCAGCAGCCGTTCGCGTTCCAGGTCGACGGCCGGCGGCAGGCCGCCGAGGAACCCGTGCGTGACGTGCGCCCACTGCGACCCGCCGAACTCGTCCAGGGTGTCGCCGAGCAGGTAGATCAGAGCCCCGTCGCTGGCGAAGGCCTGCGGCGTGCGGCGGCGGACGTCGTCAAGGACGCCGAGCACGCCGATCACCGGGGTGGGCAGGATGGCGGTCGTCCCGGTCTGGTTGTAGAAGCTGACGTTGCCGCCGGTCACCGGCACGCCGAGCTGCTGGCAGCCGTCCGCCAGACCCCGGACGGCCTCGGCGAACTGCCACATGACGCCCGGGTCCTCGGGCGAGCCGAAGTTCAGGCAGTTGGTCACCGCGAGCGGCCGGGCGCCGGTCGTCGCGACGTTGCGGTAGGCCTCGGCGAGCGCGAGCTGCGCGCCGGCGTAGGGGTCGAGGCGGGCGTAGCGGCCGTTGCCGTCGGTCGAGATCGCGATGCCGCGGGTGGTGGAGTCGTCGAGCCGGATCACCCCGGCGTCTTCGGGCGCCGCCAGCACCGTGTTGCCCTGCACGTACCGGTCGTACTGGTCGGTGACCCAGGACTTGTCCGCGAGGTCCGGCGCGGCGATCATCCGCAGCAGCGTCGCGCGCAGCTCCTCGCTGCGACGCGGCCGGGGCAGGCCTTTGCCGTGCACGCCGACCACGGCGTCCTGGTCGAGCGGCCGCTCGATCGGCCGGCGGTAGACCGGGCCGTCGTGCGCGGCGGTGCGCGGCGGCAGGTCGACGATCTGCTCGCCGTGCCAGCTCATCCGCAGCCGGCCGCCGCGCGCAGCCTCGTCCGGAGTCACCGCGGCGACCTCGCCGATGACGGTCGCGGTCACCTCCCATTTCGCGCAGACGGCGAGGAACTCGTCCAGCCGCTCCGGCGCGACGACGGCCATCATCCGTTCCTGCGACTCGCTCATCAAGATCTCTTCGGGCGCGAGCGTCGGGTCGCGCAGCGGGACGAGGTCGAGGCGCACATCCATGCCGCCGGCGCCGGCCGCCGCCAGCTCGGTGGTGGCGCAGGACAGGCCGGCCGCGCCGAGGTCCTGGATGCCGACGACGAGATCGGCGGCGAAGATCTCCAGGCAGCACTCGATGAGCACCTTCTCGGCGAACGGGTCGCCCACCTGCACGCTCGGCCGCTTCGCCGAGCCTTCGGCGTCGAAGGTCGCGCTGGCGAGAACCGACGCCCCGCCGATGCCGTCGCCGCCGGTGCGCGCGCCGAACAGCACCACCTTGTTGCCCGGGCCGTCGGCCTTGGCGAGCTTGATGCCGTCGGCGCGCAGGACGCCCACGCACAGCGCGTTGACGAGCGGGTTGCCGGCGTAGGTCTCGTCGAAGTACACCTCGCCGCCGATGTTCGGCAGGCCGAGGCAGTTGCCGTACCCGCCGACGCCGGCGACGACGCCGGGCAGCACGCGGGCGGTGTCCGGCGCGTCGAGCGGGCCGAAGCGCAGGCTGTCGAGCACCGCGACCGGGCGCGCGCCCATCGTCAGAATGTCGCGCACGATGCCGCCGACGCCGGTCGCCGCGCCCTGGTAGGGCTCGACATAGGACGGGTGGTTGTGCGACTCGATCTTGAAGGTGACCGCCCAGCCGTCGCCCACGTCGACCACTCCGGCGTTCTCGCCGGGCCCGACCAGCAACACCCCGGACGCCTTTGCCGGACTCTTCTCAGCGAACTGGCGCAGATGCACCTTCGACGATTTGTACGAGCAGTGCTCGCTCCACATGACCGAGTAGATGGCCAGCTCGCTGCTGGTCGGCCGACGGCCGAGGATTTGCCGAACCCGCTGGTACTCCTCGTCGGCCAACCCGAGTTCGCGGTAGGGCTGCGGCTGCTCGGGCGTCTTCGCGGCCTGTTCGACGGTGTCGACTCTGGGGTTGTCGACTCTGGGGGTGTCGACTCTGGGGTTGTCGACCATCAGGCCGGCACCCCGAGGACCGAGCGGAAGAACGCCAGCCCGTCGGCGCTCGGGCCGGTGAGCGGGTCGATGGCGTGCTCGGGGTGCGGCATCAGCCCCACCACGTTGCCGGCCTCGTTGGTGATTCCGGCTATCCGGCGGTAGCTGCCGTTGGGGTCGTCGCCGAGGTAGCGCGCCACCACGCGGCCGGTCGCCTCGAGCTCGTCGAGGGTCCGCTCGTCGGCGACGTAGCCGCCCTCGCCGTTCTTGAGGGGAATGACGACGTCCTGCCCGGCCGCGTAGCCAGACGTCCAGCGCGTCCGGTTGTTCTCGATGCGCAACACCTGGTCGCGGCAGACGAACTTGCGTTGGGCGTTGCGGATCAGCGCGCCCGGCAGCAGATGCGCCTCGCACAGCACCTGGAAGCCGTTGCAGACGCCGAGCACCGGCATGCCCTGGCGAGCGCCGTCGACGATCGACTGCATCGCCGGGGCGAACCGCGCGATCGCGCCGCAGCGCAGGTAGTCGCCGTAGCTGAACCCGCCCGGCAGGATGACCGCGTCGACGTCGTGCAGCCACGGGTCGGCGTGCCACAGCGGCACCGCCTCGCCCCCGGCGGCGCCCACCGCCCGCAGCGCGTCGCGGTCGTCCAGGCTGCCGGGGAAGGTGACCACACCAACGCGAGACGGCACGGCCCAAAGGTTACTCAGCCGTGGTGGACGCTGAAGTTCTCGATCACCGGGTTCGCGAGCAGCGTGTCGGCCAGCCGGACGACGGTCGCGTCGTCGAGGTCGTCCTCGACATCGAGCTCGAAGTGCTTGCCCTGGCGCACGTCGCGCACGCCCGCGATGCCGAGCCGGGCCAAGGCGCCGACGATGGCCTGGCCCTGCGGATCCAGGATCTCCGGCTTGAGCACGACGTCGACGACCACGCGAGCCACGGGTGCTCCTTCAGCTCAGACGGATGCTGCCTGCACCCTATCGGCGCCGCCTGACCTACGACTTGTCCTCGCTTCAACGGCGTCCGGCACGCCGAAGCGAGGACAACTTCGCAAGGGCTGGTCAGTGGGCAGCGCGCAGCGGCGCGAGCGCCACCGCATAGCGGGCGAGCTCGTCGAGCATCGGCTTGACCGAGCCGGCGACGACCTCGGTCGGCTCGAAACCGTCGTCCGTGATCATCGTTGCGACCCACGGGACCGGGACGCCTTCGACCACGGGCGTCGCGCGCAGCGTCGCCAGCACCGCCTTGAGGTCGTGCACGGCGCGGACGCCGGCGGCCAGCCCGCCGTAGCTGACGAAGCCGACCGGCTTGTACGCCCACTCCCGCTGCAGGAAGTCGATCGCGTTCTTCAACGGCGCGGTGTAGCTGTGGTTGTACTCCGGGTGCACGAACACGAAGGCTTCCGCGCTGTCGACGCTGGCGCTCCAGTTCTTCGTGTGCTCGTGCTCGTAGCGGGCGAGGCGTGGATGCGCCGCCTCGTCCAGGAACGGCAGCCGGAGCTCGGCGAGGTCGGCGACCTCGACGTCGAACGCGCCGTGCTCGCGCGCCCGGCCGACGAACCAGTCGCCGACCTTCTTGCCCACCCGACTGGGCCGGGTGCTGGCGATGATGACGAGCAGCTTCATGCGAGTTGCCCTCCTAAGTCCGGCCAAGCCTGGGTCGGCCGAGCCTGTCGCCAACCTAGGACGACGGTAGTTGATCACTCAACTTATGCGGCGAACCTCACGCCGACCAGTCGGCGAACCGCCGGCCGGTGAGCCGCTCGTAGGCCTCAACGTACCGATCGCGGGTGGCCGCCACGACGTCGTCGGGCAGCGGCGGTGGCGGCGCGTCGGACGCGCGGTCCCAGCCGGAAGCCGGCGACAACAGCCAGTCGCGTACGTACTGCTTGTCGAAGCTCGGCTGCGGCCGGCCCGGCCGCCAGTCGTCGGCCGGCCAGAACCGCGACGAGTCCGGCGTCAGCACCTCGTCGCCCAGGGTGAGTTCGCCGCTCGCCGGGTCGCGGCCGAACTCGAACTTCGTGTCGGCCAGCAGCAGGCCGCGATCCGCGGCGATGACGGCGGCGCGGCGGTAGATGCGCAGCGTGAGGTCCCGCAGCTCGGCGGCGGTCCGCTCGCCGACTGCCGCGGCGACCTCGTCAAACGTCACATTCTCGTCGTGCTCGCCGACCGCCGCCTTGGTCGCCGGGGTGAAGATCGGCTCGGGCAGCCGGGCGCCGTCGGCCAGCCCGGCCGGCAAGGGAACGCCGCAGACGCTCCCGCTCGCGCGGTAGTCGAGCACCCCGGAGCCGGCGAGGTAGCCGCGCGCGACCGCCTCGACCGGCACCATGTCCAGGGCCCGGCACACCGTGGCCCGCCCGCGCCAGGCGGCCGGCAGCAGCGGGTCGTCAAGCGCGATCAGGTGGTTCGGGACTTCGGCCAGCTGCTCGAACCACCAAGCCGACAGCGCGGTCAGGATTCGGCCCTTGTCCGGGATCGGGGTCTCCAGGATGTGATCGAAGGCGGACATCCGATCGCTGGCCACCATGACGAGCCGGCCGTCGGCGCTGCGATACAGCTCGCGCACCTTGCCGCTGTGGACGTGGACCAACCCGTCCGGGACGCCGTCCGAGGCGCCCTGCGCCGGTGCGGTCATCGTTCGATCCTCGCAGAACGCGACGACGCGGCCGGCGCGCGCGGCCGGACCGGCGCGTGGCGAAGCCGACGGCGTTCAGAACCACCAATCGGCCGGACGGACCTGCGTCGAGGGGACTTTCGCGACCTTGTGCGTCGAGGCAGACGACGCCGCGGGCGACGCGCCAGACGATGCGACCGACGATGCGACGGCCACCGGCGCCACAGCCAGCCCGACCCCGCACAGCGCGACGAGCTCCGCGCAAAGCCGTCGTAGCCTGGACGCTCGCATTGGCACCCTTTCGTCGTCGCAGGACCGTTCGGTCACGGCCCGTCACCGGCAGGACGGCAAACCTCACCGCTAGGCCATAGAATCAAGGCACTTCGGGCGGATTTCCAATCGATGTACTGGCAGGTAGCTGCCTGGCACGAACTCACGTTCCTTCGACGAGCGGCGGAGAGCGGCACATGGGCCAAGTCGGCCAGCTGAGCGAGGCAGAAGTCGCGCTGTACCGCCTCGTGCTGGGCACCGAGCACGCCGGGGCGCGGCAACTCGCCGAGCAGCTGGGCCGCACGGTCGACGAGATCGACAAGTCGGCCGCCCGCCTCGCGGAGTTCGGCCTGCTGCGGGTCGGCGACGACGACGTGCTGACTGCGGTGAGCCCAATGCTGGCCGAGGCCACCGTCCTCGGGGCCGAGGATCTGGAGCTCGCCGCGCGCCGGGCCGCCGTCGAGCAGCGCCGAGACACCATCCGGCGCCTGGTGCCGGATTGGAACGACCTGCTCACCGCCCGCCCGGGGGAGACCGCCGTCGAGGTCATCGACGACCAGGGCGAGATGGCGAACGTGCTGATGCACTATGCCGACCGCTCTGAGCGGGAACTGCTGTCGGTCGCGCCCGGCCGGCTGCCGTCGACCCGGATGGACGGCCGAACCCGCGTCGCCAACGCGTACTCCGCTCGGCGCGGCATCCGGACCCGCGCGCTGTACCAGCACACGGCGCTGCGCGACCGGGCCACCCGCGCGTATCTCCACGAGCTGGCCGGCAACGGCGCGAAGATCCGGTTGGCTTCGTCGGTGCCCGGCCGCAGCCTGGTCATCGACCGTGCGATCGCCCTCCTGCCCATCCCGACCAGCGAGTCGGGCCGGCACGGACTCGCGATCGTCCGCGAGCCGAACGTCATAGCTTGGGTGGTCGCGACGTTCGAGCAGCTGTGGGCCGAGGCCTCTCCGCTCGAGGACGTCCTGAACAAGCAAGCCGAAGGCGAGAACGAGATCGACGAGACCCGGATAGCCATCCTGCGGCTGATGGCCGAAGGCGAGAAGGACGAGACGATCTCGCGACGGCTTTCGATCTCGGTGCGCACCTGCCGCCGGCACATCGCCGACTACATGGCCCAGGTCGGCGCAGGCAGCCGGTTCCAAGCCGGGGTGATCGCCGCCCGGGCTGGGCACACGGACCCGGTGCCGACGCGCTGATGTCTTCGCCGGCGCCACGTCGAGCGGCATCCGCTCGCCGGTAGCGTCGGCAGGCGTGTTGATCCTGGCGATCGTGTTCGCCGGCACGACGTTGACCGCGCTCGGCGCGCTGGGCTACCTGCTGCTGCGCATGTCCGCGCAGCCGCGGCCGGACCCGACGCTGGCGCGCAACCTCGATCGCGCGCTCGCCGGACCGACGTCGTCGAGCTCGCCGCGGCGGGTGATCACCGTCGAGATCCGCAACCCGATCGAGCTCGCCGCCGGTCGCGGCCGGCTGGCCGGGATCGCTGGCTCGCTCGCCCCTGGGCTCGTCCGGCGGTTGGTGTACGACCAGACGATCAAGCACCTGCGCGACCAGCTGGCCGCCGAACGGGTGGTCGCCGACGTGCGGCTGCACGTGATCGCGCCGAGTCCGCCGCCGCTTCGCCCGGCGGTCCGGCCCACCCGGGACGCCGCTGCGCGCGACGACGCCGGCACGGACCACGCGTTGGTCGATCTGCGCGAACACGATGACGAGGACGCGCCACGGCGCGGCGGCTGATCGGCGCGACCGCGCGGGGTCTGATCGGCGCGACCGCGCGGGGTCTGATCGGCGCGACCGCGCGGGGTCTGATCGGCGCGACCGCTGAGCCGACCGGTCGGCTGCTCGCGCGTCAACCGGCCGGCGGCGCGACCCGCGGCCAGGGCCGCAGCCGCTCCAGCTCGCGAGCGGCGGCGAGCAGCTGGCTTTCCGCGCCTGGCTTGCCGACGAGCTGCACACCCAAGGGCAGGCCGTCCGGGCCGAGACCGGCCGGCACGTTCATCGCCGGCCACCCGGCGACGTTCCACGGCGCGGCAAACGGGGCGTAGCGCAGGTTGGCGGCGACGTTGCGCGTCCACCCGCGCCGGGACCAGGCGGCGGCCTCGAGCGGCGATCGGGCCAGCGCCGGCGTGAGCAGCAGGTCGTACTCGGCGAAGAAGTGCTCGACGGCCGTCTGCCAGCGACGTCGACCGCGGTCGCGCGGCAGCTTCACAGTGCGCGCCGCCCGGCCGAGCGCGGCGTGCCGACGGGTGCGCGCCGGCAGCTCGCTGCGATCGCGCAGCAGGTCCGCGTCGCCGGCCGCGCCGACGATCCAGCGAAGAAACGTCTGCAGCGCAAGACCCTGGTCGTACGGCGGCGCGGCAGAGCTGACGACATGCCCGTCGGCCGCGAGCAGGTCGGCGGTCTCGACGGCGGCCGCCCGCCAGTGGGCGTCGACCCGAAAGCCGCGGACGGGCGTGCGCGTCGACACCGCGATCCGCAGCGCCCCCGGGGAGGTGCGCCGCGCCAGGCCGGGGCGGTCGGCGAGCACGGACAGCATCAGCGCGGCGTCCTCGACGGTCGTCGCGAGCGGCCCGTTCTCGGCCATGCCCAGCCACGAGTCGCGCCCGAGGTCGGACGGCACGACGCCCGCGCCGGGCTTGAGCCCGACCAGGCCGCAGCACGCAGCCGGGATCCGGATCGACCCGAGGCCGTCATTCCCCAGCGCTAGCGGAACCGCGCCGGCGGCGACCGCCGCGGCCGAGCCGCCGGACGAGCCGCCGGGGCTGCGGCTGGGGTTCCACGGGTTGCGGGTGATGCCGAAGACGGAGTCGGTCGCGCCGAAGACACACAGGTCGGGCACCGTGGTGAGCCCGACGACCACCGCGCCGGCGGCGCGCAGCCTGCGCACGACCTCGTGGTCGGCGCGCTGGGGCGACGGGTCGCTGCCGCTGGTGCCGTCGCGCATCGGCTCGCCGGCGACCGGCACGTTGTCCTTGATCGCGATCGGCACGCCGGCCAGCGGCAGCTCAGCGCGGTCCGGGCGGGCGTCGACCTCGTCGGCTTCGCGCAGCGCCGCGAAGACGCGCACCTCCTGGAAGGCGTGCAGCCGGTTGTCGACGGCCTCGATCCGGCTCAGCGCGTCTTCGACGGCGCGCCGCGCAGTCAGGCGGCCGGCGCGCACCGCATCGGCGATCTCGGTCGCGGTCGGAGCTGCGGTGTCGGTCATGGCGAAACGATATGGGCCGCCGTCCACCAGCCGCCGTCCACCAGCCGCCGTCGACCGGCGCTGGTGGCGTTGTCGGCGCCCGGAGGTAAGACTGGACGGGCACACACGAGGACGGTCCGGCGCGAGTTCACCAGGTGAGCAGTTCACTTCGGCGAGTCAGCCGTGCCGCCCCCGCACCGACCCGCGGTCGCCGTTCGAGGCGGCCGGTCCGGACCTGGAGGGGGCGGATGAACGCACCGCACGCACCGGTTTCGCCCGGCGCAGCCAGCAGCCCGGACGCTGACGAGCTCGACTGCGCGCTGGCCGATCCTCGCCGTGCCGTCACGGCGGCACGCGAGCACATCGCGACCACCGCGCTGCAGGAGACGGCCTCGGACGCACAGGGGCTGGTCGGTCTCGAGCTCGAGCTGCATGTGGTCGACCTCGCCCGGCCGGCCCAGCGCCCGACGTGGACGCGGCTCACCACGGTCGCGGCGGGGCTGCCGGCAATGCCGGGCGGCAGCGCGGTGACCTTCGAGCCGGGCGGGCAGATCGAGCTGTCCACGCCGCCGACCGTCGGGATCGTCGACTCGGTGGCCGCGCTTCGCGCCGACGCCCGGGTGCTGCAGGCGGCTCTTGCGCAGGCCGGCCTGGGCGCGGCGCCGCTCGGCGCCGATCCGGCGCGGCCAGTGCGCCGGGTCAATCCGAGCCTGCGGTACGCGGCGATGGAGCAGCATTTCGCCGCTCTCGGCTGCGCGACGCCGGGTCGGGCGATGATGTCGGCGACGGCGGCGCTGCAGGTCAACCTCGACGCCGGGCCGCGGGCGGGCTGGGGTCCGCGCCTGGAGTTGATCCGCCGGCTGGGTCCGGTGCTGACCGCGCTCGCCGCGTGCTCGCCTTACCTTGCCGGCGACGCGTCCGGTTGGCGGTCGATGCGCCAGCAGGCGTGGCACGGCATCGACTCGGCCCGCAGCGACCCGGTGTCTGGTGCCGACCCCGCGGCGGCGTGGGCCACCTATGCGCTGCAGGCGCCGGTGATGCTCGTCCTGTCCGCCGACGGCGCCGTCGCGATCACCAGCCGCGTGCCGCTCGCGGCCTGGTTGGACGGCAGCGCGCCGATTCCGCGACGACCCACGCTGGCCGACATCGACTACCACCTGACGACGCTGTTCCCGCCGGTCCGCCCGCGCGGGTACGTCGAGATCCGCTACCTCGACGCGGCGCCGCATCGCTGGTGGCCGGCAGTCGCCACGATCACCGCGACGCTGATCGACGATCCGGTGGCCGCCGACCGGGCGGCGGAGGTCGTCGAGCCGGTCGGCGACGCCCGCGCTGTCGCGGCCCGCGACGGGCTCGCCGATCAGGCGTTGCGCGCGGCCGCAGAAAGCTGTGTCGCGGTGGCGGCTGACCGGTGCCCAGCCGAGGGGCGGGCCGAGGTCGAGGCGTATGCCGAGCTCGTCTTCGCCGGTCGCACGCCGGGCGACGAATTGCGCGAGCGCGCCGAACGCCACGGGCCGCTCGCGGTGCTGGCGGAGGAAGCCCGTGCCTGAGACGATCGCGCGGGGCCTCGAGGCCGCGCGGGCCCGGACGAGCGGACTCACCCAGTTCGGCGACGGCGAGCTCACGATGCAGCACAGCCCGCTGATGAGCCCGCTCGTCTGGGACCTCGCGCACATCGGGCAGCAGGAAGACCTGTGGCTGCTGCGCGGCGGCGTGGCCGCGGCGCAGGGTCAGCTGCCGGCCGCGATCGAGCGGCTCTACGACGCGTTCGAGAATCCCCGCGCGAGTCGGGCGGCTCTGCCACTGCTGTCGCCCGGGCAGGCGCGGGCGTTCCTGGCCGATGTCCGCGGCCGGGTGTTGGACGCGCTGGCTCGCGCCGACGACACCGCGGACGCGCTGTTTCCCTATTCGATGATCGAGCAGCACGAGCAGCAGCACGTCGAGACGATGCTCGCCACCCATCAGCTGCGTTCGGGCGAGACCCTGCTCGGCCCCGGCGCGCCGCTGCCACCGGGCCGCGCACTGGCGAGCGAGTCGGTTCTCGTGCCGGCCGGCGATTTCGTGCTCGGCGTGGACGCCGCCGACGAGCCGTGGTCGCTGGACAACGAGCGGCCGGCGCACGCTGTCCACCTGCCGGCGTTCCGGATCTGCCGGGCGCCGGTTCGCAACGCCGAGTACCGGCGCTTCATCGACGACGGCGGGTACGCCGATCGGCGGTGGTGGTCGCCGATCGGGTGGCGGCACCGGCTGGCGGCGGGCCTCGAGCGCCCGCAGTTCTGGACGCCCGACGGTGGCCGGGTGCGGTTCGGCACGCTCGAGCCGCTGTCGCCCGACGAGCCCGTGCAGCACGTCTGCTTTTACGAGGCGCAGGCGTACGCGAGGTGGGCTGGCGCTCGATTGCCCACCGAGCAGGAGTGGGAGAAGGCCTGCGTCTGGGACCCGTCCGCGGGGCGGCGGCGGCGCTGGCCGTGGGGGTCGGCCGCGCCGACGCCGGCGCTCGCGAACCTCGACGGCGCGGCGCTGCGCCCGGCGCCGGTCGGCGCGTACCCGGCCGGCGCGTCCGCCTACGGCGTCGAGCAGTTGATCGGCGACGTCTGGGAGTGGACGTCCTCGCGCCTGGAGCCGTGGCCGGGCTTCACGCCGATGCTCTACCGCCAGTACAGCGCGCCGTTCTTTCCCGGCGCGGGGGCGTCAGACGGCGACTATCGGGTCTTGCGCGGCGGGTCCTGGGCCACCGGCGCGTCGGCGGTCCGTCCGTCGTTCCGCAACTGGGACCTGCCGATCCGCAGGCAGATCTTCTGCGGGTTCCGCCTCGCCTGGGACGTCATCGATGGCTGAGCCGGCGCATGTGTAGGCACCTCGCCTGGCTCGGCGCGCCGCGCTCGCTCGCCGACCTCGTGCTCGAGCCGCCGTGCGGGCTGCTGCGGCAGTCCTACGCACCGCGCCGGCAGAAGCGCGGCCTGCTTAACGCCGACGGTTGGGGCGTCGGCTTCTTCGACGAGACGGGCGCCGCGCGGCGGTGGCGCTCGGCCCGGCCGCTGTGGGGTGACGCGTCGTTCGCCTCGCTCGCCCCGGCGCTGCGCTCGGGCGCGGTGCTCGCCGCGGTCCGCTCGGCGACCGTCGGGATGCCGATCGAGGAGGCGGCCGCCGCGCCGTTCACCGACGGCCAGTGGCTGCTGTCGCACAACGGCCGGGTGTCGCGCGCGGCGCTGCCCGACTCGGCGGCGGCGGCCGCGGAGTCGGTGTGCGACTCGGCTGTGCTAGCCGCGCACGTCTTCGCTACCGGGCCGGAGCGCGTCGTCGAGACGCTGAGCGCGGTCGCCGCGCGCGATCCAGAGGCGTTTCTGTCTGTGCTGCTGACCGACGGCGCGACGATCCGCGGGGTCACCTGGGGCGACGAGCTGAGCTACCTCGTCGAGCCCGATGGCGTGGCAGTCGCGAGCGAGCCGTGGGACGACGATCCGCGCTGGGCGCTGGTGCCGGACCGGCATCTCGTCGAAGTGAGCGCCGAGGGGGTGCGCGTCACAGACCTTGCAAACCGTTGACCGAGCAAGCGCCGGCCGATCGCCGGTCAGGGCCGCGCCGGCGGCGCGGAGATCGCGCAGGACGATGTGGGCCGCGGCGCCGTCACCGGCGCGAGCTCCCGCGGCACAGATCCCGACTCCGGACCCGGCCCGTCCCCCGAGGCGGCGGCCGGCCCGGTGCGGAGGTCCGGCCCGGTGGGGAGTGCGGTGTCGCCCTTACCGCGAATGAGCAGCGCGGCCAGCACCCCGCCGCTCGCGCACAGCCCGGCGGCGATGAGCGCCGCGGTGTGGAAGCCGGACGACAGCGCGGCGGGATCGGCATAGGCCTTCGCCGAGATGCCGGCGAGGCCCGGCAACACCGCGACGGACAACAAGCCGGCCACCCGGGCGACATCGTTGTTCACCGCGGACGCGACGCCGACCTGATGCGCCGGGGCGGAGGCCAGCGCGGTGGCGGTCAGCGGCGCGACGGTCGCCGACAACCCCAGCGCGAACACCAGCACTGCCGGCAGCAGGTCGGTCAGGTAAGACGCGTCCCGGCCGACCCGGGTGAGCATCGCGAGGCCCACGGCCGCAATGATCGGGCCGACCGTCATCGGGATCCGCGGCCCGATCTGCTGCGCGAGCCGACCGGCGCGCGCCGACAGCAGCAGCATCACCGCGGTCACCGGGAGCAGCGCAGTGCCGGCCGCGACCGGTGAGTAGCCGGACACCCGTTGCAGCTGAAGCGGGATGAGGAACAGCGCGGCAGACAACGCCGCGTAAACGGCCAGCGTCACGATGTTGGCCGCGGCGAACTCACGGTCGCGGAAGAGCGAGAGCGGCATCAGCGGATTGCCGCTGCGCGATTCGCCGAGCAGGAACGCGGCGAGCAGCGCCAACCCGCCGAGCAGACAGGCGATCATGCCGCCCGACCAGCCCCGCTGGGGGCCCTCGGTCAGCGCGTAGACAAGCAACGCCAGACCGGCCGCGGCGAGCACGACACCGGGCAGGTCCAGCCGTCCGGTCGCCTCCTCGTCCCTGGTCTCGGGCACGAAGCGGATCGACAGCCAGATCACCGCCGCGGCGAGCGGCACGTTGAGCAGGAAGACCAGCCGCCAGCCCCACGGCGCGACGCCGACCAGCACGCCGCCGAGCACCGGCCCGATCGCCGTCGCGACGCCGCCCAGACCGGACCATGACCCCACAGCCGCGGCGCGGTCCTCCGGGCGGAACACCGCCTCGAGGATCGCGAGGGAGCCCGGCGTCAACAACGCGGCGCCGACGCCCTGCAGGGCCCGCATGCCGATCAGCACGCCGGCGGTCGGCGCCAGCGCGCAGCCGACGGACGCGGCCGTGAACCAGACGACGCCGAGCAGGAAGATCCGCCGTCGCCCACGCCGATCGCCGAGCGCGCCGCCGAGCAGCAGGAAGCCGGCGAGCGTGAGCGTGTACGCGTTGACGGTCCACTGCAGGGCGACGAGCCCCGCATGCAGGTCGCGCCCGATGCGCGGCAGCGCGACGTTGACGACGGTGCCGTCGAGCGAGGCGAGCCCGCTGCCGAGGATCGTCGCGGCGAGCACACCGTGTCCGCGGGCCGAACGCAGCACCAGGTCGCGGTCGACGGCGCCGTCGACCAGCTCGCGGTCGGCAGCCACCGCCGCAGGCTACGCCGCGCCGGGCTGGGGCGAGGCGCGCAGAATGTGCCGGGTGAGCGCCGAGTTCGAGCAGGTCCGGCACCGGCCGCCGGCGCCCCTGGAACGACCGCGCGAGCTGGTGGTGGCCTGCGCGCCGATGCGCAGCAACGTCAACCTGTCGACGATCGCACGCACCGCCGGCTGCTGCGGCGTCGAGCGGATGATCGTCTGCGGGCACGTCCGGCTGGACCGCACGATCGCCCGCGACGGGGCGGACCGGGTCGGGCTGGAGGTCCGCAACTCGCTGCCGCCGGTGCTGCGCACGCTGCGCGCGGACGGGTACCGGTTGGTCGGGCTGGAGCAGACGACGAACTCCGCCGACCTGCACCACTATCGATTCCCGCGGCGGACGGCGCTGGTGATCGGCAACGAGCGAGCCGGACTGACCGAGGCGGAGCTCGCCGAGCTGGACGACACCGTGGAGATCCCGGTGTGGGGGCTGCCCTACAGCTACAACGTGGCGACGGCGACCGCGATGGCGCTCTACGAGTACTGCCGCCAGTTCCCCGCCTGAATTTCTTGGCTGCGGAGCGGCGTCGTTGCCGGCGCGCCGCCCCGCTCCGATGCCAACTCCCAGGCAGGCCAACACTCAGGCGGGCCAACATTCACGCGGGCCAACATTCACGCGGGCCAACACTCAGGCGGGCCAACACTCAGGCGAGGCGGCCGCGCAGTGCGAGCACGGCGAGCTCGGCGCGGGAGGAACCGAGCCGTTTGGTCCAGCTCGTGCCGAGCGCAGCCAGCTCGGCTGCGCCCGGCCGGTCGGCGCCGGTAAGCGCCCAGCCCGCCTGTGCGTACGCCGGCCCCAGCGTGGCCAGCGCCGTCTCGGGCGTCGGCTCCGGCGCGTCGCCGACTTCCGGGACGGGCGGGCGCCACGCGTGCAGGTTCAGCGTGATCAACAAGCCGGCGCCCGGCGCGCAGGCCGACGCGAGGGACCGCAGCACGGCGGGGTCGGGGCCGGCGAGCGCCCGCAGCAGGCTCCCCCACGGCATCAGGCAGTGCACCTCGTCGACGCCGGCCAGCTCCGGCGGCAGCTGCTCGACGGCCGCCCACACGAACACCGCGTTCGGCACGCCACCGCGCGCCGGCTTGGCAGCCCCCCGCGCTGCCGCTCTGCGCAGTCCGTCGGGACTCGCGTCCAACGCCACGACGAGGACGTCCGGACGCGCCCGGGCGACGGCGAGCGCGTGCTTGCCGTCGCCGGCGCCGAGATCGAGCAGCAGGCCGGCGTGCCGGTCGCGCAGCGCGGCGAACTCGGCGGCGGCGAGCTCGACGGTGGCGTTGCCCAGCACTTGCCGCACCCGCGCAACCTTAGGCTGGCGCGGTGCGATTCACCGGCTGCGGCCACCCGGCCATCCGGGCCACGCACGCCAAGACGCTCGAGCTGAGCCTTGACGCCGAGATCAGCGAACGCGCCACCTGCGTGGTGGCCGTGGGGGCGCAGGCCGATCCCGCACAGCCGCTCGCCGGCGCGGTGCTCGTGGCGGTCGTGGCCGGGCGCGAGCGTTTCGAGTTCGCGGCGACCGCGAACTCGTCGTGGGACCCGCGCGGCCCCGCGGTCATCCGGCGCAGCCCGCTCCGGCTGCCCGGCACGCTGGCGTCCGCCGCAGACGCCGGCGCCGCCGACCTGCCGGCGGGATTGCGCGCGGCGCTGCGCGACCCGACAACGCGGGTCGTTGTCGAGCTGACCGCCGCGCCGAACCGGCCGACGGTCGTGCTGTTCGCGGCAGATTCCACGCGGGCCCGCGACCCGCGCCTGGCCGCCGAGCTCGCGGCCGCGGACCTGGTCCTCGCCGAGGACGCCGGCGCGCGGGCGCTCGCCGATTCGCACCAGCAGTCGAACCAGGCGGCTGTCCGGACGATGTTCCGAGCGCCGGCCAGAGCGTCGTCCAAGGCGCCGGCGGACCGCCCGCCGGATCGCCTCGACGGGCGGCTGCTCGTGCTCAGCACCCGTGACCTGCCCGGCCGCACGGTTCCCGTGCCCGGCGAGCGGAGCGCCGACGCGACGGTCTGGCTCCCCGATGATGTCGCGCTCGACGTCGTCGGCCTGCCGCCCGCGCTGGCCGCCGCAGCGGCGAGCCTCGGCGACTCGCCGCTGGTGCTCGCCCCGGCGGGAGCTGATCCCCGCGAGGTGCTGCGCGACGCCCCGGCGGCCGCGCGGGTTCTGCTGGCGGCCGACGTGCGCAGGCTGCCGGAGATCGTCCAGCTCGCCCGGCAGCTGCGTGGCAGCGCGGCAGCCACCATCGTCCGGGACACCGCGCCGCCGGTGCACCCGGCGGGCGACACGATTCCCGACCTGCCCGGCCGCGGCCCGGCGTTCGTCTGCTTCGCCGCGGCGCCGGGCGAACAGGCCCTCGATCCGGGCCCGCGGGCCGCGGTCGTCGGGCTGCTCGCCGACGGGGTGCCGGTCGCCGCAGCCGCGCGAGCGCTGGCCCAGCTGACCGGGTGGCCGCGTCGACGCGCTTACGACGCGGTCCTGGCGCTGCGCGGCGAGGTCGGCCCGCCGAGCTAGATCGACTGATGTTAGATCCGTGTTAGTTACGGGTAGGAAAGCGGCGACCATATCCGGCGCGGGGCTGGCTTGTTCACGGAGTAATGCATGCCTCGCGTCCGTACCCGCGCCGGCGTCGCGGCCGTCGGCGCGCGCCACCGGATCGCGGGCATCTGGATCGCCGCCCTTTCCACCGCCGTCGCCGCCGCCGCGCTCGTCGTCACGCCCGTCGCGGCCGACGCGGTGGCCGACACCAGCCCGCCAGCGCTGACCGCGTTCAGCGTCTCCCCGCACGCCGTCGACGACTCGGCCGGGCAGAGCTCGGTCACCGCGCACCTGCAGATCGCCGACGCGACCGGGTTCAACCGCGGCACGATCACCTTCGCCGCCGGCAGCGCGGCGCTCGACGCCGTCTGGCTGGACGCGGGCGATCTGACGTCGGGCACGCTCACCAACGGCGGCTACGACGTCGCGATCCCGATCCCGCAGGAGACGCCCGGCGGTGCGTACACGGCGACCGTGTCGCTCACTGACGCCGGCAACCACACCGGCTCGACCACCCCATCCGCCGTCCTGACCATCACCCATCAGGACGACACCACGCCACCGGTGCTCGTCGGTGGTGTCGACGCGGCGCCGACGAGCGTCGACACCACCCGGCACGCTCGGACGGTCGTGTACAGCGTGCATCTGAGCGACGACATCTCCGGTGTCGCCGACGCGACGCTGACCCTGCAGAACCCGCACGGCGATCTCACCGAGCTCGCGCTCAACCCGCCCGCCGGCGCTGACGGGACGCCCGCAGACGGCGATTGGACGGGCGATGCGGTCATCGACCCGCAGGACCCGGCCGGCAGCTGGACGGTCGTCTCGCTCGACGCGCACGACGGCTACGGCAATCTGCTCGATCGCAGCGCCGGCCTCGGCGGCGCCGTCGCGGTCTCGCACACGGCCGACACCGCGGCGCCGGAGTTGCTCACCGTCACGCCCATGCTGAGCACCACGGCGATCGACACCACTAGCGAGAGCCCGACGGTGACGGTGGCAGTGCGGGCGATCGACGACCTGTCCGGCGTGGTCGGCGGAAATCTGGAGTTCAGCTCGCCGGACGGCACGCAGACCGCCGACGGCGGATTCTCCGGCGACCCGGCCGCCGGCACGGCGACCGACGGCTACTGGACCGCACACGTCGTCTTCCCGGTTCGCGGCGCGGCCGGCACCTGGACGCTGACCTACGCCGACGTCTCCGACGCGCAGGGCAACCAGTCCTTCTACGACGCGACCGACGGGCCGGCGCCGCCGACCGCGCGGGTGCGGGCGACGCTGCGCGAGGACAGCGCCGCGCCGACGCTGACCAGCCTGCGACTCGGCCCGAGCACCGTGTCGACGGCCTACGACGGCGGGGACGCCTACGTGGTCGGGCAGGTCGGCTTCACCGACGACATCTCCGGCGTCGCGCAGGCCGTCGTCTCGTTCCAGGACCCGACCGGCGTCGTCGACCACGCCAACGACATCACCATCGACGCAACCGACACGCCCGTGGTCGGGAGCCCGCTCGACGGGACGATGGGATTCTCCGCCGTCCTGCCCTCGGCCGCGGCCGGCGTCTGGTCGATCGCGAGCGTGACGCTGATCGACCAGGCCGGCAACCAGCAGGTCGTCACCGCCGCGGACTCGCTGGGCACGCACGCCGCGGTCACCGTCGTCGCCGCGAACTCCGACGCCGCGCCACCGGCCCCCACCTCGCTGACCATCGCGCCCACGAGCGTCGACCCGACCCAGGACGTCAGCGTCAGCCTCGGCGTCTCCGACGGCGGCGCGCCGGCGGCCGGCTTCGACTACGGCGCGCTCACGCTCGTGTCGCCGAGCGGCGTCCAGGTCGAATACGACTTCCAGGACCCGCCCGTCGCTGGCGACGACGTCGCCGGCGTCTACACCGAGACGCACCCGCTGGGCGACGCCGCGGACATCGGCGAGTGGCACGTCGGGTCGCTCACGCTGACCGACCGCGCCGGCAACCGGGCTGCCTACGACGCGAGCAGTTTGGCGATCGCGCTCGGCGGGCCGGCGCCTGGCTTGACGGTGACCCGCGCGCCCGACCCGGCGCCGTTCGAGCCGCCGCACCTCACCGCGCCGAGCGCCCCGCCCGTCATCTCGGTGAGCGCAGCCGACGGCCGGGCCACCGTCCGCTGGGACGAGCCCGACTACGACGGCGGCGCGGACGTCACCGGTTACACGGTGGTCGGCACGCCGAACGGCAGGTGCGCCACGACGGGAACTTCGTGCGTGGTCTCCGGGCTCACCAACGGCGTCGTCTACACGTTCACCGTCGTCGCGGCCAACGCCGAGGGGCTCGGCGCTCCCGCGGCGACGCCCGCCGTGGTGCCGCGCGCCACGACCCGGCTGGGCGCCCCGGCGGCGCCGGGCTCGGTCGGCTTTGGGGAGGCGGCGCGGGTGACCGGCAGGCTGACGACGGCGGCGGGCCGCGGCATCGCCGGCCAACGCGTGCGCCTGGAGTACCGACGGGCCGGCAGCGCCGGGGGCTTCTCAATTCTGTCAACCGCGACGTCGAGCGCGACCGGGTCGCTCGCCTTCGCCGTCCGTCCCCGCTACTCCGGGCAGCTTCGGCTGGCCGTGCCGGCGAACGGCGGCTACGCGGCCGCGGTCTCGACCGCCGTGTCGACGGCCGTGCGACGCGCCGTGTCGATCGCCGCGTCGTCGCGCGCCGTGCGACACGGTCGCTCGGTGCGGCTGCACGGCATGGTCTCGCCAAGCGCCGCCGGGCAGACGGTGTCGCTGCAACGCCGGGTGGGCTCGACCTGGCGGACCGTCGCGAGGAAGCGGCTTGCCGGCGGCGCGTACTCGCTCTCGGCCACGTTGGCGACGAAGGGCGCCTACCGGTTTCGGGTGACGATCGGCGCGGCCGGCGGCCTGGCCGGCGGCGCCAGCGCGACCTGCGCCGTTCGCGCCAGGTGATGACGAGGCGGCACCCGGACGCGGCGCCCGGACGCCGCGCCCTGACGCCGCGCCCGCAGGCCGGGCGCCGGCGCGGTGGACGCTCCGGCGCAAGAGCCCGCCGCCGTCAGCCGAGCATTCCGCGGATGTCGTCGGCGGAGAGCTTCGCCGAGGAGAACACGCCGTCGGCGAGGACGCTGTCGACGAGCGCGGCCTTCTGCGCCTTCAGCGCCACGACCTTCTCCTCGATCGTGTCCTTGGCGACCAGGCGATACACCATCACCTTCTTGGTCTGGCCGATGCGGTGCACCCGGCGATGGCCTGGGCTTCGGCCGCCGGGTTCCACCACGGGTCCAGCCAGGATGCAGTAGTCCGCCTCGGTGAGGTTCCGCGCAGGCACAACAGCGGCGTTGGCCACGGGCGACTGGCGGACCGCGGACACGCGGTCTTATGGCGGTCCGGTCGCCGATTCGATCGCGTCCCGCACAGCCGCTGGGAGGTTGTCTTCGAACGACGGGTCGCCGTTGGCGTACAGCGCGATGACGTGCCGCAGGACCGGGAACGAGCCGCCGGCGCTCGACTGGGTGTACACCGGCTCGACGTAGAGCACGCGCCCGCCGACGGGGATCGCCTCCAGCGAGCCGAGCACCACTTTGGAGTTGCCGCCGCGCTGGAGCGTCAGCTGCTCGGTGATGCTGGTGTTGGACTCGATGTCGTTCTGCACCTGGGCGGGCGACTCGCCGCCCGACGCTGACGGGTATTCCAGCACGGTGAACTTGCCGTAGTCCGGCCCAGGCTCGGCGCTGACGGAGACGAACGCGGCGAGCTGTTGTCCGTTGAGGGTCACCATCGGGCTGGACAGCGAATAGCGCTGCGCGCCGAACCCGTCGGCGGACATCGAGCTGTACCTCGACGGCAGCGATGCGCTTGACGAGGTCGTCGGGTCGCCCGGCACCGTCCAGAAGTCGTTGCCGCTGTAGAAGTTCGCCGCTTCCGTCACGTGGTACTTCGCGAGCAAGGCGCGCTGCACGTTGAACAGATCCGTGGGATAGCGCAGCTGGGGCAGCAAAGCCGGCGGGATGGCGGCCTGCGGCCTGACCAGGCCGGGGAAGACGGATTCCCACGTCTTGAGCAGCGGATCCGGATGGCGCGTCTGATCCCACTGGTACAGCGTCACCTTGCCGGTGTAGGCGTCGACGACGGCCTTCACCGAGTTCTGCAGGTAGTTGACCTGGGTGCTCGGCTGGGCGATCGACGCGCCAAGGGCAGTCAGCGACGTCCGGCTGGCCGTGTGCAGATTGACCAGCTGCGAGTCGGGATAGTTCGCCGTGGTGGTGTAGCCGTCGACGATCCATTCGATGTGGCCGCTGACGACCGCCGGGTAGACGTCGCCGTCGAGCGTCAGCCATGGGGCGACCTTCGCCACGCGGGCCCGCGGGTCGCGCAGCGTGAGCAGCTGCGAGGCGCTGTTGAGCTCGGAGCTGAACAGGATGTTCGGGTCGCGCTCTTGGACCGCGAACAGCAGCCGGCGAAGTGTCGAGCCGATCGGGATGCCACCGTCACCCTGATAGGTCGTGTGAGCCGACTTGGGCGAGCCGTTGCTCCCCGGGTGGTCGAATTCGAGCTGTTCGTGGCTGCCCGCGGGCTGGCCTGCGATCGAGTAGGACGACGCTCCGAACGACGGGCTGAAGTAGACCTGCGGACGGGTGACGGGGATTTCTTGGCTCGGCGGATTCCCGCCATTCAGGTACACCGGGCTCTCGGTCTTCGGGTCCACCTTGTCGGTCGGCGCCGCGACGATGCCGTACCCGTGGGTGTACACGAGATGGTTGTTGACCCAGCTCGGTTTGGGGATTCCGCCGGCTCGCAACTCGCGCACGGCCAGCGCCACGTCTTGCGAGTAGCCGCCGATGTCGTAGTTGCCGATGTCGAGGGTCGACTTGAAGCCGTAGTAGGCCTGGAGTTGCTGCTGGACGTTGAAGGTCGGTGACAGCTGGTTCGGGTCGATCACCGAGATCTGCGCCGTCGTGCTCGCCAGCTTCACCAGCGCCGCGCTTTGCGTCGTCGACGACGGGTCGTAGGGAATCGTCGTCACGTCCCGGTCGAGGTCGAACGCCGCGCGGGTCGCCTCTTGGTTATGGGTGATCTCGCTGAGGTCGAGCTTCGCGGCGCTGGGCGCCTCGCGGAAGTGGTACACCAGCGCCGGCCACGCGGCACCGACCACGCCCGAGACGACCAGCATGAGGACGAGGGCGCCGGCAAGCAGCCGGACCCGGCCGCGGGGAGTGAATCGGCGACGCGGCAGGACGCCGTCGGCGAGGATTGCGTTGGCGAGCAACGCCAGCGCGCACCCGATCGCGACGGCCGTCAGAACGTAGGTGCTCGGCAAGCCCGCGTGGACGTCGGTGTAGGAGGGCCCGGTCACCGGCCCATGCGCGGAGGAGGTGGTGAGGGCGTAGCGGGACAGCCAGTAGTTGGCGGCCTTCAGCACCAAGTAGCCGGCCAGCAACAGCGACATCAGCCTGATGAACTCCCGGGTGACCTTCTGCCGCCCCCGCCGCAGCCGCCACCCGCCGTACCAATAGCCGCCGACCACGGCGATCCACAGGCCGTAGGAGAGGGCCTGCGAGAGCAACGCCACCACCAAAGCGTGAAAGGGATAGACCTCGACGAAGAACGAAATGTCCTTGTGAAACAGCGGGTCCGTCGCGTGCCACGGAGCGGCGTGCCGCCACATCAGGTAGGTCTGCCACGCGCTGGCCGCCCGCCGCCCGACCAGGATCCCCGGGACCACGGCGACCGCGAGCACAAGGAGCCGCGACACCCGCGGTTCGTATTTGCGGAAGATCCAGCGGATCGTGTCGTCGTCTTGCGAGAAGTAGAGCGGCGACCGCATCCGGCGAACGGCCAGCATCGTCAGGCCGCTCACCAGCGAGGCGATGACCCCGAAGACGCAGAACAGCAGGATCTGCGCCTCGACCGTCGTCCGGTACACGGCGCCGTGCCGCACCGAGTCGAACCACATCTGAGTGGTGGCGATTCGCACGATCACGAGGAACAGCGCCCAGAGCACGGCCAGCACGGCCACGACGGCGATCAGGCGAACGAGCCACCGCTTGAGGGCGCCCCGCCGATGCGCCCGCTGGACGGAGGAACCGGCAGTGATCAGCCGCGTGATGGCGCCGCCGGCCGCCGGCTTGGCAACAGGTTTGCTCGGGGAGAACATGCGGGTCAGCTCCGACCTTTTGCGGCGCCGGGCTTCGTGGTGCGAGCGCCTCGGTCGTGTCGTTCTTCGTAGGCGGCGACAACCGTGTCGGCGTCGGCGTCGAGGATGATCTTTCCGGCTTCGAGCCAAATGGCCCGGGTGCAGGTTTCTCGGATGATGCCGAGCCCGTGGCTGACGAGGAACACGGTGCCGGCCTGCTCGCGCAACTCGAGGATGCGCTTCTCGCTGCGGCGACGGAACTGGGCGTCGCCGGTGGCGAGCGCCTCGTCGATCAGCAGGATGTCGGGAGCGCGGGCGGCGGCGATGGCGAAGCGCAGCCGGGCGCCCATGCCGGAGGAGTAGGTCTTCATGGGCAGGTGCACGAACTCGCCGATTCCGGCGAACTCGCAGATCGAGTCGTACTCCTCGGCGATCTCGGCGGGGGTCATCCCGATGGCCAGGCAGCCGAGCACGATGTTCTGCTCGCCGGACATCGCGCCCATCATCGCGGCGGACACGCCGAGCAATGACGCCTGGCCGCGGGTCCACACGACGCCCTGCGACGGCGCCATCAGCCCGGCGATAGCGCGCAGCAGCGTGGACTTGCCGGATCCGTTGGGTCCGATCAGTCCGATCGCCTCGCCTCGGTGGGCGGCGAAGCTGACACCGCGGACGGCGTGCACGGACCGCTGGCCAGGCGCCTCTTCACGCAGCAGGATTCGCCGAAACGCCGCCGGCGCCCCGCCACGCCGGGCACCGCCGATGATGCGGTAGGTGAGGTGGACGTCGTCGACGACCACGGTCTGCTGGGTCGGCTCGGGCGGGGTCGGCTCGGGCGGGGTCGGCTGGGCCGTGGCCGGCTGGTCGCTCAGGGTCTCAGACATTGCCGTACTCCTCCTCGCCGCGCCAGAAGTAGAGGTAGCCCAGCACGAGCGTCCCGAAGGCCCACGCCATGGCGACGAGCCAGTTGGCCGGCGTGGCCGCGCTGCCGACCAGCAGCGCGTGCCGGTCGAGCTCCAGGTACACGTAGCCCGGATTGAGCGTCATGACGCTGGAGACCCAGGCGGCGTGGCCCCGGGTGAACACCTGAACGCTGTACATCACGCCGGAGGCGTACATCCACAGCCGGGAGACGAACGGCAGTATCTCCGTCATGTCCGGGACCCGCGCGCCGAGGCGGGCGACGAAAAACGCCAGGCCGAGGCAGAACAGCGCCTGCAGGGCGAGCGCGGGCACGAGTTCCAACCAGCGCCACGCCAGCGGCTCGCCGCTGAGCAACAAGATCGGGACGAGGATGAACAGCGAGTAGAACAGCTGCATCGAGGCCACGAGAGTGGTCGACATCGGCAACACCGCGCGCGGGAACTGCAGCGCGCGGACCAGCCCGAGGTTGCCGGTGATTGCCCGCGCCCCGGCGACCAGCGCGCTCGTGCAGAAGGCAAACGCGAAGACGCCGACCGACAAGAACGCGATGTAGTTGGGGACGCCCCGATTGGAGTGCAGCAGCAGTCCGAAGACCATGTAGTAGACCGCGATGTTGAGCAGCGGCGTGAGCAGCTGCCAGGCCTGGCCGAGGAAGTTGCCCTCGTAGCCGACGGCGTTCGACGCGGAGGAGTACGCGGCGACGAACCACCGCCGTTCCCACAGCCGCCGGGTGTAGTCGTCGATCGGCAGCCGCGCGCCGGCGCGCTGCAACCCGGGCGCGGGCGCCTCGGGGAGCGTCTCCTCAGGCAGTGTCATCTCGCGCCCTGCAGGTTGGCCCGCAATTCGCGCATGAACCGCTGCTGCACCGGGTTCAGCCGGTCGGTCAGCAACTGGTTGACCATGCCGATATCGACCTGGCCGTCGACACCGCGCGACGTCAGCACGGTGGCGACATCGGCGGCCAGCGCCGCGATTTCCGCATCCGAACTGCGTGCGCCGAGCTTGCCCAAACGTCGGCGCAGCGGTCCGACCGCCTCGACGACCGTCGAATCGCCGAACAGCCTGCTGGCCTCGGCGAGCACCCCGGGCATGCCCTCCGGGTGGACTGCGTCAAGCAACGCGGCGGCCCACTTTTCGCTGGCCCGCAGGTGGTCGGCCGGACCCAACACCCCTTGGTCCTGCAGCGCCTGGGTGAGCGTCTTGACCGGCTGATCGAAGGTCTCCGAGCGGGCCAACTCCTGCAGCCGGTCCCGGGTGGCCACCAATTCCTTGATCTCGGCGTCGAGCTCGTCGGCGAGGGCGCCCAGCGCGTCGGCCAGCGAGACGTCGTCCGAGGAGGTGGCGCTGACCCGCTGCGCGATCTGCGGCAGTGGCATCCCCAAGGCGCGCAGCCGGGCGACACGCACCAACTCGATGACCTCCTTGCCGCCGTACCGGCGGTACCCGGAGCCGTCGCGCGGCGGCTCGGGCAGCAGGCCGATCGAGTGGTAGTACCGCACCGCCCGCGGGGTCAGGCCGGCGACCTCGGCGACCTTCGTCACCGATAGCCCACCGGACGCCCCAGAGCTCACGAGACCACTATCCACATTGACGTAGCGTCAAGGAAAGCGCCACGCTGGCCAGTAGCCGCAGGTCTCCGAGCGGACCTCATGGGATGGCTTGCACACCCACGGTCTCGGCCGCTTCAGCCAGCCGCTGATCGAAGGTCAGGATCTCGACCGCGCCCAGGGTGATCGCCGCGGCTAGATGAATCGCGTCGAGGGATCTCAGGTACGCCGCCCCGATTGTTCGCGCGCGGGTGAGCGTCGCCGAATCGAGCGGTTGCCTCGCGATTCCGGAGCACGCGGTGTTGAGCGCGGTCCCGGCGTCCGTCACCCCGGCCCTGAGGAGCGCACGCGACACCTCGACCCACGCCAGCGCCGAGGACGCCAGTAGGTCTCCAGCTGCATTGCGCGAGCGAAGGATCGCGCGAACCTGCGCAGACTCGGTCTCGATGAAGACGCGTTTGAGAAGCGCGCTCGTGTCGACGTAGAGGTTGGTCATCGCTCGTCCCGTTCGAGCAGATCGAGCGACGACATCCCCTTCGGCAGCCTCAGTGTGGGTTCATGATCGACGAAAGGCTCGGGCGCCTCGACGAGCCCGGCCCGCACGGCGCGTTCCAGCGGACTCAGCTCCGGGTGCAGACCCAATTCCTTTGCTAATGCGCTCCGGACGACCTCCTGCTGCGATCGGCCGCTCCGCGCAGCCGCGGCACGCAGCGCGCCGGCCAATTCTTCGCTGAGGCGCAGATTCGTGCTCACCCGTTGATGGTACCGCTGGCCCTAGATTTTGGTACCACTGGTTACGCGAGGAAGCACAGCACGTCCCGACCCTCGGCCCAAGGTTGCGGAGGGCGTGGTGCGACCTCAACCGGATGGCTTTCGCACGCCTCCGCGCTCGCACGAGAGTCGACGTGTGTTGGTGCAAGCACTAGTTGCGGAGGGCGTGGGATTCGAACCCACGGTCAGGGATCACCTGACAGCGGTTTTCAAGACCGCCGCACTCGGCCACTATGCGAGCCCTCCCTTGCGCGCAACCCTAACTGTCGAGGCCAGCGACGATCTTGTGCCGGCGCCGGTGTCCGGCCCCGGCGACAGCACAAGTCGCCGCGTCGCTCGCCAAATAGGGTGTCCCGATGCGCGCCGTCACCTGTCGCAACGCCGAGCTCGCGGTCGAAGACGTGCCGACGCCGGACCCAGCCCGCGGCCAACTCCTGCTCACCGTGCTGCGCTGCGGCATCTGCGGCTCGGATCTGCACGCCCGCCGGCACTGCGACGAACTCGCCGACGTCACGGCCGAGGTGGGTTACGACGGGATGTTCCGGTCCGGCGACGCAGTCGTGCTCGGCCACGAGTTCAGCGGCGAGGTCGCGGCGGCCGGCGCGGGCGCCCGGCTGAAACCAGGCACGCGGGTGGTGTCCTTCCCGCTGCTGCGCGCAGCCGGCGCGATCCACCCGACTGGCCTGTCCCCGCACGCGCCGGGCGGCTATGCCGAAAACGTCCTCGTGCAGGACGCGCTCACGCTGGCGATTCCGAACGGCCTGGCGACCGACGTCGCCACCCTGACTGAGCCGATGGCGGTCGGCCTGCACGCAGTGCGCAAGAGCGGCATCTCGCGCCGCCAGGTGGCGGTGGTCATCGGCTGCGGGCCTGTGGGCCTCGCCGTGATCGCGATGCTCAAGGCGAGCGGCGTGCGGACCGTGGTCGCGAGCGACTTCTCCGCCGGCCGCCGGCGGCTCGCCCAGGCGATGGGCGCCGACGTCGTCGTCGATCCCACCGAGCACGGCCCGTTCGACGACGCGGCCACGCACCGCCATCTCGTCGACGCGCCGACGGTCTTCGAGCTTGCGCTCGGCGCGGTGGAGAAGCTGCGCCGGCTGCCGCTCGTGCCCTGGTGGCGCGTCTGGCAGGCAGCCGAGGCGGTGGGCGCCGCGACCCCGAAGCACCCCGTCGTCTTCGAGTGCGTCGGCATCCCGGGAATGATCGACCAAGTGATCCGGACCGCGCCGTTCTTCTCCCGAGTGGTGGTCGTGGGCGTCTGCATGCAGCCCGACCGAATCCGGCCGGCGATGGGCGTCAACAAGGAGATCGAGCTGCGCTTCGTGCTCGGCTACACTCCGCGCGACTTCCGCGACAGCCTGCACCTGCTTGCCGAAGGCAAGCTCGCCCCACAGCCGCTGATCACCGGCACGGTGGGCCTCGCCGGCGTTGACAGCGCCTTCGCCGCGCTCGCCGACCCGGAGCGGCACGCCAAGATCCTCATCGACCCATCGGCTGCCGGCGACCACATCGCCTGACGGCCGGTGGTTCGCCGATGTTGTGGGGCAAGTCATCGCAACTGGAGTCATCGCCTCCGGATCGTGCGGTAGCGTGTGAACCGAACCGGAGGAGATGTCTCCGGTAACTGACGCTCAGGAGCTCCCCGATGACGACCACTCTCTCGAAGTCCGCGGGCGCGGACGCGGCGGCCGAACAGCACGCCAAGCGCTGGTGGATTCTCGCCATGCTCGGCGTAGCTCAGCTGATGGTCGTGCTGGACTCCACGATCGTGAACATCGCCCTGCCCACCGTGCAGACCGACCTGCGCTTCTCCAACGACGCCCGCCAGTGGATCGTCACCGCGTACGCCCTGGCCTTCGGGTCGCTGCTGTTGATCGGCGGCCGGATCGCCGACATCATCGGCCGCAAGCGCGTGTTGCTCATCGGCCTGGTCGGCTTCGCAGTGGCGTCCGCGGTCGGCGGCGCGTCGGTCGACGTCGGCATGCTGATCGCGGCGCGCGCGGTGCAGGGCCTGTTCGGCGCGTTGCTCGCGCCGGCCATCCTGTCGCTGCTCACCACAACGTTCACCGAGCCCGGCGAGCGCGCCAAGGCTTTCGGCGTCTTCGGCGCCATCGCCGGCGCGGGGGCGTCCATCGGCCTGCTGCTCGGCGGCATCCTGACCGAGTACGCGACCTGGCGCTGGACGCTGTTCGTCAACCTGATCTTCGCGGCCATCACCTTCATCGGCGCCTCCATCCTGCTCAAGGACCGCCCCGCTGGCGGCGAACGGCCCGGACTCGACCTGCCCGGCACCATCGTCGGATCGGCGGGCCTGTTCGCCCTCGTCTACGGCTTCTCGAACGCCGAGACGCACGGCTGGGCGAACTCGCTGACAATCGGCTTCCTGGTCGCGTCCGGCGTCCTGCTGATCGCCTTCGTGGTGATCGAGCAGCGCATCCACCACCCCCTGTTGCCGATGCGGATCGTCACCGACCGCAACCGGGGCGGCGCGTACGTGTCGATGTTCATCGCGTCCGTGGGCATTTTCGCGGTGTTCCTGTTCCTGACCTACTACCTGCAGCGTTCGCAGGGCTTCAGCGCGATCATGACCGGTGTCGCGTTCCTGCCGCTCACCGGCACGCTGATCGTCGTCGCCTCAATCGGCAGCACCCTGCTGGTCACCCGGGTCAGCCCCCGGTTGTTGATCCCGAGCGGCATGGTGATCTCCGCTGCCGCGATGTGGCTGCTCACCCGGATCGGGCTGGACACGACCTACGCGTCGGCGGTGCTGCCGGCGACGCTGCTGCTCGGCGTCGGGCTCGGTCTCGTGTTCTCGCCCGCGTTCAGCCTCGCGACGCTGGGCGTGGACGAGAACGACGCCGGCGTCGCGTCGGCCGTCGTCAACACCGCGCAGCAGGTCGGCGGTTCGGTCGGCACGGCGCTGCTGAACACCATCGCGGCGTCCGCCGGCGCCGCCTACGTCACCGCGCATCTCGCGCCGCTGGGCGCGTCGCCGAGCAAGACGGCGCTGGCCGCGCTGCAGGAGCACGCCGCGATCCACAGCTACACGGTCCCGTTCTGGTGGGCCGCCGGGGTGTTCCTGGTGGGCGCGGTGCTGAGCGCGAGCATTCTGCGCTCGGGCATCCCGCAGGTAGACCCGAACACCGCCGGCGTGGCCGTCTGATCCGATGACGGCTCACGAACGGACGACCCGCGACGACTCGGAAGTCGTCGCGGGCCGTCCGCTGCGCAAGGACGCCGCGCGCAACCGCGCGTTGCTGATGGCGGCCGCCCGCGAGGTCTTCGCCGAGCGCGGCCTCGACGCCAGCCTCGACGACATCGCACATCGCGCAGGGGTCGGCGTCGGCACGGCATACCGACACTTCGGCAACAAGCAGGAGCTCGCGTCCGCGATTCTCCGCGAGGCAATCGGTGAGTTCGCGCTCATCGCCGAGCAGGCGGCGGCGACCGAGGACCCCTGGCAAGCCCTCGTCGGCTTCTTGGAAGCGGCGGCAGAGGCGCAGACGGCCGACCGCGGCCTGCGCGAGGCGCTGATGGGCATGCACCTTCCGGACCAAATGGACGAGGCGCACAGCCGGGTGAGCGCCCCGCTCGGCAAGGTGCTCGACCGTGCCAAGGCCGCGGGCGTCGTGCGGCCCGACACCGAGCTGACCGACCTCGGCATGGTGTTGCTGATGCTGTGCACCGCGGCAGACGTCGCCGCCGATGTCTCGCCGGAGCTCTGGCGGCGGTACCTGCCGTTGCTGCTCGCCGGGCTGCGCAGCTCCGACGAGCTGCCGGTCGCGCCCATCGCCGAGGACCAGCTGCTCAAGGCCATGGCGTCGTACAAGCACCGGATGCTGCGCGGCGTTCCCACGGTGGGCGCCCTGCTTCCGGAGGTGTGAGCCCGACTGAGCGCCCGGGCGCTCAGTCCAGCAGGCGAGAGCGCAGCGCAGCGGCGTCACGGTCCGTCCAACCGTGGGCCCGCAGCCACGCTGGGGCGCCGCCGTGCATCTCGTCCATCGCGTCGAACCACCGCTGCATCGACTGCGCCTTCGGACGGTGCTTGTCGTAGTCCGTCCCCGAATCGGGGTCGGTGAGGTCGTTGGCGTAGGTGCGGCGCGCGACCAGCCGGCGCAGGATGGCCTCGATCCGCTCGCCGCTGGCCGCGTAATCGGCGACGATCGCCTCCCGGGTGACGCCGACCTCGGCCAGCGCAAACGCGACGACGACGCCGGTGCGGTCCTTGCCGGCTGCGCAATGGACGATCGTCGCGCCGTCCGTGCCGGCGATCAGCCGCAGCGTGGCGAGCACCGAATCCGCCCGGTCGTCGAGGTAACGCAGGTACACGCCGGCGACGCCGCGCCGGCGCTCGTCCTCGCTCGCGTCGTCGGAGCGCGACTGCCAGGGCAGCACCACCGGCGCGGATTCGTCGTCGGCGCGCACGGCGTCCGTCGTGTCGCCCGCCTCGGGGAACAGCGAGAGGTGCTTCACCACGACCGCCGGCTCGGCGGTCATCGGCCCCGGCCCTTCGGCCGCGACTTCGACGCCGGTGCGCAGGTCGGCGACCGCCCGCACGTGCAGCTCGTCGACGAGCAGCCGGACGTCGGCCGGGCTGAGCTGCTGCAAGCTGTCGGACCGGATCAGCCGCCCGGGTTGCACGCGCCGTCCGTCGACGGTGGGCAGGCCGCCGAGGTCGCGGACGTTCTCCGCCCCGTCGAGGCGGATCCAACGCGGCGATGTCACGCCGCGACCCTACGGCGGGCGGGTTCACCGCCTGGAAACGGCATTGGCATACGGTGCCCTCGTGCGCTTGACCGAGCATGAGCAGGAGCGCCTGCTCATCACGCTGGCCGCCGACGTGGCGCAGCGCCGGCGCGATCGCGGACTGCGGCTGAACCATCCCGAGGCGGTCGCGCTGATCACCTCGTTCGTGCTCGAAGGCGCGCGGGACGGCCGCACGGTGGCCGAGCTGATGAGCGCCGGCCGGTCGGTGCTCAGCCGGGCGGACGTCCTGCCCGGCGTGCCGGAGATGATCGAGTCGGTGCAGGTGGAGGCGACGTTCCCGGACGGCACGAAGCTGGTCACGGTGCACGGGCCGATCTCGTGACTCGCGCCGGCGCGAGTCAGCAAGGCATCGGCATCCCGGGCGAGGTGCTGCCGGCCGACGGCGTGGTCGAACTCAATCCCGGCCGGGACCGGATCGAGGTGCTCGTCGACAACACCGGCGACCGGCCGATCCAGGTCGGCTCGCACTACTGCTTCGCGCAGGTGAACCCGGCGCTCGCCTTCGACCGGGCCGCGGCGGCGGGCCGGCGCCTCGACGTCCCGGCCGGCACGTCGGTGCGCTTCGAGCCGGGCATCTCGCTGCACGTCGTGCTGGTGCCGCTCGCCGGCGCCGCCGTCGTCCCGGGGCTGCGCGGCGATGGCTGAGCTGGCCCGCGCGCGGTACGCCGAGCTGTACGGCCCGACGACCGGCGACCGCGTCCGGCTGGCCGACACCGACCTGCTGATCGAGGTCGAGCGCGACCTGTGCGGCGGCCCGGGGCCGCTCGCCGGCGACGAGGCGGTCTTCGGCGGCGGCAAGGTGATTCGGGAGTCGATGGGCCAGGCGGTCGCCACCCGCGCACAGGGCACGCCCGACCTCGTCATCACCGGCGTCGTGGTGCTGGACCACTGGGGCGTGGTCAAGGCCGACGTCGGCGTCCGGGACGGACGGATCGTCGCGCTCGGCAAGGCCGGCAACCCGGACACCATGGACGGGGTGACGCCCAATCTCGTCATCGGCCCGTCGACCGAGGTGCTCGCCGGCAACGGGCTGATCCTCACCGCGGGGGGCGTCGACAGCCACGTCCACCTGATCGCGCCGCAGCAGATCCCGGTGGCGCTGGCGGCCGGGATCACCACGCTGATCGGCGGCGGCACCGGTCCGGCGGAGGGCACGAAGGCGACCACGGTGACGCCCGGCGCGTTCTGGCTGGACGCGATGCTGCGCGCCACCACCGCGTGGCCGGTGAACGTGGTGCTGCTCGGCAAGGGGAACACCGTGTCCAGCGATGGGCTGTGGGAGCAGCTGCGCGCAGGCGCGGCCGGCTTCAAGCTGCACGAGGACTGGGGGACGACGCCGGCCGCCATCGACGCGTGCCTCACCGTGGCCCAGGCGGCCGGGGTGCAGGTGGCGATCCACACCGACACGTTGAACGAGGCGGGCTACCTCGAGTCGACGCTCGCCGCGATCGGCGGCCGGCCGATCCACACGTATCACACCGAGGGCGCCGGGGGCGGGCACGCGCCGGACATCATCAGGGTGGCCGGGCAGCCGAACGTGCTGCCGTCGTCGACCAACCCGACCCGGCCGTACACGCGCAACACCCTCGACGAGCACCTCGACATGCTGATGGTCTGCCACCACTTGCGACCCTCGATTCCCGAGGATCTCGCGTTCGCGGAGTCCCGGATCCGGCCGTCGACGATGGCGGCCGAGGACGTGCTGCACGACCTCGGCGCGATCTCGATGATCGGCTCGGACTCCCAAGCCATGGGCCGGATCGGCGAGACGATCATCCGCACCTGGCAGACGGCGCACGTGATGAAGCAGCGCCGCGGCGCGTTGCCCGGCGACGGCGGCGGCGCGGACGGCGGGGCGGACAACCTGCGCGCGCGGCGGTACGTCGCGAAGTACACGATCGCGCCCGCGGTGACGCACGGGCTGGCCGGCGAGATCGGCTCGGTCGAGGTCGGCAAGCTGGCCGATCTCGTGCTGTGGTCCCCCGCCTTCTTCGGCGTGCGCCCGCACGTGGTGCTGAAGTCCGGCGTCATCGCGTGGGCGACGATGGGCGACGCGAACGCCTCCATCCCCACCCCGCAGCCGCAGTTGCTGCGGCCGATGTTCGGCGCGTTCGGCTCGCTGCCCGCGACGCTCGGCCGCTCGTTCGTGTCGCCGGCCGCGCTCGAAGCCGGGCTGGGCGAGCGGTGGGAATCCGAGCGGCCGCTCGTCGCGACGGCGGACGTGTCCTCGTTGTCGAAGGCCGACCTGCCGGAGAACGACGCGCTGCCGAGCATCGAGGTGGATGCCGAGACCTTCGCGGTGCGGGTCGATGGCGAGCTGATCGAGCCGGCGCCGGTGTCCGAGCTGCCGATGGCCCAGCGGTACTTCCTGTTCTGATGCCACCCCTCACGCCGTCGCCCATTCCGTCGCCTATTCCGTCGCCCAGCCCGCGCCCGCTCGCCGACTTGTCCTCGCCAGCCCGGGCCATAGACCGTCCAAGCGAGGACAACTTGCGGGGGCGGGCGGGAGCGCTGCTGCTGTTGTTGCTCGACTCGCGCGCGCCGGCCGGGGCGCACAACCATTCCGGCGGCATGGAAGCGGCGGTGATGGCCGGCCTGGTGGGTGATCTCGTCGACGTCGAGGCGTTCTGCCGTGGGCGGTTGGCGACCGTCGGCCGGGTGGCCGCCGACTTCGCCGCCGCCGCGTGCCGCCTGCATCTTGGCCACGGGGCGGGGCGACAGGCCGACGCCGCGGCCGCTGCGGGGCCAAGACTGGGGTGGCTGGAACTGGACGCTGAGCTGGACGCGCGGACGCCGTCGGCGGCAGCCCGCGCCGCGTCCCGGCAGCTCGGCTCGGGCCTGCGGCGGCTGCTGCGCTCGATGCTGCCCGCCTTCGACCCGCCCTGGCACGACCTGCGCCCGGCGCCACACCATCCGCTCGTGCTCGGCGCGGCCGTCGCAGCTGCTGGCGGCTCGCCCGATCTGGCCGCGCGGGCGGCTGCGTTGCAGAGCGTCACCGGGCCGGCGGGCGGGGCGGTGCGACTGCTCGGGCTCGACCCGTTCGCCGTCCAAACGCTGCTCGCCCGCCTCGCCGACGAGATCGACGAGATCGACGAGATCGACGAGCACGACGAGCACGAACGGGACGACCTGTCGGCCGCTGCGGCGCCTGCGCTCGACCTGCTCGCCGACTTCCATCTGACGACGGAGGTGCGTCTCTTTGCGTCCTGACTGGCTGCGGCCGCCGCGGCACAACGATCACAACGATCACGGCGACCCGCACGCGCACCTGCCGGCCGGCTCGCCCGCCGGGCCGCCCGGCGCTCGGGCGCCGCGGATCGGCATCGGCGGTCCGGTCGGCAGCGGCAAGACCGCGCTGGTCGCGGCGCTGTGCCGCGCGCTGTCCGCCGAGCACACGCTCGGCGTCGTGACCAACGACATCTACACAACCGAGGACGCCGACTTCCTGCGCCGGGCCGGCGTGCTGCCGGACGAGCGCATCCGCGCCGTGCAGACCGGCGCCTGCCCGCACACCGCGATCCGCGACGACATCACGCCCAACCTCGACGCCGTCGAGGCGCTCGAGGCCGACCACCCGGACCTCGACCTCGTGCTGGTCGAGAGCGGCGGCGACAACCTCACCGCCACCTTCTCCTACGGCCTGGTGCACCGGCAGATCTTCGTCATCGACGTCGCGGGTGGGGACAAGGTGCCGCGCAAGGGCGGCCCGGGGGTCACCCGCAGCGACCTGCTGGTGATCAACAAGACCGACCTCGCCCCGCTCGTCGGCGCGGATCTCGAGGTGATGCGCCGCGACGCGGCCGCCGTGCGCGGCGCGCGCCCGACGCTGTTCACCAGCTTGGCCGGCGACCCGGGCGCAGCGGCGGTCGCCGACTGGGTGCGCGGCGTCTGCGCCGAGCTGGCGCCGACCCGCGCCGCCAGCTGAGGCAGCGCGGGACATGCGGGCGAGCACCAGCGCCGTCGTGCGCGCGGGCGGCGTGCTCGGCGACCTGCGCTGCGAGCCGCCCCTCACGGTGCGCCGGGTGACGGCGCCGCCCGGCGTCTGCGGGCTGTGCCTGGTGGGCACGGCGGCCGGCCCGCTCGCCGGCGACGAGCACTTGCTCGACCTGCGCCTCGAGCCGTACGCCCGGGCGGCGTTGACCGCCGCAGGCGCCAGCATCGCCCAGGGCCGCGGCGGCGCGCCCGCGACGGTGACCCAACGAGCCAGGCTGGACGCCGGCGCCGAGCTCGTCGCCGACCCCGGCCCGCTGGTCGTGTCGGAAGGCAGCCGGGTGGCTGTCCGGGTCGAGCTCGACCTGGCCGCGGACGCCAGCATCGAGTGGCGCGAGCTGATCGTGCTCGGCCGCTCGATGGACGCCGCCCCCGGTCGCGCCACGGTGCGCTGGGACGTCGTCCGCGCGGGCCGGCCGGTGCTGCGTCAGCTGCTGCGCTTGCCGACCATGTTCGCGCCGAGACGCGTGCTCGCGAGCGCGCTGCTCACCGGCCCGCTGGTCGCGGCGCGCACCGTGGTCGCGGGCCCGCTCGCCGTCGCCCAGCAGATCGACGCGACGACGTCGCTGGTGACGGTGCTCGCCGACGACGCGGCGAGCGCGGTTCGCGAACGCGACCGGCTCGTCCGGCTCGTCAGCGGGCAGCGCTCAGCGCTTGCCGGCGTCCGGGCCCCACTTGGCGAGCACGACGGTCTCGAGGATCACCGCGATCGAGTACAGCAGGATTGAGGCCAGCACGCTGATCACGACGATCGCCCACACGCCGGTGTAGTTGGCGACGCCCTTGTAGTTGTTGAGCAGGCCGCCGAGCCCGTCGAAGCCGGACAGCCACTCGGCCAGCATCGCGCCGACGACCGCCCCCGGCACCGAGATGCGCACCGCGGCGAAGAAGTTGGGCAGCGCGGACGGCAGCCGCACCTTCAGCAGCGCAACCCGCTCCGAACCGCCGTTGACCCGGATCAGGTCGAGCGCCTGGGGCGAGGCCGAACGAAGCCCGAGCACGATGTTGACGAGCGCCGGGAACAACACGACCACCGCGCCGATGGCCGCGATCGCCCCGGTGCCGTGGCCGACGATGAGCAGGATGACCGGCGCCATGGCGACCAGCGGGACCGAGCGCAGCAGCATCGCGATCGGCATGAACGCGAACTCGAACGGCCGGAAGAGCACGAACAACGCCGCGACGATCGTCGCGAAGCCGAGCCCGACCACGAAACCGATGCCGGCGTCGCCGAGCGTCTTCCACAGCCCGTCGAGCGCCTGGGACCGGGCGAGCGCGGCCGACATCGTGCTCGGCCGGACGCCGATCTTCGGTGTGTCGCTGAACAGGTAGTCCCAGACGTCCGACGGGCCCTTGCCGACGAACTTCGAGACGTCGAAGTACTTCAGCACCCCGAGCCAGATCGCGGTCAGCACGACCAGCGACACTGCGATCGTCAGCAAGGTGGAGCCGACCCGCCGGGCGACCACCCGGGCGAACGAGGCGCCACCGCGGGCCCCGTCGCCGTCGGCGACCCCATTCGGGTCGCCCGGTCGCGCGCCGGTCGGCGGCGCGATGGTCGCGGTCACGGCCGGCCGCCTGGACGCGTGGTGGTCCACGGCGTGACGAGCCGGGCGACGAGCCCGATCAGCAGGTACCCGAAGCCGGCGACCACGCCGCTGGCGAGGGCGAGGAACCACAGCAGCGCCGCGTCGTTGTTGCTCTGCGCGGCGATCAACGCCTGGCCCACGGAGTTGTCGCCGCCGCCGCCGAGGAACTCGGCGAGCACCGCGCCGAGGAACGCCGCCGGCGCCGCGATCTTCAACGCGGCGAAGACGTTCGGCAACGCGGAGATGACCCGCACCTTCCGCAGCTGCGTCAACTTCGAGCCGCCGTAGGCGGTGACCAGGTCGAGGCTCGTCTGCGGCGCCGCGCGCAGGCCGACCAGGCTGCCGACCACGGTGGTGAAGAACGGCGCGAGCGACGCGACCACGATGGGCGCGGCCTGCGAGTTGTCCTGCCCGGCGATGACCACGACGATCGGCGCGATGGCGACGGGCGGCAGGCAGTAGGTGACGATCGCCAACTGGTTGATCGCCTCCTCCAGCGGCGGCAGCAGCAGCACGATCACCGCGGCCCCGAGGGCGAGCAGGTCGCCCCACAGGTAGCCCCATAGCGCGGCCTCGATCGTCGGCGTGAAGTTCGAGCGCAGCGCGCTCCAGTCGTCGCCGCTGCTGACGTGCTTCGCCACCGCCCACGGCGTCGGGATGGCGTGCGAGTCGGTGTAGAGGGTCTCCGCGGCAAGCCACCACACCAGCACGATCAGCACGGCGCCGATCAGGCCGCCGGCCCACGCGGGCAGGTCCGCCACCGTCCGGCGTTCGCGCGGCACGGCGACGACCCGCGCCTCGCGCGCGGTGTCGCCGGCGGTCGGCTCCGGCGGGGTGGTCGTGATCGCCACGGCTAGCCCTCCACGGCGCCCGCGGCGACCCCGCCGCGGCCGAAGAGGATCTCCGACAGCTGATCGTGGTAGGCGTGGAACTCCGGCGTGCGCATCAGCTCGGGCACCCGCGGCCGCGGCAGGTCGATCGCCACGACCTCGGCGATCCGGCCGGGCCGCGGACTCATCACCGCGACGACGTCGGACAGGAACACCGCCTCGGCGATGCCGTGCGTGACCATCAGCGTCGTCGCCGGCTTCTCCGTCCAGATCCGCAGCAACTCGACGTTCAGCCGCTGCCGGGTCATGTCGTCGAGCGCGCCGAACGGCTCGTCGAGCAGCATCACGGTCGGCTTGACGACCAGGCAGCGGGCGATCGCGACGCGCTGGCGCATGCCGCCGGACAGCTGCGCCGGCTTGGCGTTCTCGAAGCCGGTGAGGCCGACGAGCGAGATCAGATCCTCGATCAGCCCTTTCTCCGGCGTGATGCCGGCGACCTCGAGCGGCAGCCGGATGTTCTTGGTGACAGTCCGCCACGGCAGCAGCGCGGCGTCCTGAAAGGCGATGCCGAGCTCGTGGTGTCGCTGAATCTCCGCCGTCGACTGGCTGTTGATCAACGCGGTGCCGGACGTCGGCTTGTCCAGGCCGGCCAGGATGCGCAGGATCGTCGACTTGCCGCACCCGGAAGGCCCGAGCAGCGACAGGAACGAGTTCTGCCGGGTGCCGAGGCTCGCGCTCTCCACGGCGGTGACGGTCTTGCGGCCGAGGGCGAACGTCTTCGTCAGGCTCTGAATGTTGACGCCGGTCGCGAGGGCCGGCTCGGTCTGCGGCGACGTGGTGCACAGCGCCGTCGCCGTGCTCTGCTCTGTCATCGTGGCCGGCCCTCCTGTGCTGCGCGGATCAGCTCTTCAGGCTCGGATTCTCCTTGTACACCGCGTCCAGCAGGGACAGGTCGAAGAGCTTGTCGGCGGTGATGCTGATGCCGATGACGCCGAGCGCCTTGATGATGTCGGCCTGCAACGCGTCGGTGAGGGTGAACAGGCCGTTGGCCTGGGTGTCGGGGGTGACGATGAGCTTCGCCTGCTCGGTCGCCTCCTTCGTCTGCTCGGCCACCTTCAGGCCCTTGCCCTTGCCGTAGGTGTTGACCGCGAGGGCCGCAGAGCCGGCGGGGCTGGCGACGGCGTCCTTCCAGCCCAGGATCTCTGCCTTGAGAAAGGCCTTGAGCATGTCCGGCTTGTTCTGGATGGTGTCGTCGGTGACGGTGAACGTCTCGGCCGTCAGCGGCAGGCCGTTGTCGGCGAACGCCAGGGTGACCGGCTTGAAGCCCTCGGACGCCACCAGGATCGGCTCGTTGGTCAGGTAGGCCATGTAGCCGTCGATCTTCTTCGCGGTCAGGTCAGCCGGCGTGTAGCCGGTGGCGACCTCGTGGACGCTCTTCGGGTCGATGCCGTTGGCCTTCAGGAAGCCGCCGAAGATCGTCTGGTTGGTGCCGGCCTGGATGCCGACCGTCTTGCCCTTCAGGTCCGCGGGCGTGCGGATCGGCTTGCCCTCTTCGAGCGACAGGATGCAGAACGGGTTCTTCTGGTAGGTGCTGCCGATGATCTTGAGCGGGGCGCCCTGGCCGGTGATCACGCGGGCGGTGGCGTCCGGGGCGGACAACCCGACGGTCACGTTGTTGGCCGCGACGAGCGCGTCGGCGCTGGCGACCGGGCCGGTGACCAGCTTGACGGAGGAGAAGCCTGCCTGCTTGTAGTAGCCCTTCGAGTCGGCGTAGAACTCGCCGGAGAACTCGATGTTCTTGATCCAGGAGAGCTGGACGGAGATCGCGCCGAAGTCCTTGGGCGCGCTCGAGGACGACCCGCCGGTGTCGGTCGAGCCCGACGTCGTCGAGCCGCCCGAGCTGCTCGGACCGCTCGAGCTGCTCGGCGCGCTGGAGGAGCAGGCGGCCAACGCCGATCCGCCGGCCAGCAGGGCGGCGCCGGCGCCAAGGCCGCGCAGCACCGCGCGCCGGTCGAAGTCGCGGCCGTCGAGCAGGGCGTCGAGGCGTCGGTCGCGTCGGTCGGTCACAGATCCCCCAGGAGGTGGTTGGGCGCGGCCGCGCTGACGCGCTGCCGGCATGTCGCGAGGACGCTAGGCAGACCGGGTTTCGGTCGCGTTAATGGCGCGCTTCGCCCGCGTGTGCCAAGTTTCGAAACGGCATCAACCTCGCCGCGCTCAGACCCAGGCGAGGCCTTCGGGCGGCGCGTCGTCGGCGAGCACCGTGCCCTCGATCAGCCCGTACGGACGGTCGGCCGCCCAGTAGACCTCGTTGTCGTTGCTCAGCCCGAACGGCGCGAGGTCGACAAGGAAGTGGTGCTTGTTCGGCAGTGCGAGCCGCACCTCGCAGATGTCGGGGACGCTCTCGACGATCCGCGTGCCGATCGCGAACAGCGTCTGCTGGAGGGAGTAGCTGTAGGTGTCGGCGAAGGCGTCGGCCAACGCGGCGCGGGCGGCGCCGTAGGCGTCGGTCCACTCGACGTCCACGCCGCGGTAGCGCCAGCGCGCGCTGACCTCGGTGGCGAGGATCCGGTCCTTCGTCTCGGCGAGCGTCGTGTACTCATCGCGCGGGAAACCCCAGAACTCGGAATTGGTCGTGTTCAGCACGACGAGGTCCTCGACGCCTGACACGACGCTGGCGCCGAGGTCGGCGTCCAGCACGACCGTCGTCGTCCGCGTCGCGGCGCCGCTGCGGCAGAACGAGTGCGCGCCGGAGCGCGTCCAGGACGCCTCGGCGACGTGCACGCGCGCCCGGGTGATCGGCTGCTGGGTCGAGACGAAGTGCTCGGCGAGCGCCAGTGCGTACGCCTCGGCCGGCACGGCGCCGAGCGTCTTGGCGAAGACGAACGCGGTGTTCTTCTGCGTGTCGGTGGCGAGCACGGCGGAGTTGTCGCCGGTGAGGTGGGTGGCGGCGAGCTCGCCGGACAGACTGGTCGACACCGTCCGGTCGGTGACGAGATCGCCGCCGTCCGGCGCGCCGCCGCGCGCGACGTGCACGACGTGCGTCTCGGCCTTGCCGTACCGGTTGGGCCCGAGCTGGACCATCGCGCGTTCCTTCCCCTCGCCGGCGCCGGCCGAGCGGCCGGCGCTGGCGTCAGAGTGTGCCGCCGCCAGGTTGCGGCCGCGTGTCCGCCTGCCGCGCGCCCGCCTGCCGCGTGTCCGCCTGCTCGAGCGCGAGCCAGAGCCGGTCGCGGGACATCGGCAGTGACGTGACCCGCACGCCCGTCGCGTCGCGGATCGCGTTCGCCAGCGCCGGGGCGACCGGGTTGAACGGCGCCTCGCTCATCGGCTTGGCGCCGAGCGGGCCGAACGGGTCGCTGCTGTGCGCGAACAGCACCTCGGTCGGCGGGACGTCCGCGATGGCCGGGATGTGATATTCGCGCAGCGCCCGGGTCGTCACCCGGCCGGCCGAGTCGATGTCGACGTGCTCGTGCAGCGCGGCGCCGAGCGCCTGCGCGACGCCGCCCTCGACCTGCCCGCGGCACTGCGCCTCGTTCAGCACCGTGCCGGCGTCGACGGCCTGCACGCTCTGCAGGATCGCGACCTCGCCGGTGGCCGGCCGGACGGCGACCCGGAAGCCGTGCACGGTGAACGACACCGAGCGGCGCAGGCCGTCGCATTCCCCTTCGCCGACGAGCACCTGCCCGGCGGCGCGGCGGTCCGCCGCGCCGGGCTCGGCCAGCAGCGCGGCGAGCGACTGCGCGGCGCGCAGGGTCGCGGTGCCGGCCACCACCGTGCCGGTCGAGCCGAAGGCGCCGGTGTCGCGTCGCACCAGGTCGGTGTCGGATTGCCGCACGGTGATGTCCGCGGTGTCGCAGCCGAGCGCCGCGGCGGCGAGCTGCTGGTGCACGGTGGTGGTGCCGTTGCCGAACTCCGAGGTGCCGACGCGCAGCTCGTAGCCGCCGGCCGGCAGCGCGGCGATCGTCGCGTGCGCGTCGTGCCCGCCGGGCGGGACGGTGTCCAGCATCGTCACGCCGGCGCCCTGGCCGAGCAGCCACCCGTCGCCCGCCGGCGGCGGCGCGCCCCGGCCGCTGGCGAGCGCGTCCTCGACGAGGTCGAGGCACTCGGGCAGCCCGTAGCTGGCGATCTGGACGTTGTCCGCCTCGGCCTCGATGCAGATGAGCGGGTCGCCGGGCCGCACAACGTTGCGCCGGCGGAAGTCGACCGGGTCGAGGTCGAGCCGGCGAGCGAGCTCGTCCAGCGCGCTGTCGATGGCGAACGCCGACTGGCTTAGCCCGTAGCCGCGGAACGCCCCGGCCGGAACCGTGTTGGTGTACGCCGACCACGCGTCCACCCGCTTGTTCGCGCACCGGTAGAGCGAGATCGCCTCGCCGCAGTGGTGGAACAGCACGCCGCGCGCGTGGTTGCCGTACGCGCCGGTGTTCGCGATCGTGCGCAGCGCCATCGCGGTCAGCGTGCCGTCGCGCCGCGCGCCCAGCGTCACCGTCATCTGCATCGGATGCCGGGTGGATGTCGCGGCGAACTGCTCCTCGCGGGTGAATTCCAGCTGCACCGGCCGGCGCAGCGCCAGCACGGCGAGCGCGACGACGTCCTCGGTGAACATCTCCTGCTTGCCGCCGAAGCCGCCGCCGACCCGGCCCACGACCACGCGCACCGCGGCCGGGTCCAGATCGAAGATCCGGGCCAGGGCGTCGCGGGTGAGGAACGGCGTCTGGCTCGACGTGCGCAACACCAGCCGGCCGTTGTCCAGCCAGCCGACGCTGGCGTGCGTCTCCAGGCTGACGTGCTGCAGCCGCTGCACGTCGAAGGACAGCTCGACGACCTCGTCGGCCGCGGCCAACGCGGCGTCCACGTCGCCGACGTGGCCGTGCACCTCGGCGGCGATGTTGCGGGCCGGGTCGGCGATGCCGGCCTCGAACGGCTTGTCCCCGTGCAGCGCCGGCGCGCCCGCGCGCACCGCCTCGAGCGGGTCGAACACCGCCGGCAGCGGCTCGTACCGCACGTCGACGAGGCGGGCCGCCTGCTCGGCGAGCTGCGGCGTCTCGGCGACCACCGCGGCGACTCGCTGGCCGACGAAGCGCACGACGGGATCGAGCAGCAGCGTGTCGTAGGCGTCGTCGTCCGGGCTGTGGTGCCGCGCGGTCGAGTACAGCGTCGGCGGCGAGTCGCCCGGCGTGAAGACGGCGACGACACCGGGCAGCTCGAGCGCGCGACGGCCGTCGATCGCCAGCACCCGGGCATGCGGGTGTGGCGATCGCACCAGCTTCATGTGCAGCACGCCCGGCGCCGGCTCGTCCAACGTGAAGGCGGCGCGGCCGGTGACGATTGCCGAGCCGGCGGGCGCGCGCGCATCCGTCTCGGCCCGTGGACGGCCGGCGAGCGCGTCGCGGATCGAGCCGTAGCCGGTGCACCGGCACAGGTTGCCCTTGAGCGCGCGCTCCGGTCGGCGGCGCTGCTCGTCGTCAAGGGCGGCGACCGTCATCACCATGCCAGCGGTGCAGAATCCGCACTGGAAGCCCTGCGCGGCGACGAACGCGGCCGGCACGGGATGGGGGCCCAAACCGCGGACGGTGGTGATCCGGCGGCCGTCCGCGCGCAGCGCCGGATACACGCAGCTGTGCACCGGCGCGCCGTCGACGTGCACGGTGCAGGCGCCGCAGTCGCCGGCGTCGCAGCCCTTCTTGACGCCGTAGCTGCCCTGCTCGCGCAGGTAGGTGCGCAGGCACTGCCCGGGCCGCGGCGGAGTGTCCGCCAGCTCGCCGTCGATCTCGATCACCGGGCGCCGCCGGCGCCGGCCAGTTCGGCGACGACCTCGCCGACCAGCCGCGCGGTCATCGCCGCCCGCCAGCGCGGGTCGCCGTGCACGTCGTCGTGCCAGCCGCCGCGGTCGCCGATCGCCGCGTCGAGCGAGCGGACGGCGGCGCCGGTTTCCGGCAGCTGCGGGAAGCGGACCTGCACCGGCCGGGTGGTCGACGCGGTGACGGTGAGCACGACCTCGCCGGCGGCGTCGAGCCGGCCGATCACCAGGGCTGCGGATCGGCCGTGGGCGGCGAGCGAGATCTGCCGGAAGGCGGTGCGCGCCGCCAACGCCGCGCCCGGCAGCTGCACCGAGCGCAGCAGCTCGCCCGGGCGCAGCGCCGTCTGCCGCGACCCGGTGACCAGGTCGACGACGGGCAGCGTGCGCGTCGACCCGTCCGGCGCCCACACCACGCATGTTCCGTCGAGCGCCGCGGTCAGCGAGGTCATCGCACCGGCGGGGAGGGCGAGGCACAGGTTGCCCCCGACCGTCGCGGTGTGCAGGATCTTGAACGAGGCCAGCAGCGCGTCGCAGCACTGCCCCATCAGCGGCGGCGGCCCGCCGAGGTGCGCGGCCGGCCACGCGGCGAGCTCGGCGATCGTGCAGGTCGCCGCGATCTCCACGCCGCCGTCCGGCAGCACGGTGAGCGCCGGCCAGTCGAACGACGCGAGGTCGAGCAACCGGGTGACGCCGGGCTGCGGCTCGGAGAACAGCCACGTCCCGCCGGCCAGGAAGGCGTCGCCCGGCTGCCAGGCCGCGGTCGCGGCCGGGACGTAGGCGGACACGTCGATGAGATCCATGAGCGTCAACCGCGGGCGATGACCGCGCTGGCCGCGCCGGCGGCGGCGGCCAGCTCGCTCTCATCGGCGGTGGTGAGGACGCCGTCGCGCACGACCGGGGCGCCGCCGACGAACAGGTGCGCCACCGTCGCCGCGCCGAAGACGAGTTCGGTGACCGGGTCGGCGACCCCGGCGCCGGGCAGATCGGCGACGCGCCACAGCGCGACGTCGGCCAGCTTGCCGACCTCCAGGGAGCCCAACTCGCTGCCTCGGCCGAGGCAGCGGGCGCCGCCGATGGTCGCCATTCGCAAGGCCTCGCGGGCGGTCAGCGCCTGCGGGCCGCCGCGATAGCGGGCCGCGAGCAGCGCCTGGTGCAACTCGTCGACCATCCGGCCGGACTCGTTGGACGCCGCGCCGTCGACGCCCAGCCCGACCGGCGCTCCGGCGTCGAGCAGGCCGCGCACCGGCGCGATGCCCGAGCCGAGCCGGCCGTTGGACGTCGGGCAGTGCGCGACCCCGGTTCCCGTCGCGGCGAAGCGGGCGACCGCGTCGCCGGACAGGTGCACGCAGTGCGCGAGCCAGACGTCGTCGGCCAGCCAGCCGAGATCCTCCGCGTACTGGGCCGGCGTGCGGCCGAACGTCTCGAGGCAGAACCGCTCCTCGTCGAGCGTCTCGGCGAGGTGCGTGTGCAGCCGGACGCCGCGCTCGCGGGCCAGCGCGGCGCTGTCGCGCATGAGCTCGGCGGTGACCGAGAACGGCGAGCACGGCGCCACCGCGATCCGGGTCATCGCATCGGGCGCAGGGTCGTGCCAGCGGTCGATCGCGTCCGCGGTCGCGGCGAGCGCGGCGTCGTGCGTCTCGACCACCGAGTCCGGCGGCAGGCCGCCCTGCGACTCGCCCAGGTTCATCGAGCCGCGACCCGGATGGAACCGGACGCCGATCGAGCGCGCCGCGAGGATCTCGGCCTCGAGCAGGTCGCCTGCGCCGGCCGGGAAGACGTAGTGGTGGTCGGTCGTCGTCGTGGCGCCGGTGAGCGCCAGCCAGGCCAGGTTGGCCGACGCGGCGGCGTGTACGAGCTCCGGCGTCAGGCGGGCCCAGATCGGATAGAGCGTCGTCAGCCAGCCGAACAGCGTGTCATCGGTGGCGTAGCCGCGGGTGATCCACTGATAGAGGTGGTGGTGGCTGTTCACCAGCCCGGGCGTGGCCAGCAGGCCGCTCGCGTCGAGGCGCTCGGCGTTGTCGACCGCCGGCGCCGGCCCCGCGCCGACCGCGGCGATCCGGCCGTCGCGCAGCACGACGTGCCCGTACGCGTGCTCGGCGCCGGCGGCGTCGACCGTCGCGACCGCGCAGCCGTCCAGCACGATCGTCGGCATCCGAAGATCCTCTCAGCGGTTCGGCCGACACTGTCGCGCGGCCCGATTTCGAACCGGTTTCCGGATCCGGTTTCAGGATCCGCGATAGGTCGAGTATGCGAACGGGCTGAGCAGCAGCGGGACGTGGTGGTGCGCGGCGGCGTCGACGATCCGGAACACCACGACGACCTCGGGATAGAACGTCTCGCCGGCGAAGTGCCGCTCCACGTCGAAGCGCAGCCGATAGTCACCAGCCGCGGCGTCAGCGGCGAGATCGGCGACCCGGCCGTCGGCGTCAGTGGCCCGGCGAGCGACCTCCGTCCAGCCGGTGTCGGAGCGGCGATCCAGCACGACCGGCACCGCCGCCGCGGGACGTCCAGCCACCGCGTCGAGCACATGCGTCGAGATGCTGATTGCGTCACCTGCCTGCTTCTCGTAGTTCCGTGGTGCTCATTTCTGGGCCGAAATCGGACCGCACGGAACCAGGAGAAGCGGACGGCGCGGGGGTGCTCACGCGAGCACACGGGCGATCCGCAGCCGGACGATCGCGGCCAGCTCGGTGCGCACGACGTGCTGCTCGGTGTCCGCGTCGTTGTCCAGGCGCTCGTGCAACGCGGCGAGCAGCTGCTCCGCGGACCGGCCCGTCGCGCAGATCAGGAAGACGTGCCCGAACCGGCGTTCGTAGGCGAGGTTGCCGCGGTGCAACGCGGCAGCCGAGTCCGTCCCGGAGGTCGCCGCGCCGGCCTGCTCCTCGCGCGACCACGCCGCCTCTCGCTCCGCGCCGCCGGCCCGCTCGCCGATCCGCGCGTGCGCCGCCATCGCCTGCTCGATCTCCGTCCACGGCAGCGCTGACAGCACCTCGTCCGAGGCGGCCCAGAGCTCGTGCACGTCGGCGTACGGCCGGCGCGCGACAACCGCGGCCAGCCACGCGGCGCTGGCGCACGCCGGGCGCAGCAGGTCGCCCGCCACGTCGGCAGGCAGGGCGTCGAACGCGGCCACGTCCAGCACCGGCTCGGTCACGCCGCCAAACCTATGGCCGGACGGCCGCCGCGGCGCGGAAACACGCCTGTGCCACGATCGCCTGAGCTATGGAGGCCGAACCCAGCGCGACGGTGTTGCGCGCCGAGCGGATCGTGACGCCGGCCGGCGAGCGGGCCGGCTGCGTGGTCCTGCGCGGCGGGCTGATCGCCGACGTCACCGGGCACGCCGACCCCGGCTCGGCGGAGGTCGTCGAGCTGCGCGCCGACCAGGTGCTGCTGCCCGGCCTGGTGGACACGCACGTGCACGTCAACGAGCCCGGCCGCACCGAGTGGGAGGGCTTCGCGACGGCGACCGCCGCGGCCGCCGCAGGCGGGGTCACGACGATCGTCGACATGCCGCTGAACAGCATTCCGCCGACGATCGACGTCGACGCCTTGGCGGTCAAGCGCGCGGCGGCCGCTGGGCAGCTCGCCGTCGACGTCGCGTTCTGGGGCGGCGCCGTGCCGGGCAACGCCGGCGAGCTGGCCGGATTGCACGCCGAGGGCGTCGTCGGCTTCAAATGCTTCCTGCTGCCATCCGGCGTGGACGAGTTCCCGCCGCTCGACCCGGCGCAGCTGGCGCTGGCGATGCAGACGATCGCCGGCTTCGGCGGCCTGCTGATCGCGCACGCCGAGGACGGCGCGGTGATCGACGCCGCCCCGGCGCCGCACGGGCGTGACTACCGCGACTTCGTCGCGTCCCGACCCCCCGAGGCCGAGCGGCGGGCCGTCGTAGCGCTCGTCGACGCGGCGCGCCGGACCGGCTGCCGGGCCCACGTGGTGCATCTGTCCAGCGCGGCGACGCTCCCGGTGGTGCGCGCCGCGCAGGCCGAGGGGCTGCCGATCACCGCCGAGACCTGTCCGCACTACCTGACGCTGCGCGCCGACGACGTGCCCGAAGGCGCGACGCAATTCAAGTGCTGCCCGCCCATCCGCGACGCCGCCAACGCCGACGCGCTGTGGGCGGGACTCGCCGACGGCGTGCTCGACTGCGTGGTGTCCGACCACTCGCCGTGCACGATCGCTGCGAAGAAGCTCGACACCGGCGACTTCGGCGAGGCGTGGGGCGGCATCGCGTCCGTCCAGCTCGGGCTGCCGGTGATGTGGACCGCCGCCCGCGAGCGCGGCGTCGGCCTCGGCGAGCTCGTCGAATGGATGGCGGCTGCCCCGGCGCGCCTCGCCGGCCTCGACGGGCGCGGCGCGATCGCCCCCGGCTGCCGGGCCGACCTCGTCGTCTTCGCGCCCGATCGCAGCTTCGTCGTCGACGCGTCGCGGCTGCGGCACCGCAACCCGATCAGCCCGTACGCCGGGCAGACGCTGCGTGGGGTCGTCGAGCAGACGTGGTTGGCTGGCGTCCCGGTGCCGCTCGACGATCCTGCGGCGCCGCGCACCGGCCGGTTGGTCCGGCGATCGAGCGCTGCGGCGACCGGCGAAGGAGCGGACACGCCATGACGACGGACTTCCGGCTGCTGCCCGACGTCGCCAGCAGGGCGCTCGGCGCGACCGTGCTCGCGGTCAACGACGAGTTCTACGCCGACTCGCTGAACCTGATCTCGCCAGCGCCAGCTGGGCACGACCCGCTGGCCTACGCGCCGCGCGGCAAGGTATACGACGGCTGGGAGACCCGCCGCCGCCGCGGCGCCGAACTGCTGGCCGCCGGATCAGCCGCCGGTTCGGCGGACGGTTCTGCCGGCGGCGACTGGGTGATCATCCGGCTGGCGGTCCCGGCGATCGTGCGCGGCGTCGACGTCGACACGACGCATTTCCGCGGCAACTACCCGCCGTTCGCGTCGGTCGCGGCGGCGACGGTGCTCGGCTACCCGGGCCCGGAGCAGGTGTCGGCGGCGGTCTGGACGACGCTGGTCGAGCGGGCGCCGCTGACCGGCGACGCCTCGAACCTCGGCGCCGTCAGCGGCGCTGACACCCTCGCGACGCACGTCCGGCTGACCATCCATCCGGACGGCGGCGTCGCCCGGTTGCGGGTGTTCGGCGAGGTCGTGCCCGACCCGCGCCGGCTCGGCGGCCGGCCGGACCTCGCCGCGCTGGCCAACGGCGGACTGGTCGAGGACTGCAGCAACATGTTCTACAGCTCGCCGGCGAATGTGCTGTCGCCGGGCGTCGCGCAGGTCATGTCGGACGGTTGGGAGACCGCGCGGCGCCGCGACGACGGCAACGACTGGCTGATCGTCCGCCTTGCCGCCCCGGGCGTGCTGCGTGCGGCGGTGATCGACACGTCGCGCTTCGTGGGCAACGCGCCCGGCGAGGCGGCGCTGTCCGACGCCGACACCGGCGACCCGCTGCTGCCGCGCACCCGGCTGCTCGCGGACACCGAGCACCGCTTCCGGCTGGCGCCGGCGCCCGCGGTCCGCCGCGTGCGGCTCGACGTCTACCCGGACGGCGGCATCTCCCGGCTGCGGCTGCTGGGCGACGTCGCCGCCGACGCGCGCGAGAAGGTGGCGCGGCGCTGGACGGAACTCCTGCCGGACGACCAATTGGCCGCTGTCGACGCAGGCGAGTTCTACGCGTGAGGAGCCGAGGATGAGCGTGATCGTCGAAGGGCCGCAGATCGAGCGCGGCGAGGAGGTGCTGACCGAAGCGGCGCTGGACTTCCTCGCCGGCCTGCACCGCCGCTTCGCAAGCGTTCGGGCGGAGCTGTTGCGCCGGCGCGCCGAACGACGGGCCGAGGTCGCGCGCACCGGCCGGCTCGGCTTTCTGCCGGAGACCGCCGCGATCCGCGACGGCGACTGGCAGGTCGCGCCGGCGCCGCCGGACCTCGTCGACCGCCGGGTCGAGATCACCGGCCCCACCGAGCGCAAGATGATGATCAATGCCTTGAACTCGGGCGCGAAGGTCTGGCTCGCCGACCTCGAGGACGCGAACACCCCGCACTGGCGCAACGTCGTCGCCGGCCAGGTGAACCTGCGCGACGCGGTACGCGGGGACGCCTCTTTCGAGAATCCGGATGGTCGCGTCTACCGCCTGCGCGACGACGCGCCGCTGGCCACCATCGTCGTCCGGCCGCGGGGTTGGCACCTGGATGAGCGGCATGTGCTCGTCGACGGCGAGCCGTCGGTCGGCGCGCTTGTCGACTTCGGCCTGCACTTCTTCCACAACGCCCGCGCGCTGCTGGACAGCGGATCCGGCCCCTACTTCTACCTGCCGAAGATGGAGAGCCATCTCGAAGCGCGCCTCTGGAACGACGTGTTCACCCACGCCGAGGCCGAGCTTGGCATACCACACGGCACGGTACGGGCGACCGTGCTCATCGAGACGATTCCGGCGGCGTTCGAGATGGCCGAGATCCTCTACGAGCTGCGCGAGCACGCGTCCGGACTGAACGCCGGACGCTGGGACTACCTGTTCAGCATGATCAAGTATTTCCGCGACGCCGGGCCGGACTTCGTGCTGCCCGACCGGGCGGCGGTCACGATGACCGCGCCGTTCATGCGGTCCTACACCGAGCAGCTGGTGCGCACCTGCCACGCCCACGGCGCCTTCGCGATGGGCGGGATGGCGGCGTTCATCCCGTCGCGCCGCGACCCGGAGGTCACCGAACGCGCGCTGGCCAAGGTGCGCGAGGACAAGCAGCGCGAGGCCGACGACGGCTTCGACGGCTCGTGGGTCGCGCACCCGGACCTCGTCCCGCTGTGCCGCGAGATCTTCGACGCCGCGCTCGGCGAGCGTCCCAACCAGCTGGACCGCGGCCGCGAGGACGTCCATCCAGACGCGGACGGGCTACTGGATCTGCGCGCCACCGTGGCGCCGCCGACCGCCGCCGGGCTGCAGGCCAACGTCAGCGTGGGGCTGCGCTACCTCGTGTCGTGGCTGGCCGGCAACGGCGCGGCGGCGATCGACAACCTGATGGAGGACGCCGCCACCGCGGAGATCTCCCGGTCGCAGGTCTGGCAGTGGGTGCACGGCGGCGTCCACCTCGACACCGGCGAGCCGGTCACCGCCGGGCGGGTCCGTGAACTCGTCGCGGCCGAGCCGTTAGCCGGCCCGCACGCCGACGACGCGCGCCGGCTGTTCGCGCAGGTCGCCCTCGACGACGAGTTCGTCGACTTCCTGACCCTCGCCGCCTACCCGCTCATCGACTGATGCTCGACCCGTCGTTCGGCGACCGGCTGGACACGCTGCTCGCCGCGGACGACGCGGAGCGCGCCCGGCGTTACCCTGGCTCGGCGCCGGCCCGCCAGCCGGTGCACACCGTCTACGTGCCGGCCGACCGCTTCGGCGCGCACACCGTCCGCGAGTGGCGCAGCGCGGCGATCGGCGCGCTCGACGAGCACGGGCCGCTGCCGGTCGGGGACGCCACCCGAGCCGACGCGCTGGAAAGCCGGGTGCGGGACAAGCTCGCGACCGAGCCGATCGAGGATCTGCGCATCGATTTCGAAGACGGCTACGGCGTCCGGGACGACGCCGAGGAGGACGTGGCGGCGCGAGACGCGGCCACTGCGCTCGCCCGGACCGCAGACCAGACCCGCTTCGTCGGCATCCGGGTCAAGTCGCTGGAGCCGGCCACCCGCCGGCGCGCGGTGCGGACTCTGGACGTCTTCCTCGAGACCCTGCTCGGCCACGGCGCGTTGCCCGACGGCTTTCGGGTCACGCTGCCGAAGGTGACGTCGGTGCGCCAGGTCGAGGCGATGGTCGAGCTCTGCGCGGCGCTCGAGTCGACGTACTCGCTGCGCCGGGTTCGCTTCGAGTTGCAGATCGAGGCGCCGCAGGCAGTGCTCGGCCCGGACGGCACGGCGCTGATCGCCCGGATGATCGGCGCGAGCGCCGGCCGGTGCGCCGGACTGCACTACGGCACGTACGACTACAGCGCTGCGCTGGGCGTCGCCGCCGCGTACCAGTCCCTCGAGCACCCGGTGGCCGACCACGCGAAGGACGTGCTGCAGGTCGCCGCGGCCGGCACCGGCATCCCGGTGTCCGACGGCTCGACCAACGTCGTGCCCACCGGCTCGCGGAACGCCGTGCGCTCGGCCTGGGCGCTGCACGCCCGCCTCGTCCGCCGCTCGCTCGAGCGCGGGCTCTATCAGGGCTGGGATCTGCACCCGGCGCAGCTGCCGACCCGCTTCGCCGCCACGTTCGCGTTCTTCCAGGACGGGCTGCCGACTGCGGCCGGACGGTTGCGCGGCTACCTCGACCGGGTCGAGCGCGGCGTGCTGGACGAGCCGGCGACAGCGCGTGCGCTCGCCGGCTTCCTGCTACGCGGCCTGCGCTGCGGCGCGCTCGACGAGCACGAGATCGAGCAGCTGGCCGGCCTGGACGAGGCTGCGCTCACCTCGCTCGCGTGAGCGCCAGCGCTACTCGCGCGTGCGTCAGAAGGACTCTTCGGCAACGTCCATCAGCGAGTTGTCCATGGCCTCGGCGACCGCGCGGCGGGCCGACAGCTCGGGCAGGACGGTGGTGGCGAAGGACCGGGCGACAGCGGGCTTGCCGGCGTAGAACGCCCGGTCGGCGGCCGAGAGGCCATTGCCGTCCAGCCGCTCGAGCGCGACCGACGCCTGCCGCAGCAATAGGTAGCCGACCATCAGGTCGCCGGCCGACAAGAGCGCGCGGGTGGCGTTCTGGCCGACCTTGTAGACGTTGGTGACGTCCTCCTGGCCGCTCATCAGCTGGCTGAACATCGCGCCGATGATCCCGCCGAAGTCCTCGAGCGCCTTCTGCAGCGCGGCGCTCTCCTCCTTCAACCGGCCCTCGTCCGCGATCGACTCGAGGAAGCCGGTGATCTCGGCCGACAGCGCGCCGAGCGCCGCCCCCTTGTTGCGGACGATCTTGCGGAAGAAGAAGTCCTGACCCTGAATGGCCGTGGTGCCCTCGTAGAGTGTGTCGATCTTGGCGTCGCGGATGTACTGCTCGAGCGGGTAGTCCTGCAGGTAACCCGAACCGCCGAAGGTCTGCAGCGCCTGGGCGAGCTGGTCGTAGCTGCGCTCGGAGCCCGCGCCCTTCACGATCGGCAGCAGCAGGTCGTTGATCGCCTCGTCCAGCGTCGTGTCGGCGCCCTCGTGCTCGCCGACGATGATCCGGTCCTGCGCGGACGCGGTGTAGTAGACGAGCGCCCGCATGCCCTCGGCGTAGGCCTTGTTCAGCATCAGGCTGCGCCGGACGTCCGGGTGGTTGATGATCGCCACGCGCGGGGCGGCCTTGTTCGCCGCCTGGGTGAGGTCCGCGGACTGGATGCGAGTCTTGGCGAACTCCAGCGCGTTGAGGTACCCGGTGGACAGCGTCGCGATGGCCTTCGTGCCCACCATCATCCGGGCGTGCTCGATGACCTGGAACATCTGCGCGATGCCGTTGTGCACGTCGCCGACGAGCCAGCCCTTGGCCGGGACGTCCGGGTTCTCGCCGAAGCGCAGCTCGCAGGTCGTCGAGGCCTTGAGGCCCATCTTGTGCTCGACGTTGGTGACGTAGGCGCCGTTGCGCTCGCCGATCTCGCCGGTGTCCGGGTCGAAGTGGAACTTCGGCACCACGAACAGCGACAGCCCCTTGGTGCCCGCGCCGGCACCCTCAGGACGGGCCAGCACCAAGTGGATGATGTTGTCGGCCATGTCGTGCTCGGCCGAGGTGATGAACCGCTTGACGCCTTCGAGGTGCCACGAGCCGTCGGACTGCGCGACGGCCTTGGTGCGCCCGGCGCCGACGTCGGAGCCTGCGTCGGGCTCGGTCAGCACCATCGTGGCGCCCCAGCCATGGTCGACCATCTGCTGGGCGACCTTCTTCTGCGTGTCGTTGCCGTTCTTCCACAGGATGCCGGCGAACGGCGCGCCGGCCAGATACATGTGCAGGGCCGGGTTCGAGCCCAGCACCTGCTCCGCGACGGCCCATACGAGGGCGCGCGGGACGAGCTGGCCGCCGAGTTCCGGGATCGTCTCCAGCCGCCACCACTCGCTGTCGTACAGCGTCTTGTAGGACTTCTTGAGCGACTCGGGAACCGTCACGGAGTTGGTGTCCGGGTCGAAGACCGGCGGGTTCCGGTCGGCGTCGACGAACGACGCGGCCAGCGGGCCCTCAGCGAGCTTCGCGACCTCTTCGATCATCCCTCGGGCGGTGTCGACGTCGAGATCGTCGAACGGCGCCTTCTCAAGCAGCTTGTCGGTTCCGAACACCTCGAACAAGTTGAACTCGATGTCGCGGACGTTGCTCTTGAAGTGCCCCATGGCGTGCTCTCCGTCGTCGTGGCCAGTGGCGGGTTACCCGCCAGTAACAACGAGGATATTACCCGCGGGTAGCTTCCGGCAAGCGCGCGCAACCATGTGGTGTTGGCTACCGTGTCGCGCGTGCCGTGACGACGGCGACCTGACACCGGGCGGCCCCGACAGTGGTCACTTACGGGCTCAGTGGTCGCTGGTAGCTGACCACTGAGCGCGTAAGTGACCACTGTCGAAGGAGCTCGTCACGTGGTGAGCCGGCTAGAAGATCACGCGCAGGCGCACGGTCTCGGGCATGCCGCGGATCTCGTCGACGATCGTCTGGGTGACGCCGCTGGCGCTGTCGGTGACGACGTAGCCGAAGTCGCCGCGGGTGCCCAGCAACTGCGCCTCGACGTTGACCCCGTGCTCGGCCAGCAGCCCGTTCACCCGGGCGAGCACGCCCGGCACGTTGCGGTGCAGCAGGATCAGCCGCAGCGTCCCCTCCGGACGCGGCAGCGCGAGCGATGGGACATTCACGCTCATCGCGGTCGAGCCGTCCCGCACGAAGTCGCGGAACTTGCCGGCCACGAAGCGCCCGATGTCCTGCTGCGCCTCCTCCGTCGACCCGCCGATATGCGGGGTGAGGATGACGTTCGGCAGTCCGCGCAGCTCGGAGACGAACTCGTCGCCCCGGCCCTTCGGCTCGACCGGGAACACGTCCACCGCCGCGCCGGCGACGTGGCCGCGCTCGATGTGCGCGCGCAACGCGGCGTAGTCGACGACGAACCCGCGGGACAGGTTGAGAAACAGCGACCCGGGCCGCATGGTGGCGAAGTCCGCGTCGCCGAAGAAGTTCTCGTTCGCCGCCCGGCCGTCCACGTGCAGGGTGACGACGTCGGACTCGGCGAGCAGCTCCTTCAGTGACAGGCTGCGTCGGGCGTTGCCGAGCGCCAGCCGGTCGGCGGTGTCGAAGAACAGCACTCGCATGCCCAGACCCTCGGCGAGCACCGACAGCTGGGTGCCGATGTTGCCGTAGCCGACGATGCCGAGCGTCCGGCCGCGGACCTCGTGAGCGCCGTCGGCCGACTTGTCCCACACCCCGGCATGCATCAGCGCGTTCTTCTCGGTCAGCCGGCGGGTCATCGCGATGATCTCGGCGATCGCGAGCTCGACCACCGAGCGGGTGTTGGAGAACGGCGCGTTGAAGACCGTCACGCCCGCCTCGCTCGCGGCCACGAGGTCGATCTGGTTGGTGCCGATGCAGAAGGCGCCGATCGCGACGAGCCTCGGCGCCGCGTCGAGCACGCGCCGCGTCACCTGGGTCTTCGACCGGATGCCCAGCAGGGTGACGTCGCGCATACGGGACACGAGTTCGTCCTCGTCGAGCGCGCGGTCGACGCGTTCCACGACGAAGCCGGCCGAGTGCAGGATCTCCTCCGCGTCGGGATGGATCTGCTCGAGCAGAAGCGCGCGGACGGTGCTGTCACTCATGAGGCGAGTCTAGGGACGGCCGGGATCGAATACCGGCAAGGCGAAGCCCCCGCCCGGAGTGTGGGCGGGGGCTTCGTGGCGGTTGCCTGCGCTCACATGCGCAGGGACGTCACACGCGCAGGCCGCGCCCGCTGTGCGAGTTGCTGTGCACGGCGCGGTAGATCAGCAGTGCGATGACGGCGCCGATGATCGAGCCGATCAGCCCAGACGGCTGGAAGAACCCGTCCGACTTGTCCTTGTGGAACAGCACGTAGGCGAGAAACCCGCCGACGAACGAGCCAACGATGCCGAGCAGCATCGTGGCGCCGATGCCCATCGGGTCGCGACCCGGGACCAGCAGCCTGGCGAGCGCTCCGGCGAGCAGCCCGACCACGGCGAGCGTGATGATGAGACCGATGATGTGCATGTGCATCCTCCTTGGTGCGTGTGTTGACTCAGGTTTTACCCTGGCCAAATCGGTCGTAACGCCTTGGAAATTTCTTCCAGCTAGTGGGGAGATTTCCCCGCTGACCCCGACGCCGCCCAGCGGCCGCTCACCGCAGGGGCTCACAACGCGAAATACTTGAACTCTCAACAATGTACGCTTCGGGCATGGCGACGCGGTGGCTGACACCCGACGAGCAGCGAACATGGCGGCGTTATCTCGAGTCGAGCAAAGTGCTCCTCGACGTGCTCGACCGGCAGCTGCAACACGACGCGGACTTGCCGCATGCCTACTACGAGATCCTCGTGCGGCTGTCTGAGGCCGAAGACCGCTCCTTGCGAATGAGCGAGCTCGCCGACTTGACCCGCTCGTCGCGCAGCCGACTGTCGCATGCGGTGGCCCGGCTCGAAGAGCGCGGCTGGGTCGAGCGCGCCGACTGTCTGACGGACCGGCGCGGCCAGCTCGCCCAGCTCACCGACGCCGGCCACGACGTGCTCAGGGCCGCCGCGCCGGGGCACGTCGACACCGTCCGCAGGTACTTCATCGACGCTCTGACGCCTGCACAGCTCGGCCAGCTCAGCGACATCGGCGAGCGGATCATCGCGCGCGTGCAGCAGAGCTGACGAATGCTCTCGGACCGGCTCAACGGTCAGTCGCGCCCGTCAGCGGTCGGTTGTCGCTGACCACTGCGCGGCAATCGGCCACCTATGTGGGTCGCAGCGGTCAGCGCGTGGCGCGCAGCAACGCCCGCCACGTCTTCGGGTTCATCGCGCCGGACGCCGGGCAGCGCGGGTGCGCCCGCTGGAAGGCCCGCACGGCGCGCGCGGTCCGCGCGGTGAACCTGCCGGTCGTCGGGACGTGCACCGCGCGTTGCACCGCGCTCACCGACGGACCGGACCAGCCGCGGCGGACCGCGGCGCCGGAGTACCTGACCAACGCGCGTTTCGTCGCCGAACTGCCCTTTCTGGCCCGGATGGTCGGGTATTTCGCGCAGCCCGCGGTGTTGCGTTTCTTGTAGAGGTAGGCCCAGTTCAGGTCCCGTGCGCGGCACGGTCCGAAGTCGGCGGCGTACACCCGCGTGGTCCAGAAGGTCGTGCGCCCGAACGCGCCGTTCCACGACAGCGAGATGTGCATGTGCGTGCGGTGGCAGGCGTTGTCGTACGTCCGCTGCTTCAGGTGGGCGCAGCCGTTGTAGGGCGCCCATTTGCCATCCCAGGCCCCCCACATCCGGTTGTCGTAAATGAGGTACATGACGCCGAGGCGACGGGCCATCGCGAACCGGTTGCCGGCCCTGTCGGTGGCGAGCAGCCATGTGATCGCGGCCTTCGCCGCGGCGTGCTGCTTGCGGTTGTGGATGTCCACCATCCAGTCGATGGCCCGGCCGTCGTAGTGCTCGCTGCGCGCGCCGTCGGTGCCGCAGGCGTAGGTCGAGTTCCAGCTCGCGGCGCCGTAAGCGCGATAGGTCGTCGCCAACAGCTTCGCCAGCTTCGCGGTGCCGCGCCGCACGTGCGGATCGCAACTCGTCTCGCCGACGTAGCCGGCCAACGGCTCGATGGCCGAAGGAAACGCGGCGCGGGCGCGCGGCGGCGGCGCTGTCGCGACCGCCGCAGTCGACTTCGCGCCATGCGCGGCGCTCGGTTCGGCGCGGGCGATGTCAGCGGTGGGCGTCAAGGCGACGGTCACCAGCCCGACAGTCACCAGGCCGACGCCGAACTCAGCGAGGCGCGAGAAGAAAAGCCGAGACACGAACATCAGTCCTCTTGTGCGGCCCCGCGCAATCCCCGCGCGGATTGTAGCCAGCGCGAGCTGGTTGTCCGACATAGACCGCGGAACGCGGAGGAGATCCACGGCGCCGGGGCGTGGCGGTTTGGCTGCTCTCTAGAGACGGGTAAAGGGAACGCGGAGGCGTGCCGTCGGGGGATGCCGAGCAGTACCGGGGGAACCGATGGTGTCCGCTTCGCGGAACTCGACCGGCGCCAACAGCCTTGTCTTCGAAGTCGCCACGCGATCGTCGGACCCGATGCGCGCCCGGCTTTCGATCGCCGGCACTTTGAATGCCCAGACGTGCGCGCTCCTCACGAGCGCGATCGACGCCCACCTGCGCTCAGGGCGGCGGCACCTGCGCATCGACATGACGCTCGCCGAGGCCGTCGACGAGGGCGCGGTCGCCGCCCTGCGCGACGCGCAGCGCGCGGTCGCGGGCCTCGGTGGCGTGCTGGCGTTGGACAACGCGACGGCGCAACTGGCCGGCCGGCTCGCCGAGGACTCGCTCGTCTCCGCCTCGGCCTGATCGCTTAGCGCGTTCGCCGACGCGGCGCCCCGGAGCTCCGACTCAGCGGACCGACGTCACCACCACGTGCACGAAACGCATCTTGGTCAGCACGGCGGGAGTGAGGCGGAACGGGTAGAGGTCGTCCTTGCCCATGCTGCGGTTCAGCGCGTTGAGCGCCATCTCGAGCGCGATCCACGACTGCGCCAACTCCTCGAACGTCGCGACGTGCTCGTCGGGCTCGACGTCGAGATTGGCGTTCGAGGCGAGCGAGAGGTCGAGGTCCGGGCCGCCGACCCGCACGCCCCAGGCCGCAGCGGTCTCCGTCGTGTCGCGGATGTGCAGGTAGTGCGCGAAGGTCTCCGCCCAGTCCTCCCACGGGTGGGCGGCCGCGTAGTGGCTGACGTGCGTGTCCATCCAGTCGATCCCAGGCGGCTTGCCGTAGTGCTCCTGCAGCGCCTCGGCATAGTCGCGCTGCTCGTTGCCGAACAGCTCGCGGAAGCGGTCGAGGAACGGCGTGCCGTCAACCAGCACGTCCCAGTACCAGTGGCCGATCTCGTGGCGAAGGTGGCCGAGCATCGTGCGGTAGGGCTCGGCTAGTTGCACCCGTAGCGCCTCGCGGTGCGGGTCGTCGCCCTCGGCCAGGTCGATCGTGACGACGCCGCTGGCATGCCCGGTGGTGACCGGCTCGGCCACGCTGGACAGCAGGTCGAACGCGAGACCGTGCTCGGGGTCGACGGCGCGCGGCGTGGTCGGCAGGCCGATATGGTCCAGCTGGTAGACGAGCCGGCGCTTCGCGCCCTCGGCCAGGGCGAAGGCGGCCATCCCGGCGAGGTCGTCGTCGGCGGGCCGGGTGCGGGTGAGGGCGCACGACCCGCACAGCCGCCCGCCGGCTGAACCGGTGGCGACCGCGCTCGGCCCGTCGTCGAGGAGCCAATTGCAGTTGGCGATCACCCGGTTGGCGCACCGCCGCGGCTCGTCGGCGGCGACCACGACGAGGTCCTGCCGGCCGCGGTCGTAGGCCAACGAGGACCCGCAGGTGAGGCAGCGGTCGTTGTCGAAGAAGACCAGGCTGCGGCAGGTGCCGCAGGCGAAAGCGCGCATCGATCCAGTCTCCCCGACACGCAGACGTCCGCCGTGCGCGCCGTCGACGGACGGGCGAACACGGCGGACGCCGCGTGGTGCGATGTGTCGCGACGGCTTACGCGCCGCCGGCTTTCAACGTGACGGTGATCGGCTTGAAGTTCGCGCCGGTCGTGTCGAGCCCCATCTTCTTCAGCTTGGCCAGCGCCTTCTCGGTGAACGCGTTCGTGTACGCCTCGCCCGTCGGCGCGCCGGTGAGCACCGTCTGGCCGTCCTTGTTCTTGGTCTGCGAGGCGATCGAGACGGTGCGGTCCCAGGCGGTTTTGTCAACCATCCCGATGCCCTGCGGCGACGGCCAGATCAACTTGTTGACCTCGTTGGTCTGCCACAGCTGATGGCTCGCGCCGAGCTTCGACCCAGCCTTCACGACATCGTCGCGGCACTCGCTCGGGTGGCCAGCGCAGTAGATCCAGCCCTCGTAGCTCGCCGTCAGGAACTTGACGGTCGTGGCCTGGAACGCCGGGTCCTGGAGCTTGGTGGTGTTGGCCCAGACCGCGTCCTGCAGCATCGCCGTGCCGACGTCGTTCCAGTTCAGCACGTTGAGGTCGCTCGGCTGGTACAGCTTGCCGGTGGCCGGGTTCTTCGCCTCGAGCACCTGGGCGTACTCGTTGTAGACCATCGCCTGGGCGGCGTCGATGTCCCCGGCGAGGAACGCGTTCATGTCGAACTGCTGCTGGACGATCTTGACGTCGCTGCCCGGGTTCAGACCGTCCTTCGTCATCCCGGCGAACAGCTCGTACTCATTGCCGAAGCCCCAGTCGCCGACCGTCTTGCCCTTCAGGTCCGCGACCGAGGTGATGTTGTTTTTCTTGAAGGAGATCTGCCGCGTTCCGGACTTCTGGAACACCTGGCCGACGTCGGTGATGTTGGCGCCCTTCTGCCGGGACTGCAGCGCCTTCGGCACCCACGCGATGGCGAAATCAGCCGAGCCGCCGTCGTCGACGGTCGTCTGCGGGACGGTGTCGGTGCCGGCCGGCACGATCTTGATGTTGATGCCCTGCTGCGTGTAAAAGCCCTTGGCATAGGCCGCGATGTAGCCGGCGAACTGCGCCTGCGTCACCCACTGCAGCTGCAGGGTGACGTTCACCGGCTTGGCCGCCGGGGCGCCGGCGCTGCTGCTGGACGAGCTGGAGCTCGAACTGCCGCCCCCGCCGCCCCCGCCACTGGTGCCGCTGCTGCTGCAGGCAGCGAGAGTGAGCGCGGCGGCGCCAGCGGTGGTGACGCCAAGCACTCGTCGGTGGAACCTGTTCATCAATTTCCTTCCTGAGGATGGGTGTGCTCGGCGACGCTGCCGGTATACGGGGATGGTGCGGATTGGGGTGGAGCTGGGCCGGTGGACCCGGTCGGTCACGTCAGCGGCGCCGCGCGCCGGCCCAGAGCCAGATATTCGAGCAGCGCGGCGCCGAGGTAGAACAGCAGCCCGAGCACCACGGCGCCGAGCACGGACGCCCACGCGGACGGGTAGTCCGTCGCGCCGACCGAGGACGTGATGCGCGAGCCGAGCCCGTTCTGCAGTCCGCCGAAGTACTCGCTGACCACCGCGGCGATGACCGCCAGCGAGGACGCGACGCGCAGGCCGGTGAAGAAGTGCGGCAGGGCGCCCGGCACGCGGACCGTGCGCAGCACGGCGGTGCTGCTCGCGGCGTAGCTGCGCATGAGCTCGCGGTGCACCGGGGTCAGCCGGGCCAGGCCGCGGTAGACGTTGACGAACACCGGCACGAAGGCGCTGATCGCGACGACCTCCCGCCTCGGCAGCGAGGACAGCGGCGAGTACATGTTGTTGAGCAAGGGCGCCAACGCCACGATCGGCATGGCGGCGAGCGCCGCGACCAACGGCGCGATCGCTCCGCCCAGCACCGGGACGCGGGTGGCCAGCGCGGCGAGCAGCACGCCCAGCACGACGCCGAGTACCAGCCCGACCAGGGCGTTCAGCCCGCTGGTTCCGGCCGCCTTCGCGATTGCCGAGCTGTTGTCCAGAGCGGCCGACCAGATGTCGCTGGGCGCCGGCAGCACGAAGCTGCGGATGTCGGCGGCCCGCACGAACAGTTGCCAGACGCCGAGGAACAGCACCCCGAACAGCACCGGCGGCGCCACCCGCGCCGCGACCGCACCGGCTCGATTCGGCGGGCCGCCCCGTCGGGCAGCGGAGCGCGCGCCGGCTCGGGTCGACGCGCCGGTCGCGCTCACAGCGCGCCTCGCGCGCGTTCCAGCCGGGCGTCCACTCCGGCTTCGACGTCGGCTTCCGGCGCCGAGCGGCCGCGCAACGCCTCGCGCACCTGCGTGATGGCGGAGTAGAACTGCGGCGCCTCTCGGGTGTCGTCGGTGCGCGCGCCGAGATCGATCGAGATCACCTGCTCGATGCGCCCGGGCCGCGGCGACATCACGACCACCCGATCGGAGAGGAAGACCGCCTCGGGAATCGAGTGGGTGACGAAAACAACGGCGGCCCCGGTCTCGGCGGCGATGCGCACGAGCTCGTTCTGCATCCGCTCGCGAGTCATCTCATCGAGCGCGCCGAACGGCTCGTCCATCAGCAGCAGCGCCGGCTTTTCGGCCAGCGCCCGGGCGATCGCGACGCGCTGCTGCATGCCGCCGGACAGCTGCGGCGGCCGATGCCTGGCGAAGTCGGCGAGTCCGACGAGGTCGAGCAGCTCGGCGGCGCGGGCCTTGCGCTTCGCGCGGTCGACGCCGTGCAGCTCGAGCGGCAGCTCGATGTTCGCCGTCACCGTGCGCCACTCGAGTAGACCGGCCTGCTGGAAGGCGATGCCGTAGTCCTGGTCGAGCCGCGCCCGTCGGGCGGTCTTGCCGTTGACCTCGACCGAGCCGCCGCTCGGCTCGATCAGGTCCGCAATGACGCGCAGCAGCGTCGACTTGCCGCATCCGGACGGGCCGATCAGCGAGACGAACTCGCCGCGGGCGACGGTGAGGTCGATGCCGTCGAGCGCGAGCACCGAGCCCTTGCGCCCACCGAAGGACTTGCTGACCCCGTGCGCGCGCACCGCCGCGGGGACCTCCGGCCCGCCGGCGGGCGGCGGCGTCGCCGGCTCCGGGTCCGGCTGCGTTCGTTCGGTCATCGCGACTCCGTCCCACGCGAGTAACGCCACAGCGCGAGGTCGAGCAGGCCGATCACGGCGGCGGCCGCCAGACCGAGCACGGCGGCGCCAATGACCGCCGCGTACACCCGGGACGGGTCGCCGGTGGCCTGCTGGGAGTAGGTGATGATCAACCGGCCGACTCCGCCGTCCAGGCCGGTCGAGATCTCGGCGACGATGGTGCCCACCACCGCGCCGGCGGCCGCCAGCCGCAGCGACGGCACGAGATAGGGCACCGACGCGGGCAGCTTCAGGCGCGCCAGCGTCTTCCACCACCCGGCCGCGGAGCAGCGGAAGTAGTCGGCGTGCACCGCCGTGGGCGAGGCCAGGCCGCGCACCATTCCGACCGAGACCGGGAAGAACGCGAGGTAGGCGGCGATCACCGACACCGACATCCACGGCTGCCACTCGAACGAGCCGATCTTCGAGCCCTGGCCCCAGCGGGTGACGAGCGGCGCCAGCGCGATCAGCGGCACCGTCTGGCTGAGCACGACGTAGGGCATGAGCGCGCGCTCGGCGAGCACCAGCCGGTTCATCAGCAGCGCGAGCAACATGCCGACCACGACGCCGAGCGCGAACCCGGCCGCGGCCCAGCGCAGCGTGTGGAAGCCGGCGTCGACGACGGAGTCGAGCACGGTCTTCGGCGGCCCGAAGGTGATCGCGCCGCCGACCTCAGGCGAGCCGAACGCGTGCCAGATGCGCGACAGGTGCGGCATCGACGCGTCGCCGGTGCGCGGCAGGATGCGCGCGCCGAGCACGGTGACCCCGTTGGCCGGCCCCCAGTCCTTGTAGGCCTCCCAGATGGCGCCGAGCGCGACGAGCGCGGCCGCCACGAGCAGGGCGCGCACGCCGTGTCGCGCGACGCGTCTGCGCAGGCCGCCCGAGCGCGCCGTGGCGACCGGGGCCGCAGGCGTCTCCAGGGGTCGGCGCAGGACGTCCGAGGCAGGCGCCGTCATGTTTTCGCGGACTTGCGGACGTTGACGGCCGGCAGCACCTTGTCGCCGTAGGCGGCAAGTGTCTCGGCCTTGGCGTCGTGCTGCAGGTACAGCGCGAACTGGTCGACGCCGAGCGACTCGAGCTCGCGCAGCCGGGCGACGTGGTCCTCGACCGGGCCGAGCAGGCAGAACCGCTCGATGACCTCGTCCGGCACGAAGTCGGTGTGCGTGTTGCCGGCCTTGCCGTGCGAGTTGTAGTCATAGCCCTGCCGGCCGGCGATGTAGTCGCTCAACGCCTTCGGCACGGTGACGGGTGCGCTGCCAGCACCGCCGCCGGTTCCGTCGCCGCTGCCGTACCGGGCCACGATGTCGGCGACGTGGTTGCCGACCATCCCGCCGAACCATCGGCACTGGTCTCTGGCGTGCGCACGCGCCGCGGCGGTGTCGTCGGTGACGTAGGCCGGCGCCGCGACGCAGATGGTGATCGCCTCGGGGTCGCGGCCGGCGTCGGCCGCCGCCTTGCGCACCGCGGCGATCGACCACTCGGTGATGGCCGGATCGGCGAGTTGCAGGATGAACCCGTCCGCCACCTCGCCGGCCAGCGCCAGCGCTTTCGGTCCGTAGGCGGCCATCCAGATCGGCAGTTTCGAGCCGACCGACCACGGGAACTGCAGCAGGGTGCCCTTGTAGTCGGCCTGCTCGCCGTTGGCCAGCGCGCGGATGACCCCGATCGACTCGCGGAGGGTGGCGAGGGTGACCGGCTTGCCGTTGATCACCCGGACCGCTGAGTCGCCGCGGCCGATGCCGCAGATCGTCCGGTTGCCGAACATCTCGTTCAGCGTGGCGAACAGCGACGCCGTCACCGTCCAGTCGCGGGTCGCCGGATTGGTGACCATCGGGCCGACCAGCACCTTGCGGGTGCTGGCCAGGATCTGGCTGTAGACGACGTACGGCTCCTGCCAGAGAAGGTGCGAGTCGAAGGTCCACACATGCGTGAAGCCGAGCAGCTCGGCTTGCCGGGCGAACTCCACGACGCGCGCCGCCGGCGGGTCGTTCTGCAGCACAACTCCGAAATCCACGAGCGCCCGATGCCCTAGATGAGGTTCTGGGACAGGCCGCGCGGCACGAACCGGCCGTGGCTCTTGGAGCCGACATAGCCCGTCTCGTCCTTGATGACGGCGCCGCGGGAGAGCACGACATCGACGTGTCCGTCGATCTCCCAGCCCTCCCAGGCCGAGTAGTCCATGTTCATGTGGTGCTCGCGGCCGGCGCCGACCCCAATGGACGTGTGCCCGTTCGGGTCGTAGACCACGACGTCGGCGTCGGCGCCCGGCGCCAGCACGCCCTTCTTGCCGTACAGGCCGAACATCCGCGCCGGCGTCGTGCAGCAGACGTCGACCCACTTCTCGAGCGAGATGCGGCCGTCGTGCACGCCTTGGTAGAGCAGGTCCATCCGGTGCTCGACCGAGCCGATGCCGTTCGGGATCTTCGCGAAGTTCCCGATGCCCATCTCCTTCTGGTCCTTCATGCAGAAGGGGCAGTGGTCGGTCGAGACGGTCGTGACGTCGCCGGTGGCGAGATAGCGCCACAGCGCGTCCTGATGTCCTTCGGCGCGAGAACGCAACGGTGTCGAGCAGACCCACTTCGCGCCCTCGAAACCGCCCCACTCCTCGCTGCGCGCGCCGAGCTGTTCCTCCAGGGAGAGGTACAGGTACTGCGGGCAGGTCTCGCCGAAGACGTTCTGGCCGGCGTCGCGCGCCTCGGCGATGCGAGCGAGCGCCTGCTTGGCCGACACGTGCACGACGTAGAGCGGCGCGCCGGTCAGGTCGGCGAGCATGATCGCGCGGTGGGTGGCCTCCTGCTCGGCCTGCCAGGGACGGGTTACGCCGTGGAAGTAGGGGTCGGTGTCGCCGCGTTCGAGGGCCTGCTGCACGAGCACGTCGATGGCGCTGCCGTTCTCGGCGTGCATCATGATCAGGCCGCCGTTGCCGGCCGCTGTCTGCATGGCCCGCACGATCTGCCCGTCCGAGGACAGGAATACCCCGGGGTATGCCATGAACAGCTTGAAGCTGGTGATGCCCTCGCCGATGAGCTCGTCCATCGCCTTGAGCGACTCGTCGTCGACCTCGCCGATGATCTGGTGGAAGGCGTAGTCGACCGCGCAGTTGCCGGCCGCCTTGTCGTGCCAGAGCGCGACCTGGTCCTGCACGCGCTGCCCGTGCGCCTGCACCACGAAGTCGACGATCGTGGTGGTGCCGCCCCACGCCGCCGCGCGGCTGCCGGTCTCGAACGTGTCGCTGGCCTGGGTGCCGCCGAACGGCATCTCCATGTGCGTGTGCCCGTCGATACCGCCAGGTATGACGTACTTGCCGCTCGCGTCGATCACGGTCTCCGCCTCGATCACGCCGAGGGCGGCCGAGCCGGGCGCTAGCAGCGCGACGACCGTCTCGCCGTCGATGAGCACGTCCTGCGGCGACGAGCCGGTCGACGACACGACCGTCCCGCCCTTGATCAGAGTTGTCACGGTTGGACCGTGCGGGTGTAGCTCTCCGGGCGACGGTCGCGGTAGAACTGCCAGTCGTTGCGCGCCTTGGTGATCTCGTCGAAGTCGAGGTCGCGCGTGACGACCTCTTCCTGATCGGTCGAGGCCACGTCGCCGACGTAGTTGCCGCGTGGGTCGACGAAGTAGCTGCGGCCGTAGAACTGCACGGCGTCGTCGCCGAACTCCTCGTATTCGCGGCCGATGCGGTTGTTGGCGGCGATGAAGTATTGGTTCGCCGCGGCGGCAGCCGGCTGCTCGATCTCCCACAGCCGATTCGACAACCCAGGCTTGGTCGCCGAGGGGTTGAACACGAGCTGCGCGTTGTTCAGCCCGAGCTCGCGCCAGCCCTCGGGGAAGTGCCGGTCGTAGCAGATGTAGACGCCGACCCGCCCGACCGCGGTGTCGAACACCGGATAGCCCAGGTTGCCGGGCCGGAAGTAGAACTTCTCCCAGAACTGCGGCAGGTTCGGGATGTGGTGCTTGCGGTACTTGCCGAGCAGCGCGCCGTCGGCGTCGATCACCGCGGCGGTGTTGTAGTACTCGCCCTCGTTCGCGACCTCATAGATTGGCAGCACGATCACCATGTGCAGCTCGGCGGCGAGCGCCTGGAAGCGCTCGACGGTCGGCCCGGGGATCGACTCGACGTAGGCGTAGTACTTCTGGTCCTGGATGATCCCGAAGTACGGGCCGTAGAACAGCTCCTGGAAGCCGATGACCTGCACGCCGTCGGCGGCCGCGTCGCGCGCGAGCTCCTCGTGGCGCTTGATCATCGTCTCCTTGTCACCCGTCCATTCGACCTGAGTGACGGCGGCGCGCACGATGGTCATCTGCCAGCTCCTTCCGAGGCGAAAGAAGGCAGCCTGCCGGCTGAGTGTTTCGGCCAGATCAACGTCCGGCAACGTCCGGGTGACGGCGCTACGACGCGGCTGACGTCCAGTCCGACGCGTGTCGGGTTCAGTCCGACGCGTGCCGATCGGCGGTCTCGAGCGCCTCGTCGAGGATCGCGAGGCCCTCGCGGACCTCCTGCTCGGTGGCGGTGCACGGCGGCACCACGTGCGTGCGGTTGAAGTGCGTCATCGGCCAGAGCCCGCGCTCCTTGCAGGCGGCGGCGAACTCGTTCATCGGGGCCGCGGCGGCGCCGGCCGCGTTGTAGGGCACGAGCGGCTCGCGGGTCGTCCTGCTGCGCACCAGCTCGACCGCCCAGAACACGCCCAGGCCGCGCACCTCGCCGACGCTCGGATGCCGGTCGGCGATCTTCGCGAGCTCGGGGCCGATCACGTCCGCGCCGAGCCGGCGGGCGTTGTCGATGATGCCTTCCTCTTTGAAGATGTTGATCGACGCGACCGCGCTGGCACAAGCGAGCGGGTGCCCCGAATAGGTCAGGCCGCCGGGATACACGCGCTGGTCGAACGTCGCCGCGATCGCGTCGTTGATCAGCACCCCGCCGAGCGGCAGGTAGCCGGAGTTCACGCCCTTGGCGAAGGCGATCAGATCGGGCGTGACGCCCCAGTGGTCGATCGCGAACCATTCGCCGCAGCGGCCGAAGCCGGCCATCACCTCGTCGGCGATCATGACGATGCCGTGCTCGTCGCAGATCGCGCGCACCCCTTCGAGGTAGCCCGGCGGCGGCACCAGGATGCCGTTCGTGCCGACCACGGTCTCGAGGATGATCGCGGCGATCGTCTGCGCTCCCTCGACCATGATCGTGTCGCGCAGGTGCTGCAGCGCGCGGTCGGTCTCCTCTTCCGCGGTGGCCGAGTGGAAGGCCGACCGGTACAGGTAGGGGCCCCAGAAGTGCACGATGCCGGGCATCGCCGGCTCCGCGCCCCAGCGCCGCGGATCGCCGGTCATGCTGATCGCGCCCGCGGTGGCGCCATGGTAGCTGCGGTAGGCCGCCAGGACCTTGTGCCGGCCGGTGTGCAGCTTCGCCATTCGCAGCGCGTTCTCGGTCGCCTCGGCGCCGCCGTTGGTGAAGAAGACCCGGTTCAGGTCGCCGGGCGCGACCTCGCAGATCAGCCGGGCGGCCTCGCTGCGGGCGTCGTTCGCGAACGCCGGCTGAATCGTCGTCATCGTCTGCGCGTACTCGGCGATCGCCGCGACCAGCTTCGGGTGCTGGTAGCCGATGTTGACGTTCACCAGCTGGCTGGAGAAGTCCAAGTAGGTCTTGCCGTCGTAGTCGGTGAAATACGACCCCTGCGCCGACTTGATCGGCAGCGGGTCGATGAGCCCCTGCGCCGACCAGGAGTGGAAGACGTGCGCGCGGTCGAGCGCCTGCACGGTCTCCTTGTCGGCCGGGATGCCGGCCAGCGGGTTGCTCATCGCGTTCTCGGGAAGCCGAGGTCGACGGTCGAGGTCGCGGGGTCGGGCCAGCGCGAGGTGACCACCTTGCCGCGGGTGTAGAAGTTGACGCCCTCCGGCCCGTACATGTGGGTGTCGCCGAACAGCGAGCCCTTCCAGCCGCCGAACGAGTAGTAGGCGACCGGGACGGGGATCGGCACGTTGATGCCGACCATGCCGACCTCGACGTCGAACTGGAACCGGCGCGCGGCTCCGCCGTCGCGGGTGAAGATCGCGGTGCCGTTCGCGAATTGGTTGGAGTTGATCAGCTCGAGCGCGTCGTCGTAGGTTGCGCCGCGCACGACGGACAGCACCGGGCCGAAGATCTCGTCGGTGTAGACGGTCATCTCGCGCGTGACGTGGTCGAGCAGCGTGGTGCCGAGAAAGAAGCCGTCGGCCGGGACGTCTGCCTCGCGGCCGTCGACCACCACCGTCGCGCCCGATTCGGCGCCAGCCGTGATGTAACTCGCGACGCGATCGCGGTGCTCGCGGGTGATCAGCGGGCCCATGTCGGTGTCCGGGTCGGCGCCGTCGCCGATGCGCAGCTTGGGCAGCCGCGCGGCGATCGCGTCGACGAGCCGATCGCCGGCGTCACCGACCGCGACCGCCACCGAGATCGACATGCAGCGCTCGCCGGCCGCGCCGTACGCGGCCGACACCGCGGCGTCGGCGGCCAGGTCGATGTCGGCGTCGGGCAGCACGACCATGTGGTTCTTCGCGCCGCCGAGCGCCTGCACCCGCTTGCCGTGCGCGGTGCCGGTCTCGTAGATGTAGCGGGCGATCGGGGTCGAGCCGACGAAGCTCACGGCCGCGATGTCGGGATGCGTGAGGATGGCGTCGACGGCTTCCTTGTCGCCGTGCACCACGCTGAACACGCCATCGGGCAGCCCGGCCCGCTGCCAAGTCTGCGCCAGCCACATCGCGGCCGAGGGATCCTTCTCGCTCGGCTTGAGCACGAACGCGTTGCCGCAGGCGATCGCGTTGGCCGCCATCCACAGCGGCACCATCGCCGGGAAGTTGAAGGGCGTGATGCCGGCGACCACCCCGAGCGGCTGGCGGATGGAGTAGACGTCCACGCCGGTGCCGGCCTGCTCGCTGTAGCCGCCCTTCATCAGCTCCGGCACGCCGCACGCGTACTCGACGTTCTCCAGCGCCCGGGCGATCTCGCCGTGCGCGTCGCTGAGCACCTTGCCGTGCTCTGCCGTGATGATCTTGGCCAGTTCGTCGGCGTTGGCGTGCAGCAGCTCACGGAACGCGAACAACACTCCGGTCCGGCGGGAGAGCGAGGCCGAGCGCCACTCGCGGGCGGCCTCTTTCGCGCTTGCGACGGCGTCCGCCACTTCGGCCGCGCTGGCGAGGTCGACCTCGGCGCTCTGCAGGCCGGTCGCGGGGTTGAAGACGGGCGCGACGCGGCCGGACGTGCCGGCGAGCGTCGCGCCGCCGATCCAATGGCTGATACGAGAGACCATTGGGACACGCTAGCCCAGCTGAAGGTGCAGTCGCAGGGCGTCGTCGAGCTGCGCCATGACGTCCGACGGGACCTGCCCCAGAACAGCTCCCAGGCGTTCGACCGCGATGGAGCGGACCTGCTCGGCTTGGGCCTTGGAATCGCGTCGCAATCCCGTCGCGAGCGCCGGAAGCAGGGTCTGGAACGGGAAAACCCGTCCGGTGTTGCTGGTGACCGGAACGACGGTGACCATTCTCCGCCCGAGGCGCGCCGCAACCGAGTTGGCGCGATCGTTGCTGACGATCACGGCGGGACGCCGCTTGTCGGCCTCGCTTCCTCGGACGGGGCTCAGGTCGACCAAGCGGATTTCACCGCGCAGCATCGACGACCTCATCGGCTGCGGTGGCGTCCCACGTCGCGCGGTCGCCGGACGCTTCCCACTCGTCCCAGGCAGCCGCGTAATCCTGCTCCAGCTCGGGCACGCGCAACATGCGCACGGCGCGCTGCAGCGCGGCCGACCGTGAGGGGAGGCCCGACTTGCGAGCGAACTCGTCGAGGGTCGCGACGTCCTCGGCCGGCAGGCTGACGCTGAGCTTCACACCAAAATGCTACCGCAGTACTACCGACAGCTCGAGCCGCGGAGTGCGCTGAAGGGCACCCAAGACGGCACGCAGCGAGCTGTGTGAGATGGCGATGTCAGGAAAGGAGAGGGCCAGGATCTGGTGCGCGGCTTTAGCGGCGACCGGGAAGTTCTTCAACGGAGCGGGTGACGAGAATCGAACTCGCACTGTCAGCTTGGGAAGCTGATGTTCTGCCATTGAACTACACCCGCGGACTCGCCAGAGGTTACCTGAGACCCCGGATTCCGGGGCGTCGGGGCGTCAGACCGAGCTACGGGCCGACCAGCGCCTGCCATTCACGGTCACGATCGTGAAGGTGGACCGGCATCAAACAGTGGTAGCTCAACCTACGGTGGGTGAACTTACGTTAACTCCGCCATGGTCGTCTGGCGGGCAGCTGCACCGCACGATCCACCGGTTGAAGCCATCGCGGCGCTCGTAGCGCAGCTCCGAGCTCAGTGCCCGCGCCATGGCCAGTCCGCGCCCGTCCTCTGCATCGGCGGCGGGCATGCCAGCCGCGTCGAAGTCGACGCCGAGCGGCACAGCCGTGCCGTCGTCGGTGATGACCGCACGCAGGTCCCGATTGTCACGGTGAAGCGCGACGTGCATTCGCACGAACGCCCCGGACATGGCTGCGCGACCATGTTCGATCACATTGCCGACGATCTCGACGACGGCGCCCTCGAAACGCATGCGGTCGGTGAAGTCCAAGTCGTCGGCGGTGCTGCCGTACAAAGCGCTGATCAGGTCCTGCACCTGGTCCAGGCTCTCGGGTTCGGCCGGAACCGTCGTCTCCATTGTCGCGTGACGGGGAAGATCCACGCCAGCGACGCCCGGCTCAGACCTGGGCGCAGGCATCGTCGACGGTCTCGCTCGGCGCGAACACGCGATTGAGGTTGGTCAGCTCGAGCGCGGTGACCACCTGAGGGTTGGCCGCGGCGACGCGCAGGTTGCCGCCGGCCTGTCGGCAACGCTTCAGCGAAGCGACCAATGCGCCTAGACCGGAGGAGTCGATGAATTCGGTGGCGGACAGGTCGACTACGACGCGGGACTGCCCGTCCTTCACAGCCCCGGCCACCGCGGTCGACAGCTGCGGGGCCGCGGCCATGTTCAGTCGGCCGATAGGCCGGATCACGGTGATCGGTTCGCGGGTCTGGTCCAGTTCAAAGGTGGTCATTTGGAGTTCTCCAGCACGGTGTCGACATGGTCATGGGGGGCCGGCGTGTCGCCGGTGGGCGAGGGGTCGGATTGCGCTTCGAACCCTCGGTAGCGGACGGCGCGGGGAATGACACTGAACAACAGCAGGTCAAAGGCCACCCAAATCAGGTTGATGCCGGTGCCCAGAGCGGTGGCATGCCCCTCGCCTAGCCGGAAGACGCCGATCCCGGCCGCGATCACGAGGACTGCCATTGCGATCAGCTGCGGGCGCACCAGATGCCACGGCCGCTTTTCGACTCGGACCCTGACCTTTGGAGTGACGGCAAATGCGAGGCTGCGCCCGTACAACACATTGGCACAAGCCGACGTGACAGCCTTGATCCAGAGCGGGAACAGCGCCAGCGAGTACTGCTGGCCCCGCCAGGTCCGGCGGCCACGCCCGATGAGATAGAAGAGCAGCTGGTTAGCGACCATGAATGGAATCAGCCTGGCGAAGAATGCGATCGACAGCGCATGGACCGGCAGCACGCCGAACACGAGGTAGATCACCGGGGCAGCGATGTAGACAAGCGCCGCGAAGCCGGACAGGTAGCTCCACATCGTCGCGGTGTACATCAGCTTCTGGGCCAGCGAGAGCCCGGCCTGACGCAGCGGGTTCTCCCGCAACATCACCTGCACGGTGCCCTGCGCCCACCGCAGCCGCTGGGTCAGCATCGTCCCCAGATCCTCCGGCGCCAGGCCGACGGCGAGGATCTCGTCGTGATAAGCCGTTTTCCAGCCCATGCTGTGCACACGCATACAGGTCGCCATGTCCTCGGTGACCGAGATCGTCGACAACGGCATGATCGGCTGAGCCTCGTCCTCGCGGTCGACGTCGACCGTGGCGACCAAGGCGCGGACGGTCTCGATCGCCCCGAGGGGTGACCAGTCGCGTCGAGAAAGGCGATCCAGTGCGGCCCCATCCAGCGCCGCCTCGGTCAAGATCGCCTCGTCCCCGGTTGCGCTGTCAACCGGGGGCAGCTGTCCGGGATCGTCCACCGAGGCCGCGAGCTCAGCGAGCTCAGCGAGATCGGCCTGGGATACGGCGAGGTCGGCTTCCACCAACCTGCGGGCGACCGCGCGAACCCGGTCCTGGAAGCGACCCGTCGCGTCGGCGAGCACGGTGCCTGCGGCAAGATCGGCGCGCGCGTCCTCTGCGGCGTCAAGCACTTCGCGCAGCGCGGCGGCCACATGGCCCTGATCGGCAGGCAGCGCGTTGGACGCCCGCGTGATCACCCTCTTGGCCGTGCGCAACGCCGAGTCGATGCGCGTCTCGAGCTCCTGCACGTAGCGCCGGATGCCCATCTGCAACAGGGCCTCGCGCCGCAGGATCGCATTCGAACCACAAAAGAAGGCGGCATTCCAGCCGTCCTTGCCCGCCTGGATGGGTCCGTAAAACAGAGGCGCCTGGCTACCGAGCGGGTCGCACTCGGGAACGTTTTGGAAAAACTGCGGCGTCTGGACGATCGCCATCTTCTCGTCGCGGAAGTAGCCGAGGGTGTGGTCCAACAGTTCGGGCTTCGGAACCTGGTCAGCGTCGAGGATGGCGACGAACTCGCCAGTAGTGACCATCAGGGCGTTGTTGAGATTGCCGGCCTTCGCGTGCCGATTACGGCCCGTCCACTCCTCCGACCGCGAGATCACCCCCACCCCGATGTTGGCGGCGGCCTCGCGCAGTTCGGGTCGGTTCCCGTCGTCCAAGATCCATGTCTCGTGCGGATAGCGGATTTTCTTCGCCGCCGCGGCGGTGGTCATCACCAGCTCCACCGGCTCGTCGTAGGTGGTGATGAACACGTCGACGCTGACGCCGGCCAAGGGCGGCCCTGGGTCTTCGCGGCGCCGCAGACGCCAGACCGTGAGACAGAACAGCAACGAGTCGATGAGGCTGTAGGTCTCCGCGAGGATCAGCGGCACCGAGATCCACCATGCGGTCCAGTGCACCGAAAACAGCCAACGCCACACCAGGTAGTTCAAGCCCAGCAGCACGTTCAGCACGACGAGGATTCGGATGATTCGCCTGGCCGGGTAGGGCGGCGGCGGCGAGATCTGGACGTCGGGTTGCTGATCCGCGCTGTCGCCGAGCGGGTCGCCAACATTCATCGGGCTCACGGCTTTCATCGGGCGAGCGGCGAGCGACGTAGGGCCACCGCCGTGACGTCGTCGAGCGCGACGCCGAGCACGGTCAGTTCGGTGATGCGCTCAACCAGCCGGTGAGGTTCGGGATCGCTTTGGACTAGCTCGCGAATGTGGTCCATGGCCGCCATCGATCCGCCGAACAGGTCCAGCAGGCCGTCGCTGACGACCAGCAGGGTGTCTCCGGGCTGCAGGTCGGTGTAGTGCTCAGTCCAGCTCCGCTCGAGTCCCAAACCCACCGGCATGTCCGTCCCGGCCAAGCGCTCAGACGTTCCGTCGGCGCGCACAATCAGGGCCAAGCCATGCCCGGCGTCGACCCAGGCGAGCGCGCCCGAGGCCGGTTCGAGGCTCGCCGCGAAGCCGGTGACCAGGGTGCCGGTCTGGCCGAGGTCGTTTTGCAGCAGGCGGTCGGTCGCCTCGACGACATCGGCCAGCCCGCAATTGGCGCCACCGCGCACGACAGTTCCGGTCTGCACCTGGTAGGCGACCGAAGCCCGCACGATCGCGCGGACGGAGGCAGCCATCAACCCCGCCGCGATGCCCTTGCCCATCACGTCGACGAGGCTCAGCTGCAGGCGGCCGGCGACCATCGCGTGGTCGAAGAAATCACCACCCACCCCTTTGCTCGGCCGGCAGACGGTTGCCAGCTCATAACCCTGGGGCGCGGTCGTGTGCGAGGGCAAGAGCGCGTTCTGCACCTGACGGGCTCGCGCCATCTCTGTTGAGTCGATCAGCTCCCGACACGCCCACTCGGCCAGCTGCACCAGGATCGCGAGCTGGTGGCGGTCCAGACGCCGCGGCACCGTGTCGGACAGGCAGAAGGTGCCGATGCGCACGCCGTCTTCGTCGTTCAGCGGGACGCCGGCGTAGAAGCGCAGGTACGGCGCCCCGGTCACGGCTGCCAAACCAGCGACGATCGGGTCTGCGGTCGCGTCCTCGACAACCATCGGTTCGTTCTTGCCGCTTGATTTGGACCCAAGCACGGCCTGGGCGAACGCGCCCGTCGGCTCGGCCAGCTCGCCGGGTTTCGCGAAGAACGAGGTGTCGCCGTCGATAAGGATCACGCAGGACATCGGCATGGCGAACAGCGAGCACGCCAGGGACAGGATGCGCGCGAAGCGCTGTCCGGTGTCACCGCCGATCGAGAGCCGTTCGACATGGCGGCTGCTGCGTTCGCTCGGCGAAAGTTCGGCGTCGAGCTCGCGGACCAGGTACGGGGCGGCCTGGTCGGAGCCCCGCGCCGGACGGCGCGGCATCGAATCGGGCCGTTCGCCTGGAACTAGGCGCAACGGCGCGGCGGCGGTTGGGGCGCTCATGCCAGCGCCACAGCCCGGCGCTCGAAGCTGGTGCGGGTCTCATACGCCGGCAGCCCGAACTCCGGCAGGTCCGAGACGGCCGGTTTGCCAACTCCGGAGGACTGTCGCAGATCGCCGACGGACCTGATGACCTCGAACGGCTCTGCGTACCGGGCGTTGGCGGCAAGCTGACGCGCCCAGTACCGCGATCCCGCCACCACCAGCTCTGGCTCCAGGTAGTTGCGCCCGTTTTGCGAGTCGAACATCATCAGCACCTGCACCTTGCGCTGCAGCACGTGATCGATCGGGACGAAGCGCGTCGGGCGGTACTCGTTGGTCGCAGAGGGCGACTGGTATGCGTAAACCCGTCGCACCTGCCGGGTCGCGCTGGCGGTGGCCGTCGACACCGCGCGGTGGTCCTGGTGGTTGTCGCGGGCCGAGTGGGAATAGACCACGGTGGGGTTGATCGCTTTCACGACCTCTTCGATCGCCTTGATCGTCGTGATGCCGTCGTCGACGAGGGTGTCGGGCAGATCCGCGAAGATCAGTTGGGCGCCAATGGCCTCCGCCGCGGCAGTCGCCTCCTCCATGCGTTGCTGCTGATCGCCGCCCACGGCCCCACGGCTGAGCGTCATGATCGTCAAACGGTCGCCTCGCAACCGGTGATCGAGCAGGGTGCCCGCGCATCCGATTTCGACGTCGTCGGGGTGGGCGCCGATCGCCAGCACCCGCTCCCGGTGTCGACCGAGCAGATCGAGCCCAGCCTCCAGCGTCTGCTCGATGGCGAAGGGCTCCTGAGCGTCAATGACGTCCACGACTCCGGCCCGCAGCGCGCGCAGCACGACATCGGCGTCGCGGCCCTCGCGGGGGTACTCCAAAATCACCCGCGCGGACGGCGAGTACTCGTGCAGGCCGCGCACCAACTCGACGGAGGCGTCGTCGGCGAACACGTCCGGGCTGATCACCAGGAAGCCGAACGGCGCGGCCAGCCCTGCCACTCGCTCAGACCCGGCAATGCCGGTGACCGCGGTGCTGAACCCAAACCTGCGCAGCGCGTCCATCACGGCAGCGCTGGGCTGCCCGCCGAGGACGAGGGCGGTCCGACGCGGCCAGGAACGGACCTCGACCAACCCTGAATTGGGGTTGCTCGGGGGATAGGGCACCCCGGCTAGGAGGTCAAGCCGCGCCGAGGCAGCCGTCATGATGATCACCTGATTTGCAATCGGGGGTTTGCATCTCTGGTGTCCATCGGCGGCACTTACCTACACTTTACGATTGCGGCGCCGATATTTTGCTCGTCAGCGCGTCCCCCGCGAAAGGTTCACCCGTGCCCGCACAATTCAAGGTCGACGTCCTGGTCATTGGGGCAGGGCCAACCGGAATCGGCGCCGCCGTCCAGCTCCAGCAGTCCGACGTCGATCATCTCGTGGTCGAGGCCGCAGCCGAGCCGGGCGGCATGGCCCGATCGATGCACGACAAGCATGGCTTCACCTGGGATCTGGGCGGGCACGTCATCCACAGCCACTTCGACTGCTTCGACAAAGCTGTGGCGACAGCGGGCACGCCAATGCGCGCGGTGGCCCGCAACGGCTACGTGTGGACAGGCGGCGCGCTGATCCCGATGCCGATCCAAGCCCAGCTGAGCAAGCTGCCCACCGATTTACGCCCGGACCTGCCCTCGCCCAACCTGGCCAGCTATTACCGCAACAACTTCGGCAGCGAACTCGCCCGGCAGTTCTTCGAGCCGCACACCTTCAAGATGTGGGCGCACCCGCTCGAAGACCTCTCCCACGAGTGGACAAGCATGCGCGCAGGGTCGGGGCGGCGGAACGTGCCGCCGCTGGGCCTGGCCGCGGACCAGATTCGCAGGGAGCAGGAATTCTTCCCCTACCCCGAGGGCGGCACCGGACGACTCTGGCACGACATCGTCCGGACACAGGTCGACGGCGCGCGGTTGCGCCTAGGCGCCAGTGTTGTCTCCCTCGATGCCGCCGCCCACCGCGCGACACTCGCCGACGGCTCGGTGATCGACTACGAGGCGTGCATCAGCACCGCGCCGATCACGAAGCTGCTCGAGTGGGCGGGTCCAGCTGGGGTCCTCGGCCCCGATTCGCAAGGCGCGCCCGTCGACACCGCACGGCTGGTGTCGAGCACCGTGCACGCGGTGGGTTTCGGGGTCCGCGGGGACCCGCCGCCGGAGCTGGCGGACAAGACCTACCTGGCCAGCCCGGACGTCGACGTGCCTTGGTACCGGGCGAGCGTGCTGTCCAACTACGACCCGGGCAACGCCGGCGACGGTCGCTGGAGCGTGCTGTGCGAGGTGAGCTCGTCGCGCTGGCGGCCGGTGTCGCACGAGGCGGCAGTGGCCGGCTCCCGGGCCTCGCTGGAAAGGCTCGGAATGAATCCCGCGCAGATCGAATCGACGTGGTCGACGCAGCTGCCGATGGGCTATCCGTTGCCGACGCAGGGCCGCGATGAGGAGCTGCGTCGAATCGACGCCGGCCTGCGCAGCAAGGCAATCCTCAGCCGGGGCCGTTTCGGCGGGTGGCGCTACGAATCGTGCAACCAGGACTACTCCTTCGCCCAGGGCGTCGAGGCGGTGGCACACCTGCTCGACGGCAGCCCGGAGGACGTGTACTGGCACCCGGAACGGTTCTGAACACCTGGGGTGTGACGCAGCCCGGCGCACCCGCCTCCCCGGCCGCGCTGCGGGCACTCGTGCGAGATGTGGGCAGCTCCCCCGGCCAGATCATGTGGTACGTCGCTTGGTCGCTGAACACCGGCTTCCCCGTCGCCGACGCGGACCGAACCCGTGCCGCCGGAGCCGTCCCAGAGATCACTTGGGAACCGTGGAATCCCGCGCGCGCGATGTCCCAAACCCGGTACGCCCTGGCCCGCATCGTGGCCGGCGACTTCGACCGCTACATCGGCTCATGGGCGCGCGCGGTCGCGACGTGGGGTTTCCCGCTGCGGTTGCGTTTCGCGCAAGAAATGAACGGCTCCTGGTATCCGTGGGCCGAAGGCGTCAATGGCAATGCCGCTGGCTCCTACGTCGCGGCCTGGCGGCACGTGCACCGGATCTTCGCCGCGGCCGGGGCCGACAACGTCACCTGGATCTGGTCTCCGAACGTGCCGTATCCGGGCAGCACTCCGATGGCCGAGCTTTTTCCCGGCGACACCGTCGACGAGATCGCGATCGACGGATACAACTGGGGAAACCAGCAGGGCAGGTCGTGGGCAAGTTTCGACGCCATTTTCCGCCAAGCTATTGAAGAGCTTTCAGCGATGTCGCGGCGACCGATCAGCATCGGCGAGGTCGGCTGTTCGACTGCGGGCGGCGACAAGGCGCGCTGGATAGCCGCAATGTGGCGCACGCTGGCGCAGTGGCCGCGGGTACACAGCGTCACCTGGTTCGACCTCGACAAAGAAGCCGACTGGCGTATCGCATCGTCAGCCGCCTCTGCCCGGGCGTTCGCCAGCGGCCTGTCGAGCTACCTGGCCAGGTGAGTGCCTCACGTCGGCTACGACCGTGGCGGCGGCAATTACAATCGACGCACTCCATTAGACGCACTCCATTAGACGTCGCCGGTGACCAGGTAAGCTGCACGGGTCGCGGGGGCGGCCATAGCAAAGGGAACTTGATGCCTCGACCCGTTCGCCGATGCCTCGTGCTGGCCGTCGCAGCCTTTGTTGTCGCTGGCGGGGCGGTGCTCGCCGGCACCGGCACCGGCGCCTCGGCCGCGGGAACGCAGAGCCACGGCAGCAGCAACCCGTTGCGGCAGCTTCGGCTTTACGCAGCTCCGGGCACGTCGGCGGCACTGGCCGCCTCGACGGCTTCGGTCACGGTGCGCCGGAAGCTTGCGATCCTGGTAAAGACGCCGCAGGCGCAGTGGTTTGGTGATTGGAACTCGCGCCGTACGGTGCGCAGCGCGGTCCACCGCTACGTGCGCGCCGCGCAGCTGGCCTCTGCAGAGCCGGTACTGGTCACCTACGCCATTCCGCATCGCGACTGCGGTTCCTACTCAGCTGGCGGCTTTGGCAGCGCTGCCGCGTACCGGTCCTGGACTCGACAGGTCGCCGCTGGAATTGGCCGGCTCAGGGCAGCGGTGATCATCGAGCCGGACGCATTGGCGTCGATGACCTGCTTGACCCGCGCGCAGCAGAAACAGAGGTTGGCGCTGCTGCGCTACGCGGTGCGCACCCTCGCCCGGAGGCACACGACGACGGTCTACATCGACGGTGGGAACTCTGGCTGGCTACCTGCCCGCGTCCTCGCGCATCGACTGCGGCAAGTCGACGTCGCCAAAGCACGTGGCTTCAGCCTCAACGTGTCTAATTTCTATCGGACAAGCACCGAGGACCGCTACGGCGAACGAGTCTCGGCGCTGCTGAAAGGCAAGCACTACGTCGTGGACACCTCGCGCAACGGGCGGGGACCGGCGAAGTCCGGTTCGGCGAGTTGGTGCAACCCATCCGGCCGCGGCCTCGGCGCCCTGCCGACGGCGCGCACTCGCGCCAAGCATGCCGATGCGTACCTGTGGATCAAGCACCCGGGCGAGTCGGACGGTACCTGCCGCAGCGGACCAGCCGCCGGCAATTGGTATCAGAAGTACGCCCTCGGCCTGATCGCGCGGCGGGCTCGCTGACAGCTCGCACTCAGTGGCCGCGTGGGAACGACGTCGCGAACTGGCGCGATAATCGGCCGCGTTGCAGCCGGCCGCGCTGCAGCTAGCCGCGCTGGAGCAGGGCGACGCCAGCCTTCCAGGCCCGGACGTTGGCCGAGCTGCCCTCGATGAGCCAGTTGCGCTGCGTGCGCTGCTCGAACCAGGTCACGCCGGCGACGTACGGCCGCTTCTTCACTTGCCGGAACATGTCGGCAATCCAGGCAGCCTTGTTGCCGCCGTGGGGGGCGCAGCCGATTTCGGCGAGGTAGAGCGGCTTGTGCGGCGCGATCTTGCGCAGTGCGTTGAGGCTGGGCTGGAACAGCCGGCTGAACGTCTGCCAACTGAAGCCGTCGCCGGCGCCGAAGTTGTATCCGGACAGTCCGACGTCATCGACGTAGCTATCGCCGGGATAGCTGGCGCTCATCGGCATGGCGCCGGGATACGTCAGGTTCGGCGACCACATCCATCGCACGTTGGGCACGTGCTCGGCCGTGAACACGCGGTACACATGGCGCCACATGGCGATATATGCGGCCGAGGTGTTGCCGTTTGCGCCGACGGCCCATGGGTACCAATTGCCGTTCATCTCGTGTCCGAGACGGAGCGTCACGTGACCGCCCGTGAGTGTGAACGTCTTCACTGACTGCGCGTACGCGCGGATATATGCGTCATACGCGCCGCTGGCGATCTTGCGGTCGGTCCAGGCGGGTTGCGTGGCACAGCCGCATTGGGGCGCCCACGGTTCCCAGTTGACGACGATGCTCATGCCCCGGCTCATCGCTGCCGTTGCGGCAACCGCGTCGAATGGCTGATTGCTTGCCCACTGCTGGTAGATGCTGAGTTGGCCGGGGACGCTGCCGGTCGTCTTGATGAATCCGGCGAGCCGGTTCAGAGGTAGTGAGACACCGACCCGTTTCAGTACCGGCTGGACCCGCGCCGACCCATGGGTCGCCGCGGAAGAAGTTGCGCTCGGAGCAGCTTGTGAGGTGGCGGGCCGAGCGACGCCGCTCGAGGCGGTTGTCGGGGCCCCCCCACCGGTCGAGCCGGCGGTGGTGCAGGCCGTCATGCTCAGGATCAGCACTGCTGCGAGCCCAAGCCGACGCACGGCCCGCACGTTTCGGTGTCGGTTGGCCGGCCGTCCATTGGCGTTCGCGTGCGCCATTGGCGTCCCTCCAACTCGTCCGCCTCGTGCTGGCTACCGCACGCGACGGACGTCGACCGACCGGGAACCACTTCCCGATTCGCTTGCCTGGTACTGAATCGACCGGCAATGCGCAGACTTGAGCACCACCGACCGGCGCTCGCGACGGCGACGCTCGGACTGGTGCAGCAATCTCACGCGCCAGGGCAGGGGTCGGTAGTGCTACGCGACTTCGTTCAGCTTTCCGGTCGCCACGTCGAAGACGAATCCGCGCACCGAGTCCTTGTTCGGGATGAACGGGCTCGCCTTGATCCGCGCGATCGACTGCCGCACGTCGCCATCCAATTCGCCGAACGCCTCGGCGGCCCAGGACGGTTTGATGCCGGTGTCGTCCTGGATCGACTTCTTGAACTCGTCGTCGGTGAAGGTCAGCATGCCGCAGTCGGTGTGGTGGATCAGGATGATCTCCTGCGTGCCGAGCAGCCGTTGGCTGATGGCGAGCGAGCGGATCTCGTCCTCGGTGATCACGCCGCCGGCGTTGCGGATGACGTGCGCTTCGCCCTCCTTGAGCCCGAGCACCCCGTAGACGTTGATCCGCGCGTCCATGCAGGCGACCACGGCGACGTGCTTGGCCGGCGGGAGCGGCAGCGGTCCGGTGAAGGCCGCCGCGTACTCGGCGTTGTTGGCGAGCAGCTCGTCGGTGACCGTCATCTGTTTCCCCTATCGATTTAGTAGGCAATGCGTTTCCGAGCATAGAACCGCAGGCCCGGAATGGCGAGCGGGGCGGATCCGCAACGGCGGATCCGCCCCGCTCCGTGGGGGGTGTCGGTCACGCGGCTAGCGCCGCTCTGTTGTCACGCGGCGAGCGCCGCTCTGTTGCTAAGCGGCGAACGCCGCGGCGCCCTTCGGCGTGCCGAGGCCGGTCGGGCCGTCCCAGCCCGCGCCGGCGGTGCAGATCGGCGCGCCACACGTCCCGTTCTTGCCGGACGTGACGTCGTTGAGGCTGCCGACGTGGCTGTACGGGTCGGCATTTGGGTAAGCGCCCGAGGCGGGAACGCCGGCCAGGGCGTACACCGAGGCGATGATTGGCGAGGCCACGCTCGTGCCGCCGTACACCGTCCAGCCGCTGGCGCCATAGGTCTGGTAGACCGCTACGCCGGTGGCCGGGTCCGCGACCGCCGAGACGTCGGACTCCGCCCGCTTCGCGCAGCTCGTCGCGACGCCGCTCTGGAAGCTCGGCTTCGCGATGTAGGCGGAGCAGCCGGATCCGGTTCCCTCGGTGTAGCTCGTGGTGTTCCACACCGTCTCGGACCAGCCGCGGGCGGTGCTGCTGCGCACCAGCCGGGTGCCGCCGACCGCGGTGACGTACTTCGAGGTCGCCGGGTAGGAGCCGCCGTCGTAGTCGTCGTCGCCGGCGCTGGCGGTGATCGCGACGCCAGGGTGGTTGAAGTAGCTGCTGTCGTAGCTGGTGACCGCGGAGCTCTCGGCGCCGCCGTAGCTGTTGGAGACGAACTTCGCGCCGAGCTTGACCGCCTCGTTCACCGCGGCGCCCAGGTTGGCGAGCGTCGAGCTCTTGGCCTCGACCAGCAGGATGTGGCAGTTGGGGCAGATCGCCGAGACCATCTCGATGTCGAGGGAGATCTCCCCGGCCCAGCCGCTGTTCTTCGCCGGCAACGCGGTCGTGCTGCCGGTCTGGCTGACCTTCTTGAAACAGCCGCTGGCCGTGGTGCAGGCGGGCAGACCGTATTGGGAGCGGTAGGTCGCGAGATCTGCTGCGGCGTTCGGGTCGTCGTAGGCGTCGACAATGCCGACGGTCTCGCTGCTGGAACCGCTCGCGGTGAGCGCGTAGGCGCTGCGCAGGTCGCTCGGGCCGTAGCCGGACGGCGTCGCGTTCGGCGAGACGGCGTTCGCCCGCAGGGAGCTCGGCTCAGCGGCCGACGTCTGCCGGACGGCGAAGCAGGCCGCGTGGCCGGCGCTCGGCGTCCCGCACACGCGCTCGGTCGCGAGTCGCCCGGTCGACGCGGCAGCGGGCACGGCGCTCGCGGTGGCGGCTGTCATGGCAGTGGCCGCAACGAGCGCGGTCGAGCCGAGCAGGGCGAGCAATCCTCGATTGGGCAGTCTCACGGATCCTCCGTCGTCATCGCATTTGGTGAGAAGGAGATTAGAGCGCGCCGTGTCGCGGAATCGGATCGGGAACTCGCAGCTACCAGCCGCGCAGCTTGTTGCCAGTACGTCGCGGCGCGCGCTGGGTGGGTCGCCGCCGGACGAATCAGCCAGACGAATCAGCCAGACGAATCAGCCGAGGCGGTGCAGCCAGCCGTGCGGATCGGGCAGGTGGCCGGTCTGCAGGGCGAGCAGGCGCTCGCGCAACTGCAGGCTGATCGGACCCGGCTTGCCGTCGCCGACCGGCCAACCTCCCGAGGCGCTGTCGACGGCCCCGACCGGAGTGATGACCGCGGCCGTGCCGCAGGCGAACACCTCGGTGAGCGCGCCGGAGGCGTTGTCCGCGCGCCACTCGTCGGTCGAGATCTTGCCCTCCTCAACGGAATAGCCGAGTTCGGCCGCAAGAGTCAGCAGCGAGTCGCGGGTGATTCCCGGCAGCAGCGTGCCGGTCAGCGCCGGCGTGACGATGCGCGCGTCCGGGCCGGACCCGTACACGAAGTACAGGTTCATCCCGCCCATCTCCTCGACCCAGCGGTGCTCCACCGCGTCGAGCCACACGACCTGGTCGCAGCCCTGCGCCGTCGCGTGTGCCTGCGCGACGAAGGACGCCGCGTAGTTGCCGGCGCACTTCGCCTCGCCGGTGCCGCCCGGGGCCGCGCGGGTGAACTCGGTGGACAGCCAGACCTTCACCGGCTTCACGCCGCCGGCGAAGTACGCGCCGGCCGGCGATGCGATGAGGAGGTAGGTGTAGGACGCAGACGGGCTGTTGACGCCGAGCCCGACCTCGGTCGCGATCATGAACGGCCGCAGGTAGAGCGACTCGTCCGGGTCGTTCGGCACCCAGGCGGAGTCGACCTCGACGAGCGCGCGCAACGACTCGACGAACAGCTCCTCAGGCAGCTCGGCCATCGCGAGCCGGCGGGCCGAGCGCTGAAAACGTCGGGCGTTCGCGTCCGGCCGGAAGGACGCGATCGAGCCGTCGGCCTGCCGGTAGGCCTTCAGCCCCTCGAAGATCTCCTGCCCGTAGTGCAGGGCGGCAGTCGCCGGGTCGAGGGTCAGCGGGCCGTAGGGCACGACCTCGCCCTCGCCCCAGCCGCCGTCAGCCGTCCAGTCGATGCGCACCATGTGATCGGTGAAGTGCCGGCCGAACCCGGGCGACGCGAGGATCGCCGCGCGCTGCTCGTCGGAGGCCGGGTTCGGATTGCGCGTCACGCGAAAGGACGTCACAGGAGAGGACATGGGCCGGATTCTAGGCCGTCCGAGCAACTGTCATCGGCTGCGAATTCTCCTCGTGACGAAGTTTAAGGACCCCGCCGAGAACCCGCGTCTCGCACGCGACCGGGATCGACGAGCTGTTCGACGCCCCCACTGTCTGGTCAGCCGACCCCAACGCCGCGGCAAAGCGGCACCTGGCTGAACGCCTACCCGTCCCTGCGTCCGGCACGACCGGGACCGGCGACTCGACGGTGCCGCCCGCTTCGCCTGCGCCGATACCCGCAACGCAACGCTGGGCCGTGCTGGCCGATAGCCTCGTGGCCGATCTCGCCGGCGATGCCAGTTGGCCCGCGCTGCAGTCGGCCTGGACCGCGCCGCCCAGACCGGCTACGACGTCGACGCGCAACCCCCCACACTCATCGCCAACCGACCGCTGCCCCCACAGCACATCGCCCGCAACCTCGAACTTCGACTCGCCACCGCCTGGCCCGAGTCGATCGTGCCGCTCAGCGCGGCAACCCTCAGCGCCGCCCAACTCGACGCCGACTCCCCGACCCAGACCTACCTGGGCCGCGCCGCCCGCTGGGGAACTGGCGGTGCCTGCCTCTCGCCACCGACCCGATTCGCTGGCCAGGCGGGCGCCACGATGGGACGCCGGCCATTGAATCGGCGAACCCTCTGCGCACGTCGCCAGCATAAAGTTCGACGGATCGTCCGCTGCACGGACAACCTCTGCGGCAACGCGGCGTCGGCCATCGAACGCTTCGCGGCGGTGACCAACGCGACGATGCTTCACCGCGCGGCCGTCAACTACGCGAACTCGGGCGATGCTCCAGCAATTGGCGCACAATACGCGCCCTCCGGCCCACTAGATCTTCGGCAGGACGCCAGCCTGACGGACTGAAAAGAAGCGGTTATGAAGTCGCTTGACTTGCCCTACCGCTCGACGAGCGTTGCGATCTCACCAACACTCTCGCTGCTGCAGAGGATCGCAGCCGACTACTCATCCGGGAAGGCTGCAATCCCTACCGGTTGCGGGACAACTCAACCTGTGTCCCGGTCACAAGATTGACGACAGAGGCAGGAAGCCCAACAGGACTATGGAGAACGCAAGGGACGTTATAGCAACTCCGACAAAGAGACGGGGCGCACGGGAGAATGGCGAAAGAAGGAGCGCGCCGAATAGGGCTAAAGCGAGAAGCGCCATCAGGCCCTGGATGATCAGTTGCAAGACCGACTCACCCGAACCGAACAATGCGGAATCAGGACTTGAATCCTGCATGGCGACACCGAAATTTAGCCCGTATCCCACTAGTTCAGCAAATAAGCCAATCAGCAGGCAACAGACGGTCAACGCAATACGGTGCCTTTGTAAGACGGCAATCACGACATTACCTTTCTAAGCTGGTAGACGCTAACAAGCATACTTATGTTTTCGCGTATTATGAGTGCATACCAACTTATTTTGTAAATAAAGGTCCCAAATATAGTCCATCAAATGCTGCCTCGACCAGTGACGATGACGCGCATGGGCCCCAGCGACCGCGCCTGTGTGATCATTGTCCAAGTCGCGCTCGGTGTCGTTCCTGTTCTTTGCGTCCCATGCTCCGTCAGTGTCTAACTCGTGATCTAAGCCCAAATCCATCGCATCATCGTAGTTATCGTAATACGATACCAGAGCCATCCAAACAGTGTGCTGGAATGCATCCGCAGTGTCCGCGTCGTAACCGCTCCGTCGCAGGTAACGTGAATAAGATTCGGCCGACTGCTTGGCGTCCCAGGCCATGTGGCAATCAGGAGCGTTGCTTATACACCACCCGACTTGCCATGAACCGAGATTATTTCCGAAGTAAGTTCGACCGGTTGTGTCACGCCCATTGATCGGGTCGCCCGGATATACATACGCATTGGCGTTTCCGCCCCTCACCGGGTCGGGAGAGAGGAACCTTCCGATAGTCGAATTATATAGTCGGACCCCCATCAAGATGACGCCCCCGAGATCGTTGATGCTGCGCTCATCTCCGCCGAGCCATCCATAGTTGCTATAGGCGCCGGCTGGGTTGCGCGGGGTCCCATATTCAGTCGTTTCGCTATAGCTGGCAGTTCCGGTCGCAGTGGTGGAGTCGGCGGCGGTGGCGATGGTGTCGCCGTGCAGGTTGGCAAGCTGGAGGGTGACCGTGCCGCCTTGATCGACGGTGGCGGCGAGGTTGCCACCGATGTCACTGAGATCGCGAGTCCAGGTGGTCCCGCTGGTGGTTGACCAGGCGGGCGAGTCGCCATCGTCCGTGTAGTGGCTCGTGGTTGTGGTGCCGCCGCTTGTCATAGTCGCGAGTCGGTTCTGGTCTGGATCGAGTCCGAAGGTCAGCGACGCTGTGCTCTGCGATTGGCTGGCGACCATGTCGTTGGCGTAGTAGCCGACGGTGAGACTCCCAGTGAACCCATTGTGGGAGCCGACGCCCACAGCGTCGGCGCCGGGGACGGTGAGGGTACGGCCGAGGTCGTCGTAGCTGTATCCGGTGTTGGTGTCGCGGTCGCCTTGGTCGTAACTGGTGCTCGTCGTGGTCGGGGTGGTGCTAGTGGAGCAGGCGCCGCCGGTGCCGGAGGGGTAGGAGTTGAGGCTGGTTCGGTTGGAGTCCTTATCGAACCCGTAGTTCCGCGTCACGCAGGCGGATGAGTAGGTGTCTTGGACGGTGCTGAGCCGATCATCCCCGTCGTACGTGTACGTCTGGCTCGATTGCGGGCTCGTCTGCCCACGGACTTGGCCGAGGGCGTTGTAGGTGTCGGCGAAGCTCATCCAGGTCGAACCGGACTTGACATATGCCAGGGCGGTAGGTTGGCCTACGTTGTCGACGTGTCTGGTCGCGACCAGGCCGTTGGGGTAGGTCTCGGCCGCGAGGTTGCCGGCGGCGTCGTAGCTGGCGGAGAACGTGGAGGGCGCGGGGCTGACGCCGACGTCCTCGGTGGTGGCCATGCCGCGGTGTTCGCTGCTGGTGTCGTAGCTGTAGGTCGTCGTGCCTTTGCCGTCATTGAGCGAGGTGAGCCGTCCGTCGAGGTCATAGGTCATCGCGGAGGTGTTGCTGCCGGCATCGGTGTAGCTGGTGGGTTCGCCGATACTGTTGTAACCAGTCGTAAGCGTGACCAGGCTGCCGCCGCTGCCGGTGCTCACGGTCGTCGGCAGACCGGTCGTGGAGCTGTATCCGTCGGTGACGGTCGGGACCGCGGTGCCACCGGCGCTGGACGGCGTGACCGTGAGGGCCTGTGTCAGGAGCCGGCCGGCGGAGTCGTGACTGACGGTGGCGGTGCGGACGGTGCCGGAGGAGCCGAAGGTTTCCGTCTGGGTGAGCTGTTCGTCGTACTGGTTGTAGGTGTAGGTCTTCACCGCGAGCGGCTTGCCGCTGCTCGGCTGCGCGGCCGGCCCCACGGAGCAGGTCAGTCCGGCCCACTTGATCGAGATGCAGGCGCCGCTTCCGGTGGCGGTGAAATAGCTGGTCATCGTCGACTGCGCGGTCCCCCCAGACGGCCCCGCCGGCAAGCGGGTCTCGATCACACGGCCGGACGAGTCGTAGCGGGTGGTCGTCACCAGGTCGGCGGAGGAGGGCGACGATCCCATCTGGACGGTGCTGGTCGTGGGCTTGTAGAGCGTCCAGCCGCTCGTGTCGCCGGAGTTGACGATGTCGTAGCCGGTGTGGGTGATGCTCGCGTCCGGGAACGACGTGTCGGCGTCAGTCGCGGCGTTGTAGGCGTCGGTGGTCGTGGTGGTGGGCAGGTCGTAGGCGGTGCCGGTGTTCGGGTCGACGTCGCTGTTCGGCGCGCCCTCGTCATAGGTCGTCGACACGTGAGTCTGAGCGTCGATCACGCTGCCACTTATCAACGTGACCGGGTGTGTGGGGCCGAAGGTGTCGCTCACCTGGGACGGGTCGAGCGGGTTGTAGACCGACGTGAAGGCGAGCGCGGCAGCCCGGTCGACATTGCTCGACAGGCCCGCGACGTAGGGGTCGGTGTCGTCGGTCGGCGCGAGGGCTTGGGCGCGGTTGCCGGCGGTGAGGTCCCAGACGTCGTTGCCATTGCCGTCGTACTGGCTCGTGTCGATCTGCCACGCCCCAGCGCCGTAGCCGGCGGAGTTGACGGTGAGGCCGTTGACGTCGAGGTAGTCGATCCCGGCCCAGGGCCAGTCGCTAGAGGTGACGGTGGAGGCGGTGGTGCCGGCCGGCTGATGGGTCGGCGGGAACACGGCGGTGCCGGTCACGGGTAGGTCGCCGGTCTCATCCCACGTGCCGGTCGTCGAGGCTGTCATTGATATCGGCGCGGTGGAACCGCTGGTGGGGATGTCATAGACGACCGTCGTGACGGCGGTCGGACCGGACGGGTCCGGCCGCGAGACCGTCGACAACCGGCCGCCACTGTCGTAGCCGAAGGTGAACGCGGCCTCCCCGGGCGGGGTCAGGCTGGCGAGCCGGCCGGCAGTGTTGTAGGTGTAAGCAGTCTTCAGGTACGGCGAGATCCGCGGGTCGTAGGCGTCCGCCAGCTGCCCGGAGGAGTTGTAGTCATACTTCGCGACCGCCACCTTATTGGCGGTGCCGGAGGTCTGCGGCAGCGAGGTGTCGACTTCCTGCAGCCGGGTCACATTGACACCCGACACGGTGATCGTCTCGTAGGCGAGCAGCAGGCTGCGGCAGCCCAGCGTGGTGTCCGGGGTGCTGCAGCTAACGCCGGACGGCACGGGCGCGAGGATCCGGGTGACCAGGTTGGTCGCGTTGTAGGTGTAGGCGCTGGTCGAGTTCGAGCCCGGCTCGACCACCGTGCTCATCTGCCACACCGACCCGGACTTGATCCACGTGGTGACGGTCCCGTCCGGGTCGGCCATCGTGATCGTGCTCGAGTTGACCTTGGTGACGGTCTCGCCGTCGCCGGCCGCGTCCGCGACACCGGTGAAGCTGATCGGATACGTCCCCACCGGCGTGGTGGCCTGATACTGGGAGGTGCCGCCGTCCGCGTCGGTGAAGATCAGGTACCCGGAGCTGGCCTTATCGGTGACCCGCAGGTCCCCGTCGCCCGCGTCGGGCCCGGACAGCTCGGCGGTCCAGCTTGGCCCGAACACCCCGGAGGCGTCGGTCCGCTGCGCGCCCGGCGCCACGCCCGCGTCCGCCGGCGCGAGAGTGGTCAGCGACCGGCCGACGGAAAGGTCGTCGAGGGACGTGCCGGCGTCGGAGTCGGTCGCGTCGATCTCGTAGTCCCCGGTCAGTTCGGCCAGGGTGCCCGGTCCGACGTTCTGGGTGGCGTAGCCGTCGCCGAACGCGGACTGCGCGAACTGAACGTCCGAGGGCATCCCGCAGACTGGGTTCGGGTCGCTGCTGGTGGCGCCGTAGCAGGCTTCGACCTGCACGAACGTGTCTGGCGCGGTCGTGACGCCGAGCGCGGCTTTGAGGGTGTCGCGGATGTTCCAGGTGTAGGCGGTGAACGCTCCGCCACTCGACTGGACCGGCCAGGATGAGGGTGAGTTGCCGTTGCCGTCTTTGGCGTTCGCGACGGGGACGTTGGCGAAGTTCGCGACAGTGCCGATCCGGTACTCATACGTCACCCACGACCCGCCGCCGGCGGGGTTGGCCTGCAGGGTGATCGACTGCTGGGTCTGATCCTGATTGTTCGGCACGGCGGAGGCGACGCTGGTGTACCACCCCTCCAGATCGATCGCGTACCCCACGCTGTCCGACGACACGTTGTGGATCTTGATCGTGCCCGCTGCGGACAACCCGACGGTGTACAGGTTGCTCATCGTCGACGACGGCGAATACGTCAACGACGCCGGGGTCGGCTCGGTCTGGTCCGCGCGCCAGATCACGTCATAACCGGACGCGGTCCCGGTGTGCCGGATGTGCACGTTGACCGCCGCCGCGGCGATACCGGCCCCCGCGACCGGCACGCCGTTCACCCCGGTGACCTGCACGGTCAGTGTGCCGTTCGCCGGGATCGTGGTCGCCGGGGGGACGTTGGAGTCGATCAGCCTGGTGGCGGCCGGGGTGAACGAACCGGTCCCAGTGGTATTGGCCGTGAAGTACCCGACTACATCGACGCTCAGATTGATCGACGACGAGCCGCCGACATGGATCGTGAACTGCCCGCCCGAACTGAGCGGGCTGTTCGCGCCGATCGCCGTGGTCACCGACGGCATGTAGTTCAACGTCGTGTCCGGCACCGTGCCGCCGGTGTCGTAGGCGACCAGGTAGCCGCTGCTCGACGCGGACGAGGCTTGGAAGTTCACGAACACCGCCGACGCGTCTGCCGGGATCCCGCCGACCCCGCCGGCGGACACCACGGTGTTCGAGCCGGCCGCGAGCTTCCCGACGCCGGACAGGCCGGTGCCGGTGGTGGTGTCGACCAGCCGCTTCGGGGTGATCGGCACATACCCGCCGGCATCCGGATCCCCGGCCGTGTAGTAGCCCTGCACATCAACCCGGATGTTGATCGAGGTCTGCGTCTCCAACTGGATCGACCCGGTGCTCGACACCGCGACGATCGCGGTGTTCGACACCGACCCGGTGTCGCCGAACCCGTACACAAGGGCGGTCACCGAGGCGATCGTGCTGCCCCGGCGCACCGAGATCACCCCCGCCGCGCCCGAGGAGTTCAACGCGGTGATCGTCAACTGCACCGCCGAGATCCCACTCGACGGCAAACCCGCCTGCCCGTCCACCCCGATCGTCTCCCACGTGTTCGCCGGCAACGGAGAAGAGAACCCGCCCAGTCCCGTCGTCGTGTCCACCAGCGGAGCCTGCAACGCCACAAAATCCCCGCCGTCCCCCGTCGCCGCCGCCGCCAACGCCCGCGAGCTGTGCGCCGCGGTGTGCAGCAACACCGCCTGCGCCAAAGCCACCACCGACACGATCGCCGCGAGCACCGCGATCAGCGACCGGCCCCGGCGATGCGCACCACGGCGCACCCGACGACGAAGATTGGCGGCCGCTTTCGGGCGTGCGGCATGACGGACTGAAGCCATGACGAGATGGCCTTTCCATGAGCTGGGACCCCACCGGACACCCGGACACGATCACGGCGGTCCCCGGCAGGAACCACCCCCGACCGCCAGCTGGGCGGAGGGTCGATCGGTCAACGAGCGAGCGAATCTTAGGCACAGCCTAAGAAAGCAAACAAATCCGTTAGATCGGTATTCTCAGCTAGAAGGCCTGAAGGCGTCCAGGTCACCACGAGCGAGACCAAGGTGGCGTGGAATGTGTTGTGCGCCGACATCGTCGCTCGCGGCCCGGGCGGGCATCATGCTGCGCACCAGCGACGCGTACCGGCTCGTGGAGGCGATCGCGGCCAGCCTGGGCGGCGCGGCAACACTGGCGGAACCATTCGACGACTGGGGAGCCGCTTGCGTGAAGCCCGATTTGAGAAATGGAGTGCACGCGTCGGGCGGCCCGGACCACGGGCGGCAGGTACCCCCGGGGTCGTCGGGTGCCGTCCTTGAATGGTCGCAGTTCGACTCGGGCGGCGCGCCACGCCTTGGCGGCGGCGAGCGCGTGCCGAGTCTCGGGCTCGCAGACTCCACCAACGGCTAGCGGGCGCCGATCGCCGCGTCGGCGGTCAAGATCTCGACCAGCGACCGGACGTCCTCGGTGGCGGCCGACAGCGCGATCGCAGGCAGCGATTTGGTCAGCAGCTCGAGCAGCTCGTCCCGGGCGAAGTCGCGGGTGTCGAGCCAGCGCACCACGCACTCCTCCACGAACGCCACCCAGCCGTGGACGGCCAGCTCGGCGCGGGCGCTGAGGACGGCCCCGGACTGCCCGATCACCGCGATGACGCGTTGGGCCATCGTCGCCCGGGTCTCGTCGAAGACGGCGCGCATCTGCTCGTCCCCGCTGGCCGCGCCGCGCACGAGGGTCTTGTAGTTGTCGGGGTTCTCCTCGACGTAGTCGATGAACGCGTGCAGCGCCGAGCGCAGCGCCTCGACCGGCGGCAGCTCGGGATCGGGTTCGGTGCGTCGGATCATCTCCTGCGCGGCCGCTCGGGCCACCTCGCGATGGAAGTCCTGCTTGGACGCGAAATAGTGGAACAGCAAGCCACGCGAGATGCCGGCGGTCTGGGCGATCAGCTCGACCGACAGCTCGTCGAGCCGGCGGGTGGCGAGCATGTCGACGCCGAGCTCGATCAGCTGCGCGCGGCGGGCGTCAGGGCTCAGCCGGGTGCGCTTCGCCGTGGTCACCTGGCTAGCCTAACCGGTTATTGAACGTGAGCCAACTAGCTATTGACTCCCGTTCAGTTCGTGCATACGCTCGACATCATGACTCAGGCACCCGCGCGCACCCCGGCCGCCGAGACCCCCAGCGAGACCCCCAGCGAGACACCCGCGGCCGAGCCCGCCGCCGACGCCGGCGGCGCCGGTGGCAGCCGTCGGCACGTCGGCGTGCTGATCATCGGCGCCGGCTTCGCCGGACTCGGGGCCGCGATCCGGCTGGCCAAGGACGGTCGCGAGGACTTCGTCGTCATCGAGCGCGGCAGCGAGGTCGGGGGCACCTGGCGCGACAACACCTACCCAGGCGCGGCGTGCGACGTGCCGTCGCACCTCTACAGCTTCTCCTTCGAGCTGAACCCCAACTGGTCGCGCTCGTTCTCCCCACAGCCGGAGATCCAGGACTACCTGCGCTCGGTGGCGGCCAAATACCACCTGGGCGACAAGCAGCTCTACGACACCGAGGTCACCCTCGCGCAATGGGACGACGCCGCGCAGCAGTGGCGCGTCGACACGACCGGGGGCGACTTCACTGCCGACGTCGTCGTCAGCGCCGTCGGCGCACTGTGCGAGCCGAAGCTGCCGGACATCAAGGGCATCGAGAACTTCCGCGGCGAGATCTTCCACTCGGCGCGTTGGAACCACAGCGCAGATCTCAAGGGGAAGCGGGTGGCGTTGATCGGCACCGGCGCCTCGGCCATCCAGATCGGCCCGTCGATCGTGGACGACGTCGCGCACCTCGACGTCTATCAGCGCACCGCGCCGTGGGTCATGCCGCGCCACGACCGCGACTACCCGAAGGCGGAGAAGCTCGCCTACCGCCACGTGCCGCTGCTGCAGCGCGCCGCCCGCGAGGCGATCTACTGGGGCCGTGAGCTGTACATGGTCGGCTTCGGCTTCCAGCCCAAGATCCTGCAACCTGCGCAGTGGCTGGCCCAGCGCAACATCGCGAAGGCGATCGACGACCCGACGCTGCGCGAGCGGGTGACGCCCAACTGGCGCATCGGCTGCAAGCGCATCCTGATCTCGAACACCTGGTACCCGATGCTCGCCCGCGAGCACGTCGACCTCGTCACCGACGGCATCGCCGAAATCCGCGAGCATTCGATCGTCACCGCCGACGGCGCCGAACGGGAGGTCGACGCGATCGTGGTCGCCACCGGCTTCCACGTGACCGACTCGCCGACCTACGAGCGGATCCTCGGGCGCGCCGGCCGCTCGCTCGCCGACGTGTGGGACGAGCACGGCCAGCAGGCCTACAAGGGCGCGGCCGTGGCCGGCTTCCCGAATCTGCTCTTCGTCGTCGGTCCGAACACCGGCCTCGGGCACAGCTCGATGGTGTTCATGATCGAATCACATCTGAACTACCTGTCCAGCGCTCTCACGACGAAGGACGAGCAGTCGCTGGCGACGTTCGAAGTCAAACCAGACGTCCAGCAGCGCTGGAACGAGCGGTTGCAGAACCAGATGAAGCAGACGATTTGGACGACCGGCGGCTGCGCGAGTTGGTACCTGGACAAGCACGGCAACAACACCACCCTGTGGCCGAGCTTCACGTTCCGCTTTCGCCAGCTCACCCGCCGCTTCGACGTGGAGCATTACGTCACGACCCAAGAGACAGAAGCCGATCGCGCAAACGCGTCCGACCGGTCCGCAGACAGGGAAGGACACGCGGCATGACTGATCTGAAGGACAAGGTGGCCGTGGTGACCGGCGCAGGCTCCGGGATCGGGCGCGCGCTCGCCTGCGACCTCGCCCGGCGGGGCGCCAAGCTCGCCATCAGCGACGTCGACACCACCGGCCTCGCCGAGACCGCGCGGCAGGCCCGCGGCCTGGGCGCGCCGGTGCTCGAGACGAAACTGGACGTCACCGACCGGGAAGCCGTGCTCAACTACGCCGCGGACGTCGCCGCCGAGTACGGCGTCGTCAACGTCGTGTTCAACAACGCGGGCATCGCGTTCACCGGCGACATCGAGCACATGACGTTCGAGCAGATCGAGCGGGTCATGGACGTCGATTTCTGGGGCGTCGTCTACGGCACTAAGGCGTTCCTGCCGCACCTGATCGCTTCCGGCGACGGCCACGTCGTCAACATCTCCAGTCTGTTCGGGCTGCTCGCGATGCCCAGCCAGAGCGCGTACAACGCGGCCAAGTTCGCCGTCCGCGGATTCACCGAGGCGCTGCGCCAGGAGATGCTGATCGCCGGTCACCCCGTGCGGGTCACCTGCGTGCACCCCGGCGGCATCAAGACGGCGATCGCCCGCAACAGCGGCGCCGTCGAGGGCGAGGACCAGACGCAGATCGCCGAGTTCTTCGACCAGAAGTTGGCGAAGACCACGCCGGAGTCTGCGGCGCGCACTATTTTGCGCGCGGTCGTCGGCAACCGGCCGCGCGCCGTCGTCGGGTTGGACGCGAAGCTGCTCGACCTGCTCGTGCGCGCCATCGGGCCGGGCTATCAGCGCCTCGTCGCGGCCAGCGCGAAGCGGTTGAAGCCGCAGTCCGCTGTCCGCGCCCCCGGCGCCCCGGCCACGCCGCCGGTCGGCGTGGACGGGCGGACGCGCACCAGCGCCTGACCTGCCGCTTGGGTGGCGACGGGGCGGGGAACCGATCAGCGCCGGCGCCGGTTAACCGGCCAGGAGGTGCGCGATGAACGTGGTCAAGGTGCTGGCCGCCCTGGTGTTGCTGTGGATCGCAATCGGCGTCGTCGGCTTCATCATCAAGGGCCTGTTCTGGCTCTTCGTGCTGGCCTGCGTCGCGCTCGGCTTCACCCTCGCCGGCACCGCAGGCGGCCGCCGCATCCTGAACCGACGCTGACCCGCCCGCAGCCGCCGCCACGTCGCCTGGGCCGCCACCGCGGTCAGAAGGTGACGGCGCCGGTGAGGTGCGGCTTGCCCGAGCGCGACCGAACGTCGAGCGACCAGCCGTCAGCCTTCTGCTCGGCGCCGATCAGCACCGTCGCCGGCAGCAACACCGGCAGCTTGAATGCGACGTCGGCGGTGTAGGCGTCCGGCAACCTGCCCTGCAACGCGGCGAGCGTGCGCGCTTTCAGCCACATGCCGTGGGCGATCGCCGAGGGGAAGCCGAACAGCCGCGCCGAGAGCTTGTGCAGGTGGATTGGATTCCGGTCGCCGGACACGTCGCCGTAGCGGCGGCCGATGTCGCCGGGCGCCCGCACCTGCGCGACCGCGCCGGCGGGCGGCGCGGGGGTGGGGTTCTGCCGCTCCTTCTTCGCAGTTCCGGCCGGCGGCTTGCCGCGGCGCAGGTACGTGCTGACGGCGGACCACACCAGCTCGCCGTCCACCGTCGCCTCGGCGAGCAGGTCGAGCTGGCGGCCGGCGGCGTGCGGACGGAGATTCGCGGCGTGGACGCGGAAGGACATTCTCGCGGCCGAGCGCACCGGCCGCGTCACCGTGATCGAGTTCGCGACGTGCACCAGCCCGACCAACGGGAACGGGAACGCCTGCTCGGTCATCAGCGCCACCGACAGCGGGAAGGCCAACACGTGCAGGTAGGTCGGCGGCAGGACGTCGGACACTCCGAAGCCGCATACCCGCTGGTATGCCACTAAGTGAGCGGGGTCGATCGCTTGATCGGCGAGCGTGTAGCTGGAGTCCGGCAGCGTGTCGCCGCGGTGCAGCGGGGCGGTCGCCGCCGCCTTTGCGTACAGCGGCAGCAGCGCCGGCGCGCCGCTCAGCGCGTGGTCGGCCATGGCCGGCTCAGGCGCCGACGAGGTTCTGGCCGCACACCCGCAGCACCTGCCCGTTGACGCCGCCGGCGCCCGGCGAGGAGAGCCACGCGACGGCCTCGGCGACGTCGATCGGCAGGCCGGCCTGCTGCAGCGACGACAGCCGTCGGGCGACCTCGCGCGTTGCGAGCGGCATCTTCGCGGTCATCTCGGTCTCGATGAAACCGGGCGCGATCGCGTTGATCGTCGAGTCGCCGTGCGCGGCGAAGGCCGGCGCCGAAGAACGGACGAGGCCGATGACGCCGGCCTTGGTCGCGCCGTAGTTCGTCTGGCCGCGGTTGCCGGACAGCCCAGTCGTCGAGGACAGGCAGACGACCCGCGACTGCGCGCGCAGCTGGGCACTGTCGAGCAGCGCGGCGTTGATGCGCAGCTGCGACTCGAGGTTGACGGCGATGACCGAATCCCACTGCTGCGGCTTCATGTTCGCCATCAGCTTGTCGCGGGTGATGCCGGCGTTGTGGATCAGGATGTCCAGCCCGTCGGTGTGCGCGCCGAGGTGGTCGAGCAACCGCTGCGGCGCCTCCGGCGAGGCGACGTCGAGGTGCAGCGCCGTCCCGCGGAGCCGGTTCGCCACCCGGGCCAGCGCCTCGCCGGCCTGGGTCAGGTCGGCGACGATCACCTGGGCGCCGTCGCGGGCGAGCACGCCGGCGATCGCCTCGCCGATGCCACGGGCCGCGCCCGTGACGAGCGCGGTCTTGCCGGCGAGCGGGTGATCCCAGTCCTTCGGCGCCGACGCGGCGCCCGAACCGATCCGCAGCGGCTGGCCGTCGACGTAGGCCGCTTTGCCGGACAGGAAGAAGCGCAGCGCGGACGGCAGCGACGCGCTGGAATCCGCCCCTTCTTCCACCCAGAGCAGGTTCGCGGTCGCGCCGCGGCGCAGCTCCTTGGCCAGCGAGCGGACGATGCCGTCGAGCGCCTGCCGGGTGGCGTCGGCGCCGACGTCGGCGCCGTCGGCGGGCCGCCCGAGCACGATCACCCGGCCGGACGCGCCGAGCGCCTTGACGCCAGGCGAGAGCACCTCGCGCAGCGCGGCGAGATCACCCGGTTTGGCGAGGGACCGGGCGTCCAGCACGACCGCGGCCAGCGAGCCGCCCTCGGGCAATGTCTCGGTGACGTCGACGCCGGCCGTGGTGAGCGCGCGGCGCAGCGCGGCCGGGATCTTGCCCGACGTCGAAGCCAGCAGCGCGGGGCCGGTCAGCAGCGGCTCGCCGACGGCATAGCGGCGCAGCTTGGCCGGTCGCGGCAACCCCACGCGCTGGGCCACCGCCGAACCGACCGGCGAGTTGACGAGGGTCAGATAACGGTCGCTCATACGTCTAACGATCCTTCCAAGTCGACTTGTCCGCGCGTCGTCGGCCGCACGGCCGACCTAGCGAGGACAACTCTGGGTGATGCGATGAAGTTGAGGGGGCGGCGCGCAGCGAGCGCTGACGTCAGGCGGCTTCGAGAATGGCGACGACGCCCTGGCCACCGGCGGCGCAGATCGAGATCAGGCCGCGGCCCGAACCCTTCTGGCTCAGCATCTTCGCCAGCGAGGCGACGATGCGCCCGCCGGTCGCGGCGAACGGGTGGCCGGCGGCGAGCGACGAGCCGTTGACGTTCAGCTTCGCGCGGTCGACGGCGCCGAACGGCCCGTCCAGACCGAGCCGGGCGCGACAGAAATCCGCGTCCTCCCATGCCTTCATCGTCGCGAGCACCGTGCCGGCGAACGCCTCGTGGATCTCGATGAAATCGAAGTCGTCGAGGCTGAGCTTGTTGCGCGCGAGCAGCCGCGGCACCGCGTAGACGGGCGCCATCAGCAACCCATCCTCCTTGCGGTTGCCGTGCACGTAGTCGACCGCGCCGGTCTCGGCGTCGACGAAGTGCGCGAGCACCGGGAGCTTGTGCTCGCCCGCCCACTCGTCGCTGGCGAGCAGCACCGCGGACGCGCCGTCGGTGAGCGGCGTTGAGTTGCCGGCCGTCATGGTCGCTTGATCGCCGAAGAGCTTGCCGAAGGCGGGCGCCAGCTTGGCCAGCTTCTCGACGCTGGAGTCCGCGCGCAGGTTTTGGTCGCGGCTCAACCCGAGGAACGGCGTGAGCAGGTCGTCGAAGAAGCCGCGTTCGTAGGCCGCGGCGAGATTGTGGTGCGAGGCGGCGGCGAGCTCGTCCTGCTCTTCGCGGGTGACGCCCCACTCGAGGGTGGTGATCGCCTGGTGCTCGCCCATCGACATGCCGGTCCGCGGCTCGGAGTTCACCGGGATCGACGGCACCAGCTGCTGCGGGCGGATCCCGGCGAGGGCCTTGACCCGCGCGCCAACCGACTTGGCCCGGTTCGCCGCGAGCAGCACCTGGCGCAGGTCCTCGTTCACCGCGATCGGAGCGTCGGAGGTCGTGTCGACGCCGGCCGCTACCGCTGACTCGATTTGGCCGAGCTCGATCTTGTTGGCGGTGAGGATGACGGTTTCCAGGCCGGTGCCGCAGGCCTGCTGCACGTCGTACGCGGGCGTCGTGGCCGCGAGCCGGGAGCCGAGGACGGACTCGCGGGTGAGGTTGAAGTCGCGGCTGTGCTTGAGCACCGCGCCCGCGGCGACTTCGCCGACCCGTTCGTCCTGCAGCCCGAAGCGGGCGACCAGGCCGTCCAGCGTGGCCGTCAACATGTCCTGGTTGGACGCGTGCGCGTAGGCGCCGTTCGAGCGCGCGAAGGGAATGCGGTTTCCGCCGACGATGGCGGCGCGACGAGTGTTCACGTGAACCACAGTATCGGCTACTTTTGGTCCCGTGAAAGACGGTGTGGCTCGGCTTACGCCGGAAACCGACGGCGCCGCGGACAAGACGGCCGCCGAAACGGCCAACGATCCGATCCGCGCCGCGGGGCAGGCTGACGAGCCCGCGCGCGTCGACGGCCGGGCGGCGCGCTGGACCGAGCACCGTCGCACCCGCCGCGAGGAGCTCATCGACGCGGCGCTGACGGCGGTGACCCGGCACGGCAACGAGGTCGGCATGGATCAGATCGCGGCAGTCGCGAACACCAGCAAGCCGGTGATCTACCGATACTTCACCGACAAGGACGACCTCTACCGGGCGGTCGGCGCCCGGGTGGTCCGGCGGATCGTCGAGACCGTTCTCGGCGTCACGGACCACAGCGACCCGCAGGTGCTGCTGCGCACCAGCATCGACGCCTACCTGCAGCTGCTGGAGGACACCCCGCAGCTGTTTCGGTTCGTCACGCAGAACCGGGTGTTCAACGAGGCGCGGCTCGGGCGGCCCGCCACCGGGCATTCCGATCCAGCCGTCAGCCCGGCAATCGTCGACGTCCTCACCGCCGCACTCGGCGAGCAGCTGCGCTCGATCGGGATCGATCCCGTCGCGGCGCAGCCGTGGGGCGAGGCGGCGACCGGGTTCATCCGCTCGGCCAGTCTGTGGTGGCTCGATCACCCGGCCGCGATGACCCGCGAGCAGCTGACCGACTACCTCGCGGCCCTGCTCTGGGGCGGCGCCGCCGGGGTATATCAACGGGCGGGGCGCGACGTCGACGCCCGTCCCGCGCCGGGTGTCTTCCCGACGCGCGCCGCGAGCGAAGGAGCAGCCCGACGATGAGCAGCGCAGCAGCGGACAGCGCGGCACCGAGTGGGAGCGTCGAGACCGTGCCGGACGTCGGGATCCTGCGCGCGCTGCTCGACGGGCGCTGGGCGTCGATGCGCGAGCGCGCCCGCGATCTCGCGAAGGATCCGCGGTTCGCCGTGGAGATCGGCGAGGGCGTCGAGGCGCAGCGCGAGCACACCCTCGAGCGGCTGCTCGCGCTGGCCGAGGCCGGCCATTCGCGCCTCGGCTTCCCCAGCCGGTACGGCGGCGCCAACGACGTCGGCGGCTCGATCACCAGCTTCGAGATGCTCGCGATGGGCGATCTGTCGCTGCTGGTCAAGGCCGGCGTCCAGTGGGGGCTGTTCGGCGGCGCGATCCTGCACCTCGGGACCGAGCGGCACCACGAGAAGTACATCTCGAAGCTGATCAGCGGCGAGCTGCTCGGCTGCTTCGCGATGACCGAGACCGGCCACGGCTCAGACGTCGCGTCGCTGCGGACGACGGCCACCTACGACCCGGACGCCGACGAGTTCGTCATCCGCACGCCGAGCACCGCCGCGCGCAAGGAGTACATCGGCAACGCCGCGCGCGACGGCCACGTCGCGGTCGTCTTCGCCCAGCTCGTCACGAAGGGCGAGTCGCAGGGCGTGCACGCATTTGTCGTCCCGATCCGCACGTCCGACGGCTCGCCCGCGCCAGGCGTGCGGATCGAGGACTGCGGGCTGAAAGCCGGCCTGAACGGCGTGGACAACGGCCGGCTCTACTTCGACGATGTCCGCATCCCGCGCGACAACCTGCTCAACCGATACGGCGACGTCGCCGACGACGGCAGCTACCGGACGCCGATCGAGAACAAGACCAAGCGGTTCTTCACCATGCTCGGCACGCTGGTGCAGGGCCGGATCAGCGTGGCCGGCGGCGCGGGAGCCGCCACCAAGGTCGCCCTGGCGATCGCGATCCGGTATGGCGAGGAGCGGCGGCAGTTCGCCGGCCCGGACGGCGACGAGATCGCCGTGCTGGACTACCTCGCCCACCAGCGCAAGCTGCTGCCGGCACTCGCGAAGACCTACGCCCTGCACTTCGCGCAGCTCGCGCTGGTCGAGGGCCTGCACGACACGACGCCCGACCTCGACGCGCCACGCGACGCCGACCCGGCCGAACACCCCGGCCGACGCGAGCTGGAGGCGCGCGCAGCAGGGATCAAGGCCGCGGCCACCTGGCATGCCACGTCGGCGATCCAGGCGTGCCGCGAGGCCTGCGGCGGCGCCGGGTACCTCGCCGAGAACCGGCTGCCCGGGCTGAAGGCCGACACCGACGTCTTCACCACCTTCGAGGGCGACAACACGGTGCTGCTGCAGCTCGTCGCCAAGGAGCTGCTGACCGGCTACCGCGACCATTTCGGCGAGCTGGATCTGTTCGGCACGGCGCGCTTCGTCACCGACATGGCCTTCGAGACGGTCGTCGAGCGGATCGGCGGCCGGCGCATCCTGCAGCGGCTGATCGACGCCGCGCCGGGTCGCGGCAACGAGGAGGACCTGCGCGACCGCGCCTGGCACCTCGCGCTGTTCGACTATCGCGAGTCGCACCTGCTGGAGACGGTGGCCCGGCGGCTGCAGCGGGCGACGTCGGCGCAGGACCCGTTCGCGGTGTTCAACGCGGCGCAGGACCACATGCTGGCGGCGGCCCGCGCGCACGTCGACAGCGTGTTGCTGCAGGCGTTCGTCGAGGCGATCGAGCGTTGCGTCGACACCGCGGAGCGAGAGCTGCTCGAGCGGGTGTGCGACCTGTTCGTGCTGTCGACGATCGAGGCCGAGCGCGGCTGGTTCCAGGAGCACGGGCGGCTCACCGCCGCCCGCTCGAAGGCGGCGATCGCCGAGGTGAACGCGCTGTGCGGCTTGGTCCGCCCGCACGCCCGGACGTTGGTCGACGCGTTCGGCATCCCGGAGTCCGCGCTCGCGGCGCCGATCGCCCATGGCTCGGAAGAACGCGTCGAGGCGGCAGCGCGCTGACGCCGCCGCCTCGCGGTCAACGTGGGCGCCGGGCGAGGAATACCAGCTCCCGTCCCGGCCGGTCTGGGGCGTCGCGCACCTCGTTCAGCACGTACCCGTGCGCGGTCAGCGATGCCTCGACCTCGTCGCGGTCCCGAAAGCGCAGCGTCGAGTCCGAGGTCAGGGTCTGAGCGTCCGAGCCGAACACGAAGCTGTGCCGGAACGTGACGAGCGGCCCGTCGATGGCGAGCACGTCCGTCCAACTCTCGACCGATCCGACGCCGTCGATCTCGGTGACGCGCCGGGTGTCCGCGCGGCCCCAGCCTTCCCACGCGCGGTCGGCCGGATCGCGGGTCTCGAACACCAGCCGCCCGCCCGGCCGCAGCGCCGCGTGCACCCTGGCCAGGGTCACGTCCCACTCTGCCGGGTCGACAATCGCCTGGGCGACGTTGCCGGTCATCGTGGCGAGGTCGATCTCGAGCGGCGGAAGCGAGCTGGCGTCGCCATGGATCCAACGCACCCGATCCGCGCCCGGCTTGGCCCGCGCGACGGCGAGCGAGCCGGCGGCCGGGTCCACGGCGACGACCTCGGCCCCGCGCGCGGCGAGCCGCAGCGCGAACGTGCCGGTGCCGCAGCCGATGTCGAGGATTCGCCGGGCGCCGAATTCGGCCGCCAGATCGGCGTAGACCAGCAGGTCGCCGCGGTCGGCGTCGAGGGCGTCGTAGATCGACACCAGCCTTGGGTGCTCGAAGATCGGATCCGGCACCCGGCCGAGGTTAGAGCGCGCTGGTCCACCGGTGCGACACCGGCCGTTCGAGGGCCGGACGGTTTTTCGCCATCTGGCCGCCGCCTGAGTGTCGCGCTGATGTATCGTGTTGATACATCGCATCGATAGGGCGGCAGGAGGTCCGGAGTGCTCGAGATCGCCGTCCTCGGCCTGCTCAATGAGAGCCCGCTGCACGGCTATGAGCTGCGGAAGCGGCTCGCGAGCCTGCTCGGCGCGTTCCGGGCCTTCTCCTACGGCTCGCTGTATCCCACGTTGCGCCGGCTCTCCGAGGCCGGCTGGATCAGCGAGGCGGCGCCGCTCGCCGGCGACGCGCCAGCCCGCTCGCGGCGCGGCAAGCGGGTCTACCAGCTCACGGCCGACGGCAAGGAGCATCTCGCCGAGTTGCTGGCCGAGGTCGGCCCGGACGCCTTCGACGACGAGGGCTTCGGCGCCCGGCTGGCGTTCTTCGCCCAGACCCGCTCGGACATCCGGCTGCAGATCCTGGAGGGTCGACGGCGCCGGGTCGAGGAGCAGCGCGAAGGCATGCGACGCAGCGCGCTGGGCCGGACCGGCGAACGCGTCGATCGCTACACCCGCGAGCTGCACCAACACGGCCTGGAGTCCGTCGACCGAGAGGTCCGCTGGCTCACCGAGCTGATCGAGACCGAGCGCACCGAGACCGGCCGCACCGAGACGGGCCGGGCTGATACGGGCCGAGGCGCTCCCCCGCTCCCGGGCCGCGACGCTCCTGCTTGACCCGCAAGACCACCCCACCGGCAAGACCCACCCAGCAGTACCGCATCAACATCCAAGGAGGAGCCCTGATGGGTTCAACGGACACCGGCGCCATCAGGGTCGCCATCGTCGGCGTGGGCAACTGCGCCGCCTCGCTCGTGCAGGGCGTGCACTTCTACCGCGACGCCGACCCGAAGCAGAAGGTGCCGGGCCTGATGCACGTCGAGTTCGGCCCGTACCACGTGCGCGACATCCAGTTCGTCGCGGCGTTCGACGTCGACGCCAAGAAGGTCGGCCTCGACCTGTCGCAGGCGATCGCGGCGAGTGAGAACAACACGATCAAGATCTGCGACGTGCCTCAGCTCGACGTGCCCGTGCTGCGCGGCCACACCATGGACGGGCTCGGCAAGTACTACCGCGAGACGATCACCGAGTCCGACGAGTCGCCGGTCGACATCGTCCAGGTGCTCAAGGACCAGCGCGTCGACGTGCTGATCTCCTACCTGCCGGTCGGCAGCGAGGCGGCCGACAAGTTCTACGCCCAGTGCGCGATCGACGCGAAGGTCGCCTTCGTCAACGCGCTGCCGGTGTTCATCGCCTCCAACCCCGAATGGGCGAAGAAGTTCGAGGACGCAGGTGTCGCGATCGTCGGCGACGACATCAAGAGCCAGGTCGGCGCGACGATCACCCACCGGGTGCTCACCAAGCTGTTCGAAGACCGCGGCGTCGAGGTGCAGCGCACGTATCAGCTGAACGTCGGCGGCAACATGGACTTCAAAAACATGCTCGAGCGCGACCGCCTCGAATCGAAGAAGATCAGCAAGACCCAGTCGGTCACCTCCCAGGTGCCCGACCGCGACATGGGCGAGCGCAACGTGCACATCGGCCCGTCCGACTACGTCGCGTGGCTCGACGACCGCAAGTGGGCCTTCGTCCGGCTCGAGGGCAAGACGTTCGGCGACGTGCCGCTCAACCTCGAGTACAAGCTCGAGGTCTGGGACTCCCCGAACTCGGCCGGCATCATCATCGACGCCGTCCGCGCGGCGAAGATCGCCCAGGACCGCGGCATCGGCGGGCCGATCCTGTCGGCGTCGAGCTACTTCATGAAGTCGCCGCCAGTGCAGTACTCCGACGACGAGGCCCGCAAGGCCGTCCAGGACTTCATCGAAGGCACCGTCGAGCGCTAGCCGACAGGCGCGTTCTGCTTCGTCCGCCCCCACGGCGCTCCGGCGCTGCGGGGGCGGACGTCGTTTCTTGCGCAGTCCTCGTGGGACCAGTCCTCGTGGGACCAGTCCTCGTGGGACCAGTCCTCGTGCTGGCAAGATCCGCGACGTGCTCGACCTGTCGCCCGTGCCGGAGCTCTCGGTCGCCGTCCGCCGCCCGGCCGACTGGTCGGCCGCGACCGGGCCGGTGCTCGAGCTGAGCAACGGAACGCAGCCGCTCGGCGAGGCAGTCCTCGTCCGGTTGTCCGCGGTGAGCCGATTCCGCCGCTCGATCGGCGGCCCCGGCCTGTTCCCGTTCACGACCGTCATCCGCGACCCCGCGGGCGAAGCGTTGCTCAGCGCGGCGAAGAACCGCCAGTCGCTGATCCGCAAGGCGTTCGAGGTCGACGTGCGCGCCGCGAAGGACGAGCAGGTGGGGATCGCGTGCCGCGGCGCGACCCGGGCCGGCGTCACGGTGTTCACCGGGCCGGCCGGCCAGCGGTGGGCGGTAGCCGGGGTCAGCCGGTTCCGCGGCTGGACGGTCACCGGCGCAGATGACGGACCTGAGCTCGCCGAGGTCGAACTGGCCGATGTCGCCGGGCGCCGCAAGCGCCGGGCGGGCGCGCCGCTGCGCCGTTACCGGGTGCGATTCGCCGAGGCCGCGACCGGCCACCTGCGCGCGCTGATCGTCGCCGACCTCGTCTGCACCGACCTCGCGCTTTTCCCCCGCGGGACGTCGTGATCTCCGGTTCGAGCCACCCAGCCGCGGTCAGCTCAGGCTGACGTCCAGCGGATAGGTGGACAGCAGCCGCAGCGGCATCGGCTGCCGGGCGAGCACCCGGCGCCACAGCGGCTTGGGCTCCTCGCTGAACAGGTCCGCCGGGCTGCCACCGACCACCCACCACGCGCCCTCGGTCAGCTCGGCGTCCAGCTGGTCCGGCGCCCAGCCGGCGTGCCCGGCGAACACCCGCAACCGCCGGGCGATCGGCGCGATCACCGCGACGTCGCCGTCGAGATCGATCGTCGAGACGCCGTCGACGACCTCGCGGATGCCGGTGCTGCCCGGCGCCAACTCGCCGAGGCACAGCGCGCCGTCCGGCTGCACCGGGCCGCCGCCGAACACGACGGCCGGGCCGCTGACGGCGTCGTGCCAATTGGGCAGCACCTGGCCGACCGGCGTGTGGCTCGGCCGGTTCAACACCACGCCGACGGTGCCCCCGCCGTCGTGCTCGAGCAGATAGACGACGGTGCGCGCGAAGTGCGGGTCGCCGAGCAGCGGCGTCGCGACCAGCAGCCGGCCGGCGGCGGGCTCGAGCCCGCGCACCGAGGTCCAGTCCGCCGAGGCCACCAGGCCATCTTGCCCGGGTCCGGTCGCTGACGGCCACACCTGCGGCGGCTCGCACGCGCCAGCCGACCGCCGCGCCAGCCGACCGCCGCGCCAGCCGATCGCGTGGCGAATCGATAGCGTGGCGAGTCGTGGGACGCGCGAGGCATCTGCTGCGCGCGTGGGCGGTCCGCGATTTCCGCCGGCTGCTCGCGGTCCGACTGCTCGGCCAGTTCGGCGACGGCGTCTTCCAGGCGAGCCTCGCCGGCGCGGTGCTGTTCGACCCGCAACGGCAAGCTGCGCCCGCCGACATCGCCGCGGGGTTCGCGGTCGTCCTGTTGCCGTACTCGATCCTCGGCCCGTTCGCCGGCGTGCTGCTCGACCGGTGGTCGCGACAGCGACTGCTGGTGTGGGTCAATGTCGCGCGCACGGCCGCCGTGCTCGTCGTCGCCGCCGCGCTGGCGGCAGGGCTCAGCGGCCCGGCGTTCTACGGCAGCGCGCTCGTCGTGGTGTCGCTCAGCCGGTTTGTGCTGTCCGCGCTCAGCGCCGCGCTGCCGCACGTCGTCGATCCCGCCGAGCTGGTCACCGCCAACGCGCTGGCCGCCACCGCTGGCGCCGCCGTCGCTGCCGCAGGCGGCGGGACCGCGCTCGCCGCCCGCGCGCTGGCCGGCGACGGCAACGGCGGGTACGCGACCATCGCCGCGGCCGCGGGCGTCTGTTACCTGCTCGCGGCCGCAGTAGCGATCGGCCTCGCGTTCGACCGGCTTGGCCCGAGCGCCGCCGAGCGCTCGGGGCGTGAGACGTTGCCTGAGGTCGCTCGCGGCCTGGCGGCCGGCGCCCGGCACGTCGCGGGGCTGCCGGCGGTGCGCAACGCGCTGGCGACGATCGCCGCGCACCGGCTCGGCTACGGCCTCTGGACGGTGTGCACCGTGCTGCTGTTCCGCAATCACTTCACCGCCGACGGCGTGTTCCGGACCGGCCTCGCCGGGCTGAGCCAGGTCGTCGTCGCGGTCGCCGTCGGCGGTGGGCTCGCGGCGCTCGCCACCCCGTCCGCGTATCGCCGGATCGGCCCGGTCCGCTGCCCGGCGTGCGCGCTCGCGCTCGCCGCCGTTGTCGAGGCCGGCCTCGTGCTGCCGTTCCGCCTGCCGCTGCAGCTGCCTGCGGCGCTGCTGCTCGCCTTTGCCGCGCAAGCGGTGAAGATCAGCGTCGACACGGTCGTGCAGGACGGCGTTGAGGACGCCTACCGCGGGCGGGTGTTCGCGCTGTACGACGCGGTCTTCAATGTGGCGCTCGTGGCGGCGGCCGGCGCGACGGCGATCTTCCTGCCGGCCGACGGGCGCAGCGCGGCGACGGTGCTCCTGGTGGGGGCGCTTTTCGCGGCGACCGCGCTGGGCTACGTCACGAGTTCGCGGCGTACCAGGACTGCAGCTCGCTGACCGCGCGGTCGTGGCCGAGCGGACCGTGCGCCATCCGCAACGCCAGCAGGTGTTGATACGCCTTGCCGACGAGCGGCCCCGGCGAAATCGACAGGATCGACATGATCTCCTCGCCGTTGAGGTCCGGCCGAATCCGGTCGAGTTCCTCTTGCTTGCGCAACGCCGCGATCCGCTGCTCGAGCGCGTCGTAGGCCGAGGCCAACGCGGCCGCCTTGCGCTTGTTGCGCGTCGTGCAGTCCGAACGCACCAGCCTGTTCAGCCGCGGCAGCAACGGGCCGGCGTCCACGACGTAGCGACGCACTGCGGAGTCCGTCCACTCGGTGCTGCGGTAGCCGTAGAAGCGCAGGTGCAGGAACACCAGCTTGGCCACGTCGTCGATCAGGTCGTTCGAGTAACGCAATGCCTTCAACCGTTTGCGGGCCAGCCGGGCCCCGACGACCTCGTGGTGGTGGAACGTCACCCGCCCCCCCGGCAGGAACGCCCGGGTCTCCGGCTTGCCGACGTCGTGCAGCAGCGCGGCCCAGCGCAGCGTGAGGTCCGGTCCGGCGTCCTCGAGATCGACGGCCTGATCGAGGACCTGCAGGGTGTGGGCGTACACGTCCTTGTGCTGGCCGTGTTCGTCGGCCGCCATTTGCAACGCGGGCAGCTCGGGCAGCACGACGTCCGCGAGGCCGGTGTCGACCAGCAGCTCCAGCCCGGCACGCGGCGCCGCCCCCAGCAGCAGCTTGCTGAGCTCGATCTGCACCCGTTCGGCGGTGATGCGCGCGAGGGACGGAGCTAGCGTCCGCAACGCCGCGTCGACCTCGGTCGCGACCCGCACGCCGAGCGTCGACACGAACCGGGCGGCCCGCAGCATCCGCAACGGGTCGTCCTCGAAGGACTCCGCCGGGGTGCCCGGCGTGCGCAGGACGCCGCGCGCGAGATCGGCGAGTCCGCCGTAGGGATCGGTGAACGCGAGATCGCCGGTCACCGACAGCGCCATCGCGTTCATCGTGAAGTCGCGGCGCAGCAGGTCGTCGGCGAGCGAGTCCCCGTAGGCGACGGCGGGGTTGCGGCCGACCCGGTCGTACCGGTCGGCGCGGTAGGTGGTGATCTCGCACGGCACGCCGTCGACCCGGACGCCGACCGTGCCGTACGCGATCCCAGTCGTCCACACCGCGGAGCCGAGCGGCGCCACGAGCTGCTGCACCTCGCTCGGCCGCGCGTCGGTCGCGAAGTCTAGGTCCGCGCTGGGACGACCCATGAGGGCGTCGCGAACCGGGCCGCCGACGAGGTGCAGCTCTCGACCGGCCGCTGCGAAGGCAGCACCGAGGCGGACCGCCTGCTGGCTGAGCGGGATCAGATCAACCGGAGTCGTCACCACCGGGCAGCCGAAACAGCATCGGGTCGGGGGGCGCGCGGGCTCACGGACGGCCAGCGTACTGACCCGGCGGTTACCATCGAGGGATGTCTTCGAGCCCGCGACCGCGCCCCGCGCGCGGGAGCGGGACGAGCCGACCCGGTTCTGCCGGCGGAGACCCTGCGAGCGGCGGCGGCGCGGGCGGCGGCGGCGCGGGCGGCGGCTCTTCAGGCGGCGGCCAAGGCGCCGCCGGCGGCCAAGGCACCGGCGGCCGCCAAGGCGCCGGCGGCCGCACCCGTCGCCGACCACGCCGGTGGCTGCGCCAGGTGGACGAGTTCAGCGCCGGCGGCCTGGTCGTCGACCTCGCCGGCGCCGAGCCGCGTGGCGCGTTGATCGGCCGGACCGACCGCCAGGGCCGGCTGCTGTGGTCGTTGCCGAAGGGCCATATCGAAGCCGGCGAGACAGCCGAGCAGGCCGCCGTGCGCGAGGTCGAAGAAGAGACCGGCATCGCTGGCGAGATCGTCGCCGAACTCGGCACCATCGACTTCTGGTTCGTCGCCGACAATCGCCGGATCCACAAGACCGTGCGGCACTACCTCTTGCGCCGTGTTGGCGGCGAGTTGTCCGACGCCGACATCGAGGTGGACGAGGTCGCCTGGGTGCCGCTGGCCGAGATCCGCGCGCAGCTCGCCTACCCCGACGAGCGGGGGCTCGTGGACACCGCGGGCAGGCTGCTCGCGGACTCGGCGTGACCCCCCGCGCACCGGTCGCCCGACGACCGATGCGCGCGGCGCTGTCGGTGACGCTCGCCTGTGTCCTCGGCTACGGATCGGTCGTGGCGCTCAGTCCGCTGTTTGCGGCCGCGCTGGCGACGCCGAGGACGGCGACCGCGCCGGCCACCCAGAAGACGGCCACCCTGAAGGCCGACGCGGTCACGCTGAAGGTCCTCGACGTCTCGCCGTCGACACCCGCGATCACCACGACGCCCGCGAAGTTCACCGTCACCCTTTCGGCCACCAACACCACCGACCAGCCGATCGCCGGCGTGTCGATCAGCGCGATCCGCGGGTCGCCGATCGGCTCACAGCGCACGCTGAACAGCGCGCTGGCCCACCCGAGCGCAGCGGGGGATCTGGCTGCAGACATCCCGGGGAAGGCACAACGGCCTCAGACGCTGCAGCCCGACACGCCATCGACCATGACCTTCGAGACGACGACGAGCGCCATTCAGGGTGTGGGTGGACTGTGTCTGTGCGCCGCGGCCGAGATCTACCCCCTGTTGCTGACGGCGCACAACCCAGCGGGCGTCGCGCTGGGCTCGGCGTCGACGTTCATGCCCGCGTTCGACGCGAAGCCCGAGCCGGTCGAGGTGTCCTGGATGTGGCCGCTGCTCGACCGCCCGCACCGGCTGAGCGCCTCGACCGTTTTCCTCGACGACGAACTCGCGACGTCGGTCAACGCCGGCGGCCGGCTCGACCGCGCCCTCGCGGTTCCCGAGCTGCTCCCGCGCGACCAGCCGATGACCCTGTTGATCGACCCGGACCTGCTCGACGAGCTCGAGATCATGGCCACCGGCCATTACCGCGTGCATGCCGGCAAGACGACCGTCCCGGGAACCGGCGGGGAGGCCGCAGCGGCATGGCTCGACCGATTGCGCCAGATGTTGGCGGATCATCCGCGCATGCAGGTCGCGCTGACGCCGGTCGCCGACCCGGACGTGCAGGCGCTGTCCAGCCGCGGCGTGGCCTGGTCGAGCACGGTGCCCACCGCGACCGCCGCGCGGGTGTCCGACGCGCTCGGCGGAGCGGCCGTGCGCAGCGACATCGCGTGGCCGGCCACCACCTCCATCGATTCCCGGACGCTCACCCAGCTCGTCCAACAGGGCGTGCGGACCCTCGTGCTGCCGACGACCGCCGTCACCCCGCGCGACGGCGCCGGCGGGGCGACCCCGGCAGGCCTCGCCCGGCTCGGCCGCCGGCACTCGACGGTCGCCGTGGCGTTGACCTCGGCGGTGATCGAGCGGGGCGTGCAGACGGCGATCAGCGAGGGCGGCGCCGGCACGGCCGCGCTTCCGCAACTGGTGTCCGAGGTCGCGGTGCGCGCGGCGCAGCATCCCGACGCAACCCATCCGCTGGTGATCACGGCGCCGCGCTACGTGAACGCCAATCCCGCTGTCGCCTACCGGACGATCCTCGACACGACCCGCGCGACGTTCGCCCGGCCCACGGCGCTCGCGACGTTGACTGCCGCCGGCAGGCTGCCCAAGCGCACGGCTCACCTCACCAAATCAGCGGCGAGGTCCGCGCTGCCGGCCGGCATCGCCGACGACGTGACCCGGCTCGCGGCGGCGATACCGACCGTGGACTCGATGCTGGGCCAGAGCCCGACCGCGGCGGGGCTGCTCGCGGCGTTGCCGGTCGGGCTGCAGCGCCTGCAGTCGTCGGGCTGGCAGCTCGATAGCACTGTGGGCCAGGTGTCCGCCCATTCTCTGCTCAACCTGGTCCACACCCTGCTCTCCGGCGTGCGCATCGTCCCCCCGTCGTCGGGCCAATACACCCTCGCCTCCAGCAACTCCGAGCTGCCGGTGACCGTGGAGAACCTGCTCGCCTACCCGGTGCAGATCAGCCTCGGCGCGCAGGCAGACAACAACCTGCCCGGCTTCACCGCCACGCCCCTCGGCACGACGATCGACGCGCACAGCAAGAAGATCCTGCACCTGTCGACGGTGATCGAGCGCTCCGGGCGGATCCAGATCGAAGCCCATTTGTCCGCCCCGGACGGCCGCTCGCTCGGCGAGCCGGTCCCGCTCGCGGTGCGCAGCACCGCGCTCGGCGCGATCGGCGTGGTCATCACGATCGTCGCCGGCGCCATCCTGGTGTTGGCGTTGCTCGTTCGGGCCATCCGGCAGCTGGCGCGCCGCCGCGCCCGGGCTGCCGCAGCCGCGGCTCGGAGGCGAGTGTCCGCGCCGGCCGAGCCGGCAAAGGCTGCTCGGTGACGGACATCGACGGGCGCACGCAGACCGGCGGCCGCCCGCCACCCGCCGGCGGCGCCCCGACCGATGGGCCGCCAGCCGACGAGGCGCCAGCCGACGGGGACAGCTGGGGCGCGGCGACGCACTATGCGGGCAACCGGCTGGTCGAGCCCCGGACGTTCACCGAGTCCGACCCGATGACCGCCGCCGTGATGTTCGACGTGTCCGACGACGACCGCACGACGCGCCGCCCCGCCACGGACGCCCACCGGTGGGGTACCACCACCTACGTCGGCAAGCCGCGACGCCGCCGCGACGCGGCCGCCCACCCGACCGACGACGACGGTGCCGGCTACGGTGCCGGCGACGGTGCTGGCGACGGTGCTGGCGACGGTGCCCCGTCGGCAGCGCCCTCGCCCGAAGCGGGCACGAAGGGGCTGCTCGCGACCAGCCGGTCGATGGCCCTGGCCTCGCTCGCGAGCAGGCTGACCGGCTTCCTGCGCAGCGTGCTGCTCGTCGCGGCGCTCGGCACCGGCGCCGTGGGCAACGCCTACAACAGCGGCAACAACCTGCCGAACATGATCTACGAGCTGTTGCTCGGCGGCGTGCTTTCCAGCGTGCTCATCCCGCTGCTGGTCAAGGCAGAAGCCGAGGACGACGACGGCGGCCTCGCGTACACGCAGCGGCTGCTGTCCGTCGCAGTGGCGGCGCTCGGCGTGATGACCCTGCTGGTGACGGCCGCGGCGCCCTGGATCGTCGCGCCGTTCGTCGGCGCCGGCCCGAAGCGGGAGCTGACCAGCGTCTTCGCGACGCTGCTGCTGCCGGAGATCTTCTTCTACGGCCTGGGCGCGATGGTGATGGCCGTGCTGAACATCAAGCACGTCTACGGCCCTGGCGCGTGGTCGCCGCTGCTCAACAACCTCGTGCTGATCGTCACCGTGTTCGTCTTCTGGACGCTCCCCGGCCCGAAGACGCTCGACCCGACGGCGATGACCACGCCGCAGATCCTGGTCATCGGCATCGGCACCACGCTCGGCATCGCCGCGCAGGCGCTGGTGCTGCTGCCCTACCTACGCCGCTCCGGCTTCACCTGGAAATGGCGCTTCCGGGCCCGGCCGGGCGAGCAGGACCGGCTGCGGGAGCTCGGCGCGCTCGCCGGTTGGGTGCTCGGCTACGTCGTTGTCAGCCAGGTCGGCGTGTCGGTGATCCAGAAGGTCGGCAACGACAACGGCGGGTTCACCGTGTTCACCAACGCCGACCTGCTGTTCCAGATGCCGTACGGCATCCTCGTCGTTTCGCTGTTGACCGCGATCATGCCGCGCCTGTCGCGGGCCGCCGTGCGGCAGGACACCGAGGCGGTCGTCGGCGATCTTTCGCTCGGCGCGCGGCTGTCCGCGCTCGCGCTCGTGCCGGTGACCGGCCTGCTGCTGGTGCTTGGCCCCGCGCTCGGGGTGACCCTGTTCGCGCACGGCGAGACGTCCTTCGCCGGCGCCCGGCTCATCGGCTCCGCGCTCGCGTGGTCGGCCTTCGGGTTGTTCCCCTTCGCGCTGGTGATGTTGCAGCTGCGGGTGTTCTACGCGATGCGCGACGGCCGGACACCCACCTACATCAACGTCGGCATGGTCGCGACGAAGGTCGTGCTCGTCCTGGTGTCCAACGCGGCGTTCGCCGCGCCCGCGGGCACGAACGTCGAGCAGCATCCGTCGCTGCCCGCGGTCGAGTGGCTCAACATCGCCACCTCGCTGTCCTACGTCGTCGGGGCGATCGCCGGGCACGTCCTGCTCACCCGCCGGCTCGGCCGGCTTGGCTTCGGCCGGGTCGCCCGCACGGTCGGCCAGGTCGCGATCGCGTCCGCGCTCGGCGCGGGGGCCGCCTACGGCGTCCTGCGCGGGGCACACGCCGTGCTCGGTGATGGACGCGGCGGGGCCGCGGCGGCGCTCACCATCGGCGGCCTGCTGGGCATCGCAGTGATCGGCGCGCTCGTCTGGCGCACGCGGCTGCCGGAATTGCGCGCCGTACTCGGCCGAGGCGCGGCGTGAGCACCCCACGAAAACCCCTGGTGACCGACTGCCGGCGCGCGCCCGCGTGCCGGGCGCGGGAATCCCGGCGGCAGCGGGATCGTTGGACGCCGCAGATGGGAAGGAAGCACACGTGACGAGCAGTTCGCACCGCAACGTCATCATCGTCGGCGGCGGCCCGGCCGGATACACCGCAGCGCTCTACACCGCCCGCGCAGATCTGCACCCGCTGGTGTTCGAGGGGTCCCAGTACGGCGGCGCCCTGATGAACACCACCGAGGTCGAGAACTTCCCCGGCTTCCCCAACGGCGTGCTCGGCCCGGAGTTGATGAACCAGCTCCGCGAGCAGGCCGAGCGGTTCGGCGCCGAGCTCGTCTCCGACGACGTCGTCGAGCTGGACCTCACCGCAGCGGTCAAGACGGTCCGCACGCACGACGGCGAGTTCACCGCCGACACGGTCATCCTGTCGATGGGCTCGGCGTACAAGAAGCTGGGCATCGACCGCGAGGACCAGCTGTCCGGCCGCGGGGTCTCGTGGTGCGCGACGTGCGACGGGTTCTTCTTTCGCGACAAGGACATCGCCGTCGTCGGCGGCGGCGACACCGCGATGGAGGAGGCCACCTTCCTCACCCGGTTCGCCCGCTCGGTCACAGTCGTGCACCGGCGCGACACCTTGCGCGCCAGCAAGTTCATGGCCGAGCGCGCCGCCAACGACCCGAAGATCTCGTGGGCGTGGAACAGCGCGGTGGTCGGCATCGACGGCGCGACGACGGTCGAGGGCGTTCGGTTGCGCGACTTGCAGACCGGCGAGGAGCGGCCGCTCGACGTGACCGGCCTGTTCATCGCGATCGGCCACGACCCGCGCAGCGAATTGGTCCGCGGGCAGGTGGATCTCGACGACGAGGGCTACGTGCTGACCCACCACGGCACGTACACCAATCTCGACGGCGTCTTCGCCGCCGGCGATCTCGTCGACCACACGTATCGGCAGGCGATCACCGCCGCGGGAACCGGTTGCCAGGCCGCTCTCGACGCCGAGCGCTACCTCGCGGCGCTGGCCGAGGGGCGCGGCGAGGCCGTCGCGACGCAGGAATCCGAACTCGTCGCCAACGCCTGACCGCACCGCAGCGGCGCCCGGCGGAATGCCGAAGACCGCAGGCGGTGTTCTGTCTCCGAGAACCACCTGACGAAAGGGAACGCCATGGGCGCCAACACCAAGACCGTCACCGATTCGAGCTTCGACTCCGACGTGCTGCACGCCGACGGGCCAGTGCTCGTCGACTTCTGGGCGGAGTGGTGCGGCCCGTGCCGCCAGGTCGCTCCCGTGCTGGAGGAGATCGCCGGCGAGCACGCCGACAAGCTCACCATCGCCAAGCTCAACATCGACGAGAACCCGGTCACCGCTCGCAACTACCAGGTCATGTCGATCCCGACGATGGCCGTGTTCTCCGGCGGCGAGCTGGTGAAGACCATTGTCGGCGCGCGGCCGAAGGCCGCCATCCTGCGCGAGCTGGCCGGCATCGTCGACTGATCCGCAGACCCGCACCGCGGCCGACCGGCTGAGCCGGTCGGCCGTTGCGCTGTCCGCGGCCGGCGTCGCCCGCGCCACCGCGCGCGCAAGGCGAGCCGATGTTCCGGCCGCGTTACGGTAGACCTCCGCTGGCCGCAGCCATCGCCGGCGATCGCTTGACGAGTCGCCCCCGGCGATGACCGACGAACTGGAAGGGCCCGGACCCGATGCAGCCACTGCGCCGCGGCGCCACCGGCAGCGCCGTCGCCGAGGTCCGCAGCATGCTCGCCGCCATCGGCTTGCTCGACAACACCCGGGCGGAGTCGGCCGCGGTCTTCGACGACGCCACAGAGCTCGCCGTGCGGCACTTCCAGCAGCGCCGCGGCCTGTCGGTCAACGGCGAGGTCGGCGCGGAGACCTACGCCGCGCTCACCGCCGCGCACTGGCGCCTCGGCGACCGCGTCCTGGCGCACGAGTCCGGAGCGACCCTGACCGGCGACGACGTCACGTCGTTGCAGACGCAGCTCATCGAGCTCGGCTACCACCTCACCCGAGCCGATGGCGTGTTCGAGGCGGCCACCGCCGAGGCGTTGCGCAGCTTTCAACGCGAGTACGGCATGGTCCCAGACGGCATCTGCGGCCCGGACACGCTGCGGGCGCTGCGTCAGCTCGGCCGCCGCGTGGCCGGGGGTCGGCCGCAGCTGTTGCGGGACATGGTCACGGTTGCCGACGCCGGGCCGCGGCTGCTCGGCAAGCGAATCGTCCTCGACGCGGGACATGGCGGCACCGACCCGGGCGTCGAGGCGGACGGGCTCAGCGAAGCCGAGATCACCTGGGACCTCGTGTCCCGGCTGGACGGCCGGCTCACCGCGCTCGGCGTGCGCACCTGGCCGACCCACGGCCCGGCGAACGGCGCCACCGACGAGCAGCGCGCGCAGCTGGCCAACGCCGTCGGCGCGGACCTGGTGCTGTCGCTGCACGTCGACGGCGCGCCGTCACCCCGGGCGCACGGCGTCGCGACGTACTACTACGGCGCGGGCGAGTCCAGCTCGACGATCGGCGAGCGGCTGGCCGATCTCGCGCTGCGCGAGATCGTCGCGCGCACCGGCATGAGCGACAACCGGATCCACGGCAAGACCTGGGCCTTGCTGCGGCTGACCCGGATGCCGGCGGTCCGGGTCGAGCTCGGCTACCTCACCTCGCCGCGAGACCGCTCGCTGCTGCGCGACCCGGCGTTCCGGGACACCGTGGCCGAGGGCCTGCTGGTGGCCGTGCAGCGGCTGTACCTGCCGAGCGCCGACGACCCGCCGACCGGCGTCATGCGCATTCCGGCCGAGGCGCACTGACGCGTCGAACCGCGTCCCAGCTGGGTGTTCTAGCAATCGCCTCGATAGTCGGCGAGGAAGTCGCCGAGCCGGCCGATCGCGTCGAGCAGGTCGTCGGTGCGCGGCAACGTGACGATGCGCAGATGGTCGGGGTGCGGCCAGTTGAAGCCGGTGCCCTGCACGACGAGGACATGCTTGGCCCGCAGCAGCTCGAGCACGAACCGCTGGTCGTCGACGATCGGGTACACCTCGGGGTCCAGGCGCGGGAAGACGTACAGAGCGCCGCGCGGCCGGACGCAGGAAACGCCGGGAATCGCTCGCAACGCCTTCACCGCGGCGTCTCGCTGTTCGAGCAGCCGGCCGCCGGGCAGGACGAGGTCCCTGACGCTCTGTCGGCCGCCGAGCGCGATCTGCACCGCATGCTGACCCGGGACGTTGGCGCACAGCCGCATGTTGGCGAGGATCGTGATCCCCTCGAGATAGCTCGCGGCGTGCGCCTTGGGCCCGGTGACGGCCAGCCAACCGGACCGGAACCCCGCGACCCGATAGGCCTTGGACAGGCCGTTGAAGGTCAGGGTGAACAGATCCGGCGCGATCCGGGCGAACGGGTGGTGCACGGCGTCGTCGTAGAGGATCTTGTCGTAGATCTCGTCAGCCAGCACGACGAGCTCGTGTTCGCGGGCGAGGTCGGCGATCTGCTCGAGCACGTGCGCCGAGTAGACAGCGCCAGTGGGGTTGTTGGGGTTGATGACGACGATCGCCTTCGTCCGCGCCGTGACCTTACTGCGTAAGTCTGCCAGATCGGGCTGCCAGCCCGACTGCTCGTCGCAGCGATAGTGCACGGGCCGTCCGCCGGCCAGCGACGTGGCGGCGGTCCACAGCGGGTAGTCCGGCGTCGGCACGAGGACCTCGTCGCCGTTGTCGAGCAGCGCCTGCAGGCTGATGGTGATCAGCTCGCTGACACCGTTGCCGAGCCAGACGTCGTCGAGGTCGACGTCGACGCCCTGCTCCTGATAGTGCTGAACGATCGCGGTGCGCGCCGACAGCAGGCCACGGGAGTCGGAGTAGCCCTGCGCCTGCGGCAGGTTGCGGATCACGTCGACGAGAATCTCGTCAGGCGCCTCGAAGCCGAACGGGGCCGGGTTGCCGATGTTGAGCTTGATGATCCGGCGGCCCTCTTCTTCGAGGCGTTTCGCCTCGTCCAGGACAGGGCCGCGGATGTCGTAGCAGACGTCGAGCAGCTTGCGGGATTGGCGTAGATCGCGAGGCACCCGGTCACGATCGCACACCGAACCAATCAATTCAGGAGGCGAGCAAGTCAGCCGCAACGGCTTCGGGCCGAAGCGGGAGACTGGCGCCATGGAGTTGCGTGACGCGGTGCGGCGGCGGCGGATGGTCCGCTCGTACGACCCGGATCGACCCGTCCCACGAACCGAGCTGGAAATGCTGCTTAACCTCGCAATTCGGGCACCTTCAGCGGGCCATACTCAGGGCTGGCGCTTCCTCGTCTGCGATGACATAACGTCGCGCGACACCTTCTGGACGGCGACCGCGACCGGCGAGCCGGACCGCTGGCTCGCCGGAATGCGCACCGCGCCCGCGCTCGTGGTCTGCCTGTCCGATCGCGAGGCCTACCTCGATCGCTACGCCGAGCCGGACAAGGGCTGGACCGATCGAGACGAACGGCGCTGGCCGGTGCCTTACTGGGATGTGGACACCGGGATGGCGGCGATGATCTTGCTGCTCGCGGCGACCGACGCCGGGCTCGCCGGCTGCTTCTTCGGCGTGCCGGCCGAGCGTTGGGAATCGCTGCGGGCGGCTTTCGGGATCCCCGAGCGGTTGCGACCGGTGGGCGTCGTCAGCCTCGGCCACCCGGCCCCAGACCGGCGCTCGCCGTCGCTGCGCCGCGGCCGGCGGCCGCTGGCCGAGGTCGTGCGCTACGGCTCGTTCGGCTGATCGGGCGTCGTCAGATCGGCGGGATCAGTCCCGGCCGGCGCGCGCCGACGTGCGAGGTCCGGCGCCATGACGGCGACGATCCGCTCGAGGTCGTCGATCGAGCCGAACTCGACGGTGATCTTTCCCTTGCGCCGCCCGATATCCACGCGAACGCGGGTGTCGAACACGTCGGACAGCCGATCGGCAAGGTCGACAGTCGCCGGGGCGACGAATTTCCGCGCCGCCGCGCGGCGTGGCGGGCCGCCGGAGTCTCGGCCGGACAGGGCGACCAGCTCTTCGGTCGCGCGCACCGACAGGCCCTCCGCGACGATTCGCGCGGCCAACTCGTCCTGCTTCTCGGCGTCGTCCAGGCTCAGCAACGCCCGGGCGTGGCCGGCCGACAGCACGCCGGCGGCCACTCGCCGCTGCACTGCGAGCGGCAGGTTGAGCAGCCGGACGGTGTTGGACACCTGCGGCCGGCTGCGGCCGAGGCGGGTTGCCAACTCCTCATGGGTGGTGCCGAACTCCTGCAGCAGTTGCTGGTAGGCCGCGGCCTCTTCAAGCGGATTGAGCTGCGCTCGATGGATGTTCTCCAGCAGCGCGTCGCGCAGCATGGCGTCGTCTGCGGTCGAGCGGACGATGGCCGGGATCGTCTCCAGGCCGGCTGCGATCGCGGCACGCAGCCGGCGCTCGCCCATGACGAGCTCATAACCGTGGTCATCGGCGCGCACAACCACCGGCTGAAGCACCCCGAACTCGCGGATCGAATGCGCTAGCTCGGTCAGCGCCTCTTCGTCGAACGCTTGCCTGGGCTGCCGCGCATTCGCGTGTATCTCGGCTACCTGGAGGTGCGCGAGCACTGCCCCGGGCACCGGTCCAACCTCGGCGGCCTGGACGGGGCTGGCGACGGGACCGCCGAGCGGATGAGCCGTCTCGACGGACGCAGGCTGCTCGTCAACCGTTCTCGCCGGCGGCTGCGGTCCAGCCGTCGGCTGCGGTCCAGACGTCGGCTGTGGTCCAGACGTCGGCTGTGGTCCAGACGTCGGCTGCGGTCCAGGCACCGGCCGGGCAGACTCGTCCGGCGCGGGCTCGGGCTCGGGCTGCGGCGCCGTCGGGATCAGCGCGCCGAGACCGCGTCCCAGCCCTCCGCGGCGGGTCTTGTTGCTCACTGCGCGCCCCCCTCCATGCCCGCTCCACGTGCCGCAATCTCGCGTGCTGCCTGCACGTAGCCGATCGCGCCGCGCGACCCCGGGTCGTAGGTGATCACCGTCTGCCCGAAGCCCGGCGCCTCGGACACCCGGACGTTGCGGGGAATCACCGCGCCCAGCACCAGGTCGCCGAAGTGGTTGCGAACCTCGTCCGCGACCTGGTCGGCGAGCCGGGTGCGGCTGTCGTACATGGTCAGCAGGACAGTGCTCACGGTCAGCCGAGGATTGAGGTGCGAGGTCACCAGTCCGATGGTGTTCAGCAGCTGAGCGAGCCCCTCGAGCGCGTAGTACTCGCACTGGATCGGGATCAACACCTCGCGGGCGGCGACAAGCGCGTTCAGCGTGAGCAGCCCGAGCGACGGCGGACAGTCGATGATCACGTAGTCGATGTCCGGCTTTCCGCCGAGGTAGGTGTCGATGCTGCGCGCCAGGCGATGCTCGCGGTCGACCTGCGTGGTGAGTTCGATGTCCGCGCCCGCCAGGTCCAACGTGGCCGGCACGCCGCGCAGCGTCGGTGAAATCTCGGTCGTCGCGATGACGTCGGCGATGGGTTCACCACCCAGCAGCACGTCGTAGATCGACGGAACTCCGACGCCATGCTCGATCGCCAGCGCGGTGGAGGCGTTTCCCTGCGGATCGAGGTCGATGACGAGGACTCGCAGGCCATGCAAGGCCAAGGCCGCCGCGATGTTCACGGCGCTGGTCGTCTTGCCCACGCCACCCTTCTGGTTCGCAACCGTGATCACTCGCGGTCGCGGCGGCGCGGGCCACTGCTCTTGTCGCACATTGCGGACGTGCACCGCCTGTGCTGCCTCACGGGCAATCGGCGTGTCGAACTCGAAGCCCGACTTTGGCGACGTCTCGACCTCGGCGGCCGTTTCACGTGAAACAGGAGCAGCGTGCGGTTTGGGGCGGTGCGCGGTTTCACGTGAAACCGGATGCGCCGGCGTGGCGCCCGCCGCGAACGGCTGGGCATCGCCGTGCAAGTCAGTCACGTGTTCATTCTCCTCACTTGACCGGCCACGCGGTGCTTCGGCGAACCTCGACCACCCATGTCGGCTCCGAGCCTGCCGTGAGTTGCCGCAGCACCGGGTCCGCCGCGCCTTGCCGCCGCAGCGTTTGTCGAGCACTTGCGATTTCGTCCGCCGCTCGCGAACCCTTCAGTGCGAGCAGGCGCCCGCCGGGCGACAGCAGCGGCATGCACCATTCCACCAGCCGGACCAGCGGCGCGACAGCCCGCACCACCACCCAATCGGTCGGCGCGACCAACGCTCGTACGTCGCGATCCTCGGCCCGGCCGCGCACGACGCGGGCCGCGGCCAGACCGAGTTGGCCGACGACCTCGTTCAGAAAAGCAGTGCGTCGCAGCATCGGCTCGACCAGGTCGACGCGCAGGTCAGGGCGGCAGATCGCGAGCGGGACGCCCGGCAGACCGGCGCCCGCGCCGACGTCCACGAACCGGGCGTCCGGCGGCAGCAGTTCTGCGAGAACCGCGGAGTTGAGCAGGTGGCGCTCCCACAGCCGAGGGACCTCGCGCGGTCCGATGAGTCCACGCCGGACACCCTCGCCGGCAAGCAGGTCGCCGTACTCGACAGCCAGGTCGAGCCGATGGCCGAACACCGACCGCGCTGCCGCCGGTGCCGGTGGGGCCGCTGACATCTGCGGTACGGCCGGGGCTGCCGAGGTCCGCGGGGCTGCCGTGACAGGGGAGTTGACGCCGGCCGCCTGGGCTGACACCTCCAGCGGACCGGCAGGACCAGTCGCCGGGTCGTCGCTCACTCGGCGGCGTTCACGGGGCAAGGCCTCATGATGAGGCGAGCACGACCACCCTGCGTTGCGGCTCTTCGCCCTCGGACTCGCTGGTCACGCCGTCGATGACGGCGATCGCGTCGTGGACCACCTTGCGCTCGAACGGATTCATCGGCGTGAGGCGGACCGGCGACCCGCCCGACAGCACCGCCGCGGCGGTGTCGGTGGCGAGCGTCTGCAGCTCGGCACGGCGTATCTGCCGGTGACCGCTGACGTCGAGCATCAGCCGGCTGCGCATGCCGGTGCGCTGCTGGACCGCGAGCCGGGTGAGCTCCTGCAACGCGTCCAGCGTCTCGCCGCGCTGCCCGATCAAAGCGTCGAGGTCGCCGCCGACAATCGCCACGATGGCACGGTCGTTCTCCACGTCAAGGTCGATGTCGCCGTCGTAGTCGGCGATGTCCAGCAGTCGTTCGAGATAGTCCGCCGCTATGTCGCCCTCTTGGACGAGCAGCCGGTCGCGCGACTCAGGCGCGGCCGCGACCGATGGAGCTTCTGCGGCTTCTGCGGCCGGATCTGCCGGGGCCGCGTCGATATCGGTGTCACTCATTACGGGGGTCCTTTCACCTGGCCCGGGCGTGCGCCGCGGGCGTCGGAGTCGTGAGGCCGTCAGCGACGCTTCTTCGCCTGCGTCGGGCGCTTGGCCGGAGGTCGCTTGCCGCCTGGCCGGTTCGGGCGTTGCCCCGGCCGAGGCACCGTGCGCGCACCCGCGCCGCCGGCGCCGTCGGACAGGCTCGCGTCCCCCGAATGGGCATCCGCGGACTTGGCGTCCCCAGACTTGGTGTCAGCCGGCTTCTCGAGCGAAGGCTTGCCCTTCGCGGCCGACGTCGCGATCGTGCCGCCCTCGCCGACCGGCTTCACTCGCGCGGGCTTCTGACCTGGGCGGGGAGCGAGCGTCTTGCCCAGCTCACCGACCGGTTTGGCCGGCTCGTCCGTCGGCGGGTGGAACCGGATGATGTAGCCCTGCTGGCCGAGGGTCCACAGGTTGTTGGTGAACCAGTACAGCAGGACGCCGAGCGGGAAGTTGAACAGCAGCCCGGACGCCAGCACGCCGATCGGAATGACGTAGAGCATGAACTTCTGGATCGTGGCCGCGGTGCCCTCGGGCGTTGTGGTCGCGCTGGCGCGCACCATCAGCTGCGTGGCGAACGTCGCCGCGGCGCTGATGATCAGCAGGACGACGAGCACGATCCGCGTCGAACTCGGGTCGCCGCCGAGCCCCGTGATGATGCTGCTGGAGTCGTGGAAGGACGCGGCCAGCGGCGAGTCGAAGATCCGCGCCGTCGACGCGTGGCACGTCTCGCTCTGGCTGAACGTGTAGGACGACAGCAGGTCCGAGGCCTTCGAGCTCAGGTGAGCTCCGACCTTGCTCGCGGACTGGCACAGCGCGTTCGAGTTCGAGAGATGCCGCAGCACGTGGTAGAGGCCGATGAACACCGGGATCTGCAGCAGCATCGGCAGGCAGCCGGAGATCGGGTTGAAGCCCTCTTCCTGCTGCAGCGCCATCATCTCGCGGTTCAGCGCGGCGCGGTCGTTCTTGTGCTTCTCCTTCAGCTTCTGGATCTTCGGCTGCATCTTCTGCATGTTGCGGGTGTAGTGCACCTGCTTGATGAACAGCCGGAACAGCAGCACCCGCGCGGTGATGACCAGGAACACGATCGACAGCGCCCAGCCGAAGCCACTGCTGTCGCTGAAGCCGAGCAGCGTGAACAGGTCGTGCCAGCGCAGCAGCACCCACGACACCGCGACGTACAGGAAGTTGAGCACTCAGATACTCCTATGCGGCCCGGGCACGAGCCGAGGTGTCGGCGACGGGCGCTGTCGCCTCTGGATCCGCTGTGGGCGCTGCCGTCCGGCCAACGCGCGGCGGCACCGGGTCGTGCCCGCCGGCGTGGAAGGGGTGGCAGCGCAGCAGCCGGCGGACCGACAACCACGCGCCGCGCAGCAGGCCGTGTGTCTCGAGCGCCTCGACGGCGTACGCGCTGCAGGTCGGGACGTAGCGGCAGGCGGGCGGCCGCAGCGGGCTGACCGCCATCCGGTACAGCCGCAGCACCGCGACCACTGCCCGCACGGCCGGCCGAGGGCGGGCGTGAACGGGCGACGCGCTCACGCTCGTCCTGCCCGCACCGCTCGGCCCAGCGCACGCTCGAGGTCGGCGCCGAGCGTCCGCGAGGTCGCGGTGGCCGCGCTCGGCAACGCGCGCACCACGGTGCCGCTCGTCTCCGGCAGTTGGTCGAGGCGCTCGGCGAGTTGGGCGCGCAGCCGACGGCTGACCCGGTGCCGCACCACGCTGTCTCCGACCGCCCGGCTGACGACCAGCCCGACTACGGGAGCGGTCTGCCCGGGGCGCAGCACGGGGCGGTGGTGCACGACGACGGTGGCGGCCCCGACCCGGCGGCCGCCGCGGATCACCTCGGCGAAATCGGCCGAGCGCGTCATCCGCGAGGCGGCCGGCAGCATGGACGGCGGCAGCGTGGCAGGCGGCGAGGAAGGCAGCACGGGAAGGGCGGCTGAGCAGCCGGCACGCGCCGAGGCCTCAGGCCGACAGCTCGCTGCGGCCCTTGCGGCGGCGAGCGGTGATGATGGCGCGGCCGGCGCGGGTGCGCATCCGCAGCCGGAAGCCGTGCGTCTTCGCCCGGCGGCGGTTATTCGGCTGAAAGGTGCGCTTGCTCAAGGTCAGACTCCATGCCTGTCAGCGACGAGGCGCGTGGTCACGTGGGTGTGCCCTGCAACGCTGGTCTCGTCGGCAGTGCGCCGCGCTGCTGCCACCACCGAAAGGCGAGGATCTCGCGCGGACGCACAAACGCGTCAACGGTACGGACGGCAGTGCCTCTCGGTCAAACCAGCGCCGTCTGGTTGGGGCGCCGGCGCGTCCGTTGCGGGTGCCTCCGCGCCGACACGCCGAGACCTATTGTCGGCCTCCGAAGGACGCTGTTAGGTTCGCCCACCGGCGCTGACAACCACATCCTCAGCACCAAAACACCTCGTGCCTCCGGGTTGCCCGTGGGTCGCGTTGTGCTACGTGCACAGCCTGTGGGCAACTCTGTGGATTTCGGCGTCCAGACGTCCCGTGAGAGGGTCGGAAACAACGCTGGCCACCAACCCCCGGCGCACCACACACAGCACTAACAGCGACATCTGGAGTGAGCCGGCCCGTGGATGACAGCGCCGAACTCGTCACCGTCTGGAACCGGGCTCGGCCGCGTTTCGACGACCCTTCGATCCGGCCGCAGCAGAAAGCGTGGATCGGTCTGACCCGGCCGCTCGGCCTCGTCGAGGACACCGCACTGCTCGCCGCGCCGAACGACTTCGCCAAGGACTACCTGGAGAACCGGCTGCGCCCGCTCATCGCCTCGGTGCTCAGCGAGGAGCTGGGGCGCGAGATCCGGGTCGCGGTGACCGTGCGGCCGCCCGACCTCACCGTCGCAGTCGGCGACGGACTCGACGCCCAGCAGGACTTCCTCTCGTCGGAGGGCGCGCTGTCCGCGACCGGCCTGTACGTCGTCCCGGGCGAGCGGGACCTCGACCGGGCGGACGGGGACACCGACGGCTCGCCCGGCTTCGACGCTTACCAGGACGCCGACGCCGAGGGACGCGCGCCGCTGTCCGTCGCGCCACGCCCCGGCGCGTACCGGCCCAAGCGGACCGACTTCGACCACGACAAGGACGCCCGGCTGAACCCCAAGTACACCTTCGACACGTTCGTCATCGGCTCGAGCAACCGTTTCACGCACGCCGCCGCCGTCGCCGTCGCGGAGGCCCCTGCGCGCGCCTACAACCCGTTGTTCATCTACGGCGATTCCGGGCTCGGCAAGACGCACCTGCTGCACGCCATCGGCCATTACGCCCGCCGGCTGCAGCCAGGGCTGTCGACCCGTTACGTGTCCAGCGAGGAGTTCACCAACGAGTTCATCAACTCGGTGCGCGATGACAAGATGCAGGCGTTCCAGAGCAGGTACCGCTCCGTCGACGTGCTGCTGATCGACGACATCCAGTTCCTCGAGCGCGCCGAGCGCACCCAGGAGGAGTTCTTCCACACTTTCAACACCCTGCACAACGCGAACAAGCAGATCGTCATCAGCTCCGACAAGTCCCCCCGGCAGCTGAACTCGCTCGAGGACCGCTTGCGCACCCGCTTCGAGTGGGGGCTGATCAGCGACGTGCAGGCGCCCGATCTCGAGACCCGCATCGCGATCCTGCGCAAGAAAGCCGCGCAAGAGGGCATGAGCCCGCCGCCGGAGGTCCTCCAGTTCATCGCCTCGCGCATCCAGAGCAACATCCGCGAGCTCGAGGGCGCGCTGATCCGGGTGACCGCCTTCGCCAGCCTCAACCACCAGACGGTCGAGCTGGGCCTGGCCGAGATGGTGCTGAAGGACCTCGTCGGCGACCACGACGCGTTCGAGATCAACGCGGCCACGATCATGGCCGTGACGTCGGAGTACTTCGCCGTGAGCATCGACGACCTGGTGGGCAGTTCGCGCAGCCGGGTGCTCGTCAACGCCCGGCAGATGGCCATGTACCTGTGCCGCGAACTCACCGACCTTTCGCTGCCCAAAATCGGCGAGAAATTCGGCAACCGTGACCACACCACCGTCATGCACGCCGAACGGAAAGTCCGAGCGCTGATGACCGAGAAGATGACGGTCTACAGCCAGATCACCGAGCTCACGAACCGCATCAAGATGCGGTCCCGCGGGTGACTGTGCTGAGCGTGCTGCCCGCCCGGTTCGGCGTCCGCCGCGACGCACAGCCTGTGGGCATCTCTGTGGACAACTCGGCTCATCATGTGGACCACATGCGCGGTTCATCCGCCGTCCACCGAGCCCTGCGCAACACGCGCCGGGTCCAGCACCTGTCATCCACACCGACGACAGACCTGCGGGCTAGCGTTTCCGGCAGCGGCGAGTGGTTGTCCCCAGTGTCCACAGCGGCGAAGACGACGGACGACACTCGTAATTTGATGAGGCAGCACGACCAGAACGACCACCCGGTGGATTGTGTGGACGGCGAGCTGGCACACAATCCAGTCGAGCAAGGCGAACGGAGTGCGACGTGAAGTTCCGGGTCGAGCGTGACGCGCTCGCCGACGCGGTGACGTGGGCGGCGCGCAGTCTGGCGAGCCGGCCGACGCTGCCCGTGCTGGCCGGTCTGCTGTTGCGGGTCGAGGGCGAGCGGCTGTCGGTGTCCGGCTTCGACCTCGAGGCGTCCACCGAAGTCGACGTCGAGGTCAGCGCGGGCGCCCCGGGCCAGGCGCTCGTCTCCGGCCGGCTGCTCGCCGACATCACCCGTGCGCTGCCGCCGCATCCGGTCGACGTCACGGTGGAGGGCTCCCGGTTGACCCTGTCGTGCGGCGCGGCCAGATTCACCCTGCCGACGATGCCGGTCGACGACTACCCGAGCCTGCCGACGATGCCCACCACCGCCGGCACGGTGCACGGCGCGGAGTTCGCCGCCGCCGTGGCCCAGGTCGCGATCGCCGCCGGCCGGGACGACACGCTGCCCATGCTCACCGGCGTCCGCCTCGAGATCGACGGCGAGAAGCTGACCCTCGCCGCAACCGACCGCTATCGGCTGGCGGTGCGCGAACTCGGTTGGCAGCCGGAAAACCCCACGGCGGCCGACATCGCCGTCTTGGTGCCCGCCCGCGCGCTCGCCGACGCCGCGAAGAGCCTGGTGCACAGCGAGTCGCTGACGATCGCGCTGTCCGGCGCGGGCGGTGGGGCCGGCGACCCGGCCGGCAGCGGCATCATCGGCTTCTCCGGCACGACCAACAGCCGCGCCAGCCGAGCGACCACGCGGCTGCTCGACGCCACCTTCCCGCCTTACCGCTCGCTGTTGCCGACCGAGTGGGCGTCGACGGCCGAGGTCCCGGTCGGCCCGCTGGTCGAGGCGGTCAAGCGCGTGGCGCTGGTGACTGATCGCAACGCGCCGGTCCGTCTGGAGTTCGCCGACGCCGCTGTCCGCCTCACCGCGGGCGGCGACGACTCCGGCGCGAGCGGGCGCGCCGAAGAGCAACTCGAGGTCGGCTACGAAGGCGAACCGATCACGACGGCGTTCAACCCGCAGTTCCTGCTCGACGGGCTGGGCGCGCTGTCCAGCGGCACGGCGCGGATGCTGTTCACGTCCTCGACCAAACCCGTCGTGCTGCGTCCGGAGCAGTCCGAGGACGTCGAATACACGTACTTGATCATGCCGGTGCGGCTGCCCGGCTGAGCTGCGCATGCATGTGCGGCACCTGTCCGTGACCGACTTCCGCAGCTGGTCGGGCGCGGAGCTGGCGCTCGAGCCCGGGCCCAACGTGTTGATCGGCTCCAACGGCCAGGGGAAGACGAACTTGGTGGAGGCGCTCGGCTACCTGGCGACGCTGGGCAGCCACCGAGTGGCCGGCGACGCGCCGTTGATCCGCGCTGGCGCCGACCGGGCGGTTGCCCAAGCCGCGGTGGTGGCCGATGGGCGCGAACTGCGGATCGAGGTCGAGATCGCGTCCGGACGGGCCAACCGCGCGCGGATCAACGGCGCCCCGGTGCCACGTCCGCGGGAGATCCTCGGCATCCTGCGCACCGTCATGTTCGCGCCGGAAGACCTCGCCATTCCGCGCGGCGACCCCAGCGACCGCCGCCGGTTCCTCGACGAGCTCGTCCTGGCCCGCGCCCCCCGCCTCGCCGGCGTCCGGGCGGACTACGAGCGGGTGCTCAAGCAGCGCGGCGCCTTATTGAAATCCGCGGCAGCAGCCCGTCGCGGCGGAGACCTGCGCACGCTGGACGTCTGGGACGGCCACCTCGCCGAGCACGGCGCGCAGATCCTGCGGGCCCGGATCGCCGCGGTGCGCGCGCTGCGTCCGTATGCCGCCGCCGCCTACGCGCACGTGGCGCCGGCCAGCGCGGCGTTGAGCCTGCGGTATGTCTCCACGGTGCAGCCGAGCCTGCCGCAGCCGGCCGACGCCGAGGCGGACGTGCCGGATGCGGCGGTGCTGCGCGACGCCCTGCTGGCAGAGCTGGCCAAGGCGCGGGTCGCGGAACTCGACCGCGGCGTTAACCTCGTCGGCCCGCACCGTGACGAGCTGGATCTGGGGATCGGCCAGCTGCCGGTCCGCGGCTACGCAAGCCACGGCGAGTGCTGGTCAGTGGCGCTCGCGCTGCGCCTCGGCAGCTATGAGCTGTTGCGCGCGGACGGCTTGCCCGGTGGCGATCCGGTGCTGATCCTGGACGACGTGTTCGCCGAGCTCGACGTCGAGCGTCGGGACCAGCTCGCGCTGACCGCGGCCAAGGCCGAGCAGTCGCTCGTCACCGCGGCCGTGCCGGCAGACGTGCCGAGCGGCTTGCTCGGCGTTCGGTACGACGTGCGCCGCGAGGGGATCACGCGTGACTGAGAGGCCGCGGACCCCGCCCGGGCCGAGCGGCGCTGACCCGGCGGACGAGACCTGCGTTACCCCGTTTTCCACAGGTAACGGTGGACAACCGGTGCGCTCTGTGGACGAACAGCCGATAACTGAGACGCAGGGCGCCGGATCAGGCACGGACAGTGAGACTGGGGACGAGGGTCCCACCGACCCGGCCCGGGCCGCTCTGGCCGACGCCCGCGCGATCGCGCGCGGTCCGCTCGGTCGCCCGGCGTCCCGCCGCGGCAGCGTGGCCGGCCGGCGCACCCGTCGAGAGAACCTCGCGGGCCGCAACCGCGGTGGCTACTCCGCCCCCGGCCCGGACCTCGCGAGCGACCCGCAGCGGATCGGCGCGGTCCTCGACGGCTACGTCGCCGAGCGGGGCTGGCAGCGGCCGCTCGCCGAGGCCAGGGTGTTCGCCGACTGGCCCGCGCTGGTCGGCTCGGACGTCGCCGCGCATTGCGCGCCGCAGTCCCTGGCCGACGGCGAGCTGCGGATCACCGCGGAGTCGACGGCCTGGGCGACCCAGCTGCGCCTGCTCGGCGCCACCTTGCTCGCCAGGCTGGTCGCCGAGCTGGGGGACGAGGTGGTGCGCAAGCTGCACATCACCGGCCCGCTCGGGCCTAGCTGGAAGCATGGCCCGCGCGCAGTGCCCGGCGCCCGCGGGCCGCGGGACACCTACGGCTGACCCGGCCCGTCGGGCAGCGGGAGCACCGCGCTCATCGCCCGCTGGCGCGCTGTGACGTGGGGGACGCGTGGGAGACCGTCCGTGCTGGGCCCTCGAGTGCGCACGTGACAACTGAGCCGCGTCGCGGCCCGGTTCTGACACCCGGATCGGCTAGGCTGGACAGCACACCGCCGAAGTCGCCGGCCGGCCGCACGCAGGCAGCCCGACAGCACCGGCGAGTCGTCGCCATGTAGTCGCAGCCGGCACACCGGCCAGGAAGGACGTGCCCGTGGCAAGCCCCGCCCGCGCAGCCGCCAAGCCCGCGAAGAAGGAGGAGTACACCGGTGGCTCGATCACCGTCCTCGAGGGCCTGGAGGCGGTGCGCAAACGGCCCGGCATGTACATCGGCTCAACGTCGGCGCGCGGGCTGCACCACCTGGTGTGGGAGGTGGTCGACAACTCCGTCGACGAGGCGCTGGCCGGCCACGCGGACCACATCGATGTCACGCTGCTCGCCGACGGCGGCGTCCAAGTCACCGACAACGGCCGCGGCTTCCCGGTCGACATGCATCCGACACAGAAGCGGCCGACGCCCGAGGTCATCCTGACTGTGCTGCACGCCGGCGGAAAGTTCGACGGCAAGGCCTACGCCGTGTCCGGCGGCCTGCACGGCGTCGGGGTCTCCGTAGTCAACGCGCTGTCGCACAAGCTCGACCTCGTCATCTGGCGGGACGGCTTCGAGTGGAGCCAGCCGTATGTGGACCAGAAGCCGGCCGGGCCGCTGACGAAGGGCGGCCCGTCCCGCAAGCACGGCACGATGCTGACCTTCTGGGCTGACCCGGCGATCTTCGAGACCACGAAGTACGACTTCGAGACAGTCCAGCGGCGCCTCCAGGAGATGGCGTTCCTGAACAAGGGGCTGACGATCGTGCTGCGCGACGAGCGGATCGCCGAGATCGTCGAGGACGACAACGCCGCGGCCGCGGACGTCAACGCGCCGAAGAAGCCGCGCGAGATCACCTATCACTACGCCAACGGCATCGCGGACTTCGTGCGGCACATCAACCGCACCAAGGACAAGGAGCCGCTGCACGCGCAGGTCATCGGTTTCTCAGGGGAGGACAAGGAGAAGGCGCTTTCACTGGAAGTCGCGATGCAGTGGAATCTGTCGTTCACCGAGAGCGTGCACACCTTCGCCAACACGATCGCCACGATCGAGGGCGGCACGCACGAAGAAGGCTTCCGGGCGGCGCTCACCAACTCGGTGAACAAGTGGGCCATCGCGCAGAAAATGGTGAAGGACACCAAGGAAGACCGGCTCACCGGCGACGACATCCGCGAGGGCCTGGCCGCGATCATCTCGATCAAGCTCGGCGAGCCGCAGTTCGAGGGCCAGACCAAGACCAAGCTGGGCAACTCCTCGGCGAAGACCTTCGTCCAATCCGTCTGCAACCAGTGGATCGACGATTGGTTCGCGCGCAACCCCAGCGACGCCAGGAAGATCGTCACGAAGATGACGCAGGCGGCGCGGGCCCGCAAGGCCGCGCAGCAGGCGCGCAAGCTGGCCCGCAAGAACGCGCTGGACACCTTCGGCATGCCCGGCAAGCTGGCCGACTGCCGCTCGACCGACCCGGGCGAGAGCGAGCTCTACATCGTCGAGGGCGACTCGGCGGGCGGCTCGGCGAAGTCCTGCCGCGACTCGATGTTCCAGGCGATCCTGCCGATCCGCGGCAAGATCATCAACGTTGAGAAGTCGCGCATCGACAAGGTGCTGAAGAACAACGAGGTCCAGTCGCTGATCACCGCGCTGGGCACCGGCATCCACGACGACTTCGACCTCGCCAAGCTGCGGTATCACAAGATCGTGCTGATGGCCGACGCCGACGTCGACGGCCAGCACATCACCACCCTGTTGCTGACCCTGCTGTTCCGGTTCATGCGCCCGCTCGTCGAGGCCGGGCACGTCTACCTCGCGGCCCCGCCGCTCTACAAGATCAAGTGGAGCAAGGGTGACCCGGACTACGCGTTCAGCGACAAGGAGCGCGACGGCTTGATCAAGGTGGGACAAGACGCGAACCGAAAGCTCGCCAAGGAGGACGCGATCCAGCGCTACAAGGGCCTGGGTGAGATGAACTCCAAGGAGCTGTGGGAGACGACCATGGACCCTGCCCGCCGGATCCTGCGCCTGGTCACCCTGGACGACGCGGCCACCGCCGACGAACTGTTTTCGGTCCTCATGGGCGAAGACGTCGAAGCACGCCGCTCCTTCATCATCCGCAACGCTCGTGACGTCCGATTCCTGGACATCTGATGACGGATATCACCGAGCCTCCGGGGTTCGATCGGATCGAGCCGGTCGACATCCAGACGGAGATGCAGCGCAGCTACATCGACTACGCGATGTCGGTCATCGTCGGCCGTGCGCTGCCCGATGTGCGCGACGGCCTCAAGCCGGTGCACCGCAAAATTCTCTATGGCATGTACGACTCGGGCTTCCGGCCCGACCGCAACTACGTCAAGTGCGGTCGCGTCGTCGGCGACGTCATGGGCAACTACCACCCGCACGGTGACTCCGCCCTCTACGACGCCCTCGTCCGGATGGCACAGCCCTGGTCGCTGCGCTACCCGCTGATCGACCCGCAGGGCAATTTCGGCTCGCCGGGCAACGACCCGGCCGCTGCGATGCGGTACACCGAGTGCCGCCTCGCTCCGCTGGCCATGGCGATGCTGGCCGACATCGACAAAGAGACCGTCGACTTCGTCCCGAACTACGCGGGCAACACGGTTGAACCGGTCATCCTTCCCGCGCGCATCCCGAACCTGCTGATGAACGGCTCAGAGGGCATCGCCGTCGGCATGGCGACCCGCATCCCGCCGCACAGCCTGCGCGAGCTGGCCGCCGGCGTCACCTGGGCACTCGACCACCCGGACGCCACCGACGACGAGCTGCTCGAGACGCTGATCGAGCTCATCCCGGGTCCCGACTTCCCGACCCACTCGCTCATCGTCGGTCGCGACGGCATCGAGGACGCCTATCGCACCGGTCGCGGCTCGATCCGGATGCGCGCCGTCGTCGAGATCGAGGAGGACCAGAAAGGCGCGACCATCCTGGTCATCACCCAGCTGCCCTACCAGGTCAACCCCGACAACCTCGTCACCTCGATCGCCGATCAGGTCCGGGAAGGCAAGATCGCCGGCGTCCGCAACATCCATGACGAGAGCTCCGACCGCATCGGCATGCGGATGGTCATCACGCTCACCCGCGACGCCGTGGCCAAGGTGGTGCTGAACAACCTCTACAAGCACACCCAGCTGCAGACCACGTTCGGCGCCAATATGCTCGCGATCGTCGACGGCGTCCCCCGCACACTGCGCCTGGACCAGTTCGTCAGCCACTACGTCGAGCACCAGGTTGAGGTCATCGTCCGGCGTACCCGCTACCTGCTCAAGCAGGCCGAGGATCGCGCGCACATCCTGCGGGCGCTGCTGAAGGCGCTCGACCAGCTCGACGCGGTCATCGCGCTGATCCGCAACGCGCCTTCGGCCGAGGACGCGCGCGGCGGGTTGATGCAGCTGCTGGAGATCGACGAGCTGCAGGCGACCGCGATCCTCGACCTGCAACTACGCCGCCTCGCCGCCCTCGAGCGCAACCGGATCATCGAAGAGGCCGCCGAGATCGAAGCCAAGATCGCCGACCTCAACGACATCCTGGCCAAGCCCGGCCGGCAACGGCAGATCATCCGCGACGAGATGAACGAGATCGTCGACAAGCACGGCGACGAGCGGCGCACCCGCATCATCCCGCACGACGGTGACGTCTCGATGGAAGACCTCATCGCCCGCGAAGACGTCGTCGTCACGATCACCCGGACGGGTTACGCGAAGCGGACGAAGACCGATCTCTACCGGGCTCAGCGCCGCGGCGGCAAGGGCGTGCAGGGCGCTTCGCTGCGCACCGACGACATCGTGGCGCACTTCTTCGTCACCTCGACGCACGACTGGATCCTGTTCTTCACGAACAAGGGCCGGGTGTACCGGGCGAAGGCGTACGAGCTGCCGGAGGCCAACCGGAACGCCCGGGGCCAGCACGTCGCGAACCTGCTGGCGTTCCAGCCCGGCGAGGCCATCGCCGAGGTCATCACGCTGACCAACTACGAGGTGGCGCCGTATCTGGTGCTGGCCACCAAGCACGGGTTGGTGAAGAAGACCAAGCTCACCGACTTCGACTCCAACCGCAGCGGCGGCGTCGTGGCCATCAACCTGCGCGAGGACGACGAGCTGATCGACGCCGCACTGATCTCGGCCAGCAACGACTTGCTGCTGGTCAGCCGCAAGGCCATGTCGATCCGGTTCACCGCCGACGACGAGGCGCTGCGGCCGATGGGGCGGGCGACGTCCGGCGTGTTCGGCATGCGGTTCAACGCCGGCGACGAGCTGCTGGCGATGGAGGTCGTGCGCGATGAGAGCGCCGAAATCTTGGTCGCCACTGAGGGCGGATACGCCAAGCGCACCCGGATCGAGGAGTATCCCGTCCAGGGCCGAGGCGGCAAGGGCGTGCTCACCGCGCGTATCGTGTCCACCCGTGGCGGCCTCGTCGGGGCGGTCGCGGTCTCGCCGAAGGACGAGATCTACGCGATCACCTCCGACGGAGTGGTCATCCGCACGACAGCGGCGGAGGTTCGGCGCGCTCAGCGGCAGACAATGGGCGTGCGGTTGATGAACCTGCCGGAGGGCGTCAACCTGGTTGCCGTCACCCGCAACGCCGACGAGCCGGACGAGCAAGAGTAGGCGCCGGTCGACCGGCCGGCGCCGGGAGGCCGCAACGAACCGGTGCCCTGGGCACGACTCGAGGAAGAACGGACGGACCTTTGACGCAACCGGGCCGCCATGGCCAGAGCGCGCCGACCCCTCCCGACCTCGACGCCGACGGCTCGGCCGTCCCCTCGGACGCGCCCGCGCTCCCAGATTCGGCCGTTCCCTCGGATACGCCCGCGCTCCCAGATTCGGCCGTTCCCTCGGATACGCCCGCGCTCCCAGATTTGGCCGTGCCCTCGGACGCGCCCGTGCCGCCAGACTCGGCCGCGGCCGCGGCCGCAACGCCGGCCGCGCGGGTGTCGAACGGCGCGAACGGCTACGGCGTCGAGTCCTACGCAGACCACGCGAACGCGGCGCCGCCGTGGGGCGCGGCGTCAACCACGACTGCCGGGTCGGACGCGGCGGTGGGCGGTTATCCCGGCGCCGCCGGTGGCACGCCGCCGGCTGACGCGCCGACGGCCGCGGTTCCGGTGGTACCCGCTGACACGGTCGGCTCGATGGGCCCGATGAGGCCCATCGGCGCCGGACCAACCGGCAAGTCGACGGGCGACTCGAGCAAGCAGGCGCGGGCCGCGCGCGCCCGCGGGCCGCGGCGCGCCCGTCTCCAGCTGCGGCACATCGACCCGTGGACGGTGCTGAAGTTCTCCTGCGTGCTGTCCATCGCGCTGTTTTTCGTCTGGATGATCGTCGTCGGCGTGCTCTACGGCGTTCTGGACGGCGCCGGGATCATCGACAAGATCAACAATGCGGTGACGACCCTGCAGGCCGGCAACGCCCAGCCGCCGATCCGGGCCAGCATCGTGTTCGGCGGGGCAGCGATCATCGGCGTCGTCAACATCGTGCTGTTCATCGCGCTGTCCACCGTCGGATCAGTCGTCTACAACCTGTGCGCCGACCTCGTCGGCGGCATCGAAGTCACCCTCTCCGAACGCTGACCAGCGGGCGGCCGCGATGCGAACAGCCGCGTGCGCATCGCTATGCTGGGTCGTCGCGGCGCGAAGCGCCACGACGCACGGGCCTGTAGCTCAGACGGTTAGAGCGCATCCCTGATAAGGATGAGGCCGGAGGTTCAAGTCCTCCCAGGCCCACGGTGCGCTGCGGTGGAGTCCCTCGTGACCGTCAGGTCCGGCTCGGCCCGCAGGAGACGGAGGTGGCCGGTGAACAAGCCGCTGGTGCTCGCCGCGCTCGCAAGTCTGGTCGCGGCGTTGGCCGCCCGCCGTCGGCAGGCCCAGGTCGACGCCGACACCCTGTGGCGGGAGGCGACCTCGGACAGCTCGCGTTGACCGGCTCGGGGACGTAGCTCAATTGGCAGAGCACCGCCTTTGCAAGGCGGGGGTTGAGAGTTCGATTCTCTTCGTCTCCACAACTCGACACTCCACGTCAGACAAGTCCGGCAGTTGCGTGGCCCAGCGGCGATGATTACCGGCTTGTCACCTCGTCAGACCGGCTAGTTGATCACCGGGACCGGTCGAATGGGGTGCCAAGTGTTCGCGAGCCGCCGACAGCGTCGTGCCGAGCGCGAGCTGATTCGCCGCTGATGACCGCGCCACGGGCGGCACGAGACGATCACACGCCGGCGAGGTGGCCCATCAGTCGTTCCATCCGCAGGATGCCGAGATAGCGCCCGGCGCTGTCGATGCACGCGACCGGCGCGAACCTCGTCGCGCGCGGGCGGGTGAGCGCCCGCTGCACGACCTCAGACACCGAAGTGTTGATGTTCACCGTGAGCATCTCGGAGGCGTTCCACGCGGCAGCGTTGTCCTGCTCGAGCAAGGTGATGGGCCGGCGGTGCTCGTCGAGCACCACCACGACATCAAAGCCGCTGGTTTCCGGCAGCACCGACACGGCGGCCGCGACGTCGGTTGCCGTGTAGGCGTGCTGAAGCAGACCGCGCAAGACCCCGTTGGTGTTGCCGGTGACCGTTGGCAGCGCCGCTCTGGCACTGAGGTCGATCTCTGGCCACACCGTGTGCGGCGTGCCGATGAACGGCCCCTGTGCCAGCGGCACCTGCAGGTTCGCGAGCACGCGTAGTTCGGCGGCAGTGCTGACGCCCTCGGCGAGGACCCATGCGTCAAGTTGGCCGGCCAGCTGACCGATGACCTCGATCGCGGTCCGCTTGGCCGTCGTCTGGTCGATGCCGCGCACCCAGTCGCGGCCGAGGCGCACGATGTTCGGCTTGAGCCGGACGATGCTCGTCAGCTCCGGCTGCGGGGCGCCGTAGCCACCGACGCCGATCAACGCGCCGGCCGCGCGCAACCGGTCCGCGGTGCTCTCGAGCTCCTCGGCCGGCACGTCGGCGGTGCGCCCGACGAGGTCGATGACCACGCCGCGCAACGTGTCCCGTCCGAACAGCACTCGCTGCACGGACATGCTCAGGGCAGCGCGCACGCCGACCGGCACCGCCAAGAAGGTGTTGACGGGCAGCGTCGGGCAGGCGGCCAACGCCAGCGCGACGAGGGCGGCTGCCGCGTCGTCGTCGGCCGACCCTACGCTCGGCCAACCGGTGTCGACCCTGTCCTCGGCGGCATCCGGCCGAGCCTGGTAGCCGGCGGCCGTGCCTCGGGCGACGTCGAGGATGGCCTGATAGTGCACCGACAGCTGCCCGTGCGTGCGGGCGACCGGCACACCGAACGGAGTCCGAATCGGCGGCCCTGGACTGCCGACCTGCGGCGCGGCAGTCACAGCTCGACCGGCGCGAGAAGGACGCGTGCGCGATCGGCGTCTCGCGTCATGCCCGCCTCCTCGGCGCCACCAGCTAAAACGCGGCAGCCGAAAACGCGCCTGTCGCGGGGGTGTCGCCACGGTATCGGAGGGCGAAGTTCGCTGGCAAGAAGGTGAAAGAGCCCACCCACGGGACGGCGAGGCGGAGAGTCAACCCTCTTACAGGTTCCTGCCATGCAGGAATGGGACACCCATCTACTCGTCGCATTACTTCACGGGCTCTTACCTTGTCCGAAGCCGCCGCGGTTTGCGAACCGCGCGAAGCGGGGGGCCAGCACTAAGAGTGGAGATTTGATGCACAAACACAAGACCATCGCACTGGCGACGGTGGGTGTGACCGCCGCGGCGGTGTTCACCGCCGGCCTTGCCACTGCGGCGACCGGGTCGGCCGCGACGCCGGCCACGCCGATCGCCCGAAGCAAGCCCGCCTGGACCGCGCATGCCCAGCACCTCGGCGCCGCGAAGAGTTCGAGCAAGGTGAAAGGCCGGGTCTACCTCGCGCCGCGGGGCGGGCTCGCGGCGGTGGCGTCGGCGGCGAACGCCATTTCGACGCCCGGCTCGGCAAGCTACGGCCGCTTCCTCACTCCCGCGCAGTACAAGAGCCGTTTCGGCACGACCGCCGCCACCGTCGCCAAGGTGACCAAGTACCTGCGCTTGGCCGGACTGACCGTGAGCAAGCCCGCGTCGGACAACAGCTACGTCACCATCAGCGGGAGCGTCCGCGCGGCCGAGAAGGCCTTCGCCACCGATATCGCGCGCTACCGGCACGCCGGCCTGGTGGTGCAGGCGCCGAGCAAGTCGCTCAAGGTGCCCGCCTCCCTCGCCTCGGCGGTGCTGACCGTGAGCGGCCTGGACACAACGCCGCAACGCACGGCGCCGGCCAGCAAGCAGGACCCGCCCCCGGAGGGCTTCCGTAACGCCCGGCCGTGCTCGATCGACTTCGGCACGGTGCAGGCGAAGTACCAGGCTGACTACAAGACGCCACTGCCGAAGTTCGGCGGGAACTACCTGTCTTACTCGCCCTGCGGCTACACCGGTCCGCAGCTGCGCAGCGCCTACGAAGGCGACACCGCCCTCGACGGGTCCGGCGTCACGGTCGCGATCACCGACGCCTACGCCGCGCCGACGATCGTGAGCGACATCAACACCTACGCCGAGAACCACGGCGACGGCAGCTACGCCCGGGGCCAATACACCCAGGTGGTGCCCAAGACGTACACCAACCAGGCCGATTGCGGCCCGTCCGGCTGGTACGGCGAGGAAACCCTCGACATCGAGGCGGTGCACGCCATGGCGCCGGGCGCGAAGATCCGTTACTACGCCTCGGCGAGTTGCTTTGACGACGACTTCATCGACACGCTCGCCAAGGTCGTGCTCGAGGACAAGGCCTCGATCGTGAGCAACTCGTGGGCCGACGTGGAGGAAGCCGAGACCGGCGACTCCGTCGCGGCGTACGAGAAGGTGTTCCTGCAGGGGGCTACGGAGGGCATCTCGTTCACCTTCTCCTCCGGCGACGACGGCGACGAGCTGGCGGCAACCGGCGTCAAGCAGGTCGACTACCCGGCGTCCGACCCCTACGTCACGGGCGTCGGCGGCACCTCGACGGCGATCTCCGGCGGCACCCTGCTCGGCCAGGCCGGCTGGGGCACCGTGAAGTACACGCTGTCGTCGGACGGCAAGAGCTGGAAGGCGCTCGGCTTCCTCTACGGCGCGGGCGGCGGCACGTCCGCGCTGTTCAACCGGCCGTCCTATCAGAAGGGCGTCACGCAGAGCCCTTACCGCTCGGTCCCGGACGTCTCGATGGACGCTGACCCCAACACGGGCTTCCTGATCGGGGAGACCCAGACGTTCAGCGACGGCGTGTACTACGACGAGTACCGCATCGGCGGCACGAGCCTCGCGTCGCCGTTGTTCGCCGGCGAGACGGCGCTCAGCTTCCAGAACGCCGACCGCGGCGTGGGCCTGCTGAACCCGGTGATCTATGCGAAGAAGTCGTCGTTCACCGACGTGAAGGGCGTTCCGGCTGTCGCCGGCGACGTGCGCGCCGACTTCGCGAACGGCGAGAATGCCGACGACGGGGTGCTGTACTCGGTCCGCACGTTCGGCGAAGACAGCAGCCTCAAGGTCGTGAAGGGCTACGACAACGTGACCGGTGTGGGCGTGCCGAACACGAAGTGGCTGACCGCGATACCGAAGGCCTGATCAAGCCTTCGTCTTTCGATCATGAAGGGGCGCGTCGCTTCGGCGGCGCGCCCCTTCGGTCGTCCTGCGTGACCGCGGCGTCGGTAGCGTGGGAGCGGTGAACCTGCTCGCGGTTTGGCTGGGCAAGCTCACCCTGCTGGCCCTGCGGGCGATCGGCCGGCGCGGCAATGCCCTGCCCGGTCTGGTCGTCGAGAAGGCGTTTCCCGGCTACCTGGCGCGGGCGATGGCGACGCTGCCGCACGGCGTCGTCGTCGTGTCCGGCACGAACGGCAAGACGACGACCACCAAAATGGTCGCGACCCTGCTCGACCAGCGGCTCCGGGTGCTGACCAACGACACCGGCTCGAACTTCGTCCGCGGCGCGATCACCGCGACCGTCGAGCACGCGCGCTGGTCCGGCAGCCTGCCCTACGATGTCGCAGTGTTCGAGCTGGACGAGGCGTGGGCAGTGCGGTTCGTCGAGCGGGTGCCGCCGCAGAGGGCGCTGCTGCTCAACGTCATGCGCGACCAACTCGACCGGTTCGGCGAGATCGACACGACGGCTCGCCTGCTGGCGAAGGTGGCCGCCGCGACCACCGGGCACGTCGTGCTCAACCGGGACGACCAACGGATCGCCGCGCTCGCAGGCGCCACCGGGGCCGAGGTGTCCTACTACGGCGTCGCGCCGCGGTTGCGGGAGTTGTTCCCCAACGACGAGGAGCTCTACGGCGGCCCGCTGCACATGTCCGAGCTGCCCGCCGCGGTCGAGCTGCGCGAACTGCCCGGACCTGGTCGGGGCGCGCTGACCCTGTGCATCGAAGGCGCCGAGCACGACGTCGTCCTGCGCGCCGAGGGCGCGCACAACGCCCAGAACGCGTGTGGCGCCGCCGCCGTCGGGCTGACTTTCGGTTTGCCGCCGCAGGCCGTGGTCGACGGGCTGGCAGCGGTCTCGCCCGCCTTCGGCCGCGGGCAGATGTTTGCAGTCGACGGCCGCGACGTCGTGTTGCAGCTGGTGAAGAACCCGGCCGGCTTCCGGCAGACTCTGCGGACCGTCCAGACGGATCCGCCAGCTGCCGTGGTGGTCGCGATCAACGACGACTACGCCGACGGCCGGGACGTGTCCTGGCTCTGGGACGTCGAGTTCACCGCGCTGGCGCGGCTGCCCGCGCGGCGGTCGACGGCAGGCACTCGCGCCGCCGACATGGCCGTCCGGCTCAGCTATGACGACGTGGCGGTGGACGAGGTCGAGCCGGAGCTGGAGAAGGCGGTGCGAGCCGCGGTCGCCGCGGTGCGGCCGGGAGAGCGCGTCGTCGTCTTCAGCACCTACACCGCGATGTGGACGCTGCACGCGGTGCTGCAGCGGATCGGAGTAGCCGGATGAACCCGCTGACCCTCGTCCACCTCTATCCGCGCGAGATGAACATCTACGGCGACACCGGAAACGTCGTCGTGTTGCGCCGTCGTCTCGAGTGGCGCGGCCTGCCGGTGCAGGTCGTGCCGGTCAGCGTCGGCGACCGGCTGCCGACCGCCGCCGACGTGCTGCTGGGCGGCGGCGGCCAGGACGCCGCGCAGGGCGAGATCGGCGCCGATTTTGCCAGCCGCGGCCCGACCCTGCGCGCGATGGCCGACGACGGAGTCGTGGTGCTCGCCATCTGCGGCACCTATCAAATGCTCGGCCACGAGTTCGTCACCGTCGACGGCGAGCGGATCGAGGGCGTCGGCGTGCTCGACGTCGTCACCCGCGGCGAGCGGGAGCGGCTGATCGGCAACAACGCCGTGGACACCGCGGACACGTTGGGCGCCGGGCGGCTCGTCGGCTACGAGAACCACAGCGGCATGACGACGCTCGGGCCGGCCGCGGCGCCGCTCGGCCGCACCTCGACCGGCCGCGGCAACAACGGCCGGGACGGCACCGAAGGCGCCGTCCGCGGCAACGTGATCGGGACCTACCTGCACGGGCCGGTGCTCGCGAAGAGCCCCCGGTTCGCCGACGAGCTCTTGCGGCGCGCGCTCGCCCGGCGGGGCGAGCCAGTCGATCTCGCCCCGCTGGACGACACGTTGCCGGAGCTGGCCGCTCGGGTCGCCGTCGGCCGCCCGCGGTGAGCTGCCCCCGAACGAATGGCCCGCGGACGAACCGGCTGCGGGCACTCGCGTACGCGGCCGTGGCGGCCGGCGTGCTCGCCGGTTGCACGGCCAGCGCGACGTCGTCCCCGACCTCGCCCGCGGTCACGCACACCGTCGTCGAGGGCACCCGAACGGCGACCAGCGCGCCGGCGATCAGCCCGCCGCGGCCGGCGAAGTCCGTCCAGCCGCTGCCGCCCGGCCGCGCGCCGCGCGCCGGCGAGGCGCAGCGGGCGTGCCCGTACATCCGGACCGGGCTGGACGAGGATCCGGCTGGCGCGAAGAGCGCCAACGTCGCCGACATCGAGGGCGACCGGGTGTACCGGACGGTCGTGCTGACCCGGCTGCGCCCGGTCGGCTGCCGGTTCTACTTCTACGCCCCGCCCTACGAGGCGACGGCTGAGATCCGGCCGGCGACCTACCCGACCGCGACCGCCGCCCGCGACGCCATGGTGCTCACCGCGCGCACCGGCACCGAGCAATTGACCGAGCGAGATTTCGTCGCCGGCCTGACCGGCATCTGCTACCGCACAGCCTTCTTCGGCCCGGACGGCCGGCGGGACTGGGCCTTCGTGTTCGCGAAAGGCCGGGTGCTCGTCACCGTCTACACCCAGCGCTCGGATACCTCCCGCAACGCCTTGTACCTCGCCCAGGCCATCGCCGCCAAATTTTGAGGTCAGCCCAGGCGTGGCAGGATGAACGGTCGACATCCACTCGAAGGCGACGTCCTCTCAAGGCCGACACCCGCTAAAGGAATGGTGCTGCTGTGCCCGCCACTCAGATCGCCGTCTTGCACACCAGCGAGGGCGACATCCGCATCGAGCTGTTCGGCAACCACGCGCCGAAGACGGTCAAGAACTTCGTCGACCTCGCCAGCGGCGGTCGGGAGTGGACGCACCCCGGCACCCGCCAGAAGTCCAACGACCCGCTCTACGACGGCACGATCTTCCACCGGGTCATTGCCGGGTTCATGATCCAGGGCGGCGATCCGCTCGGCGAGGGCTACGGCGACCCCGGTTACAAGTTCGGCGACGAGTTCCACCCGGAGCTCGCCTTCGACCGCCCTTACCTGCTGGCGATGGCGAACTCCGGGCCGAACACTAACGGCTCGCAGTTCTTCATCACCGTCGGCCGCACGCCGCACCTCAACCGCAAGCACACGATCTTCGGCGAGGTCGCCGACGCGGACAGCCGCGCGGTCGTCGACAAGATTGCGTCGACCCGCACCGGCCGCAACGACAAGCCGGTCGAGGACATCACCATCACGTCCGTGACCGTGGAGCCCGCGGCCTGACCGTCGGGTCGTCTCCGCCCTCATGAGTCAGCCGCCCGACGCAGCGACCGCCGCACGCTGCTACCGCCATCCGAAGCGGGAGGCCTGGATCCGCTGCACCCGCTGCGAGCGGCCGATCTGCCCGGATTGCATGCGGCCGGCGTCCGTCGGCTTCCACTGCCCGGACGACGTCGAGTCCGGCGCCCGGTCGGTGCGCCGACCGCGCAGCGCGGTCGGCGCGCGGTTGTTGGATTCCCCGCCATTCGTCACGATCACGCTCATCGCGTTGAACGTGCTCGCCTACGTCTACACGGGAATCCAATCAGTGAGCGGGTTCAACGATCCGGCGGCGTCCCCGCCGTCATCGCTGTTCAACCGCTGGGAGCTGGTGCCCGAGTTCGTCCACGGCGACTCGGACTACTACCAGCTGCTCACCTCGGCGTTTCTGCACGCCAACCTGCTGCATATCGCCTCGAACATGCTCGCGCTGGGGGTGATCGGGCCGCCGCTCGAGGCGCTGCTCGGCCGCTGGCGATTCACGTCGGTGTACCTGCTCGCCGCGCTCGGCGGCAGCGCCGCGATCTACGCCTTCGGCAACTCCATCGGGCCCACCGTCGGCGCGTCCGGCGCGATCTTCGGGCTCTTCGGCGCCGCCCTGCTGCTGGTGCGCAAGCTCGGCCTCGACCCGCAGTGGCTGGTCGGCATCGTCGTGTTGAACTTCGTCCTGACCTTCTCGGTCCCGGGCATCTCGAAGCTCGGCCATCTCGGCGGATTCGTCGTCGGCGCGCTGGCCGGGTTGGCGCTCGGGGGCCTGCCGAACGTCGGCCGACGCGTGCCGAGCGCTATCCAGGCGGCCGGGCTGGCTGGGGTGGCCGCGCTCGTCCTGGTCGTCGTGGCGGTGCGCACCGCCACCTGGTGACGGGTCGGCGCCAGGCGTCGCCGGCCCGGCGTCAGCGCGGGCGGAACGCCGCGATCACCTCCGCGACGTCGTGCGGGTCGGTGTTGAGCGCGCGGCGGCTGAGGACGGCGAGCATGGGCCCGGCGTCGATCTCGAGCGTGGTGCTGCGCAGCCCCAGCCGGGTGCGCGCGTCGGCTCGGACGTCGTCGATCTCGGCCCACCCGAGCGTGGCCCGCACGAGCGGCGACCGGATCACGATCCCGTCGCCGCCGACGACGAGCCGGGGCGTGAACAGCACGTCGGCCGACACGTAGGCGGCGAGGACCACAGCGGCGATGCCGGCGAGCAGCCGGCCCTGCGCGTCCGAGCTCAGCGCCGCGATCAGCGCCGCGACGACGCACCCGCCCAGGGCGCCGGCTGTCGGCCGAGGGTCCGGCCGGAAGGCGGCCTGAGCAGGCCGAGAATCGTCGTCCACAGGTTTGTCCCCAGCTGGGGATAGAACTACAGGTGTGTAATCACAGGCGTGGACAAAGTGTGGACGTTGGCCGGCTCACCGCCAGCGGACCGCCATGACGAGCCCGAGCAGCATCACGCCGAAGCCGATGGCGAAGTTCCAGGTGCCGAGCGGGGCCATCACCGGGATGTGCGGCGAAGTGCCGCTGTTGGTCAGGTAGTACACGACCATCCAGGCCAGGCCGAGCACGAGGACGACCGCCATCACGATCGGGTACCAGCTCGGGCTGGGCGCGAGCGCCCGGGTGCGCGCCGGCGCGCTGGCGCCAGCGGTGGCGCGCAGCGGGGCGTCCGGCTTCTTGCGGACCTTCGACTTAGGCACGTGTCACTCCAGGCTCGCCCGGCGCGGTTGCGTCGGCATCCAACTGTCAGCTTCGTCTGCGAGGATTGCGCGGCGGCGCAACCTCTGCCGCCTGCAACCTATGCCGTCAGCGTAGTGGAGGCCGCTGCGTGAAGAGGCTCGTCGCGCGGGGCCTCCGCCTCAGGAGCGCAGCGCTGGCGGCCCGCAGGACGCCCTGGCGGGTGCTCGTGCCGGTCGCCTGCCTGGTCGCTGGACTCGGTTTCGCCGTCAGCGCGCGTGACTCGGCCGGAACCGACCTGCGCGCGCCCGGCTCGGCCAATCTCGTGGACACCGTCCGCGCCGCCGAACGGCGGGTGCAGACCCTGAACACCGCGATGCGCTCGCTGCAGGCCGAGGTCACCAAGGCGGAGGAACGCGCCGGGCAGGACAACACCGGGGTCGCGGCCGCACAGGCGCGCAGCGGGCCGCTGCGGGCGCCCGCCGGCCTCACCGCCGTGGCGGGGCCGGGGCTGCTCGTCGTCCTCGACGACGCGCCGGCGCAACCGGCCAGCGGCACCGTCGACCCGAACCAGCTCGTCGTGCACCAGTCGGACCTGCAGTCGGTGGTCAACGCGCTGTGGGCCGGCGGGGCCGAAGCGATGACGATCGCCGGCCAGCGCGTCATCGCGACCTCGGCGGTGCGCTGCGTCGGCAACACGCTGCTGCTCAACGGCGAGGTCTTCTCTCCCCCGTTCCGGGTCGAGGCGATCGGGCCGGCCGCGGCGATGCAGGCGCGCCTCGCACAGTCGCCGGGAGTGCGGCTGTTCCGGGAGGCGGCGACCTACTACGGCCTCGGATACACCGTCGCGCCGCGTGGACGATTGAGCCTGCCGGCCTTCACCGGCGCGGTCACGCTCGGCTACGCGCACGCGGACGGGTGACAATCGACCTATGTCGGCCACTTCGCTCGAACCCCCACCCGCGCAACCGGCCGACGACGCGCGCGCGCGCCGCGCCGACCGAGTGCGGTTCGCGCTGCGCGGGGTTGGGCAGACGCTGATCACGCTCGGCGTCGTCGCGCTGTTGTTCGTCGTATACGAAGTGTGGGTCACCAACCTGTTCGCCGACGCCGACAACCGTCGCCAGATCAGCGTGCTGGAAAAACACTGGGAACAAGACACGGTCGACCCGCTCACCCTCCCGAAGGGCGGTGTCGCGACACTGCCCGTCGGGAAAGGCATCGCCATCCTCTACATCCCGCGGCTCGGCCGTGATTACACCGAGGCGATCGTCCAGGGCGACGAGGTGCCCGACGACGCCCAGCTCGAGCAGGGCGTCGCGCACTACGGCAGCACGGCGCTCCCCGGGCGACGCGGGAACTTCGCGGTCGCGGGTCACCGGGTCGGCAAGGGCGAGCCGTTCCTCAACATCGACAAGCTGCGCGCCGGCGACCCGTTGATCGTGCAGACGAAGTCCGATTGGTTCGTCTATCGCGTGCTCGGCGCCCCGGCCGGCGCCGACCCACAGCACGCCCGCGACACGGCGACCGGGCTGCCCGGGCGAGAGATCGTCTCGCCCTCGGACGGCGAGGTGCTGCTGCCCTACCCCAACCACCCCGGCGCCCGCGGGCCGGCGGCGCTGATGACCCTGACGACCTGCCATCCCAAGTTCACCGCGACGCACCGCATGATCGTGTTCGCGCGGCTGACGAGCACGAGCGCGGCGAGCGGGTCGGCGATGCCGGCGTCGGTCGCCGCCCTGTACGGAAGCGGGTCCTGATGTACAGCTGGATCTGGCGGCACCTGCCGGGGCCGCTCGTGGCGCGCCTCGGCGGCGCGCTGCTGCTGTTCGCCGCGGTCGCCGCGCTGCTGCTGTTCGTGGTGTTTCCCTGGCTCGAGCCGCACCTGCCGATCAGCCAGGTCACCGTCCCGAGCCACTGAATCGGCCGTGCGCGCTGACGTAGCCTCGACCAGGTGAGCGCGCGCGTCCTCGTCATCGACAACTACGACAGCTTCGTCTACAACCTCGTGCAGTACCTGGGCCAGCTGGGCGCCGACGTGGTGGTGCGGCGCAACGACGACGTCACGCCCGCCGAGCTCGACCGGCTCGGCGTGAGCGGCGTGCTGATCTCCCCCGGCCCTGGCACGCCGCACGACGCCGGCCAGTCGATGGCATTCGTCGAGGCCTGCGCGAGCCGGGAGCTGCCGCTGCTCGGCGTGTGCCTCGGCCATCAGGCGATCGGCGCGGTGTTCGGCGCGCCGGTGCTGCGCGCGCCGGAACTGCTGCACGGCAAGACGAGCGAGGTCGTGCACGACGGTACGGGCGTGCTCGCCGGACTGCCCTCGCCGTTCACCGCCACCCGCTACCACTCGCTGGCCGTCTGCGCCGAGGACCTGCCCGCCGAGATCCTGGTGACCGGGCGGACGCCGTCCGGGATCGTCATGGCGCTGCGGCACGAGTCGCTGCCGATCGAGGGCGTGCAGTTCCACCCGGAGTCGGTGCTGACGCAGGGCGGCCACCGGATGGTCGGCAACTGGCTGCGGTTCTGCGGGGCGGATGTCGACGAGGCGCTTCTCGACCGGCTCACCCGCGGCGTCGAGACGCTGCGCGCGGCCGCCTTCGCCGGCGTCTGAGCAGCGCAGGATCGGCTTGCAGCGCAGGCTCGGTTAGCAGCGCGGCTCGGCTAGGTAGGCGGCGCCCGGCAGGCGCCAGGTCCGGTCAGGACGACTTCGCGGCGGCCTTCTGCTGCTGCTTGAAGCTGCGCACGGCCTTGCGGGACGCGTCGTCGACCACGTCGGCGATCGAGCGGGTGGCGCCGTCCGCGCCGTAGTCGCCGGCGGCCTCGCGCCAGCCGTTGGGTCGGACGTCGAACTGCTTGCCGAGCAACGCTGCGAAGATCTTGGCCTTCTGCTCGCCGAAGCCGGGCAAACCGCCGATCCTGCGCACCAGATCCGGGCCGTCGGCCGCGCCCGTCCAGACGGCCTCGGCGTCGCCGTCGTAGCGCTCGACGAGGAGCTGGGCGAGCGCCTGCACCCGCTTCGCCATCGCCGCCGGGAACCGGTGCAGCGCCGGCGGCTCGCGGAAGACCGCTTCGAACTGCTCGGGGTCGTGCATCGCGATCGCCCGGGCGTCCAGCTGGCCGCCGAGCCGCTCGCGCAACACCTGTGGCGAGGTGAACGCCTTTTCCATCGGGATCTGCTGGTCGAGCAGCATGCCGATCAGCAGCGCCAACGGGTCGCGCTCGAGCAGGGCGTTCGCCTGCTCGGTGGTGGCGAGATACATGCTCCGATCCTGGCACGGCCGCACCTGTCCCCGCCCGGCTTCGCACGAGGTGGTCGATTCTGGAGATCGACTTCGACCACCGCGTGCGGGAAGCCGAAGTCGCTTCGCGGGGGTAAGCAGAGCAAGGTGACGACCCGGTGGATCTTTGGCGATCAGCTCGGCCCGCACTTCGTCGACGACGCTGACCAGCGCGTGCTCATGATCGAGTCAAAGGCGGTGTTTCGCCGCCGTCGTTTCCACCGGCAAAAGGCGCATCTGGTCCTCTCGGCGATGCGGCGCCGAGCCGCCAAACTGGGCGACCAGTGCCAATACGTCCGCGCCGACACGTACGCCGAGGCGCTCGCCCAAGTCGACGAGCCCCTCGCGGTCTGCCACCCGACCTCGCGCGCGGCGCTGGACTTCGTCCGCGGCCAGCGAGTCGAGGTGCTCGACCCGCGCGGCTACGTCACGTCCCTCGCCGACTTCGCGGCCTGGGCCGACGGCCGGGGCCGCCGTCGCCTGCTGATGGAGGACTTCTACCGCGACGCCCGGCGCCGAGCGGACGTCCTCATGGACGGCGTCGAGCCGGCCGGCGGTCGCTGGAACTTCGACCACGACAACCGCGAGCCGCCGCCGAAACAGCCGACGCTCGGCCTTCCGGAGCGCTGGACACCGACCGAGGACGACATCGACGAGGAGGTCCGCGCCGACCTCGACCGGTGGGCTGCTGAGGGAATGCGATTTCTCGGTGTGGACGGCCCGCGGCGGTTCGCTGCCTCGCGCGCCGAGGCGCTGACCGCCGCGCAAGACTTCATGGCGAACCGGCTGCCGGCGTTCGGCGCGCACGAGGACGCGATGCTGCGCGCCGACCCGTGGTTGGCCCATTCGATGTTGTCGGCGCCGCTGAACCTGGGCCTGCTCGATCCGATCGAGCTCCTCCGGCTGGCCGAGCGCGAGTACCGCGAAGGCCGCGCGCCGATCGCGTCGGTGGAGGGGTACGTGCGCCAGGTGCTGGGCTGGCGCGACTACGTCTGGCACATGTACTGGCACCAGCCGCGCGGCTACCGGCGGCGCAACGAACTCGGCGCGACGACTCGCCTGCCGCGCTGGTTCGCCGAGCTCGACCACGATTCCGTCGACGCCGTCTGCCTGTCCGACGTGCTGAAGAACGTGTCCGAGCACGGCTGGGCGCACCACATCCCGCGGCTGATGGTGCTCGGCAATTACGCGATGCAGCGCGGCTGGCGCCCGAGCGAGGTGAGCGACTGGTTCCATCGCGCGTTCGTCGACGGCTACGAGTGGGTGATGACGCCGAACGTCGTCGGCATGTCCCAGCATGCGGACGGCGGCGTCATGACGACGAAGCCCTACGCCGGCGGCGGCGCCTACATCAACCGGATGAGCGACTACTGCGGCGGCTGCCGGTACGACCCGAAGGTGCGCGTGGGGGAAAACGCGTGTCCGTTCACGGCGGGCTACTGGGCCTTCCTCGACCGCAATCGGCAGCGGCTGGCCGGCAACCACCGGATGGCGCAGCCACTGCGCGGCCTCGATCGGCTCGCCGATCTCGACGAACTCGTCGCACAGGAGCGGGAACGAGGATCCCGCGCACCCTGACCGGCCGTCAGCGCAGCGGAGCGGGCAGCGTAGCGTCGGCCGCGGCCACCGCGGCGCCGGATCGGACGAACTCCACCGCCGCCTCGATCTCCGGCGACAGGTGCCGGTCAGGCCCCGGGCCGGGCACGGTCTCCCGCAGCGCGGCCACGACCGCGCCGGTCGCCGGCCCTGGCGCGATCGGCGCGCGCAGCTCAAGCGCTCGCGCCGCGGTCAGCAGCTCGATGGCGAGCACCCGGGTGAGCGCGTCCACCGAGCGGCGCAGCTTGCGCGCGGCCGACCAGCCCATCGAGACGTGGTCCTCCTGCATCGCGCTCGACGGGATCGAGTCGACGCTGGCCGGCGCCGCCAGGCGTTTGAGCTCCGACACCAGCGCCGCCTGGGTGTATTGGGCGATCATGTGGCCGGAGTCGACGCCGGGGTCGTCGGCGAGGAACGGCGGCAGCCCCCGGGAGCGCGTCGCGTCGAGCATCCGGTCGGTGCGCCGCTCGCTGATCGAGGCGACGTCGGCGGCGGGGATGGCGAGGAAGTCGAGCACGTAGGCCACCGGCGCGCCGTGGAAGTTGCCGTTCGACTGCACCTGCTCGCCGGCCCCGACAGAGCCGTCGACGTCGTCCACGTCGTCCAGGTCGTCCAGCAGCACGACCGGGTTGTCGACGGCGGCCGCCAGCTCGTGGCCGGCCACCGTCCGGGCATGGGCGAGGGTGTCCCGAGCGGCCCCGGCGACCTGCGGGGCGCAGCGCATCGAGTACGCGTCCTGCACGTACACGCAGTCCGGCCCGGCGTGCGAGGCCACGATCGGCGAGCCGGCGAGCAGCGCGGTCATGTTCGCGGCGGCCACCGCCTGGCCGGGCTGCGGACGCAGCGCCTGCAGGTCGGCGCCGAAGACCCGCGCGGTGCCGAGCATCGCCTCGACGCTCATCGCGGCGCTCAGGTCGGCGGTGCGCAGCAGCAGGTCGAGGTCGGCGCAGGCCAGCAGCAGCTGGCCGAGCATCCCGTCCGTGCCGTTGATCAGCGCCAGGCCCTCCTTCTCGGCGAGGTCCACCGGCGCGAGGCCGTGCCCGGCGAGCGCGTCGGCCGCCGGCAGCGCCGTGCCGCCCGACGTGCGGATCGTCCCCTCGCCGAGCAGTGCGAGCGCGACGTGCGCGAGCGGCGCGAGGTCGCCCGAGCAGCCCAGCGAGCCGAACTCGCGGACCACCGGCGTCAGCCCGGCGTTCAGCAGCCCGGCGAGGGCGGCGGCCGTCTGCGGGCGGACGCCGGTGTGCCCGGTGGCGAGCGTGGCCAGCCGCAGCAGCATCATCGCCCGGACGACCTCGCGCTCGACCTCGGGGCCGGAGCCGGCGGCGTGTGAGCGGATCAGCGAGCGCTGCAGCAGCGCGCGGCGCTCGAGTGGAATGTGCTTCATGGCCAGGGCGCCGAACCCGGTCGAGATGCCGTAGTGCGGCTCGGCATCGCCAGCCAGCGCCTCGACGATCGCCCGCGATCGCGCGATCACCGCCTGTGCCGAAGCGGCCAATTCGACGCCGGCGCCGAGCCGGGCGACGGCGACGACATCGGCTTCGGTCAGCGGCCCGGCGCCGACGGTGATGCGAGGCATGGGCGTCACAGTACGGTCGACGGCGTGCGCGCTGTCGTGATCACTGAGCCCGGCGGACCCGAGGTCCTCGAGGTCCAAGAGGTGCCCGACCCGACCCCCGGGCCGGACGATGTCCTCATCCGGGTCGCCGCCACCGCGATCAACCGCGCCGACCTGCTGCAGCGGCAGGGCAACTACCCGCCGCCGGACGGCGCGTCGCCGTACCTCGGCATGGAGTGCGCCGGCACGATCGCCGCGGTCGGCGAGACGGTCGCGGGCTGGGAGGTCGGCGATCAGGTCTGCGCGCTGCTGGCCGGCGGCGGTTATGCCGAGCAGGTCGCGGTGCCGGTCGGCCAGTTGCTGCCGGTGCCGGCTGGCGTCTCACTGGTCGACGCCGCCGCGCTGCCGGAGGCCGCGTGCACGGTCTGGTCGATGGTGTTCGGTCCGCTCGCCGGCCGGCTGCAGCCGGGCGAGCGCTTCCTTGTCCACGGCGGCTCGAGCGGCATCGGCACGATGGCGATCCAGGTGGCGCACCGGTTCGGCGCCGAGGTCTTCTGCACCGCCGGCACCAAGCGCAAGGTCGATGTCTGCCGCAGCCTGGGCGCCGACCACCCGATCAACTACCGCGAGGAGGAGTTCGAGGAGGTCGTCCGGGAGCTCACCGACGGCGCCGGTCTCGACGTCCTGCTCGACAACATGGGGGCCAGCTACCTCCCGCGCAACATCGCGGCGCTCGGGGTCGGCGGCCGGCTGATCGTGCTCGGCCTGCAGGGCGGCGTCAGGGGCGAGCTCAACCTCGGCGCCGTGCTCAGCAAGCGGATCACGATCCACGCGGCCGGCCTGCGCGGCCGATCGCTGGCGCAGAAGGCGGAGATCGTCGCCGAGACGCAAGCCAACGTCTGGCCGATGATCGAGTCCGGCGCGGTGCGCCCGATCGTGGACCGCGTGTTGACCCTCGACGACGCCGGCGAGGCGCACCGGCTCGTCGATTCCAGCGAGCACATCGGCAAGGTGGTCCTGCGCGTGCCCTGAGCGGCAGTCCATCGGCGCGGCGAGGCAGACTGGACGACGTGAGCGAGCCCAGCGACAGCATTGCCCACCCGCAGGGCGCCGGCACGCAGGCGTCCGGCACGCAGGCGGCCGGCGCGGCCGATCCGGCCGGCGTCGTCGACGTCACCGAGGACGACGCGATCTCCGCCCAGGTGCAGCAGCCGGCGAAGGTGATGCGCATCGGCACCATGATCAAGCAGCTGCTCGAAGAGGTCCGCGCCGCGCCGCTGGACGAAGCCGGCCGGGCGCGGCTGCGGGAGATCCACGAATCCTCGATCCGCGAGCTCGAAACGGGCCTCGCGCCGGAACTGCGCGAAGAGCTTGACCGCATCACGATCCCGTTCGGCGGCGAGACGCCGTCCGAGGCAGAGCTGCGGATCGCCCAGGCGCAGCTCGTCGGCTGGCTGGAGGGCTTGTTCCACGGCATCCAGACGGCGCTGTTCGCGCAGCAGATGGTCGCCCGCCAGCAGCTGGAGGAGATCCGCCGCCGGGCGCTGCCCGGCGGCGGGGACGGCGGCCAGCACGTCATCGTCGGCCCGGGCGGTCAGATGATCATGCCGCCCGGTGTGCGGCTGACGCCGGCCTCCGGCGACGACGAAGAGCACGGCGGCCGCGGCACCGGCCAGTACCTGTAGGTGAACTTCGTCCGCGACGTCGTCGCCGGCCGGCCGGCAGGCGAGCTGGCCGTCGTCACGCTGGCCGCCGACGGCGCCCGCCGGGAGTGGACGTTCGGCGAGCTGCTGGCGGCCAGCGGATCGCTTGCCAACGCCTACCTCGACCGCGGGGTGGCGCGCGGCGAGACGGTGCTGACGCTCGTCGGCAACACCGTCGAATACGTCGTGTCGATCCTGGCCGGGCTGCGCATCGGCGTCGCGACGCTGCCGTGCAGCGAGCAGCTGCGGCCCAAGGACCTGCAGCTGCGACTGCGCCGCGCCCGGCCGGCGCTGGTGCTCGCCGACGTGCGCAATCGCGCGGTGGTCGACGCTGCGGCGCCGGGTTGCCCGGTGCTCGACGTGCCGGCCGCGTCGTTGCTCGGCGGCGACCCGCAGGCGCCGTTCGCCGGGCTCGGCCCGACGGACCCGGCGTTCGTGCTGTTCACGTCCGGGACGAGCGGCGAGCCGAAGCTGGTGACGCACGGGCAGCGTTACGTCGCCGGCCAGCAGCTGCAAGCGGCCGAGTGGATGGCCGCGCGCCCGGGCGAGCTGGTGTGGTCGACGGCCGCGCCGGGCTGGTCGAAGTCGGCGCGCAACAGCTTCCTGGCGCCGTGGTTCGGCGGGGCTGCCGCGTTGCTGCAGGACGAGCGCTTCGTCCCGGCCCGCCGGCTGGCCACCGTTCGCGCCGAAGGGGTGCGGGTGCTGTGCATGGCGCCGACCGAGTATCGGCTGATCGCCGCGGCCGGGCCGATCGGGCCGCTGCCGTCGCTGCGCCGGGCGATCACCGCCGGCGAGCCGCTCGGCGTGCCGGCCTTCGAGGCATGGCGCACGCAGACCGGCCTCGAGATCTCCGACGGGTACGGGCAGACCGAGACCGGCCAGGTCACCGGCGTGCGGCCGGGCGAGAGCGCGCCGCCTGGGTCGATGGGCCGGCCGTTGCCCGGGGTGCGGGCGGAAGTCGTCGACGGCGAGCTCGTCCTCGACCCGGCGAGCGTCCCGACGTTCTTCCTCGGCTACGACGGGTCGCCGGCGCCGGCCGGCCCGTGGCACACCGGTGACCAGGTGCGCCGCGACGACGACGGCTGGCTGTTCTTCGAGGCGCGGGCCGACGATGTGATCATCAGCTCCGGCTACCGGATCGGCCCGGCGGAGGTGGAGTCGACGCTGAGCGGGCATCCCGCGGTGCGCGAGTGCGCGGTTTTCGGGGTGGCCGACGATGCGCGCGGCCAGGTGGTGGCCGCGGCGGTGGTGCTGAGAGACCCCGGCCCGGCGTCCCCCGAACTGGTGAGCGAGCTGCAGGCGTTCGTGCGCGCCGAAACCGCGCCGTACAAGTACCCGCGGCGGATCTGGTTCGTGCCCGAGCTGCCGAAGACGACGAGCGGCAAGATCAATCGCGTTGCGCTGCGGGAGCAACTCTCGCGATGATCTCGGCGGAACCGCGCGAAAACGCGGGATCCGGCCGAGATCATCGAGGGCTCGAGGTTTTGTCAGGGCTCAGGGCAGCAGCGACTCGATCAGCTTCGCGACGGCGTCGTCGTCGTTGCTGCCGATGACCTCGTCCGCCGCGGCGACCGCGGCCGGATGCGCGTCGGCCACCACGTACGACCGGCCGGCCCAGCGCAGCATCGCGATGTCGTTGGGCATGTCGCCGACCGCGACGACCTGGTCAGCGCCGACGCCGTGCCGCGCCGCCAACTCGGCCAGCCCGGTGGCCTTGGTGACGCCCGGCGCGGAGATCTCCAACAGCCCGAACGACGACGAATGCGTGATCGTCGCGCGGCCGCCCACCAGGTCGAGCGCCGCGGCGAGGAACTCGTCGGCGTCGGCGGCGCGGTCCTTCGCGAGCAGCTTGACGCCGGGATCGGCGGTGATCTCGGCGAAGTCCGCGATGACCGGCCGGGCGATCGGCGAGCCGCGGCGGTCGTGGCTGGGGCTGATCTGCCAGTCGTGGACGTAGTCCTTCTCGGCGGCGAAGCCGTGCCCGTACTCGACGGCGAAATTGACGGCGGGAAACGCGGTGCGCAGCTCTGCGCCGAGCTCGCGCATCAACTCCGGCTCGAGCGCGTGGACGCTCAGCAACTCCTCGGCGGCCATGTCGTAGAGCACCGCGCCGTTCGCCCCAACGGCGACGCCGACGTGCCCGGTCTCCTCCACCAGCACGTCCAGCCAGCGCGGCGGGCGGCCGGTGACGAACGCGACGACCAGGCCGGCGTCGGCAGCCGAGCGCAGGGCCGCCCGCGTCCGGTCGGACACGGTGTTGTCGCTGCGCAGCAGGGTGCCGTCAAGGTCGGTGGCGAACAGCTTGATCATGACGGGTTGATCATGACGGGTTGATCATGGTGTCAGCAGCTCGCGGCCGCCGAGGTAGGGCCGCAGCGCCTGCGGCACGTACACCGTCCCGTCCGGCTGCTGATGGTGGTCCAGCAGGCAGGCGATGGTGCGGGCGACCGCGCACAGCGTCCCGTTCAGCGTGGCGACCGGCTCGGTTCCGCGATCCTGCGCAGCGCCCCGAGTGCGGACGTTCAGCCGCCGAGCCTGGAACGTGGTGCAGTTCGACGTCGACGTCAACTCGCGGTAGGCCGCTTGCGACGGGAACCACGCCTCGATGTCGAACTTGCGGGACGCGCTGGCGCCCAGGTCGCCGGCGGCGGTGTCGATCACCCGGTAGGCGAGCTCGAGGGAGTCCATGAACTCGCGCTCCCACGCGAGCAGCCGCCGGTGCTCGTCCTTGGCGTCGGCGGCCTCGACGTAGGAGAACATCTCCACCTTGTCGAACCAGTGCACGCGGATGATGCCCTTGGTGTCTTTTCCGTAGCTGCCGGCCTCGCGGCGGAAGCAGCTGGAGAAGCCGGCGTAGCGACGCGGCAGCTCGTCCAGGATTTCGCCCGAGTGGTAGCCGCCGAGCGCGACCTCCGAGGTCCCGACGAGGTACAGGTCGTCGTCGGCCAGCCGGTAGACCTCGCTGGCGTGCGCGCCGAGGTATCCGGTGCCGGCCATGATCTCCGGCTTGACCAGCGCAGGCGCGATGACCGGCGTGAACCCGGCGTCCATCGCCTGCGCCATCGCCATGTTGACAAGCGCGAGCTCAAGCTGCGCGCCGATGCCGGTGAGGAAGTAGAACCGCGCGCCGGACACCTTCGCGCCACGTTCGGTGTCGATCGCGCTGAGCCCGGCGCCGATCTCGACGTGGTCCTTCGGGTCGGCGACGGACGGCGGGGCGCCGACGATTTCGAGCGTCACGAAATCGTCCTCACCGCCGGGCGGCACGCCGTCCTCGACGATGTTGGCAATCGCGAGGTGCGCTTCTCGCAGCGCGTCGTCGGCGCGTTGCTGTTCGGCCTCGGCCGTCTTGACGTCGTCGGCGAGATGGCGAGCGCGGGTCAGGACGTGCGGCCGGTCCTCGGCGCTGGCCCTCGCGACCTCGCGGCCGATCGTCTTCTGCTCGGCCCGCAGCCCGTCCGCCCGGGTGACCGCGGCCCGGCGGGCGTCGTCGGCGGCGAGCAGGGCGTCGACCAGCGACTCGTCCGCCCCGCGCAGCCGCTGGGACGCGCGCACGGCGTCCGGGTCGTCGCGGACCAGCTTCAGATCGATCACAGTCCTCAGGTTACTGAGCGGCCCTTGGCGATTGTCCGGCCACGGTTGTCCACAGGCCGTCCGGACGCGGTCTCAAACTGCTTACGCTCTCGCCGGACACACCGAACGGGGGCGGGCGATGGGCGGATACCGGGTCGATCCGGCACAGCTCGCCGAGGTCGAGCGGGCGGTGCGGGGCGCCGCGGCGGCGGCGCGCGACGGGCTCGCCGAGCTTCGCGCCGCGGCCGCCGACACTCTGTCGAACGGTTGGCAGTCGCCGGCCGGCACGGTGTTCCGCGCCGGCTGGGACGGCTGGGTCGACGGGATCGTGGCGATGCTCGGCGCGCTGGACTTGCTCGGCGAGGCGGTGGGCGCGGCCGGCAGCGACTACGCCGGCGCGGACGCGGCGGTCGACGCCGCGGTTCGGCGGGCGGCGTCGTGACCGAGCTTGCGAGGTCATCAATGTGGCCAGCACGCCGTCATCGCCCGACGAAGGAGGGCGGATGACCCGCTTGGCGCTCGACCTGCCGGCGTTGGCCGAGCTGGTGGTCCGGATGGAGCGGTACGCGGCGCGGCTGGCTGCCGCCCACGACGACGTCGACCGGCGGGTTCGGGCGCTGCCCGTGTCGTGGACCGGCGAGGCGGCGCAGGCCCATTCCGCAGCGCACGCGGCGTGGTCGGCGGGGGCCGCGGAGACGAGGCACGCCCTCGCGACGCTGTCGTCCATCCTCGCCACCGCGCATGCGAACTATTCGGCCGCGGCGACGGTGAACCGCCGGATGTGGGCGCAATGACGGCCATGCTGGTCGTCGAAACCGCGGACTTCGTCGACGCGGCGAACCTCGTGTTCCACTCCGTCGGCAAGCCGTCGCAGACGGCCGTCTTCGGGCTGTCGGACGCGTTGAACGGCTGCGGCGGGATGGCCGGCGACGACCCGGCCGGCCGGGCGTGGGCGCAGAGCTACGACCCGGCCGCGGCGGCGGCGCTCGTTGCCGGCCGGGACACCGTGAACGCCTGCTACAACCTGGCCGAGCTGTTCGAGTTCTCCGCACTGAATTACGAGGCGGCGGACGCGGCGTCCTCGCCGGGCGCCCGCGCGGCGATCGCGGCGCAGACCGCACGGCTGCCTGGCGACGCCGCGATCAGCATGACCTGCTCGCCGCCCACCGCGACCGGCGTCGGAGCCGGTGCGCCGACGGGCTGGTCGATCGTCGAGGACCTGATCGGCCGCGTCTGGCCGAACGGGCACCAGGACCGGCTGCGAGCATGCGCCGCCGCGTGGCGTCGGGCGGCGGACGCGGTGACCGACGCGGCCGACATGGTGTGGTTGGCGTCGGTGCGGTTCATCCTCGACCAGCTGCCCGAGGCCGACGACATAGGGACCGTCTGCCTCGCAATGCGCGCTCGGATGCAGCGGTTGGGCGCGGTCTACAACTCGCTCGCCGAGGGGTGCGAGGAATATGCGCGGCACCTCGACGTCGCGCGTTCGTCGGTGCTCGACGCCCTCGGCGACCTCGCGTGGCAGACCGGGCTGATCGAGGGCGTCGGATTCCTGGCGTCCATCGTGACGGCGGGGGCGGCGCAAGCTCCGACGCAGGCCATCGAGGCGGGCCGGTTGGCGGCGATCGCGGCCAGGGTGCGGCAGCTGATCGAGGCATTCGCGGTTGCCGTGCGGCTGGTGCAGGCGAAGGTGGCCGCGGTCCTGGACACGGCGCGGGCGTTGAGCGCCGAGTTGCAGGCCGTGCTGCGGATGCGCGCGGCCGCGGCGAGCGTGACCGCGGCCCGCCGGTTGCCGATCGTGGGCCGAATCGGCGAGCAGGTCGCGGCTCTGCGCATCGCGACCGGGTTCCGTGGGCGCATCCTGGTCGGCATCGAGAACCCCAAACGGTTCGACCCGCAACTGTTGGAAGGGATGACGATGTCCCGAGTCCGCGCCAGCATCCCGAAGAACTGGAAGCGCGAGCCCACTAAGTCTGGCGGCGGCGAGATATTCATCGATCCCGAGCGATCGAACAGGCGCATTCGCATCATGCCTGGTTACGGAAAAGGCACGCGTCCGGAGGAGGTCACCTGGGGCCCTTATGTGACGGTGTCTCAGAACAGCGACAAGATCAAACTGCCGCTTGCTGGAAACCCGACTCTGCGATGAACGAGGCCGTGGTCGCCGGCGTGGCGCAGGAAGTGAGCGACATGCTCGGGGCTGGCCGGGTTGGCCTGTACGAGTTTTTCTGGGAGCTGAACGGGCCGCCACCCCGCGTGCCGCGCAGCGAGTATGTCGAGCACGCCAGGGCAGCGCTCGACCGGGTCATGGCGACCGAGGACGTCGTTCTGGTCTGGCACATCTGGGCCGACGGGAGTTATGAGGAAGAGGCCGACGTCAGCGCCCTCGACGACCCGCACGTATGGGACGACCCCACTGACGAGCCCTTTCTCGAAGTCATGCCGCGCGGCGACCTCGGATACGGCCCCGAGCTCGCCGCGAAGATGGCGGCCAAGGAGGCTGCGAAGGCCGCCAGATCGGCGCGGTTGCCAAAGATCTTCGGGGGGTCGGAGCGATCTTGATGCGATCTCCGGGTAGCAGCACCGCCATCTGCATCAAGATCGGACCTCGGCCCGTAGCGTGACGCAGCATGACTGAGCGGTTGCCGATCAAGATGCTGCACGACCGGGTGCTCGTTCGCGAGCCGACCGAGAACGGCGAACGGCGCTCGTCCGGCGGCATCCTCATCCCGGCCACCGCGCAGGTCTCGAAGCGGCTGATGTGGGGCGAGGTGCTCGCGGTCGGCAATCACGTCCGCGCCGTCGAGTCCGGCGACCGCGTGCTGTTCAGCCCGGACGACCGGTTCGAGGTCGAGATCGCGGGCGAGGAATTCCTGCTGCTGCGCGAACGCGACCTGCACGCCGTCGCCGCCGAGCGCAACGACCAGAACACCGGCCTCTACCTCTGATCCTGCTGCTGCCGCGGTAGTGCGTCAGGGCCTGGGTCGATCACGTTTTCCGGTCGGGGGACGTTGCGGATGCCGGCCAGCGTCCCCCAGGCCGGAAGAGCTGATCCACTGATCGATCAGCGGCGCTGCTCGCCGACCTCGTCGGACAAGGGCGCGCGGTCGGCACTCTGGCGATCTGTACAGTTCCGGCGGTCAGGACCGACCGGTCGAGCGGACCTGCGCCAGCCACGATCGCGCGTCCACGAAGTCGCGGTCGGCGCGGCCGGACAGCACCGCACCCTGCAGGCCGTCTCGGCGCAGGTACGAGCCGAGATAGCGGACGTCCCCGCAGATCCGGCGAAGCGCGGCCAGGGCGTCGCCCACCCGCTCGTCCGCCACATGCCCCTCGCAGTCGATCGAGAAGCAGTACTGCCCGATCCGGCCCTTCGTCGGCCGCGACTCGATGCGGGTCAGGTTGACGCCGCGGTTGCCGAACTCGCTGAGCAATTCCAGCAACGCCCCGGAGTGGTCCGCGCGCAGGTAGGCGACAATCGTGGTCCGGTCGTTGCCGGTCGGCGCCGCTGGCGGCGTGGGGCGGGTCAGCAGCACGAACCTGGTCACCGCGCTGTCGTTGTCGGCAATGCCGTCGGCGAGGACCTGCAGCCCGTAGATCTCGGCGGCCACCGCCGCGCCAACCGCTGCGTCGCACTCGCCGGCCGCGACGGCCGCCGCCGCGCCGGCAGTCGAGCCGACGAGCGCCACCTGCGCCGCGGGCAGTTGCGCCATCAGCCAGCGGCGCACCTGCGCCTCGGCATGCGGATGAGTCGCCACCGTCCGGATGTCGCGCAGCTCGGCGCCCGGCCGGCCGATCAGCGCGAACCGTACCCTTAGGTATGTCTCCTCGGCGATGACGAGCGGAGAGCCGGCGGCCAGCTCGTCCAACGTGGCCGGCACCGCGCCCTCGACGGAGTTCTCCAGGGGCACGAGCGCGGCGTCGGCGGCGGACGTGCGCACCGCGTCGATGGCGTGCGTGACGCTCGACATCGGCAGCAGCTTTGCATCCGTCGACACGGGCAACTGGCGCAGCGCGGCGTGCGCGAACGTCCCTTCCGGGCCGAGGAAGGCGATCGTCGTCACGGCGTCGACCCTATTGCGCCGGAGGAAGAGCGCTGTCATGCCGGTGGTGCGTCATGGCGCGCGCAGGGCATGACGAGTCCGACGAGGGGCGCCGCGTCATGGCGACTGGCCGTCATGGCGCGCGCAGGGCATGACAGTGGCGCGCGTCGGGAGGACGGCGCCGCAAGGGTCAGGCGGACTTGCGACTCAGCAGCCGGCGCTTGGCCAGTGCCGAGGACACCGCCTGCTGCTCCTCCGGCGACAGCTCGTTCTCGCCCTTGCCACTGCTGACGCCCTTTGCGTATACCCGGGTGTCCGTCGGACCGGCGATGGCGCTCACCGTGACGCCGTCGCCCTGCTCGTCCAGCAGCGCGAGCGAGAAGGACAGCCGCCCGGACATCTCGCCGAACGCGTCGTAGCGCACCAACGCGACGTTGCGCAGCGCGCCGGGCGTGCCGCCTGGCCCACCTGCGGCGGCCACGGTCGCGACCTGCTCGCGAAGCAGCCCGAGCTCCTCGGCCATCAGCTCGCACCGCTCGGTGTTGCGTTGCGTGGCCTCGATCAGCGACGCCTGCGCCTCAGGTCCGCGTGCGCCGCGGGACAGGACGGCGGTCGCGCGGCGAAGCTTCGCCAGTGTGCGCAGCGCGAAGTACGCGCCGACGACGGCGAGGTAGCCGAGGACCAGCGCGAACACCGCGACGTAGGTGAGCACCGTCGATCAGGCTATGGCCGCAAGCTGCGCGAATCCGGCAGACACGTCGAGCGCGACGACACCAGCGGCCGGCAAGCGAGCGCCGCGCACAGCCAGCCGGACCAGGGCGGGTGAGCACATAGTCCTCCGGCAGGATGGGCCGCTATGTCCCAGGTGACCGCCGCGCTGATCGCTCTCGGCGTCGTGCTGCTGGTCGAGCTGCCGGACAAGACTCTGGTCGCCTCCCTGATCCTGTCGACGCGCTACCGGTCTCGGCCGGTGCTGATCGGCGTCGCCGCGGCGTTCGCCGTCCAGTGCGCGATCGCGGCGGCCGCAGGCAGCGCGCTCACGCTGCTGCCGCGCCGCGTGGTCGAGGCGGTCGTCGCCGGGCTGTTCGCCGTCGGCGCGGCGCTGCTGATCCGTGAGTCGTTAGCCAAAGACGACGAGGATCCCGAGCTCGCGGAGGCACGCGAGGCGGCGCCCTTCTGGCGCATCGTCGCGACGTCCTTCGGCGTGCTGTTCGCCGCCGAGTGGGGGGACGCCAGCCAGATCGCGACCGCGGGCCTCGTCGCCCGCCGCAGCGGCGCCGCGCACGCAATCGCCACCGCGGTCGGCGCCTGGGTCGCGTTGGTGCTGGTCGCCGCGCTGGCCGTGGTCGCCGGCAGCGTCATCGTCCGGCGAGTGCCGCTACATCTCGTGCATCGGATCGCCGGCGCGGTGTTCGCGGTGTTCGCCGTACTGGCCGCGGTGGCCGCGATCCGAGATTGAGCGCGGGGAAGCGCGGAAAGCGGCGGGCGCGGACGTGCGAGGCTGGTCGGTGTGACGTCCTTCGACTCCCTCGGTCTGGCGGCTGAGCTGCAGCAGGCGCTCGACGCGCTCGGGTATGAGGAACCGACGCCGATCCAGCGCGAGGCGATCCCCGCCCTGCTCCGCGGCGCAGACGTCGTCGGGCAGGCGGCCACCGGCACCGGCAAGACTGCGGCCTTCGCGCTGCCGCTGCTGCAGCGCATCGTCCCGGGCGGGTCCGCGCCCCAGGCGCTCGTTCTCGTGCCCACCCGCGAGCTGGCCATCCAGGTCGCCGAGGCCGTCCACCGCTACGGCCGCCCGCTCGGCGCGCGGGTCCTCGCCGTCTACGGCGGCCAGCCGATCGGCCGGCAGATCCGGGCGCTCGAGTCGGGCGTGGACGTGGTGGTCGCGACCCCCGGCCGGGCCATCGACCACCTCACTCGGTCGACCGTGAGTTTCGCCGACCTGAGCACCGTCGTTCTCGACGAGGCCGACGAGATGCTCGACATGGGCTTCGCCGAGGACATCGAGGCGATCATGACGGCGGTGCCGGCCGGCCGGCAGACCGTCCTGTTCTCCGCCACGCTGCCCGCCCGGATCGACGGGTTGGTGCGCCGCTACCTGCGCGACCCGGTGACCGTCCGCATCACCCGCGACCAGTCCGCGGCCGGCACGGCCCGGGTGCGCCAGGTGGCCTACCTGGTGCAGCGGCAGCACAAGGCGTCCGCGCTCGGGCGAATCCTCGACGTCGAGGCGCCGACGGCCGCCGTGGTCTTCTGCCGCACCCGCGAAGAGGTCGACACCCTGGGCGAGACGCTGGGCGCGCGCGGCTACCGCGCGGAGGCCCTGCACGGCGGCATGACGCAGGACCAGCGCGACCGCGTCATGTCCCGGGTGCGCAATCGCAGCGCCGAGCTGCTCGTCGCCACCGACGTCGCCGCCCGCGGCCTCGACATCGACCACCTGACCCACGTCGTCAACTACGACGTCCCCTCCGACCCGGACGCCTACGTGCACCGCATCGGGCGGGTCGGGCGGGCCGGCCGCGACGGCGTCGCGATCACGCTCGTCGAGCCGCGCCACCATCGCCTGCTCAAGGCGATCGAGAAGGCGACGCGGGTGAAGATCGCCGTCGAGACGCTGCCGACCGTCGCCGATCTGCGCACCCGCCGCCTCGAGCTCACCCGGGCCGCGCTGTCCGACGCGCTCGCGGACCCGGACGGCAACGAGCGCTATCGCGTCGTCGTCGACACCCTGGGCGACGAGCACGACCTCGTCGAGATCGCGCTCGCCGCCGTGCGGCTCGCGCACGAGGCCAGCGGGGTCGACGAGGACGACACCGACATCCCGGTCGTGGCGGCACGTGCCGAGGATCAGGACGCACGCGCCGGCCGCCCGCCCGGCTCAGGACACGGAACAGGACACGGATCCGGGCACGGATCCGGGCACGGCGCCGGACTCGCCGGCAACGGCGGCGCGCGCACTCGCGACCACGGCCCGACCACCCGCATTTTCGTCAGCCTCGGACACGCGGCGAAGATCCGGCCGCAGGATCTGGTCGGCGCGATCGCCGGCGAGACCAGTCTGTCCGGCCGGCAGATCGGCGCGATCGAGATCACCCACAAGTACTCGACGGTCGAGATTCCCGCCGCCGCCGAGGCGGAGGTGGTCGCCGCGCTGCAGGCGACCCTCATCAAGGGCCGCAAGGCGCGGGTCGAGCGGTACAACCCACCCGCCCGTCGGAAGGAAGCGGATAGATGAGCTCACCCCACGAAATCGCTCGCAAAGAACACTCGCGATTCCGCAGCGGCCCCGGATGAGATCACCCCACGAAATCGCTCGCAAAGAACACTCGCGATTCCGCAGGGGCCCCGGATGAGCCTGTCGCTGCGGCCGATGCTCGAGCGGCTCCCGGCCTACGTGCCGGGCCGCAGCGTGCCGGGCGCGATCAAGCTGGCGAGCAACGAGACCTCCTACCCGCCGCTGCCGCACGTGATCGAGCGCATCGCCGCCGTCGCCGCGCAGGCCAACCGGTACCCCGACAACGGCGCCGCCGCGCTGACCGACGCCCTGGCACAGCGATTGGGCGTGCGGCGCGACCAGGTGCGGGTCGGCGGCGGATCGGTCGCCCTGTGCACGCAGCTGGTGCAGGCGGTCGCGGACGCAGACGACGAGATCGTGTTCGCCTGGCGCTCGTTCGAAGCCTATCCGATCATCACCGCGGTCAGCGGCGCGTCCGCGATCCAGGTGCCGCTGGTCGAGCACGTGCACGACCTCGCCGGCATGGCCGAGCGGATCACCGGCAAGACCCGGCTGCTCTTCGTCTGCAACCCGAACAACCCGACCGGCACGGCGGTCGGCCGCGAAGCGCTGGTCCGGTTCCTACGCGCGGTGCCGCCGGACGTCGTCGTCGCCCTGGACGAGGCGTACCGCGAATTCGTCGCCGACCCCGACGTCCCGGACGGGCTGACGCTGCTGGCCGAGTTCCCCAACCTCGTGGTGCTGCGCACCTTCTCCAAGGCGTACGGGCTGGCCGGGCTGCGGGTCGGCTACGCGATCGCCGCCGACCCGGCGATCACCGCCGCGCTGGCTCAGACCCAGGTGCCGTTCTCGATCTCGACGGTCGCCCAGGCCGCCGCGCTCGCCTCGCTCGAGCCGGCCGCCCAGGCGCAGATGGTCGAACGGGTGCGCGAGGTCGGCGCCGAGCGGGCCCGCGTGCGGGACGCGTTGCTGCGCCTCGGCTACGCCGTGCCGCCGTCGCAGGCGAACTTCGTCTGGCTGCCGCTCGGCGCCGCGACACTTGCCTGGGCCGCGCGGTGCGAGGAGCACAAGGTGGTCGTGCGCGCGTTCGCCGACTCCGGAGTGCGGGTGACTATTGGCAATCCGACCGAGAACGACGCCTTCCTGGCGGCCGCCGAGGCCCTCGCGCCAGCCGGCTGACCCGTCCGCGTCGCGGCAGTGGTCAGTTGCGCTGTCAGTGGGCGGTTGTAGGCGCCCACTGACCTGCGGAAGTGACCACTGACGGGTGACCACTGACGGGCCCTGCTGGTCAGGACCCGCCGTCGGCGGCCGCCTCGCGCACGGCGGCCGCCACCGCCGTCGGCACCGCCGGGTCGAACACCGACGGGATGATGTAGGCGCTGTTGAGCTGCTCGGCCGACACGCAGCGGGCAAGGGCGTCGGCCGCCGAGAGCAGCATCGGGGTCGTCACCTCGCGGGCCCGGGCGTCGAGCAGGCCGCGGAACACGCCGGGAAACGCGAGCACGTTGTTGATCTGATTCGGGTAGTCGCTGCGGCCGGTGGCGACGACGGCCGCGAGTTGCTGCGCGGCGTCGACGTCCACCTCCGGATCGGGATTCGCCAGCGCGAACACCACCGGATCGGCCGCCATGTCGCGCAGCCATTCGGCGGCCAGCACGTTCGGCGCGCTGACGCCGATGAACACGTCCGCCCCGCGCAACGCGTCGTGCAGGTCGCCGGTGACGCCGGCCGGGTTGGTCTGCTCGGCGAGGCGTTGTTTCGCGTCGTCTAGGCGCGGGTCGCCGGGGGCCAGGATGCCTGCTCGGTCCCAGACGAGCACGTTCTTGGCGCCGGCGGAGAGCAGCAGCGTGACGATCGCGGTGCCCGCCGCCCCGCCGCCGGCCACCGCGATCCGGGCTGTGGCCAGCGTCTTGGACACGCACCGTAGCGCGTTCGTCAGCGCCGCCGTCACCACGATCGCGGTGCCGTGCTGGTCGTCGTGGAACACCGGGATGTCGAGCTGCTCGCGCAGCCGACGTTCGATCTCGAAGCACCGCGGGGCGCTGATGTCCTCGAGGTTGATGCCGCCGAAGCCGGGCGCGATCGCCCGGACCACCTGCACGATCTCGTCGGCGTCCTGGGTGTCGAGGCAGATCGGCCACGCGTCGATGTCGGCGAACCGCTTAAACAGCGCCGCCTTGCCCTCCATCACCGGCAGCGCCGCGCCCGGGCCGATGTTGCCCAGCCCGAGCACCGCCGACCCGTCGGTGACGACGGCGACCGAGTTTCCCTTGATCGTCAGTTTGACGACGTCCTCCGGGTGCTGCGCAAGCGCCAGCGCCACCCGCCCGACACCCGGGGTGTACGCCATCGACAGGTCGTCGCGGGTACGCAGCGCCACCTTCGGCTGCACGGAGATCTTGCCGCCGATGTGCAACAGGAAGGTCCGGTCGCTGACCCGGTGCACGGTCACCGTGGGCACGCCACGCATCGCCTCGACGATCTCTGCCGCGTGCTCGCCGTTCACCGCGGAGCAGCTGACGTCGATCGTGACCCGGTCTGGTCGGGACTCGCTCACGTCGATGGCCGTGACCAGGCCGCCCGCGCCGCCGACCGCGATCGCGAGCTCGCCGACCACCGACGCCGACGGCGGCGCATAGATGCGCACCGTGATGCCGTAGGAAGCGCTCGTCGGCAGCGGGCGAGTCGGTCGAGCCGGGCCAGTTGGTTGGGGCAAGTCGCCGATCATCCCTCGATCCTGCACCTCCTGCCCGGACCGCGGCAGTGACAGGATGGAGGCAATGACGCCGACGAGCGAGGCGTCCGCCAGCCGCCCCGCACTCGCAGCACGGGGCCAGTCACAACGAGGTGACCCATGACCGGCACGCACGTCGGCGCCGACCCGGCGGTGTTCGCGCGCCGATTCCTCGCCCATGCCGCCAGTCAGCTGCCCGGCCGGCCGGGTGAGGCGCTCGCCCGGCTCGCCGCGGACGCGTTCGCCTTCGGGCGCAGCCGCCCGTGGGGCGAATCGCTGCTGCGGATCGCCGACCTGCCGGCGGCCGAAGCCGGTCCGCCGCGCGCGTCCGGAAGTGCGAGGACAGCACCGCCGGACACCGCCGTCGACATCGTCTGCGAAGACGCGCCGTACATCGTCGAGTCGCTGCGCGCCGAGCTGATCCGGCGCGGCCGGCCGGCGCGGCACGTGCTGCATCCGCAGCTGGTCGTGAGCCGCGATTCCGACGGCGCGATGGCGGTGCTGCACGACGTCGACGACAACGCGGAGCTGCCCGACGGCGCGCTGGTCGAGTCCTGGGTGCACATCGAACTCGATCCGGTGCCGGCCGACGAGCGCGAGCAACTGGCCCACGACCTCGACGACGTTCTCGACGACGTGCTCAACGCCGTCGAGGACGCGCCGCACATGTACAACCTGATCAGAGAGCTGGCCGACCGGCTGCGCTCAGAGCCTGGCGAGTTCGACCGCGAGACGAGCGCTGAGGCCGGCGCCCTGCTGCGCTGGTTGGCCGACGGCAACTTCCTGATCCTGGGACACGCCGCGTATTCGGCCAACGAGCTGGCCAGCCCTCGGCCGCAGGGCAGCGCGCGTCGCGAATCCGGGGTGCTGCGCGGCCGGGCCCGCGTCTCGCCTCTCGAGCTGCTGCCCGCGTACCGCAGCGGCGCGCCGCTGGTGATCTTCAAGTCGCCGTTGGTGTCGACCGTGCGACGAAGCGCGCATTACGACTGCGTCACGGTCGTGACGCCCGCCGGCGGGGCCGAGCCGCAGATGATCCACGTCTTCCTCGGCCTGCTCGCGAGCGCCGAGGACGGCACCGTCGGCCGGGTGCCGGTCGTGCGCCGCCGGATCGCCGAGATCCTGCTGCGCTCGGGCGTGCGGCCGGACAGCCACACCAGCCGCCGGCTGCTGGCCGCGCTGCGCACGCTGCCCCGCGACGAGCTGCTCGAAGCGCCCACCACCGACTTGCTGCGGCTCTCCCAGCTCGTGGCCGATCGGGCCGATCACGGCACCGTCGGCGTGTTCGCGCGCACCCACCTCAATCGCGACTTCATCACCGTGCTGGTCTACTTCCCGGCCGACCGGTTCGGCCCGGACACCCGCCGCCGCGTCACCGACGTCGTGTGCGGGCACTGGCCGGGCGAGCTGATCGGCGCCGACGACCGGATCGTGGAGCTCGGGCTGGCCCGGATGCAGCTGCTGATCGCGGTGCGGCCGGGCGCGCAGCCGCCCTCGCCCGAGCGGCGGATCGTCGAGGAGGAGGTCGCCCAGGTCACCCGGCGCTGGAGCGACGATCTCGCCGACCTGCTCGCCCTCGCCGTCGGCGACGACGCGGCGGGGCGGGTGATGCGCTCCTACGCGAAGGGGCTGCCCGAGGCATACAAGGAGGACTTCCGCGCGCCGACGGCCGTCCGAGACCTCACCCGGCTCGCCGAGCTGCCGGCCGACAACGGCCTTGCCTTCGACCTCTACACCCCCGGCAAGCACGACGCGGCGGACCGCCGGCTCAAGGTGTTTCGCACCGGCCGGGCGGTGTCGTTGGCGCGGGTGCTGCCGACCTTCACGTCCATGGGCGTCGAGGTCCTCGACGAGCGGCCCTACGAGCTGGCCGTGGGCGCCGGCGAGTCCACGTGGATTTACGACTTCGGGCTGCGGCTGCCCCGCGGCGTCGAGTTCGACCAGCAGCACGCCGACGATTTCATCGACACGATCCGGCTGCTCTGGCTCGACGGCATCGAGCAGGACGGGCTCAACGCGCTCGTCGTGCGCAGCCGGCTCACGTGGTGGCAGGTGAACGTCTTGCGCGCCTACGCCAAGTACTTGCGCCAGGTCGGCACCGCCTACAGCCAGGGTTACCTCGAGCAGGCGTTGGTGGAACACTGCGACATCGCGGTCGAGCTGGTCGAGCTGTTCGAGTCCCGTTTCGATCCCGACCGGGACACCGAAGCGCCGCTCGTCGACGGTCAGACGAGCCGGCTGGCACACCTCGAGGCGCTGCTGGCCGGCGTCGCGAGCCTCGACCAGGACCGCATCCTGCGCTCGTTCCTCGGCCTCATCAACGCCACGACCCGCACCAACGCCTACCGCACCGACGAGACCGGCCAGCGGCGCGACACCCTCGCTGTCAAGCTCGATCCGCGGCGGGTGCCGGACCTGCCGCAGCCCCGGCCGAAGTTCGAAATTTGGGTGTACTCGCCGCGCGTGGAGGGCGTGCACCTGCGCTTCGGCGCGGTGGCCCGCGGCGGGCTGCGCTGGTCGGACCGGCGTGAGGATTTCCGCACCGAGATCCTCGGCCTGGTCAAGGCGCAGATGGTCAAGAACGCGGTGATCGTGCCGACCGGGGCGAAGGGCGGGTTCGTCGGCAAACGCCTGCCCGACCCTGCCGTCGATCGCGGCGCCTGGCTGGACGAGGGCGTCGCCTGCTACCGCGCGTTCATCTCGGCGCTGCTCGACGTCACCGACAACTACGTGGTCAGCACCGGCGCGGACGGGGGCGCCACGCGTCAGGTCGAGCATCCGCCGCGGACCCGCCGCTACGACGCCGACGACCCCTACCTCGTCGTCGCCGCGGACAAGGGCACCGCGACGTTCAGCGACATCGCCAACGGCATCGCGATCGACTACGGCTTCTGGCTCGGCGACGCGTTCGCCTCAGGCGGCTCGGTGGGCTATGACCACAAGGCGATGGGCATCACTGCGCGCGGCGCGTGGGAATCGGTGAAGTACCACTTCCGAGAGCTTGGCGTGGACGTCTCCCGCGAGCCGTTCACGGTTGTCGGGATCGGTGACATGTCCGGCGACGTGTTCGGCAACGGCATGCTGCTGTCCGAGCAGATCCGCTTGCTGGCGGCGTTCGATCATCGGCACGTCTTCCTCGACCCGGACCCCGACCCCGCGACGTCGTTCGCCGAGCGCCGACGGCTGTTCGACCTGCCGCGCTCATCGTGGGCGGACTACGACCCGGCGCTGATCTCGGCCGGCGGGGGCGTCTACCCGCGGACCGCCAAGTCGGTGCCGATCAGCCCGCAGATTGCCGAGGCGCTCGGACTGGCCGAGGGGACGACCGCGCTCGCGCCGACCGAGCTGCTGCACGCGATCCTGCTGGCGCCGGTCGACCTGCTGTGGAACGGCGGCATCGGCACCTACGTCAAGGCATCCTACGAGCCGCAGTCGGCGGCCGGGGACAAGGCGAACGACACCCTGCGCGTCGACGCCAACCAGCTGCGCTGCAAGGTCGTCGGCGAGGGCGGCAACCTCGGCCTCACCCAGCGCGCGCGCATCGAATACGCGCAGGCCGGCGGCCGGATCAACACCGACGCGATCGACAACTCCGCCGGCGTCGACACCTCCGACCACGAGGTGAACCTCAAGATCCTGCTTGACCAGGCGGTCGCGCGCGGCTCGCTCACCCGTGACGAACGAAACCGGCTGCTCGCCGACGCCACCGAGGACGTCGCCCGGCACGTGCTGCGCGACAACTACGACCAGAACGTGCTGCTGGGCATGGCGCGGATGCTGGACCCGCGCATGCTCGGCGTGCACCAGCGGTTCATGCAGCGCCTGGCCGCGGCCGGCGAGCTGGACCGCTCGTTGGAGTTCCTGCCCGACGACCTGGAGATCGCCAAGCGCGAGGCCGCGGACGGCGGTCTCGTCTCGCCGGAGAACGCGGTGCTCCTCGCGTACTCGAAGATCACGCTCACCGCGCACATCGAGGACTCCACGCTGCCGGACGAGCCGTGGTTCCAACACGTGCTCGCGAGCTACTTCCCGACGGCGTTCGCCGAACGATTCGCCGACGAGCTGCCCAAGCATCCGCTGCACCGCGAGATCATCACCACCGCGGTCGTCAACGACATGATCAACCACTCCGGGACGACGTTCGTGCACCGGGCGATCGAAGAGACCGGAGTCGATGTCGGCCAGGTCGCGCGCGCGTACAGCGTGGTGCGCGAGGTGTTCGGACTGTCATCGCTGTGGACGGCCGTCGAGGAGCTCGACAACCAGGTGCCGGTGGCCGCTCAGCACGCGGCATACCAGAGGATTCGCCGGTTGATCGACCGCGCCACCCGGTGGTTCGTCGACCTGCGGTTCCCGCTGACCGACGTGGCTGCGGAGATCGAGCGTTTCCGGCCGGCAGTCGCGTCGCTCGGCGCCAGCTGCGCGCGCCTGTTGCGCGGCGCGGAGCTGCAGACCCTGACCGACGACGTCGACAACCTCGTCGAGCTCGGGCTGCCAGCCGGGCTGGCGACGCAGGTGGCTGAGCTGCTCAGCGCCTACCTGATCCTCGACATCGTGGAGATCGGACACACGACCAACACGCCGCCCCAGCTGGTCGCGCCGCTGCATTTCGCGCTCTCCGAGCGGATGCAGGTCGACCTGCTGCTGACGAAGGTGACCGGGCTGCCGCGCGACGACCGGTGGTCCACGCTGGCTCGCGCGGCGGCCCGGCATGACGTGTACGAGGCGTTGGCGGCGATGACCACCGCGGTGCTGCGCTCCACCCCGGCGGAGCTGGACATCGACGCGCGGATCGAGGAATGGACCGCGACCAACGCCGAACGCGTGGAGCGGGCTCGGGCGACGGTGTCCGCGGCGCTCGAGCGCGAGGGTGCCGACCTCGCGACGCTGTCGGTGGCCTTGCGGGTGCTGCGCAGCCTCGCCGCGGTCGGGTAGCTCTGGCGTCCAGCTATGAGCGACCCGTCGTGAGCCGCCCGTCATGACTGCCGAGTTTCCGTCGCCGACGGTGGCGGCCGCCACGCGAGAGCAGGTGCTGATCGGCTACCTGGATTACTTCCGCGCTCGGATCATCGACAAGATCGCCGGGCTTTCCGCCGGCGAGCAGCGGGCGAGCCGGCTCGCGTCTGGCTGGACGCCGCTGGAGCTGGCTCGGCACCTGCGCTGGGTCGAGCTGCGTTGGCTGCAGTGGGGTTTTCGCGGCGAGCCGGTGGCGGATCCATGGGGTGACGAGCAGGCCGGGCGTTGGCACGTGGAACCCGACGCCACCGCCGAGCACGTGCTGGCCGAACTCACCGCGCAGGGCGACCGGACGCGCGCGATCGTCGCGTCCGCCGACCTCGACGACGTCGGCGCCCCCGGCGAGCGGTGGGACGGCGCACCGCCACCGACGCTGGAGCGGATCCTGTTGCACCTGCTGCAGGAGTACGCGCGGCACCTGGGGCACCTGGACGTCGTGTCCGAACTGGCCGGCGGCGACACGGGCGAGTGACGCCCCAGCGGGTCAGCTTTGAGCTGCGCGGCTTGAGCACGCACCGTCCGCAGAACGGCTTCGGCAGGACGGCCTCAGCAGGCCAGCGGGACCCGCGCCCAAACCTGCTTGCCCTCGCCCGCCGGCTCGACGCCCCAAGCGTCGGCGAGCGCTGCGACGATCGCGAGCCCGCGGCCGCTGGTCGAGGTGTTGCTCGCGACGCGCGGCCGGGGCGCGTCTGCGCTGGAATCGAGCACCTGGACGACGACCGCGTCCGATGTGACGTCCCAGAAGACGTCGAGCTCGCTCGCGACGTCGCCGTCCCACGTCGGCCCAGTGTGGACCACCGCGTTCCCGACCAGTTCGCTCGCTACCAGTAGGACGTCGTCGACGGTGTCCGGCGCGATCGAGCGTCGGGTCAGGTCGGCAGCGATCGCCGAGCGCACCACCCCGGCGCTTGCGGCCTCGTGTCGTACTGCCAATTCACCCATCGCTCGTTGACTCCCCGCGTTGTTTGCGATATGTGCAGCAGTCTGCCCCGGGGTCTGCCGGCTTCAAACCTCGGCGGTCGATTCGGTGATCAAGCAGGCACCTGCGACGCGCCCTCGTCGAGCTGGGCGACGACCTCGCGCGGCCGGTCGGTGATGATCGTGTCCACGCCGAGGTCGCGGACAAAGGCGACGTCTGTCGGCTCGTCCACCGTCCACACGTAGACCGGGTGGCCGTGCGCATGGGCGCGCTCGACGAACTCCGGGCATCCGCGCAGCGCCTGCAGGCTCGGCCCGGCGATCGGCACGCCGCGCGGCAGCGATCCGTCCCGCCGCTTCGGCTTGATCTGGCGCATGAGCTTGACGGTCGGGATGTCCGGGGCCAGCAGCCGGACCCGGCGCACGGCCGTCTTGGCGAAGCTCATGACGATCACCCGGTTGTCCAGCTCGGCCGGCTGGCGCAGGTCCGCCTGCCGCAAATCCTGCGTCGCCCCGCGCCGGCCGGACCAGCCGAACCGGGCGAGCAGCTCGACGAGCGTCTGCTCGACCAGGCCGCCGTAGCGGGTCGGGTGTTTGGTCTCGATGAGCAGCCGGACGTCGCGCTCGGCGTCGTGCACGAGCCCCAGAAGCAGCTCCAGGGTCAGCACCCCGCCGCCGTGCTCGATCCGGTCGGCGGCGACGCCCTCGAGGTAGGGCGATTCGCCGAGCAGGTTGTCCGCGGTGGCCGGCAGGTCGCCGTGCCAGGACGAGAAGTCCAGCCGGTCGAGGGTCTCCAGGTCGAGTTCGCTCACCACGCCGCGCCCGTTGGACGTGCGGTTCACCGTGCGGTCGTGCACGCACACGAGGTGGCCGTCGCGGGTCAGGCGGACGTCGCACTCGAGCGCGTCGGCGCCCGACGCGATCGCGGCTTCGTAGGCGGCGAGGGTGTGCTCGGCGACGGCCGAGGACGCGCCCCGGTGCGCGACGACCATCGGCCGATCGGGCGGCTGGAGCGGAGCAGGCGCGCTGCGCGGTCTCACGTGGACCATCGTCACTCGCCGATGTGGCCGGGAGATGACGCGCATTCGAACAGCACGACGATTTCCCGGATACGGACTGCGGCGTGCGCGGGGTCAGAGAACGCGCGCGGGGCCACCGTCGTCGGCTTCCATCGGGCGGTGCGCGCGTGCCCAGGCGAGCATCCCGCCGGACATGTTCACCGCGTCGTAGCCCTGCTGCCGCAGCCATCCGGTGACCTGCGCCGAGCGGCCGCCCGCCTTGCACAGCACGACGATCGGGGCGTCCGGGGTGAGCGGACCAGGATCGTGCTGCAGCTTGCCGGGCACGCTGTTCATCGGCACGTGGGTGGCACCGGCGATGTGCCCGGCCGCCCACTCGTCGTCCTCGCGGACATCGAGCAGCACGGCGTCGGCCGGAATAGCGTCGACCTCGACGGCCGGCACTTCGGGCGGGCGCATGACGACCAGCCTAAGCCACCCGATTCGCTTCTCCTGGTTCCGCGCGGTTGCGAAATCTGGCCGAATCGCTACCGGACGGGACCAGGAGAAGCGCGCAACGCGCGCCGGGTCATTTGATCAGCCGCGACAGTCGCCGGTCGGCGAGCTCGCGGCCCTCCGTCTGGCACGTGGGGCAGTACTGGAAACTGCGGTCGGCGAAGGACACCGCGCGCACGGTGTCGCCGCACACCGGGCACGGCAGCCCGGCCCGGGCGTGGACCTGCAGTCCGCTGCGCTTTTCCGACTTCAACGTCGCCGCTTTCTGCCCGACCGAGCGCTCGACGGCGTTGCCGAGCACCGTGGCGAGCGCGGCGTGCAGCCGGCTCAGCTCGTCGTCGGTGAGCTTGTCGGCCAGCTTGAACGGCGAGAGGCGCGCGGCGTGCAGGATCTCATCCGAATAGGCGTTGCCGACGCCGGCCAGCAGCGTCTGATCGGTGAGCGCGCCTTTGAGCTGCACCCGCTGCCCGCCGAGGACCCGGGCGAGGTCGTCGCGGCTGATCGTCAGCGCGTCCGGGCCGAGCCGGGCGACGCCGGGCACCCCCAGCGGGTCGCGGACGAGGTATACGGCCAGCCGCTTCTGCGTCCCGGCCTCGGTCAGGTCGAAGCCGCTGACGGCGGCGTCCAGGGCGTCATCCGCGGCGTCCGGCGGCGGCGCAAGATGCAGTCGAAAGGCGATCGGACCCTTGCCGCCCGGCCGGGGCGGGGCGGGCGGCAGCGACTCGCGCCACTGCAGCCAGCCGCCGCGGGCCAGATGGATCACCAGATGCAACCCGCTCACGTCGAGATCGAGGAACTTCCCGTGCCGCGAGGCGCCGGTGACCTCGGCGCCACCGAGCGCGGACAGCGGCGGATCGAAGGTCTTGACGGCGTTGATCGCGGCGACGTCCGCGCGGATCACGCTGCGCCCCACCGCCCGCTCGCGCAGGAACGTCGCGAGCGCCTCGACTTCAGGTAGCTCGGGCACCGCAGCGGCCTAGCGGTGCTCGGGCAGCTCGGCGAGCGGAAACGTCACGCCGGTGGTGCTGTGGCACCGGTAGCCGAACGGGTTCTTCGCCAGATACTGCTGGTGGTGGTCCTCGGCGTAGTAGAACTCGCCGAGCGGGCCGACCTCGGTGGTGATCGCGCCGTAGCCGAGATCGGCGAGCTTCGCGCCGAACACCGACACCGCCTGCTCGGCGAGCACGCGCTGCTCCTCGCCGTCGACGTAGATGCCGGAGCGGTACTGGGTGCCGACGTCGTTGCCCTGCCGCATGCCCTGGGTCGGGTCGTGCACCTCGAAGAAGGTGGCGAGCAACTGCTCGAAGCTCGTCTGGTCCGGGTCGTAGACGACGAGCACCGCCTCGGTGTGCCCGGTCTGCCCGGAGCACACCTCCGCGTAATCCGGGTGCGGGGTGTATCCGCCGGTGTAGCCCACGGCCGTGGTCCACACCCCCGGCTGCTGCCAGAAGACCTCTTCAGCACCCCAGAAGCAGCCCAGGCCGAACACGACCTGCCGGTAACCCTCGGGGAAGGGCGCCTTGATCGGCCGGCCGGTGACGTAGTGGGTGTCCGGAACATCGAATTCGTAGTGGTCGCGACCGCGCAGCGCGCGCTCGGGTTCGACCATCGAGCTCTTGGGACGCGAGAACAGCATGCGTTCGAGGCTACGCACGACGTAGGCTCGATGCCATGATCGAGCATTCGACGCACTTGCTCGACGTGCGCCCGCTCGACCTGCGCCCGCTCGACATGTATCGGGTGGACCTGCCGTGACGCAGTGGGGGCTGGATACGCTGTTCAACCCGGCCAAGCGGCACATGGACGACGAGAAGCGCCGCCTGCAGTCGACCCGCGAAGAGGTCGGGGACAACTCCGGCGGCAAGCGCATCGACCTGGAGTCGGGCAAGGTCATGATCAAGAAGGCCGACGACGAGGACTCGTCGGAAACGAAGTCGGCCAAGCCGGAGAGAGCCGCCGAGCTGACGCCGGCGCAACTGCGCGCGGCTCGCCGTCGCGGTCGGGCCGTCTGAATCGTCCCGCTCGCCCGCCCGTCTCGCGGACAACTCTGCGGTTCGAGGTGGACGGCGCAAGAGCAGCGGGTCAAATAAGAGCTGCGGGTTGAACAAGACAGCGGGTTAAAGCGGAAGCCCCCGGTGAGCGGGGGATTCACCGGGGGCTTCCTCAAGCTTTGGAGACGTCCCGGTGAGCGGGGGATTCACCGGTGCCGACTCCGCGGCCAGCCGACCGCCTGCCGGTGAGCGGGGGATTCACCGGCGATTGATCAGCTGTTCTTACGTCCGCCCGGCAACTTTGCCGGGCTGACAGGCATAACGATGACTGTCCGTAGTCTGTTTGGTCAAGGTAAAAGTTCGAATTACATGCGAGTAATTCCGCGAAGCGAGTGACATACGAGCGAATTTCGGACAAAATAGCGCTCTCACGATGCGTGCAGTGCTCGTCACCATGCGTCTACCTCATGACGACTTGTGCTCGGCACTCCAGTCGCACAGCAGACCTTATTGGACATTCCGGGGCGACATTGGCGGACCGGAGCTGAGCGGTTTTCCGACCTGCGCCGACCGGTGTGCCCGTACCTAAGAGGGCCTAATTCGAACCGGAGACGAGCTGTTGTCGGCTGTCCGAAATGTCGGATCGTGCACGCTGCGTGAACATCGGCGCTGGCGACCACGTCGCCCGCCGACGACCCCGCCGCCGGCCGGCCAGGGACGAATGCCAGGGTGGGTGCATGAACCTGTTGCTCATCGGGCCGCCGGGCTCCGGCAAGGGCACCCAGGGCGAGCGCCTCGCCGCGCGGTTCGGCCTGGAGCACCTCGCCGCCGGCGACCTCCTGCGTGCCGAGGTGGAGAACCACACCGAGCTCGGCCAGCAGGTCAGCGAGCTGATGAAACGCGGTGACCTCGTCCCCGACAAGCTGATCATCGAGCTGCTGATCCCGCGGGTGCAGGCCGCCGTCGCCGCGAACGGCTACCTGCTCGACGGCTTCCCGCGATCGGTGGAGCAAGCCGTGGAGGCGCGCAAGCTGGCCGAAACGGCCGGCGCGGTGCCGGATGCCGTCGTCTATCTCGACGTTCCGCGCGCCGAGCTCGTCCGGCGCATCCTCGCCCGCGCCGAAACCGAGGACCGCTCGGACGACAATCCGACGACGGTGGAGAACCGGCTGCGCGTGTTCGACGAGGCGACCCGCCCGCTCATCGACTACTACCGCGAGCGCGGCCTGCTGCATGAGATCGACGCAGACCAGGACGCCGACGCCGTCACCGCCGCGATCGTCAGGGTGCTGCCGGACTGAGACAGGTCGCGCTCAGCCCTCGCCAGAGCTGTCGCCAGAGCTGTCGTCAGAGTTGTCGTCAGAGTTGTCGCCAGCGGCATCGTCGGCGCTGTCCTCGAAGCCCGGCAGCTTGCGCTTCATCACCTTGCCGGCCGGATTGCGCGGCATCTCGTCGATGAAGACGATCTCGCGCGGCACCTTGTATCGGGCCAGGTTGCTTTTGACGTGGTCCTTGAGCGTCTTCTCATCGACCTTCGAGCTGTCCGCGCCGTCGGCGAGCACCACGTACGCGCGCAACCGCTTGCCATAGTCGTCGTCGTCGACGCCGACGACCGCCGCCTCCTCGACCCCGTCGTAGGTGCCAAGCAGCTCCTCCACCTCGGCGGGAAAGACGTTCTCGCCGCCGGAGACGATCATGTCGTCGTCCCGGCCGTCGACGAACAGCCGGCCGTGCTCGTCCAAGTGGCCCATGTCGCCGGTGGACATCATGCCGTCGATGATCGTCTTGCTGCCGCCGCCGGTGTAGCCCTCGAACTGCATCGAGCTGCCGACGAAGATGCGTCCGGACTCGCCCTGCGGCACCTCGTGCTCGTCCTCGTCGAACAGCTTGATGCGGGTGCCCAGCGGCGGCTTGCCCACGGTGCCCGGAGCTGCGCGCATGTCCGCCGGCGTCGCGATCGTGGCGTAGGCGACCTCGGTGGAGCCGTACAAGTTGTAGAGGATGTCGCCGAACGCGTCCATGGTGCGTTGGGCGAGGTCGGTGGGCAACGCCGAGCCGGAGACGGCGATGACCCGCAGCGCCGACAGGTCGTGGCCGTCGATCTCGTCCTCGCCGGCGTCGAGCAGGCGCGCCAGCAGGATCGGCACCGAGATCAGCGCGTCGGCCGAGTGCTCCTCGAGCGCGTCGAGAATGAACTTGGCGTCGGTCTTGCGGGCTGTCACGAGGGTGTTGCCGAGCCCCAGGCTGAGCATCGAGCTGAGCAGGCCCCAGGCGTGGAAGCCGGGCGCGGCGAGGACGACCGCCCGGCCGGAGCGCAGCGGGATCTTCGACAGGTAGCCGCCCGGCAGCGCCAGCGACAGCGACATGTCGCGCGGCGCGCCCTTCGGCGTGCCCGTGGTGCCGCTCGTCAGCAGGATGATCTTCTGTTTCTTCTTCGGCCGCGGCGGGCGGCCGGATTGGGCGCTCGTGATCAACTGCTCGACGGTGTGCTCGTCGGACCCGTCGCCGTGCTCGTCGTCGGACCAGGCGATGTACTTGCCGCCGGAGGGCTCGACGGACTCGGCGACCTCGGTGAACTCCGAGTCGTGCACCAGCGCGGTGACGTCCTCGCGGTCGCAGACGTCGGCGAGTTGCGGGCCGGCGAAGTCGGTGTTGAGCAGCAGCGTGCGCGCGCCCAGCTTCGCGCCGGCGAAGATCGTCTCGAACAGGTAGCGGTGATTGCGGGCGAGCACGCCCAGACCGTCGCCGTCGCGGAAGCCCGCGTCGCGCAGCGCGCTGGCCAACGCCGAGCTGCGGCGGTCGAGCTCGGCGAACGACACCTGTCCCAGCTCGTCGACGATCGCCGGATGGTCGCCATAGCTCGCCGCGGCGAACGAGATCGCCGCGCCGGCCGGCCCATAGGCGACCACGTCGCGCAGCGTCGCAAGCAACTTGTGCGGCGGGGTCAGCGCTAACCCCGGGCCACGCGCCTGCAGGAGGGTGGCCGCGTAGCTTGCCTCGAAGCCGGCGCGCTCGAGCAGGCGTCGAGCCGGACCTACGACGTCGAAAGGTGTGCTCATCGCATTGTCCTACCAGGGCGGCGCCGATCCGCCCAGCCGAAGACGGTCAAGGGGTGGTGCGCCGCTTCTGATCCGAGTGGTTGGCGAGCGAGGCGTTCGCCCGGTCGAGGTCCTCGGGGGTGTCCACCTCGACCGCGGGCAACGCGGAGATGTCGAGCGCGGCGAACCGAACGCCGTCGAGCTCGATCGAGAGCTCGATGCCCCGCTCGAAGTAGTCCTGGGTGTCGACCTCGTCGAGCCGGGCGATCAGTGCGGCCTTGTCGCGTTCGGCGACGTAGTTGACCCCGAATGCCTCGCCGAGGCCGCCGACCACCGACTTGGACAACTCCTTGATCCAGCCGGCGTCGTCGACGGTGTACTTGACCTCTTCGTCGGCCACCCGGTCGGTGTTGACCGCGATGAAGGACTGGTCTGCGGTGATCAGCGGAATGGTGAGCGCAAGCAGCGCCGGGTCGAAGACGACGTCGCCGTTCATCCACAGCACGCCGCCGTCGCCGGTCGCTCGCAGGGCGCGGAGCAAGCTCTTGGACGTGTTCGTCTCGTCGTAGGCCTCGTTGTAGACGAACAGCACGTCCGGGTGGGCCTCGAGGATCATCTCCAGCTTGAAGCCGACCACGACGTAGACCTGCGGGCGGTCGAAGGCGGTCCGGATGCGGTCGAGCTGCGCCCCGAGGATCGTCTGGCCGTCGTTGAGGCGGGTCAGCGGCTTGGGATGCGGGCGCCCGAGCCGGGTGCCTCGGCCGGCGGCGAGCACGGCGACTTGCTGTCTCACGCCCGCACCGTGTCGGTGACTGCCCGTTTCCCCGTCAGCTCGCGCACGAGCAGCGATGCTACCGCCGGCCATGGTGGCGGCTACGCCGAAAGGAGCACGGCCGGCTCGGCTACTTCTGACCCGTTCGCCCATCGCGCTTCTCGTACGGGCTGGGCAGCGGGTAGTACGCCGCGAAGAACTCCCGCAGTGTCGCCCGCTGCTGGTCCAGCTGCTCGCGACGGCTGTCGATGTCGTTGAGGCAGAAGACCTGCGGCCGCTCGCGCAGGAACTCGTCGAGCCGGCGCGCGGTGTCCGGCCGGGCGAGATCCTGGTAGCGGTAGTGGATGTCCGCCGGAACCGCGCGGCCAGTCGCATAGGCGTAGTAGTGCGCGAATGCCGACGGGATCGACACATCGTCCGGGTGCCGGAAGCGCGACGCCGCCACCTGCGCGAACAGGTCGGGATAGCGGGTCTCCATCTCCTGCACGACGCTGCGCAATTGCGGCTGCGGCGCGTGCCGGAACTTGTGCCGCACGGTGACCCCGAAGTCCCGCTCGAGCAGCGCGCGCTGGTTCTTCGCGGCGCTCAGCACGGGCAGGTCGCGGGCCGATGGCGGGTCGAGATCGAGGGTGCCCTTGCCGAGGAAGAACTTCGCGATGCCGTTGGCGTGGAAGAACTGCTCGGGCGTGACGGCGCGGCCGAAGAAGAAGTCGTCGTTGAGATAGAGGTAGTGCTCGCCGAGCCCGGGCACGTGGTGCAGCTGGGACTCGATGGCGTGGGAGTTGAACACCGGCAGCACGCTCGGGTCGCCGAAGATCTGCTTGTGGTCGACGACCTCGATCTGCGGGTGGTCGACGTCGAGCCACTCGGGCGCCTGCCCATCGGTGACGATGTAGATGCGCCGTGCCCACCGCGCGAACATCGCCACCGACCGCAGCGAATAGCGCAACTCGTCGCGGCTGACGTAGCGCGCCGGATCGGCGGCGGTGACGTGGTGCTCTTCGGGGGAGTGGGGATAGGCCGCGCGGCGGCTCTGCCATTCGGGGTCGTCGCCGTCGACCCAGGTGTAAACGAGGTCGATCGGCTCGCGGAACTCAAACATCTCCGGCAGCGGGTCCTCGACCGGCCAGTGCCGCGGGCTGCGCACTGCCTGCTGCCACGCGTCGGCGGAAAGGTAGTCGACGACGTGGTTGGCGTTCGGCGCCAGTCGGGTGCCCGGCGTGTGCGGCTCACCGCCGGAACGCCAGCGGCCGGCGTGCGTGACCGTCGTCCAGAAGGCGATCTCACACGCCGTCTCCGACGTGGGGACCGGCGTGCCCTCCGGCGAGGCGAGGGCACGGTGCACCTGCACGAGGACCGGGTTCGGCTGCCGGCGCGGGTTCGGCCGGAGCACCCAGCCGGCGCCGGGCAACGCTTCGAGCGCGGCGAGGGCCGTCGGCCGGTCCTCGGCGGAAACCGCCACCTGCGTGACGAGGCCGCGCTGGCCCGGCACCTGGACGTAGCTGACCCCGGCAGCGTCGAAGGCCGCGGCGACGGACTGGGTGAGCGCCGCGCGCTCGGCGTGGGCGTCGTAGTCGGCCACAACGGCGGGGGCGACCTTGCGGTCCACGCCGTCCGGCCGGCGGACGTCGCGGTGGCGGATCCGCTGCGCTCGGCGCAGGATGCCCTCGGGCAGCGCGTCCACCAAGCGGCGGCGCAGCCGTCCCGACATGAATGCCCTCGTTCCGTCCGCCGCCGTCGTGTCACGGTTGTGTCACGGTCGCCGATGGCAACGCTACCTGTTGGCTTCGGCCGCCGATCGAGCATTCGCGTCCGGGCGCGCCTCGAAATCGGACGCGAGCGGGAAGTACGCGTCGAGGAAGGCGACGACGTCCCGGTCGGACACCGGTTCCTCGCCGGGTTCCGGCGAGTCGTTGAGACAGAGCACGTCCACGTCGCGGGCGGCGAGCACCCGCCGCATGCGGTGCAGCGCCTCCGCGGCGACTCCGATGTTGAGGTACGCGTAACCGAGGTCGCTCGTCGGGACGGCCCGGCCGACCGCCTGCGCGTAGTAGTGGAACAGCTGGTCCTGCGCGACGTCCTCGTGGTGTCGGAATCTGCGCCGGGCTGTTGCGCCGAGGACGTCGGCGAAGCGGTCCTCGAGCTCGTAGTTGACGCTGCGCAGCTGCGGATAGGGCGTGTGCCGCAGCGCCGTCGACACCGAGCGGCGCAGCTCCGCCTCCAGCAGACTGCGGATGTTCTTCGTGATGTTGATCTGCGGCTGTTCGCCGGCGTGCGCGGGCCCGAACGGACGGGTCAGCGCGGCCGGGAAGACCAACGCCTGCCCGCTGCCGAGGAAGAACGTCTCGGGCCGCACGTCGCGGCCGAGGAAGACGTCGTCGTTGAAGTACAGGTAGTGCTCGGACAGGTCCGGGATGTGGTGCAGCTGGCTGATGATCGCGCTCGAGTTGAACACCGGCAGCGCCGACGCGTCGGTGTAGATGTCGCGGTGGTCGACAACGGTGAGCCGCGGATGGTCGCGCCGCAGCCAGGCCGGCGACTGGGCATCGGTCACCAGGTAGACGTGCCGGATCCACGGCGCGTAGCTGTCCAGCGAGCGCAATGAGTAGCGCAGCTCGTCGCGATTGGCGTAGCGGTGCGCGCCCTGCGCGGCGGGGTGGTACTCGACGCCGTGCTCGGCCGCGCGGGCGCGTGCCATCCGCTCGCGCCAGGCGGGATCGTCGCCGTCCACCCACGTGTAAACGGCGTCGATCGGGAAGTCGACCTCGCCGAGGAACGTCTGGTCGAACAGCGCGATCGACGGGCGGTCGCGGCCCTCGGCGCGGATGGTCGCCGGCGCGAGGAAGCTCGCGTCGGCCCGGGCGGCCGCCGCGTTGACGGCCGGCGCGACGACGTCGCCGCCGTCGCGCGTCCAGAACTCGATCTGGACGCCGTGTTCCAGGCCGTACTCCAGCGCCCCGTCGGCGACCGACCAGAACCGGGCGAGCAGGAGCGACGGGCAGTGTTCCGGGATCGCCGCGACCGCGGCTGCGGAGTGCGGCGCCACCGGCTGCCGGCCGACCGAGTCCGGATACTGCTGCTGCAGGTGCAGCCCCGGTCCGGGCAGCGCGGCCAGCGCGTCGAGCGCGGCCCGGCGACTGCCGGGCGCCACACCGAGGGTCGCCCCCGGCCAGCGCGAGTTCTTGATCAGGAACGCTCCGGCGCCGGCGCGGGCGAAGGCGTCGAGCAGCGCGTCGAGCAGCATCGCCGTAGCCTCGCGTGGCTGCAGGTGCTCGATCACGACGTGCTCACGGCCGCCGACGACCCGCAGGTCGGTCGGCCGGGTGGCGCTCACCGCATCGCCCGCACGCCGGCCGGTGGCGGCGGCGCGGCAAGAGCTTCGCCGAACAGCGCGCGCAGCTCCTCGTGCGCGGCCTGGGTCAGCGAGCCGGCCGTCCGCGCGGCGGCGCCGGCCCGCAACGTGGCGGCCAGCGACGGGTGGGCAAGCCCGCGCAGATCCGCGGCCAGCGAGCGCGGATCGGCAAGGTCGAACAGCCAACCGTTCTGGCCGTGGCGGACGTGTCGGGCGGCTGCCGGCACGGTGCGCGCGGCGGCGACGGGCACGCCGGCGGCCAGCGCCTCGAGCACGGACAGGCCGTTCGCGTCGCCGTCGTCGAGCCGGACCAGGTAGTCGGCGCGCGACATCAGCACCGGCACATCGTGGCGTGCGCCCAGCAGCAGCACGCGCTCGCCGAGTCGCCGGCGTTCGACCTCTTCGGTCAATTCGGCGAGTCCAGGTCCCCACCCCGCGACCAGCAACTGCCAGTCGGCGAGGTCGGCGCCGGCGTCGGCGCTGGCGTAGGCGAGCGCCGCGACGAGGTCCCGCACCGCGGTCGCGGCCGGCAGTCGGCCGACGGCGAGCAGCCGGCGAGGGCGGCGCCGCTCGGCGGTGTCACCCGCCGGGCTGTTACCCGCCGGGCTGTGGGCCGCCGGGCTGCCGGCCGCCGGGCTGTCGGCGGGGGTGTCGTCGGCGGGGGTGTCGTCGACCTGCGCGGCGACGCCCGCTGGCGCCGGGTCGGCGAAGTCATCGGCCGCGCGGACCTGGTGTGGCTCGAGCCCGGCCCGCCGGGCGAACGCCGTGGCATCCGCCTCGAGCGGGACGACGACTCGACTGGCCGTGGCGATGCGGCGATGGAACAGCTCGGCCTGCAACTCGACCTCCGGACGGGTGTGCACGAAGTGCACGAGCCGGGCGCGGCTCGGCAGCCTTGGAGCCGCCGCGGCGAGGGTGCGCACCGACGTCGTGACCACCACGTCGGCTCGTGCCACGTGCGCCTCGCCGGCGAGCGCGGAAAGCCGGGGCAGGCCGGCGAGCGGCGAACCCGCCGGCGCCCGCGACGTCGGGGCCGCGAGGGCGACCAGCGTGCTGTCCAACTCCGCGCGCAGGACGGCAGCTCGGCGCGCGGCCAGCACGGCGGCGCCGGACGGGTCGGCGGAGTCGACGAGCCACACCGCATGCGGCCGTCGGCTCACCGCTCGATCTCCACGGCGAGCTGTCCGGTGTCGGTCCAGCCGACCGCCACCGTCTGCCAGCCGCCGTCCCCGCGGACCCGGGTCTCGGCGCGCGGGGCGCTGCCGAGGCGCAGGCCGTCGACTGCCTCGACCCCGAGCGGCCGCCCGTCCACCTCGGCCAACCATCGACCAGCGCCGCGCCCGGCGAGGCGGGCGAGGTCGAGCGTGGCCCGCGCCGTGTCGCCGGCGCGCTCGATATCTCCGCCGGCAGCGACCTCGGCAGCGGCGGCGGCGCGGGCGTCCTCGCGGGCCAATTCGAGCCGGTCGCCAGCGGCGGCCGACCAGGCGACGACGAGCTCGGTGAGGCCGAGCTGGAGTCCGGTCACCGGCACGCTGACACCTGCCGCGCCGGGCCCGGCGCGGCCCGCGTCGGCCGGCGACCTGCCGGCCGACGGCGCGGGTCGCGGGCGGATCGCGCGGCGCAGGTCGGCCACGCGCAGGTAGCCCCCGGCCGCGAAGCGCACCCAAGCCGGCGTCCTACCCTCGGCGATCGCCAACCGGTATCGGGCGGCCGCGCCGCCCACCAGGTTCGCCCGGGCGCGAGCGAGCGCGCGACCGGTCAACGTCCGGACGATGGTGTCGGGGGCGCGAGCGGCTCTGCCGCCGGTCGTGGCAGCGGCTGCTCGATCGCGCGGATCGCCTCATACGTCCGCCGGGCGCATTGGCCGTCGCGCAGCGCGAACGTCTCGGCCATCCGCCGCGCGTGTTCCGGAGCGGGCCCGTCGGCCATCAGCTGCGCGATCGCCGTGACAGCCGCCGCGTCGGTGTCGACGACCGGCCCGAAACCGGCCGTCTCATAGCTCCAGGTGCCGCGGCGGTAGGCGTGCGCGCCGCTGAAGAACTCCGCGCGATCGAACTGGAAGTAGACGACCGGGCGCTGCAGGTAGGCCGCTTCGAAAGCCATCGAGGAGTAGTCCGTGACGAGCACGCCGGTTCGGGCCAGCAGCTGCTGGATGTCGACGTCGGCATAGCGGCGGACGGTCACGTGGTCGCCGAGCGGGCTGTCGTCCAGGTAGTCGGCCATGTTCGGGTGCGGCAGGAACACGATCTCCCAGCCGAGCTCGCCGGCCACCGCGTGCAGCTGCTCCGACTCGATCACCGCGCGCCACTGCCGCGCGTACTCGCTATGCCAGAAGTCGTCGCGCAGGGTCCGTTGGTTGGAGCGGCCCAACGTGTCGCGCAACAGCTCGCGCCGCCAGGTGGGCGTGATCAGCACGAGACGCCGACCGTCGGCAGGCACCCGCTCGCCCAGGGCCAGCAGCCGGTCGTGCCGAGGGAAGCCGGTCAGCTTGACCTCGCGCTCGGTGAATCGATAGGGCAGGGCCTCGCCGACGATCGACTCGTGCTCGTCGGGCGTCACGGTGATCATCAACTCGATCGGCTTGGAGTTGATCCAGGTCGACAGATCGTCCTTGGTGACGCCGTGCTGCAGGAACGTGTAATGCCAATTCGCGTTGAATCGGCGCGCTGGCAACGGCGCGACGATGTAGTGGTCGATCTGCGAGGACACCAGGTGCCGGCAGTTGAGCAGCGCCAGGGTGTGCCGGCGGGTCCGGTGCGCGATCAGCTTGAAGCCGGCCTTCGCCAGGCGGTCCCAGTCCGGGCTGTCCCGGTCGAGCACGAACCACGCGTTCACCTCCGGGTGGTGTGCGCGCAGGTGCTCATACAGCCGCTCGGCGTTGTCCTGGGCCTGCGTGTCGCGATCGATCAGCAGCCAGCAGTCGGCGAATTCCGCGCGCACCTTGGCCGAGCGCGCATAGCGGCGCAGCATCGCGGCCTTGGCCCGGTTGACGCGCTCCCGCGCCGCCGGCCGGACCCGGGCCGTCAGGTCACGCACCTGGTCGCGGGCGCCCGCCCCTGGTTGGCGAAAGGGCGTGCGAACCGGCGTCGAAACCGGCCCGTGCACCGGGTTGGGTTTCGTCGACACCCGCTTGAGGTCGCGCGGCGTCGCCTCGGCGGCCCGGGCGCCCAAGGCGTCGCGGGCGCCGCCGATCAGCAGGGGCGTGGCGGCGCCGGCCAACTCGAGGGCGAGCGTCGCGTCCGCCGGCAACCACGCGATCCGCTGGCGCATGACCGTGCGGCCGAGGAAGCGCACCGGGCGGTGCTTGCCGAAGACCGGTTGCACGACTTGCCCCCCGCTGCGCCACACTTCCGCGGGCGCCTCGCCGGCGTAGTAGTACCAGGCGCGGACCAGGCGGCGAGCAGGGTCGCGGATGTCGACCCGCGCTGCGCTCGGGCGGACGTAGGCGTCCTTGCCGCCGACGATCATGGCCGTCCGGACCTCGTCGCTCAGCCAGACGACGTCGTAGCTCTCGATCGTGGCCAGGTCGATGTGCCGCATGACCTGCCGATAGAGGTCCCAGAAGCGCTCGCTCTGCGCCGCGGTGATGCCGGCGGTCGGCGAATTCGGCCGGGAGTCGTGCCGGAAGAAGAAGGCGAGGTCATAAACGATCATCGTCTGCGCCCAGAGCGGCACTGAGCCGTGTCGCGCGCTGAGGTCGTCGAGCAGCGACAGGTAGCCGTAGCGCAGCAGATCGTCATACTTCTCCGGCTTGCGCCAGCTGCCCTGCACCAGCGAGCTCCCGTCCTCGCGTTGGCGGTACCGATATTCCGCCTCCGGCAGGAGGGCGACACGCGGCCGGTCGAACAAGTCGAGGTATCGGGCGGTGAAGTGGCCGTCCTCGAAGTTCGGGCGCACCCGATCATCGAAGGTCAGCCGGGCGTCGGCGATCGGTCCGCGGCGGTAGAACGCCGACGCCGACTGCAGGTGGAAGTCGGTCGGGCTGTCGGTCAGGTCGACGACCCGCCGCCCGCGGGCGAACTTGTGCCGCAGCGGGTGCTTGTCCCGCAGCTGGCCGGTGACGTCGTCAAGCAGGATCAAGTTTGCGCAGACCAGGTAGACATCGGCCGCCTCGGCCGAGGTGAGAAAGCCGCTCACCGCTGCGAAATAGTTCGGTGAGAGCACGTCATCAGGGTCGGGGAAGGTCAGCCACTGACCGCGCGCGGCGGCGACGCCGACGTTGCGCGCCTCGGACGATCCGCCATTTGGCTTGCGGATCAGCCGGCCGTTCGCGTGGCTCGTCCTCAGCCACCGCTCGGCGATCGCCGCAGAGTCGTCAGGCGAGCCATCGTCTACGAAGATCAGCTCGACGTCGGCGAGACCGGTGCTCTGCTCGTCGAGAGAGGCGAGGAACGCGGGCAGGTAGCGCCCGATGTCGTACATGGGAACGACGAGTGAGAAGAACGGCTCGCCATTCCGCTCGGACCCGGTCGGAGTGGCGCCTGCCGACTCAGTGACCATGGTGAGCCAGCCTAGACAAGCGCCGTGAGTGGTCACTTATAGCCGTCGGTGGTCAGCCAGACCCGACCACTGAGAGCGCGAATCGACCACTCACGCGGGGCGCGCACTCGCCACCGCACAGGCCGCGCACGGCGCGTGTTGGGACCGGCTTGAGCCCTGCGTGAGGCGCGGCTAGGGCGGGCGTGGCGATTATCGTGACCATGACGCGACGGCCCGGCCTGCGGCGGTGGCGTTGACGGCGCCCGTCGTGGCCGACGCGCCGCCGACATCGCAATCCCGGTTGGCCTATGTCGACGGCCTGCGGGCCGTGGCCGCGCTCTGGGTGGTGTGCAATCACGCCTGGCTGACGATCTACCCAAACGTGGACGAGCCGACGAACGCGCACGGCGTTCTGGCGCTGCTGACCGACTGGATGACGCTCGGCCACTTCGCCGTCGTCGCGTTCATCGTGTTGTCCGGGTATTCGCTCGCAATCTCCTCCGTGGCCAACCGGCACCGACTGCGCGGTGGGTTTTGGCTCTTCGCGCGGCGGCGCTTCGTGCGCATCGTGCTGCCGTACTGGGGCGCGCTGCTGATCTCGCTGGCGCTTGCGGCGTCGGTGCTTGGCCGGACCACCGGCACCCACTGGGACAGCGCGCTCCCGGTCACTGCCCGAGGCGTCCTGCTGCACGCGCTCCTGCTGCAGGACGTCGGGACGACCGGTCAGATCAACCACGCGCTGTGGTCCATCGCCCTCGAATGGCACAGCTACTTCCTCTTTCCGCTGATCCTGCTGCTGCGCAGGCGGCTGGGCCTCGTGCCGGCAACGCTGGCCGTCGTCGCGACGGCCGCGGTGATCTCGGCGCAGTTCAATGGCGGGCTGACGTTGTGGGCGGAGGCCAACCTGATCGGCTGCTTCGCCCTCGGCGTGGCAGCCCGGGAGATCGCCAGCCTGGACGGCGTCATCCGGCTGCCCGGGCGGCGAAGCGTCTGCCCGCCGTGGAGGCTGGTCACCTTCGTGGCGCTCGCCGGCATGATCGCGATCGTGGTGCTGCTGGGTGTGCGCCACGGCGCCCAGCGGAACAACGCGCTGCTCGAGCCGCTGGCCGGCGCCGCCACCGCGTGCTTGCTGATCATGCTGTCGCGGCATGCCTGCGGGTGGTGTCGTCGCGCGCTGTCGTGGCGGCCCCTCGTGTGCGTGGGGACGTTCTCCTACAGCGTCTACCTGCTGCACGCGCCGCTGCTGCAACTGGTGTGGCAGTACGTGCTGACGCCGTTGGGTCTGCCGCGTCGGCAGGGCGGCGGTCTGGCTGCGCTGCTCGTGGTCGGCCTGGCCGGATCGCTGGCCGCCGGCTGGGGGTATTGGCGGCTGGTGGAGCGGCGGTGCGTCCGGTCCGGTGTCGACGGCGCCGGCGAGAAGGCGGCACGACGTCGTGGCAGCGCATCAGCGAGCCCGGGTCCGGGCGGGTGAGGGTGGGCAAGGGGGGAGTTGAACCCCCACGTCCTTACGGACACACGGACCTGAACCGTGCGCGTCTGCCATTCCGCCACTTGCCCGGCGCGCGTTCCGCGGAACGCCCAGCTGACAGCGGCAACGGTAGCACGCAGGTGCGGCGCGAATTCCCGGTCGCCACGGGCGCTGCCGGTAGACTCGGCCGGTCGCGTCGTCGACGCGCCGCTCGACTATGCCCGACCCCCGCCCAACCGCCGACCAGCCGACGGAAAAGACTTCAGCAGCACGCCGACGACTGACCGAGCCCGACCGACACCGACGACGCCGCCGACCGGAGGAGGACGCCGTGAGCCTTGCGCAGCGCTTCGAGCGCCGGTTGGAGAGCTTGGTCGGCGGCGCTTTCGCCCGGGTGTTCAAGGGCCAGGTCGAGCCGGTCGAAATCGGCGCCGCGCTCCAGCGCGAGGCCGCGGACAAGCGCAACGTGATGGGCTCCGGGCAGGTTCTGTCGCCGAATCGCTACCGCGTCACGCTCGCGCCCTCGGACCACGAGCGCCTGGTGCCATGGGAGAACCAGCTCACCAATTCCCTCGCCGAACTCCTGCAGGAATATCTGGACGAGAACCGATGGGACACCATCGGCGACATCGAGGTCTACCTCGCCCGGGACGAGCAGTTGCACACTGGCGTGTTCGGCGTCGCGTCGCGGATGGAACCGGCCGCCCCGCCGCGCCGCCGGCCGATGGACTCGCTCTCGCTGCCGGTCGTCCCGGGCGCGCAGCCGGACGACTATGCCGTTCAGGGCGCGGGTCAGGGCGCCGTTCAGGGCGCGGGTCAGGGCGCGGCGCTGGCGCCACCGCAGACCTCGTTCGCGCCGCCCGGTCCAGCAGCTCCCGGCCACGCCGCCCCGGGCCAGCAGTACTCGGCATACGCGCCGCCGCCGCCGGCGCCGTACCCGTCGGCGCCGCCGCGGACGCCAGCCGCGGCGCTCGTGGTCGACCAGAGCAACCGGCGTTTCGACCTGCGGCCGGGCAGCAACGTCATCGGCCGCGGCACCGACGCGGACTTCCAGCTGCTGGACCAGGGCATCTCCCGGCGGCACCTGGACGTCCAGTACGACGGCAACGTCGCAACCGCCTACGACCTCGGCTCGACCAACGGAACCACGGTCAACGGCCACGAGATCAGTAGCCAGTTGCTGCGGCACGGGGACGTGATCCGGGTCGGACACACCCGGATCGTGTTCCACCAGGAGCGCGTGTGAGGCTCATGCCGGTGCAGCCGGCGCCGCGGGATCAGCCGTGAACTCGGCGCTGGCCCTGCAACTGTTCCGCTTCGGCTTCCTCGCGCTGCTGTGGCTGTTCGTCCTCGCCACCGTGCGGGTGATTCGCGCCGACCTGCGCGCGAGCGGCCAGGCGCGGATCGGCACTCCGCCGCCGCTGCGCCGCCGCGGGCGCAACACCGGCGGCGAGGTCCGCACCGGTCCGCGGGCGCCCAGCCAGCTCATCGTCACGGAGGGCGGCCTGACCGGCACGCGCATCGGGCTCACCGGGGCGCCGGTGCTCATCGGCCGCGCCAACGACTCGACGCTCGTGCTCGAGGACGACTACGCCAGCACCCGGCATGCGCGGATCAGCCTGCAGGACAACATGTGGGTCGTCGAGGACCTCGGCTCGACCAACGGCACGTACCTGGGGCAGCGCAAGCTCGACGGGCCGGTGCCGCTCGAGGTCGGCGTCCCGCTGCGCATCGGCAAGACGGTGCTGGAACTGCGATAACCATGGCTCTGTACCTGCGGTACGCGGTGCGCTCGGACCTCGGCCTGGTGCGCACCAACAACGAGGACTCCGTCTACGCCGGACCCCGTTTGCTCGCGATCGCCGACGGCATGGGCGGGCACGCCGCGGGCGAGGTCGCCAGCCAGATCGTCATCAGCACGCTCGAACCTCTCGACGAGGACCGCCGAGTCGACGATTTGATGCGCGCCCTGCGCGAAGCCGTCGTCGAGGCCAACCGGCGCATCGCCGACGCGGTCGAGCAGCGCAAGGAGCTCGAGGGGATGGGCACCACGCTCACCGCTCTGCGCTTCGTCGGCTCGCAGGTCGGGCTCGTGCACGTCGGGGACTCCCGCGGCTACCTGCTGCGCAACAACCAGCTGTCGCAGATCACGCATGACGACACCTATGTCCAGTACCTCGTGGACTCCGGCAAGCTCACGCCCGACGAGGCCAAGGACCATCCGCGCCGCTCGGTCATCCTGCGCGCGCTGCTCGGCGCCGAGGTCGAGCCTGACGTCTCGATCCGCGAGGCCCGGGCCGGCGACCGCTACCTGCTGTGCTCGGACGGGCTGTCCGACATCGTGTCTGCCGAGACGATTCTGGACACGCTCGGCATCTCCGACCCGCAGGAGTGCGCGGACCGGCTCGTCGAGCTGGCACTGCGCGGCGGCGGCCCGGACAACGTCACGGTGGTCGTCGCCGACGTCCTCAACGCCAAAGTGGGCGACCGGCTCGACGACGTCCCGGTGATCGCCGGCGCGTTCGTCGACCCGGCCGCCGCGGACGTGCCCGGCGCCGAGAGCAGCCCCGCCGAGCGCGCGTCGCGGATGGCGCGAATGGCGCGGCCGGCTGGGCAGACCGCGAACCGGACACGTGCGGGCGCCGAGCCGGCGCGCGCTCGTCGCTCGTGGCGCCCGTGGCTGCTCATAGCGGCGATCGTGCTGCTCATCGCCGCGGCGCTCGGCGGCACGTATGCCTGGACGCAGACGCAGTACTTCGTCGGCCGCGCCGGCGCCGACGTCGCGATCTATCGAGGCGTCAACACCGAGTTCGGCCCGCTGAAGTTCTTCACCGTCTACAAGGTCACCGACGTGCGGCTGAGCGACCTCAGCTCCTCGGTCCGTGGCCAGGTGGTCGACGGCATCGCGGCAGGCAGCCGGGCCGATGCCAACGGCATCGTCAACAACCTGCAGAGCTCGCAAGTGGCCGGCTGCTCGTCCACGCCGTGTCCCGGGCACTCGTGACCGCGACGACGGCCGCGCATGCCGCGGCACAACCGCCGACCCGGCGCACCACCGAGCTGGTGCTGCTGGTGTTCGCCGTGCTCGTCGTGGTCTCCGCCGAGGCCGCCGTCGAGGCCGCGCGCGACGGTCGGCTGTCGTCCCGGCTGGGCACGTACGCCGCCGTGCCGATTGTCGCCGGCGTGCTGACCCACCTCGTCATCCGCCGGGTGGCGCGCTACGCCGACCCGCTGCTGCTGCCGGTCGTCGTGCTGCTCAACGGCCTGGGCCTGGTCATGATCCACCGCCTGGACCTCGGCGCGAAGCAGCAGCACGATCTCTACGGTTTCGACTACGAGCCGCAGGCGCCGAAGCAGGTGCTGTGGATCGCGCTCGGCGTCGGACTGTTCATCCTGCTGCTCGTGTTGGTGCGCGACCATCGCGCGCTGCAGCGCTACGCGTACACGCTCGCGTTCGTCGGGCTGTTCCTGCTGGTGTTGCCCGCCGTGCTGCCGGCGCGGTTCTCCGAGGTGAACGGCGCGCGGATCTGGATCCGGCTGCCCGGGTTCTCGCTGCAGCCCGGCGAACTCGCGAAGATCCTGCTCACGATCTTCGCCTCGGCCTACCTGGTGCAGAAACGGGATGTGTTGGCGCTGGCCGGCCGCCGCCTGCTCGGCATCGACTTCCCACGCGGTCGGGACTTCGGCCCGGTGCTCGCGGTGTGGCTCGTCTGCATCGGCGTGCTCGTCCGCGGCCACGACCTCGGCACTTCGCTGGTCTTCTTCGGCGTGTTCATCGTGCTGCTCTACGTCGCCACCGAGCGGGTGAGCTGGGTGATCGTCGGGACGCTGCTGTTCGCCGGCGGCGCCTACGTCGCGTACAAGTTGTTCGACAGCGTGCAGACCCGGGTCGAGGTGTGGCTGCATCCGTTCGCGCCGCTGACCCCGGCGCAGATCGCCGCGGGCATGGACCCCGGCTACCAGCTCCGGCAGTCGCTGTTCGGCCTGGGCACCGGGGGCATTTTCGGCACCGGTCTCGGCAGCGGCCATCCAGAGCTCGTGCCGCTGCCGGCGACCGACTTCATCGTCTCCAGCTTCGGCGAGGAGATCGGCCTGTTCGGGCTGATCGGCCTGCTCGTGCTCTACGCGCTGCTCGTCAGCCGCGGCTTCGCCGCCGGCCTCGCGGTGCGCGACTCGTTCGGCAAGCTGTTGGCCTGCGGGCTGTCGTTCATCCTCGCGCTGCAGCTGTTCGTGGTCGTGGCCGGCGTGACCCGTCTGCTGCCGGAGACGGGCCTGACGACGCCGTTCCTGTCCTACGGCGGCTCGTCGCTGCTGAGCAGCTGGATGATCCTGGCACTGCTGCTGCGGGTGTCCGACGCCGCGCGCCGGCCGGCCAGCACGCCGCCGCTGACGGTGCCGCAGGCGCCGCCGCCGGCCGACACGGCCCAGCAGGCGGCGATCGCGTGAACAAGCCGATCCGCAAGGTGACGATCGCGATCTCGCTGCTGTTCCTGGCGCTGTTCGTCAACCTCAACGTCGTGCAGATCGTGCAGGCCAGCGGCTATCGAGACAACCCGGACAACCGTCGCGTGCTGCTCAACGAGTACTCCAGCCCGCGCGGCCAGATCGTCGTGTCGGGCAGCAACGTCGCCGAGTCGGTGAAGCAGCCGAACGACGAGCTGAAATATCTCCGTAAATACCCGGAAGGCCCCGTCTACGCCCCGGCGACCGGCTACTACTCCTTCACCTACGGCAGCAGCGCCATCGAGCAGGAGGAGAACTCGGTGCTCAGCGGCGACAGCCCCAAGCTGTTCACCACCCGGTTGGCCAATTTGCTCACCGGCCGCGACCCGCGCGGCGGCAGCGTGCAGCTCACGCTGAGCAAGGCCGCCCAGGTTGCCGCCTACAACGCGATGAAGGCGAGCGACGGCTCCTACCGGCGCGGCGCCGTGGTCGCGCTCGAACCCACCACCGGCGCGATCCTGGCGATGGTCTCCACGCCGTCCTACGACCCCAACGAACTGGCCAGTCACAACGCGGACCTGATCAGCCGCGCGTACGGCTGCTACCAGCCTTTGCGCCAGCCCAGCCGCGGAGCGAGCGAAAGCGCCGCGGCATTTCGCGCCCGGCAGAAGAAGTCGTTCGCCGAGCAGATCGCCCCGCGCGAGAAGCTGTGCAAGAACGTCAAGAACGACCCCACCGCGGAGTTCAAGGCGCACCCGTTCGAGGACAGCCCGATGCTCGACAACGCGCTGAACCAGCTGTACCCGCCCGGGTCGATCTTCAAGATCATCGACGCGGCCGCGGCGCTGAGGAAGGGCGTCACGCCGACGACCCAGATCGCCGCGCCGAACGGCTACCGCGTCTTCGACCCGAAGAACACGAAGGTCTGCTCGCCGAAGCTCAACGAGGCTTGCGTGGAGAACTTCGCCGGCGAGACCTGCCAGAACGGCAAGACCGCGACGCTCGCGTTCGCGCTGGCCAAATCCTGCAACACCGCCTTCGCCCAGCTGGCCGTCGACAAGCTCGGCGCGCGGGCGCTCGCCGACCAGGCGAGCCTGTTCGGGCTGGACGCGGCGTCGTTCGGGGTGCCGATGCAGGTCAGCCAATCGACGATCGGCTCGTTGACGGAGCTCGCCGCGGACAAGGCCGCCCTCGCGCAGACGGCGTTCGGGCAGCGCGACGCGCGGATCACGCCGCTGCAGGCTGCCATGCTGTCCTCGGCAGTGGCCAACTTCGGGACGTTGATGAAGCCTTTCCTGGTCGGTTCGGAACTGCGGCCGAACCTGTCGGTGCTTGACAGCACTCAGCCCACGGAGCTCAACCAGGTCCTGGACCCGACGCTCGATGCGGAACTGGTGACGATGATGGAAGGCGTCGTGACGAGTCCCGAGGGCACCGGCGGCCTGGCGAAGATCACCGACCTCGGCCCGTCGGTCGTCGTCGGCGGCAAGACCGGCACCGCCGACGTCGGCGAGACGAGCGCGAGCGCCCTGTCGCCGGACGCGTGGTTCACCGGGTTCGCGCTCGTCAAAGGCACGCCGAAGATCGCGGTCGCCGTGGTGATCGAGAACGGCGGCGTGGCCGGCGACGAGTCAGCCGGAGGTCTCGCGGCAGCCCCCGTCGCGAGGAAGGTCATGGAGGCCTACTTGAAGTCGATCGGAGTGAACTGACGATGACGCAACCCAAGATCGTCGGCGACCGGTACGAGCTCGGCGAGCTGATCGGCTACGGCGGCATGGCCGAGGTGCACCGCGGCCGGGACACCCGGCTGAACCGCGAGGTCGCGCTGAAGGTGCTGCGCGCCGACCTCGCCCGCGACCCGTCGTTCATCACCCGATTCCGCCGCGAGGCGCACGCCGCCGCCGGCCTCAACCACCCGTCCATCGTCTCGGTGTTCGACACCGGCGAGGACGCCGCGCTCGACGGCACCCCGCTGCCGTTCATCGTCATGGAATTCGTCGAGGGACGCACGCTGCGCGACATCCTGCGCAGCGAGGGGCGGCTGCCGATCCGGCGCGCGATGGAGATCGCCGCCGACATCTGCGCCGCGCTCGAGTTCAGCCACCGCAACGGCCTGGTGCACCGCGACATCAAACCGGCGAACGTGATGATCACGCCGACCGGCGCGGTGAAGGTGATGGACTTCGGCATCGCGCGTGCAGTCGCCGACGGCTCGGCCACCATGACGCAGACCGCGAACGTCATCGGCACCGCGCAGTACTTGTCGCCGGAGCAGGCGCGCGGCGAGGCGGTGGACGCGCGTTCGGACGTGTACTCCACCGGGTGCCTGCTGTACGAGCTGGTCACCGGGGTGCCGCCGTTCCAGGGCGACTCGCCGGTGGCGGTCGCCTACCAGCACGTGCGCGAGAATCCGGTGCTGCCCTCGGCGCGCAACGACGAGGTGCCGCGGGCGCTGGACTCGATCGTGATGAAGGCGCTGGCGAAGAACCAGCTGAACCGCTACCAGTCGGCCGGCGACATGCGCGCCGATCTGCAGCGCGGGCTCGCCAACCAGGCGGTGGTCGCGGAGGCGGTGATGACCGACGACGAGCGCACCCAGTTCATCGCGCGCACGCCGCCGCCGGTGATCCCGGTTCGGCGCGACTACGAGCCGGAGGCCGAGGGCAACTCCCGGCGCACCGGCCTGATCTGGGCGGCGGTGGTGATCGCGCTGCTGCTCGTGATCGGCGCCGGCGCGTACGCGATCGCGTTCCTCGGCAAGGACAGCGCGCCGAAGACCTACGCCGTGCCGGACGTGATCGGCCAGTCGCCGGGCGGGGCGGACGCGGCGCTGCGCACGCGCTTCACGCCGGTGCGGGGCGCCCCCACGAACGGCCCGTGCTTCGACAACCAGAAGGTGCAGCCGGGTTTGGTCTGCGTGGTCGAGCCGAACCCGGGCGAGAAGCTCAAGGACGGCACTACGGTCACCTATCACCTCTACACGCCGAAGATGGTCCAGGTGCCCTATGTGGAAGGCGAGTCCTACACCGACGCGGTCAACCAGCTGCACAAGATCGGACTCGACGCCAAACGCAACGACGTCAACAACCAGGCGCCCGCCGGCACGGTGCTGAAGCAGCACACGGCGCAATTCACACCTGTCACCCCGCGGACCGTCATCGCGCTCGACGTCTCGACCGGCAAGCTGAAGCTGCCGAACGTCAAGGGCAAGGATTTCGACAAGGCGCAGAGCACGCTCAACGACGCGAACTTCCCCAACGTCGTGCGCGGCGACACGGTCACCACGGCCAATCCGAAAAAGGATGGCGAGGTGGCCGCGGAGAGCCCGCAGGCCGGCCGGATATACGACCCCAGCCAGAAGATCACCCTGGACGTGTACAAGTATGTGGCACCGGCGCCGACGTGCACCTCGGCGCCTGCGACGCCGTCGTCGCCGACTGTGCCGACCGCACCGAGCAGCCCAGGCACTGGCACCTCGTCGAGCGCCGGCTTGCCGCCGTGTTCGTCGTCGTCCTCGTCCTCGTCATCCCGCTGATGACGGCGGCGCCGCAGCGGGCAGCACGACCTCCGCGCGCAGTCCGGGGCCGCCGTCCAGGCGCGAGCTGAGCCGAACGCTGCCCCCGTGGCTGCGGACGATGTCGCGCACGATCGGCAGTCCGAGCCCGGTGCCGCCGGTCTCGCGCGAGCGTGATTGCTGCACCCGATAGAACCGGTCGAACACCCGCTCGCGCTCGTCCTCGGGGATGCCCTGTCCGTCGTCCTCGACGCTGAGCACAACCACCGGCTTGCCGCGTCGGGTCGCGGGGCCCACGTCGACCGCGGCGTGTCCGGCAGCGTGCCGCACCGCGTTGTCGATCAGGTTGATCGCGACCCGGCGCAGCGAATCCGGGTCGCCGGCCACCGTCGCCGGCCGCGCGGCCCACGTCACCGGCACCCGCGCCAAGCGGTAGCCGGCCACCACGGACGCGACGACCTCGTCGAGCGGCACCGGCTCGTGGCGCCCCAGCTTGCCCGACTCGTCGAGCTTCGCGAGGGTGAGCAGGTCGTCGACGAGCCGGTCGAGCCGCTCGACGTCGACGAGCACATCGCCGATCACGTCCGTCCAATCCGCCTGCTGGCCGAGCCGGGCGGCGACCTCGAGCTGCACCCGCGCCGACGCGAGCGGCGAGCGCAGCTCGTGTGCCGCGTCGCCGACGAACGTTCGCTGCCGGCTGGTCGCCGAGTCGATCCGGTCGAGCATCGCGTTCAACGTGACCGCGAGCCGGTGGATCTCGTCGTTCGCGCCCGGCACCGGCAGCCGCTGGCGGGCGAGGCCGGCCGCGGTGATGGCGGCTGCGCCGTGCCGCAGAGCGGCGACCGGCCGCAGCGTGAGCGCGGCGACGCCGTAGCTCGCGAGCGCCATCAGCAGCACCGCGAGCGGACCGCCGATGAGCGCGGCTTCGGTGAGCACGCGTTGGCTGTCGATGACCCGGCCCAGGTCGGTGAACACCAGCACGGTGTAGCGCCCGACGTCACGGCCGAGCACGCGCAGCCGCTCGCCCGAGGCCGGGCTGCGAATTTCGAGCCGGTCGCCGCGGCGCACCTCGGCCAGTTGCGCTGCGGTGATCAGCTGGTGGTGGCCGCCGTCGCTGCCCGGCGCGATGGCGACGACGGTGTCGCGCTGGTCGACGACCTGGACGGCCGCGACACCGCCGACGTTGTTCTGCACCTCCCGCGGCGGGCGCCCGTCGTGGAACTGCTGGCCGGTCGCGTCCGCCGCCCTGCTGCCGGATTGGTCCAACACCCGGGTCAGGGCGTAGCGCTGCAGCTCGATGACAAGCACCGCGCCGGTGGCGACGGCGAAGGAGAACAGCGCGGTCGCGAGCAACGTGAGCCTGGCCCGCAACGACTGACGGGTCCACCACCGGCGCGGCGACCGGGCGACCGTGCCGGCCACCGAGCGCAGCCGGCGCCGCAGCGGCGCCCGGCCCGGCCGCGGCAACGCGCGTCAGCTCTCGGCAGTGAGCCGGTAGCCCGCGCCGCGGACCGTCTGCAACGACTGCCGGCCGAACGGCGCGTCGATCTTTCGGCGCAGGTAGCCGACGTACACCTCGACGACGTTCGCGTCGCCGTCGTAGTTGGCGTCCCACACGTGATGCAGGATGTCGGCCTTGCTGACGGCGTCGCCGGCGCGGCGCATCAGGAACTCGAGCAGCGAGAACTCGCGCGGCGTCAGCTCGATCGTCGACTCGCCGCGGCGGACGGTGTGCGCGGCAGGGTCGAGGATGAGGTCGTCGACGGCGAGCTTCGCCGGCCGGGGCGTGACGCCGCGGCGCAGCAGCGCCCGGATCCGGGCGAGCAGCACGACGAAGGAGAACGGCTTGGTGAGGTAGTCGTCGGCGCCGAGATCGAGCGCGTCGGCCTCGTCGTACTCGCCGTCCTTTGCGGTGAGCATCAGGATCGGCACCCAATTCTCCGCCGCCCGCAGCTGTTCGATGATCCGGTAGCCGGACATCTCGGGCAGCATGATGTCGAGGATGACGGCGTCATAGGCCGACTCCTGCGCGAGATGCAGCCCGTCCGGGCCCGAGTGCGCGAGGTCGACGGTGAAGCCCTCGGCGCCGAGCCCGCGCTGCAGCGCGGACGCCAGCCGGACCTCGTCTTCGACGATCAGCAGGCGCACGGTGTTCTCCTCGTGTCGAGAATGGCCAATCTCAGGCTCAGCCTGCCAACGAATTCGGCCGGACGCCGGTCGGCTCAGCCCGATCACAGCGCGCGGATGCGGCTCACCCGGCGTGCTCGCCAGCCGGCGGTCGGGACAGCGTGCCGAGGCAGCTACTGCAGGTAGGACTCGACCTCGTTGACCGAGCGTTCGGCCGCCTCGTCGGGATTCGCGCCGAACTCCTCGCGGGCCCGACGCTGGCGCAGCAAATCCCAGTACTGGTCCAGCTCTTGCTCGAGATGCTCGAGCCGCTGTCGGCCCTCGGAGTCCAGACCGTGGTGCGCCGCGCGCAGCTTCTTCTCCTCCTCGACCAGCTCGTGGATGTGGTCGAGCAGCGACTTGTCGTCCGTCATGGCGTCCAGCATGCCCTCTGACCTTGGCGGGGTCGTCAGAGGCTTGCGCGCCAGTCGAGCCAGCTCTTCAGCCCACTCAGGTCGTAGTCCGGGCCGCCGACGCCGACGGTGAACATGCCCGCGCCCGCTTCGACGAGCGGCGGGCCGACCTCGGCCGGGTCGCCCTTCGGCGCGCCTACCGAATGCTCGATCTCGGCCGGATCGCGACCCACATCGGCGCAGTGGCCGGCGAGCACCTCGACCTTGTGCTTGAACGTGTCGAGGTCGGCGAAGGAGTGCCAGATGTTCGCGTGCTGGGCGACGAGCCGCAGCGTCTTCTTCTCCCCGCCGCCGCCGATGAGGACCGGGACGTCGCGGGTCGGCGCCGGATTGAGCTTGCCGAGCCGGGCCTCGATGCGCGGCAGGTCTTGGCCGAGCTGGTTCAGCCGGCCGCCGGCGGTGCCGAAGTCGTAGCCGTACTCGTCGTAGTCGCGTCGGAACCAGCCGGAGCCGATGCCGAGAATGAGCCGGCCGTCGCTCAGGTGGTCGACGGTGCGGGCCATGTCGGCGAGCAGCTCCGGGTTGCGATAGCTGTTGCAGGTAACCAGCGCGCCGATCTCGATCCGCGAGGTCTGCTCCGCCCAGGCGCCGAGCATCGTCCAGCACTCGAAGTGCTTGCCGTCCGGATCGCCGTAGAGCGGATAGAAGTGGTCCCAATTGAAGACGATGTCGGCGCCGAGGTCCTCGGCGGCCGCGACGGTCCGGCGGATGGCGGCGTAGTCGGCTTGTTGCGGCTGCAGCTGCAGTGCGATGCGGATGGAAGAGGTCACGTGCCGACGCTAGCGCGAGAAGCCTCAGCCGAGCAGCGGCAAGTTGAGCGACGCCGCTCCGCCGGGCCCGACGACCACTGGCACGCCCCAGTCCTGCCGGGCGAGATGGCAGGCCGGATGATCGACGGCCGGGTCGTCGTCGCAGGACGCGGCCTGCGCCACGACCTGCAGCACCCCGGTGCCGCTCGCCAGGCGCAGCTGCCGGACGAGCTCGCTCGACTCGCCGCCGCCGTCGAGCAGCAGTTCCGGCGGCGACGCGGTGACGCTGAGGGCTGTGGCCGGCCCGTGCCGCTCGTCGAGGACGCGGCCGGGCGCCGGCGTGAACGTCACGGTCAGGGTCACCGCGCCCGTCGCCAGCTCGGCCGGCGGCCGGTGCGAGCGCTGCGGCGGGTCGCTGACGACCCGGGCGGCAGGGACGGGCCGGACAAGCCGGTGCGCCGCCGACTCGACCACGACCAGCTCGCCGCCGAGCAGCAGCGCGCCGGACGGCTCGGCCAGCTCGTCGGTCAACGTCGTCACGTTGTCATCGACCGGGTCGTAGCGGCGCACCGCGCCGTTGTAGGTGTCCAGCACGGCCACCGAGCCGTCCGGCAGCACGGTCACGCCGAGCGGATGCTGCAGCCGCGCGTCGGCAGCCGGGCCGTCGACATGCCCGAAGTCGAACAGCCCCTCGCCGACGACGGTGCCCAATTCGCCGTCGGCGTCGAGGAACCGCAGCGCGGAGGACTCGGCGTCGACGAACCACAGCCGAGCGCCGTCGACCGCCAGCCCGGACGGCTGCGCCAACCACGCGTCGAGCGGGCGGCCGTCGCGCAGGCCCTCGACCGTCGTGCCGGCCAGCACGTCCGTGGCACCGGTCCGCACGTCGACGGCGAGCAGCAGGTGCACGCCCGCGGCCGCCACCACGGCGCGCTCGATCGCCGGCCACCAGGCGACGTCCCACGGCGACAGCACCGTCGGGATCGCCCCGGTGACCGTGCGCGCGCCGGCGAGCGCGGCCGGCAGGTCATAGCTGCGGGTGACGGTGCCGTCGGCCAGCCGGATCCCGCGCAGCACGTGGTTGGCGGTGTCGGCGACCAGCACGTCGACGTCCGGCACGACGCCCGCGGGCAGCAGCGCGAGGCCGTTGGGCTCCGCGAACGGCTCGCCGCGGGCGCCGTTGCCGATCCGCCGCAACACGGTCTCGCCGTCGGCGGCGAGTTCCACGACGTCATGGTGGCCGGCGTCGGCGACGAGCAGCGTGTCCTCGGCGCGACCGGTGCGCTCAGCGGGCAGGACGACCGCCTTCGCCGGGAAGCGCAGGGCTCCGGGCTGTGGCTGTGGATTCCGGCTCGCGCGGGGCGCGTCGGCGCTGCGCAGGGTGCCGCGCGCCTCGTGCTCGGCGCTCAGCCGGTCGACCACAGCGGCGAGCGCGCTGACCTGGCCCTCGCCCGCGGCCTGGGCGACCACGTAACCCTCCGGGTCGACCAGCACGAGCGTCGGCCATGCGCGCACGGCGTACTGCCGCCAGAGCTCCAGGCCGGGGTCGTTGAGCACCGGGTGGCCGATGTCGTAGCGCTCGATGGCGGCGGCCAGCGCCGACGGCTCGGCCTCGTGCGGGAACTTCGGCGAGTGGACGCCGATCACCGTCAGCACCTGTTCGTAGGCGGCCTCGAACGAACGCAGCTCGTCCAGCACGTGCAGGCAGTTGCCGCAGCACGAGGCCCAGAAGTCGAGCAGCACGAACCTGCCGCGCAGGCCCTTGAGCGTGAGGGGCGCGGCCGCGTTGAACCAGTCGCCGTCGATCAGCTCGGGCGCGCGCACCCGGGGCCCGGTTCGCAGCGCGTCCACGCGGACTCCAGCGCCGCTCGTGGACCCGTTGTTCCCGCCGCCTGCGTCCGTCAGTGGTCACTTACGGCGTCAGTGGTCAGGAAAAGGCGACCACTGACCTGCGCAACTGACCACTGTGCGCGGCTAGAGCAGCGCCAGGCCGGGGTCGGCGAGCACGGCGCCCACGTCGGCCAGGAATCGGGAACCCTGTTCGCCGTCGACCACCCGGTGATCGAAGGACAGGGCGAGCGTCGTCACCCAGCGCGCCTCGATCCGCTCGTCCGAACCTGCGCCGACGACCCACGGCTGCCGGCGCACCGCGCCGAAGGCGAGGATGCCGGCCTCGCCGGGGTTGAGGATCGGCGTGCCGGTGTCGACGCCGAACACCCCGACGTTGGTGATCGTGAACGTCCCGCCGGCAAGGTCGGCCGGTGTCGTCCGCCCGGCCCGGGCCGTCTCGGTCAGCTCGCCCATCGCCCGGGCCAATTCGAGCAGCGACAACCGGTCGGCATCCTTGACGTTGGGCACGATAAGCCCGCGCTCGGTGGCGGCGGCGATGCCGAGGTTGACGTACTGCTTGAGCACGATCTCGCCGGCCGGTTCGTCCCAGGTGGCGTTGATCGTGGGCGTGCGGGACGCCGCCAGCAGCACCGCCTTCGCCACGAACAGCAACGGGGTGACCTTGACGTCGCGGAACTCGCGGCGCGCGGCGACGCGATCGCGCAGGTCCATCGTCGCGGTGACGTCCAGGGTCAGGAACTCGGTGACGTGCGGCGCGGTGAACGCCGAGGAGACCATTGCCGCGGCGGTGTGCTTGCGCACGCCTTTGATCGGGATGCGCGTCTCGCGGCTGCCGGTCGGTTCGCCGTCCTGGGAGTGCCAGCCGGCGGGCCCGGCGCCACCCGCGCGGCTGACGGCGGCCTCGACGTCTTCGCGGGACACCGCGCCGTTCGGGCCGGTCGGCGTGATCGTGCCGAGATCGACGCCGAGCGTCTTCGCCAGCTTGCGCACCGGCGGCTTGGCCAGGGGCCGGCTGAGCGGATCGGCGGTCACCGCCCGGTCGGGCGCGGTGTCGAGCGCCCGCGCCGGCGGAAGGTTGAACGAAGCGTGGGCGCCAGCCGACGCGGCTGACGCCGCTGACGCGCCTGACGCCGCTGACGCGCCTGACGCCGCTGACGCGCCTGACGCCGCTGACGCGCTTGACGCCGTTGACGCGCCTGACGGGGTTGACGCGCCTGACGGGGTTGACGTCGCACCGGCGGGGCCAGGCCCGTTGGCAGCGGGCCGGCGTCGTCGCCGGACGCCGGAGCCTTCGCGCGGGCCGTATCCGACGAGCGTCATCTGCCGTTCCGCGCCGGCCGAACCCTCCCCAGGCAGTCCGGGCACGAGATCGTCGTCGCCGCCTGCGTGCTCAACAGTTGCTCTCGGTCGATCGTCGGCGACAACCTGCTGTCGATCAGCGGCAGGCCCATCGGCGCCGGGCGAGGTCTCGATCGAGATGATCGGCGTGCCCACCGGCACGGTTTCGCCCTCGGCGGCGTGCAACGCGGTGACCACGCCGGCGTAGGGCGAGGGCAGCTCGACGGCCGCCTTCACCGTCTCCACCTCGGCGATGATCGCGTTGACCTCGATGGTCTCGCCGACGGCGACGGTCCACTTGAGCAGGTCGCCCTCGGTGAGCCCTTCGCCGAGATCCGGGAGCTTGAACTGCTTGACGGCCATTCCGCCTCAGATCTCCAGGATTCTGTCGACGGCGTCGAGCACCCGGTCGAGGTTGGGCAGCCAGTCGTGCTCGAGCCGGCTCGCCGGGTAAGGCGTGTCGTAGCCGGTCACCCGCAGCACCGGCGCCTCGAGGGAGAAGAACGCCTGCTCGGTCACCCCGGCGGCAAGCTCGGCGCCGACGCCGAAACTGTGCGGCGCCTCGTGCACGACGATCAACCGGCCGGTGCGGCGCACGGACTCGACGACGGTGTCGACGTCGAGCGGCGAGACCGAGCGCAGGTCGATCACCTCGAGCTCGAGGCCGTCCTCCGCGGCGACCCGCGCGGACTCGATCAACGTCGGCATGGTCGGGCCGTAGCCGGCAAGCGTCACGTCCGAGCCCGCCCGCACGACTCGCGCGCTGTGCAGCGTCGTCGGCGTCTCGGCGATCTCGCCCTTGGCCGCGTGGTATAGCCGCTTCGGCTCGATGAAGATCACCGGATCGTCGTCGGCGACGGCCTGCTGGATCATCCAGTAGGCGTCCGACGGGTTCGCGCACGCGACCACCTTCAACCCGGCGGTGTGCGCGAAGTAGGTCTCGACGGACTCGCTGTGGTGTTCGACCGCGCCGATGCCGCCGCCGGACGGGATGCGAATGGTGATCGGCATCCGCACCAGGCCGGCCGAGCGATTGTGGAACTTCGCGACCTGGCTGACGATCTGGTCGAAGCCGGGGAACACGAAACCGTCGAACTGGATCTCGCAGACCGGCCGGTAGCCGCGCAGCGCCAGCCCGACCGCGGTGCCGATGATCGCGGACTCGGCCAGCGGCGTGTCGATGACGCGGTCCTCGCCGAAGTCCTTCTGCAGGCCGTCGGTGATCCGGAAGACGCCGCCGAGCTTGCCGACGTCCTCGCCCATGAGCACGACCTTCGGATCGTCCTCCATCGACTTGCGCAGGCCCTCGTTGAGCGCTTTCGCCATGGTGATCTGCCGGGCGGGCGACGTTGCCACGGGCTCGCTCACGACGACACCTCGGCGACGAACCGGACGAACTCGTCCCGTTGCTCGCGCAGCTCGTCGGGCATCGACACGTAGACGTTGTCGAACGCCGAGGCGGGGTCGGGATCGGGCAGCGCCCGGCAGCCAGCGCGCACCTGCTCGGCGAGCGCCCGCGCCTCGGCCTCGAGGTCGTCGAAGAACGCCTGTCCCACGCCGGCCTCGCGAGCGAGGTAGGCGCGCACCCGCTCGAGCGGGTCCTTCAGCTTCCAGGTCTCGCCCTCGGTGTCCAGGCGATAGCGACGCGGGTCGTCGTTGGTGGTGTGCGGGTTCATCCGATAGGTGAACGCCTCGATCAGCGTCGGGCCCTGGGCGTTGCGGGCGTCGTCGAGCGCCTTGCGGGTGACGGCCAGGCAGGCGAGGACGTCATTGCCGTCGACCCGGACGCCGGGGAACCCAAACCCGCTGGCCCGGCGGTAGAGGGGCACCCGGCTCTGCCGCTCGACCGGCTCGCTGATCGCCCACTGGTTGTTCTGGCAGAAGAAGACCACTGGCAGGTTGGCCGCCCCGGACCAGACGAACGCCTCGTTGACGTCGCCCTGGCTGGACGCGCCGTCGCCGAAGAAGGCGAGCACCGCGGTGTCGCGGTCCGGGTCGCCGGTTCCGACGGCGCCGTCGCGCACGACGCCCATCGCGTAGCCGGTCGCGTGCAGGGTCTGGGCGCCGATGACGATCGTGTACAGGTTGAAGTTGTTCACGCCGGGATCCCAGCCGCCGAGGTTGGTGCCGCGAAACAGCCCCATCAACGTCAGCGGGTCGACGTCGCGGCACCAGGCCACGCCATGCTCGCGGTAGGTCGGGAACGCCATGTCCTGCGTGCGGAGCGCGCGGCCGGCGCCGATCTGCGCCGCCTCCTGCCCGAGCAGGCTGGCCCAGAGCCCGAGCTCGCCCTGCCGCTGCAGCGCGATCGCCTCGGTGTCGATGCGCCGGACGAGCACGAGGTCGCGATACAGCCGGCCGATCTGCTCGTCGGTGACGTCGAGGGGGTAGTCGGCGCGCTCGACGCGCTGGCCCTCGGGCGTGAGCAGCTGGACGAGGTCCGGCTCCGGCGCGACAGCCCCTACCTCGGCCCCTACCTCGGCATCGGGTGCGGACAACAGCGCGCTCCTCGCGTCGGACGCCGGGCGGGGTCGCCACCGCGGTCGTACACGTCTGTGCAGTGTCTTTGGTACCGGGGGTGTGGCGCCGCCGAACTACGCAGGGGTTCCTACCATATCCGTGACCGCCGTCACTGGGCGTCCTCGGCGAGCTCGGATGGCAGCGGCTCGTCGTGGACGACCCGCAGCCGGGACACCGCGCGGGTGAGCACCACGTAGAGCCGGCGCAGCCCGTCGACGCGGTGCCGCTCAGCGGCCACGATGGCGGCGGGCTCCACCACGATCACCGAGTCGAACTCCAGGCCCTTCGCCGCGGACGCCGGCACGACCGCCACCCGAGGGTCGTCGCCGTCGGCCAGCGGATGCGCGTCGACGCCGGCGGCGCGCAGTTCGGCGAGCACCGCGTCGGCCTGCGCGTCCGGGACGAGGACGCCGAGCGAGCCCTCGGCCAAGAGGCATTCGCGCGTCGCCGGGAGGAGGTCCGACCGCGGCGCGAAGCGCAGCGCTGCGACCCCGGCCCGGACCGACGTCGCCGGCGGCACGTCGCGGGCGATGTGCGGCAGCAGCCGGTTGGCGATCTCGAGCACCTCGCCTGGGACGCGGTAGCCGGTGGTCAGCGGGCTGATCGTCGCGTGGTGGCCGAGCAGCTCCAGCGTGCGGCGCCAATCGCCCGGCGCCCACGGCGTCGTCGCCTGCGCGAGATCGCCGAGCACGGTCACCGAGCCGAGCGGGCAGCGCCGGCCGACCGCGCGGCACTGCATCGCGGACAGGTCCTGCGCCTCGTCGACGACGGCGTGCACGAAGGTGTCTACGCCGTGCAGCAGGCCGTGCAGCTCATCGAGCAGCACCGCGTCCGCGCTCGTCCACTTCACCGAGCGCAGCGACGTCGGCGCGCGGCGGTAGAGCGCAGCGCGTTCGTCGTCGGTCAAGGTGGCTGTCGAACAGCGCCGCAGGAAGCCCGGCTCGTCGTAGAGGCGGGCCAGCAGCGCAGGCGCAGCAAGCGCCGGCCACACCGCGTCCACCCAGTCCTTGACAGCCGGCGAGCGCGCGATCTTCGCGGTTTCCGCGTCGGACGGCGCGCCGCCGGCGTCTTCACGCTGACGGCGGACGTCCTCCGCGACCTGCATCCGCAGCCGCTCTCTGGCCGTCGTCCAGCGCAGCCCGTTGTCGAGCGCTCGGCGGGCGTCGTCGACATACCGGCGCAGATGGTGCGCGCCGACCCGGTAGCGCCGGGTGCCGACGATGGCGACGACGTCCTGCGCCGGTTTCGCGATGTGAGCCAGCACCGCGCGGCGCAGCACGTCGGCCAGCCGGGCGTCGCCCTTGAGCACGGCGAGATCGGCCGATTCCGCGGCCGTCGCCGTGAACTGGAGCAGATCGGGCACGGTGCTCTGCGTGATGCCGCCTTCGCCGAGCGACGGCAGCACCTGGGCGATGTAGTGCAGGAACGCGGCGTTGGGTCCGACGACCAGCACGCCGGAACGCCGCAGCCGATCGGGATAGGTGTAGAGCAGGTACGCGGCGCGGTGCAGGCCGACCGCCGTCTTGCCGGTGCCGGGCGCGCCCTGGATGCACAGCGAAGTGTCCAGCTCGGCGCGCACCAGCTCGTCCTGGTCGGGCTGGATCGTCGCGACGATGTCGCGCATCGGGCCGACTCGCGGACGCTCGATCTCCGCGCGGAGCAGGTCAGAAGCCAGTCCCAGCGCCTGGCCGCGCTCGAGGTGCTCGTCCTCCATGGAGGTGAGGACGCCCTCGTGGAAACCGAATCGGCGGCGCAGCCGCACGCCCATGCGATCGTCGGCGGTAGCGCGGTAGAAGCCGCGGGCGATAGGGGCGCGCCAGTCGACGACAACGGGGTCGCCGACCTCGTCGCGCACGTGTCGGCGACCGATGTGCAGCACTTCTGCCTGGTGGCCGTCGACGCCGGCGCTGCCGTCGGTGCCAGCGTCGGGGTCGCAGTCGATTCGGCCGAAGAACGGCGGCGCGTCCGGCTCGGCGGTGAGCGCGGCGAGCCGGCTGGCGCGCAGCTTGCCCAGCGCGTGCGAGGCCAGCTCGTCGACGCCGTAGTCGGCGATGCGGTCGGCGGACTCGCGCATCGCGGCGAGGCACTCGCGGGCCAGCTCGAGGTGGGTGACTTCGGCGAGCAGTGCGGGATCGGCGGCCACGGTCAGTCAACGCTACGGGCGCGCGCAAGCGGATTCGTGGGCCGGCCGCTCCGCAGTAGCAGGCTGTCGCCGGCGCGCCGGGCCGGCGCGGTCGGGCAGGCTGGGCGGGTGCCGACCGACGAGATCCGCCAGCTGTCCACCCGCGAGGTCTACCGCAACCCGTGGCTGCGCCTCCGCGAGGACGAGGTGCAGTTCCCCGACGGCTCGCGCGGACTGTATTCGGTCGTCGACAAGCCCGACTTCGTGGTGGTGCTCGCGCGCGAGGACGACGGCTTCTGGCTGGTGCAGCAATACCGGTACCCGGTCGGGCGTCGCGAATGGGAGTTCCCCCAGGGCGGCTGGCCCGCCGGGCACGACGGCAGCCCGGCGGAGCTGGCGGCGGCCGAGCTGCGCGAGGAGACCGGCCTGCGCGCCGACCGGCTCACCCACCTCGGCCGCCTCCACACGGCCTACGGCTTCTGCTCGCAGGGCTACGACGTCTTCCTGGCCACCGGGCTGACGCCCGGCGAGCCGGCGCGCGAGTCGACCGAGGCCGACATGGTGCACGAGTGGCGCTCGGACACCGCGCTGCGCGACATGGTGCGCCGTGGGGACCTCACCGACGGACACAGCGTGGCGGCGCTGTGCCTTTACGACACCGTGCAGGCACGGTAGCCGGCGGGCCGACGGTCAGCTGCGTGCGCGGACCTCGGCGCAGGACAGACGTACGAACCAGCCGTGCCCGATCGGCAGCACCTCGGCCGTGACGCGGGTGGTGTCCGGGCGGCCGACGCACTGGCGGAGGAGCAGGCGCGAGCTCGACGACCAGGACGGCCCGCGGTCGCGGTCGAACACGCTCGACTGGTCGAACGACGAGATCAGTCCGTATCCGAGAGCCACGACGCCGGCGGCCGCCAGGGCCACCGCCAGCACGGGTCGGACGTGCCGAGCGCCCGAGCCGGGTCGCGCGTCCGGCGACTGCCGCCGTCGCAGGGGCAGGACTTGGCCCACCAGGATCAGTATCGCGGCCTCGACGAGCACGGCGGGGGTCACGTAGTACCGGGCACCGTAGTAGGGCAACGCGGTGGAGACCCCGCTCGTGATGACGGGGACCGCATAGGTCACCGCGCTGAACGTCAGCAGCACGCCGACGACCCACAGCCCGGCCGGGTCCCGGCCCCGTCGCCACGTCAGCAGGGCGAGCGCGAGAATCCCGACCAGCACCACGATGCCGGCGGTGACCGAAGTCTGGGTCGACTGCGGAGCCAGACGGGCCTCGCCGAGCACGCCGTCGCCGAGGACCCGGCGCAGATAACCGGCCACGAGCGAGCCCGGCCGCACGCCGAAGTGCAGTTGCGCCGCCGCGCCCGTCCGCGGCGCCCCGGCCATGGCGATGGACTGGATCGCCACCCCCACGGCAGTCACCACGAGCACCCAGGTGGCGCCGGCCTGGCGCTGCAGGACCTGGCGGGCGAGCGCCGCGACCAGCACGATGGCCCCGAACGGGCTGGTGGTGACGGCGAGAAAGCAACACGCCGCGATCGCCGCCCACCCGAGAGCACGCCGTGGGGTCCACAACAGCGTGATCACGGCGGCGGGCATCAGGAACCACTGCAGGTTCGTCACCGAGCCGACGGCCTCGGAGCCGACCGGGACAGCCACCAGGCAGAGGGCGACGGCGGCGCGCAGCGCTCGCGACGGGACGTGGCCGCGCAGGGCCAGGTAGCACAGCGCGGCCAGCGCGCCCTCAAAGACCGCGGCGCCGAGGTGCATGCCGATGCCCTGCCAACGCAACGGCAGCGGGTAAAGGGCCGCGGCGACGAGGCGCGGTCCTGTGCTCAAGTACCCGCCGTAGCGGTAGCTGAACGGCGCGAGGGGGCCGTGACGCACAGCCTGCTGCAAGAAGATTGCGCCGTCCTCGGCCCACAGCCGCCCGTGCAGGGCGGAAGTGCCCAGACGGAAGAAGGCCGCGAGCGAGGCCATTGCTAGCACGACCGCCAGCTCTGTCGCGCTCACCCTTACCCGGGCCGGTGGCAGCACGTGGCGTTCGACCCGCCGTCGCCACGTGAGCGGGGCGACGGTGTCGGCGGGATCTGCGCCTGCCGGGAGCTCGGCGTTGTGCCGTCCCATGATCATCCCGAGCGAAGCGAACTGCACCGCAGCCGGACGACCCACATCGGGCTGACCGGCAGGATCGGCACCGTGACACGCTGCCGCTGCGGGCTTTCCTGACACGTGCGCGCCGCAAGCCGCACCGAGTGGGACCACGTCGGCGTGCTGTTGCGCCCCCGGAGGTCGGCCTCGTTGTAGGTCGTGATCATCCCGAATCCCAGAGCGCCGACGAGGGCGAGAACGGCCAGCTGCAGCGCGGTGCGAGCGCCCCGCTCGCCGACGCCCATAGGCCCCGCCTTCGGCGAAATCGGACGACGCTCGAGAACTCCGACGCCGAGCACAACGAGCCCGAGGACGAGGAACTGGGCTGGCAGTGAGTAGTAACGGCCGGCCACTATCGCATTGCCCAGCGGCAGCGGGAGTGGTTGGAGAAGAACGCCAAGCAGGTAGGTGCCGACACTGAGGGCGAGCAGCAGCGCCGCCACCGCCCAAGGGCCGGACCAGCGGCGTGTTAGCCCGACCAGCACCATGGCGGCCAGTACGAGCACGACGATGGCGCCCGCGACGACGCTCGTGCCCATCCCAGCCGGCAGGCGGTCCATACCGAGCACTCCGTCACCGGCGACGCGGGCCAGGTACCCGCGCGCCACGCCCGACGCGCCGTACTCGTGGAGCAGGTTGGCGACTTCGCGCTGCGGGCTGTGCAGCATCTCCGCCGTCTGGGCCGCGAAACCGATTGCGGTCACCAGGAGGACGACCAGCGAACCCCGTCCACGCTGCAGGCCCCACCGCACTAGTGCGCAGCCGAACACCACGGCGCCGAGCGGGCTGGTGGTGGTGACGGCCAAGGTCGTGACGCAGATCGCGGACCAGCCCCACCAGCTGCGCGGAGTCCAAAGCAGCGCAACCACCGCGCCCACCACGAGGTACCACTGGATATTGGCGATTGAACCGGTGATCTCCGGTCCGACCGGCACGAGGACGACATAGAGCGCAGCGAGTCCTCTCCCGAACCGGGATCGGACATGGTCGGACAGGCCTGCGTAGACCACGAGAGCAACCCACGCCACGACGAGCGCGTCCGCGACGTGTATGCCCGCTCCCCACCAACGAACCGGGAACGGGTGGACGAACGCCGCGGCCAACCGGGGAACCGCGTTCAGGTAACCGGCGTAATTGATGGTCACGGCGCGAAAAGGCCCGTCGATGTCGGCCTGTTGTAGGAAGATCCGGCCGTCCTCAGCCCAGACCCTGGCGTGCACGGCGGCGGCGCCCAACCGGAAGAAGGCAAGCGGCGCGGCGAGCATGACTACCAGTGCGGCTTCGAGCGGCGTCACACGGACGCCGCCGCCAGGCACGAACTGCCGCCGCAGGCTGTTGACGAGCCGGGCCGGGCGGGTAGCTGGGCGCGACGAGGTCATGGTGTTGTCGGGCGGGTCAGCATGGGGGTGGGCAGCCCAGCCGGATGCCGTCAGAGTCGCCCGTCTTCCGCGGCAGCCGGTGGCAGGCCGACGTGTGCACAATCGCCAACGACGACGACGTCGATCGCGGTGCCGGCTTCGTTCACGGGTGGTCCGCTCCTGACGTTGTCGACCGCTCCAGCCGTCCCACACTAACCCTCGCACCCGGCACCACCACCGGGTCAGGCTTCGGATCTAGGCTGCCGTCCATGGCGACCTGGGACGACGTCCGGCGGATCGCGTCGGAACTGCCCGAGACGGTCGAGCAGGCCGGTCGGACGACCAAATGGCAGGTGCGAAACAAGCTGTTCGCCTGGGAACGGCCGTTGCGGCCCAGCGACCTCGCGGCGCTGGTCGAGCTCGGCACGGCCGCGCCGGAGGGCGACATCCTCGGCGTCCGGGTCGCCGACGAGGGCGTCAAGCACGCGCTGATCGCGGCCAATCCGGACGCGATCTTCACGATCCCGCACTTCAACGGCTACGCGGCGGTGCTCGTCCTGCTCGACCGCATCGAGTTCCCGGAACTCGAGGAGCTGATCACCGACTCATGGCTGCTGCGCGCGCCGAAGAAGCTGGCGACCCAGTTCCTCGCCGGGTGACAGTGGTCATTTACCGCGACGGTGGTCGCCTAGGACTGACCACTGACCCGCGTAAGTGACCACTGACGCGGCGCAGAGACGTGAACTCAGCCGCCGAGGCGCTGCTTGAGGGCGTCGAGCTCGTCGCGCATCGACGACGGCAGCGCCGCGCCGATCTTGTCGAACCACTCCTCGATGAGTGGGATCTCCGCCTTCCACTCCTCGGCGTCGACGGCGAGCGAGGTGCGCAGGGCCTCGTCGTCCATGTCGAGGCCGGCGGTGTCGATCGACTCGGGGGTGGGCACCCGCCCGATCGGGGTGTCGACCGCGGCCGCAGTGCCGTCGATGCGCTCGAGCGCCCACTTCAGCACCCGGATGTTCTCGCCGAAGCCCGGCCAGGTGAATTTGCCGTCGGCGTCGCGGCGGAACCAGTTGACGTAGAAGATCTTCGGCAGCTTGTCGGCGTCGGCGTTCTTGCCGGTCGCGATCCAGTGCGCGAAGTAGTCGCCGGCGTTGTAACCGATAAACGGCAGCATCGCCATCGGGTCACGCCGCACGACGCCCACGGCGCCCGTGGCGGCGGCGGTCGTCTCGGACGACAGCGTCGCGCCCATGAACACGCCGTGCTGCCAGTCGCGGGCCTCGGTCGCCAGCGGGACGGTGTCCCGTCGGCGGCCGCCGAAGAAGATCGCGTCGAGCGGCACGCCCTGCGGGTCGTCCCATTCCGGCGCGCGGGTGTCGCACTGCGAGATCGGCGTGCAGTACCGCGAGTTCGGGTGGCTGGACAGCTCGGTGGAGTCGGGCGTCCAATCCTGCTTCTTCCAGGACGTCAGGTGCGCCGGCGGCTCGCCCATGCCCTCCCACCAGATGTCGCCGTCGTCAGTCATCGCGACGTTGGTGAAGATCGATCCGCCCTTCGCGATTGTGCGCATCGCGTTGGGGTTGGTGTGGTAATCGGTGCCGGGCGCCACGCCGAAGAAGCCGTTCTCCGGGTTGACGGCGTAGAACCGGCCGTCGTCGCCGATCCGGATCCAGGCGATGTCGTCGCCGATCGTCTCGACCTTCCAGCCAGGCAGCGTCGGCTCGAGCATCGCGAGGTTGGTCTTGCCGCACGCGGACGGGAACGCCGCGGCGATGTAACGCGCCGTGCCCTCGGGGTTCGTCACCTTGGCGATGAGCATGTGCTCGGCGAGCCAACCCTCGTCGCGCGCCTTCACCGAGGCGATCCGCAGCGAGTAGCACTTCTTGCCGAGCAGCGCGTTGCCGCCGTAGCCCGACCCGTAGGACCAGATCAGCCGCTCTTCGGGGAAGTGGACGATGTACTTCGTGTCGTTGCACGGCCACGGGACGTCGGCTGCGCCGTCTTGCAGGGGCGCGCCGACGGTGTGCAGGCCGGGGACGAAGCCCTGTTCGACGCCGTCCTTGGTGAACAGCTCCAGCGCCTTCGTGCCGAGCCGGGTCATGATGTGCATCGAGGCGACCACATAGGCCGAGTCGGTGATCTCGGCGCCGAGCATCGGCTCGTCCGCGTTGAGCGGGCCCATGCAGTAAGGCAGCACGTACATCGTGCGGCCACGCATCGAGCCGCGGAAGCGCTCGATCATGATGGCCTTCATGTCGTCCGGGTCCATCCAGTTGTTGGTGGCCCCGGCGTCCTTCGGGTCCCGGCTGCAGATGAACGTCCGGTCCTCGACGCGCGCGACGTCGGTCGGGTCCGAGGCGCACCAGAACGAGTTCGGCTTCTTGTCGTCGTTCAGCCGGACGAACGTGCCGCTTTCGACGAGCGCGTCGGTGACCCGCGTCCACTCCTCGGGCGAGCCGTCCACCCACTCGATGCGCTCCGGCTGGGTGAGCTCCGCCGTCTCGCGCACCCAGGCCAGCAGGCCCTTGTGGCTGGTCGGCGCGCTATCGAGACCGGGAATGGTGCTGGCCGTCATCTGCAGATGTCTCCTCGCCGGTGAACCACGCGGCGCGCGAGTCGAGCGTGGGCATACCCGTGCGGGCCGCAGCAGGGTGTTCCCAACCGTAACGCCGGGAGCGTTTACAGAACTAATCGGCGAAATGCAAGACTGCTCACATCTGCGGTGTCTCGCGCGTGTCCGGCCGCCCGCTCAGGAGGCAGGGCTCACCGTTGACATGTTGAAGTCGGCAACCCTCAGCGCAGGCATCGCGGCGCGGGTGAAGTAGTCGCTCCACTCCCGCGGCAGGGTCCGCTCGGTGACGCCCGCCTCGGTCACCCGGCCGAGCAGGTCGACCGGCGACTCGTTGAACCGGAAGTTGTTCACCGCGCCGCGCACCTGGCCGTTCTCGACGAGGTACACGCCGTCGCGGGTCAGGCCGGTGAGCAGCAGCGTCTGCGGGTCCACCTCGCGGATGTACCAAAGGCAGGTGAGCAGCAGGCCGCGCTCCGTGTCGGCGATCATCTGCTCGAGCGACGCCTCGGCGCCGCGGGCCTCGAGGATCAGGTTGTCGACGTACGGCCGGGCCGCGGCGCCACAGGGCAGCGCCGACGCGCGGCTGCGCGCCAACTCGGTCAGCACGCCGTCGGTCAGCCAGGACGCTGCCGGCACCGGCGCGCCGTTGTCGAACACCGACTGCACGCCCGTCGAGGACGCCCGCGCGATCTCGAACGGCGCGCACTGCAGTCCAACGGCGCCGGGATCCGAGCGAAGCGTCAGCGGCATCGACGACAGCCGCTCGCCGACCCGGGTGCCGCCGGCCGGCCCCGAGAAGACCGTGCGGCCCTCTTCGGCGTCGCGCGCGGACATGCTCCAGTAGGCGTCGATCATGAGATCGGCCACCGCGGTGGGCGGCAGGATCGTCTCGTAGCGGCCTGGCGGCAGGTCGAGCGAGGTCCGCGCCCAGTCGAGTCGGCGCGTCAACGAGTCGGCGACCGCGACGACGTCCACGTCCGCGAAGTCCCGGGTCGACACGCCGGCCCAGGCCGAGCGCGCGAGGTCGCCGGACTTGCCGTTCAGCTCCAGCCGGCCGTCCGGCTGGTCGACGCGCCGGCGCAGGCCGGTCGACGTCGCCAGGAAGGTGCTGTCCAGCCGGTGCTCGGCGAAGCCATAGAGCAGGCGGTCGGCCGCACGCCACTGGCCGAGCGTTTCGCCGAGTTCGCCGGCGAAGGCGCCGAAGACCTCGACTCCGGTGCCGCGCGGATCGGCGGCCCACTCGTCCGGGTGGTCGTAGGGCGCAACCAGCGGCGCGACGTCTTCGGCCGGTTCGCTGTCGCGGGCCGACTGTTCGGCGGCGCGGACGAGGTCGTCGACCTCCTCGAGGCTGCTGATCGCCCGAGTGACCACGCCTGCGCGCTCGCCGAAGGTCGCCACGACGGTGACCGAGCGCGTCTGCATCTGGCCGTTCGTCGTCAGCGCGTTGGCGGCCCAGCGCAGGTTGGCCTCGGTGTGCTCGGTGGCGATGGCCACGCAGCCGTCGGCGGTGGACGCGGCCAGCGCTGCCTCGGCCAGCTCGCGCGGGTCGGTGCTCACCGCTGACCTCGCTGCGCTCGGTGATTGGCTTCGCCTACGCTGCGACATTGGCTCGCTCGCTGACGCTCGCTCACCGCTGACCTCGCTGCGCTCGGTGATTGGCTTCGCCTACGCTGCGACATTGGCTCGCTCGCTGACGCTCGCTCACCGCTGACCTCGCTGCGCTCGGTGATTGGCTTCGCCCGCGCTGCCACACTTGCTCGCTCGCAGACGCTCGCTCACCGGCCGGCCTCGCTGCGGGTGTTGAGCACGTTGACGCCGCGGAACAGCGCCGCCGGGCTGCCGTGTGAGACGGGCGCGACCTGGCCGGGCTGCCCCTTGCCGCAGTTGAACGCGCCGCCGAGCAAATAGGTCTGCGGGCCGCCGACCGCCTCCATCGAGCCCCAGAAGTCCGTGGTCGTCGCCTGGTAGGCGACGTCGCGCAGCTGGCCCGCCAGCCGGCCGTTCTCGATGCGGTGGAATTGCTGGCCGGTGAATTGGAAGTTGAAGCGCTGCATGTCGATCGACCACGACTTGTCCCCGCGCACCAGGATGCCGCGCTCGACGCCGCTGACCAGCTCGTCGACCGACGGGCCGTCCGGGGCCGGCTGCAGCGACACGTTCGCCATCCGCTGCAGCGGGATGTGGCCGGCGGAGTCGGCGAACGCGCACCCGTTGCTGCGGTCGTTGCCGAGCGCGCCCGCGTTCGCGGCGGCCATCTGGCGGTCGAGCTGATAGCCGACGAGGACGCCGTCGCGCACGATGTCGAATTGCTGCCCGGCCACGCCCTCGTCGTCCCAGCCGATCGTCGCCAGACCGTGCCGCACGGTACGGTCGCCGACCACGTTCGTGACCGAGCTTCCATACTTCAAGGTATTGAGCTTGTCGAGGGTGGCGAAGCTGGTGCCGGCATACGCCGCCTCGTAGCCGAGCGCGCGGTCGAGTTCGGTCGCGTGTCCGATGGACTCGTGGATGGTGAGCCAGAGATTGGTCGGGTCGATGACCAGGTCGTAGCGGCCGGCGTCGACACTGGGCGCCTTCGCCTGCTCGGCGAGCAGGCCCGGCAGCTCGGCGATCTCGGCGTCGAAGTCCCAGCCCGAGCCGGCGAGGTACTCCCAGCCGCGGCCCGCCGGCGGGGCGAGCGTCCGCATCGTGCTGAGGGTGCCGGCCCCGCGATCGACATGCACCGCGGTGAAGTCGGGGTCGACGCGCACGCGTTGCTGGGTCGTGACGGTGCCGGCGGTGTCGGCGTAGAACTTGTTCTCCAGCACGTACTGCACCGACGCGTCGACGTGATCCACCCCGTCGGCGGCAAGCAGCCGCTCGGACAGCTCGATCAACCGACCGATGCGATCGCCTTCCGAAACCGCGAACGGGTCGAGGTCATAGGCCGACACCCACTCGACCTCGGTGTGCACGTCCTCGTCGGCGAACTCGACCGGCGCGCCGCGCAGCACCCGGCTGATCTTGGCTGTCTCGACGGCCCGCTCGGCGAGCGCGACGGCGGCCTCCAGGGTCCGGGTGATGCCGCTGGCGAAGCCCCAGGTGCCCTCGTGCACCACCCGCACGCAGAGCCCGACCTCCTCGGTGTCGCTGGCGGAGTCGAGCCGGGCGTCCCGGACCCGCAGCGCGCCGGTGCGAATGCGCTCGAGGCGGAAGTCGGCGTGCGCCGCGCCAAGCTCACGAGCCCGCTCCAGGGCGGCGCCGGCGAGCCCGCGCAACGGCATGGCAAGAAACAAGGGGTCGAGCACAGGCACGAGGCAGAATGTACCGTCCGGTTGCGAGCCTCGCCGTCGCGCTGTTCAGCACCTGGACAAGCCGTCCTTGTAACCCTTCACGAACGCCTGGACCCGGTCGAGCCCGCTGGTGCCGCGTGCGCCGAACGCCTCGGGCTTGCCCACCTGGTCGAGCATTGCGGACACGGCTTCGTCCAGATCAGAGGGCGAGAGGTAGATCTTCTGATCGGTGATTTGATCCTGGCGGATGTTGACATCCTTCGCATACGAACCGCTGTAGCAGATCGCGGCGATGAGCGCTGCTTTGTCCTCGGTGGAGCGTTGGAACAGTTGGTGACGTACCGCGAGTCCCCAGCCAATCGCCATCATGACGCCGACCGCGAAGTCGCCGGGCTGGTTGTCGACCAGCGTCACGTCGCCGTTGGTGTCGTCGATGTCGACGCCCGGCAGGCTGTCGTAGATGGTCTTGGCGAACGCGGCGCTGTAGTAGACGGTGTTGTCGGCGGCGCAGTAGCCAAACTCGCTCTGTGCCGCCGCGCCGCACTTCGGATGCTCTGCTGCGGCCAGCTTCACCGGCGTGAACGTCTTTGACACCGTCTTGGCTTCCTTGACCCAGAAGCGGTTGAGGTCCTGCGCGAAGTAGTTGGACGACTCTGGTGCAAGCACTTCGCTCAGCGGGCTGTTGCCGCCCTGGCTGTAATCCTGCGGATCCGAGTACGGGCGCTCGGTGAAAGTGCGATCGAAGTAACGGCTGGAGAAGCAGTAGGTCGGGCCGTTGTCGAGGCCGTCGGCGACGGCTGAGAGTCTGTCGAACCCATTGCCGTGTGAGACGTCCTGCAGCGTGGTCGGCGTGCCGTCCCGACCGTCGAGGTAGCCCTCGAGCGCGTTGTCAAGCTTGGCCGCTGTCACGTTGCGAAAGTGCGGGTCCTGGCCCTTGAGCGCCGACGCCGCCCACGCCCCGGCCGCGCAGTCCGCCTGGGATTCGGTGTCGATCGTCGGCAGGTCCTTGTTGAACACTCCGAGCCGGTAGCTGATCGCGTGGCCGAACTCGTGGGCGAAGATCAACGCGACAACGAGCGGCCCGTACTTCTGCGCCAGCCGGGCGAACAGATGGGTCGGCGAGCGGTCCCAGGAGATCGAGTCGTCCAGGGTGCAGAAGGCGCCGTTGTCGATGACAAAGGCGATGCTCTTCTGCGCGCACGCGTTCTGCTCCGCGGGGCCGCTCAGCTGCTTGGTCTCAGCGACCTTCAACCCGTCCACTGAGTAGAGCCCGCCGCGCAACGGCTGCAGGCTCTTGCCGCCGGAGATCTTCGGGTATTCCGTCCGCCAGAACGACTCGATGTCGGCGAGCGCGTTCTGGACGGTGGTGTCGAACGCGCCGCCGTCGGTGCCCTTCACGTTCAGGTGCGCGTTGGGCGCGTTGCCGACGCTCGGCTTGCCGTTGATCGTCGTCGCGCACGCCGTCAACGCGAGCGAGAGGCAGACGAGCACGGCCCAAGGCCGGACCCGCCAGCGCAGGCGTTTGGACACGGCGTCTCCTGCTCGTCAACGCAAGGCGGAAATGTGCCGCCGGAGTGTAGACGGCGTTTCGTTGCGCCGGTTGAGCATGCGCTGTTTGCGACACTGGGCGGATGGGACGGCACTCGGCACCCGGCGCGGACGAGGACCCAGACGTCGCCGACGCGCCGGCCGCGGTGCTCACCGAGGACGTTCCGCGCGGTCGACACGCTGATTCCGGCGCTCGTCCCAGTCCCCGACCGACCGAGGAGTCCTCCGGCGGCTCGCCAGACGCGGCCGTCGGAGCGCCGCGGGTGCTGCAATTGCCGCCGCTGCAGCCGCGTCCGCGGCGGGCCAGCGCCGCCGATTTCGCGCTCGTCCGCGGACACAGCGATGTGCGGGCGCGGTGCGTGGCCGCGCTGGTGACGCCGTTCGTCCTCTACGCGGTCGTGCTGCTCGTCCTTGGCGCGAAGGGGGTCGCCTACGCCCTGTGGATCTTCATCCCGCTGATCCTGGCAGGGGTGTCGCTTGGCGCAGTGCTCGACGCGGGGCACCGGCGCCACGGAGCGCCGCTCGCCGACCCTCCGCCGACCGAGTGACGCCACGGCCGACGGCGGGTTGTCCGGACTCACCCGTCGAGCCCGCAGCACCGGTCATCCTCATGATCAACCGTCAGACGTCCGTGGCCGCGTGGTCGCGCAGGTACTCGCGCAGGTACGGCAACGCGAAATCCACATACCCGCGGCGGGTGGGGTAGATCAACTCGGCGGCGATCAGCCGCAAGCGGTACTGGCTGGCGTAGTTGACGTCCACGTCGAGCCGCTGCTGCACGTCTGCCATCTTCGACGGCCCGCGCCCTCGACCATCACCTCGAGCGCGGCTGCCCCGATGTGCCGGCCGGCCGCTTCGGTGGGTTCACGGAACACCGCTTCCGTAGCAACCGAGATTTTAGAGTCCTTTAGAGTTTTTAGACTTCTTTAGAGTTGGGGTGCTGCCGGTCCGCTGGCTGCGCGCGCTGCGGTTCGGCGCGACTCAGCCCCTCGACTCCGCCCAGCGCTCCAACTCGGCCCGGCGCGGCGGGTTCGCGCCGGCCCGGGCGCAGGTGGCCGCCGCCACCAACGCCGCCCGGTCGAGCAGCGCCGCCACGGCCTCGCGCGACAGCCGCTCCAGCTCAGCCGGACGGTCGAGCCGGCCGCCGACCAGCTCGTCGAGCAGCCCGCTCATGAAGGCGTCGCCCGCGCCGACGGTGTCCACGACCTCCACCGGCACGGACGGCCGCTCGACCATGCCGTCGCGGGTGACGCCGACGGCGCCGTCCCCGCCACGGGTGACGACGACGAGCGCCGGGCCGAGCGCCAGCCAGCCGGCGGCCACCTCGGCCGGCGCGGCGTCCGGCCCGTAGAGGTGGGCGAGGTCTTCCTCGCTCGTCTTGACGACGTGTGCGAGCCGCACCGCCCGCTCGACCTGCGCCCGTGCCGCGCCGGCGTCCGGCTGCAGGCGGGGTCGGACGTTCGGGTCGTAGGTGACGAGCGCCCCGCCCGCGCGCAGCTCGCCGACCCGGCGCTCGATCACCGCGTCCCCAGGCGGTAGCCACGAGGCCAACGAGCCGAAGTGGACCAGCCGTGTCGTGTCCGGGACGCGCGCGAGTTCGGCGTCGGTCCAGCGGAAGTCGGCGGTCCCCTCGACGCCGAACCGGTACGCGGCCACTCCCGCGGCGTCGAGTTCGACCAGGGCGACCGTCGTCGGCTCGGGCGCGTCGACGGCGAGCGACAGGTCGACGCCCGAGCGCAGCGCGTGATTGCGCAGCACGACGCCGAGCGGGTCGCCGGACAGCCGCCCGGCGAACTGGACGGCCCGGCCGAGCCGGGCCAGGCCAAGGACGACGTTGTACGGGCTGCCGCCGGGGCGCGCGAGCCGGGGGTCGTCATCGCCGGTCTCCACCAGGTCGATCAGCGCCTCGCCGATGACCACGAGCCCGCCGCGCGGCTTCACGATTGCGGCGCGAACCGGCGCAGCCATCCCACCGCCGCGCCGACGGTGCGGGTGACGCTGCGCGTGAGCTCGGCGACACCGTTCGGGCGGCGCTCGGCCATCGGCTCCGCGTGCCGCTCGAGCAGCTGCCGCGCCTTCGCGGCGCAGGCTTGGGCCTCGGCGGGGAACGTGCTGGCGTTCGCCCGGGCGAGCAGCGCGTCGATGCGGGCGACGATCCGCGCGTCGCGGACCACCGCGCCGGGCCGCGCCGCCGCGGCAGCCGGCACGGCCAGCAGCTGCAGGTCGGTGCGCGGCAGGGACGTCAGTAGTGCGAGGACGTCGACGACCACCCGCAACGCCTCCGCGCGCAGGGCGCAGTGCCGGACCGCCCACTGGGAGAGGTGCGGCTCGGCCGCCGACCACCAGAACCGAAAGCGCAGCTCGCGCAACTGGTCCGCCCAGGGCACCCGCGCGGCCCATTGCGTGGTCGCCGCGAGCGCGTCGGCGAGGTAGTCCAATGCGCGCGGATCGAGGCGGCGCGCCGCGAACGAGTGCAGCTCCCGGGGGCTCCAGCCGTGGGTCAGCAACGCGTGCAGCACCTCGCCGACGGCGCTCTCGGCGGCGAGGTCGACGGTGCGCGGCAGCAGGGCCGTCTTTCCGCGCAGCAGCGGCTCGAGCCGGCGCAGGTCGGTGGGCTCGTCGGCGCGCTCCCGGGCGGCCGCGTGCAACAGACGGATCGCCTCGCCGAACGCTGCGGCCGAAGTCTGCGCGCGCGGCCCGGGCAGCGGGCGGGCATGCGCGGCGACCATGCCTCGAGTGTCGTGGGTGGGCGCCGTCGTGGCGCGCAGACACTCCCTGCAAGCGACGCGGGACGCGGCCGGTCGGCCCGCTCAGTCGGTCGCGGCGTCAGCCGGGGTACGGCCCGCGTGGGCGGGAGCGGCCGCCGGCGCGGTACAGCGAGCTCGGCAGCTCGTGGCCGATCGCCTTCTCGGTCACCGCGGCGGCGGCGAGCAGCGCGTCGAGATCGAGCCCGGTCGCCACGCCGCTGTCCTCGGCCCAGTAGACAAGCTCCTCGGTGGCGATATTGCCGCTCGCGCCGGGCGCGAACGGGCACCCGCCGAGACCGCCGACGCTCGCGTCGAGTTGGCGGACGCCGTGCTGGACCGCCGCGAGCGCGTTGGCCTGACCGGTGCCGCGGGTGTCGTGGAAGTGCACGCCGACCTCGAGGCCGGGCGCGGCGGCGCGCACGGCGTCCAGCAGGGCGAGCACGCGCCGGGGCGTCACCGTGCCGATCGTGTCGCCGAGGCACAGCTGGTCCGCGCCCTGGGCGAGCGCCGCCCGGACGACGTCGAGCGTCCGCGTCGGATCGGTCGGGCCGTCGAAGGGGCAGTCCCACGCGGTTGCGATGATCACCTCCAACGAGCCGCCCGCGCCGTGCGCCAGCGCGGCGATCTCGTCGATGACCGCCGCGGCCTCGGCGGTGGGCCGGCCGGCATTCGCGCGGCTGTGCGAGTCTGCCGCCGACACGACGTATTCGAGGTCGGCGACGCCCGCGTCGATCGCCCGAACGGCGCCGCGCACGTTGGCGACCAGCGCGGAGAAGCGGACGTCGGGCCAGCGGTCGAGGTGCTTGGCGACCTCGTCGGCGTCCGCGAGCGCCGGCACCGCCCGGGCCGAGACGAAACTGGTCACCTCGATCCGCCGCACGCCGGTCGCCGCCAGCGCGGCGAGCATCGCCAGCTTCGCGTCGGTCGGCACGGGCGCCTCGAGCTGCAGGCCGTCGCGCAGGCCGACCTCGCGGATGTCGATGCGGTCGGGGAGGTCGAGTGCGCTCACGATCGAGACGCTAGTCCGCACGCCGTGCGCGGCGTCGCGGCGCCAGCGGTTGACGTTTGGCGCTCGTCGCTTACGGTCGAGCTGAGGAGCCCATCTTCGACCGAACGGAGCCGTCGTGCCGGACACCGAGCGCAGCGAGACGAAGCCGCAGGACGCGCAACCGGACGCTGAACAGGACGCGCAGGAGGACGCTGACGGCGGCGCCGCCAAGCAGGAGGACGACCAGGAGCAGGTGCACATCGACGTCGACGCCGACGGCGACTACGGCCAGGACGACCAGAGCTACGTCGACCGCGACAGCCTCGATTTCGACGTCGACAAGGGCATGTACAACGGCACCGCGGTCGACGGCACCAGCTCGATCCCCGGCCCGCACGAGCGGCAGGACGACGTGGAGGCCGAGGGCGAGGGCGCTAACGACGACGGCGACGGCGACGGCGACGGCGATGGCGACGGCGACGGCGACGGCGACGGCGAGTCCGACGGCGACGACTGACCGCATCACGCACAACCTGCCGCTGGTGCGGGCTATCGCACAGCGAGTGGTCGTGCTGGACGGCGAGGTCGTCGAGGCCGGGCCGACCGGCCAGGTGCTCGGCCACCCGGCCGCGGACCACGCCCGGCGGCTGCTCGCCGACGCCCCGCGGCTCGAGGCTGGCGGCGGTCGGGGGTGACCGATCCGGCTCACCGCGGCCTCGTGTGCGCGCACCGCGGCGCCAGCCTGACGCTGAAGGACAACTCGATCGAGGCGTTCACCGCGGCGATCGCCGCCGGCTGCGACGTGCTCGAGACCGACGTCCGGATGGGCCGGCACGGCCGGCTGGTGCTCGCGCACGACCTGGCGGACCTCGACGATCCGGACGTCGTCGAGCTGGCCGCCCTGCTCGAGCTGGCCGCCGGCCGCGTCGGGCTGGATCTCGAGATCATGGAGTCCGGCCTGGGGCGGCCGCTGCTCGACGCCGTCGACGGGTTCGACCAATGGCTGATCGTGACGTCGGAGTTCCCGCAGGTGCTGGTCGAGCTGCGTCGGCTGTCGAAGGGAATCGACACCGGGCTGGTCGCGGTGGCGCCGTTCGACGGCGATCCGCTGGCCGCGGCGGCCGGCTGCGGCGCCTCGGTGACACTCGTCGAGGACGAGCTCGCGACGCCGGAGCTGCTGCGCCGCGCGGGCGAGGCGCAGCTGCCATTTTGGGTGTGGACGGTGAACGACGCCGAGCGCCTCGCGCGGCTGTTCGCCCAGTCCGCCGTCACCGGAGTGATCACGGATGATCCCGCACTCGCCGTCGCCGTGCGCGCCTCAAGTTCCCCGACCGATCACGTTTTCCGGTCCCGGGGACGCGGCTGAGCGTCCGCAGCGTCTCGGCGACCGGAAAACGTGATCGTCGAGGTGGACGGGCCGGGCTCAGCACGTCGGTAGCGTTCTCTGGCCCGCTATTGCGCTCTACGTATACGGGCCTAGAAAGCGCTATCCGATTGGCGACCTTCGAGCGCTCGATCCGCCTCGGCGCGATCGCCGGCGCGGGCCGCAGAATCTCGTCACGCGGTAAGACGGCCTAGGCCGGCGGCGCTTCGGCGACGAGGTCGCGCAGGTACGCGGCGAAGCCGTGCGGGGCGCGGCCGACCAGCCGTGCGCTCGTGCGCACCATCAGGTCGCCGCTGCGCTGGACGCGGACGCCGGCGGCCGCCTCGGCACGCCGCACCAGGTCGACGTCCTCGCCGTGGGTCAGCGAGCTCCACCCGCCGATGCGCGAATACGTGCTCGCGCGGATGCCGAGATTCGCGCCGTGCACGTGCGGATGGCCGTCGTCGGATCGGTGGGCGGCGAGCCATGCGCGGCGGGCCGCCGGGCTGAGCCCGGGACGCGGCCGCACGGTGCCCAGCACGAGGTCGGCGCCGGTGTCCGCGTGCGCGACCATCCGGGTCAGCCAGTCGATCGGCACCCGGCAGTCCGCGTCCGTGCTCGCCAGCCAGTGCGCCTCGGCCGGGACGGTCGCGCTTCCGGCGCCCGCGCGGTTCTGCGCGGTCAGCCCAGTCAGCCCGGTCAGCGCGTGTTGCGCGCCGGCGCGCCGGGCGCCCCCGACGCAGCCGAGCACCCCGGCGAGGACGTCCACACCGGGCGTCCGCGCCACGATCGCCGCGGTGGCGTCGCGGCAGTCGTCCAGCACCACGACGACGCGCACCCGCAGGTCCGGGCGCGCGCCGGTCAGGTGCGCCGCGGCCGCGAGCACCGACCGCAGGCACCCGGCGATCTCTGCCTCCTCGTTCCTGGCGGGGATGACGACCGACACCGCGGCGATCATGCGACGATCCCGCCTTCGGCCGCGACCGAGCGTCCGGTTCGGCTCCAGACCCGGAGCAGGAAGTCGGCCTCGACGTGGTCGACCACCGTCGCGAGCCGCCGGTCGAACACCTGGTGCACGGCCTCGGCGGTGTGCGGATGATCGGTCGCTGGCCGGCGCCAGTGGCAGCCGAGCACCACGCCGTCGGCCGACAGCCCGGCGAGGACGCGGTCGGCGAGCAGGTCGAGGTCGCGGCAGTAGTAGCCGACCTCGCTGAGCAGGACGAGGTCGAACTCACCGCTCGGCCAGTGCGCCGGGATCTGGCCGAGTTCGACGCGCGCGCCGTCCGCGTCGGCGATACGCCGCCGGGCCAGCTCGAGGGCCCGCTCGCTCACGTCCCAGCCGAGCACCTCGTCGCAGCGCTCGGCCAGCCGAGCCGTCAGCAGACCGGTCGCGCAGCCGGGCTCGAAGGCTCGCCGGAATCGGCGGCGCGGCAGCGCCGCCAGCGTCACCTCGCGCTTGCGCTGCTCGTAGAAGCGCTCCTGCAACCGCCACGGGTCGTCGTCGCCGGCGTAGAGCGCGTCGAAGTAGCCGGCGTCGGCCGCGTCGAGCGGCTCGGCGACCACGAAGACCTCGCGATCGCGGTCGAAGTGGGCGAGCAGCGGCGCCGGCAGGATCGCCTCGTCGCCCGGCAACGGGGACAGCGGCGAGTGCTGCGACACGTGTTGCTCAATCGCGGCGCGCTTGGCGCGCAGATCGTCCTCGGCGAGCGCGAGCCCGCGCAGCCGACCGAGGGGCAACTCGTCGCGGCCGGGGCTCGCCCAGTGCCAGAACCAGATCGGGTACTGCCAGTGCCGCGCGCCGTGCCGCTCGGCGACGTGGGCTGCGGCTGCGCCGACCGCGTCGTGGTCGGGATGCCGGTCGCCGAACCACGGGCTCACCAGATGGCTCGCGCCGGCGGCAAGGTCGTCGAGCCGCGCCCGCAGCGCGCCGCGCGCCGCGTCGAGACCGCCGTCCGGCAGGCCGAGGAAGCTCAGCTGCGCACGCGGCGCGAGCAGCGCGACCGCGGCGGTCACCTCGCGGCGCCTGATCGCGGCGAGCTCCGCCGGACGGTGGGTGGTCGAGCGCGGATGCGACGCCTCGCCGTCCGTCGCGACGACGACGGCGACGTCCACCCCGCGCCGCGCGCACGAGGCGAGCAGTCCACCGGCGCCGAGCGTCTCGTCGTCGGGGTGCGCGGCGAGCACGACGACGCGGTCGCCGGCGGACGGCGCGGCGAGCTCGGCAGCGGCGTCGACGAGCGCGTCCCAGGCGCGTGCCGGGGTGCCGGGCGCCAGGTGGTCATAGGGGCGCGTCATTCGCTCGCGGCAAGCACGGCGCGACCGAGCGCGGCCAGATCGCGCTCGCCGTGATGCTGACGCAGGTACAGCGTGAGGTCTGCGACCCGCGCGGCGTGCGCCGCGTCGAAGGCCAACGGCGCGGGCCCCAGCGCGTGGCCGGCGTGCCGCAGCACCTGCTCGGCGGCGGACGCCACGACCGCGCGGGTGCGCAGCGCGAGCATCGCCGGATCGGCGACGGCGCTTGAGTCGATGGCGTGCGCGGCGCTGGTCAGGGCCGCGGCCGACGCGTGGAGCGCGGCGTCGACCGCCCCGACGTGCATGGCGCCGATGTCGTCGCCGTCGCGGCGGCGCGGGGCGCGGGTCAGGGTGTCGGCGACGCCGCGGGCGCCGCCGTGCCAGCAGGCTGCCACGCCGATGCCGCCCCAGGCGAAGCCGGCTCGCCGCAGGTACCAGCCTGGATTGCCGACGGGGGTGGCCGGCGTCCCGGCGAAGTGCACCGAACCGCTCGGGACAGCGCGCAGCCCGCGGGCCACCCAGCCGTGCGGCGGGTCGGCGCGCACGTCGTCGCGCCGCAGGTCGACCGCGAACAGCCCTCGTTGCTCGCCGATGTGCGCGGTGACCAGGGCCGCGTCGAGCACACCGCCGAGCGAGCACCACGGCTTCTCGCCGGTGAGCGAGACGGTGTCGCCGGGGCCGGGGCCGGGGCCGGGGCCGGGGCCGGCGCTGGTCTGCTCGGCTGGGGCGGCGGTCAACCGGGTGCCGGCCGCCTCTGCGGCGAACACCCCCCATGTCTTGCCCGAGTCCAGCGGAGCGCCGCTCTCCGCGATGATCGCGAGCGCGTCGGTGTGCGCTTCGAAGACTCGGGCGGTGGTGAGGTCGGCGCGGCCCAACGCGGCGAGGACGGCGAACCGCTCAGCCGTCCGGCCGCCGCCGGGCAGCGCGAGGCGGGCGCCGTGCTCGGCGCAGAGCTTCAGCACGTCGTCGACGTCGCTCTCGTGACCGTTGTCCTCGCCACGGCCAGCCCGGGCGTACGCCGCGTCGATCAACGGAGCCGCCCACGATGGGAGGCGGGCGAGGACCGGATCTTGCGAGGGCACCTGCGCTCCGGACAGCCGTGGGAAGGCGATTGGTTTCACCCGCTACCCGACAGTAGCCCGACCGTCTGGAAGTTGTCCTCGCTTGGTCGGGTGGGAGGCCGACGACGCGCGGACGACTTCGCCAGCAGACGTCGTTGCTAGCGTCGACGTCGTTCGGGCCCAAGCGCATCGTGCGGTCGGGCCCGAACACCGGTGAACCCGTCGACGCACTCGATCGGGATTTGCACCTCGAGCACGTCGCACACTCCGCCGAGGACCTCGCCGATCCGCGCGATCGGCGGGTAGCGGCGCCGCTCGGCCGCGATCAGCTCCGGGACGTAGTCGGCCAACCAGAACCGGTCCAGCGCGTCGCCGTCGAAGGTCAGCACGACGACCGGTCCGCGTGCCACGCGACGCAGCTCGCGCAACCCCTGCACGGTGTCGGTCCACTGATGGATCGTCACGGTGGCCATCGCCGCCGAAGGCTCGACCGCGACCACCTCGCGGTCGACCGGCTCATATGAGCCGGCGCCCGCCCCGACGTTGATCACCGTGCGCGCGTCGCCGAGGCGTTGTGCACCAGGGCGGCGATGCGCGGGTCCGTGCGGCGCAGCTAACCGTACGTCTGACCGTTGGCCTCGTAGTCGAAGTCGCCCGCGGGCCGCTCGCGGGTCACGCCGGCGCCCCGGGGATCACGGCCACAGCACCCGGCGGGAAGCTCGGTCGTCGCCCCGCGCCGTGTCGTCGAACATGGCGACGGACCGCGGCGGTCAATATTGAAGTCGGTCGAAGATGGCGCAGTGATACGCCTACTCCGGTGGCGAGGCAACCCGCTCGGCCAACTGCTTGACCAACTGGTGGAAGGCGTCGTGGCGCCGCTGACCGGCCGTCCGACCGGAGCCTGACATCGAAGCCAGCGCGTCGGCATCGGCGAGCAGCAGATCGGCCTCGAGCCGCATGAGGGCCCGTACCGCAGGCGGACCGACCGGCCCGCCCATCTGCGCCATGCCGCCGTCCTCGGGATACACCTCGAGTTCCTGCAGAGCTTCGACCAGATCGGCGACTGTCTCCCCGCCGATGAGTGTGACCACTTGTCGTCATGCTCGGAGCGCAGGAGAGGCACCGACAAACGTTGTCCTGCAGGAGCGCGGGATCAGTGGTGCGGCTGTGCACCGCGTTCGGCGTGCTGGGCCTTCTTCACTCCGCGGATCAACAAGATCGCGAGCGGCACCGAGCCGAGAACGGCGATCGCCAGGTTGAAGCGGTAACGGTTGGCGGCCGCGTTCGCCCACAGAATCATCGCGATAGCGAGGAAGACGCCGACGGTCAGCAACGGCAGCGTCGCGCGCCGGCGCCAGGCACGCGTCGCGTTCCACGCCGCGACGGTCCGGCTGGCTCGCGGCTCGCCCGGACCGGGCATCGGACGGCGCGTCGCACCGGCATCGACCTCGCCCGAGTCGATGTCGTGGTCCGTCGGATCGACAGGCTCTGCACGATCGTCAGCAGCGAGGCGCGCGCTCTCGGACGGAGGTTCCGAAGTGCTGCTCATGGGGCGAGTGTCCTGTCGCGGAGTGGCGATCGCGAGTGTGCTGACAACTATTCGTGAGCGCACTCGACACCGGATCCGTCGCTGCATCAACTGACCGCGACTCATCGAGGCGCTTGGCGCCTCGCGGGTCCGGTCGGCGATCTTCGCCGCCTCGTAGGCCTGGCGTTCATGCCTACCAGAAACGAGATCAGCTGGGCATGTCGGCGAAGCGGCTGTAGCGGCCCTGGAAGGCGACGGCCACCGTGGCGGTCGGGCCGTTGCGGTGCTTGGCGATGATCAGGTCCGCCTCGCCGGCGCGCTCGGTCTCCGGCTCGTACAGGTCGGGCCGATGGACGAGCAGCACGAGGTCGGAGTCCTGCTCGATCGAGTTGTGCACCATGACGCCGTCGGCGAGGAAGTTGTGCTCGCCCGGCACCGTCGCGTCGAAGACTGGCTGCTCGCCGAGCGGGTCGATGCCGACGACCTCGTCCCAGAACACGTCGTTGGTCGCCAGCATGTCCAGCTCGGCGTCGTCGAGCACGTCGGCGACCCGGGCGAGACGAGCCCGGCCGGGGGAGTGCTGCGCCAGCGTGCCGCCGCCGGATTGCGTGGACGTCGTCGCCGCAAACTCGGGGTGTGTAACCCGTTGCCCGTGCAGGACAGCGCGGACGCGCTCCCAAACCCCGTGCGGGACCGTGTCGAGATTCGTGTCGGCGCGGCCGGACACGATCGGCAACGCGCGCTCGACGATCGCGCCGCGAGCGCCATGCACGCCGACGTCGCGTAGGAAGATCGTCTGCTGATCGCTGCCGACGACGTGCACGTGATAGCTGTCGCGGCAGCCGGCCTTCTTCGTCGTCGTGATCCGCGCGGTGACGCCGACCCGGGTGAGCAGGCGCGCGACGTCGTCGGCGAGCCGGCGGCTGGTGGACGCGTAGTACACGCGCACCACTTCGGCGGCGCTGACGTCCACACCGCCGTCCGCGGCCCACAGCTGCCGCAGGAACGAGCGGAGCTGGTGGTCGGGCAGCCCGAACACGCCGGCCGGAATGAACTTCTCATGGCTGCGCAGCCCGAACAGCCCGAGTCCGTCGAGCCAGGCGGCATCCGTCGAGGGGTGGTTCGACACGTCGGAGCCGGCGCCGAGCAAGTGGGCGAGCAGCACGATCTCATGGTCGGGCCACGCGACGGCGTCGCGCGCCTCGGGCGCTTGCCGGGCGATGGCGACCCGGTTGCCGACGGCGAGATCTCCGAGATCGCGCCAGCCGTCGTAGGTGTAGAACGGGTGGTTCGCCGTCGCGTCCACGGTGCGGCCGGAGGCGAGGCGCAGCCGGTAGACCGGCTTGACGCCTGTCGGGAAGACGTGCGTCATGATCCGCGGGACCATCCGCAGCCGGCCGTCGAGCGCCCAGACGACGATGTTGCGCTCGCCGCGGGCGTACAGGTCGCCGATGGCCTCTTCGGCGCCGGTGTCCGCACGCCACACGCGCGTCGCTGCCGGCAGGCATCCGGACTCGCGCAGGTCGGACAGCAACGGTTTCTTGTCGGTGCGCTGCTCGGGGCCGCGGTTGAGCTGGGACAGCGCGACCACCGGCACGTCGAGCTCTTTGGCCAGCAGCTTCATCGACCGGCTGAACTCGCTGACCTCTTGCTGCCGGGATTCGACCCGCTTGCCGCTGGTCATCAGCTGCAGATAGTCGATGACGATCAGCTGCAGATCGTGCCGCTGCCGCAGCCGCCGAGCCTTCGCCCGGATCTCCATCATCGTCAGGTTGGGCGAGTCGTCGATGAACAGCGGCGCCTCGGCCAGCTCGGAGGATCGACGGGCCAGCCGCGTCCAGTCCTGGTCGTTCATGTGGCCCGAGCGCATGTTCTGCAGCGCGACCCCCGCCTCCGCGGAGAACAGCCGCATCATGATCTCCAGCTTGCCCATCTCGAGAGAGAAGATGGCCGTCGGCTTCTGGTGCTTCACCGCCGCCGACCGCGCGAAGTCCAAGGCGAGCGTCGAGTTGTGCGTCGGCACCATCGCGCGGCTGGCGAGGTACATGTGGTCGGCGTTGTCGACCTGGACGCAGCGGACCGGAACCGAGGGCACCGGGCGGGCGTCGACGATGTGCCGGCTGCGAGTTTCCGCGCGCAGCAGGTCGACCTGGCGTTCGGCTTTCCGGTCCAGGCCGAACACCCGGTCGGCGGGCGTGAACGTCACGGTCCACGTTGTCGAGGTGGCGGCCGACCGGCCAGCCACTCGCTTGGCCCGCATCGCGGCGCGATAACCGAGGCTGACGACGAGTTCGAAGACGTCCTCGGCGAGACGGCGGTTCGGCACGCCGAACTCCACGCAACCGCTGCGCGTCGCGTGCCCGTCGGTGTCGAGCAGGCCCGCGAGCAGAGCCCGCCGTTGCGCTGCGCTCGCGCGCAGGTACTCGGCAGGGATGTGCTTGTCCTCCGCGGCGCTCGTCGCGTCGCTGAGCCAGGCGCCCAAGGTGTACGGCGGGACGAGCAGGTCGGCGTCCGGCAGCTCGAGCGGGGCCGCGCATGCGACTGCGTGGTTGGGCCGGCCGTCGGCCGTTGGGCAGCGCAGCGTGCGGGCGATCTCGACGGTCGTCACCACGGCGGGTGCTGGGCTGGCACCGGGCCCGACCGGTGCGGCGACGCGCTCGGCGACAGCCACACTCGATTCGCGCCGCGAATACACCGGGGTGTGCCACAGGGCCGGCGAGGGCGGCGGTCGGCGGCGGCTCGCGCGGGTCGTCGTGAGCCATTGATGCTCTGCGTCGGCGGTGATGACCGTGCCGTCGGAGAACTCGAGCTCGAAGCAAGGACGGCCGTTCAGCACGTCGGTGGCGGCGACGACCTGGGTCGGGCGGCCGTCGGCGCCGAGCAACAGCTCGCCGACCTGCACCTCGCCCATCGTGGTCCAGCCGGTCGGCGTCGGCAGGGGCGTGTCCAGCGCCAGCGCCTTGCCGCTGCCCGGCCGGCCGGCGACGGTGATCATCTGCCCCGGGTGCAGGCCGTTGGTGATCTCGTCCAGCTGCTGGAAGCCGGTCGGGACGCCGAGCCCCACGCCACCGGAGGCGGAGATCCGCTCGATCTCGTCAAGCGTGCCCTCCAGCAGCGTGCCGATGTGGACGTAGTCCTCCGACGTGCGGCGCTCGGTGACCTCATAGACCTCCGCCTGCGCGCGGTCGACGACGTCGTCGACGCTGCCCAGCACGTCGTTCGAGCCGGACGACGCGTCATAGCCCCACTGCACGATGCGGGTGCCGGCGATGACGAGGCGACGCAGCGTGGCGCGGTCGGCCACGATCGCCGCGTAGTACCCGGCGTTCGCCGCCGTCGGCACGCCGGAGATGAGCGTGTGCAAATACGGCGCGCCGCCGATGCGGGCGAGTTGCCCGGCGCGGGTCAGCTCGGCGGAGACGGTGACGGCGTCCGCCGGCTCGCCGCGCGCGTAGAGGTCGAGGACGGCGTCGTAGACGAGCTGGTGCGCCGGACGGTAGAAGTCGCCGGGCTTGATCACCTCGACGACGTCGGCGATCGCGTCCTTGGACAGCATCATCGCGCCGAGCACGGACTGTTCGGCCTCGACCGCTTGCGGCGGTGTTCGGTCGAAGTCGCGCCCGGCACTCGGCGCTGGGCGCGGCGCGGCCGACCCCTCGTCAATCAGCGTCATCGACGCCGCCCTCCCCGCGGATACCTGCTAATCGCACGCATCCACAATTACCGAAAGGGTCTGACAGAACCGGATCAGGCAAGGCGGGGGCGGCCTGTCCGACGCTAGGGGCAGCGGCCCCGGTCACCAAGCCGTCCTGTTGACGGCGGTGTGCGCAAGCTGTGGGAATCGCCGCCCGGCCTGTAGACACAGGTGTGGGCGAGGCTGTGGATTTCAGCCGCCGGCCGCTTTCGGGGCCGCTGGGTCCGGGCGGTGACCACCTCGGACGCTGTGGACGGCAAACCCGACGCCGGGCGTGTTGGTCGGGCCCTGCCGCGAGTTGTCCTCGCCGAAGCGGGCTGGCGGCCGCGACGGCGAGGACAACGTGGCGAAGGGGCGAACCGGGGTCAGACCGCCTGGACGGTGACCGGCACCGACGCCACGACGTCGGGGTGCAGATCGACGGTGACGGTATGCGCGCCGACCGTCTTGATCGCGCCGTCGATCTGGATGCGCTTGCGGTCCAGCACGGGACCGCCGGCGTCCTTCACCGCGGAGGCGACGTCGCCTGCGGTGATCGAGCCGAACAAACGGCCGTCCTTTCCGGCGCGCGCGCCGAGCGAGACGGACAGCTTCTCCAGGTCGGCCTTGATCTCCTTGGCGTGGCCTAGGTCGCGGATCTCGCGGGCGTCGCGCGCCCGCTTGATCTGCGCGATCTGCTTCTCCGCGCCCTTCGTCCAAGCGATTGCGGCGCCCCGCGGGACGAGGAAGTTGCGGCCATAGCCGTCGGCGACCTCCACGATGTCGCCGGCGAGCCCGAGCCCGGCAACCTCGCGAGTCAGAATGAGCTTCATGAGATCCTCCCGGCTCAGCGCGCGGTCGAGGTGTAGGGCAGCAGCGCCATCTCGCGCGCGTTCTTGATCGCCTTGGCGATCTGCCGCTGCTGCTGGGCGCTGACGCCGGTGACCCGACGAGCGCGGATCTTGCCGCGGTCGGAGATGAACTTGCGCAGCAGCGCGGTGTCCTTGTAGTCGATGTAGCTGATCTTCGCCGCGGTCAGCGGGTTGGACTTCTTCTTCGGCTTGCGCAGTGGTGGCTTGGGCATGTGTCTGGCTCCGTGATCATGAAGAGGAATGGATCTTGATACTCAGCCGGCGCGATGACGCGCCCTCGGCATCAAGATCGCGAGGAAGATGGGTTAGAAGGGCGGTTCGTCGGAGAGGCCGCCGGACGCGGGCGGCGCAGAACCCCACGGATCGTCGTTGCCGCCGCCGGAGGGGCCGCCGCCGGACGGGCCGGCGTCCGAGCCGCCAGATCCGCCGAAGCCGCCGCCGGAGGACCCGCGCTGGGTGCGGTTCACCTTCGCGGTCGCGTATTTCAGCGACGGGCCGACTTCCTCGACCTCGAGTTCGACGACGGTGCGCTTCTCACCCTCGCGGGTTTCATAGCTGCGCTGCTTGAGCCGGCCCTGGGCGACGACCCGCATGCCCCGCTGGAGCGACTCGGCCACGTTCTCGGCCGCCTGCCGCCAAATCGAGCAGCGGAGGAACAGCGCCTCGCCGTCCTTCCACTCATTCGAGTTGCGGTCGAACTGCCGCGGCGTGGACGCGATCGTGAAGGACGCGACGGCCGCACCCGACGGAGTGAAACGCAGTTCCGGGTCTGCGGTGAGGTTGCCGACGACGGTGATGACGGTTTCGCCTGCCATCGTCCTTACCGCTCGTCCGGGCGCAGGACCTTGGTCCGCAGCACCGACTCGTTGAGGTTCAGCTGCCGGTCGAGTTCCTGGACGGCGGCCGGGTTGGCCTGCAGGTCGACGACGGCGTAGATGCCCTCGGCGTGCTTGTCGATCTCGTATGCCATCCGGCGGCGGCCCCAGACGTCGACCTTCTCGACGGTGCCGCCGTCCTTCTTCACCACCGAGAGGAAGGCGTCGAGCGACGGGGCGATTGTCCGCTCTTCGAGGGTGGGGTCGAGGATGACCATGACTTCGTAATGGCGCATGGGAGAGCGCGTCCTCCTGTGGACTGTCGGCCGCGGACGGTCCGCGGCAGGAGGCGTCCGACCCTGCGGCCCGCGCACGGTGATGAGCGCCAGCCGGCTCCGCAGCACCCTTGCCGGCCGCGAATCAGACGTCGAACTCGTCCAGGCTACCGGGCGGGCGGCCGCTGCTCCCAATCGGCGAACGCCTGTGGACGGCCGCCGCCAACGGGCAAGCCCGCAGCCAGCGTCAGGAGGCGTTGCGGCGAAGCAGGAACAGCCGCGCGTACGTCGCCCCGACCAGCGCGAGGGCGATCACTGCGATGATCGCGAGGAGCACGGGCAGTTCGGCCGTCGGCGTCTTGTTCGCGGCGAGGTCCACGGTGTTGGACTGGCCGTTCGCCCCCGATCCGGCCGCGTTGGTGGCGCCGCTGTTCGCAGCGCCGCCGGTGGCCGGGCCGAGTGACAGCGCGTTGTAGCCGGTGTTGGCCGAGCCGGCGCCGGGGAGCGCGGCGTAGTGGTTGGCGCCGGCGCCGCCGGTCGTGCCGCCATATTCGACGTTGCCGTCGCCGTTCGGGACGACCCTGGCCGGCACCGGCAGCGCGCCGGTGCCGCCGGTCAGCGGCAGGCCGCCGGAGTTGCCGCCGGTCGAGCCGGTTCCACCCTTCGCCCCGCCGGTCGGGATGTTGACCTTCGGCAGATTCGCGTTCGGCACGTTCAGGTTGGGGACGCTGACCGGCACGGTCGGGATGTTGACGCCGGGCACCGACACCTTCGGCAGCTTGCCGACGACCGGGACGCTGGGCGCGACGTTCACTTTGGGCAGCTGGATGGAGATGCCGCCGGACACCTTCTTCGCGACCACGATCGTGGCGACGTACTGGTTGGAGGCGTTTAGTTTGACGCCGGCCTGCTTGGCCTGATTGCCCTTGAGGTCGATGTTGACGGGGGGGTTCGAGATCTTCTGGCCGAGCAGATTAATGCTCGTGGTGACCTTCTGCGCTTCGTACGTGAACGAGTATGTACCGGCCTTGCTGAACTTGAAGGTCTTCGAGCCGGAGTCGGTCAGGGTGACCGGCTTGCTGGAACCGCCGGGGAAGTGCGAGAAGTCCGCCTTGACCTGGAACTTGACGGTGCCGAGCAGCGTGTTCAGCAGACCGCCGGCGCCGACCTTGCTGAGTTCGTCCTTGACCTTCTGTGTGGGCGCCGCCGAGGCGGTGAACTTGATCGAGTCGCCGGGGTGGACCCCGAGCTGGGAGCCGCCAGCCGGGTTGTTGCCGTCGACCGGGCCGGTGAGGGAGAGCTGAGCGTTGTCGGTGGTCGCGGCGGAGGCTGCGTTCGGCGCGATCAGCAGCAGGGCCAGCAGCGCGACGAGAAGCCCGGCAAAGCCGGCCAATCGGGGGCGAGGCCCGCTCGTCGTCGAGCCCAGTGCATGCCGACCGGCCATGGTTCCCTCATCCATTCCCCGCACGTCCGTCGTTGGACGAGACATCATGTCTAGTTTATCCAAGCTCTGCGGGACTAAACGATTCGCGGCAGCTCAGGTTACGGGCGGCCCCGAGGCCCGAGGCTCCCGCCGTAGGGTGGCCGGATGGCGGTGATCGGGGCGCACGTCGACTCCGCCGACCCGCTCGCCGCGGCCGAGGCGAGCGGCGCCGCGGCCGTGCAGTTCTTCCTCGCCGATCCGCAGGGCTGGAAGAAACCGGTCGAGCACGAGCACGCCGACGCGATCCGCGCGACCGATCTGACGGTCTACGTCCACGCGCCCTACATCGTCAACGTCGCCAGCACGAACAACCGCATCCGCATCCCCAGCCGCAAAATCCTGGACCAGCACGCCGCAGCCGCTGCCGGCATCGGCGCGAAGGCGCTCATCGTGCACGGCGGGCACGTGACGGCGAAGGACGATCCGGGCGTCGGTGTCGACAACTGGCGCAAGACCTTCGAGCGAGCGGGCGAGACCGGCGGATTTCCGCTGCCGATCCTGATCGAGAACACGGCCGGCGGCGACAACGCGATGGCGCGCCGCTTCGACCGGCTCGCGATGCTCTGGGACGTGATCGGCGACTACGGCCCGGGCTTCGTCCTCGACACCTGCCACGCCCACGCCGGCGGCGAGGACCTCGTTGACATCGCCGACCGGGTCAAGGCGATCACCGGGCGCATCGACCTCGTGCACGCCAACGACAGCCGCGACGCGTTCGACTCCGGCGCCGACCGGCACGCCAACCTCGGCGCCGGCCAGATCGACGCCGCGGTCATCGCCGAAATCTGCCGCGCCGCCGGCAGCGACGTCATCGTCGAGACGCCGGGCGGCCCGGCCGGCCAGGGCGCCGACATCGCCTACCTGCGATCCGCGCTGACCTGAACCTCGGGCCCCACCTGCGTTGCCGCCCAGCGGCTTCCGGCGGATCCGCCGGAAGCAGCCGACCATCCGCCTAGCGCGTCGGGGGCGCCGTCGAAAACGCCGCCACCCGGGTCGTCGACGCCGTCGAGGCGGACGACGTCGAGCTCCGGATGCCACATCTCGCGCACCACCAGCCCGGCCAGGGCGAGCAGCAGCCCGTCGCGGACCAGCAGCGCCAGCGCCAGCCAGCCGTAGGCGACGCCGTGCGGCGGCACGCTCACCCCGAGCAGAAGGGTCAGCGTCAGCATCCACACGGCAATCTCGCTGAACTGCCAGATCAGGTTCAATCGCCAGCGCGGCCGGGCGAGGGCCAGCAGCGGAACCAGCCAGAGCGAGTACTGCGGGCTCCACACCTTGGTGGTCAGCAGGAAGGCGAGCACGCACAGGAAAGCCAGCTGCGCCAGCCGAGGCCGGATCGGCGCGGCCAGTCCCAGATAGCCGACGAACAGCAGCGCGGCGAGCAGCGCGATGGCGACGGCCACGCTCGGCGGCTGCCAATACGGTGCGTCGGAGTCGTTGAACGAGCTGACGGCCAGGGTGCGGCCGATGGCCCACAACGTCGAACGCTCGGTCGGCCGGTCGATGCTAAAGGTGTAGAACGTGGCCCAGCCGTGCCGGTACGCGATCGCTATTGGCAGGTTCACGGCGAGCCACACGCCGAGCGTGGCGGCGGTCGTCCACGCCGCCTCGCCGAGCTTGCGCGTGCGGATGGCGAGAATGCCGATCGCGACCAGCAGGAACACCGGATAGAGCTTCGCCGCGGTCCCGAGCCCGATCATCGCCCCGGCCAGCACCGGTCGCCGCGCTGCCCACGCCCACATCGCGGCCGACGTGAACGCCATCGCCAGCAGGTCCCAGTTGGAAAACGCGTGGAACACGAGCAGCGGGGACAGCGCGAAGATCGCGGCGTCCCAGGGGCGCCGGCGTTGCGCCTGCGCCGTTGCCGCGGTCACCACCAGGCCGCAGGCGGCGAGGATCAGCGCGGTCAGCGCGCCGAAGGTCACCAGCTCGTTCGCGCTCGACGTCAGTGCGTGCACGCCGCGGGTCAGGTCCGCCGTCACGAACATCACCGCGCCGGTCAGCACCGGGTACTCCACGCTCGTGTCGCGGTAGGGCACCGCGCCGACGTCGAGCCGCTCGTCCGACCAGAGCGGGACGACGTCGGAATAGCAGAAGTGGGTGTACTGCTTGTTGCCGGTCCAGTCGCCGTTCGCGCACGGCGACTTCTGCACGAAGCCGAGCACCAGGGTGGCAAGCGTCAGCGCCATCAGCCAGCGCAGCGGCGTCCACCACGAGTAGCGCGCCACGCCGGCGTGCCGGCCCCATGCGCCGCCGAGCGCCCGCGCCGCGCGCCACGCGGTCGGGTCGGCGCGGCTGGGCAGCGGGGCCGGACGGGTCACCGGGGCCGGGCGGGTCACCGCGCCATCCTGGCATGTGGCGTCGCCCGTCCCCGGCGGTGCGCGCGCGGCGTAGCGAGGGCGCGCGCGGCGTAGCGAGAGCGCGTCAGGGCGTCAGCAGGGTTGCAGAACCGTCGGGGTGCACGTGGCCGCGGTGGTCGTCGGCGGCGGAGGCGGCGGCGGCGAGTAGGTGGTCCTCGGCGCGCTGCTGGTGGCGGGCGGCGTCGGGAAGCCGGTGGTGATCGAGAACGTCGGTTTCGGCTTCGCCGACGACGTCGCCGGCGTCGACGACGTCGTTCGCGTCTTCGTTGGGGACGGGGTGTTCTTCGGCGTCGAGCCGTCGGCGGAGATCAGCTGCTTGCTCGGCATCTTCTCGTGCTTGGCGCCGTGCAGATACGTGTCCATGAACAGCTGCCAGGTCTTGCCAGGCAGCTCCGAACCGTAGAGCGGCTTGCCGCTCGCGTCGAAGATCGGCTCGTGTTTGCCGGTGCCGACCCACACGGCGGCGCTCACCTGTGGCGTGAAGCCGACCATCCAGGCGTCGGAGTTGTCGGTGGTCTTGGGCCCGATGCCCTCGGTGCCGGTCTTGGCGGCGGACTTGCGGCCGTTCGCGAGCGGGACCCCGGAGTACGCGGCGATCGGCTCGAGCGTGAGGGTGACGTCGTTGGCGACCTTCGCGTCGATCGCCCGGGTCGCCTTGGCGGCGTGCCGGTAGACGATCGAGCCGTCCGACCCGACGGCCTGCTGCACCAGGTAGGCGACGTTGCGCATGCCGTCGTTGGCGAGCGTCGCGTAGCCGACGGCCTGGTCGAGCGGGGTGACGGGGTAGTCGCCGATGCCGATGCCGAAGTTGGTCGTGCCGTCGCTGTCGGCGAGGGTTTTGTGCCCGGCGCTGTCGGTGGCGCCGACGCCCATGGCGTGGGCGGTCGTGGCGACTTCGTCCGGCCCGGCGTCCAGCGCCAGCAGGTCGAACGTGGTGTTCAAGGAGTACTTCATCGCGAGCGCCAGCTTGATCTTCGACCGGCTCACCGACTTGTCACCCGGGTCGTTGCAGATCTTCGTGCCGTCAATCAGTCGGCAGTAGCTGCCGTCCACGTCGCTGTTGATGGCGAAGTGGTCGGCGCCGGTCTTCTGCTGCAGCGTCTGGGCCAGCACGGTCGCCAGCGTGTAGGGCTTGAACGACGAGCCCGGCGGGTTGGCGTTCACCCCGGCCCAGTCGTTGAAGTCGACCTTGCCGTCGTAGCCCGGCACGCCCGGGCCGGATCCGCCGTAGTAGGCGATGACGCCGCCGGTCGCGGGGTTCACCGCGACAAGCGAGTTCTTCAGGTTGCGCTGCTTCTTCGTCAGATTTTTGAACGTCGTCTTGATCGCGCTCACCGCGGCGGCCTGCGCCTTGCGGTCGATGGTCGTGCGGATCGTGAGCCCGCGCTGGTTGACCTCGTCGGCGGAGATGCCGTGCTGCGCCAGCTCGGCCAGCACGCGCTGCACCAGCAGGTACTTCCAGCCGCTGGTGCCGAGCCCGGTGCCGCGTGGCGGCTTCGTCACGGGGAAGGCCAGCTTCGCCTCGTCCGCCGCGCTGAGATGGCCGGTGGTGACCATACCGTCGAGTACGTATTTCCACCGCTGCTCGCTCACCGTGCGGTTGCCCGCCGCCGGGTCGTAGTAGGCGGGCGCGCGCAGCAGGCCGGCGAGCAAGGCGCTTTGCGCAACCGTCAGCTTCTCGACATTCTCGCCGAAGTACGCCTGCGCCGCCGCCTGGATGCCGTACGCGCCCCGGCCGAAGTAGACGGTGTTCAGGTAGAACTCGAGGATCTGGTCCTTGCTGTACTCGCGAGCCAGCTTGACCGCGATCATCAACTCCTTGAGCTTGCGGGTGATCGTCTGCTCGTTGTTCAGGTAGGCGTTCTTGACGTACTGCTGGGTGATCCCGGAGCCGCCCTGGGTGTCGCCGCCGGTCAGGTCCGTCCAGGCCGCGCGCATCGTGCCGGTGATCGACACGCCCGGTTCGCTGTAGAAGTTGCGATCCTCGGCGGCGAGCACCGCCCAGCGTGTGTTGGCCGGCACCTGGGTCAGCGCGACCACCTTGCGGTCGACCGACCCGATCCGGGCGATCGTCGACCCGTCCGAGTACTGGATGGTGGCCACCTGCGGCAGCGGCAGCGACTCGGGGCGCGGCACGTCGGCGACGGTGAAGTACAAGATGATCGTCGTCACCAGCAACGCGGCCAACGCGCCGAGCAGCCAGGTCCCGCTGATCATGGCGCGGCGACCGACCCGCCGCCTGCGCGACATCGCGGCGAGGCGCTGCTTCTTCGCCCGCCGCTTGCGCCGCCGGCGGCGCAGGTAGCGCGCCGCGAGGCCGTCGCCCGCCGGTTCCGCACGTTCCGCCGCGCCGCCCGGGTGCGCCGCGCCTGCCGGGTGGGCCGCGCCGCCCGGGTGCGCCGCGCCGGCAGGATCAGCCGGTCCGCCGCCTGGCGGGCCTATGGGCGTGGGCCGCGGCCGCGGCGCCGGCCGGTCGCCGGGATCCCCGGTCCCCTGCCCCTCGTCCATCCGGGCGAGGCTACTGGTCGGTTCTGAGGATCAAGCGCCCCGTCCGTCTTGGCCCCGCCGCGGGGCCACACCAGCTGACCAAAGGGAGGTCAGGGCGAGGCGACCTTCTCGGGGTCGGGTTCCGGCGCCGGGTCGGGCGACGGCCCGGGATCGGCGGCCGCCGCCTCGTCGGCCGGGGGCGGCGGGCTGCCCAGCGACCGGCGCAGCAGCTGCGCGACGTCCAGCACCTGCACGTCCTCGCGCGCCTCGCCCTCGCCGACCTTCGCCGCGACCGCGTCGGACAGCATGACCATGCAGAACGGGCAGGCGGTCGAGATGACGTCCGGGTCGAGCCCGAGGGCCTCGTCGGTGCGCTCGACGTTGATCCGCTTGCCGATCTTCTCCTCCATCCAGAACCGCGCGCCGCCGGCGCCGCAGCAGAAGCCGCGTTCCTTGCAGCGATGCATCTCCTGCGACCTCAGGCCCTGGATGGCGCCGAGCACCTCCCGCGGCGGCGTGTAGACCTTGTTGTGCCGGCCGAGGTAACAGGGGTCGTGGTAGGTGACCAACTTGTCGATCGGCTCGACCGGCGTCAGCCGGCCGTCGGCGACGAGACGGCCGAGCAGCTGGGTGTGGTGGATGACCTCGTAGTGCCCGCCCAGCTGGGAGTACTCGTTCGCCAGGGTGTTGAAGCAGTGCGGGCAGGTGGCCACGATCTTCAGCGGCCCGGCGCGCTCGACCGAGTTGAGCGTCTCGACGTTCTGCATCCCCTGCATCTGGAACAGGAATTCGTTGCCGAGCCGGCGCGCCGGGTCGCCGGTGCAGGACTCGGCCTGGCCCAGGACGGCGAACTCGACGCCCGCGGTGTGCATGAGCTCGGCGAAGGCCACCGTCACCTTGCGGGAGCGGTCCTCGAGCGCGCCGGCGCAGCCCACCCAGAACAGGTAGTCGATGTCGGCGTCGAGCCTGGTGCCGGGCTCGGCGCGGCGCACGTCGAAGGAGAGCTCGTTCATCCACTCGTCCCGGCCGCTGTTGGCCATCCCCCACGGATTGCCCTTGTTCTCGATGTTGCGCAGCATGACGCCGGCTTCGGACGGGAACGCGGACTCGATCAGCACCTGGTAGCGGCGCATGTCGACGATGTGGTCGATGTGCTCGATGTCCACCGGACACTGTTCCACGCACGCGCCGCAGGTGGTGCACGACCACAGCACGTCGGGGTCGATCACGCCGCCTTCTTCGGCCGTGCCGACCAGCGGGCGCAGCGCCTGCTCGATGCCGGAGCCCTGGACGCGTTCGAAGCCTGACTCCGGCACGCCGTGGAGGTGCTCGACGCCCTCATCCGTGAAGCTAGGCGTGGCGCCCTCGGGCACCTCCTTGCCGAAGATGTACGGCGCCTTCGCGAACAGGTGGTCGCGCAGGTTCATGATCACGAGCTTCGGGGACAGCGGCTTGTCGGTGTTCCAGGCGGGGCACTGCGACTGGCAGCGGCCGCACTCGGTGCAGGTCGCGAAGTCGAGGTAGCCCTTCCAGCCGAAGTCCTCGATCTTGCCCTTGCCGAAGACGGTGTCCTCGGACAGGTTCTCGACGTCGGCGAAGTCGATCGGCTGACCCTCTGCGTCGGTGACGGGCAGCAGCCCTCCCAGCGCGTCGGGCTCGCGCTTGGTCAGCACGTTCAGCGGCGCCGTCGCGATGTGCAGGTGCTTCGAATACGTCACCAGGATTGTGAACCCGAAGATGACGGCCATCTGCGCCAGGAGGAAGAACGTCTCGACGCCCTGGTTGTAGGCCCCCGTCCCGAGCGCCTTCGCCACGAGATAGGACGCAAACGCCCACTTCGACTGGCCGAAGGGCAGATGACCGGTGTTGAACTGCGCGCCGCGGTAGAGCAGCAGCGTGATCACGACGAGCCCGATCATGCCGAGGACCGCCCACGCGGGGCCGGTGTGGGAGCCGTAGAAACGGCTGCCACGGTGCTTGCGCTGGGGCGCGTTGCGCACCCGGTTCACGGCGAAGTAGGAGATGCCGAGCAGCACCGCGACGGCGAAGAAGTCCTCGAAGAAACCAAGCCAGCGGGCGTGGCCGAAGAACGGGAACGCGAAGTCCTGGCTGATCACCAGCGCGCCGAAGGCCTCGACGATCGTCAGGCCGAGGACGACGAAGCCCCAGAACGTGAAGAAGTGCGCGATGCCCGGCGCGTTCCACTTCAGCAGCCGTTTCTGACCGAAGACCTCGATGACCTGGTCGCGGGCGCGTTCCTTGATGTCGTCGGTGCGCCCGAGCACCGGCCGTCCGGATCGGATCAGCCGCACGAGCCACGCGATGCGGCGCCCGGCGATCGCCACGGTGACGAACAGCATGCCCAGCGCCAATCCGATCCGCAGCCAGCCCGGAAAGGTGTAATCCCAGTCGAGGATCCGTCCGTAGGCGACGGTGTGCTGCACGTGCGCTCCCAGGTGCGAGTGGGCGGGCGTGATCGAGTGCGAGCGTATTCGTTATTACGTCCAAGTAACCGAACCCGAGGTCGCTGGATGTGGCTCGCGGCACTCGGCGGCCGCGGCCTGCCGGATGGCGGCCTGGCGAACCGGGCAAATCACGCGTATTTCACCGTCGGCTCGGTCACGGCAAGGTGTCGATTTTCGCTTTTCCTACTGGCTGGGTGGCCATTGCCATCGGCGGTGTGATTGCCTAATCCATCCAGACGCCCTGGGGTCATCGGATTCCCACGGAACAAGCACCGGAGGACGTCTTGAGCGCGACCGTCTACACCTGCACGCCTGGTCATCCAGGAGATCGCCCGTGATCCGTCTCGAATCGGTCACCAAGCGCTACCCGGACGGCACGATCGCCGTGAACTCGCTGGACCTGACCGCGCCGTCCGGGCAGATCACCGTCTTCGTCGGACCGTCCGGCTGCGGCAAGACGACGTCGCTGCGCATGATCAACCGGATGATCGAGCCGACGTCGGGGCGGATCTGGCTGGACGACCGCGACGCCGCCAGCGTCAAGCCCGCCGAGCTGCGCCGCGGCATCGGCTACGTGATCCAGCACGCTGGGCTGTTTCCGCACCGCACCGTCCTGGACAACGTGGCCACCGTCCCGCTGCTGTTGGGCCAGGACAAGAAGAAGGCCCGTGCCCGCGCGCAGGAGCTGCTCGAGCGCGTGGGCCTCGATCCGGCGTTCGCCAAGCGCTACCCGGCCCAGTTGTCCGGCGGCCAGCAGCAGCGTGTCGGTGTCGCCCGCGCCCTTGCCGCCGACCCGCCGGTGATGCTGATGGACGAGCCGTTCAGCGCCGTCGACCCGGTCGTGCGCGAGCAGCTGCAGAACGAGTTCTTGCGCCTGCAAGGCGAGCTCGGCAAGACGATCGTGTTCGTCACCCACGACATCGACGAGGCCATCAAGCTCGGCGACAAGGTGGCCGTGCTGCGCGTCGGCGGCACGCTCGCGCAATTCGCCAGCCCGGCTGAGCTCTTGTCGCAGCCGGCGGACGCGTTCGTCGCCGGCTTCGTCGGCCGCGACCGCGGTTATCGCGCACTCGGCTTCGCCCGCAGCGGCGTCCTGCCGCTGTCCGACGAGCAGGCAGTGGCGCTCGGCAGCTCGATCCGCGCCGCGCGCGACGTCGCGGTCGACGGTTGGGCGCTGGTCGTCGACGGCGGGCGCCGGCCGCAGGGCTGGCTGGCAGTCGACGGCGGCGACCGCGACGCAGCGCTCGGCGACATCACGCCCGATCTGCTCAACCTGGGCGGCACGCTGGCCGGCGTCGGCGGGACGCTGCGCGAGGCCCTCGACGCCGCGCTGTCCTCACCCAGCGGGCGCGGCGTGGTGGTGGACGACGACGGCTCGTTCGCCGGCACGGTGACCGCCGCCGAGGTGCTCGCCCGCATCGAAGAGCGCTCAGCGCAGACCCGCCGAGAAGCCGTCGAGACGGCCGGCGCCAGGTACGCCGAGCTGCAGCGCGCCGACAGCGGTGCTCCGGTCGAGGTCGGAAAACACGCTGGCGGCGGCGCGCACGCGGCCAGCGCCGCGCAGAGCGCCGATCCGGCGACGTGAGCGCCGACAGCTCGCCCTGGCACGTCTGGGGCTACTTCATGGACCACCGGTCCGACGACCTGCGCTTCCTCTGGGACCACGTCTATCTGTCGCTGTTGCCAGTTGTCTTCGGGCTGATCATCTCGCTGCCGTTGGGCTATCTCGCCCGCCGGTACCGGTGGACCTATCCGCCGATCATCTCGATCACCGGGCTGCTCTACACGATCCCGTCCATCGCGCTGTTCGTCGTCATCCCGCCGGTGTTCGGACTCAGCCCGCTCGACCCCAAACAGGTGCCGATCGCGCTGACGATCTATTCGGTCGCGTTGCTGACCCGGGTGGTCGCTGACGGGCTGTCCTCGGTCTCGGAGGAGACGCTGCTCGCCGCGACCGCGATGGGGTACGGCCGGCTGCGGCGCCTATTCGGGGTCGAGCTGCCGATCGCGGCGCCGGTCATCGCCGCCGGGCTGCGCGTCGCGACGGTGTCCAATGTCAGCCTGGTCGCTGTGGCCGGCACGATCGGCATGGACAACCTCGGCCGGCTGTTCGACATCGGCAAGCAGTTGTCGACGCCGGTGCCGTACTACCCGCCGATCGTGCTCGGCATCGTGCTGTGCGTGGCGCTTGCGCTCGTCTTCGACGCGGCGATCGTCGTGGGCAACCGGTTGTTGACGCCGTGGCGACGGGCGGTGGCGCGGTGAGCGCCAACGTTTTCACCTGGCTGAACGACCCTGCCCACTGGCACGACCGGCCCGCGGACTCCTTCGTCGGAATTCCGTCCCAGCTGTTCGCGCACCTGCGGTACTCGGGCATCGCGCTGGCGATCGCGCTGGCGATCGCGCTGCCGATCGGCTTGGCGATCGGGCACACCGGCCGCGGCTCGCCGGTCGTGTCGTTCGTCAACGCGGTGCGCTCCATCCCCACCGTGGGCCTGCTGGTCCTGCTCGCAGTGATCATCTCGCCGCACTTCTTCGGTCGCACGGACCTCGGCTTCCTCATCCCGACCGAAATCGTGCTGGTGCTGATCGCCATTCCGGCGATCCTCGCCAACACCTACGCGGGCGTGGACAGCGTCGAGCCGGGGGTGCGCGACGCCGCCCGCGGCATGGGCATGACGGGCAGTCAGGTGCTGTGGCGCGTCGAGTTCCCGAACAGCCTGCCGTTGATCTTCTCCGGTTTCCGCAGCGCCACGCTGCAGGTGATCGCAACCGCCACGATCGCGGCCTATTTCCCGCTCGGCGGTCTCGGTCGCTTCATCTACGACGGCTTCGCGCAGCAGGATTTCCCGCAAATGGTCAGTGGCGGCGTGCTCGTCGCGCTGCTGGCCGTGCTGGTCGATCTCCTCCTGTCACTTGTCCAGCGCGTGGCCGTATCCCGGGGAGTGTCCGGACGCTTCAGCAGCAGCAAGCGCGGCGCGCCGGCCACGCAGTCGAGCGACCCGGCCTCCGCCGCCATTCGCCGCGAGGAGGTTGCGACCACCTGATCCGTCCGCACGACCGACTACCCGCACGACCGACTACCTGCATGAGCGCGCGACGACGTCCGCGCTGACGAATGAGGAGACACATTGACCCGCACGTTCACCCGACTGGCGGTCGCCACCGCGGCGGCCGCAGCTTCGGCGCTGCTACTCAGCGCCTGCGGCAGTTCCGGCTCGAGTTCTGGGGGCTCCGGCCCGAGTTCCAGCTCCGGCTCGTCCGACACCGCCTCGGCGCCGGCGGCGAAGACCGGCACGATCGCGTCCAAGCTCATTCTGGGCGGCCCGCCGGAGTTCAAGACCCGAGTCGACGGCCTGCCTGGGCTCGCCAAGAATTACGGCGTCACGTTCCAGAAGTTCACCGTCACCGACGTCGGCGGACCGATCACCGTCAACGCGCTGAAGAACGGCCAGGTGGACGCCGCCGACCTGTTCACCACCGACCCGTCGATCAAGGCGAACAACTTCGTCGCCCTCGCCGACCCGAAGAGCAACTTCAACGCGCAGAACGTGCTGCCGCTCATCGAGAAGTCGAAGGCGACGGCCGGCGTGAAGCAGGTTCTCGACTTCATCTCGTCCAAGCTGACGACCGAGGCGCTCCTCGACCTGGACACCCAGGTCCAGCTCAACAAGGTGGACCCGGACAAGGCCGCTCGGGCGTACCTGCAGACCCTGAACCCGCCGACCACCACACCGGCCAAGGGCGTCACGATCACTGTCGGGTCGGCGAACTTCCCGGAGAACGAGACCCTCGCCGACATCTACGCCGACGCGCTGTCCGCCGCCGGCGCCACGGTCAGCAAGAAGCTGAACATCGGCAGCCGGGAGAAGTACATCCCGGCGCTGCAGAGCGGCGACATCAACCTGATCCCCGAGTACAGCGGCGTGCTGCTGCAGTACTTCGACAAGACCTCGACTGCCGCCAGTTCCGCGGACGTGTTCGCGGCGCTGCAGAAGGCGCTGCCGAGCAAGCTCGAGGTGCTGACCCAGTCTCAGGCGCAGGACAAGGACGCGATCGTGGTCACCGCCGCGACCGCGGCGAAGTACGGCCTGAAGTCGATCGCGGACCTCGCCAAGACGTCCTGACCGACCCGCAACCGCTTGTCCGCCCCGCGCGCCGCTGGCGCGTGGGGCGGCTGGCTCTAAGCCTCCCGCGCGCGCGTGACCGCCCGTGAGTGGTCACTTTCGCCTCTCAGTGGTCGTCTGCACACGACCACTGATCCGCGGAAGTGACCACTGAGCGGCAGGGCGGCGCGCGGGCGGGCTGTGCGACGATGACCGGCGTCATGGCTGTCGCGTCCACCGCCGCACCCGCCGCCGACGCGCGGCTGGCGCGCCTCCCGGCCCGACGGGCGGCGTCGGGTCTGCGCCTGCCTCGCCTCATCGGGCTGACCCCGCTGTTGGTCGCGGTGCTGAACGCGGCGGCGTTCGTGCTGGTGCGCCCCGACGTCAACGACCTGTGGGCCGCTCGCGCCCGAGCGTCGGCCGTCAATCACGGTGTCGGCCTGACGTATTGGTTCAGCTGGTTCGGCGGTGGCGCGACGCCGGGCAACTACTCGGTCGTCAGCCCGTACCTGTGCGCGTGGATCGGCACCGAGCTGGTGGGCGCGCTGTCCGCCGTGGCGGTCACGGCGCTCGTCATGCTGCTCGTCCGCGACCTGCGGCACCCGGCGGCGGCCGGTGCGGTCGTGTGCGTCGCCGCGGCGGCGAACCTCTGGAGCGGCCGCGTGCCGTTCCTGCTCGGCTCGGCGCTGGCCGTCGGCGCGCTGCTGGCCCTGCGCGCGCGGCGTCGGACGCCGACCATCGCCTTGACGCTGCTCAGCATCCTCGCCTCGCCGGTGGCCGGGGCGTTTCTCCTGCTCGGCGTCTCGGGCACGTTCCTCACCACCCGCACCAAGAGCTGGCGGCCGATCGTCGGCTATGCGGCCGGCACGGCGGCCTTCGCGCTGATCGCGGTGGCCCTCGCGTTCGGCGCGCCCGGCCCGGAGCCGTACTCCGTGACGTTGGCCGTGCAGATCCTGGCCGGCCTGGCCCTGATGTGGGTCGCCCGGCCGCCGGACCATCTGCGCACCACCCTGCTGGTATCCGCGCTCGCGGGCGTCGCGTTGTGGCTCGTGCCGAACGGAATGGGCTCGAACTTCGCCCGCTTCGTCTGGTTCTGCCTGCCGGTCGCGGTCGTGGCGACGAGCCGCCGACGCGCCTGGGTGCTGCTGCTGACCGTGGCGCCGCTGGTCGGATACGGCAGCTGGCAGACGGTCGTGGATCTGCGCAATGCTGCGCGCCCAGTCTCCTCAGTCGATTACTACAAGCCGCTCGCGACCCGCTTGGCCGCTATCCCGAACCTGCAGAACTACCGCGTCGAGGTCGTCAATCATGGCGCGCACGCCGGCTATGACGCGTTGCTGCCGTACGCCTCGCTCGCCCGCGGCTGGGAGACGCAGGCGGACCTGTCGCTGAACAAGGCGTTGAACCTTGACCCACTGCCGCCGACGACCTACAAGGTGTGGCTGGACAACAACGCGGTCGGCTATGTGGCGCTGCCGTCGGCCATGGTCGGCGGCTCTCCGGAGTACCGGTTGGTGCAGGCCGGCGCGCCCTACCTGCACAAAATCTGGCAGGACGCGGACTGGCAGTTGTTCACGGTGCGGCACCCGACCGCGATCGTGGGCGCGCCAGCCCGGTTGGTGGCGCACAGCCAGTCGACCATGACGATCTCGATCCCGTGCGCCTGCCGGGTCGCGGTGCGGGTGCGCTGGTCGAAATTCTTGGACGCGGCCACCCAGCCGGCGCCCGAGCGCCGGACGAGCACCGCGCAGCCCTCGCAGGCCACGCTGCCGCCGCCCGAGCCGATCGTTGCGAAGGTGTCCGACGACGGCTTCGGCTGGACGCAGCTCACGACCACCCAGCCGGGGGTCTACACGATGAGCGGCAGCATCAGCGGCATCGTCCGCTGACCGGCCCCATCGCAGGTTGCGAACCTTCCCGGGGTGGAGTGACTCGGGTCACAGCCAATGTCGGGAACTTGAGCGCCCCTGACTCAGTTCTTTTGACAGTGGCTTCCTCCAGGACGCACCATCGAGGACGAGCCAGGCGAACCAAGAACCATTAGATCTAGGAATTGGAGCTTCCCATGGCACGAGCGGTCGGCATCGACCTCGGCACTACCAACTCCGTCGTCGCGGTCCTCACCGGCGGCGAGCCGGAGGTCATCGCGAACTCGGAAGGCTCGCGGACCACGCCCAGCGTCGTGGCGTTCGCGAAGAACGGCGAAGTGCTGGTCGGCGAGGTCGCGAAGCGCCAGGCCGTCACCAACATCGACCGCACCATCCGCTCGGTCAAGCGCCACATGGGCGACACCAGCTGGAAGGTCGACATCGACGGCAAGTCCTACACCCCCCAGGAGATCAGCGCGCGCGTGCTGCAGAAGCTCAAGCGCGACGCGGAGTCCTACCTCGGCGAGACGATCACCGACGCCGTGATCACCGTCCCCGCGTACTTCAGCGACTCCGAACGGCAGGCCACCAAGGAGGCCGGCACGGTCGCCGGCCTGAACGTGCTGCGGATCGTCAACGAGCCGACCGCGGCCGCCCTGGCCTACGGCCTGGACAAGGGCGAGACCGAGCAGACGATCCTGGTCTTCGACCTCGGCGGCGGCACCTTCGACGTGTCCCTGCTCGAGATCGGCGACGGCGTCATCGAGGTCAAGGCCACCAGCGGTGACAACCACCTCGGCGGCGACGACTGGGACCAGCGGATCATCGACTGGCTGGCCGACAAGTTCAAGGCCGCGCACGGCATCGACCTGACCAAGGACAAGATGGCGATGCAGCGGCTGCGCGAGGCCGCCGAGAAGGCCAAGATCGAGCTGTCCAGCAGCAACCAGACCTCGATCAACTTGCCCTACATCACCCAGGACGCCGAGAAGAACCCGCTGTTCCTCGACGAGGCGCTGTCCCGCGCGGAGTTCCAGCGCATCACCGGCGACCTGCTCGAGCGCACCAAGGCCCCGTTCCAGAGCGTCATCAAGGACGCCGGCATCAGCCTGAGCCAGATCGACCACGTCGTGCTGGTGGGCGGATCGACCCGCATGCCGGCCGTCAGCGATCTGGTCAAGGAGCTCACCGGCGGCAAGGAGCCGAACAAGGGCGTCAACCCGGACGAGGTCGTCGCCGTCGGCGCCGCGCTGCAGGCCGGCGTGCTCAAGGGCGACGTGAAGGACGTCCTGCTGCTCGATGTCACCCCGCTGTCCCTCGGCATCGAGACCAAGGGCGGGATCATGACGAAGCTGATCGAGCGCAACACCACGATCCCGACGAAGCGTTCGGAGATCTTCACGACCGCCGACGACAACCAGGGCAGCGTGCAGATCCAGGTCTATCAGGGCGAGCGCGACATCGCGGCCTACAACAAGAAGCTCGGCATGTTCGAGCTGACCGGCCTGCCGCCGGCGCCGCGCGGCGTCCCGCAGATCGAGGTCAGCTTCGACATCGACGCGAACGGCATCGTGAACGTCTCGGCCAAGGACCTTGCGACCAACAAGGAACAGGGCATGACGATCACCGGCGGCTCGGGCCTGTCGAAGGACGAGATCGACCGGATGATGAAGGACGCCGAGTCGCACGCCGAAGAGGACCGCCGCCGCCGGGACGAGGCGGAGATCCGCAACACCGCCGAGTCGCTGCAGTTCACCACCGAGAAGTTCCTGGCCGACAACGGCGACAAGCTGCCCGAGGACAAGCGCGGCGAGCTGCAGACCGCGGTCGAGGAGCTGAAGAAGACGCTTGAGGGCGCCGACTTCGAGGCCATCAAGGCCGCCCAGGAGAACGTCTCCCGAATCGCCTCCGAGGCCGGCGGCGCCATGTACGCCGCGGCTCAGGCGGCCACCGGCGAGACCGGCGCCCCTGGCGCGGGTCCTGACGGCACCGCCGCTGACGACGGTGTCGTGGACGCCGAAGTGGTGGACGAGGGCGACGACAAGTGAGTTCCGAATCGCGACCGGACACCGAGTTCGAACCGGAACGCGTCGTGATCCGGGACAACCGCAAGATCGACAGAGACGCCGCGGCAGCCACACCAGCGGCGGGCGGGACGGCTGGCGACAGGTCGGCCCCGCCCGCCGAGCCGGCCGCGGCGTCGCCAGCAGAGGACGAGACCGTGCCCAAGGCTGAGGCGTTGCTGCTCGAGGAGCGCACGCGCGACCTGCAGCGGGTGTCGGCGGAATACGCCAACTACCGCAAGCGCGCCGAGCGCGACCGGCTGGCCGCCGGCGAGCTCGCCATCGGCCGCGCGCTGGCCGAGCTGCTGCCGGTCGTCGACGACCTCGACCGGGCCGAGGCGCACGGCGACCTGACCGGCCCGCTCAAGGCGGTCGCCGACAAGCTCGAGGCCGCGTTCGCGAAGCTCGGCCTGGTGGCCTTCGGCGAGGTGGGCGACCCGTTCGACCCCGCGCTGCACGAGGCCGTCATGCACGACGAAAGCGACGACGTCGCTCTTCCGACGTGCACGACGGTGCTGCGGCCCGGTTACAAGCACCACGAACGCCTGCTCCGCCCCGCCATGGTCGGCGTGACGGACCCGGCCACCCCGACCACCCCGGTCGCCTCGCCTGTCGACAGCGTGTCCGCCGCGGACGGCGGCTCGACGGTGGACAGCGACGCTGTCTCCGACCCCGCCGCTGACGCAGCCCAACAGGGCTGACCGCCGAACCGCTAGACCGCCGAACCGCTAGACCGCCGCCCGCTGAACCACCAGCGCGCCCGAAGCGACGACCCGAGAGGCAGGTGACCCGGATGAGCCAGAAGGACTACTACGAGAAGGACTACTACCGGGCCCTCGGCGTCGCCAAGGACGCGTCTGCCGCGGAGATCAAGAAGGTCTACCGCAAGCTCGCCCGCGAGTTGCACCCGGACAAGAACCCGGGCGACGCGAAGGCCGAGGCTCGGTTCAAGGAGGTCTCCGAGGCCTACGACACGCTTGCGGACCCCGCGAAGCGCAAGGAGTACGACGAGGCGCAGGCGCTGTTCGCCGGCGGGGGGCCGGGCGCTGGCGGTTTCGGGGGCTTCGGCGGTTTCGGCACGCCTGGCGGCCCGGCCGGCGCCGGCGGCCGCTTCGACATGTCCGATCTGTTCGGCGGCGGCGGCGCCGGCGGCGCTGGCGGCAACCTGAACGACCTTTTCGACGGCCTCTTCGGCGCCGGCGCGGGCCGGACCGGCGGCCGGGCGAGCGCGCCGGCAAAGGGCGCCGACATGACAGCCGAGATCACCCTCGGCTTCGACGAGGCGGTGCGCGGCACGACGCTGCCGCTGCGGCTGTCCGGCCCCGCGGCCTGCTCGACCTGCCACGGCAGCGGCGCCCGGCCGGGAACGTCCCCCCGCACCTGCCCCACCTGCGGCGGCGCCGGCCATGTGAACCGCAACCAGGGCGCCTTCGGATTCAGCGAGCCCTGCCGCGATTGCCGCGGCACCGGTCGGCTGATCGACGACCCGTGCCCTGAGTGCGCCGGCAGCGGCGTGACGACGCAGACCCGCACGGTGCACGTCCGCATCCCGGCCGGCATGCGCGACGGCGCGAAGATCCGCGTCGCCGGCCAGGGCGCGCCCGGCTCGGTGGGTGCGCCCGCAGGCGACCTGTTCGTCACGGTCCATGTCACCGGCCACGAGCTGTTCGGCCGCGCCGGCGACGATCTGACCCTCACCGTGCCGATCACGTATGCCGAGGCCACGCTCGGCACGACGTTGCGGGTGCCGACGCTCGACAGCTCGGTCGCCGTGCGGGTCACCCCGGGCACGCCGTCCGGCCGGACGCTGCGGGTGAAAGGACGCGGCGTGCCCGGCAGATCCCGCACCGGCGACCTGCTGGTGACCGTCGAGGTCGCGGTGCCGCAGAACCTCAGCTCCGACGCCCGCGACGCGCTGGAGAAGTACGCGGCCACGCAGGCCGACGATCCTCGACCGCAGATCACCGCCGCCGTCGCCGCGGCCGCCGCGCGGAGCACCCACCATGGCTGACCGCCGCCGGACGCCGTCGTCGGACGTGCCGGAAGACGCGCCGGTCTTCGTGATTTCGGTGGCCGCCGAGCTCGCCGGCATGCACGCCCAGACCCTTCGCCAGTACGACCGGCTCGGTCTGGTCACGCCCGGCCGGACCGGCGGCGGGGGGCGCCGCTACTCCGCGCGCGACGTCGCGCTGCTCCGCGAGGTGCAGCGGCTGTCCCAGCTCGAGGGCGTCAACCTCGCCGGGATCAAGCGGATCATCGAACTCGAGTCGCAGGTCGACGCGCTGCGCGCCAAGGTCGCGGAACTGGCGGCCGAGCTGGACCACGCGCAGGCCGAGCTCGGGGTGCGGCGAGGGCCATCGACCGCGCTCGTGGTGTGGCAGCCACAGGCCCGTCGACGCTGACCGCGTCGACTGCCAGGTGTCCCAAGTCACACGACCCGGCTAATCAGTGCCGTGCCGGCTGTAGCTCGCCGCGACACGACCGTCTCACCGTCGGCCGGAGGCTCGGATAACTCCTGCCACACACTGAGCTTGGTTTCCCGAGCTCATGAGCATGGGATCCGCGCGCGTTCATCGGCGCGAGGAGCACGTGCCTTGCAGATCGCAGCGTCCGATGATTCTCACCAAGATCAAACGCAGTACCGGGCTTTTCGGACATTGCCGGCTGCGGGTGTATGGGGAACGTAATGTCCGGCGTGTCGTTTGACGACGGCGACTGACACACCTGTTGCCCGTCGAACACGCCGCAGCGCGGGAGATCGGTCCTGACGTTGCGCACGGGCCGTCGCCGTCCAGGGTCGACGGCGTCGCGGTCGGCGTTCGCGTGGGGTTGCGCCAAGATCAAGAGTCGACGTCCACGCGCCATGCTGGTGAAACATTCGGGTCGATCTCGTTAAATCTGGGCCGCAATTGCCGATGCTTGGGATGTGATCATCGCCGCGATCGTGTTGGCCGTCCTGGCCGGCGATCTCGTGCTCGCGGTCGGCTTCGGCCACCTGCTGCGCCGGGCCGCTGGCCGCTGCCGCCCGGCCGTCGACCTGGACAACAACTGGTCGAAGTCCCACCCGCAGGCAGTCCGCGCCCGCGTCACGGCCTGACTGGCGGCGTTCGACTCCACCGCGTTCGCGCCGCCCGCCTCGATCACCGCCGCTGTCGCCGTGCCCGCGGTCGGGCAAACCTGAGCGGAACACACTCAAGTTCTCATCCGTTGTGCTGATGGCCGGCTGCCGCTCCTGGCGTCCCGGCGACACAATCGCACTGATGGATGGACTGGACACATGGACCTGACCACGCGCAGCACGCAGGCGGTGAACAGCGCCGTTCGGACAGCCGCCGAGCGTGGCAACCCCGCCGTCGAGCCCGCGCACCTCGCGGTCGCGCTGCTCGACGACGCCGAGACCCTCGCCCGGCCGCTATTGCAGGCGGTGGGCGCCGACCCGCTCGCGGTTCGAGCCGAGCTGTCCGCGCTGCTCGACAGGCTGCCCTCGGCCACCGGCGCCTCCGTCGCCGCGCCGGCGGCCTCGCGCGCCATGCTCGCCGTGCTCAGCGCGGCGGAGAAAGAGGCACGCGACCGGTCGGATGAGTTCGTCTCGGCTGAGCACCTGCTGCTCGCCCTAGCCGGCAGCACTGCCGAGGTCGCGGCAGTGCTGCGCAATCGAGGCGCCACCCCGGCCGCGCTCGACGACGCGCTCGCCTCCGTCCGCGGCTCTGCGCGGGTGACCACGGCCGACCCCGAGGGCACCTTCCAGGCTCTGGAGAAGTACGGCAACGACCTCACCGCGGCGGCGCGCGAGGGCAAGATCGACCCGGTCATCGGCCGCGACTCGGAGATCCGGCGGGTCGTGCAGGTGCTCAGCCGGCGCACCAAGAACAACCCGGTGCTGATCGGCGAGCCCGGCGTCGGCAAGACCGCCGTCGTCGAAGGCCTCGCCCAGCGGATCGTCGCGCGCGACGTGCCCTCCTCGCTGCAGGGCAAGCGGCTGATCTCCCTCGACCTCGGCGCCATGATCGCCGGGGCGAAGTACCGCGGCGAGTTCGAAGAGCGGCTGAAGGCCGTCCTCACCGAGATCAAGGACTCCGGTGGTCAGGTGATCACCTTCATCGACGAATTGCACACCGTCGTGGGGGCGGGCGCGACCGGCGAAGGCGCAATGGATGCCGGCAACATGCTCAAGCCGATGCTGGCCCGCGGCGAGCTGCGGCTCGTCGGCGCCACGACTCTCGACGAGTACCGCGAGCGGATCGAGAAGGATCCCGCCCTGGAGCGGCGCTTCCAGCAGGTGCTGGTGGCCGAGCCGTCCGTCGAGGACACCGTCGCGATCCTGCGCGGGCTGAACGCCCGCTACGAAGCCCACCACCAGGTGCAGATCGCCGACGGCGCGCTCGTCGCGGCGGCGACGCTCGCCGACCGCTACATCACCTCCCGATTCCTGCCGGACAAGGCGATCGACCTGGTGGACGAGGCGGCCAGCCGGCTGCGGATGGAGATCGACTCGCGACCGGTCGAGATCGACCAGCTGCAACGCGCTGTCGACCGGCTGACGATGGAGGAACTCGCGCTGAGCAAGGAGACCGACCCCGCGTCGGTCGACCGGCTCGCCCGGCTGCGCGCCGAGCTGGCCGACGACCAGGAGGAGCTCGACGCGCTCAACCTGCGCTGGGAGCGGGAGAAGTCCGGGCTGAACCGGGTCGGCGAGCTGAAGAAGCAGCTTGACGAGCTGCACGGCCAGATCGAGCGCGCCCAGCGCGACGGCGACCTCGAGACCGCGTCCCGGCTGCAGTACGGCGAGCTGCCGAAGCTCGAACGAGAGGTCGAGGCGGCGAGCGCGGCCGAGACGCAGACCGACGCGCTGGTCAAGGAAGAGGTCACCGCCGACGACATCGCCGACGTCGTGTCCGCCTGGACCGGCATCCCCGCCGGCCGGTTGCTGGAGGGCGAAACCGCCAAGCTGCTGCACATGGAGGACGCGCTCGGCAACCGCGTCATCGGGCAGCGGCCGGCGATCCAATCGGTGTCCGACGCGGTGCGCCGCGCGCGGGCCGGCATCGCGGACCCGAACCGACCGACCGGCTCGTTCCTGTTCCTCGGCCCCACCGGCGTCGGCAAGACCGAGCTCGCGAAGGCGCTCGCCGGCTTCCTGTTCGACGACGAGCGCGCGATGGTGCGCATCGACATGAGCGAGTACTCCGAGAAGCACTCGGTGGCCCGGCTCGTCGGCGCGCCGCCGGGCTATGTCGGCTACGACGAGGGCGGCCAGCTGACCGAGGCCGTTCGCCGTCGGCCGTACACCGTCGTGCTGTTGGACGAGGTCGAGAAGGCGCATCCGGACGTCTTCGACATCCTGCTCGCGGTGTTGGACGACGGCCGGTTGACCGACGGGCAGGGTCGCACCGTCGACTTCCGCAACACGATGCTGATCCTGACGTCCAACCTCGGTTCCGCGGCGCTGGTCGCCGAGCTGCCCGGCGAGGTGAAGCGGGACGCGGTGCTTGCGGTCGTGCGCGAGCACTTCAAGCCGGAGTTCCTCAACCGCCTCGACGACATCGTGGTGTTCGACGCGTTGACCACCGAGGACCTGACCCGGATCGTCGACATCCAGGTCGCCGGCCTCGCCGCGCGGCTGTCCGCGCGCCGGCTGGCGCTTGATGTCACGCCCGCCGCCCGTGAGTGGCTGGCGCTGAACGGGTTCGACCCGTTGTACGGCGCGCGGCCGCTGCGCCGGCTGGTGCAGACGTCGATCGGCGACGCCCTGGCCAAGAAGCTGCTCAGCGGCGAGATCCGGGACGGCCAGACCGTGCGGGTGGACGCGCTGGACGACCGGTCCGGGCTGCACATCGACGCCACGCCCGCGCCGAACACCGCCGGGTGACCGACGAGCCAGGTCAGGCCCGGCCGGCCGACCCGCTCGGCGTGCTGGCGATCGTCGTCGGGTGCGTGGGCATCGTGGTGTTCGGCTTCGTGCTGGCCATCGTGACCGCGGTGCTGGCCTCGGCCGCAGGCGCGAAGGCCCGCGAGGAGAAGCGGCCGCTCGACAACGCCTACCTTGCGTTCGGCCTGGCCGTGCTCGACGGGATCGTGTTCCTCGTCCTGCACTTCCGCTTCAACCTGCCGGCCTGGGCCGGCTGATCAGCGCCCGGCCAGCCAGCGGCCGCCGGTGGGCGTGAACGCCAGGCTCGCGCCGACGACGGCGAGCGCCGCGAACAGCAACGCGTAGAACATCAACGCGGCGAGCCCGTCGTAGCGTCCGGCGAACCGGAAGCCCCAGTACAGCGACGCGACTACGGTGATCCCCGCCGCGACTGCGTACAGCGCCCGCCCGGTCAGGCTGCGGTTAGACATCGCGACGCTGCCGCCGATGAACAGGCCGGCGGCCAGCAGATTGGCGATGCCGGCGACCACGAACTCGCCGCCCAACGACGTGGTCCCGGTCGAGAGCTCGGCGTCGTTCACCACCGACGCGCCCGCGAACACGAAGATCGCGGCCAGGATGAGCAGCCCGCCGGTGACATAGCCGAGGACGGCGGCCGCGGTCAGCGTCCCAGGCCGGCCGGGGCCGGGGTTGGCGTAACCGTACGGATTCGCGCTCGGATAGGCGTACGGGTTGCCCGGCGGCGGTGGATAGCCCGGGTAAGCGCCGCCCGGATACGGCCCGGCGTATGGATTCTGGGCGTAAGGATTCTGCGCGTGCGGGCCGACGTAGGGATTCTGGGCGTACGGATCGCCGACGTAGGGGGCCGTTGGCGGCGGCCCGGCGTACGGCTGCTGGCCGGGATCGCGGAACTCGGGATCGGTCACTCTTCGCTCCGGGTCAGACGTGGTCGCGAATGCACGTCTGGAAATTCGGATCGTTGCCGTTGTCGAAGCCGCCGCACTTGCCCGCGACGTGGAACGCGAACACGGTGAACGCGATCGTGGCCACCAGGCCCACGGCCGTGCAGGCCAGCCCCGCGACGGCGAGGCTTCGGCCGGCGCCCTGGCGCCGCTTGCTTGCCGACAGCCCGAGCAGGCCGAAGATCAAGCCGAGGATGATGAAGATCGCGTCGAAGAAGACGAACCACGACAACAGGATCGAGACGATGCCGAGCACCAGCGCGGCCGTGGCCTTGCCGTTTCCGGCAGGCGGCGGATAGCCGGTGTAGTAGGGCGGCGGCGCGGCCCCGTAACCCCCCGGATACGGCGGCGGAAACTGCGCTCCGTACGGGCCGGGCTGCGATCCGTAGGGCGGCGCGCCTGGCCCCGGGCCGGCTGGCGTGGCCGGCGGGACCGGCGGCACCGGCTCGGGCACGTAGCCCGGCGGCGCGTATTCCGGCGGGATCGGCCGGTCGGGCTTGCCGAACCGGTAGGGGTCGAACGGGGCCTCCTGGCCGCCGGACTTGCCCAGGTCGACGCCGGGCAGGTCCTCGCCGCCAGGGCGCTCGGCGCCGCTGTCCCGGTCTGACGGTGTCGTCATGGGGCGGACCTCCCCTTCCCAGTTCGCCAGCCCGGTTCGCGGCGCTGCACCCGCTGATGTGCTTCGTCCGCGGACTCTAATGCGTGCGGCAGCCGGCTGCCGCCTGCTTGTGGGCGACGAGTGCCGAGTCGTGAGCTCGCACGTACACTCCCCCGGTGACCGACGCGAGCTCCGAACCGCCCCGGACAGTGTCCATGAGCAAGAACGGCGCCGGCGGCGGCGCGAGTCCTGCGCGACGCACGCCGCCACGGCAGGTGTTGCTCGCCTGCTCGGCCATCGCGCTGTCCGCGCTCGCGGCGGTCATCGCCTCCCTCACGCTGCTGACCGGCACGATCGGCCAAGCGACGCCCGTCGCGAAGCAGGACGACTGCAAGGTCACCGGCGGCAGCGGCGTCAAAGGCTGGCTGTACAAGGGCCTGTGCAACACGGAGAACAAGGCCAACAACAAGGCCACGAAGTCCAAGAAGCTGACGACGCAACAGTTCCTCGACCACATCCACGGTCAGATCGGCCAGGCGCAGAAGGGCCTGCTGATCTCGACCATCGTCTTCGGCCTGGTGCTCGCCCTGGTCGCCTGGGCGGCCTACCGCGGGCGGTACTGGGCGCGGTGGGGCGTGCTCGGCGTCTGGTTCGTCGCGACGCTCACCGGCACGATCTACGGCATCTCCTCGCTGCTGTCGGTCGGCAGCGACGTGCCCGCCGCCTACAAGGCCCCGTCGTTCCTCGCCGCGCTATTCCTGCTGGCCGCCGTGATCCTCACGAACCTGCGGCCGAGCGCGGAGTACTTCGCGCTTTCCCGGCCGGCCCCGCGGCCCGGGCAACCGGCCCGGCGCGGGCTGTTCGCGCCCCGGCCCGCGGCCGGCGGCGCTGCGGCCGGCGGCCCGTCGCGCGATCGCGGCGCGTCGAAGACGTCCAGCGGGAACTCGCCGACGAAGGACTTCGCGACGACCGCGCCGGTCGACCGCTCGCGCACCAAGAAGCGCGCGAACAACGCGGCCGTGGCCAAAGGCGCGGAATTGGCCCGAACCCGCGCGAAGGCCGCCAGCAAGTCGCGCCGCACCGACGGCTGAGCGGCCATGCCGACCGCGCTGGTCACCGGCGCCTCGGCTGGGCTGGGCGCGGAGTTCGCGCGGCAGCTCGCCGGCCGCGGCTACCACCTCGTGCTGGTCGCGCGCGACGCCGACCGGCTGTCTGCCGCCCAGAACGCGTTGCCCGCCTCCGTCGAGGTGCTGCCGGCCGACCTCGCCACCGATGACGGCTGCGCCGCGGTAGCCGCACGGCTGGGCAAGGGCGACGTCGACCTGCTCGTCAATAACGCCGGCATCGGCACCTATCGGCCGTTCGGCGTCGCCGATCTCGCGCTGGAGGAGCGCCAGCTCGACCTCAACGTGCGCGCCGTCCTGCGGCTCACCCATGCCGCGGTGCGGGCGATGACCGACCGCGGCTCGGGCCGGATCCTCAACGTGTCGTCCGTGGCGGGCTTCGTCCCGCGCGGCGGCAACGCGACGTATTCGGCGAGCAAGGCGTGGGTGACGATGTTCAGCGAGGCGCTGTCCATCCAACTGCAGGGCACCGGCGTGACGGTCACCGCCGTCTGTCCCGGGTTCACGCACACCGAGTTCCACGAACGCGCCGGCGCGGACATGTCGAACGTCGGCGGCCGGATGTGGTTGTCGGCCGATCAGGTCGTGCGCGACGGTCTCGCGGACACCCTGGTGGGCAAGCCCGTGTCGGTGCCCAGTAGGCGGTATCAGGCGTTGGTCGCCGCCGCGCGCACCCTGCCGAGGCCGGTGCTGCGGGCGGTCGCGGCCCGGCGTGGTCTGTAGCGGCGGGTCCGGCCCGTCATGCCGCATGGACGCCATGACGGCCCCAGAGCATGACGCGCGCAGAGCATGACGGCGGCAGCGACGACGCCGCGGCCGAGGTCGGCGTCGGACCGCATCCCCAGCCATGGCCGGACGACCCGCGCCTCGACCCGGAACTGCTGCGCGACGGCGACCGCCGCAACGTCGGCGACCGCTACCGCTACTGGACGGTCGAGGCGATCGTCGCCGAGCTCGACACTCGGCGGCACCCGTTCGCCGTCGCGATCGAGAATTGGCGGCACGACCTGAACATCGGCACGGTGGTGCGCACGGCGAACGCCTTCAACGCTCGCGAGGTGATCGTGGTGGGCAACCGGCGGTGGAACCGGCGCGGGGCGATGGTGACCGACCGCTACCTGCACATCCGGCACGTGCCGACGGCGGCGGACCTGGCGGACTACGCGTCGCAGGCCGGGTACGTGATCGTCGCCGTCGACAACCTGCCGGGCTCGACGCCGCTGGAGACGACGCCGCTGCCACGCGAGGCGCTGCTGCTGTTCGGCCAGGAGGCCAGCGGGCTGAGCGACCAAGCGCGCGAGGCGGCGCAGCTGGTCTGCTCGATCGCCCAGTACGGCTCGACGCGCTCGATCAACGCCGGCGTCGCGGCCGGCATCGCCATGCACGCCTGGATCCGCCAGCACGCCGACCCGCCGCAGTGAGCTCCGTGGGTCGTCGACAGGTCATTCGCGGGCGAGCAGGTATCGGCCGAAGTGCGGCACCGTGAACGCGATCTTGCCGCGCTGGCCGGAGTAGACGAGGCCCTTCTTCAGCAGCCCGTCCCTCGCTGGCGACAGCGACTGCGCCGGCCGGCCCAGCGATTCGGCCACCGCGGCCGTCGGCACCCCGCCGGCGGCGTCCCCCGTGTGCGAGCTGTCCATCGTGGCGTCCGCCGACCCGGCGTCGGCGCCCTGGCCGTCGTGCGCCGCGAGGTCCGCCATCGCCCGCAGGTACTCGCGTTCGGCCGGCGTCGCCCGTTCGTAGCGTGAGCCGAAGAAGCCGACCGCCAACTCGTGGTCGGCCTCGGGCGCGGCGACGGCGACATCGCGCGCGGTGATCGGCGATCGCGGCGCTGCGTCCCACGCCGCCTTGCCGTACGCCTGCACGAAGTAGGGGTAACCGCCGGTGACCTCGTACATCGCGTCGAGCGCGTCGTCGGTGAAGTCGGCGTCCTCGCCGCGGGCCGGCGCGCGCAACGCGATCTCGGCCGCCGCGCGGTCGAGCCGGTCGATGCGGGCGTAGCGGAACAGCCGCTCGGAGTACGACTTCGCCGCGGACAGCACCGTCGGCAGGTGTGGCAGCCCGGCGCCGACCACGACCAGCGGCAGGTCCTGCTGGGAGATCTCGTGGCAGGCGGCGCACAGCGCGGAGACGTCGTCCGCGGCGAGATCCTGCATCTCGTCGAGGAACAGCGCGACGCCGTGCCCGCTGCTGCCGGCGAGCCCGGCGACGTCGGTGAGCAGTTCCACCAGGTCGATCTCGATGTCGCCCGAGTCCGCACGGCCCACGACGGCCGGCACGTCGATGCCCGGCTGCCACTGCCGGCCCTTGGCGCCCGGCGCGCGCTGGGCGAAGGACTTCACCACGCCCAGCACATGCGCGGCCTCGTCCGGATGCCGGCCGGCCAGCTCGCGCACGGCCAGATGCAACGCGCCGGCAAGCGGTCGGCGAATCGACTGGTCCGGCCGCGCCTCGAGCTTGCCGGTGCCCCAGCCGCGCCGCACCGCCGCCGAGCGCAGCGCGTTGAGCAGCACCGTCTTGCCCACGCCGCGCAGACCGGTGAGCACGACCGAGCGCTCGGGCCGGCCTCGAGCAACCCGCTCGAGCAGCACGTCGAAGGACGCAAGCTCGCCGTCGCGGCCGGCGAGTTCGGGCGGCCGCTGCCCCGCGCCGGGCGCATAAGGGTTACGGACCGGATCCACGCTGGAGACTGTATGGCGATGTCTAGGGCGCTTCCGAGATTTCCGAATACGCCGCAATCGTGTCGCGAAACAACAGTCCTCTAACATCGGCCGTTCGACCAGCCGAAAGAGGATGTATGAAGCTATCGGTCATCGGCACTGGCTACCTCGGCGCGACGCACGCTGCCGCGATGGCAGAACTCGGGCACGAGGTGCTCGGCATCGACGTCGACGAGACGAAGGTGGCCCGGCTGTCCGCGGGCCAGGTGCCGTTCTACGAGCCCGGGCTGCCGGAGCTGCTCAGCAAGCACGTCGAGTCAGGCGCGCTGCGCTTCGGCACGTCGATCGCGGAGGCGGGGGAGTTCGCCGATCTGCACTTCGTCTGCGTCGGGACCCCGCAGAAGCCGGGCGAGCTCGCCGCGGACATGACCTACGTCGACGCGGCGTTCACCGCGCTGCTCGAGCACGTCCGGCCCGGCGCGGTGCTGGTGGGCAAGTCGACCGTGCCGGTCGGCACCGCGGCCCGATTGGCTCAGCAGTGCGCAGCCGCCGGCGGGGCGCTCGTGTGGAATCCCGAGTTCCTGCGCGAAGGCTTCGCGGTCGAGGACACCCTGCGTCCGGACCGGATCGTCATCGGGGCCGAGGACGACGACGCGCGCGCCGTGCTCGAGCGGGCGTACGAGTCGATCCTCGCGACCGGCACCCCGCTGGTCGTCACCGATTTCCCCACCGCCGAGCTGGTGAAGGTGGCCGCGAACTCGTTCCTCGCGACCAAGATCTCGTTCATCAACGCGATGGCGGAGATCTGCGAGGTGACCGGCGGCGACGTCACCAAGCTGGCGGAGGCGATCGGCCACGACGACCGCATTGGCAAGAAGTTCCTGCGCGCCGGGCTCGGCTTCGGCGGGGGCTGCCTGCCCAAGGACATCCGCGCGTTCATGGCCCGCGCCGGAGAGCTCGGCGTCGATCAGGCGGTGGCCTTCCTGAAGAACGTCGACGAGATCAACCAGCGGCGCCGAGCCAGGATGGTCGACCTCGCCCGCGAGATGTGCGGTGACTCCTTGGCCGGCCGACGGGTCGGCATCCTCGGCGCTGCGTTCAAGCCGGACAGCGACGACATCCGGGACTCGCCGGCGCTCGACGTCGCCTTCGCGATCCAGCGCTCGGGCGCGGCGGTGCGGGTGTACGACCCGCAGGCGATGGGCAACGCGAAAGACAGCTATCCGACACTCGCGTACGCGCCGTCGATCTTGGACGCGTGTGACGACGCCGACGTCGTGCTGCATCTCACCGAGTGGGCCGAGTTCCGCAGCCTGCAGCCGGACGATCTGGCGTCGGTGGTACGCGCGAAGAATATGCTCGACGGGCGAAATGTGCTCGATCCGCAGCATTGGCGGGCCGAAGGATGGCACTTCCGCGCGCTCGGCCGCCCGTGATGTCGTGAGTGGTCATTTGGCCCGGTCAGTGGTCGCGTCCGCGCGACCACTGAGCGCCGCAAGTGACCACCGACGGGTCAATCGCTGGGCTGCGTCAAGATCTCGGCGCCGTCGTCGGTGACGACGATGGTGTGCTCCCACTGCGCGGCGTAGGAGCCGTCCTTCGTCAGCACCGTCCAGTCGTCGTCCCACATCAGCCAGCCGTGGCCGCCGAGGGTGAGCATCGGCTCGATGGTGAACGTCATCCCCGCCTCGATCAGGGTCGTGGCGCGCGGCTCGTCATAGTGCAGGATCGTCGGATCGGTGTGGAACGACGGCCCGACGCCGTGCCCGGTGTAGTCGCGGATGACCCCGTAGCCGAAGCGTTTGGCGTAGGACTCGATCACCCGGCCGATCACCGACACCGGCCGGCCGGGCCGCACCGCGCGGATGCCGCGCAGCATCGCCTCGCGGGTGCGCTCGCCCAGCTCGCGCACCTCGGGCGCCGGCTCCCCGGCGAAGTAGGTGCCGCAGGTGTCGCCGTGCACGCCGTCGACATACGCGGTGATGTCGACCTTCACGACGTCGCCGTCGTCGAGCGGGCGGGAGTCCGGGATGCCGTGGCAGATGACCTCGTTGACCGACGTGCACAGCGACTTCGGGAAGTCCTTGTAGCCGAGCGTCGAGGGATAGGCGCCATGCGCGATCAGGTACTCGTGGCCGACGCGGTCGAGTTCGTCGGTGGTGACGCCGGGCGCGACGTGCCGGCCGACCTCGACCAGCGCGTCCGCGGCTATCCGGCCGGCGACGCGCATCCGGGCGATGGTGTCGGCGTCCTTGACCATCGGGTCGTCGCGGTCCGCTTTCGTTCCGGGCCACGTCCCGACGTAGTGCGGCCGGGCGATCGACGCGGGCACCGAGCGGCGCGACGAGACGATGCCCGGCTCGATCGGCTTGTCGACGGTCAGCATCCGTCCATTCTGCCGCCGAAGACGGATCTTGTGCTGTTTACCGGCCTATCGCCCGGTAATACAGCACAAGATCGCGACCTGAGCGTCAGTAGGGCGCGGTGAGCCCAGGAAACATCGGGAAGTGCTTGACGTTCTTGGTCTCCAGCCGCGCATTGCGCTGTAAGGCGGTCGCCGCGATGACAAGATCCGCACCATCGATCGCTCGGTGACTTGGCAGCCACTTCCGCCCGAGCTTGCCTGCCAACTCGGCGACGTCCTCGTCGACCGGCACCCAGCGCAGGCTCGTCATCAGCTGGCGCGTACGGGCTTCTTCGTTTGGCCGCATTCCGGCCAGCAGCTCGAGCCGGGTCATCTCGCTTGCCCACAACGGCCCGGCTTGCCGCTCTCTGCGCAACAGCTCAGCGGCTGCGGGCAGCCCGCGCAACACGTCGATCAAGACGGAGGTGTCGATGACCACCGTCATGAACGATCTGCGGCCAACCGTCTGCCTGACCTCAGCTGGTCGACGTAGCCACCGCCGGCCAGGTCGTCGGAGCGGTCAGCCCACGCCCCGGTAGCGGCGTCGATCGCGGCAAGATCATCGACTAGGGAGCGCTCACCGCCGTACACGCGATTCACCGCGTCGCGAATGAGCGCGGAGATGGATCTGCCGGTGCGAGCTGCCTCGACGTCCAAGAGCGCGCGCTCACTTTCGGTCAGCGAGATCTGCGTGCGCTGCATGATGTAACGCTACATCACTAGGTGCGAGATCGCGGCGGTGAGAACAGGGCGCCGTATCGTCCGGCAGCGGCGACGCCCTGCGGTCGGCGACATCTGATGGCCTGACGGCCGCCTCTCGCGACTACAGCGCAACCAGATGGTGCGGGCCGGCGCCGACGACCGCGTCGATGCGGATGGATCGATCGAATGTCACCAACCGGCCGCCGTGCGCGACGGCCAACGCCAGGAGATAGACGTCGGTCACCTGTCGCGAGGTGAGAATCGAGTCGTTGCCGATGCCGGCATCGAGCACCGAAACGTCGCACGGCCAGAATTCGTGCAGCCGGGTGGCGCACGCCTGGCTGAGCCGCTCGCGGGCCGCCGCCACGGAGACCCCGCTCGGATATGCGGGCGAGGACATGATTCGGACCAGTCCGTTCTGCGTGATGGCGCACGACGACCAGGACGGATCCTGTTCGGACGTCAGCCAATGCCGGGCGGTCTCGTGATGCACATGGTCGAGGTCGAGCAAAGCGAGGAGCACGTTGACGTCGAGCAGCGCTCGGCTCACTCAGCGAGCTCGTCGCGGATCGATTCGATCAGCTCGGTCGTGACCAAGCCGCCGCGCCGGGGCAATGGACGAAACCCGAGGAACTCGCTGTCGGTTGCGTCCGCGGGAGCGGTGAGCACGCTGCGCGCGAGGTCGGACAGCACCTTTCCCGCCGTCTTGCCTTCACGACGAGCCCGCTCATGCACGGCGGCAAGCACATCGTCGTCGATGCTCAACGTGGTGCGCATGCATCTGATGCTAGTGCATCACCCGCCTTGCGATGATGATCTCGGCGGGGTCACACCTCGACGATCATTGGGACGAGCATCGGCCGCCGCCGGTAGGCGCGGTCGACCCAGCGGCCGACCGTCCGGCGGATCAGGTGCTGCAGCGCGCCGGCGTCGCGGGTGCCGTCGGCGAGCGCCTTCTCGACCGCCTCGATCAGCTCGGCGGTGATCGGGTCGAGGGCGGCCGGGTCGTCGCTGAAGCCGCGCGCGGTGATCTCCGGGCCGAACACGACCTTGCCCGCCTCGAGGTCGACGGCCACCAGGATGGACAAAAAGCCGTCCTCGCCGAGGATGCGGCGGTCTTTGAGCGTGGTGTCGCCGATGTCGCCGACCTCGAGGCCGTCCACGTAGACGTAGCCCACCGGGATCCGGCCGACGATCGACGCCTTGCCGTCGACCAGGTCCACGACCGTGCCGTCCTCGGCCAGCATGATCCGCTCGTCCGGCAGCCCCATGGACCGGCCGATCGCGGCGTGCGCCCGCAGGTGCCGCCACTCGCCGTGCACCGGCATGAGGTTACGCGGGCGGACGGCGTTGAGCAGGTAGCGCAGCTCGCCGGCGGGCGCGTGGCCGGAGACGTGCACCAGCGCCATCGACTTGTGGATCACCGTCGCGCCCAGCCGGGACAGCCCGTTGATGACCTCGCCGACCGACGTCTCGTTGCCGGGGATCAGCGAGGACGCGAGCAGGATCGTGTCGTCCGGGACGATGCGCACCGTCTGATGGTCGCGGTTCGCCATCCGCGACAGCGCGGACAGCGGCTCGCCCTGCGAGCCGGTCGAGATGAGCAGCACCCGGCGCGACGGCAGCTCCTCGGCCACCTTGAGGTCGATCAGCAGGCCGTCCGGGACGTTGAGCAGGCCGAGTTCGCGGGCGATCTGCATGTTGCGCACCATGGAGCGCCCGACGAGCGCGACCTGCCGCTCGGCCGCTCTCGCCGCGTCCATCACCTGCTGGACGCGGTGCACGTGCGAGGCGAAGCAGGCGACGATGATTCGCCCGCGCGCCTTGTGGATCACGTCGGTGACGACCCGGCCGACGTCGCGCTCGGACGGGATGAACCCGCCGACCTCGGCGTTGGTGGAGTCGGCGAGCAGCAGGTCCACGCCTTCGTCGCCGAGCCGGGAGAAGCCCGGTAGGTCGGTGAGCCGATTGTCCAACGGCGTCTGGTCCATCTTGAAGTCGCCGGTGTGCAGCACGGTCTGTCCGCCGACGCGGATCGCCACCGCGAGCGCGTCCGGGATCGAGTGGTTGACGGCGTAGAACTCCAGCCCCCAGCTGGCGACATCGACCCGTTCGCCCTCGACCACGAGGCGCAGGTCGGCCTTGATCCGGTGCTGCTCGAGCTTCGCCGACACCAGCGCGAGCGTCAGCCGGGACCCGTAGACGGGGATGTCGCGGCGCGCGCGCAGCAGGTAGGGCAGCGCGCCGATGTGGTCCTCGTGGCCGTGGGTGAGGACCACCGCGTCGATGCGGTCCAGCCGGTCGCGAAACGCCGACCAGTCGGGCAGCGTGATGTCGACGCCCGGGGAGTTGGTCTTGCCGAGCAGCATGCCGCAGTCGACGACGAGCAGCCTGCCCTGGTGCTCGAACATCGTCATGTTGCGGCCGATCTCCTTGATGCCGCCGAGCGCCACGATGCGCAGCGCGCCAGCGGGGAGTTTCGGCGGCGAGGACAGGCCGGCCTTCGCGTCGTGCCCGGCCGAAGTCATCCTCCGAGGCTATCGTCTGCGCTCATGGCCACCGTCGATGCGCTCAACGCAACGGCTATCAACGCCGGGGACGTCACGAAGATCGGCGTGATCACCGTCGTGGTGCTCCTCGTGCTCGGCGTGCTGTTGTCGCTGGTCATCACCGCGATCATCGGTCGGCTGCTCATCGCCGTGGTGGTGATCGTGCTGGCCGTGGTGGTGTGGCAGCAGCGCGGGCACGTCAAGGACAGCTTCGACAAACAGACGTGCGACCTGAACGCGACGTTCTTCGGCATCCACCTGGACCCGCCGGCCTCGGTGCGGCAGGCCTGCAAGGGCTGACCGGGGCTCAGCGTTCCGCCGGCGGCCGCGGTCCGCCGCGCGCCGGGCGCCGGCCCCGCAGGTAGTGCACAGCGGCCGGCAGCAGGGCGAGGACCACGACCACGATCACGAGGTAGTCGATCCAACCCTTGTGGGCGCGCACCCATTCGATCTTGCCGAGCTGGTGGCCGAGCAGCAGCACGCCGTCAGCCCAGACGACGCCGCCGATCGTGCTGTAGAGGGCGTAGAAGTCGAACCGCATGCGCCCCACGCCGGCCATGACGGTGGCCACGGTGCGCACGATCGGGACGAACCGGCCGACCAGGATCGTCCATGAGCCGAACCGCTCGAAGAAGCGGTGCGACCGCTCGACGTGCTCCGGTCGGAACATCCGCGAGTTCGGCCGGTCGAACACGACCGGCCCGGCGCGCCAGCCGATCGCGTACCCGACGAGATTGCCGGCGATCGCGGCCAGCGGCGCGACGACCAGGAACGCGGCCAGCGAGGTCGTGATCGCGCCGGTGGCGATGCCAATGCCCGCGGCGAACAGGATGGTGTCGCCGGGCAGGAAGAACCCGATCAGCAGCCCGCACTCGGCGAACAGGATGATCGCGAGCACCAGCAGCGCGCCGGAGCCCGACAGCAGCGTGTCGGGGCTGAGCGGGTTGGCCAGCAGCATCAGCGCAGTCTACGAAGCGGGTGTTGCCGTCGGATGTGCGGCGGGACCGGCGCTCACGGCCCGCCCCCCCGCGCTCGGCCCCGCTGCCGCGCCGGGGCATCGTTCGGGCAGGTGCTCGCCGGCCCAGCGGGCCAGCTGAGTCAGGATCGGCAGCAGGGCCTCGCCGCGCGCGCTCAGCTGGTAGCGCACGCCGGGCGGACGGCCGTCGCGCACCGAACGCTGCACGATGCCGGCCGCGGCCAGCTCGGTGAGCCGGTCGGACAGCATCGAGTCGGTGATCGCGCCGACCCCGCGGCGCAGTTCGGCGAAGCCCGCCGGGCCGGCGGCGAGGGTGCCGATCAGGACGCCGTTCCACCGCTTGCCGAGCAGGTCGAAGGCGGCGACGAGGGCCGTGTCGCAGCTCAGCGGGAGCTCGCTGGGTTCGCCCGCCGGACCGGCGGCCGACCCGGCGCCGGTCGACGTGTGCATCACGCCAGACTAGTCGCGCATTGAAATCACAAGCTGCTAGGGTTTTACGAGTTGCATCAGAAACCCGAGCGTTTGGAGTTCCCATGACCCTGTTCCGGCTGGACGCCAGCATCCGCGCCGAGGGCTCGCACAGCCGAGCCATCGCCGACCTCGTCGAAGCCGAGTGGCGCCAAGCGAACCCGGCCGCCCGGATCGTGCGCCGGCACGTGGGCACCGAGCCGGTGCCCGCGACCGCGTGGGCCGCGGCCGTCAGCGCCGCCTACGTCGCGCAGGACGAGCGCACGCCCGAGCAGCGCGCCGCCGTCGAGCTTGCCCGGCAGGAGACCGACGCGCTGGTTGCCGCGGACGCGGCCCTGTTCGCGGTGCCGCTGTACAACTTCGGCGTGTCCCAGCATTTCAAGACCTGGGTGGACCTGATCGTCACCGACCCGCGGATGGCCGCCGGCGCCACCCCGGCGACCGCGGGCAAGCCCGCCGTCCTCGCCACGGTGCGTGGCGGCAGCTACGCCGCGGGCACCCCGCGTGAGGGCTGGGACCACGCGACGTCCTGGATGCGACGGATCCTCGAAGACGTCTGGCAGTTCGAGCTCGAGGTCGTCGAGCGGGAGTTCACGCTCGTCGGGGTGAACCCGGCGCTCGATCAGTTCACCGAGCTGGCTGACGGCCTGCGGGCCGAGGCCGAGCGGGTCGCACGCGAGCACGGCCGGGCGCTCGCCGGCCGGCTCGTGGCCTGAGCTCGCCCACGGCTGTTCCCGGCTGCCGGGAGACGCACGCCGGCTGTTCGCCGCATGGCGGCCGCCGACGGACCGGCTGTGCCCCGGACATCGAACCTCCTCGGCACGGGCCGGGCGGCCCGCTATCGATGTCAGGTTGATCGGCCGGCGCGGCCCAGACTTGAGCGGCTGGTTCGTGCGAGGTGGCGCAACCGGGGGAGGCGGGTGCGGGGGAGGGTTGGCTAGTTCGCGCGGCTCAGCGTCGCGACGGCGTCCCGGGTCTCGCCGAGCACGGTTGTCGCGGCCAGCCGGCCGGCCACGTCAGAGCGGGCGGCGACGGCCGCGCAGTACGCGTTGCGGAGTGCGGCGCGGGTGCCCGGACGGGCTTGCGGCGCGCTGACGGTGTCGACAGGCTCGGCGTTCTCGACGGCTCGCAGCGCGTCGCGCAGCAGCGCCAGCGCCTCGGTGCGCAGCTGCGAGATGCGCGACTCGGTGACGCCGAGCTCGGCGGCGATGTCGGTCATCTTGCGGGACTCGAAGAAGTGTCCGATCACGACGGTCTGCAGTCGCTCGGGCAACTCGGCGACCGCGTCGCGGAGGTAGCCCAGCTGTTCGCGCCGCAGCAACAGCCCGTCGGGCTGGTCGCCGGTGGCAGGCAGCAGCTCGTCGCTCGCCTCGGGCGTCAGCGCCTGCAGGCTGAGCACCGCGGCGCGGCGGACATCGGCCTCGACGGCCGTGACGTCGCGGGCGTCGACCCCCATGGCCGAGGCGACCTCGGCGCGCGAGGGGGATCGGCCGAGCGCGGCGGCCAGGTTGCTGCGGGTGTCCTCGACCTCGCGGGCCTTGCCGCGCACGCTGCGGCTCGCCCAGTCGCGGCTGCGCAGCTCGTCGGTGATGGCCCCGCGGATGCGGATGGCGGCGAAGCGGCCGAACGGCACGCCGCGCTCCGACTCCCAGGACCGGGCGCTGGCTGCCAGGGCGTACATGCCCGCGGAGATGAGGTCGTCGCGGCTGACGTGCACCGGCACCCGGCCGAGGACTTCGCGCACGAGGTGGCCGACGAGCGGCAGGTGGTCGCGGACGAGCGCGTCCTCACGCTGGCCGGCCGCTGCCGAGCGCGGAACAGCGGCGGAACGAGAAGCTGGCGCGGCGGCGATGTCGGCCTCAGGCTCGAGGCAGTGCGGCTCGATGCCGAGTTCGAGGTAGGCGGCGAGCGTCATGGCGGGCTCCTGCTGAGAGGGACGACCGAAACGTTGGCGTTCGTGCCTCCGCGCCACGTCCGGTCAGCCGACCGGCCCGACGAAGAGGGCGGCTCTCCCCTGGAACCTCGATGCTCCCCAGCACCGGACAGAGTGTTAGCTCTGCGTGAAGTCATGGTTGCACGCTGTGAGAGAGGTTGCAAGTGGTCTCCGCGAAAAGATCTTCTTATCAGGACTTTCGGCCCTTAGATTTCCGCATGTGCCTCTGCATTCGACGTCTCTCCAGCCGGTCGGCGACCCTGGGGGACGCCTGAGCGGGTACGCAATACTCGACGGCATCCGACCAGCGTCGAGGAGGGGCCCATGCCGATCGCCACGCCCGAGAGCTACGCCGACATGTTCGACCGCGCGAAAGCGGGCGGCTTCGCCTACCCCGCGATCAACTGCACGTCGTCGGAGACGGTGAACGCCGCGCTGCGCGGATTCGCCGAGGCCGGCAGTGACGGGATCATCCAGGTCTCCACCGGCGGCGCGGAGTTCGCATCCGGCCTGAGCGTCAAGGACATGGTCGTCGGCGCGGCCGCGTTGGCCGAGTTCGCGCACGTGGTCGCCGCGAAGTACGACATCCAGGTCGGCCTGCACACCGACCACTGCCAGAAGGAGAAGCTGGACAGCTACGTCCGCCCCCTGATCGCGATCTCGCAGGAGCGCGTCGACGCGGGCAAGCCGCCGCTGTTCCAGTCGCACATGTGGGACGGCTCGGCGATCGAGCTCGAGGAGAACTTGCACATCGCGCAGGAGCTGCTGGCGAAGGCGGCGAAAGCGCGGATCATCCTCGAGCTGGAGATCGGCGTCGTCGGCGGCGAGGAGGACGGCGTGCACGGCGGCTCAGGAGGCGCGGACAACGAGAAGCTGTACACGACGCCCGGCGACGCGATGCACACCGCGGAGCTGCTGGGCGCCGGCGAGAAGGGCCGCTACCTGCTCGCGGCCACCTTCGGCAACGTCCACGGCTCGTACAAGCCCGGCTCGGTGAAGCTGCGGCCGGAGATCCTGAAGGAGATCCAGGACGAGGTGGGCAAGAAGGTCGGCAAGGACAAGCCGTTCGACCTCGTCTTCCACGGCGGGTCCGGCTCCGAGCTCGATGAGATCCGCGAGGCGGTCGGCTACGGCGTGGTGAAGATGAACGTGGACACCGACACCCAGTACGCGTTCACCCGCGAGATCGCCGGCCACATGTTCACGAACTACGACGGCGTGCTCAAAGTGGACGGCGAAGTGGGCAACAAGAAGGCCTACGACCCGCGCTCGTACCTCAAGCTGGCCGAGCAGGGCATGGCCGAGCGCGTCGTGCAGGCGTGCGAGGCCCTGCAGTCGGCAGGCACGTCCCAGTCCGCCTGACCAACCAGCCAGCTGGCGCTCCGCCGTGTCGCTCCCGGGCCCTTCTCGTTTAGTGACGCATAACCGCTTGAGTGGCGGGATATGCCGCGCCACTCAAGCCATTTCGCGCCACTCAACCCGGGCACGGGCACAATCGCTGGTATGACCGGCTTCGGCAATCTGCTTGCCCCGCCCACCCGGCTGCCCATCGACCCGGCGGTCGCGCTACTCGACAGCGGCGCGGCGCCGGCGTCCGTGGCGGCCGCGCATCCGACGTCCTCGGCCGCGTGGGCTGCGCTCGCCGACGCCGCGCTCGCCGACGCCGCGCTCGCCGACGGCGTCCCGGCCGGCGGCGGCCGGGACGTGGAGGGCTACGCGTACGCGCGGACCGGCTATCACCGCGGGCTCGACGCGCTGCGGCGCGCCGGCTGGAAGGGCCAGGGCCCGATCCCGTGGTCGCACGAGCCGAACCGCGGGTTCCTGCGCGCGCTGCACGCCCTCGCCGTCGCCGCCGACCGCATCGGCGAGACGGACGAGGCGCACCGGTGCGCGCAGCTGCTGCGCGACAGCGACCCGGCGGCGGCCGCCGCGCTCGGCGGCTGACCGGCTGCGAGACCGTCTACCCTTCTCGGTGGCTCCCGCCCGACGGGCCGACCGGGACGAGGTGAGGCGCATGCCGGCAGTGGTGCTCGTGGGCGCGCAGTGGGGCGACGAGGGCAAGGGCAAGGCCACCGACCTGCTCGGCAGCCGGGTCGACGCCGTCGTCAAGTTCAACGGCGGAAACAACGCCGGGCACACCATCGTCATCGGTGAGGGCGACCACCGCGAGAAGTACGCGCTGCACCTGCTGCCCTCAGGCATCCTCACGCCCGGCTGCGCGCCGGTGATAGGCAACGGCGTCGTGATCGACCTCGGCGTGCTGTTCGAGGAGATCGACGGCCTTGAGGCCCGCGGCGTGGACACCTCCGGCCTCGTCGTCAGCGGCTCGGCGCACGTCATCCCCCCGTACAACCGGACGCTGGACAAGGTGACCGAGCGGTTCCTGGGGAACTCGCGGATCGGCACCACCGGCCGGGGCATCGGGCCGACCTACGCCGACAAGATGTCACGCGTCGGCATCCGGGTGCAGGACCTGTTCGACCGCGACGTCCTGCACCTGAAGGTGTCCGGCGCGCTCGCGTTGAAGAACCAGATACTCGTCAAGATCTACAACCGCAAGGGCTTCGACGTGGACGCCGTCACCGACGAGCTCGCCTCGTACGCCGAACGGCTGGCGCCGATGGTCGCCGACACCGCGCTGCTGCTCGAGCAGATGCTCGACGACGGCAAGACCATCGTGCTCGAAGCGGGCCAGGCGACGCTGCTCGACGTCGACCACGGCACGTATCCGTTCGTGACGTCCTCCAATGCGACCGCTGGCGGCGCCTGCACCGGCAGCGGCATCCCGCCGACCCGGATCACCCGGGTGATCGCGGTGGTCAAGGCGTACACGACCCGCGTCGGCGAGGGCCCGTTCCCGACCGAGCTGCTGGACGCAAAGGGCGAGCTGCTGCGCGACGCCGGCGCCGAGTTCGGCACCACCACCGGCCGCCCCCGCCGCTGCGGTTGGTTCGACGCGGTGATCGCGCGCTACGCCAATCGCGTCAACGGCGTCACCGACTTCGTGCTCACCAAGCTCGACGTGCTGACCGGCATGGACGAGGTGCCGGTGTGCGTCGCCTATGACGTGGGCGGCGTCCGGCACGACGAGCTGCCGATGACCCAGGCGGAATTCGCCCGCGCCGTCCCGATCTACGAGACCTTCCCCGGCTGGGACGAGGACATCTCGAAGGCCCGCACGCTGGACGACCTGCCGCGCAACGCCCGCGACTACATCGCCGCGCTCGAAGAGATGATCAAGGCGCCGATCTCGGCCGTCGGCGTCGGGCCGGGCCGGGACGAGACAGTGGCGATCCACGACCTGCTGGACTGACGGGTGGCGCTTGTGGGCTCGCGCCGGGTGCTGCGCCGCGGCGCGTTCGCGGCGGCCACGGCCGGCGTCCTGCTGGTCGCCGCCTGCACCAGCAGCAGCCCAAGCCGGCCGAAGGCAAGCGCGCCGCAGCCGGCGCCGGCGTCGGCCTCTGTGTCGGGAACCGGGTCGGTTAGCGCGTCGGCTGGCTCGACAGCGCCCGCGCCGACCGCGTCCGTCGCCGACTGGCCGACGTACCACCGCACGCCAGACCGCGCCGGCAACGACCCGGCCATGCCCGCGGTCCGGGCCGTGCGCCGGCTCGCGACTCTGAAGCTCGACGGGTCGGTGTACGCCTCGCCCATCGTCGTCGGCGGCCGCACGATCGTGGCCACCGAGAACGACACCGTCTACGCGTTCGACTCGGCATACCGACAGGTATGGAAGGTTCGCCTAGGCAAGCCATCACCCGCGCAGGAACGGCCGTGCGGCAACATCGACCCGCTGGGCATCACCGGCACGCCCGTCTACGACGCGACGTCCGGGCTCGTGTACGTCTCGCCCGAACTCGGCGGTCCGCCGCGCCACGAGTTGATCGCTCTCGACCCGGCAACCGGCGCAGTGCGTTGGAGCCGCAGCCTCGACCTGCCCGGCGTCGAGACGAAGGCGATGCAGGAGCGCGGAGCGTTGACCGTGAGCGGTGGTCGGGTTTGGGTGCCCTTCGGTGGGCTCGCCGGCGACTGCGGCGGTTACAAGGGCCGGGTGGTTGGCCTACGGCTCGACGGCAGCGGGGCGCCCGTCGCTTACACAGTCCCGACCAGTCGAGAGGCGGGCATCTGGACGCCGCCCGGGCCGGCCGTCGACGCCGCCGGCGATCTGTTCGTCGCCGTCGGCAACGGCGCGTCCGGCGTCGGCGACCGTTACGACCACAGCGACTCCGTTCTGAAGATCTCGCCCACCGGCCGGCTGGCCGACTCCTTTTCGCCGACGACGTGGCCGACCGACAACGACCAGGACCTCGACCTCGGCTCCCAGGGGCCTGCCCTGGTCGGGCCGTGGGTGTTCACGGCCGGCAAGGCCGGCACCGCTTACGTGCTGCGCCGCGACCGGCTGGGAGGCATCGGCGGGCAGGTGAGCAAGTCCGACGTCTGCAAATCCTTCGGCGGGACGGCTGTCGTCGGCGACCTCGTCTACGTGCCGTGCACAGACGGTGTGCGCGCGGTGCGGATCTCGGCCGCCGGGACGTTGCGCGTGCTGTGGCACGCGTCTTCGGATGCGGCCGGCTCCCCGGTGGTAGGCGGCGGCCGGGTGTGGACGGTTGGCGCGGACGGCGGGGTGCTCTACGCGCTCGACCCGACGACCGGCCGAGTCCGCGAGCGGGTGTCAGTCGGCCCGACGAGCCGGTTCGCCACGCCGGCGATCGCCGGGCCGGACGTGCTCGTGCCGACGCTCGCCGGCCTGACAGTCGTGCGCACCAGCTGACCGCCCGCCTCATCGCAACTTGTCCTCGCTGCGGCGGCCTATCGCCCGACGACGCGCGGACAACTTTCCGACGCCGAGGAGTTCCGTAGGCTGTTGCGGCGTGCGCGTCCTCGTCGTCGGGTCCGGCGCGCGCGAGCACGCGTTGTGCCTCGCGCTCGCCGCGGATCCGACGGTCACCGCGCTGATCTGCGCGCCCGGCAACGCCGGCACCGCCGCGGTCGCGGAGCAGCGCGGCGTGGACGCCCTCGATCCGGGCGCGGTCGCCGCGCTCGCGACCGACGTGCGGGCCGACCTCGTCGTCGTCGGACCCGAGGCGCCGCTGGTGGCCGGAGTAGCCGACGCGGTCCGCGCAGCCGGCGTCGACTGCTTCGGCCCGTCGGCGGCGGCGGCCCGGTTGGAGGGCAGCAAGGCGTTCGCCAAAGAGGTCATGGCCGCGGCCGGGGTGCCCACCGCGCGCGCCCGGGTGTGCGCGGACCGCGCCGACGTCGCCGCCGCGCTGGACGCGTTCGGGCCGCCCTACGTCGTCAAGGACGACGGGCTCGCCGCGGGCAAGGGCGTCGTCGTCACCACGGACCGAGCAGAGGCGCTCGCGCACGCCGCGGCCTGCGGCCGGGTCGTGGTCGAGGAGTACCTCGACGGCCCGGAGGTGTCGGTTTTCTGCATCACCGACGGCACCGTGATCCGGCCGCTGCTGCCGGCGCAGGACTTCAAGCGCATCGGCGACGGCGACACCGGGCCGAACACCGGCGGCATGGGCGCCTACGCCCCGCTGCCCTGGCTGCCCGCCGGATTCGTCGAGGAGATCGTCGCGACGGTCGCCGAGCCCACCGTGCGCGAGATGACCGCGCGCGGGACGCCGTTCGCCGGCCTGCTCTACATCGGGCTCGCGATCACCTCCGCCGGCCCGCGGGTGGTCGAGTTCAACGCCCGGTTCGGCGATCCCGAGACGCAGGTCGTCCTGGCTCTGCTGGACAGCCCGCTTGGCGCACTGCTGCAGGCGGCGGCGACCGGCGGCTTGGCGCAGCACCCCCCGTTGCGCTGGCGGCCGGGCGCGGCGGTCACCGTGGTCGTCGCGGCGGCCGGCTACCCGGGAACGCCCCGACTCGGCGACGTGCTTACCGGCGCCGAGGCGGCGGGCGTGATCCACGCCGGCACCCGGCGCCGTGACGACGGCGCGATCGTCTCAGCTGGCGGTCGGGTGGTCTCCGCGACGGCGACCGGCGCCGATCTCGCCGCTGCCCGGGAGCGAGCGTACGAGCTGATCGCCGGCATCGGGCTGGCCGGCGCGCAGCACCGCACCGACATCGCCCTCGCCGCCGCCCGCGCGCGCTGACCCGGGGCGATGCGGCGCTGAGCCACTTACCCCTGCCCCACTTACCACTGCCCCGCCTACCCTTGACCTGGTGGGCCGGGACGAGGAGTTGCCGTCCGTCGACTTCGTCGTCGGCGAGCCGTTCGACGGCGCCACCGGCGAGCGGTTCGGCGGCCGCACCGGCGACCCGGGCAGCGGACCCAGCGGACCCAATGCCGGCGGACCCAGCGGACCCACTGCTAGCGGACCCAGCGGAGCGCGGGTCGCCGACCCCAACGCGCCCGAGCTGCCCGAGCGGCCCGATCGCGTCGACGGGGCGTCGCCATCGGGCCCGCGGTGGGGCCGACGGCTGCTGGCGGCCGGCGCGCTCGTCGCGGCTGTGGTCGTGGCAGCCGTGCACGGCCGCGGCCAGCACGCCCCGACTGGCGCCCCCACCAACGGCCCCACGTCGAGCCCGGCGAGCAGCGCCCCGGCCACGACCCCGGTGCTCGTGATACCCGTGCGCCCCGAGGTCACGGCGAGCCTCGGGCCAAGCGGCACGGACCGCAACATCGGCGTCTCCCTGCTGCCGGTGCTGCCAAGCATGCCGCCGTGCCCGTCGGCCGGCGACGCGGAGTCGGCCTGCAACACGCTGCACGCCGTGCCGGCGGCATTCACCGCCGCGGTGCACGCGGCGTTCCCCCGCGCCCGGCAGCGGTCCGCGCTCTCGGTGCAGGTGCGCGACGCGCCCCCGATGTCGCTGCCGGGAGTGTGGTCGCGCAGCTACGTCGCGCGCGCCAACGGAGTGACCGTCGAGGTGACCGTGCTGGCCCTGCATCTCGACAATGGGATCGCAGGCGTCCTCGATGATGGCGCCCACACACGGGTGTTCAGCGAACAGAGCTCCGGCGGCAAGCTCGTCTTCGTCCAAGCCATCGGGGCGTCCGGCCACGCGCCCTCGCTGCGCCGCGTCGAAGCGCTGGCCCGCGACCCTCGGCTGCTCTCGGTCTGAACCGGCGCTCGCCAAGCGGGCTCGGCGCTCGGGTCCGGCCCGGCCGCCAGGGACAATGCAGCCATGAAGCCCGTCATTCCGAACGTCCTCGCCGGCCGGTACGCCTCTGCGCCGATGGCGCAGATCTGGTCGCCGGCGCACAAGGTGGTGCTCGAGCGCGCGCTGTGGCTGGCGGTGCTGCGGGCGCAGGCCGAGCTGGGCGTCGACGCGCCGGCCGAGGCGATCGACGCGTATCAGGCGGTGCTCGAGCGCGGCGTCGACGCCGTCGACCTCGACTCGATCGCCGCCCGCGAGCGGGTGACCAAGCACGACGTCAAAGCCCGGATCGAGGAGTTCGCCGCGCTGGCCGGCTTCGAGCACGTCCACAAGGGCATGACGAGCCGGGACCTCACCGAGAACGTCGAGCAGTTGCAGGTGCGGTCCGCGCTGATCATCGTCCGGCAGAAGGTGCTGGCCGTCCTCGGCCGGCTCGCCCGGCGCGCCGCCGAGTACGACGCGTTGGTCATGGCCGGCCGCTCGCATAACGTCGCGGCGCAGGCGACGACGCTCGGCAAGCGATTCGCAACGACCGCCGACGAGCTGCTCATCGCGTTCGAGCGGCTCGAGGACCTGGTTGCCCGCTATCCGCTGCGCGGCGTCAAGGGGCCGGTGGGCACCGCGCAGGACATGCTCGACCTGCTCGGCGGCGACGTCGACAAGCTGGCGCAGCTCGAGCAGCGGGTCGCCGCGCACCTCGGTTTCGCCCGCACGCTGGTCAGCGTCGGGCAGGTCTATCCGCGCTCGCTGGACTGGGACGTGCTGTCCGCGCTCGTCCAGGTCGCCGCCGCTCCGTCGTCGTTCGCCACGACGCTGCGGCTGATGGCCGGCAACGAGCTGGTGACCGAGGGCTTCCGGCCCGGGCAGGTGGGCTCGTCGGCGATGCCGCACAAGATGAACACCCGCTCGGCCGAGCGGATCAACGGCTTCGCGGTGGTGCTGCGCGGCTACGCCTCGATGGTCGGCGAGCTGGCTGGCGACCAGTGGAACGAGGGCGACGTGTCCTGCTCGGTGGTCCGCCGGGTCGCGCTGCCGGACGCGTTCTTCGCCCTCGACGGGCTGTTGGAGACGGCGTTGACGGTGCTGGACGACTTCGGCGCGTTCCCGGCCGTGATCGAGCGCGAGCTGGAGCGCTACCTGCCGTTCCTGGCGACGACCAAGGTCCTGATGGCGGCCGTCCGCGCCGGCGGGGGACGAGAGGGCGCGCACGAGGCGATCAAGGACAACGCGGTGGCCGTGGCGCTGGAGATGCGCGAGAAGGGCGCCGACCGCAACGACCTGTTCGACCGGCTCGCCGCCGACTCCCGGCTGGGGCTCTCGGCGGAGACGTTGCAGGGTCTGCTGGCGTCGCCGTTGACATTCACCGGCGCGGCGCGCGAGCAGGTGGCGGCCGTGGTGGCCCGGGTGGACGCCCTGCTCGCCGACGAGCCCGCCGCCGCCGACTACCGCCCCGAGCCAATCCTGTAGCCCCAGCCAGGGGGTCAGACGGTCTTTGGGCGGCCCAGGTTCCAGTAGCCCTTCACGAAGATCGACTCGTGGTGGACGCCCATGTCTTCCAGCACCGCGCGCAGGGCGATGGCCGCGCGCGTCTCGCCGAGCAAATAGCATCGGCCCGCGCCGGGCGGCAGCTCGAGCTCGCGCAGCGCCGCCGTCAGCAGGGCCGCGCCGCCGGGTGGGGTGTCGCCGCGGCACAGCCAGCGGACGTCCGCGTCGACGGGCAGCTGGTCGGCGGCGTCGTGTACCTCGACTAGGGCCAGCGCCCGTTCGCCGGGCGGCAGGCTCGCGCAGATCGCCCCGATCGCCGGCAGCGCTGCCTCGTCCCCGGCCAGCAGGTGCCACGGCGCGGGGTGCAGCTCGAGCTTGCCGCGCGGGCCCTGGAATTCGACCTCGTCGCCGGGCGCCGACTGCGCGCCCCACGCCGAGCCCGGCCCGGCGCCGTGCAGCAGCACGTCCAAGTCGATCTCGCCGACCTCGGGCCGAGAGTGCCGGATCGTGTAGCGGCGCTTCACCCGGCGCCCGCTCGGCTCGCGCAGGAGCAGCTCGACGTCCTGGGCGGGCCGGATCGCGAGCCCCAGCAGGGCGTCGGCCCGCACCGTCAACCGGCGCATCCGCGGAGTCAGGGCGGCGGCGGCGGTCACCACCCCGCGGTGGGCCGGCGAGCGGCGGACGAGCGGCGCGGTCATCGGCCTAGTGTGGCTGGTATGACTATCGCGCTGACCAAGGTCGCCTACACCACCGCCGCCTCCGCCAAGGGTGGCCGCACCGGACACGTCACCAGCAAGGACGGCGTCATCGATCTCGAGCTGGCGCAGCCGAGCGCCGGCGCCGAGCCGAAGGCCAATCCGGAGACGCTGTTCGCCGCCGGCTACGCCGCATGCTTCCAGGGCGCGCTCACGAACCGGGCCAAGACGAAGGGCGTCGACGCGTCCGAGTCGACGGTCACCGCCGAGGTGTCGTTCGGGCCGTCCGAGGACGGCGGGTTCGGCCTCGCCGTCGAGCTCGTCGTCGCCATCCCGGGCGTCGAGCCGCAGCAGGTTCGCGAGCTGATCGAGCTCGCGCACGAGTTCTGCCCCTACTCCAAGGCGACCCGCGGCAACATCGACGTCACCCTCACCGTCGGCTGACGGCTGCCCGCCCGGCGGACAATGACGGCGTGGCCATCAGCGTGTTCGACCTGTTCACTATCGGCATCGGCCCGTCGTCGTCGCACACGGTCGGGCCGATGCGGGCCGCGCACACCTTCGCGCAGGGCTTGGCCGACGACGGCGTGTTGCCCGACGTGCGCCGGGTGCGGGCCGAGCTGTTCGGCTCGCTCGGCGCGACCGGGCGCGGCCACGGCAGCGACCGCGCGGTGATCCTCGGCCTCGAAGGCGCGGAACCGGAGACGGTTGACACCGCCAGCGTCCCGACTCGCGCCGCCGCCGTGCTGGCCGCCGGACAGGTGCGCCTGCTCGGCCGCCAACCGGCGGCGTTGCGCCGTGACGATCTCGTCCTGCACCGGCGCGAGAGCCTGCCGTTTCATCCGAACGGCATGCGGTTCGCGGTATTCGGAGCTGACGACGGCCTGCTGTGCGAGCGCACGTATTACTCCGTCGGCGGCGGGTTCGTCGTGGACGAGACCGCAGCCGGCGCCGACCGGATCACCGTCGACGAGACGCCGCTCGCGTACCCGTTCCGCTCCGGCGCGGAGCTGCTCGCGCGCTGCGTGGAGACCGGCCTGCCGGTCAGCGGGGTCATGCTCGCCAACGAGCGTGCGTGGCGGTCGGAGGCGGAGATCCGCGCGCGGCTGCTCGAGATCTGGACGGTCATGCAGGGCTGCGTGCGGCACGGCATGTCGCACGAGGGGACGCTGCCCGGCGGCCTGCACGTCCCGCGGCGGGCCCCGGAGTTGCACCGCCGCCTCGGCGGTGACGGCGCGACGGTCGCCCCGGACGTCGCGGCTGACCCGCTGCAGGTCCTCGACTGGGTCGATCTGTTCGCGTTGGCGGTCAACGAGGAGAACGCCGGCGGCGGGCGGGTCGTCACCGCGCCGACGAATGGCGCGGCCGGCGTGCTGCCGGCCGTGCTGCATTACTACCGCCGCTTCTGCCCGGGCTCGAGCGACGACGGCGTCGTCTGTTTCCTGCTCGCCGCGGCCGCGATCGGCGTGCTGTACAAGGAGAACGCGTCGATCTCCGGCGCTGAGGTCGGCTGCCAGGGTGAGGTGGGCTCGGCCTGCTCGATGGCCGCCGGAGCGTTGTGCGAGGTGCTCGGCGGGACGCCTGCGCAGGTGGAGAACGCCGCCGAGATCGGCATGGAGCACAACCTCGGCCTGACCTGCGACCCGGTCGGCGGGCTCGTCCAGATCCCCTGCATCGAGCGCAACGCGATGGCCGCGGTGAAGGCGATCAACGCCGCGCGGATCGCGCTCAGCGGCGACGGCTCGCACATCGTCAGCCTGGACAAGGTGATCAAGACGATGCGCGAGACCGGCGCGGACATGAAAGCGAAGTACAAGGAGACGGCCCGCGGCGGGCTAGCCGTCAACGTCATCGAGTGCTGAGCGAACGCGGTGGAGGCGTCGGGCGCCCACCTTGTAGGCTCTTCGCCCGGGTGGCTGTGTGACGCGGCCGCGCTGGAGGCTTCGCCTAGTCTGGTCTATGGCGCCGCACTGCTAATGCGGTTTGGGTTAATCGCCCATCCCGGGTTCGAATCCCGGAGCCTCCGCGAAAAAGTCCGCTCACGAGCAGTCGCTAAACTGTCTTGTTGGCACCAGCGCCCGTAGCTCAACGGATAGAGCACTTGACTACGGATCAAGAGGTTGCAGGTTCGAGTCCTGCCGGGCGCGCTCCAGAAACCCCCGTATTTACCGGCCTGTAGCCAGTTCTTCCCTACTGATCGAGTGGACAACAGCCGGTTTGGTCCGCAAGAGTCCGCAGCGGCTCGAGCCGGATCCATCGCATCGGCCACTCAATCGGGCTGATCGTCGAACAGGTGTCCGTATAGATCGGGGGTCATCGTGGCCGCCTTGTGGCGAGCATCGTCTGGACGACCTTCACGTTTGCGCCTGCCGCAATGGCCAGCGATGCGGCCGTATGCCGCAGCGAATGCGGCGTGATGCCAGCCAGGCCGGCAGCCGTCACGGCCTACATCGCTAAGCGAGCCGAGGGCAGCTGGCGCGCGCGACCGCGACACCCGCGGCACGGAGCACGCTCGCCACTTCGCCCGCAAGATCGACGCCCAGAACTGGATCGAGTCGGTGACGACCTCGGTCAGGACGGGCAGCTACGTCGATCCGAAGGGCTCGCGGATCAAGTTCGGCGACTGGGCGCCGCGCTGGCTGGCCGCCAAGGTCAATATGGAGACGATGTCGTTGGGTGGGGTCCGCGCGGTATCCATTATGTGTCATCCACACGAAAACGCTCCACCTTCACCTGTGCCCGACCCAATTCCCGTACTCGCGCTGGAACCATCACCGCAGGCCGAACCTGGACCGAATGGAACAGTTATTCAACGCTCCGCGCCCCCACAGGAACTACGCCAATATATTGTTGTCCGAGCGCAGGCGACGGATATCGACTCCCGGGATGGCTAGGGCCTGTGATCGGAGTAGTTGGGGCGGTCGGAGGTGCGATTGCGTGCGCCACTGGTGTCGGATGTTCAGTGGGAGCAGGCGCGATTGGTGCTGGGTTGGGCCAGCTCGCCGTCGGGAATTAGGTAACTAATGTGAACAGGTCCGAGATCCGCAACGTCTCGTCTTTTGTTGGTCGCTACCTGTGGCCGATGATGAAGGATCAGGGTTATGCCCGGCGCGGGCTGACGTTTGACAAAATCTCCGCAAAATCCGATCACGCTCTCGTCGTCATACGATCGAGAAGAATGGACCCGGGCGTCGTCACTTTTGTGGTCGAAGCAGCACTCGCTCCTAAGCCATTCATTGCATGGCTGGATCGCGATCAGAAGGTCGGCACGGAAAGCCTGTCCGAGGCTCACGGTCTCTGGCGGGAGAGACTGGAAAACTGGCTACCGCCTGCGCAGATTGCGCTGGGCTATGGCACCGAATTTTGGCAATTCGCGCTAGCTTCAGCCCGCAGTCCAGACGTGCCGACAGAGAGTGAATGCTCGCACGCAGTGCGAGCTGAACTGGCCAAGGTATTAGCGCGATTGGACAGTTTGTTGGACCGTGACGTATTAGTCGAACAAGTCTTGAGTGGCGCTCTAACACCCCTGTCGATCTCGGGGGAAGATCTAGCCGCCGCCGTGATCCTCGCGGACGAGCCGGATCGACACGCGCAGCTCGAGCAACTTCTCGAGCGTGCGTCCCAATCGTTCGATCCACCGCTCGAGCTGATTGCGTGGATACGCGGACGAGCTAGTGAGGCCTGATAACCCAAGCGCCGGGCTTGGGGACCCGTCAAATTGCTAGAAATGACTAGGGGTCACCCTCGCCCGACGCCGACCTGACTTGGCTCAATTTAGTGCGCAGGTCGTTTTCAGACGATGACGGCGAGGGCGGCCCGTAACTCGGGTGGTAGGGGTTCTTCTGCGGTGAGGACGTGCCCGGCGGTGCGGATGGCGATGGTGCGGTAGCGGCGGGTGG
>NZ_CAXULP010000004.1:0-305301 GCF_964251945.1 uncultured Jatrophihabitans sp.
CCCAGTGTGGCCGGTCGCCCTCTCAGGCCGGCTACCCGTCGTCGCCTTGGTAGGCAGTTACCCCACCAACAAGCTGATAGGCCGCGGGCCCATCCCTAGCCAGTAACCTTTTCCACTTCAGAAGATGCCTTCCGAAGTCGTATCCGGTATTAGCCCCGGTTTCCCGGGGTTATCCCAGTGCTAGGGGCAGGTTGCCCACGTGTTACTCACCCGTTCGCCGCTAGGACACCTTCCCGAAGGAAGGGCCTCGCTCGACTTGCATGTGTTAAGCACGCCGCCAGCGTTCGTCCTGAGCCAGGATCAAACTCTCCGTGAAGGTATATTGATAACCCCGGCAAAGCCGGTTTATCGACACAGAAAGCTGCCGTCTTTGGCAGACGACATTCAATCACTGGTCCATACGAGCTGGGTGTTTCTTTTGCTCGATGTACCAAAGGAATCTTGTTCACGCCCGGCGATGCCGAACGTGGACGAGAGTTAATAAATGGCACTAACTTTCGGCACGCTGTTGAGTTCTCAAGGAGCGGACGCGCACCGTCACAAGCCCTTACGGCATGATCGGGGGCAACCCGAATGACACTACCTGGTCGGTTTCGCCCGGTCAAACACGACCGGCACCGCCCACAATCCCACTTGGTCGGGGCGCTCGAAGAGTCTCGCGCCTCGTGCTTTGGGGACATTCCGCCTGGCTCCGGGTCGCTCGGCCTGTCGGCCTGAGCCGTCCCCCGGATCCGTCTCGCGGACAGCGCCAACACTAGCCAGCGCGTCGGCGCAGTGCAAACTCGCCCGCTGCCCGCGCGTCGCCCAGCATTTCCGGCGATTTTCGCGCTCCGGAGGCCGCTAGTGCCTGCCCCCTCGTCCGTGGCTGGACCTGTGAGCTGGGTTACGCAGAGGTTTCGGCGCTGACGAGTCGGACGGCCCGTCGCTTGCCGGACGCGAGCACCCGGTCGATCAGCGCCACGCGTGGCACGTCGACGGCATGCACCGGCTCGCCGTCAACGCGGACGGCCCCGCCCTTGATGTCCCGGCGCGCTGCGCTGGTGCTGACGGCGAGGCCGGTGGCGACGAGGAGAGCGGGCAGATGCACCGGATCGGCGAGCCCGAGCGCGAAGTGCGGCACGTCTTGCGGCACCTCGTGGCGGCGGAACAGCGCGTCGAATCGCTCTTCCGCCGCACGGGCGGCGTTCGCGCCGTGGTACAGCGTGACAACGGCTGCGGCGACCTCTCGCTTCGCCTTGTTCGCCGCGGCGCCGCCGGCCTCGACGGCGGCCTCGAGCTCAGCGACCCGCCGTGGGTGCAGCGCGGTGCATAGCCGGGCGTACATGCCGACGACGGAGTCCGGGATGCTCATCAGCTTGCCGAACTGCTCTTCGGGCGATTCGGCGATGGCGATGTAGTTGCCGAGCGACTTGCCCATCTTCTCGACGCCGTCCGTGCCGACGAGCAAGGGCATGGTGAGCACGGCCTGTGGCGCCTGCCCGCGGGAGCGCTGGAGCTCCCGCCCTACCAGATTGTTGAAGGTCTGGTCCGTCCCGCCGAGCTCGACGTCCGCGCGGATCTCGACCGAGTCGATGCCCTGCAGCAGCGGATACACGAACTCGGACAGGCTGATCGGCTGGCGTGCGGCGAAGCGCCGGGCGAAGTCGTCGCGCTCGAGCAACTGGGCCACGGTCATCTGCCGGGTGTAGCCGAGGATGTCGGCGAGGCTCAGCACGCCGAGCCAATCGGCGTTGTTGACGACCTCGGTGCGCCCCGGGTCGAGCACGCGCATGAGCTGGTCGAAGTACCCCTTCGCGTTGGCGATGACGTCGGCCGCGCTCTGCGCCGCGCGAGTCGCCGTCCGGCCGGACGGGTCGCCCACCTGCCCGGTGAAGCCGCCGACGACAAGGACGGCGGTGTGGCCGAGATCCTGGAACTGGCGCAGCTTGCGCAGCACGACGGCGTGGCCCAGTGTGAGGTCGCTGCCCGACGGGTCGATGCCGAGCTTGACGCGCAGCGGCCGGTTGTCCCGACGCGCCGCGAGCAGCCGCTCGGCCAGCCCGTCGGCCGGCAGGATCTGGGCGGCGCCGGACGCCAGCACCTCGTGCGCTTCGCGCAGGTCGGGCGGCAGCCGCGCCGTGGGGTCCTCGCTCACGCAGCTCAGTCTGCCGGTCGCGGCGGCCGTTGTTTGCGGCCGCCCGCCTTGTAGGCCGACACCGACGGCGCGTCCGGGACCCAGAACCGCAATGGCCGGTGCGCCGCGGCGGTGATGCCGACCCGCGGACCGGTCGCCAGCGTGCGAGGTCGGCGCGCCGCGACGCCGCCGAGCTGGACCTCCGCGTCGACGGCCAGCAGGTCTATGCCGTTCTGCGCGGCGTCGAGCGCCAGGCAGGTCGCCAGCCGAGCCGGCCCGCGGGCGAGGTCGGCCGGGCGGCGCGCGGCGGGCCGGCGCGCGAACGCGACGTCCACGCCGTCGACGACGTCGCCGGCGCGCAGCAGGACTGCGGCGGCCACCCCGTCGACGCCGCAGACGACGTTTGCGCACCAGTGCATGCCATAGGTGAAGTAGCAGTAGAGATGGCCGGGCGGGCCGAACATGACCGCGGTGCGGGTCGTCCGCCCCCGGAACGCGTGCGACGCAGGATCATCGAGGCCCTCGTATGCCTCGACCTCGGTCAGCCGGACCGCGACCCGGGCGCCGCCGACGCTGGACGTGACCACGGCGCCGAGAAGACGGGGCGCGACGGAGGTCGCCGCCCCGCTCAACCTGCGCCGGAGCTCGTCGGTCACCGAGACGCCGTCACTGCGCCGAGGCGGCCCACGCAGCCTGGTCGTCCACCGTCGCGGTCAGCAGCTCAAGCTGGCGAATCACCTGCGCCGGCGCGGTGCCGCCGACAGCCGATCTCGCCCGCAACGCGCCGTCGACCGACAGCACGGCGCGAACGTCCGGCGTCAGCCGCTCGTCGATCTCGGCCAGCTGCGCGTCCGTCACATCCGCCAGGTCGACGCCGTGCCGTTCGCAATAGGCGACGAAGGCGCCGCTGATCTCGTGCGCCTCGCGGAACGCGACGCCGTTTCGGACGAGCCACTCGGCGACGTCGGTGGCGAGCGCGAAGCCGGCCGGCGCCGCGTCGGCCAGCCGCTGCTCGTCGAACACGAGGGTGGCGATCAGTCCGGCCACGGCGGGCAGCAGCACGAGCAGCTGATCGACGGTGTCGAACACCGGCTCCTTGTCCTCCTGCAGATCGCGGTCGTAGGCGAGCGGCAGCCCCTTCAGCGTGGCCAGCAGGCCGGTGAGGTTGCCGATGAACCGCCCGGATTTGCCGCGGGCCAGCTCGGCGATGTCCGGGTTCTTCTTCTGCGGCATGATCGACGAGCCGGTCGACCAGGCGTCGTCGAGGCGCGCCCAGCCGAACTCGGACGTCGCCCACAGGATCACCTCTTCGCCGATCCGCGAGAGATGCACGCCGAGCAGCGCGGCGACGAAGAGGAACTCCGCGGCGAAATCGCGGTCGGACACGGCGTCGATGGAGTTGTCCGCCGGCCGGTCGAAGCCGAGCTCGGCGGCCACCCGGGCCGGGTCGAGCGGCAGCGAGGAGCCAGCGAGCGCGCCGGCACCGAGCGGGCTGACGGCGGCGCGCCGGTCCCAGTCGCGCAGCCGGTCGACGTCGCGGGACAGCGCGTGCACATGTGCCAGCAGGTGATGCGCCAGCAGCACCGGCTGGGCGTGCTGCAGATGCGTCATGCCCGGCATCGGCAGCTTAGGATGAGCTCGCGCCTGCCCGATCAACGCCGTTTCGACCTCCGTGATCGCGAGCGCCACCTTGCGCGCGTGCTCGCGCAGGTACAGGCGCAGGTCCGTCGCGATCTGGTCGTTGCGGCTGCGCCCGGCGCGCAGCTTGCCGCCGAGCGCGCCGAGCCGCTCGATCAGCCCGCGTTCGAGCGCGGTGTGCACGTCCTCGTCGGCGACGGTCGCGACGAACGCGCCAGATGCGACGTCGGCGCCGAGCTCGTCCAACGCCACCAGCATATGCGTGCACTCGTCGTCGGTGAGCAGTCCGGCCGCGTGCAGGACCCGGGCATGCGCTTTCGAGGCCCGTAGGTCGTACGGCGCGAGCCGCCAGTCGAAATGCACGGACAGCGAGAGCTGGGTGAGCGCGTCGGACGGGCCGCCGGCAAACCGGCCGCCCCAGAGCCGGCCGGCGCCCGGCCGCTCAGTCAACTCCCGACTCCATCGCCGCATGGTCGAGCACCGTCTCGTCGCTGCCCACCGTTCCCGCCCCGCGCGAGTTGGCGGCGATGCGATCGGCGCCGCCCTCGTCCAGACCGGCGGCCTCGAGTTCGCTGAACAGGTAGGTGCGGCTGAGCTGGCCGGCGGAGCCCGCCGCATACTGCTCGAGCTTGGCGCGCGAGTCGGCGATGTCCAGGTTGCGCATGGTCAGCTGGCCGATCCGGTCGCCCGGGCCGAAGGCGGCGTTCTCGGTCCGCTCCATCGACAGCTTGTCCGGGTGGTAGGACAGCTCTGGGCCGCGGGTGTCGAGCAGCGTGTAGTCCTCGCCGCGGCGCAACCGCAACCGCACCTCGCCGGTGACGAGCGAGGCCACCCAGCGCTGGATCGACTCGCGCAGCATGAGCGCCTGCGGGTCGAGCCAGCGCCCTTCGTAGAGCAGCCGGCCGAGCCGGCGGCCCTCGAGGTGGTAGTTGGCGATGGTGTCCTCGTTGTGGATGGCGTTCAGCAGCCGCTCGTAGCCGATCCAGAGCAGCGCCATGCCCGGCGCCTCGTAGATGCCGCGCGACTTCGCCTCGATGATCCGGTTCTCGATCTGGTCGGACATGCCGAGCCCGTGCCGGCCGCCGATCAGGTTCGCGTCGTGGACGAGGGCCACCGGGTCGTCGTAGGCGACGCCGTTGATCGCGACCGGCCGGCCGGCGGCGAAGCGCAGCACGACGTCCTCGCTGTCGATGGCGACCGACGGGTCCCAGAACTGCACGCCCATGATCGGGGTGACGGTCTCGAGCGAGACGTCGAGATGCTCGAGCGTCTTCGCCTCGTGGGTGGCGCCCCAGATGTTGGCGTCGGTCGAGTACGCCTTCTCCTTGCTGTCGCGGTAGGGCAGCTCGTGCTCGACCAGCCACTGGCTCATCTCCGCGCGGCCGCCGAGCTCGGTGACGAACTCGGCATCCAGCCACGGCTTGTAGATGCGCAGGTCGGGATTCGCGAGCAGCCCGTAGCGGTAGAAGCGTTCGATGTCGTTGCCCTTGAACGTCGAACCGTCGCCCCAGATGTGCACGTCGTCGGTGTGCATCGCCCGCACGAGCATGGTGCCGGTGACCGCCCGGCCGAGCGGGGTGGTGTTGAAGTACGCGCGCGAGCCGGAGCGGATGTGGAACGCGCCGCAGGCGAGTGCGGCGAACCCCTCCTCGACGAGCTCACGACGGCAGTCGACGGCCCGGGCGAGCTCGGCGCCGTAGGCGGTGGCCCGGGCGGGGACGCCGGCGATGTCCGGCTCGTCGTACTGCCCGATGTCCGCGGTGTAGGCGCACGGGACCGCGCCCTTGGCGCGCATCCAGGCGACTGCGACGGAGGTGTCGAGGCCGCCGGAGAACGCGATGCCGACGCGCTCGCCGACAGGCAGGGAGCTGAGGACCTTGCTCACGGGCGGGCGTCTCCTTGGCGGGATGCGAACGGGGTCAGACGGTGTGCGGCAGGGTCAGCAGCCGGTCGGCGAGCGCGCGGCCGCCGCGGGCGTCGCGGGCGACGACCAGAATCGTGTCATCCCCGGCGATCGTGCCGAGCACGTCGGGCAGCGCCGCGCGGTCGATCGCGGACGCCAGGAACTGCGCGGCGCCGGGCAGGGTGCGCAGCACGACGAGGTTCGCGCTCGCCTCGGCGGACGTCAACATCTCGCTGAGCAGCCGGGCCAGCCGGTGCGGCGGCGCGTCGTCCGAACGCCGGGCGGCCAGCGGCGAGCCGTCCTCAGGGACGACGTAGGCGGCCAACCCGCCGTCCGGGGTGCGCAGTTTCACCGCGCCCAGCTCGTCAAGATCGCGCGACAGCGTGGCCTGGGTGACGTGCATCCCCGCGGCGGCGAGCAGCTCGGCCAGCTCGGCGTGCGAACGGACCGAGCGGCCGGCGAGCACCTCGACGATGCGGGCATGCCGAGCTGCCTTCGTGACGCGGTCGACCTTCGGCGCGCTCACGAGGATCCGCGTCGGGTTCGTGCCCGGTCCCGGCGTGCAGTGCTCATGCCGATCGCTCCAACAAGAACGTCAACAGCGCCTTCTGCGCGTGCAGGCGGTTCTCCGCCTCGTCCCAGACCACGCTCTGTGGTCCGTCGAGCACGGCGCCTTCGATCTCCTTGCCGCGGTAGGCGGGCAGGCAGTGCAGCACGATCGCGTCCTGCGCCGCGGCCTCGAGCGCGCTCGTCGTCACCGTGTAGTCGAGGAACGGCAGCTCGCGCAGGGCCCGTTCGTCCTCCTGCCCCATCGACACCCAGGTGTCGGTGGCCACGACGTCCGCGCTGGAGAGGGCAGCGCTCGGATCGGTCGTCACCAGCACGGACCCGCCCGTGCCCGCGGCGATTCGCTGGGCGTCGGCGACGATCGCCGGGTCGGGCTGGAAGCCGGCCGGACCGGCCACTCGCACGTGCAGGCCGGCCGCGGCGCCGCCCAACAGGTACGAGTGCGCCATGTTGTTCGCCGCGTCGCCGACGTAGGCGAACGACAAGCCAGCGAGTTGCTTCTTGTGCTCGCGGACAGTCTGCAGGTCGGCGAGGATCTGGCACGGGTGGAACTGGTCGGTCAGCGCGTTGACGACCGGCACCGGGCTGACCGACGCCATCTCGGCGATCCGCTCCTGGCCGAAGGTGCGCCAGACGATCGCCGACACCTGGCGGGACAGCACCCGGGTCGTGTCGGCGATCGACTCGCGCACGCCGATGCCGGCGAGGCGGCCGTCCACGACGATGGGCACGCCGCCGAGTTCCGCGACGCCGACGGAGAACGACAGCTGGGTGCGCAGCGTCGGCTTGTCGAACAGCAGCGCGACGCCCTGCGGCCCGGCGAGCGGGCGGTGCAGGTGTCGGTCGGCCTTCATCGCGTCGGCGAGGTCGAGCACCTCGAGCAGCTCTGCCGGGTCGAGGTCGTCGTCGCGCAGGAAGTGTCTAGGCATCCGCGCCATCCTCGGCTGTCGCCGCGGCGACCTCGTGGAGCGCGGCGGCCAGCATGGGCGCCGCCTCGTCCACCTCCGCCTCGGTGAGCACGAGCGGCGGGGCGAGACGCAGGGCCGTGGGCTTCACCGCGTTGACGAGCAGCCCGCGGCGGCGAGCAGCGGCCTCGACCGCGGACGCGTGCGGGCCGGTGAGGCCAACCGCGCGCCACAAGCCGCTGCCACGGGTCTCGGCGACCAGCGGGCTGTCCAACGCGTCCAGCCTCCGGGCGAGGTGCTCGCCCACCCGTTTGACGTTGTCGAGCAGGCCGTCGTCGGCGATGGTGGCAAGCACCGCAAGGGCGGCGGCGCAGGAGACCGGGTTGCCGCCGAAGGTGCTGCCGTGGTCGCCCGGCGCGAACAGCTCGCCGGCCGCGCCCACGCCGAGGCAGGCGCCGATCGGCAAGCCGCCGCCGAGCCCCTTCGCGAGGGTGATGACATCCGGGCGGACGCCCTCGGCCTGGGTGGCGAACCACGAGCCGGTGCGGCCGATGCCGCTCTGCACCTCGTCGACGATCAGCAACGCGCCGCCGTCGTCGCAGATCGACCGCGCTGCCGCGAGGAAGCCGGCGGGCGGCGCGATCACGCCGCCTTCGCCGAGCGTCGGCTCGACGATGACCGCGGCGGTGCGTGGGCCGACCGCGCGGCGCAGGGCAGCCGCGTCGCCGTAGTCGACGAACGTGACCGGGCCGGGCAACGGCGCGAACGGCTCGCGCTTGGCGGCGTTGCCGGTGACCGACAGCGCCCCGAACGTCCGCCCGTGGAAGCTGTCGTGGCAGGAGACGATCTCGGCGCGGCCCTGCGCGCGGCCGGCGAGGCGGGCCAGTTTGAGCGCGCACTCGTTGGCCTCTGCGCCGCTGTTGGCGAAGAAGACGCGGGCGGGCAGGTCGAGCAGCTCGACCAGCTTCTCGGCGAGGCGAACGCCGGGTTCGTGTATCGCGAGGTTGGACGTGTGCGCGAGCCGGCCGACCTGCTCGGTGACCGCGGCGACGAGCGCCGGGTGCGCGTGGCCGAGCGAGGACACCGCGATGCCGCCGACGAAGTCGAGGTAGGAGTTGCCGTCGACGTCCCACACGCGCACGCCCTGGCCGTGGTCGAGCGCGAGGGGCGGCGTGCCGTAGTTCGGCATCATGACGGCCTGCCAGCGTTGCGAGATGGTCATCGCTCACCCTCCTTCGCAGGCACGACCATCGTGCCCACGCCCTCACTGGTGAAGATCTCGAGCAGCAGCGCGTGCGGCACGCGGCCGTCGAGGACGTGCGCGCGCGGCACGCCGCCCTGCACCGCCCGCAGGCACGCTTCCATCTTCGGCGCCATTCCGCTGCCGAGGCGGGGCAGCAGCTCGGCGAGGTCGTCGGCGTCGATCTGGCTGATGACCTCATCGCTGGCCGGCCAGTCGGCGTACAGGCCCTCGACATCGGTGAGCACGATCAACTTCTCCGCGCCGAGGCCGACCGCGACCGCGGCGGCCGCGGTGTCCGCGTTGACGTTGTAGGTCAGCCCGTCCCGGCCGCGGGCGACGGTGGCGAGCACCGGGATCCGGCCGGCGTCGACGAGCGCGAGCATCGCCGACGGGTCGACCTCGACGACGTCGCCGACCTGACCGACGTCGACCGGCACGCCGTCGACCATCGCGTGTCGGCGTTCGGCAGTGAGCAGGCTCGCGTCCTCGCCGGACATGCCGATCGCGAACGAGCCGTGGTCGTTGAGCAGGTTGACGATGTCGGCGTTGACCGAGCCGGTCAGCACCATCCGCACGACGGAGACCATCTCCGGCGTGGTGACGCGCAGGCCGCCCCGGAATTCCGACTGGATGCCCAGTCGGCTCAGGTGTTCGGTGATCTGCGGGCCGCCGCCATGCACGATGACCGGCTTGAGGCCGGCGTAGCGCAGGAACATGACGTCCTCGGCGAAGGCGGCCTGCAGTTCCGGGCTCACCATCGCGTTGCCGCCGTACTTGATGACGACGATCTTGTCGTGGAACTGGGCGAGCCACGGCAGGGCGTCGACCAGGGTGGCCGCCTTCACGTGCGCGCTTCCCGCCGGAGCTGCCGCGCTCATGTCGAGTAGGCCGAGTTCTCTTCGACGTAGGCGTGCGACAGGTCGTTGGTCCAGATCGTCGCCGCGTGCTCGCCGGCGTGCAGGTCGACCCGGATGTGGATCTGCCGGCCGGTGAGGTCCACCTTCTCGCGCGGCTCGCCCGCCGCGCCGGCCCGGCACACCTCGACGCCGTTGATCGCGACATCGAGCTCGTCCGGCCGAAAGGCGGCGCCGGTGGTGCCCACCGCGGCGAGCACGCGCCCCCAGTTCGGGTCGTTGCCGAACAGCGCGCACTTGAGCAGGTTGTTGCGCGCGATCGAGCGGCCGACCTCGACGGCGTCGTCCTCGTCGGCCGCCCGCACGACCTCGATCTCGACCTCTTTGGTGGCGCCTTCGGCGTCGGCGAGAAGCTGCGCGGCCAGATCGGCGCAGACGGCGCGCACAGCGGCGGCGAGCTGTTCGGCGGTCGGCTCGCTGCCGGCCGCGCCGCTGGCGAGCAGGACGACGGTGTCGTTGGTGGACATGCACCCGTCTGCGTCGATGCGGTCGAAGGTGGCGCGGGTGGCGGCGCGCAGGGCGGCCTCGAGGGTCGCCGCGTCAGCCGCGGCGTCGGTGGTGAGGACGCAGAGCATGGTGGCAAGTCCGGGCGCGAGCATGCCGGCGCCCTTGGCCATGCCGCCGACCGTCCACCCGTCGCCTTGATGGACCGCCTGCTTGGCGCGGGTGTCGGTGGTGCGGATGGCGTCGGCGGCCGCCGCGCCGCCGCTAGCGGCCAACGCGTCGACGGCGGCGTGCACGCCGGCGAGCAACGCCGGCATGGGCAGCCGCTCGCCGATCAGGCCAGTCGAGCAGACGATGACGTCGCCCGCGCCGATGCCCAGTTCGGCGGCGAGGTGCTCGGCCGTGCGATGGGTGTCGGCGAAGCCGTCCCGGCCGGTGCAGGCGTTGGCCCCGCCAGAATTGAGGACGACCGCGCGGGCGCGCCCGTCGGCGACGACCTGCCGGGACCAGACGACCGGCGCGGCTTGGACGCGGTTGCCGGTGAATACCGCGGCAGCGGCGTCGAGCGGGCCGTCGTTGACGACGACCGCGACGTCGAGCCCGCCGGACTGCTTTAGCCCGGCTGCGACACCGGCGGCGCGGAAACCGCGTGCGGCGGTGACGCTCATGCGCGGCCCGCGCAGCGTGTTGGGTGAGTGCTCACGGCGCGATCCCGTCGGCGGACAGCCCGGCGGTCTCGGGCAGGCCGAGCATCAGGTTCGCGTTCTGCAGCGCCTGGCCGGCCGCGCCCTTGCCGAGATTGTCGATGGCGCAGGTGACCACGATCCGACCGGAGTCGACGTCGATGACGGCCTGCAGGTGCGCGCTGTTGGAGCCGGCGGTCGCCGACGTGCGCGGCTGTTGCCCGATCGGCAGAACGTGCACGAACGGCTCGTCGCCGTAGGCCTGGACGAGCGCGGCCCGCGCGTCGTCGGCGGTGACCGCGCCCAACGGGCGCAGCGCGGCGGTGGAGAGGATGCCGCGCGGCATGGGCGCGAGCACCGGCGTCATCGTGAGCGTGCGCGCGCCGCTCGCCTGTTTGATCTCGGGGACGTGCCGGTGCGTGCCGACCTGGTAGCCGGTGAGATCGCCCATCACCTCGCTGCCGATCAAGTGCGTCAGCGCGGACCGGCCGGCGCCGGACGTGCCACTGGCGGAGGTGACCACGATGTCGTCGGCCTCGGCGACACCTGCGGCGACGAGCGGCGCGATCGCCAGGATCGCCGCAACCGCATGGCAGCCGGTGTTCGCGACGCGGCTGGCCGCCGAGATCAGCGCGCGCTGGCCGGGCAGCTCGGGCAGGCCGTAGGTCCACGCGGGATGGTGCTCGCCGCCGTAGTAGCGCTCGTGCGCCGCCGGATCCGTCAACCGGTGGCCCGAGCCGAGGTCCACGATCTTCGTCGACTGCGGCAGCGCGGCGGCGAGTGCCGGCGACGCGGCGTGCGGCAGCGCCAGGAACACCAGGTCCGCGTCGGCGAGCACATCGGCGGCCGTGTCGGCGAACACGACGTCGGCCACCGAGCGCAGGTTCGGGTGCAGGTCCCCGACCCGCTGGCCGGCGTTGCCGTGCGCGGTCGCCGCGACGAGGTCCAGGTCGGGGTGCGCAGCAACGAGGCGCAGCAGCTCGCCGCCGGCGTAGCCGCTGGCGCCCGCGATCGCGACCCGAACTCCCATATGCACAACTATGCACTACCGCGGAACTCCATACATCGGCGGGGCCGCGACGTCAGGCAAGCGCCGAACGGACTCAGGAACGCAGCGTCGCCCCGTGCCGATCCGCGGCAACCGACACGGCGGCGTCTCGCGCGGCGGTCGCCTCGTCAACGGTCATCGTCCGATCCGCCGCCCGGAAGCGCAGCGCGAACGCCAGCGACCGCACACCGTCGCCCAGTCGATCTGCGTCGGCGTAGACGTCGAAGAGGTTGATCGACTCCAGCAACGGACCGGCCGCGTCATGCAGGGTGCGCTCGACCTCGGCCGCCGGGACGTCGCTCGGCACGACCAGCGCGACGTCGAGCAGCACCGGCGGGTAGCCGGAGATCGACGGCGCCACGGCCGGCTGCGGCGTCGGCAGCACGTCGAGATCCAGCTCCATCGCACAGGTCCGTTCCGGCAGGCCGAGCGCGGCCACGACCCGGGGATGCAGCTCGCCGGCGTGGCCGATGACCCGTTCGTCGACGACCAGCGCGGCGCACCGGCCGGGATGCCACGGCGCGGTGTCCACCGGCCTGGTGGTGAGCTGGGTCCGGGCGGCGCGCGCGACGACGCGCGCGGCCTCGATCGCGTCCGCCCAGTCGCTCGGACGGGCAGGTCCCCACCAGCCAGCGGGGTCCGCGGCGCCGCAGAGCACGGCCGCGATCCGGCGCGGCTGGTCTGGCAGGCGCGCGTCGAGAGCAGCGATCTCGGTTTCGGTCGGCCGGTGCCCGACGCCGGGCAGCGGCGCAGGCGTCGCGGCCGGCTTGGGCAAGAACACCAGGCCAGTCTCGAATACCGCGAGATCGCGGTTGCCGCGCCCGATGTTGCGCAGCGCGACGGCGACGAGCCCCGGCAGCAGCGAGGTGCGCAGCTCCGGCTCGTCGGCCGAGATCGGGTTGACGAGCACGGCGGCCGGACCGGCTGACGGCGCAAGCTGGGCGCGGGCGGCCGGCGACACGAAGGGGAACGACAGCACCTCGGTGAAGCCCGCGCCGGCCAGCGCTCGGGTGACGCCGCGCAGCAGCTGTTGCCGACCGGTCAGGCCGGCGCCCGCTGGCGCCGACGGCAGGATCGAGGGCAGCTTGTCGTAACCGGCCAGGCGGACGACCTCCTCGACCAGATCCGCCGGGATGAGCAGGTCTGGCCGCCACGGGGGCGGCTGCACGCGCAGCAGATCGCCGTCCCCGTCGTCCCCGTCGACCCCGCCGACCGCGCAGCCGACGGCGTGCAGGTGGGCGATCACGTCCGGGCGGGCGATGGCCATGCCCGCCACCCGTCCGGGCAGCCGCGCGTCGAGCTGGATCGCCGGCGCCGCCGCCGGCGTGCCGACGACGGTGTGGCCGCCGACCGATTGCGCGCCGCCGTGCGCGGTGAGCAGCTCGACGCAGCGCGCCAGCGCCACATCGGCGATCTCGGGGTCGACACCGCGCTCGAAGCGCCTGGCAGCCTCGCTCGGCAGCCGGTGCCGGCGAACCGTCCGCGAGATGGACGACGGTGCCCAGTGCGCGGCCTCGAGCACGATGTCGGTCGTGTGCTCGCCGATCTCGGTGGCCGCGCCGCCCATCACGCCGGCGAGCGCGATCGGGCCGCTGGCGTCGGTGACAACGAGATCGTCGGGCGACAGCGTGCGAGTGACGCCGTCGAGGGTCGTCAGCGTCTCCCCCGACCGGGCCCGCCGCACCACGATCGGACCGCGGAGCTTCGCGCGGTCGAACGCGTGCAGCGGCTGACCGGTCTCGAGCATCACGTAGTTGGTCACGTCGACGGCGAGCGAGATCGAGCGCATGCCGCATTGCCGCAGCCGGCGCAGCATCCACTCGGGCGTCGGCGCCGCCGGGTCGAGCCCGACGACCGCCCGGGCGGCGAACCGGTCGCAGCCCGGGTCGCCGACGCGCACCTCGTACGCGCCGCCGTCGGGCGCGGGCACGTCGGCGGTGATGTCGGTGAAGCCGACGCCGAGCGCCGCGGCGCATTCGCGGGCGAGCCCGCGGATGGACAGACAGTAGCCGCGGTCGGTGGTGACCGCGATGTCCAAGACGGTCTCGCGCAGGCCGAGCGCGTCGAGCGCGTCGTCGCCCGGCTTCGCGGCTCCGGCCGGCAGCACGAGGATGCCAGCGTGATCCTCGCCCATGCCGAGCTCGCGGACCGAGCAGATCATGCCGTCCGAGACGTGTCCGTAGGTCTTGCGCGCGGCGATCGCGAAGCCGCCGGGCAGCACGGCGCCAGGCAGCGAAACGACCACGAGGTCGCCGACCGCGAAGTTGTGCGCCCCGCAGACGATTCCGCGAGGCTCGTCCTCGCCGACGTCGACGGAGCACCAGCGGATCGTCTTGCCGTTCTTCTGCGGCTCGTCTGCGGCGGACAGCACCCGGCCGACGACGATCGGGCCGGTGAGGTCGTCCGCGCCGGACTCGACACGCTCGACCTCGAGCCCGACGCGGATCAACGCGTCGGCGAGCTGTCGGCCGGTGATGCCCTTGGGGAGCGCGACATGCTCGGCCAACCAGCTGACCGGGGCCCTCATTGGTTGTCCTTCGGGGTCCACGCGGGACCGTAGAGCGTTGTGTGCGGAGCGTTCTCGTGGGGTGTTCTCACGCGTCCACTCCGAAGGCCTGGGTGAACCGGACGTCGCCCTCGAACATGTCGCGCATGTCCGCGGCGCCGCTGCGGAACATGAGCGCGCGGTCGATGCCCATGCCGAACGCGAAGCCGCTGTAGCGGTCCGGGTCGATGCCGCACGCGACCAGCACCCTCGGGTCGACCATGCCGCAGCCGCCCCATTCGATCCAGCCCTCGCTGCCGCAGGTGCGGCACGGCCGGTCGGGCTTCGTCAGCGATTCGCCGTGGCAGACGAAGCACAGTAGGTCAATCTCGGCGCTCGGCTCGGTGAACGGGAAGTAGTGCGGGCGCAACCGGGTCGACGTTCCGACGCCGAACAACCGCTCGGCCATGTGGTCGAGGGCGCCCTTGAGATGCGCCATCGTGAGGCCTTCGTCGACGGCGAGCCCCTCGAGCTGGTGGAAGACCGGCGAGTGGGTCGCGTCGACCTCGTCGGTGCGGTAGACCCGGCCGGGGCAGACGATGTGGATCGGCGGGGTGCGCTCGAGCATCGCGCGGATCTGCACCGGCGAGGTCTGCGTGCGCAGCACGACGCCGGAGTCCGGCGAGTCGACGTAGAAGGTGTCGGTGAGATCGCGGGACGGATGCTCAGCCGGGGTGTTTAGCGCGTCGAAGTTGAACCAACTCGCCTCGGCCTCGGGGCCTTCGGCGATCTCCCACCCCATGTCCAGGAAGATGTCGCCGAGCAATTCCTGCACGGTCGTGATCGGGTGTCGCGCGCCGATACGGCGCCGGCCGGTGGGCAGGGTGACGTCGACGGCCTCCTCGACGAGGACGCGCTCGTCCCGTTCGCGTTCGAGCTCGGCCTGCCGCGCGGCGATAGCGGTGTTGACTGCGCCGCGCGCCTTGCTGACCCGCTGGCCCGCGGCCGCCCGGCCGGCCGGGGGCAGCGCGCCGATCTCGCGGTTCGCGAGGGCAAGCGGCGAGCGGTCACCGGCGTGCGCCAGGCGCGCGGCCTTGAGCTGGTCGAGGTCAGCGGCGGCGGCAATGGCGGCCAGGGCATCGGCGACCGCGTGGTCGACGGCCTGCGGCTGCAGGGCGGCGACCTCGACGGGGTCGAAATTCTCAGAGGGCATGCGGCATTCCTGACGTGGGCACGGTCTGTGCGAGGGCAGAGCGTCCAGGGCTGACGGGGCGCTAACGCCCGGGCCTCAGGCGCGCGCGAAGGCGGCCGCGAGCCGCGCGGCAAACGTCATCGCGGGCGACGCCGTCTGCTGCGCGAACATGGCGCCAGCCTATCGCCAGGACGCAACGGCGCTTGCCAGAACCCGTGGCCCCGGGGCGGCGCGACGCGCCGAGGCGGCGCCGCTACCGGCCAAGACTCGAGTGGATCAGCGCTGGGCCCGGGCGCTCGCGTAAAGGCAGACCGCCGCGGCGGCGGCGAGGTTCAGACTCTCGGCTCGGCCGCGCAGCGGGACGCGCACGCTGTCCCGTGCCGCGTCGATCACCTCTCGCGGCAGGCCGTGCGCCTCGGAGCCGAACAGCCACATGGTCGGCGCGGCGAGCACGCCGGCGTCGATCAACTCGTCGAGGTCGCACGCGCCGGCGCCGGTTGTCGCGAGCGTCCGCAGCCCTGCTGCGTGTGCGGCGACCAGCGCGTCCATTGCCGAGCTGTCGAGGATCGGCAGGTGGAAGACGCTGCCGGCGCTGGCTCGAACAGCCTTGCCGTTGTAGGCGTCCACCCCTCCGTGGACCACGACGGCGTCGGCGCCTGCGGCGTCGGCGGTGCGGATCACCGTCCCCAGGTTGCCCGGGTCGTTCGGCTCGACCAGCAGCGCAAGCAGCCGGGGCCGGGCCGCCAACACCTCCGCGAGCGTCGGTTGGAAGAGCTGGCAGACCGCGACGAGGCCCTGCGGGGTGACGGTTTCAGACAGCGACGCGGCGTCCTTCGCCGAGATCTGCGCGGCGTTCACGGCGAGGTCCGGATGCCGCTCGCGGGCCTCGGCGGTGGCGAACAGGTCGAGGACCGCATCGGCGGCGAGCGCCTCGCGCACCGCTTGGGCGCCCTCGGCGAGAAAACGCCCGGCGTCGCTGCGGCCCTGCCGTCGGGTGAGACGGCGGGCCGCCGCGAGCCGGGCGTTGGCGGAGCTGAGCGGCACTGAGCGCTGACGTGGGGACGGCCCTCAGGCCGCCGGCGACTGCGCCGCGGCGCCGCCGATTCCTTCGGCGGCCACTGCCGCTCGGGAGACCTCGACCAGCGCGGCGAAGGCCGGCGCGTCGTTGACGGCGAGGTCGGCGAGGACCTTGCGGTCGACCTCGACACCGGCGAGCCGCAGGCCCTGGATGAACCGGTTGTAGGTCATGTCGTTTGCGCGAGCCGCCGCGTTGATGCGGGTGATCCAGAGCTGCCGGAAATCACCCTTGCGGTCCTTGCGGTCGCGGTACTGGTAGGTCGCAGAATGGAGCAGCTGCTCCTTGGCCTTGCGATAGAGCCGCGAGCGCTGCCCGCGGTAGCCGCTGGCGGCCTCGAGAGTGCTCCGGCGTTTCTTGTGGGCGTTCACTGCCCGCTTGACGCGTGCCACGGTGGATTCCTTGCGAGTCGGGCCGCTCGGCGATCGAGCGGCAGGTGGACGAAGGCGCGAGCCTCAGCGGCCGAGCATCCGCTTGACGCGGGGCACGTCGTTCGGCGACAGCGTCTGGGTCCCGGACAGCCGGCGGGTCAGCCGGGACGGCTTGTGCTCGAAGTTGTGCCGCATGCCGGCGCGCTGGACGAGCAGTTTGCCGGTGCCGGTCGTCTTCACCCGCTTCTTCATGCCGCTGTGCGTCTTGTTCTTGGGCATCGGAGGTCCTTTGGTTGGTACAGCGATGGAGGTGTTACTCGACGGCGTCGGGCTGCGGCTCGGCCGGCCGCGGCACCCGGGTGGCCCGGGTCGAGGCGCCGGCGCGATGCGGCGCCACGACCATGACCATGTTGCGGCCGTCCTGCTTCGGCGAGGACTCGACGAAGCCGAGTTCGCCGATGTCCTCGGCGAGACGTTGAAGCAGCCGGAACCCCAGCTCGGGGCGGGACTGCTCGCGGCCGCGGAACATGATCGTGACCTTCACCTTGTCGCCCTGCTTCAGGAACCGCTCGACGTGACCCTTCTTGGTCTCGTAGTCGTGCGAGTCGATCTTCGGGCGGAGCTTCATCTCCTTGATGACGGTGAGGGCCTGGTTGCGCCGGGCCTCACGCGCCTTCTGCGCGCTCTCGTACTTGAACTTGCCGTAGTCCATGAGCTTGCAGACGGGCGGGCGCGCCATCGGCGCGACCTCGACGAGATCCAGGTCGGACTCTGCCGCCAGCTCGAGGGCCTTGCCGATCGGCACGATGCCGACCTGCTCGCCTTCGGGGCCGACGAGGCGCACCTCGGGCACGCGGATCCGGTCGTTGATCCTTGGTTCGGAACTGATGGGACCTCCTAGAAGTCTTCTCGTAGAGCGGGTGCGCGGCAGCCCGTGAAGATGAGGACGGCCCCGCTGCGCGAGCGCGCACGGGGCCGAGGAGCCGACCGGTCCACGCCGCCGGAAAAGGCGGCGCTGCCCACCACCCGGCGGCAGCCGAGAGACGGGGACCGGACCCGACGCGCCGATGTCGCATGGCTGGTCGGGTGGGAGGCTCAAGGCTTCCGCTTGCACACCCCCGCCGAGAACGGGGGCTGGTCGCAGTGTCAGGGTATCAGCGTGGCCGAGCTGTCCCCAACTTCCGCGGGTGCGGCCGACACGTCCGCCACGTCCGCGGGCGAGGCCGAGGGTTCCGCGAGCGGGGCCGACGTTCGCGAGTTGGCCGAGATTCCGGCCGTCGAGGTGATCAGCCGCGCCGCGGTGCTGTTGATGAGCGCGGCCGCGGAGAAGCTCGGGCTCGCGCCCGACGGCGAGCAGGCGCTCGATCTCGACGAGGCGCGCCGGCTGATCGCCGCGCTCGCCGGCCTGCTGGCCGCCTCGCTCGGCGACCTCGGGCCGCACCGGATACCGCTGCGTGACGGGTTGCGCACGCTGCAGCAGGCGTTCCGCGAGGCGTCGCCGTATCCGGACGAACCGGGGCAGGGCCCGGGCGAGCGACTTCTGTCGTAGCCCGCGGGCACACTGATCCGATGCCGCGTTTCTCCCCTCCGACCCAGGCCTGGCTGGACGGCGCGTTCGCCGCGCCGACGCCGGCCCAGGAGGGCGCGTGGGACGCGATCGCCCGCGGCGAGCACACCCTGGTGGTCGCGCCGACGGGCTCGGGCAAGACGCTGGCGGCGTTCCTCTCGGCGCTGGACCGGCTCGCCCGCGACCCGGCGCCGGCGGATCCGGCCAAGCGCTGCCGCGTGGTCTACGTCAGCCCGTTGAAAGCCCTCGCGGTCGACGTCGAGCGCAATCTGCGCGGGCCGCTCGCGGGCATCCGACAGGCGGCCGGCCGGCTCGAGCTCGCCCCGCCGGACATCACGGTCGCGATGCGTTCGGGCGACACCCCGGCCGACGAGCGGCGGCTGTTCGCCCGCCGGCCGGCCGACATCCTGATCACCACGCCCGAGTCGCTGTTCCTGCTCTTGACCTCGGCGGCCCGCGAGGCGCTGCGCGGCGTCGACACGGTGATCGTCGACGAGGTGCACGCGGTGTGCCCGACGAAGCGCGGCGCGCACCTGGCGGTGTCGCTGGAGCGGCTGGACGCGTTGCTCGAGCGGCCGGCGCAGCGCATCGGGTTGTCGGCCACCGTGCGCCCGGTGGACGAAGTCGCCACCTTCCTGGCCGGCGGTCGGCGGGTCGCCGTCGTACAACCCGCGACGACGAAGACCTTCGACCTGCGGGTCGTGGTGCCGGTCGAGGACATGTCGGCGATCGGCGAGCCGAGCGACGACCTCACCGGCGCGGCCGCGGGCGCCCAGCGACGAACGTCGATCTGGCCGCACGTCGAGGAACGGGTGCTCGATCTCGTCGAGGCGCACCGCTCGACGATCGTGTTCGCCAACTCCCGTCGGTTGGCTGAGCGGCTCACCGCGCGCTTGAACGAGTTGGCCGCCGAGCGCGCAGTCGTCCGGCAGGACGAGGAGGCGAACGAACAACGCGACGAGCGCTCGCGCGACGAGCGGCCGTCCCAGCTGATGGCCCAGGCCGGGTCCGGCCGCCCAGCGGGCGACGTTGTGGTGGCGAGGGCGCACCACGGCTCGGTGTCGCGCGAGCAGCGCTCGCTGGTCGAGGAGGATCTGAAGGCTGGGCGGCTCCCTGCGGTCGTCGCGACGTCCTCGCTGGAGCTCGGTATCGACATGGGCGCCGTCGACCTCGTCGTCCAGGTCGAGTCGCCGCCGTCGGTCGCGGCCGGGCTGCAGCGAGTGGGCCGGGCTGGGCACCAGGTCGGCGCGGTGTCCGCGGGCGTGATCTTCCCCAAGTTCCGCGGCGACCTCGTCGAATGCGCCGTCGTCGCCGAGCGCATGCGCGCCGGCGAGATCGAGTCGATGCGCTATCCGCGCAACCCGCTCGACGTGCTCGCCCAGCAGATCGTCGCCATGGTCGCGCTCGACACGGTCACCGTCGACGAAGTGGCCGATCTCGTCGCACGCGCCGCCCCGTTCGCCGGCCTGCCGCGCGCGGCGCTGGAGGCGACGCTGGACATGCTCGCCGGCCGCTACCCCTCCGACGCGTTCGCCGAGCTGCGGCCGCGCCTCGTGTGGGACCGGGTCAGCGGCGAGCTGACCGGCCGGCGCGGCGCCCAGCGGCTCGCGGTCACGAGCGGCGGCACGATCCCCGACCGCGGCATGTTCGGCGTCTTCCTCGCCAGCGGCGACGGTCCGGGCCGACGCGTCGGCGAGCTGGACGAGGAGATGGTCTACGAGTCGCGGATCGGCGACGTGTTCCTGCTCGGCTCGTCCTCCTGGCGCATCGAGGACATCACGCACGACCGAGTGCTGGTCACTCCGGCGCCGGGCGAGGTCGGCAAGATGCCGTTCTGGAAGGGCGACTCCCCCGGCCGGCCGGTCGAGCTCGGCCGTGCGCTCGGCGCGTTCCTGCGCGAGGTCGCGCAGGCTCCGCCGGCTGTCGCGCGGGCGCGCGCCGAGGCAGCGGGACTCGATGAATGGGGCGCGGACAACCTGCTCGCCTACCTCGCCGAACAGAAAGCGGCGACCCACCAGGTGCCGGACGACCGGACGATTCTCGTGGAGCGCTTCCGCGACGAGCTCGGCGACTGGCGGCTGGTCGTGCATTCGCCGTTCGGCGCGCCGGTCAACGGCCCGTGGGCGCTGGCCATCACGGCGCGATTGCGGCAACGCCTCGGTCTCGACGTGTCGTCGATGCACTCTGACGACGGCATCGTGCTGCGCCTGCCGGAGACTGACGGCGAGCCGCCCGGCGCAGACCTTGCGGTCTTCGAGCCGGCGGAGATCGAGGCGCTGGTGACCGACGAGGTCAGTGGCTCAGCGCTGTTCGCCTCCCGGTTCCGCGAGTGCGCGGCCCGCTCCTTGCTGCTGCCGAAGCGCGACCCGCGGCGCCGGGCGCCGCTGTGGCAGCAACGCCAGCGCGCCAACCAGTTGCTGCAGGTGGCGAGCGAGTACGCCGACTTCCCGGTCGTCCTGGAGGCGATGCGCGAGTGCCTGCAGGACGTCTTCGACGTGCCCGGGCTCGTCGGCCTGATGCGCGACCTCGCGGGCCGCTCGGTCCGGCTGGTCGAGGTCGAGACGCCGGCCGCGTCGCCGTTCGCCCGGTCGTTGCTGTTCGGCTACGTCGGCGCCTTTCTCTACGAGGGCGACGCGCCGCTGGCCGAGCGACGGGCCCAGGCGCTCTCCCTCGACGCGACGCTGCTCGCCGAGCTGCTCGGGGCCACTGACCTGCGGGACCTGCTGGACGCCGACGCGATCGCCACGGTGGAGGCGGAGATCGCCCGGCTCGCCCCGGACCGGCACGCGCGCGGGCCGGACGGCGTGCATGATCTGCTGCGGGCGGTCGGCGACCTCACCACCGACGAGGCGCTGGCCCGCGGCGCGACGCCGCAGGATCTCGCCGCGCTCGAGGACGCCCGCCGGGTGCTGCGGGTCCGCATCGCCGGCGAGCAACGCTGGCTCGCGATCGAGGACGCCGGCCGAGTCCGCGACGCGCTCGGCGCCGCACTGCCGGTGGGCGTGCCCGAGGCCTTCACCGAGCCGGTGCGTGACCCGCTCGGCGATCTCGTGTCCCGCTACGCGCGCACCCACGGCCCGTTCCTCGCCCAGGACGTCGCGCGGCGGCTCGGGCTTGGCGTCGCGGTGGTGGCGACCGCACTAGCCCGGCTCGGCGCGAGCGGTCGCTTGGTGCAGGGCGAGTTCTCACCCCTCGAAGTCGCTGCGCGGAGAGCACTTCGCGATTCCGCGGGGACCTCAAAGGAGCTCCGCCCCGGCGGGATGGCCGCCGAGTGGTGCGACGCGGAGGTGCTGCGGGCGATCCGCCGACGGTCGCTGGCCGCGCTGCGCAAAGAGGTCGAGCCGGTCCCGCCGGCGGCGCTGGCCCGCTTCGTGCCGGCCTGGCAGGGGCTCGGCGCACGGTCCTCGCGCGGGGTCGACGGTGTGCTGCGGGCGATCGAGCAACTCGCCGGCGTCGCCGTCCCCGCCAGCGCGCTCGAAACCCTGGTGCTGCCGGGCCGGGTGGCCGATTACTCCCCTGCGTTGCTCGACGAGCTGACACTGTCCGGCGAGGTGGTCTGGGCCGGCGCCGGAACGCTCGCCGGCAACGACGGCTGGGTGTCGCTGGCGCCGAGCGACGTCGCCACGCTCGTCCTGCCGCCGCCGGACGAGGTGGACGACGAGCTGGCGCGCGCCGTGCGCGACTCGCTCGGCGGCGATGAGGCCCTCTTCTTCCGCTCGCTGGCCGAGCGTTCCGGCGGCGGACGGCCCGACGACGAGGTGGCCCGAGCCGTGTGGGAGCTGGTCTGGGCCGGGTGGCTGACCAACGACACGTTCGGTCCGGTGCGCTCGTTGCTCGGCTCGGCGAGCAGGACCGCGCACGCGCGCAAGCCACGGCCGCGCCGGTCCCGGTACGGCAGGTATGCCGGATTGGGCGCGTCTGGATTGGCCAGCACCGCGACGCGCGCGGCGCCCGCCGGGATGGCCGGCCGCTGGTCGGCCGCCCCGCCGCGGGACGCCGACCCGACCCGTCGGGCCCTGGCCGCCGCCGACGTGCTGCTCGACCGGTACGGCGTGGTCACCCGCGGTTCGGTGGGCGCCGAGCGGATCACCGGCGGCTTCTCCGCCGTGTACCCCGTGCTGAAGGCTGCCGAGGAGTCCGGACGTGCACGCCGCGGCTACTTCGTCGAGGGACTCGGCGCGGCGCAGTTCGCGCTGCCCGGCGCGGTCGACCGGCTGCGCGCCGAGGCACGGCCGATCGACACGCGGGCCGCCGACGGCGTTCGCGCGCTCGTGCTGGCAGCCACCGATCCGGCGAACCCCTACGGCGCGGCGCTGCCCTGGCCGCAGGCACCGAGACCGGCCGACGGCGGCCGGGGTCACCAGGCCGCGCGCAAAGCCGGCGCGCTCGTCGTCACCGTGGACGGCGACTGCGTGCTCTACGTGGAGCGGGGCGGTCGCACGCTGCTGTCGTTCACCGACGACCCGGCCGTGTTGCAACCCGCCGCCGACGCGTTGGCGCTGTCGGTGCGCGACGGCGCGCTGGGCCGCCTGCAGGTCGAGCGAGCAGACGGGGCGCCGGTGTCCGCGTCGGCGCTCGGCGACGCGCTGGAAGAGGCCGGGTTCCGGCCGACGCCGCGCGGGCTGCGGCTGCGTGCTTGAACGGCGTCGTGTCGGTGCTCCGGCCTCGTGCGGTGCTCCGGCCCCGTGCGGTGCTCCGGCGTGTGGGGCGATCGAGCTGTGCCTGAGGGCGACACCGTCTGGCTGACCGCGAGCCGGCTGCATAAGGGGCTCAGCGGCCGGCAGCTGACCGTCAGCGATTTCCGCGTCCCGGCGATGGCGACCGTAGACCTGCGCGGCCGGACGGTGACCGAGGTGTTGGCCCGCGGCAAGCACGTGCTGGCGCGCATCGACGACGACCTGACCCTGCACAGCCACCTGCGGATGGACGGCTCCTGGTACCTCTCGCGGACGGGCGGCCGGCCGCCTCGGCGGCACCCGGACCACCTGATCCGCGCGCTGCTGGGCAACGCCGAGTGGCTGGCCACCGGGTACCGGGTGCACGATCTTCGGCTGCTCGCCCGCGCCGACGAGGCGCGGGTGGTCGGCCACCTCGGCCCCGACCTGCTCGGCCCGGACTGGGACGCGGACCAGGCCGCGGCCAACCTGCGCCGCGACCCGGCCGCCGCGATCGGCGAGGCGCTGCTTGACCAGCGCAACCTCGCCGGCATCGGCAACATGTACAAGTGCGAGGTCCTGTTCATGGAGCGCGTGCATCCGTGGACCCGCGTCGATGACGTCCCCGGTCTCGCCGAGCTAGTCGCGACGTGCCACCGGGTGCTGCGCGCCAACCGCGACCACCCGGAGCAGTCCACGACCGGATTCACCGAACGCGGCCGCCAGCACTGGGTGTACGAACGCAGCGGGCAACCGTGCCTACGGTGTCGGACGCCCGTCCGGCGGGCCGACCAGGGCGCGCCGCCGCGGGCCCGCGGCACGTACTGGTGTCCGACCTGCCAGCCGGAGCCGGCGCGGCGAGCCGGCGGTGACGATCAGCCCGCGAGCCGGCGGTGACGATCAGCCGGCGGGCGCGCTCGCGTAACCGGCGAGCGCTGTCGCAAAGCCATCGGAAGCACTGGGAAAGGCGGGCGAGCTGGGCGAAGCCGCCGACTCTGCCTCGCCCGGCTGCGCCGCCGCCGGCTGGACATGCGGCAGTCCGGCCAGCAGCACAGCGACGTCGGCGGCGATCGCCGACGGGCCGCTCGGCGTGATCAAGTAGGACGCGAGCCAGCGCAGCACGGTGTCCGCGCCGCCGCGCCCGGCCGCCGTCAGCACGCCGACCAGGCTTGCCCTGGCCAACTGCCAGCCCTGCGCGTTGGCGTCCACGACGGCGAGGTGGGCGAGCGTCGCCGGCTCGATGCGGGCGAGCCCACGGCGCACCGGATGGCCGGAGATCGCCGCCGCCGCGTCGGCGAGCGCCGTCGGCAGCGGCTTGCCGGCTTGGTCCTCGACGATCGCGCGGACCTGCGCCACGACGAGCTCGTCGAGCACCGCATCCCGGGTGCGGAAGTGGTTGTACAGCGTCGCCTTCGCGACCCCCGCGCTGGCGGCCACCTGGGCCATCGCGATCTTGGTCCCGCTCACCTCGACCGCCGCCGCGGCACCGGCGAGCAGCGCCGACCGGGTGCGGCTCATCGCGTTGCCGGCTCGGCTGTGGCTGCCCTTGGTGCGCACCGGCGCGGCGGACGCGATCGGCGGTGGGGCTGCGGTCGTCCGGAAGAGGGTGTCGAGCGGGTTTGTCATGGTGAGTGCGGCCTTCCCAGTCATGGCGAACCCCGGACGCGCCGGCGTTTCCGGCGCGCTATGTCGCTACCAGGACGACGCTAGGGGCCGGCGCCGGCACAGTTGCGCAGGCGCGTCGGCGGGTCGCCGAACCTGGGACGGGTGTGACTGATTTCCGTTTTGTCCCGCCGAATAACGGACGTCATCCGACCACTAGGAACGGCCCCGTGCCAGCCCCGCAAAGGCCCAGGCACCGCTGTCGGGCCGCTGTCAGGCCGCGGCGACGGGCATCGCGCGCACGCGCGTCGCCCCGCTGGCGTCGACCTGCGGTGCGGGCGTCAGCCGCGCGGAGTTCGCGCCGAGCAAGGAGACCCGGCCGGCGAGCACGAGCTTCTCCTCGCGCCGCAGGATCTGGCTGACCTCGGCGAACAGCTCGGAGAGCTCGACGTCGAGCGCCGAGCAGATTGCCGCCAGCAATTCCGACGACGGCTCCTTCTGGCCGCGTTCGACCTCGGAGAGATAGCCAAGGCTCACCCGGGCGGTTGCGGAGACCTCGCGCAGCGTGCGCCGCTGGCGCATCCGGACGGCGCGCAGGGTGTCACCCACGACCTGTCGGAGCACGGGCATCGGAACCCCCTTCTGCGGATGGAGCCGGACGTGATCTCACCGTACCGAACGGCCCCGGGCGCGCGCGGCGCCTTGGCGTGACGTCCGCTCTGGGCGAACAGCCGCCGTTGTGGGCTCAACGGACGGCGCGGCGCTCGGATTCCCCGCCGCCAGACGTCAGGCGGCCACCGCGACGACTCGGCCGGCCCGCCGCAGCCGCACCGCCCGGGCGACGTAGTCGACACCGGTGACCAGCGCGACGACGACGGCGGCGACCATGATCACCTGGGCCACGACATGCAGCCAGCCGGTCAGCGGCAACACGTACAGCCCGATGGCGACGGCCTGCAGCAGCGTCTTGAGCTTGCCGCCGCGGCTGGCGGGGATGACTCCGTGCCGGATCACCCAGAAGCGCAGCACCGTCACCCCGACCTCGCGAGCCAGGACGATCGCGGTGACCCACCAGACAAGGTCGTCGAGGACGGACAGGCCGATCAACGCCGCGCCGATCAGGGCCTTGTCGGCGATCGGGTCGGCGAGTTTGCCGAACTCGGTGACGATCTCCCGTCTGCGCGCGATTTGGCCGTCGACCCGGTCGGTGACGCACGCGACCGCGAACACCGCCCAGGCGACCACGCGCCACGCGCCGTCGTGACCGCCGCGGGCGAACAGCGCGACGACGAACACCGGCACGAGCACAAGTCGCATCACGGTGAGCGCGTTGGCCAGGTTCCAGGCGGACACCGACTTGGCGAGGTCCCCGATCGGGTCCGCGCGCAGCGGCACTGCGCGGGCCACCACCGGCCGGCTGGCCGCTGAACCCGCCCGGACTGCGGGAGGCACTGCCTCGTCGGCCGGCTTCACCACGGCGCGCCGTCGGTATGGGCGACAAGATCGACGCCGTCGGCGGCGAAGACGAACGCGCGCACCAAGGCGCCGCGGAGCAGCGTGCCGCCATCTACCAGGCGCACCACGCCGTCGACGTCGGGGCCCTGGTGCGCCGCCCGGCCCACCCCGAGCAGCTGCCCAACGGCAGCCGGGTCGCCGGCCGGCTCGACGGACTCGACGAGCACTTCGATCCGGGTGCCGATGCGCTCTTCGGCTCGCTGGGCGACGAGCTCGTCGGCGAGCGAACTCACCCGCTCGACGCGTTCGGCGACGACGTCGGCCTCGATCTTGTCACCGAAGCCGGCCGCCTCCGTGCCGTCTTCGTCCGAATAGCCGAAGACGCCGATGGCGTCGAGCCGCGCCGCGCTGAGGAAGCGCTCCAGTTCGGCGAGGTCGTCTTCGGTCTCGCCCGGGAACCCGACGATCACGTTGCTGCGCGCGCCGAGATCCGGCGCGAGGTCGCGGGCCCGCGCCAACAGTTCCAGGAACGCCTCGGTGCCGCCGAAACGCTTCATCCGGCGCAGCACCGGAGTGCTCGCGTGTTGGAAGGACAGGTCGAAATACGGCGCGACACCCGGCGTCGCGGCGATCGCCTGGAGCAGTCCGGGTCGCAGTTCGGCCGGCTGCAGGTAGGAGACGCGGATGCGCTCGACGCCGTCGATGTCGGCCAGCTGCGGGAGCAGCTCCTCGAGCGCGCGCAGGTCGCCGAGGTCCTTGCCGTAGGAGGTGGAGTTCTCGCTGACGAGCACGAGTTCGCGGGCGCCGGTGGCAACCAGCCATTTGGCCTCGTCCAGCACTTCTGCCGGCGGGCGGGACACGAACGCGCCGCGGAAGGACGGGATGGCGCAGAAGGTGCAGCGGCGGTCGCAGCCGGACGCGAGCTTGAGGTAGGCGACCGGAGCGTCGTCCAACCGGCTGCGGACAGCGGCGGTCGGGGCCCACGCGTGCCCGGGCACAGCGACGTCCGAGGTGCGCGCCCGCCGCGCGGCCGGGGCGACCGGCAGCAGCGTCCGGCGGTCGCGCGGCGTGTGGGCCGGCAGCGGGCGCCCGGCGGCGACGTCGTCCAGCCGGGCGGCGATGTCGGCGTAGGAGTCGAAGCCGAGCACGGCGTCGGCCTCCGGCAGCGACGCGGCGAGCTGGTCGCCGTAGCGCTCGGCAAGGCAGCCGACGGCGACGACCTTGCGGCCGGTGTCCGCCGCGGCCAGCAACGTGTCGATCGAGTCCTTCTTCGCCGCGTCGATGAAGCCGCAAGTGTTGACGACGACCACCTCGGCGTCGTCCGGGTCGTCGGTCAGCGCCCAGCCGCCTGCGCCGAGCCGCCCAGCGAGCTCTTCGGAGTCGACCTCGTTGCGGGCGCAGCCGAGCGTCACCAGAGCGACGCTGCGCTGCGAGACGGGCACCAGGGCAGGTTACCCACCGGCGGCCTTCAGCCGCCCCCATGCGCGCTCGATACGGTTCGATGCGTGCCAGCCGTCGTCCGCCGCGCCCGCACCGGCGACGTCGTGGCGATCAAGTCGATCGTCGACCGGTATTCCGGGTCCGGGCGCAAGATGCTGGCCAAGGAGCTGGTGACGCTCTATGAGGACGTGCAGGACTTCCAGGTGGCCGAGGTCGACGGCGAGGTGGTCGGCTGCGGCGCCCTGCACGTGCTGTGGGCCGATCTCGGCGAGGTGCGCACGCTGGCCGTGCACCCTGAGCACCGGGACCGGCGCATCGGCCGGCTGCTGCTGCAGTCGCTGATCGAGACGGCACGCGAGCTCGGCCTGTCCCGGCTGTTCGCGCTGACCTTCCACACCGCGTTCTTCGGCCGGGCCGGGTTCACGCCGATCGACGGCGCCCCGGTGGACCCGGACACCTATGACGCGCTGCGCCGCTCGTATGACCCGGGCGTCGCCGAGTTCCTCAACCTCGAGTACGTCAAGCCGAACACCCTGGGCAACACCCGGATGCTCCTGCATCTCGCCTAGGCGTGTCGCGCTGGTCGACGGGCGACGGTTCGCTAGCGTCCGAGGCCAGGGAGGTGGTCGTCGTGGCCATTGTTGAGCGCATCGAGCCGGCGTATCCCACATGGACGCCGGTCGGCGCCGCGCCGAGCACACGCGGCCGCGTCGATGAGGACGAGTACACCGGCAAGCACCGCAAGCCCGGCCGACGGTTGTTCGTCTTCGCCCGGATGTTCTACGCCGGCCAGCACCGCCGCGCCTGAGGTAGGACGCATCGCGGGCCTGAGCCCGCGGCGGCTCATTCGTCCGTCCTTGCTTGCGTGAGCGCGCCGGACCGGCCTCAGTCCGAACCGGTCGGCAGTGCCTCGTCTGCGCCGTCGGCATATTGCGCGTCTTCATCCTCGTCGGCCGCCACGAGATCGTCTGCGCTGCCGCCGTTGCGCAGCGTGTAGAGGAGACCGGCCAGCTCGTCCGGCACCACGAGCACCTCGCGTGCCTTCGAGCCCTCGGACGGCCCGACAATGCCGCGTGACTCCATCAGGTCCATCAGCCGGCCGGCCTTCGCGAAGCCGACGCGCAGCTTGCGCTGCAGCATCGACGTCGAGCCGAACTGCGTCGACACCACCAGCTCGACGGCGGACAGGAAAAGATCGAGGTCGTCGCCGATGTCCTCGTCGATCTCCTTCTTCGCCGCCTGCGGAGCGGTCACGTCCTCCCGATAGGCCGGCTCGAGCTGGGTCTTGCAGTGATCGACGATCGCGCTGATCTCGGCGTCGGTGACGTACGCGCCCTGCATACGCGCCGGTTTGGACGCGCCCATCGGCAGGAACAGCGCGTCCCCCTTGCCGAGCAGCTTCTCCGAGCCGGGCTGGTCGAGGATCACCCGCGAGTCGGCGAGCGAGGACGTCTTGAAACCCAGCCGGGACGGCACGTTGGCCTTGATCAGGCCGGTGACGACGTCGACGGACGGACGCTGCGTGGCAATCACCAGGTGGATGCCGGCCGCACGCGCGAGCTGGGTGATCCGCACGATCGAGTCCTCGACGTCGCGTGGGGCGACCATCATCAGGTCCGCGAGCTCGTCGACGATCACCAGCAGGTACGGATAGGCCGCGTACACCCGTTCGGACCCGGGCGGCGCGACGAGCTTGCCGCTGCGGACTTTGGCGTTGAAGTCGTCAATGTGCCGGGTGCCGGAGTGCTCCATGTCCTCGTAGCGCATGTCCATCTCGCGCACGACCCATTGCAGCGCGTCGGCGGCCTTCTTGGCATTCGTGATCACCGGCGTGACCAGGTGCGGGATCCCCTGGTACGCCGCGAACTCGACCCGCTTCGGGTCGATGAGCACCATGCGCACCTGATCGGGGGTGGCGCGGGAGAGCACGGACAGGATGAGGGTGTTGATGCAGCTCGACTTGCCGGCGCCGGTGGCGCCCGCGACGAGCAGGTGCGGCATCCGGGTCAGGTTGGCGACGACGAAGCCGCCCTCGACGTCCTTGCCGAGCGCCACCAGCATCGGGTGCTGGTCGCGCTGGGCGATCGGCGAGCGCAGGACGTCGCCGAGCATGACGACCTCGGGGTCGGCGTTCGGGATCTCGACGCCCACCGCGCTCTTGCCCGGGATCGGGCTGAGGATGCGCACCTCGGCGCTCTTCACCGCGTAGGCGATGTTGCGGGTCAGGTTGGTGATCCGCTCGACCTTCACGCCGGGGCCGAGGGTCACCTCGTAGCGGGTGACGGTCGGCCCGCGGTTGAACCCGGTCACGGCGCAGTCGACGTCGAACTCGGAGAAGACCTGCTGCAGCGCCGCGATGACCTCGTCGTTGGCCTTCGTGTGCAACAGGTGCGGCGCGCCCTGCGCGAAGCTATCCAGACTCGGCAGCGTGTAGGCGCCGCCGCCGGCGAGTTCGAGCTGCAGCGGCCGATCGATCGGCGGCAGGTCGGGGTCGGCCTTCGGCGCGCGCGGCTTGCGCGGACGGGGCAGCCGGACCGCCGCGCCGGCAGCGCCGTCGAGTTCCTCGGCCTCAGCGGCCTCGCCGGCCTCGGCGTCGACCGGCTCCAGGTCGGACGTCACCTCGTCCGGGTCGGCCTCGGGCGCCGGCTTGCGCCGGCGCCGGCGGCGGGGTGCTGGATCGACGGCGGAGTCCGCGTCGGCGTCGTATTCGCCCTCGGTCTCGGCGTCGACTTCGGCATCGGCTCTGCCACGCAGGCCGCCGAGGGTGCGGACGTAGTCGACCAGCGAGCTGATCGGCGTCGCCGTGACCACGAGAACGCCGAAGACGCCGACCACGGCCAGGACCGGCACCGCGACGGCAGCCGACAACCCGTGCGCGAGCGAAGCGCCCACGGCGGCGCCGAGCACTCCGCCGGCGTGCTCGCGGGCGTGCGTGCCGGCCGGCGAGTCGGCCCAGACGTCGAGCAGCCCCAGCACTGCGAGCCCGAGCGCCACCGTGCCGACCAGCACCCGGCCGCGGGCCCCGGGCTCGGCGGGCTGCCGGAGCATGTGGGCGCCGAGCGCGATCAGCAGCAACGGCACGGCAAGCGCGCCGTTGCCGGTCAAGAACCGGAAGGCGGTTTCCAGCCCGGCGCCGATCGGGCCGGCGGCGGTGAACCACACGCCCATCGCGGCGACCAGCCCGAACAGCAGGACGGCGAGCGCGGCGCCATCGCGGCGATGCTCGGCCGGCAGCTCACGCGCGGTCGCGGCGTTGCGGCCGACGGCGCGGGCCAGCGTGCCGATCAGCACGGCGAGCGCGCGCCACATCGCCCCAACGCCGCCGGCGATGCCGCGCACCGCCCCGGTGATCGGATTGCCGCGCCTGAGCGAATTGCGCCGGGCCGCGGCCGATCGGCTGGGCCGGCGCGCCGGCGGGCGGATGCGGGTTCCGGTGCTCATCCGGGCAACGTTAACGGTCAACTGGAAGGTTGCGTCGAAGGCGCGACGCGCCCGCCGGCGCATTCGCTTGCGCCGGCCCCGCTGCGGCCTCGCGGCAGGCTCCGCGGCCGGCGTGTCGCGCCGCTACGGGCCAACGCTGGAGACGAGCGCGTCAGAGGGCGATCCGGTAGTAGTCCTCGGTGAGCACCGGCTGGAAGCCGATCGAGGTGTACAGGCCGAGCGCGCGCTCGTTCTCGACCGCGACCTCGAGCGCGACCCGCGACAGGCCGCGGCCGCGCAGTTCGCGGCAGGCCCGACGCAAGACGTCCCGGCCGATCCCGCGGCCCTGCTCGACGGGATCGATGACGAAGCCGTGCACGAAGCCGAACTCGCCGTCCTCGCTCAGCCGCAGGGTGCCGATCGCCCGGGTGCCGCGCTCGACGAGCAGCGTCCACGAGCCGAAGCCGGACATTTTCCCGGCGACGTCGTCGGGCGCCCAGCCGAAGCCGGCTTCGAGCAGCCGCGCGACCTCGCCCGCGTCGTCGGGGGCGGCGGCGCGGGTCGTGACCGCGGGATCGGTCGGACCGTCGGCCGGTTCGCCGGAGAGCACGAGCGCGTGTTCGGCGTGGTCGAGGGATCCGCCGCGTCCGCGCGCGAGCGCAGCGCCGGCCGCCGACGGGCGCGGCACAATCACCAGGACGTTTCCGAGCCCGCGCGAGCGGCACTCGTCCGCGGCGGCGTCGAGCAGTCGGCCGCCGACGCCCTTGCGGCGGAAGTCGGGGTCGACCATGCCAGCGAGCTCGGCGCGGTCGCCAAAGGAATAAACCCCGAGGAAGCCGACGAGCCGGTCGTCCACGACCCAGAGGAAGTCGCTCGGCCGAGAGCCCGCGCGGCCGCGCAGCGCGCCCCATTCCAGCTTCAGGCGGCCGCCGTCGGCGGCAACCACCCGCCGTTCGAGTTCGGCGACAGCAGCGAGGTCGTCGACGGAGAGCGTCGTGCGAGAGGCGAGCACGCGATCGACCCGACCAGCGCTGTCAACCGAGTTACGTCGTCAAGCGAGTCACGGCGTCGACCGAGTGCCGTGCCAACCGAGCTACAGGCCGGCCGCGGCGAGGTCCTCGGTGAGGTGGCTGATCTCGTGGTCGGTCGCGTCCACCAGCGGCAGGCGCACCGGACCGACGTCGAGGCCGCGCAGCCGCAGCCCGGCTTTCACCAGGATCGTGCCTTGCGTGCGGAAGATGCCGGTGAAGATCGGCAGCAGCTGCTGGTGTAAGCGCAGCGCCTCGGCGACGTCGCCACGCAGGTACGCCTCGATCATCGCCTTCGTGTCCGGCCCGCAGAAATGGGTGGACGTGCCGACCACGCCGACCGCGCCCACCGCCAGCAGCGGCAGCGTGCTCGCGTCGTCGCCGCTGTAGAAGGCCAGCCCGGTCTCGGCGATCACCCGGCTCGCCGCGGCGAGATCGCCCTTGGCGTCCTTCACGCCGACGATCCGCTCGTGCTCGGCGAGCGCGAGCAGCGTGTCGGTGGCGATCGGCACCCCCGAGCGGTGCGGGATGTCGTAGAGCAGCACCGGCAGCTCGCTGGCGTCGGCGACGGCCCGGAAGTGCGCGAGCAGGCCGGACTGCGGCGGCCGGGAGTAGTACGGCGTCACGCACAACACGCCGTGCGCGCCGATCTTCGCGGCCTGCTCGGCGAGGTGGATCGTGTGGACGGTGTCGAAGGTGCCGACGCCGGCGAGCACGTGGGCCCGGTCGCCAACCGCGTCGAGCACGGCGGCGAGGAGCTCGGCCTTCTCGGCGTCGCTCGTGGTCGGCGACTCGCCCGCCGTTCCGCTGACGACCAGGCCGTCGTTGCCCTGCTCGTCGACCAGGTGCACGGCCAGCCGGGCAGCCGCGTCGAGATCGAGCGACCCGGTGACGTCGAACGGGGTGACCATCGCGGTGATCAGCCGGCCGAACGGCGGCTGCGCGGCTACCGCTGACGTCGGCGCGCTCATGAGCGGAAGCCTACTGGCGGGGACCGAGACGGATAGCTGGCTCAGCCTTCGGCCACGAACGGGCTGGCCGCGACCTCGGTGCCGTCCGGCAGCGCGGCGATCTCGAAGTCGGCGAAGGCGTTGGGCGCGATCCGCTTCAGCTCGCGCAGGCACGCGACGGCGAGCTCGCGGATCTCCACATCGGCGTGCTCGGAGGCGCGCATCGCCACGAAATGGCGCCAGGCGCGGTAGTTGCCGGTGACCACGATGCGCGTCTCCGTCGCGTTTGGCAGCACCGCTCGGGCCGCCTGCCGCGCCTGCTTGCGCCGAAGCGTCGCGTGCTCGACGTCGGCGAACCGCTTCTCCAGGCCCTCGAGCAGCTCGGTGTACGCGCGGACCGCGGCTTCGGACGCTTCGACGAACTTCGCGTGCAGCTCCGGGTCGTCGGCGATGACGTCCGGCTCCACCATCGCCGCGTCCTTCTCCGGGACGTAGCGCTGGGACAGCTGCGAGTAGCTGAAGTGCCGGTGCCGGATCAGCTCGTGGGTCAACGACCGCGAGATGCCGGACAGGTAGAACGTGACCGAGCCGTGCTCGAGCACCGACAGGTGGCCGACCTCGAGGATGTGCCTCAGATAGCCCGCGTTGGTCGCCGTCGCCGGGTTCGGCTTCTTCCACGACTGGTAACACGCCCGGCCGGCGAATTCGGCGAGCGCCTCGCCGCCGTCGGTGTCGGTGTCCCAAGGGACGTCCGCCGGCGCCTCGAAGTGCGTCCAGGCGATGGCCTGCACCTTCAGCGGAACGAGATCGGGCACGCCGTGCTCCTGCGGTCGGCCCGCGCGGTGGCGGGGGGCGTCGGGGATGTGGCGAAGCCTAATCGCGACCGAGCTGACGCCGGCTGCCGACGCGCGGACGTTCGGCTGCGCCGGGTATCGCCGAGGGATCGGTTCAGTCGATCACGTCTTCCGGCCCCGGGGACGCGGCGCCGACAGTCGAGCGCCCCCAGGACCGGAAAACCCGATCGCTTAGCTGTCGTCCCTGCGCAAGTGCGGTTGCAATGATGTCGCGATGCTGTCAGAGTGATGTCATGCGACTCGAACCTTACGTCCATCAGGTCGCCGAGCAATTGGCCGCAACAGCGGCGCTCGGCGACGACCGCACCCGCGAGATTGCGGCGTCCCTGGCCGCAGCGGCCGCGCCGGCGCTGCGGCTGGCGGTGCTCACCGCGCTGTCCGACGGCGCAGACGAGATCACCGCCGCGCTGCTGGACTTGCCGGGCGCGCCGGTGGTGAGCATCCGGCTCGACGGCGACGAGGCGGTGGTAGACGTCCGCGCCGGCGCGGTCTCCGCGCCTGCCGACGACGAGCCAGCGGCCGAGGACGCGCACGGCGGCGAGGCGACCGCCCGCATCTCGCTGCGGCTCAGCGACGCGCTCAAGACCGACATCGACGCCGCGGCCGAGCGCGACGGCGTCTCGGTCAACACCTGGCTGGTCCGTGTCGCGTCGACGGCGGTCAAGCTCGGCTCAGCCGGGGATTTCGCGGCCAAGCTCGCCGCCCTCGGCGGCCTGAACGGCCTGGGCGGCCACGGCGGCCTGGGCGGCTTCGGCGCGGCGTTCGGCCAGCAGCGCGGACGCAACCGCAACGATTCCCAGCGGGTCACCGGCTGGGTCAACGGCTGATCAGAACACGGAGCTCCTGCCATGACCACACACACCTTCCCGCTGACCGGGCCGATCAACGTGCACGCTCGCATCGGGGCCGGCTCGCTGCGTATCGAGACCGCCGATGGCTTGAGCGCGGCGACCGTCGAGCTCGACGGCGCTGCCGAGGTGCTCGCCGCCACCATCGTCGAGCTGCGCGGCCCGACGCTCACCGTCCTCGGCCCGCGACAGGGCGGCGTGTTCGATCTCCCGTTCCTCGGCGCCCGTCGCACTGAGCATGCCGGGCTGGCCGTGCGGATCGTCGTGCCGACCGGCACCGCCGTGCGGGCCGCGACGTTCACCGCGCCGATCACCGTCATCGGCACCGTCGGTGGCGCGGACCTCGCGTTCGGCCACGGCAGCGCGACTGTCGAGCACGTGACCGGCGACCTGCGGCTGCGCTTCGGCGGCGGCTCGGCCGCCGTCGAACAGGTGGACGGCGCCGTCGAAACGCGGTCCGGCGCCGGCGGCGTTCGGCTCGGCGAGGTGGGCGGCGACATCGTCGCGGCCTGCGGCAGCGGCGACCTGACTGTCGAAGCGGTGCGCGGCGATGTCCGCGCGCGCAGCGGCTCAGGCGGCGCCGCCTTCGGCGCCGTGCACGGCGACGTCGACCTCGCCAGCGGCGCCGGCCGGCTCGAAATCGGCCTGCCCGCCGGCGTCAGCGCGTCGCTGAACGTGCACACCGGCCTCGGCGCCGTCCACTCCGAGTTGCCGATCGAGGACGCGCCGACCGCGGCGAACCGGACGATCTCGATCCGCGCGCGCACCGGCAACGGCGACGTGCGGCTCTACCGCGCGGCCTGATCGCTGCCGCGCCGCAAAACAACTTGTCCTCGCGTCGTCGGCCGCTGCACCGACGACACGCGGACAACTCGCGTCAGCCGACGGCGGCGGCGAGCCGCGGCGCGAGGTCGCCGCGGGGCATCACCTCGACGCCGGCTAGACCGAGCCAGCCGGCCGTGGTGGCAAGCTCGGCCGCCAACTCGTCGGCGACCTCGTCGGCGTTGTGCCCAGCCCCGCCCGCCTCGAGCCACGCGCTCTGCACCCGCAACACGCCGGCCTGCCGATCGGACTTCAGGTCCACCCGGCCCACCAGCGACTCGCCGAGCAGGAACGGGAGCACGTAGTACCCGAACCTGCGTTGCGGCTCGGGCACGTAGATCTCGATCCGGTAATGGAAGCCGAAGACGCGTTCGGTGCGCTGCCGGAACCAGATCAGGTTGTCGAACGGCGACAGCAGCGCCCGGGCGCGCACCTGCCGGGGCCGTCGCGCGTCGTGCCAGAGCCAGGCCGGCGCGCCCCAGCCCTCGACGTGCACCGGAATGAGCTCGCCTTGGTCCACGAGATCGACGACGGCGGCCCTGGTCGACGCCGAGGACAACCGGAAGTAGTCCCGGATGTCGGCCTCGGTGGCCACGCCCAGCGCCCGGGCCGAGATCCGGACCAGCTCGCGCTTGGCGTCGGCCTCCCTCGGCGTCGGCGCCACCAGGACGGCCGGCGGAAACACCCGCTCGGGCAGGTCATAGAAGCGTTCGAAGTTGACCCGCTTCGCGGTGGTGACCTCGCCGGCCCAGAAGAGGTGCTCGAGCGCGGTCTTGCCGTCGTGCCAGTTCCACATGTGACCAGGGCGGGGGGCCGGCCGCGGGATGCCGGTGTCGCCGGCGCGCACCGGGCCGTGCTCGGCGACGAGGCTGCGGACGTCGTCCATCAGCTGCGGGTTCTCGTGCGCGATCTGCTTGATCGACTGCCAGGGGTCGAGGTGCGCCCGGGCCATCCGCCAGCGGAACAGCGGCTGGGTCTCGACCGGCAGCAGCGACGCGGCGTGGGCCCAGTACTCGAACAGCTCCGGCCGCGGCGGCGGCTTGGCCGAGGTCGTCGTGTAAGCGGTCATCCGGTCCAGCAGCTCGCGGGGATACGGGCCTAGCCGAGCGAACAACGGCAGATAATGGGCGCGGGAGAAGACGTTCACCGAATCAATCTGCAACAGCCCGAGGCGGTTGAGGACGCGCCGCAGATGGCGGGCGTCGATCCGGCCGGCCGGACGCGGCTCGGCGAAACCCTGGGCGGCGAGAGCGATCCGGCGCGCCTGGGCCGCGCTGAGCCTGGCGAGGTCGGTCATCCGGCGGGTCCGGCCGACGCGGCGCTGAACACTTGCGACATCTCGGGCGTTGTCCTTCCGACTCGTCGGGTTGCTCGTGTTGGCACCCCTGGGATCCTCATCGAAGCGTGAAACCATGCCGTCATGTTCGAGCATCTCGTCGAGCGCATCGGCGACGCCGTGGGCGCCTGGCTCTACGTCATCGCGGGCGGTCTGTGCTTCGCCGAGGCCGCCATTCTCGTCGGCATGGTCCTGCCGGGCGAGACGGCTCTGCTGGTGGCCGGCGTCTTCGCGCAGCGCGGGGTGCTGAGCCTGCCGATAATGATCGTCGTCGCGTTCGTGTGCGCGGTCGCCGGCGACTCAGTCGGTTACGAGTTCGGCAAGAAGTTCGGGCCTTCGCTGCGCCGCTCGCGGCTGGGCCACTGGGTCGGCGAGCACCGGTGGGCGATGGCCGACGGCTTCATCGTGAAGCACGGGGGCAAGGCGGTGTTCATCGGCCGGCTGACCGCGCTGTTCCGCGCGCTCGTCCCGTCGATGGCCGGAATGAGCGGCATGCGGTACCGGACGTTCATCACCTGGAACGCGCTCGGCGGGTTGATCTGGGCGCCCGGTTGCGTGTTGCTCGGGTACGCGTTCTCCAGCTCGCTGAGCGCGGTCGGCAGCGTGCTGACCTGGGCGCCGCTCGCACTGCTCGGCATCGCTGCGGCCGGCTACCTCGCGCTGCACCTGCGCAAGCGCAAGCGCGAGCGCTTGGAGGCGGAGGCATTCGCGTCCGCCAACGCCTCTTCCACGTCCTGACTCCCTGCCACGCCCTGACATCCACGCCCTGACATCCACGCCCTGACATCCACGCCCTGAGACCCGTCCACCCGCCTACAGCCCGGCTCAGCTCGCCGGCACGGCCCGCCCGCGACAGCGGGCACCCCCATTAGGGTCGGCTGCATGGCTGACGTGAGCGTGCGCCCGGCGGCCCCGGACGACGCACCGGAGATCGGCCGCATCCAGGTCGAGACGTGGCGAGTCGCCTACCGCGAACTGGTGCCCGCCCCGGTGCTCGAGGGCTTGTCGGCGGAGGGCGCGGCAGCGGCGTGGACGCAGGCGATCACGTCGGCGCCGTCGCCGCGCCATCGCGTCTTAGTGGCGCTGGAGCAGCAGTGGCTGGTCGGCTTCGTCGCGCTCGGACCCGCGGACGACCTCGAGGCGGACGATCCGGACCCGGCGACGACGCTCGCGTTGGCGCCGATCCTGGTCGAGCCGCGTTGGGGTCGCCGCGGACACGGCTCGCGCCTGCTCGCCGCCGCGGTCGACCATGCGCGCGGCGACGGCATGACCCGGGCGATCGCCTGGATCCCGGACGGCGACGCGCCGACCCGGGAGTTCTTGCTCGCCGCCGGGTGGGCCCCGGACGGGCTCGCGCGGGCGCTCGACACCGGCGCCGGCGAGCTGCGCGAGATACGCATGCACACCTCGCTCGCCGACTCGCCTGCCTGAACTCGGCGCAGGCGCAGGCGCAGGCGCAGGCGCCGGCGCCGGTCGGGACAGCTCCCTTCTCCTGGTTCCATGTGGTCGATCTGGGCCGGCCAAATCGAGCGTCACGGAACCAGGAGAAGCCCTCCGGCGCGGATCGGTAGCGTGGCTGAGTGGCTTTCGCAGGGATTCCGCTGACGGCGCTGGACTTCTACGAGGACTTGGAGAACGACAACTCGAAGGCGTTCTGGACGGCGCAGAAGCACCGCTACGACGAGCACGTCAGAGCTCCACTGGCGGCGTTGAGCGCGGAGCTCGAGCGCGAGTTCGGGCCGGCCAAGCTGTTCCGTCCATACCGTGACGTACGGTTTGCCACCGACAAGACGCCCTACAAGACGAGCCAGGGCGTCTGGTTCGGCGAGTCGTCGTGCTACTTCCAGGTGTCGGCGGCGGGGTTGTTCGTCGCCGCGGGCTATTGGGACACCGCGCCGGCGCAGGTGGAACGGCTCAGGCGAGCGGTGGACGACGACGTCGCGGGCGCCGAACTCGAACGCGCGCTTGCGAAGTTGGCGAAGCACAAGAGCGTCGAGATCGGCGGCGAGCAGATCACGCGAGTGCCCACTGGCTACCCCAAGGATCATCCGCGCGTAGAACTGCTGCGCTACAAGACATTGACCGCGCGCCGCGATCTCGGCTGTCCGCCCTGGCTGTCAACGCCGCGAGCCAAGACGGAGATCGCGAAGGCGTGGCGGTCGTTCGCGCCGCTTGTCAGCTGGCTCGACACGCACGTGGGAAGTGACTGACTGGCACGTAGCCGACTCCACCGGGAAGCAGCTCGACCCGGCTGGGCGGTGGGTGAAGGCGACCGGCGGATACCCGGACAGCGCGCATGTCTTGGCGGCGAGGTCGGTGATCGCGTGCAGCTGGCCGTGCTCGCCAGTCGCGGCTGACAGCTGCTCGCGGGTGATTCGTCACGGCGGAGTCGGCACATTGCTGCGCGAACGACCGGCGTGCGTCGACACCGCGGTGGGCGGCGCTTGCACGACCACGACGAGCAAGGGGCACGTGGTCGCCTTGTACGTGGTGCAAGGCACGCCTCGGGCGATCACGTGGACGCTGCCAGGGCGGTCTGCGGTGAGCGTGTGCCCGTCCGCAGAAAGGACGGTGTTGGATAGCTGGAAGCCGGACCCGCGCGGCATGCCGGAGAGCAGCAGTTGCTCGCCGACCTTCAGGCGGAGGACGCGGGACGGCACCCCAGCCAATCCTGTGCAGGACGCCAGGGGGACGGTCCCGCGTACGGTCGTCGCGTTGATGGCGTAGGACGCGCACGGGCTGGGCGGATTGGGCACGTGCGGCGTCAGCTGGGGCGTCGACGAGGTTGCGGTGGTGCTCGACGGGGTGCCTGACGTGGCAGCCGCCGCCGTCGAACGGCGGCTCGAACCGCTTCTGAACACTCCGGCGACGGCCAGTGTCCCGACGACCGCCAAGATCACGCACGCCGCAGCCAGCGTCAGGACCCACGTGGGCCAACCGCGTCTGCTGACAGACGCGGGGCTCTGCGCCGCGGCTTGGCCTTGGCCGCTCAGCCGGGCGGCTGTCCGCGCAGGGCTGGGAGCGTTGTCGGCGTGCCGGACCAGCATCGCGCGAACCCTGTCCTCAAAATCGTCCAGGTCAGGCATCTCGCTCCCTCAACGCTTCCGAGGCACTGCTCTCGCGCATCGCGGTCAGACCTCGGCTGATCAAGCTGCGCACCGTGCCCGGCCGGCAGGCCAGCGCATGGCCGATGTCGTCGTCGGCAAGGTCGTCGAAGTAGCGCAGCACGATCGCCGCGCGCTGCCGGGGCGGCAGCTGCCGCAATGAAGCCCACAACGCGTCACGATCGGCCATCTGTCCGACAAAATCTCGCGCGACCGCGGCGTCCCCGACCGCGTGCCAGGACTCGGTGGGCCGACGGCGGGACCGACGCCGCTCGTCGGCATAGGCGTTGGCCAGGGCTCGGCGCACATACGCGAGCGGCAGGTCGGCCTCCTGGACGAGCCGCCACTTCGGCGCCATCCGGGCCAGCGTGTCCTGGGTCAGCTCCTCTGCAGCCACAGCGTCACCAGTCAACAGGTACGCGGTCCGCAGCAGCGCGGCGCTATGCGTGCGTACGAACTCCGCGAATTGCGGCGCCACGTCCATGACGACCTCCACGAGAGGTAGACGCCGAGAAATCACGATCTGTTGCACGAGGGCTGCATGTGCTCGTTCTCGCTCAGCCGCCGCGCGGGGGCGGCTTGCTTATAGTCCGCCGTATGACTGAGCAGTCTCAGGACGTGTCGGGGAGGCACGCCGCTGGCGCCCGGCGAACGCAGCGGCGGTCTCGCCCTTCGGCGGTGCGCGTCGCGCTGCGGGTTCTGGGTGCTCTCGTTTCCACCGTGATGTTCGTGCTGTCCGGTTATGCCTGGTACAACTACTCGACTCTGAACCGAAATCTGAACACCGTGGCCGTCGTGGGTCTCGGGAGCTCGGGTGCGCCGTCCGGGGCGCCGACCGCGACGGACACCGGCGCGGCGCAGAACCTCTTGCTGGTCGGGCTGGATTCGCGCGCCGGTCTCAGCTCCGCCGAGAAGCGCAGGCTGCACCTCGGGCAGGACGACCTGTCCATCAGCACCGACACGATCGTCCTGGTGCACATCCCGGCGAACGGGCAAAAGGCGACCCTGGTCTCCATCCCGCGCGACTCGTGGGTGCACATTCCTGGATTCCAGCCCGACAAGATCAACGCGGCTTACGCCGACGGCTGCTGCAACCAAGAAGATGCGATCTCGCCGAAAGACGCGCAGCAGAAGGGGGCGAGCAAGCTGGTGTCGGTGGTGAAGGCCCTTACCGGCGTGGAGATCGACCAGTACGTGCAGATCGGCTTCGCCGGGTTCGAAGAGGTGGTGAAGGCGATCGGCACGGTGCCGGTCAACCTCTGCCAGTCGGTCTCGGACCGCTACTCGGGCTTCTCGATGACCGCCGGCCGCCACAACCTCACCGCCCGCCAGGCCCTCGCCTTTGTGCGGCAGCGGCACAACATCCCCGGCTCCCTCACTGACGACTACGGACGCGAGGAACGTCAGCGCTACTTCCTCCGCCAGGCGTTCAGCTCGATCGCCTCGGCCGACACGTTGCTCAACCCGGTGAAGCTGCATCGTCTGATCGACGCGATCGACGACGCGATCACTTTTGGCAACCCGAACGTGGACCTCGCCAAGTTCGCCGACCAGATGTCGAACCTGAGCGCGGGCAACATCACCGGGACCAGCATCCCGACGCACGGGTCGAACGCCGAGTACGGGTTGATCGTGCATCCCGCCGAGGTCCGGGCCAAGGTGCGCGCGCTGTTCTACCCCGCACCAAGCACGCCGAGCAGCACGAGCCCGACCAGCGCGACCTCGTCCAATAGCACGCCACCCAAACGCTCCTGCGTCTATTGATCGCCCGAGCGAGTGCGCGCCGGCCTACAACGTTTCGAGGAAGTCGGCGAGGTCGCTCCACAACGCAATGCGCAGCGGCAACGGCATGCCGTTGTTCGCTCCGGACGGGCCGGGCAGCACGAACGCCGGCCTGCCCGCCACCGTCCACGACAGCGGCCCGTACCCGCGCGGCAACCGCTCCCCCGCCCGCCGCGCATACGACGACGCTGCCGTCTTGCTGACGAACGCAACGGCGTCCGGATCGGCCCACTCGACCGCGGTGAGGAACGCCGGCAGGTCGAACACCGGCGGCTCGCCCGGTACGGACTCGCGAACCCGGACAAGGTCGGTCAGGCCGATGCCGTAGCGCGGCAGCTCGTCGGCCTCCGCCGCCGCGAGCAGGCGGGGCGTGAGACCGCTTTCGTGCAGGAGCGTCCAGAAGTTGTTGCCGGCGCCGGCGTACCAGTGCTCGCGCTCGTCGCGGTGCCACTGCGCGATCGTGCCGGCGATGACGACGCGCAGACCTGGCTGCAGGATGTCCCGCACGTCAGGCAGCCCGCTCAGTCGCCGCCCGTTCGATCGCCGTCCGCATTGCCGCTCGCGCCCGCTTGCGGTCGCCGGCGTCGTCGTAGGCGATGGCCAGCCGGTACCAGCGGCGCCAGTCCGCTGGGTCCGCCTCGACCGCCACCCGCCGCTCGGCGAAGCGGGCGTCCGCGGCGTCGCGGTCGATCCGGCCGCTGGGCGTCCGCTGCAGCGGTTCGTCGTCGACCTGCGGTTCGGCGGTCTCGTCGAGCCGGCGGCCAAGCCGCTCGGTGGCCAGCCCGAACCGGATCTCGGCCGCCACCACCCACAGGCCGATCAGCGGCAGCGCGAGGACGGCGGCGCCGAGCACCTTCAGCGACGCCGACCGCTCGCCGAGCAGATAGACGCCGCGGTAGCCGATCAACGCGAAGTACGCGGCCAGCGCGAACACCAGCAGCACGACGACGCGCTTGGCGCCGCTCATCCGGCACACCGCCTCATCCGGCACACCCGCCTCATCCGGCACACCGCCTCATCCGGCACACCGCCTCAGCAGGACCCTCACAGGTCGAGCAGCGGGTCCAACCCGACGGTCAGCCCCGGCCGGGAGGCGACGACGCGCACCGCCAGCAGCACGCCCGGCATGAACGACACCCGGTCGAGCGAGTCGTGCCGAATCGTCAGCGTCTCGCCCTCGCTGCCGAACACGACCTCCTGGTGCGCGACCATTCCAGCGATCCGCAACGAGTGCACATGCACGCCGTCCACCTCCGCGCCGCGGGCGCCGTCGCGGGCCTGAGTCGTCGCGTCGGGCACGGCGCCGCGCCCAGCGGCCCTGCGTGCTTCGGCGATCAGCTCGGCGGTGCGCACCGCGGTGCCGCTCGGCGCGTCCGCCTTGCCGGCGTGGTGCAGCTCGATCACCTCGGCCGAGTCGTAGTAGCGAGCGGCGAGCTGCGCGAACTTCATCGACAGCACGGCGCCGATGCCGAAGTTCGGCACGACGAGCACGCCGACCGGCGGCGCGTCGGCCAGCCACCCGCGCACAGTCGTCAGCCGCTCGGCGGTGAAGCCGGTGGTGCCAACGACCGCGTGGATGCCCTGGTCGATGGCGAAGCGGATGTTGTCCATGACCACGTCGGGATGGGTGAAATCGACCAACACCTGGGAATCGGCGTCGGCGATGCTGAACAGCCAGTCGCCCGCGTCCACCATGGCCACCAGCTCGAGATCGTCGGCGGCGTCGACCGCGCGGCACACCTGTTGGCCCATTCGGCCGCGCGCGCCCAGCACGCCGACCCGGATCGCGTCGCTCATTGCGCTTCTCCTTAGACCGACATCAGACAGTGCCGTCGAAATCGTGGTCGTTGAACGGCCCGACGACGGTGAGGCAGCGCGGGCGACGCAGCACGTCCGCGGCGACCTCCGCGACATCCTGCTCGGTGACCGCGTCGATCCGCGCGAGCACCTCGTCGACGCCGAGCACATCGCCGAAGCTGAGCTCGCTCTTGCCGATGCGCGTCATCCTCGAGCCGGCGTCCTCGAGGCCGAGCACGAGGCCGCCGCGCATCTGCCCCTTGCCCCGCTCGATCTCGTCGGCGCGCAGCCGGCCCTCGGCGACCTCGTCGAGTTCCTCGACCATCAACGAGAGCACCTCCTCGGCCTTGCCGGGCTGGCAGCCTGCGTACACCCCGAACTGGCCGGCGTCGGCGTAGGAGCTGGTGAACGAGTAGACCGAGTACGCCAGCCCGCGTTCCTCGCGCACCCGCTGGAACAGCCGCGAGCTCATCCCGCCGCCGAGCGCCGCGGACAGCACGCCCAGGGCGTAGCGACGGGGGTCGTGGCGGGACACGCCATGCGCGCCGAGCACGATATTGGCCTGCTCGGTGTCGTCCTCGACAACGGTGACCGGCGCGGCCGGTCGGCCGGGCGCGGCGCCGGTCGACGGACGGCGGACCGGTGCGTCGGCAGCCGAATCCAGCCGGTCGGCGAACGCGGACCGGACCTGACGCACGACCGCCGCGTGGTCGAGGTTGCCGGCCACCGAGACGACCATGGACTGCGGCACGTAACGGCGGGCGTAGTAGCCGTGGATCTGGCGGCGGCTCAGCGCGTGGATCGAGTCCTCGGTGCCGAGGATCGGCCGGCCGAGCGGCACGTCGCCGAACAGCGCAGACGTGAATTCGTCGTGCACGAGGTCGCTCGGGTCGTCGTCGCGCATCGCGATCTCCTCGAGCACCACGTTGCGCTCGACTGCCACGTCTTGTGCCGCGATCGTCGCGTTGAGCACGACGTCGCTGACGATGTCGATCGCGACGGGCAGGTCGCGATCGAGGACCGTCGCGTAATAGCAGGTGTGCTCCTTCTCGGTGAACGCGTTGAACTCCCCGCCGACGGCGTCCATCGCGCGGGCGATGTCCAGTGCGCTGCGGTTCGGGGTGCCCTTGAAGAGCAGATGTTCGAGGAAGTGGCTCGTGCCGGCCAGCGCGGGCGTCTCGTCGCGCGAGCCGACCGGCACCCACACGCCGACGCTGGCCGAGCGCACGCCGGGCATCGCCTCGGTGACGATCCGCAGGCCGCCGGGCAGGGACGTGCGGGTGATGACGCCGCCGCCGGTCGCCGCGTCAAGCCGGGAGGTTGTCGCGCGCCGCAGCGGACGGCCGGTGCGCGCAGAGGTCATCCGGCGATCCTATGTGCCTGGCGCTGGGCGGTCAGGACACGCTGGTCAGCGCCGGGCGCCGGGGCGTGCGCCCGACCCGGGGGCCAGCCAGCCGGTCAACCCCAGGTCGGTGTCAGTGCGGGTGGCTTCGCAGGTGCGAACCCTAGACGACCAGGTTTTCCGGGTCCTAGGGACGCGCGGAAGGCTAGGCAGCGCCGCCCCAACCGGAAAACGTGATCGAAATCGCGGCCCGGCAGGTCCTGGGTCACGCGGGAGAGCGCGGCCGGGCAGGTCGACGGGAGCGCCCGGGAGGCGGGTCAGCGCGGCAGCCACGCGTCGGGCGCCTCGTTCAACCGGCGCACGTGCGCCGGCAGCTGACCCGACAAGACGTGGGCCAGCGTCGTCTCGTCCAGCACCCGGCGCAGGCTGGCGCGAACCGCCACCCACACCTCGGGCAGGTGCTCGGCCACGCCGGCGTAGGTGGTTTCGTGCGGGCGCAGGCCGCGGACCTCGGCCAGCGGCCCGTCGACCGCGCGCAGCACCGAGCCGAGGGTGATGTCGCGAGCCGGCCGGGCCAGCGCGTAGCCGCCTTCGGCGCCGCGCTGGCTGCGCACGATGCCCGCCCGGCGCAGCTCGCCGAGGATCGCCTCGACGAATTTGCGTGGCATGCCCTGCTCGGTCACCACCGTGTCGATCTTGACGAGTTCGGGCTCGCGGGCGGCGAGGCTGAGCAGTGCGCGCACCGCGTAGTCGGTCTTCGCCGAGATCTGCACGTCAACATCCTCGCAAAGCGGTGTGCCGGCGTCCGATCCGCCGTGCCGTCACGGGGTCGTGACCGGCAGACCGGTGCTGTTCCGCGCGGCGCGCAGCCAGACGTTAGCGCCTGGCGTCAGCCCGATGGCCTCGCTCTGGCCACGGGTCAGCTGCGCGGACGTTGTCGCTCCGCCGCCGACGGCCAGTTCGGCCCGCACCTCGAAACCGACGCGCTGCAGCCGAGCGACCTCGGCCGGCACCGTGTCGTCGGCCGGCGCGGCGAAGATCTCGATATCGTGCGGGCGCACCATCCGGCCGTCGAGCGTGGTGACCGGCCCGAGAAACGACATCACGAAATTGTTGATCGGCTTGTCATAGAGGTCGTCGGGAGCGCCGATCTGCTCGATGCGGCCGTTGTTGATCACGACGATCTCGTCGGAGACCTCGAGGGCCTCCTCTTGATCGTGGGTGACGAAGACGGTCGTGACGTTCACCTCGTCGTGCAGGCGGCGCAGCCAGTCGCGCAGCTCCTTGCGCACCTTCGCGTCGAGGGCGCCGAACGGCTCGTCGAGCAACAGCACCTTCGGCTCGACGGCCAGCGCGCGGGCCAACGCCATCCGCTGCCGCTGGCCGCCGGACAACTGGCCGGGCAGCCGGTCGGCGAACTGCTCGAGGTGCACGAGCTCGAGCAGCTCCTGCACGCGGCGGCGGATCTCCGGCTTCGGCCGCTTGCGGATCTCCAGGCCGAACGCGACGTTGCGATACACGCTCAGGTGCGTGAACGCCGCGTAGTGCTGGAACACGAAGCCGACGTCGCGGTGCCGCGGCGCCAGCCTGGTCGCGTCCGCGCCGTCGATCTCGACGGTGCCGGAGTCGGGCTTCTCCAAGCCGGCGATGATCCGCAGCAGCGTCGACTTGCCGCCGCCGCTCGGCCCGAGCAGGGCGGTGAGCGCGCCGGAGCGGACCGACAGGTCGATGTCGTCCAGCGCGACGAAGTTGCCGAAGCGCTTGCCGATGCCTCGTGCTTCGATACCCATGGGTCAGACCCTTCCCCTGCGGCGGATCCACGCTCCGGCCACGATGGCCAGGAACGCGACGACGATGAGCACGAACGTGATTGCGTAGGCGCCGTTCGGGTCCTGCTCGTTCTCGAGCAGGTTGCTGATCCGCAGTGGCGCCGTCTCGGTCTGCCCCTCGATGTTGCCGGAGACCACGAGCACCGCGCCGTACTCCCCGAGGCACCGGGCCAGGCTGAGCACGACGCCGTAGGTGAGGGCGACGCGGATGGTCGGCAGCGTGATCCGCAGGAACCGCGCGACGGCGTTCGCGCCGAGCGACGACGCCGCCTGCTCCTGATCGGTGCCGGCCTGCTCGAGCACCGGCACCACCGCGCGAACCACCAGCGGCAGCGACACGAAGACGGTCGCCAGCACCATGCCGGGCTTGGCGTAGATCACCTGGAAGCCGTGATCGTCCAGCGTGGGACCGAACCAGCCGGACGGGCCGTAGACCAGCAGCAGCGCGAGGCCGACGACGATCGGCGACACCGCCACCGGCAGGTCGACGAACGCGCTGAGCAGTCGCTTGCCGGGGAACCGGTGCCGGGCGAGCAAAATGCCGACGCCGACGCCGAAGACGGTGTTGATGACGACCGCGATGCCGGCCACGATCGCGCTGACCTCGAACGCGTGCAGCGCATTGTGATTGCTAAGCGCGTCGAAGAACTCCGACAGCCCGGGCTTGAAGGTGCGATAGAGGATGACGACCACCGGCACGAGCGCCAGCACGCCGACGTAGAGCACCGCGATCAGCCGCAGCGTCCACGAGGCGGGACCGCGGTTGCGCGCCACCGGGGGCGCGGGAGCCGTCGCGGTGGTCGCCGGGGCGATGGCGACGTCAGCCACGGCGGGCCATCCGGCGCTGCAGCAGATCAAGGATCACGAGCACGACCGCGCTGGCGGCCAGCAGCACGGTCGCGATCGCCCCGGCCTGCTGGGTGGCGTGCAGCGGGCTGTCGTTGTCCTGCAGCTTGCGATAGATGAACGCCGACGCGATCTCCGTCTTGAACGGGATGTTGCTGGAGATGAAGACGAGCGAGCCGTACTCGCCGAGCGCCCGGGCGAAGGCCAGCGTGGCGCCGGACACCATGGCAGGCAGCAGCTGCGGGACGATGATCCGCCGGAACACCACCGATGGCCGCGCGCCCAGCGAGGCGGCGGCCTGTTCGGCGTCGCGGTCGAGTTGCAGCAGCACCGGCTGCACCGTGCGCACCGTGAAGGGCAGCGTGACGAACAGCAGCGTGACGAACAGACCGGTGCGGGAGCCGAGCAGGTGGACGCCGACCGGGCTGTCGCCGCCGTACAGCGCGAGCATCACGATGCCGGCGACGACCGTCGGCAGCGCGAACGGGATGTCGATCACCATCTCGAGCAGACCGGCGCCGCGGAACCGCTCGCGCACCAGCACCCAGCCGACGACGACGCCCATCACGGCGTTCACGACCGCGACCAGCACGGACAGGCCGATCGTCAGCTTGAGTGCGGACGCGGCCTCGCGGTCGGTGATCGCCGAGGTGAAGCCGCTCCAGCCGAAGTCGAACGCCTTGCCGACCACGGCTGCCAACGGCAGCAGCACCAGCAGGCTCAGCCAGATGACCGTCACGCCGAGGGTGGTGCCCGACCACGCGCGTAACGGCTGGCCGGGCCGGACGCGCCGCAGCCGGCGGGCGCGGCTTGCGCCGGCCGCCGGCTGCCGGTCGAGGACCGACGTCATCGTCGCAACGTCACGATTCGATCTTGGTCACGATGCCGCTGTCGCCGAAGAACTCGTCGTTGACCTTGCTCCAGCCGCCGAGCGAGCCCACCGTGACGAGCTGCTTGACTGCCGGGTAGGGATTGGCCGGGTCGTTGGCGCCCGTCACGGTGCCCGGCTTGACGCTCGAGTCGACCGGGCGGAAGCCCTTGCTGGCGAAGATCTGCTGTCCGGCGCTGCTCTCGACATAGGACAGGAAGCTCTTGGCCGCGGCGGGCGCGGACTTGGTGACCGCGGCGGGGGTCTCGATCAGCACGTCCTGATCGGGGATGATGTAGTCCAGCGACAGGCCCTTCTGCCGGGCCAGGATCGCCTCGGATTCGTAGGAGATCAGCACGTTGCCGGTACCGGAGGTGAACTGCGTGGTCGCGACCGCTCCGCTGGCGGCCCGGCTGACGACGTGCTTGAAGAACTGCGTCAGGTAGGCCTGTGCCTGCGCGGGCGTGCCGCCGGTGCTGATGACGTGCTCGTAGGCGGCGAGGATGTTCCACTTCGCCGATCCGGACGACGCCGGGTCCGGCGTCACGATCTTCACGCCCGGCTTGATGAGGTCGTTCCAGCCGGTGATGTGCAGCGGGTTGCCTTTCTTCACCACGATGACGACCACCGAGTCCGCGACGATGCCCTTGGTCGGGCCGGCGTCCCAATCCGCCGCCACCTTGCCGGCCTGTGCGAGTTTGATCATGTCGGCGCCGGTGGAGAACGCGACGTAGTCGGCCGCCTGGCCGGCGGCAACGCTCTTCTCCTGGGCGCCGCTCGGGCCGTACGAGCCGCTGAGCGACACGCCCTTCCCGGCCGCCGTCTTCGCGAACGCCGTGCCCAGCGCGTCGTAGGCCGGCTTCGGCACCGAGTAGGCGACCAGCTTCAGGCTCGTCGACCCGCCGCTGGAGGCGGTGCTGTCGCCGGCGCTGCCGGTCGAGCCGCCGCTGGCGGGCTTGCTGCTCCCGCTGCTCGAGCAGGCGGCGACGCCGGCGACGGCCGCCACAGCGGCAGCGAAGGCGGTCAGCGTGCGGACGCGTCGGGATGACATGCATACCTGCTTTCGAAGTAAGTCGACCGACCTCGGTTTGTCGATCTGCGGAGTAGACAATACAGACGTCGCGGGCGCTCGCTGACCGAGACGGCAACTAGGCAGGTAGGGCGATTGTCGGTTGCGGCCGGGCCGGACCATGGACGACGTGTCCAAGCTCGCGAACTTCGCATCCATCCTCGAGGACGAGACCCGCGCCCAGGCCGAGCGCACGGCGTCCATGCCGTTCGTCTTGCCGCACCTGGCGCTGATGCCGGACGCCCACCTGGGCAAGGGCGCGACGGTCGGCAGCGTCATCCCGACGGTCGGCGCGATCATCCCGGCCGCCGTGGGTGTCGACATCGGCTGCGGGATGATGGCCGTCCGCACCCAGTTCGCGCGCGCGGACCTGCGTGGCGACCTCGCGTCGCTGCACGCGTCGATCTCAGCTGCGATCCCGCTGTCGGCGGGTCGGTACAACGCGTCGGTCGCGGCCACCGCCGAGGCGCGGGTGGCCGAGCTCGAGGCTCTCGAGGGCATCGACCAGGCCGAGGCGATCGCGCCGGCGTGGCGGCTGCAGCTGGGCTCGCTCGGCTCGGGCAACCACTTCATCGAGGTGTCCCTCGACGAGGACGACGCCGTCTGGCTGTTCCTGCACTCGGGCTCGCGCGGCGTGGGCAACAAGCTGGCGCAAAAGCACATCAAGGTGGCGCAGCAGCAGTGCGCGAAGCGCTGGATCCGGCTGCCCGACCCCGACCTCGCGTACCTGGTCGAAGGCGACCGCGAGTTCTGGGCCTACATCGCCGCGCTGCGTTGGGCTCAGCGCTTCGCGCTGCTCAACCGCGAGGAGATGATGGACCGCGTCGTCGGCTGCCTCGCGGAGTTCCAGGGCGAGTCGGTCGAGCGGGTGGACGAGGTCAACTGCCACCACAACTACACCGAGCGCGAGACGCACTTCGGCAAAGAAGTGTGGTTGTCCCGCAAGGGCGCGATCGACGCGCACGTTGGCGTGCTCGGGCTGATCCCCGGCTCGATGGGCGACCGCTCCTACGTTGTGCGCGGCAAGGGCCACCCGGGCGCGCTGTGCTCGTCGCCGCACGGCGCCGGCCGCGCCTTCTCGCGGTCGGCGGCGCGCAAGCGGTTCACCCGCGAGGACCTCGACGAGCGGATGGCCGGGATCGCCTGGGGCAACTCGAACGCGTTCCTGGACGAGCACCCGGCCGCCTACAAGGCGATCGACGTCGTCATGCGCGACGCGAAGGACCTCGTCGAGGTGGTGCGGGAGCTGCGGCAGATCGTCAACGTCAAGGGCGACTGACGCGGTTGGCGGCCGTCGTCATGCTCTGCGCGCGCCATGGCGTGCCAGCAGCATGACGACGGCGAGGAGCGGCCACAGCGCCTGCCCGCCGGCGACGGCGCGTTCAGCCACGCCGAGCAGGCTGCCGCCGCCCTGCAACTCGACGAGCAGCCAGGCCAGCAGCGCGACCAGCACAACCGTGGCGCCGAGGCCGGCCCGCAAGCTCGGCACGACGGACAGCGCCGGCCACAACGCCAGCGCCACGAATCCGACGGCGGCTGCCGGCACGTGCCCGGGCGACGGTTGCGGCTGCGCGGCCACCGCGACGGTGGCCGCGCCGCCGACGGCCAGCAGGATGCGCGAAGCCGCCGTGGCCGAGGTGAGGCCGGCCGCCGTCGCCAGATGGCAGACGCCGAGCAACGCCAGGCCGAGCGTCATGATCCAGCGGTCGTCCGCGCCGCGGGCGGCCAGCGCGCTGATCGTGTCGCGGGCCGAGTCGTAGGACGCCGGCTGGCGCGCCGCGCCGAGCGTCCAGCCGCCGATCAGGACCACCGGCGCGAGCGCCGCCGAGAATGGCGCCCAGGCGCGAACCCGCGGCAAACGAAGTTGTCCGCGTGTCGCAGGGCCATCACCCCGCGACACGCGGACAACTTTCGGGATTGATCAGACCTGCGCCGGCGCGTCGGCGGGCGCCGACGCCTCGGCGGGCGCCGCCGCGTCGTCGGCCTTCGCGCTGTCGTCTACCAGCCCGAGGCTGATCTTGCCGCGCTGGTCGATCTCGAGGATCTCGACCTGGATCTTGTCGCCGACGTTGACGACGTCCTCGACCTTGCCGATCCGCTTGCCGCGGCCGAGCTTGCTGATGTGCACCAGGCCGTCCTTGCCCGGCAGCAGCGACACGAACGCGCCGAACGCGGCCGTCTTCACCACCGTGCCAAGGAAGCGCTCGCCGACCTTCGGCATCTGCGGGTTGGCGATCGCGTTGATCCGGTCGACCGCGGCGGCGGCGGACAGCCCGTCGGCGGCGCCGACGTAGATCGTGCCGTCGTCCTCGATGGTGATGTCGGCGCCGGTCTCGTCCTGGATCGCGTTGATGATCTGGCCCTTCGGCCCGATCACCGCGCCGATCTTGTCGACCGGGATCTTGACCACGGTGACGCGCGGCGCGAACGGGCTCATCTCATCCGGCTCGTCGATGGCCTCGGCCATGACGTCCAGGATGTGCAGCCGGGCGTCGCGCGCCTGCTGCAGCGCCTGCGCCAGCACCTCGGACGGGATGCCGTCGAGCTTGGTGTCCAGCTGCAGCGCGGTGACGAACTCCTTGGTGCCGGCGACCTTGAAGTCCATGTCCCCGAACGCGTCCTCCGCGCCCAGGATGTCGGTCAGCGCGACGTACTCGGTCTTGCCGTCGACGGTGTCGGACACGAGGCCCATCGCGATGCCGGCCACCGGCGCCCTCAGCGGCACGCCGGCGTTCAGCAGCGCGAGCGTCGAGGCGCACACCGAGCCCATCGACGTCGAGCCGTTCGAGCCGAGCGCCTCGGACACCTGGCGGATCGCGTAGGGGAACTCGTCGCGGCTCGGCAGCACCGGCACCAGCGCCCGCTCGGCGAGCGCGCCGTGCCCGATCTCGCGGCGCTTCGGCGAGCCGACCCGGCCGGTCTCACCGGTCGAGTACGGCGGGAAGTTGTAGTTGTGCATGTAGCGCTTCGTCCGGTTGGGCGAGAGCGTGTCCAGCTTCTGCTCGAGACCGAGCATGTTCAGCGTGGTGACGCCGAGGATCTGCGTCTCGCCGCGCTGGAACAGCGCCGAGCCGTGCACCCGCGGGATGACCTCGACCTCAGCCGAGAGCGTGCGGATGTCGGCAAGGCCGCGGCCGTCGATGCGGATCTTGTCGCGCAGGATCCGCTGGCGCACCAACTTCTTCGTGAGGCCGCGGTAGGCCGGGCTGATCTCGTTCTCGCGTCCTTCGAATCTGGTGGCGAGCAGTTGCTTTGCCTGGTCCTTCAGCTCGTCCAAACGCGCTTCGCGCTCCTGCTTGTCGGCGATCGTCAGCGCCTGGGCGAGCGGCTCGCCGACCTCGGCGGAGACGGCCTCGAAGACGTCGTCCTGGTAGTCCAGGAAGACCGGGAACTCGGCGACCGGCTTGGCGGCGATCTTCGCGAGCTCGGCCTGCGCACGACACAGCTCGGCGATGAACGGCTTCGCGGCCTCGAGACCCTCGGCGACGACCTGCTCGGTCGGCCGGGTGGCGCCGCCGGCGATCAGCTCGATGCTGGCCTCGGTGGCCTCCGCCTCGACCATCATGATCGCGACGTCGCCCGAGGCGAGGACCCGGCCGGCGACGACCATGTCGAAGGTCGCGCGCTCGATTTCCGAGTGCGTCGGGAAGCCGACCCACTGCCCGTCGATCAGCGCGACCCGGGTGCCGCCGACCGGTCCGGAGAACGGCAAGCCGGAGATCTGCGTGGACGCGGACGCGGCGTTGATCGCAAGCACGTCGTAGGCGTGGTCGGGATTGAGCGCCATGACGGTGATGACGACCTGCACCTCGTTGCGCAGGCCCTTGATGAACGTCGGGCGCAGCGGCCGGTCGATCAGCCGACAGGTGAGGATCGCGTCCTCGGACGGCCGGCCTTCGCGGCGGAAGAACGAGCCGGGGATGCGGCCCGCGGCGTACATGCGCTCTTCGACGTCCACCGTCAGCGGGAAGAAGTCGAAGCCCTCGCGCGGCTTCTTGCCGGCCGTGGTGGCCGACAACAGCATGGTGTCGTCGTCCAGGTAGGCGACGACGGCGCCGGCGGCCTGATTGGCCAGCCGGCCGGTCTCGAAGCGGATCGTGCGCTTGCCGAAGCTGCCGTTGTCAAGCACGGCTTCGGTTTCGTAGACGCCTGCCTCGTTGTCAGATGCAGTGGCGTCGATGGTTTCCGTCACGGAAACTCCCTCTCGTACGTGCCGGGGCGCACATGCGACGTACGAGCTCAACACCCGCCTGGGTGCCGGTCTTCGATCGAAGCGGGCGGAGACCTCATTCGGCTCCGACCGCCACTACCGAGGACCGGCGAACGGCTTCGCTGTCGCAAGGACGCGCATCAGTGCGTCCGGCATGCGGATATTCGGTTGTCTCCTCATCAAGGCCGGCGATTGAAGCGGCGGGCCTCATGAAGAAGGGAGCGATCTCGGGTGAGATCGCTCCCTGGACGAGCTAGCGGCGCAGACCGAGCCGCTCGATGATCGAGCGGTATCGGTTGATGTCGGTCTTCGCCAGGTAGTTGAGCAGCCGGCGACGTTGGCCGACCAGCAACAGCAGGCCGCGCCGGCTGTGGTGGTCGTGCTTGTGCGTCTTCAGGTGCTCGGTGAGATCGCTGATCCGCCGGCTGAGCAGCGCGACCTGGACCTCCGGTGAGCCGGTGTCGCCCTCGACGGAGCCGTAGTCGGTGATGATCTGCTTCTTGACATCCTGAGCCAGCGGCACGGACGACTCCTTCTCGGGCATTCTGTGCAGGCGCGCTCCGACGGTCTGAATCACGACGGAGAGTGGACGCGCGTTGCGCGGGGCCGCGTTGACGGGCCTCGACGTCGATGGTACCAGCGTGTTCGGCCAAACCTAGAGTTGGCCGCATGGCCCCGTTCGTCGTCACGCAGGAGTCCCCGCTCGTCCCGGCCGACGCGTGGGCGCGATTGACGGACTGGCGCCGGCACGGCGAGTTCGTCCCGCTGACGAAGGTGCGCCTCGAGACGGCGCCGCCGACCGGCGTCGGAACGGTGTTCACCGCCCGCACCGCGGTCGGCCGGCTCGGCTTCGACGACCCCATGGAGGTCGTCGCGTGGTCGCCGCCCGCGCACGGTTCTGGCGGCTCGTGCCGGTTGGAGAAACGCGGTCGGGTGATGCTCGGCTGGGCCGAGCTGTCGGTGCAGCCGGACGGTCCCGGCTCGATCGTCACCTGGCGCGAGGACGCGGTGCCGGCCAAGCTGCCGGCGTTCGCGACCGGCGTGGCGACGCTGTCCGGCAGGTTGCTGTTCAGCCGGGTGATGAACGGCCTGCTCACCCGCTGAGGCGCCCCCTGCCTGACAGTGGTCGTTTACGGCTTCAGTGGACGCTTGCAGGTGACCATTCAGCGCGTAAATGACCACTGACGGCGGGTGCGAGGAGTCAGCACAGCAACGCGCGGGTCTGCTCGACGTCGATGGCCATCTGGCGCACCAGGGCGTCGACGTCGGCGAAGCGCTCCATGCCGCGCAGCCGGGAGACGAACTCGACGCCGATGGACGCGCCATAGAGGTCGCCCTCGAAGTCCAGCACGTAGGCCTCGACCCGCCGCTGCCTCACTTCGAAGGTGGGATTCGTGCCGACGGAGATCGCGGCGACGCCGAGTGGCGGCCCGTCGAGCGTCCGGCCCCGCTCGTCCAGGCGAACGACCCGGCCGGCGTAGACGCCGTCGGCGGGGATGGCGGCCCACGCCTCGGCGTGCAGGTTGGCGGTCGGATAGCCGAGCTCGCGTCCGCGCTGGTCGCCGCGCTCGACGAAGCCGTCGAGCCGGTGCGGGCGGCCCAGGATCAGCGCCGCGCCCTCCATGTCGCCGGCGTGCACGCAGGAGCGCACGTAGGTGGCGCTGAGTGCCCGATCGTTGTCCTGCAGCAGCCCGACGCCCCGTGCGGCGAAGCCGAACCGGCGTCCGAGGATCTGCAGCAGCGGCACGTCGCCGGCGGCGTGGTGGCCGTAGCGGAAGTTCTCGCCGACGATCACCGCGCTGGCGTGCAAGCGCTCGACCAGCGCCTGGTGGATGAACTCGTCCGGCGGAAGGCGGGAGAAGTCGTAGGTGAACGGCAGCGCGCAGAACACGTCGACGCCCAGTTGTTCGACCAGCTCGGCGCGCCGCACGATCGTCGTCAGCACCGGCGGGTGCGAACCCGGCCGGACGACCTCGGCCGGGTGCGGCACGAACGTGATCAGCACGCTCGGCAGGCCACGCTCGGCGGCCAGCGCCACCGCCTCGCCGATGATCGCCTGATGGCCGCGGTGGATTCCGTCGAAGACGCCGATGGTGACGACGCATTTGCCCCAGCCGGGCGGCACCGCGTCGAAACCCTGCCAGCGCTGCACTCCGGCGAGCCTAGCGGCCGGTCGTGCTCCGTCAGCGGAACGCGGGTGCCAGGTCGAGCGGGACGTCGCCCCACTGCGCCCGCAGCTCCGCGCCGAGCCGCCGCGCCAGCTCGGCCGCGGCGGGCAGCTCGCCCGATTCGCTCGCGCCGGCGAGCCGGTGGGTGATTGCCGCGCGCCGCGTCGGCGCGTGCACCAGCCGGCCGGCCGGGGCGGGCTCGCCATCCAGCGCGGTGCCCAGCATCAGCGTCGCCGACATCAGCGACCAGCCGACCGTGGCGGCTTCGACGTCGCGGCCAAACGACTCGGCGCCGACCTCGGGGAATGTCGCCGCGGCCGCCGCGCGGTAGGCGTCGACGGCGGCGTCGGCCACCGAGTCCGGCAGCCGCCAGGAGCACCAGCACGTCGGCCACGGGACCCGCAGGTAGGCGACGTCCCAGCTGACGTGTCGCCACTGCGCGTTTTCGTAGTCGAGGAGAACGAGCCGCTCGCCGACTGAGGCGGTGTCGTCCGGGCAGGCGTCGGCGGGCGTGATCGCCGCGGCCCCGGCGCTGCCGAGTCGGTGGGTGAGCTCGCGCAGCTCGTCGAACGCGCCGCTCGGCACCGCAACCCCGAGCCGACCGCAGGCCGCGTCGAGCAGCCGCACAGCGTCTTCGACGTCCGCGCCGATCCGGGTGTCGTGCACCGGCAGGTCGCCGGCCCGCTCGTCCAATGCGGCGCGGAACTCCGCGCGCAGACCGCGGGTGGCGCAGTGCACGGCGGCGACCCCCTCGGCCCAGCGCCGCACGGCAACGGCCGCCGCATCCGGGTCGGCGCCGAGCAGCAGGCGCGCGAGGCTGGCACCGGCGCCGAGGTCGGTCATGACTGCGACCGGCGGCGCGCCGTCCGCAGCGACCAGCCGCGGCGCGCCCAGTTCGGCGGGCAGCACGCTGAGCGCGGCGGTCTCCCGCACCCAGCTCTCCCCCGCTGAGCGAAACGCTTTCACGATGAGCGTCGACTCGGCGCCGTCGGCGGCGAGGGCACGCACCCGCGCGACCGTCGAGCGCTCGCCGCCGGCCAGCGGCTCGGGATCGCTCAGCCGGACCGCCGGCAGCAACGCCTGCGCGGCGGCCAGACCCTCGTCCATGAGCGCCGTTCTACCCTGCGGCGGCGAACACCAGGACGGCGCGCGCCCGGCCACCGCCACTGCCGCCGCGGCCGGCGTCGCCGCGGCCGGCGTCGCCGCCGTCGCCGTCGCCTTTGCCGTCGCCTTTGCCGTCGCCTTTGCCGTCGTCTTCGCGCAGCAGCGCCACCGCCGAGCCGTCCGGGCCCAGCGCGGCGTAGGTCCCAGCCAGCCCGGCGGCCTCGATGGGGCGGCCGAAGGACAGCTCGCGGGTCTGCGCCGCGTCGAGCTGACGCACGGCGAACGCCGCCCGCAGCGCGTCCGGCAGCGGCAGGGTCACCGGGTCCGGCAGCGCCGCGAGGTCCGCGAGGGTGCGTGCCGTGGTCAGGTCGAAGGGTCCGACGCGAGTGCGGCGCAGAGCCGTCAGGTGCCCGCCGACGCCCAGCGCGGCCCCCAGATCGCGGGCCAGCGCGCGCACGTAGGTGCCTGAAGAGCACTCGACCCGCACGTCGACGTCGAACAGCGCCGCGTCCGGCCGGCCGAAGCGCAGCGCGTCGAACCGCGCGACAACGACCGGACGCGCGGCGAGCTGCACGTCCTCCCCCGCTCGGGCGCGCTTGTAAGCGCGTTCGCCGTCGACCTTGATCGCAGACACCGCGCTGGGCACCTGCTGGATCGGTCCGGTCAGCGCCGACATCGCGGCGCGGACGGCGACCTCGGTGACGTCGGTGACGTCGGCGGCGGTCGCGGCCGAGACCACGTCGCCGTCCGCGTCGTCGGTGGCCGTCGCCTGCCCCAGCCGGACGGTGGCGTCATAACTCTTGTCGGTGAGGACGAGATGGTGCAGCAGGCGGGTCGCGGCGCCGACGCCGAGCACCAGGACGCCGGTGGCCATCGGGTCGAGCGTGCCGGCGTGCCCGACCCGTCGGGTGCCGGCGAGCCGGCGCATCCGTCCGACGACATCGTGGGACGTCCAGCCGGCGGGCTTGTCCACGATCGCCAATCCGCTGGTCACCGTTCCGAGCCTAGGAATCGCTCGACCGAGCGCCGACGCCGGCCACCAGCCACTTGCCGCCGCGCGTACGCAGCACCATGCCGACGAACCGGACGCCGATGAACGCGGCAAGCCCGGCCCACACGCCGCCCAGCCCCAGCCGCCAGTGCAGCGCCGCGAGGTTGAGCGGCGCGAACGCGCCGACGGCCGCGATGATCGTGATGGTGCGCAGAAAGCCGACGTCGCCCGCGCCGATCAGGACGCCGTCCAACGCGAACACCACCCCGGCCGCCGGCAGCAAGGCGAGGAACCACGGCCACAACACGTGCGCCTGCGTCTGCACCGCGGCGGAGTCGGTGAACAGCGCGGGGATGGCGAACCAGCCCAGGCCGTAGATGACGGCGAAACCGCAGCCGGCGTAGAGACCCCACCGGGCCACCTGCCACGCCATCGCCCGCGCGGCGCCGACGTCGGCCGCGCCCAACGCCGCGCCGACCATCGACTGCGCGGCGATCGCGAACGAGTCGAGCACCAGTGCGGTGAACTCCTCCAGTTGCAGGCCGATCTGGTGTGCGGCGATCTGCGCGGCGCCGAATCGCGCCGCCACCGCCGCCGCGGTCAGGAAGGCCACCTGGAACGCGGCCGCCCGCACGACGAGGTCTCGGCCGACGACGAGCTGCGCCCGCAGTACCGGCCACACCGGCCGCAGCGAGGAGGCCGACCGGCGCAGCACGGCCACGAACAGCGCCGCGCCGACGGCTTGCGCCGCCACGTTCGCGACGGCCGAGCCGATCAGCCCTAGCCCGGCGGAGTACACCAGCAGCGGGCAGGCGAGCGCGGACAGCCCGTTGGCGATCAACACCATGACCACCGGGGCGCGGGTGCGCTGCACGCCGCGCAGCCAGCCGTTGCCGGCGAGCACCAGCAGGACCCCGGGCAGGCCAAGCACGGCGATCCGGAACCATTGCTCGGCCGCGTGCTGGGTCTCCGTGCCGGCGCCCGCCAGCAGCGCGGTGAGCGGCCCGGCGAATACCTCGCCGAGCACGACGATCGACACCCCGATGCCGGCTGCCAGCCACGACGCCTGCACGCCCTCGCCCACCGCGGCGTCGACCCGGCCGGCGCCGAACCAGCGCGCGGCGCGCGAGGTGGTGCCGTACTCGACGAAGGTGCCGACGATCGTCAGCAGCCCCATCAGCGCCGCGCCGACGCCGAGCCCGCCGAGCTCCCGCGCGCCGAGGTGGCCGACGACGGCGGTGTCGACCAGCAGGTACAGCGGCTCGGCCGCGAGCACCAGGAACGCCGACGCCGACAGCGCGAGCAACCGCCGCGCGTCGATCCCCGCCGGTGCCGTCACCGGCGCTGTCCCCGGCGGCGGCGCCTGGGGCGGCGGCGCCTGGGGCGGCGGCCCGGCAGCAGCCGGCTTGGCCGGCGGGTCGGCGATCACGAGCCGCCGACGGGCGTCACCGCGCCAACCTTCCACGTGCCGCCGCGTCGCTGGACCGACACCTCGTACCGCCCCTGGCCGGCGACCACCTCGGTGCCGGAGGCGGCCATGAGCAGCACGACCGAGTCGCCGTCGGCGGATTCCAGCGCCACCGCGGTGACCGGGCCGCCGGCGCGCCTCGCGAGGTCTTCGCGCGCCGACTCCGCGGCCGCTCGCACGCCCGCGGTCGCCGGCGGCAGCCCGGCGTTGCCGCCGACCTCGAGCGCGCTGATCAGATAGCGCGAGCCGGTCCGCACGACCGTCGCGGTCAGCGTGACGGCGGTGGTGCCGGCGCCGGCTGCCGACTGCACGTGCTGCAGACCGAACACCAGCACCTTCGCCGAGCTCGAGTCGTCGGCGATCTCGCCGATGCCGGACTTGAGCGTCTGGAACGTCTGGACGATCCGCTGTCGCTGCGCGGCGCGGGCCGCGTCGCCGGTGAGCGCGGCCCGATACGACTTCTGGTAGGCGCCGGTCGTGACGGCGAGCCCGGCCGTCAACTCGTCGTCGAGCGAACGGTAGTCCGAGCTGGTGACGACCTGCAGGTCGCTCGCCGCCGCGGCGAGATAGGCGCTCGCGGTCTCCGGGTCGCGCACCGCGGCCGTGGCGGAGTCGGCGGTGAGCTGCCCTGGCGTGCCGTCGTTCCTGGTGAGGAATAGCACCACCGACGCGATCCCAGCGCCGAGCGCCACGGCGAGGCAGACCAGCCGAAGCACGGTCAGCCTGCGTCCCTTTCGACGGGCCTGGGTTTGCGCACGGCGTCGGTCGACCCGCGAGACGTCCTCAGTCACCAGCGAGCGCAGCTCCGCCGGCGGATCCGGCTTCCGCGTCGGCGCCCGCTACCTCGGCGCCGCCGCGTGCCCCGTCCACTTCACCGTCGACCTCGCGGTCCGAATCCCCGTCCAAGTCGCCGTCGACTGCCCTCGGCTTGCGGTACGGGTCTGCCTCGCCAGCCGGCAGCGCCCCCTGCCGGACCGCCTCCACCTGGGCATCGGCCGCGGCGGCCACCGCGAGCAGCTCGTCGATGTGCCGCGCCGAGTCGGGCAGGGCGTCCAACGTGAAGGTCAGCGTCGGGGTGAACCGGACGCCGGTCTGCCGCCCGACCTCGCTGCGCAGCACGCCCTTCGCGGACTCGAGCGCAACCGCCGACGCCGCGCGTTCCTCGTCGTCGCCGAAGACGGTGTAGAAGATCGTGGCGTCGTGCAGGTCGCCCGTAACCCGGACGTCGGTGATCGTCACCATCCCCAGGCGCGGGTCCTTGATGCTCATCTCGATGCCGGTGGCGACGATCTGCTTGATACGCCCGGCGAGGCGGCGGGCGCGGCCGGCGTCGGCCATGTCGGTCTCCTTCTTCGCATCAGTGGTCACTTCCACGCGTCAGTGGTCAGCTGCGGCTGCCCACTGCCGCGCCAACTGACCACTGACCGCTGTCTCAATCGAAATCGGTGGCGTCGAGCACCCGGCTGCGCGTGGACAGCAACTCGATCTCCGGCCGGCCCGCGATCAGCCGTTCGCACGCGGCCAGCACCTCGACGACGTGCGGCCGGTCGCCCGCCACCACCGCCACCGCGATCTCCGCCCGCCGGTGCAGGTCCTGCGCGCCGGTCTCCGCGGCGGACACCTCGAAGCGCCGACGCAGCTCCGCGACGATCGGCTTCACCACCGAGCGCTTCTCCTTCAGCGAGTGGATGTCGCCAAGAAGAACGTCCGCCACAAGCGTCCCGACCACCAAATGCCTGCCCTCCCTACTCGAGACCGAGAAAGCCGCCGTTGAGAGCGAAGGCGGAGCCGGGATGGGGCCCCTGAAGATGTAAAAGCTCTGTATCTGAAGGGCCCCATTCCGGCGCAGCCGGACGGAACTACACCCGAGGCTTTTCCCGCAGCTCGAACGTCTCGATCACGTCGTCGAGCTTGAGGTCGTTGAACGACCCCAGCCCGATGCCGCACTCGAAGCCGTCGCGCACCTCGGTCGCGTCGTCCTTGAAGCGCCGCAGCGAATCGACGGTCAGGTTGTCCGCGACGACGACGCCGTCGCGCACCAACCGCGCCTTGCTGTTGCGGCGGATCGTGCCCGAGCGGACCAGCGAACCGGCGATGTTGCCGATCCGCGGGACCCGGAACACCTCGCGCACCTCGGCGGTGCCGAGCTGCACCTCCTCGAACTCGGGCTTGAGCATCCCCTTGAGCGCGGCCTCGATCTCCTCGATGGCCTGGTAGATGACCGTGTAGTACCGGACGTCCACCCCCTCGCGCTCGGCCGCCTCCCGCGCCTTGCCCTCGGGACGGACGTTGAAGCCGACCACGACCGCGTTGGACGCCACCGCGAGGTTGATGTCGTTCTCGGTGATCGCGCCGACGCCGCGGCCGATGACCCGAAGCGAGACCTCGTCCTTGTCCTCGCCCATGTCGATGTTGACCAGCGCGTCTTCGAGCGCTTCGACCGAGCCGGACACGTCACCCTTGATGATCAGGTTCAGCTGTTCGACCTCGCCCGCGGCGAGCGCCTTGTCGAGGTCGTCCAACGAAACCCGGCGACGCGAGGACGCCAGCTGCGCGTTGCGTTCGCGCGCCTGCCGGCGGTCGGCGATCTGCCGGGCGATCCGGTCTTCCTCGACGACGAGGAACGAGTCGCCGGCGCCGGGGACGGAGGTGAGGCCGAGGACCTGCACCGGGCGCGAGGGCCCTGCCTCGTCGACGCTGTCGCCGTTCTCGTCGAGCATCGCCCGCACCCGGCCGAACGCGTCGCTCGCGACGACCGAGTCGCCGACGTGCAGCGTGCCGCGCTGCACGAGCAGCGTGGCCACCGGGCCGCGACCGCGGTCGAGCCGAGCCTCGATGACGATGCCCTGCGCGTCCTGGTCGGCGTTGGCCCGCAGGTCCAGCGCCGCGTCGGCGGTGAGCAGGACGCCCTCCAGCAGCCCGTCGATGTTGGTGTTCGACCGGGCGGAGACGTCGACGAACAGCGTGTCGCCGCCGTACTCCTCGGCGACCAGCCCGTATTCGGTGAGCTGCTGACGCACCTTCGCCGGGTTGGCGTCTTCCTTGTCGATCTTGTTGACGGCCACGACGATCGGCACGTCGGCCGCCTGCGCGTGGTTGAGCGCCTCGATCGTCTGCGGCATGACGCCGTCGTCGGCGGCGACGACCAGCACGACGATGTCGGTGGTGGCCGCGCCGCGGGCACGCATGGCGGTGAACGCCTCGTGGCCCGGGGTGTCGATGAAGGTGATCGGCCGGTCCACGCCCTCGTGCTCGACGTGCACCTGGTACGCGCCGATGTGCTGGGTGATTCCGCCGGCCTCGTCGCGCATGACGTGGGTCTTGCGGATCGCGTCCAGCAGGCGGGTCTTGCCGTGGTCGACGTGGCCCATGACCGTGACGACCGGCGGCCGCGCGGTGAGGTCGTCCTCGACGCCTTCGTCGGAGCCGAAGGTGAGGTCGAAGCTGTCCAGCAGCTCGCGGTCCTCGTCCTCGGGGCTGACGACCTGCACCTGGTAGTTCAGCTCCGCGCCGAGCAGCTGCAGCGTCTCCTCGTTCACCGATTGCGTCGCCGTCACCATCTCGCCGAGGTGGAACATCACCTGGACGAGCGAGGCCGGGTTGGCGTTGATCTTGTCGGCGAAGTCGGACAGCGACGCGCCGCGCGGCATGCGCAGCACCTCGCCGTTGCCGCGCGGGACCTGCACGCCGCCGATCGACGGCGCGGACATGTTGTCGAACTCGGCCCTGCGCTGCTTCTTGCTCTTGCGGCCGCGACTCTGCGGGCCGCCGCGCCGGCCGAACGCGCCGGGCGTCGTCGCGCCTCGGCCGCCGCGGCCGCCGCCGCCAGGCCGGCTGGGAGCGCCGCGATATGGGCCGCCGGGCGCCCCACCGGGACCGCCGCCCGGGCCGCCGGGGCCGCCAGGGCCACCGCCCGGCCCGCCGCGGAAGCCGCCGCCGCCGCCAGGGCGCGCGCCGGGACCGCCGGGCCGCGCGCCGGGACCACCAGGACCGCCGGCGCGGGTGCCGGGACCGCCGGCCGGGCCGCTTCGGGGACCGGCGCCAGGGCGGCCGCTCATCATGCCGGGGTTCGGGCGCGGCGGCATCACGCTGGGGTTCGGCCGCGGACCGCCCGGACGGACGATGCCGCCCGGGCCGGCGCCCGGCGCGCCGGGGGGACCACCGGGCGCCTGGCGAGGCGTGGCCGGTCGCGGCGCGGGTGCGCCGCCGCCGACGCCGAAGGGGTTGTTGCCGACCCGCGGGCCCGGCCGGGGGCCGCCCGGCGGAACGGTCGGGGCGGCCGGGCGGGTCGGCGCAGCCGGCCCGCCGGCTGCCGGGGCGATCGGCTGTGCGGGAGGTTGGACGGGTTGCAGCGGCTGGACCGGCGGCGCGGGCGGCGCGGGCGCCTGCGCCGCGGGCGGCGCCGCGGCAGCTGGGACGACTGACACGGCGGGGGCGTCGATCCCGGCGGGCGCAACCGGCGCGGACGCCGCAGCCGGCGCGGCGGCCTTCTTGGCCGGCGCCTTCGCGACCTTCTTGGGGGCAGGCGCGGCATCCGGGAAAGCCTCGCGGAGCTTGCGCGCGACCGGAGCCTCGACGGTGGACGAGGCGCTCTTCACGTACTCACCCATCGAGGTGAGCGTCTCGATCGCTTCCTTGCTGCTGATGCCGATCTCTTTGGCGAGAGCGGATACGCGGGTCTTGCCTGGCACGTGTCTCCTTCGAGTGGACCGTGCGGCTACCCCGCTCGGCCCGTTTAGTCGGTGGACTTGCTCATCGCTGGCGCTTCATCGCTGATCCATGCGCTCTTCATCTCCTGCGGTTGTCCGCTGGCGGGTGTGTTTCGAGTTCAGCAACGTACTCGCCGACCGGCGCCGAGTCCACGGGACCGGGAACGCGCAGCGCCCGGCCGAAAGCTCGTCGTCGCTCGGCCAGTTCGACGCATCCCGGACTCGGATGCACCCATGCACCGCGGCCCGGCATGCGCCGACGCGGGTCGGGCACGACCGGGAAGGAGTCCCCCGGCGAGTCCGGCGCCACGACGACGCGAAGCAACTCGGTGGCCGGACCCCGGCGGCGACACCCGACGCACGTCCGAATCGGGTGCAGGCTGTTCACCGGGCCCCGGAACGAACGAGATCGAGTGCCGTCGACGACGCGACGGCCGTCGGCAAGCCTACTCCCCGGGGCCCGCGAAAGCCGATTCGCCCGCCGCGGGCGGGGCGTCGCCCGGACCCGCCTCGGGCGTTTCGGCGTCGCTGTGGATGTCGATCCGCGCCCCGGTGAGCCGGGCGGCCAGCCGGGCGTTCTGACCCTCGCGGCCGATGGCGAGGGACAGTTGGAAGTCGGGCACGACGACTCTGACGGCGTGGGTTGCCGGGTCGACGAGGGTGGCCTGCAGAACGTGCGCCGGCGACAGCGCATTGCCGACGTACGCGGCCGATTCGGGCGCCCAATCGATGATGTCGATCTTCTCGCCGTTGAGCTCGGCGACGACATTGCGCACCCGCTGGCCCATCGGGCCGATGCAGGCGCCCTTCGCGTTCAGCCCGGCGACCTCCGTCCGCACCGAGATCTTGGACCGGTGGCCGGCTTCGCGCGCCACGGCGACGATCTCGACGCTGCCGTCGGCGATCTCCGGCACCTCGAGCGCGAACAGCTTCTTCACCAGGTTGGGATGGGTGCGGCTGACCGTCACCTGCGGGCCGCGGGGGCCGCGGGCCACACCGGTGACGTAGGCGCGCAGCCGGCCGCCGTGTGCGTACCGCTCGCCGGGCACCTGCTCGGACAGCGGCAGGATCGCCTCGACATGGCCGATGTCGACGAGCACGAGCCCGCGCTGCGCGGCCTGGGCGTCGGCCTGGATCACGCCGGTGACGATGTCGCCTTCGCGGCCGGAGTACTCGCCAAATGTTCGGTCGTGCTCGGCGTCGCGCAGCCGCTGCAGGATCACCTGGCGCGCGGTCATCGCCGCGACCCGGCCGAAATCGGTCGGGGTGTCGTCGTACTCCTCGACCACCTCGCCGTTCTCGTCGAGGTCCTGCGCCCAGACGACGACCTCGCCACTGCGCCGGTCGATCACGACCCGGGCGTGCGGCATGGAATGCGGCGTGTGCTTGTACGCGCTGAGCAGCGCAGTCTCGAGGGCGTCGATGAGCTGGTCGAAAGAGATCTCCTTCTCTTTCTCGATGCTGCGCAGGGCCGCGAGGTCGACGGCCACCATCAGAGCTCGCCCCCCTCGTCGGCGTCTTCGTCGTCGGCGTCTTCGTCGTCGGCGTCTTCGTCGTCGGCGAGGGCGACGCCGTGGTTGAACTCGACCTCGACCTTGCCGCGGCCGAGATCGGCCCAGCCGACGAGGCGCCGCACGCCGTCGACGTCCAGGGCGACGCCGAGGTCGTCGGCGGCGAGCACCCGCCCGGTCGTCGGCGCTCCGGCGAGTTCGACGCGCACCAGCCGCCCGACGTTGCGCCGCCAGTGACGCGGCTCGGTCAACGGCCGGTCGACGCCCGGCGAGGACACCTCGAGCACGTAGGCGCCGGCGAGCAGCCGTCCGGCGGCGGTGCCCGCGGCGTCGTCGTCGAGGGCGTCTGACACGAGCCGGCTGACTACGGCGACCGCGTCGAGGTCGATCCCGCCGTCGGCGTCGACAGTGACGCGGACCAGGCTGCGCCGGCCGGCGGCGGCGACCTGCACGTCCTCGAGGTCGTAGCCGGCGCCGGCTATCAGCGGGCCGAGCAGCTCGAGCAGCTGCTCGCGAGCTTTGGCCGCGGACGCGCTGATGGTCGCGGGCGGCATGTGGGAGATTCCTCTCGGCAGGCTGTGCACTCGCACAAGGCTGTGCAGATGTGCGCGCGGATGTGACTGGCGAGCCTATCCGCTCTGCCAAACTTGCACGGACATGAGCGATCCGCCCGCCCCGCTGCCGCACCGGCCGCAGCCCGGGCCAGCGCACCCGTCATCTGTTCCTGAACCGGGCGAAAAGGCCGAGCCGACGGTCGGACGACACGCCGCCCCCGAACCGGCGCCGCCGCCCGAACCGGTAGTCGCCGCTCAACCAGCACCGCCGTCCGAACTGGTCGTCGCCGCTCAACCGGAACTCGGCATCACTGCACTCGCGCCGCTGCCTCGCCGGCACACCCGTCGTTGGGTGCTCACCGGTTTCGCCGCGGTGCTGCTGGGCGGCGGGGCGGGAGTGGGCGCAGAATTCCTGCGCAGCCGCCGTTCGGCCGATCGGCCCGCCCCGCCCCCCGCAGAGCTCGTGGCGGCAGTCGATGCGGAGCAGCGCCTCATCGCCGACCTCGACGCCACGACCGGCGGCGCGCCCGACGTCCGCGCCGTGTTGACGGCCGCACGCGCCGATCACGTCGCGCACGTGGCGGCGCTGCGGGCCGCCCTGACCGCACGAGGAGCGCAACCCAGCCCCTCGGCCAGCAGCACCGCACCGCGCGGGACCCCGCGCACCGCCGCCTACCTACGCGCCGCCGAGGAAGCCGCCGCCACCGCCGCGGCTCGCCGGGCGAACTCACTCACCGGCGCGGTCGCGGCGCTGCTCGCGAGCATCGCCGCCAGCGAGGCGACCCACGCGGAGCTGCTGCGGTGAGCACAGCCGTTGCAATGAACAGGTTGAGTGGCGCGATGTCCATTGAGTGGCGCGATATATCGCGCCACTGGGCTCATACCGCACCACTGATCGGGGACTGGCGGCCGCGGTGAGCGCGCTCGACGACGCGTGGCAGAACGCTCTCGCAGCCGAACATCAGGCCGTCTTCGGCTACGCCGTGCTCGGGCCCAGGGCGGGCGGCGCCGAAGCGCTCGCCGTCCAGTGCTCGGACGCCCACGAAGCGCTGCGAAACGACACCGTCGACGTCATCGCGGCGGCGGGGCTGACGCCGGTCGAGCCGCTCGCCGACTACCCCGCGCTGTATCCGGTCGACGACGCGGCGGCCGCTCGCGCCCTCGCTGCGCGGCTCGAGGACGCCTGCGCGGCCGGCTGGCGCTACCTCTACCTGCGTGCCGCATCGACCACCGGCCAACGCGCTGCCGGTCTGCGCACGATCGCGCAGGCGGCGCTCATCGCCAGCGCGGTGCGGGCGACGCGGTGGCGGGCGCTCAGCTCCCCGGGCAGCGCCGCCACGGCCTTTCCCGGCACGTGACCATCGCGCCGCCGTGGCGGTCAGTGGTCATTTTCGCGGTCAGTGGTCGCTTCTAGCTGACCACTCACCCGCAGAACTGACCACTGTCAGCGATCCGAGCGGGCGGCGAGCAGCGGCGCGGCGGCTAGACGGAACTCGGCTGGTCGGTCGTGCCGAACTGCGCGCGGTACAACCGCTCGTACGCGCCGCCGCGGCCGACGAGCTCGCGGTGCTTGCCCTGCTCGACGATGGCGCCGTCCGCCATGACGAGGATCAGATCGGCGTCGCGGATCGTCGACAGCCGGTGCGCGATCACGAAACTCGTGCGGTGAGCGCGCAGCGCCGCCATCGCCCGCTGCACGAGCAGCTCGGTGCGGGTGTCCACCGCGCTCGTGGCCTCGTCGAGGATCAGCAGCGACGGCTGCGCGATGAACGCCCGGGCGATGGTGATCAGCTGCTTCTGCCCGGCGGACAGGTTGCTCGATTCTTCGTCGAGGACGGTGTCGTAGCCGTCCGGCAAGGCCTGCACGAACCGGTCGACGTAGCTGGCCCGCGCCGCGTCGAGCACCTCTGCCTCGGTGGCGCCAGGGCGCCCATAGGCGATGTTGGCGCGGATGGTGCCGCCGAACAGCCAGGTGTCCTGCAGCACCATGCCGATCTCCGAGCGCAGATCGTCGCGCCGCAGCTCGGCGATGTCGACGCCGTCGAGGGTGATGCGGCCGCCGTCGAGCTCGTAGAAGCGCATGATCAGGTTCACGAGCGTGGTCTTGCCGGCGCCCGTCGGCCCGACGATGGCGATCGTGTGCCCGGGCTCGGCCACCAGCGACAGGTCGTCGATCAATGGCTTGTCTGGCTGGTAGCGGAACGAGATGTGCTCGAACTCGACGCGGCCGCGGCGTTGCGCTGGCTGCTCGGACGTCGCGGGCTCCGGGCTCTGCTCCGGCGCGTCCAGCAGGTCGAAGACCCGCTCGGCAGACGCGACGCCGGACTGCAGCAGGTTCGCCATCGAGGCAACCTGGGTGAGCGGCTGGGTGAACTGCCGCGAGTACTGGATGAACGCCTGGACGTCGCCGAGGCTCATCGACCCGGACGCGACGCGCAGGCCGCCGACCACCGCGACGGCGACGTAGTTGAGGTTTCCGATGAACATCATCGCCGGCATGATCAGGCCGGAGACGAACTGGGCGCCGAAGCTGGCCCGGAACAGCTCGTCGTTGTGAGTGGCGAACGTCTGCTCGGACTCGCGTTGCCGGCCGAAGACCTTCACCAGCTCCGCGCCGGTGAACGACTCCTCGATGTGCCCGTTCAAAGCGCCCGTGGTGCGCCACTGGTTGACGAAGTGGCCCTTCGAGCGCCGCGCGATCCGCCGCGTCACGAACGTCGAGACCGGAATCGTGACGAGCGCGATCAGCGCCAGCAAAGGCGAGATCACGAACATCATCGCGACGACCCCGACCACCGTGAGCAACGAGGTGAGCAGCTGGCTCATCGTCTGCTGTAGCGTCTGGGAGATGTTGTCGATGTCGTTGGTGACCCGGCTGAGGATCTCGCCGCGCTGCTGCCCGTCGAAGTAGGCGAGCGGCAGCCGGTTCAGCTTGTCCGCGACCTCGCTGCGCAGCCGTAGGACGGTGCGCTGCACGACGCCGTTGAGCACGTAGCCCTGCAGCCAGGACAGCACGCCGCTGACGACGTACACCCCGACGGCGAGCATGAGCACCCGCCCGAGCGCGCCGAAGTCGACGCCCACGCCGGGCAGCACGTGCATGCTGCGCAGCAGGTCGGCGTACTGGCCGTCGCCGCGTTCGCGCGCCGCCGCGACGGCCTGCGCGAGCGAGGCCGAATGCGGCAACCGGTCGCCGAGGTAACCGGCGAAGATCAGATTGGTGGCATGGCCGAGCAGCCGCGGGCCAACCACTGTGAGCGCGATGCTCGTGACGGCGAGCGCCGTGACGAGGATCGCCGGCAACCGCTCCGGGCGCAGCCAGCCGAGCAACCGCTTGGCCGACGGCCCGAAGTTCACCGACTTCTCCGCCGGCATGACGCCCGCCATCCACGGTGGGCCGCCGCCGCGGCGCGCTGCCTGGCCCGCCGGGGGCAAGCGCGACGGCAGCGGCGCCTTGCTGGTGGCGCTCACGCGGGGTCCACGCGGAATCGTGGAGCGTTCTGTGCGGAGCGATTTCGTGGGGTGGCGCTCACGCGGGGTCCACGCGGAATCGTGGAGCGTTCTTTTGCGGAGCGATTTCGTGGGTGGCGCTCATGCGGCCGACTCGTCGGCGCGCAGCTGGCTTCGGACGATTTCCGCATACGGCGGGCAGCTGTCGAGCAGCTCGGCGTGCGCGCCTCGGCCGACCACGCGTCCGGCGTCCAGCACCACTATCTGGTCGGCGTCGAGGATCGTCGAGACCCGCTGCGCGACGACGAGCACCGCCGCGTCGCGGGTCGCCGGCCGCAGGGCCGCGCGCAGCCGGGCGTCGGTGCCTGGGTCGAGGGCGGAGAACGCGTCGTCGAACAGGTAGATCTCCGGCCGCCGCACGATCGCCCGGGCGATGGCCAGCCGCTGCCGTTGCCCGCCGGACAGGTTGGCGCCGCCCTGGGCGACCGGCGCGTCGAGGCCGCCGGCCAGCCGCTCCACGAAATCCCGCGCCTGCGCGACGCGCAGCGCCTCCCACAGCTGATCGTCAGTGGCGGCCGGGTCGCCGTGCCGAAGCGTGCTGGCGATCGTGCCGGAGAACAGGTAGGACTTCTGCGGCACGTACCCCAGCCGTCCCCACAGGGTGTCCGGGTCGAGGTCGCGCACGTCCACGCCGTCGACGAGCACGGCGCCGCCGGTGACGTCGATGAGCCGCGGGACGAGCGAGAGCAACGTCGTCTTGCCCGCGCCGGTGCTGCCGATGATCGCCGTCGTCTGCCCCTGCGAGGCGGTGAAGGCGACGTCCTGGAGGACCGGCGAGGCCGCGCCTGGATAGGCGAAGGAGACCCCGCGGAACTCGACTTCGGCGCGGGTCGCCAGCGTGGTCACCGGCTGCGTCGGCGGGACGACGGACGACCGGGTGTCGAGCACCTCGACGATGCGCTCCGCGCACACCGACGCGCGCGGGATCATCATCAACATGAAGGTGCCCATCAGCACCGACATCAGAATCTGCGCCAGGTAGTTGAGGTAGGCGGTCAGCGAGCCGACCTGCATCTGGCCGGAGTCGACCCGGCTCGCGCCGAACCACAGCACGGCGACGCTCGAGGCGTTGAGCACGAGCAGCACCGTCGGGAAGATCAGCGCCTGCAGCCGGCCGGCCCGCAGCGCGGTGTTGGTCAGCTGCTCGTTCGCCTCGGCGAAGCGCTGCCGCTCGACCGGCTCGCGGACGAACGCGCGCACGACCCGCACGCCGGCGATCTGCTCGCGCAGCACGCGGTTGACCACGTCGATGCGCGTCTGCATCGAGCGGAATTCCGGCACCATCCGCCGCACGATGAGCGCGATCAGCACCGCGAGCAACGGCACGCAGACGACGAGCAGCCAGGACAGCCCGGCATCCTGGCGCACCGCCATAATCACTCCGCCGACCGCGGTGATCGGCGCGGTGATCATCATCGAACAGGTGAGCACGACGAGCATCTGCACCTGCTGGACGTCGTTCGTCGTCCGGGTGATCAGCGACGGCGCGCCGAAGTGCGCCATCTCGCGCGCCGAGAACGAGCCGACCCGGGCGAACAGCGCCGCGCGCACGTCGCGCCCGAAGCTCATCGCGGTGCGCGCGCCGAAGTAGACGGCGACGACCGCGCAACTGATCTGCACGACGCTGACGGCGAGCATCCAGCTGCCGGTGCGCAGGATGTAGCCGGTGTTCCCGGTGGCGACGCCGTTGTCGATGATGTCGGCGTTCAGGGTGGGCAGGTAGAGCGCGGCGATCGTGCCGGCCAGCTGCAGGCCGACGACGAGCGCAAGCCACCGGCGGTACGGCCGCAGCCGATCGCGCAGCAACAGCAGGAGCGCTGACGTCATCACTTGCCTCTCGCCGGGTCGGCTTCTCGGGCTCGTCCGACGTCGACGGGTCCGCCTGTCGATTCCATCAGAAGGCCGCAACCCGAGTCCTGTCTCGACATCAGATCGAGTCGACGACCGCGAGAACGTCAGCCAGTCGCTGGACCACCGCGTCCGCCTCGCCCTCGACCGGCCCTCTCTGCACCTCGGGGATGTCGCTGTGCGGGACGAGGACGGCGTGCATGCCGACGGACTTGGCGCCGTGGATGTCGTCGAACGGCCGGTCGCCGACGAACAGCGCGCGGGCCGGGTCGTCGACGCCGACCGCCGCGAGCGCGGCGCGAAACGCCTCGGGGTGCGGCTTCGTCCACGGGATCTCGGAGGTGTAGACGGCGCCGTCGATGTGTTGCAGCACGCCGTCGCGGGCGAAGATCCGCTCGTGCTCGGCACGTGCCCAGATCGTGTTGGACAGCACGCCGATCTTAATGCCGCGGGCGCGAAGCGCATCGAACAGCGGTGGCACGTCGGGGTCGAGGTGGGTGTGCGGCTCCCACCAGCCGCGCATCGCGGCGTGCATCGCGTCGGTGGGCACGACGCCGGCGGCGGTGTAGATCTCGTGCAACGTGCCGCTGCGGTGCTCGTCGCGCGAGCGCAGCCAGAGCTCCGCCTCGGCCGCGGCGAGCCGGTCGGCGAGCTCGTCGTCGCCCACCGTCGCCAGCCAGGCGTGGCGCGACTCGATGGTGTGCCACGGCGTCAGGGTGCCGCCCCAGTCGAAGATCACCGCATCCAAGCTCATGCGACGCACCCTATGGACCGGCGCCGACACCGCCGCGATAAGCCCGCCGTCCGCTTCTCCTGGTTCCGTGCTGTCGATTTTCGCCGTCGAAACGAGCAGCACGGAACCAGGAGAACGGGCTAGAAGAGCAGAGCTAGAAGAGCAGCGTGCGGAGGGTGGCGACTTGGCGCATGCCGAGGCGTTCGTACATGCGACACGCCGCGGTGTTGTAGTCGTTCACGTAGAGGCTGACGGTCGGCGCCAGCGCCAACGCCTGGTGCAGCACCGCCGGCAGCGCCGCGCCGCCCAGCCCACGCCCGCGCAGGTCCGGCCGCACCCACACGCCCTGCACCTGGCAGGTGTGCGGAGACACCGCGCCGATGTCGGCCTTGAACGACACGCTGCCGTCGTCGTCGACGATGCCGAACGCGCGCCGGTGCCGAATGAGCCCGGCGATGCGCCGCTGGTAGTCGGCCGCGCCGACCTCGAGCGGGGAGATGTCCAGCTCCTCGGTGAACATCGCCGCCGCGGCCGGCATGTAGCGGTCGAAGTCGGACAGCGTCATGGCGCGCACCCGGGGATCGGCCGGGACGAGGTCGGCGTCGCGGTCGAGGCTGAGCAACGGCTGGCGTTCCCTTACCGCCCGCGGCGTGCCCCACAGCGGCTCGAGCACGTCCCAGACGGCGCGCACCGCGGTGTCCCTGCCGACGATCGAGCTGCAGGACCGCGGCGTGCGGCCGACCTCGTGGGCGAGCGCCCGCAACTCGGCTTCGCCGTCGCCGACGGGCACGAGGTTGCCGCCGGCGAACAGCGCAGCCCGCAGTTGGCCGGTTGCGTCCTCGGCACCGTAGAGCACGCCGCCGAACGTCGCCGGGTCGAGTGAGCGCACCGCGCGCAACCGGCCGGCGACGACGACGTTGACGATCGGGTCTTCATCCAGCAGCCGTTGCAGCTCCGCGCGGTCGGCGTCGCCCAACGCGCGCACCCGGACGCCGTCACCGGGCTGATCGACCGGCCGGTCCAGCAGCGTGCTCACGAGAGCGACCGTAGTGGACGCGGCGCGCCGCCGACGGCGAAGCGTCAACAGCTGACGACGTGCGGCGCCTCGGCCGCGGTGCCGTCAGCCGCGGCCGGTTTAGGCCTGCAGACGCTCGATCACGTCGCTCGCCTCGGCCTTGGTGAGCTCGCTCCTCAGCGCGTGCGCGAGGCAAACCCGCCGGGTCAGGAGACCGAGACGGTGGGGCTGCCCGCGCCGCCGACGCTCGCGCCGATCTCGTCGGCCATCCGCAACGCCTCTTCGATCAGCGTCTCGACGATCTGCGACTCGGGGACGGTCTTGACGACCTCGCCCCTCACGAAGATCTGGCCCTTGCCGTTGCCGGACGCGACGCCGAGATCGGCCTCGCGCGCCTCGCCCGGGCCGTTCACCACGCAGCCCATGACCGCGACGCGCAGCGGCACCTCGATGCCTTCAAGCCCTGCGGTGACCCGCTCGGCGAGGCTGTAGACGTCCACCTGCGCGCGGCCGCATGACGGGCAGGACACGATCTCCAGGCGCCGCTGCCGAAGGTTCAGCGACTCGAGGATCGCGAGCCCGACCTTGACCTCTTCGACCGGCGGCGCGGACAGCGAGACGCGGATGGTGTCGCCGATGCCGCGCGAGAGCAGCGCTCCGAACGCCACGGCGGACTTGATCGTGCCCTGGAACGTCGGGCCGGCCTCGGTGACGCCGAGGTGCAGGGGGTAGTCGCACGACTCGGCGAGCAGCTCGTAGGCGCGCACCATCACGACCGGGTCGTTGTGCTTGACCGAGATCTTGAAGTCGCGGAAGCCGTGCTCCTCGAACAGCGAGGCCTCCCACAGCGCCGACTCGACCAGCGCCTCGGGCGTCGCCTTGCCGTGCTTGGCGAGCAGCCGCTTGTCCAGCGAGCCGGCGTTCACGCCGATCCGGATCGAGGTGCCGGCGTCTGCCGCGGCGCGCGCGATCTCGCCGATCTTGTCGTCGAACGCCTTGATATTGCCGGGGTTCACCCGCACCGCCGCGCAGCCGGCGTCGATCGCGGCGAAGACGTACTTCGGCTGGAAGTGGATGTCGGCGATCACCGGGATCTGCGACTTGCGCGCGATCGCCGGCAGCGCCTCGGCGTCGTCGGCCGATGGGCAGGCCACCCGGACGATGTCGCAGCCGGCCGCCGTCAACTCGGCGATCTGCTGCAGCGTGGCGTTGACGTCGGAGGTCAGCGTCGTCGTCATCGACTGCACCGACACCGGCGCGTTGCCGCCGACGAGCACCGAGCCCACCTTGATCTGGCGGGACGTGCGACGGGGCGCGAGGACGGTCGGCGCCGGTGCGGGCATACCCAGGTTCACGGTCACGATGTGATTATCCGCCCAACGGATGGATCGGCTTCACGATGTCGGCGTACAGGGTGAGCAGGGTCAGCAATCCGAGCACCGAGGCCACCACGTACATCACCGGCAGCATCGAGGCGGTGTCGACGAAGATCTGCCGATGCGCGGGCGCCCCAGCGCCCAGATCCGGGGCGTCTGCCGGGTTGCGCCGGCGCGCCCGCAGCCTGGCCCGGCCGCGTTTGGCGGACTCGACCAGCGCGCCGGCCACGTGGCCGCCGTCCAGCGGCAGCAGCGGCAGCAGGTTGAAGAAGAACAGCAGCAGGTTGACGCTCGCCAGCAGGCCCAGCAGGGTGACGAACTTCTCCTTGCCGTCGAGTTGATGAGTGCTCGCCAGGTCGCCGGAGATGCGCCCGATGCCGACCACCCCGACCGCGCCGGCCGGGTCGCGCTTCTTGCCGTCGAACACCGTCCCCCACAGGTTGCTGATCTTCGACGGGTAGCGGCCCAGCGCGTCCAGGCCGAGCTTGATCTGGCTGCCGATCTGGCCCGGCACGCCGGTGACCGGCACCGTCTCGAAGTACGTGTGGACGAACGGCGCGAAGCCGAGGAAGCCCACGCTGGCGAGCTTGCCGGTGTCGCCGACGTAGTTCTTGTTGGTCACCGGCGTGACATGCAGGGTGGTCGGCGTGCCCTTGCGGTCGACGACGATCGTCAGCGGTTTGCCGGCGGCCGGCTCGATCAACGACGTGAGCTGGGTCCAACTCGTCACCGCGACACCGTTGATGGACACGAACGTGTCGCCCGGCCGGAGCACGCCCTTCGCCGGCGGCGCCTTCGCGCCCACGGGGCAGCTGTTGTTCGTCGCGGCCGTCGAGTTCGCCGGGACGACGCACTTGACCAGCGATGAGACGGTCGTCGTCTGCTTGCTGTGCTCGATGCCGATCGTGGTGATCAGCACGATGAAGAGCACCAGGAAGATCAGCAGGTTCATGCACGGCCCGCCGAGCATGATGATCATCTTTTTGCCAGGCGTGAGGCGGTAGAATTGGCGGTCCTCGTCGGCGGGCTCGATCTCGCTGCGGCTGACCTTGCGGAAGTCCTCGACGGCGAGCGCGAGGCGGCGCGGCCAGCGCGAGACCTTGCCGTCGGCGCGCGGCGGCACCATGCCGATCATCCGGATGTAGCCGCCGAGCGGGATGGCCTTGAAGCCGTATTCGGTGTCGCCGCGCTTGCGCGACCACAGCGTGGGACCGAAACCCACCATGTACTGCGTCACCTTCACGCCGAACTTCTTCGCCGGCACCATGTGCCCGATCTCGTGCAGCGCGATCGACAACAGCAGCCCGACGGCGAACACTAGGACGCCGAGCGTGTAGAGCAGCCAAGTCGGCACGGGTGCGCCGGCTCCTTTCTCCCCGCTCAGCCAGTGGAAAGGGCTCAGTTAGTGAAGACGGCCGCGCGCTCGCGCGCCCAGCCCTCCGCTAGTTCGACGTCTTCGACGGTACGCGGGTTCCCGGCGGCGGCGTGGCGCACGCTCAGCCACTCGTCCAGCACTGCGGCGATCGTGTCGACGATCTGCAGGAAGCCGATCGCGCCGGCGTGGAAGGCCGCGACGAGCTGCTCGTTCACCGCGTTGTAGACCGCGGGCGCGCAGCCGCCGGCCGCCCCGGCTCGCCGCGCCAGCCCGACGGACGGGAAAGCGGCGTCGTCGAGGGGCTCGAACGTCCAGCTCTGCGCGGTCGTCCAGTCGACGGCGCGGGCGGCGTCGGGGACCCGGTCCGGCCAGCCGAGGGCGAGCGAGATCGGCAGCCGCATGTCCGGCGGCGACGCCTGCGCGATGGTCGACCCGTCGACGAACTCCACCATCGAGTGGATCACCGACTGCGGGTGCACCACGACGTCGATCTGCTCATAGGGGATGTCGAAGAGCAGGTGCGCCTCGATCACCTCGAGGCCCTTGTTCACCAGCGTCGCCGAGTTCGTAGTGACGAGCCGGCCCATGTCCCAGGTCGGGTGCGCGAGGGCTTGCGCGGGGGTGACGTCGGCCAGCTCGGCGCGCGGCCGCCCGCGGAACGGGCCGCCGCTGGCGGTGACCAGCAGCCGCCGGACCTCGTCCGCGCGGCCGGCGCGCAGGCACTGCGCCAGCGCGGAGTGCTCGGAGTCGACGGGGACGAGCTGGCCCGGCGCGGCGGCAGCGGTGACGAGCGGGCCGCCGGCGATCAGCGACTCCTTGTTCGCCAGCGCGACGACGCGGCCCGCGGCCAGCCCGGCGAGGGTGGCACGCAGGCCGGCGGAGCCCGCGACGGCGTTCAGCACGACGTCGCAGCCCAGGCCGGCGAGCTCGGCGGTCGCGCCGGGGCCGGCGTGGATCGCGGGGGCCGGCGCGTCGGCCGGCCAGACCTTGGCCAGCGCCTCGCGCAGCTCGGCCACGGAGTCTTCCCGGGTCACACCGATATCGCGCACTCGCAGGGCCGCCGCCTGGTCGGCGAGCAGCGCGACATTGCCGCCGCCGGCCGCGATCGCGCTCACCCGGAAGCGGTCGCCGGCGGCCGCGACCACGTCGACCGTCTGGGTGCCGATCGAGCCGGTGGAGCCGAGCAGCACGACGTCGGTCATGCGCGCCATCCTGACATCTGAACAGTCATGCTCTGCGCACGCCATGACGACCACAGGGCATGACGGCGCGCGTTACTGGAACAGCTCCTTGCCCCACCAGTCCCCCGCGGCCTTTGGCGCGGGCGGCACGGCGAACAGCCCGCTGCCGGTGTGGCGGATGTACTCGTTCAGCGCGTCATGGCTGCCGAGCTTGCGTTGGATCGGGACGAACTGCTTGCGCGGGTCCTTTTGAAAGCAGATGAAGAAGAGCCCGGCGTCGAGCAGCCCGGTCTCCGGATCGATGCCGTCGGTGTAGGAGTAGCCGCGGCGCAGGATCTTCTGGCCGGCGTTCGTCTCCGGCGAGGCGAGGCGGATGTGCGCGTCGATGGGGATCACCGGCTGGCCGCCCTTCTTGGTGGCCTGCAGATCGACCGTGTCGAACTCGTTCTTGCCGGTGAGCGGCGCGCCTGATGTCTTGAACCGGCCGATCACGTTCTCCTGATCGGCGAGGTAGTCGATGTCCCAGGACTCGATCAGCATCCGGATCCGCCGGGCGACCAGGTAGCTGCCGCCGCGCATCCACCCTTGGTCGGACTCCGCGCCGACCCAGACGTAGTCGTCGAAGTCCGCGGTGCTCTCGTCCTTGATGTTGTTCGTGCCGTCCTTGAAGCCGAGCAGGTTGCGCTCGGTCTGCTGCTTGTCTGACGTCGAGGACGTCCGGCCGAAGCCGAGCTGCGACCACTTCATCACCGCGGTGCCACGGGCGAGGCGGGCGAAGTTGCGGATGACGTGGAAGGCGACCGTCGGGTCGTCGGAGCAGGCCTGCACGCACAAGTCGCCGCCGGTGCGGTTCGGGTCGAGCGTGTCGCCGGGCAGCGCGGGCAGGTCGGCGAGCGCGGCCGGCCGCTTGCCCTGCAGGCCGAACCGGTCGTCGAACAGCGACGGGCCGAAGCCGACGGTGATCGTGAGGTTCGCCGCGCCCAGCCCGACCGCCTCGCCGGTGTCGATCGGCGGCGCCAGCGGCGAGTTGTCGACGGCGCCGACCGGCAGGCCTTTGCTGAGCTGGGCGGCCGCCGCGGCCCAGGTGCCGAGCAGTTGCGCCACCTGGTCGGCCTCGGTGGCCGTCACCGTGAACGCCGCGAACGCGAGCCGGTCCTGCGCCGGGGTGGCGATGCCTGCCTGGTGCAGGCCGTAGAACGGCACGACATCGCCCACGCGCCCGTCTGCCGCCGGCTCGGTCGCGCGGGCGACGCCAAAGCCTGCGCCGCCGGCCGCGAGCACGCCGGCCGTGCCGAGCGCGCCGCCGAGGAAGCCTCGCCGGCTCGTGCGCCGCGGCTCGGGCCCGTCATGCGTCAATGTCATTCCCTAACGGTCACTCACGCGTTGGCGACCTTCGAACCTACCTGCGACAGCGGTTCGGCGACCGCCTTCACGGCCGCCGCGAGCGCGACCTTGTCCGCCTGGGTGAGTTCGTTGTACAGCTTGAACCCCGACGGGTTGGCGCCGGTGCGGTAGCTGTCGACCAGCTTGTCCAGCGCGGTGAACCGCGTCTGGATCGTCGTCGCCAGCGTCGCATCGATCTTGGCGAGGGCCGGCTGCAGCTGGGCGAAGGCCTGCTCGGCGCCTTCGTCGTTGTTGGCGAAGTCGAGCAGGTCGATGCCGGAGTAGGCCTCTTCCTCACCGGTGATCTTGCTCGAGGCCACCTCGTCCAGCAGCTCCTGCGCGCCGTTGGCGAGCTCGGTCGGCTGGTAGCGCAGGCCCGAGGTCTTCTGCACGAGCCGTCCCACGTCGGCGACGAGCTTGTCGCCGAATCCGGCCAGGCCGGCCAGCGACCGCATCTTGAACAACCCGTACTCGATCCGGTGGAAACCACGCCACTGGGCGAAGGTGGTGTCCCCGATGCGCACGTCGATGTCGGCGTCGAGGTTGTCCTTGCCGTTGACGAAGGACTCGGCGACCGGCTCGATCTTCTCGTAGAACGGGCGCGACTCCATGTAGGCCGCCTGCGCCGCGGTGAGGCTCGAGCCGTGCAGGGTGGCGTCGAGCTTCTTGGCGGCGACGAGTAACGCCGCGACCTGGGTGTTGACGTAGGTGGCGTAGTTCTTGGTCGCGGCGGCGAGCGCGGCGGCCACGGTGGAGTCCCCGTTCGTCGACGTCGACAGGCCGGTGACCTTGATCGGCGAGCGCTCGGTGGCCGCGCCGGGGCAGTAGAGCGTGTAGGCGCCGGCCGTGACGGTGACGGCGAACTCGCCGGAGAAGCCGGCCGGCAGGTTCTCCTTCTCGCCGATGATCCGCTCGCCGCTGAGCAGCTCGATCTCGCTGACCGCGGTGGCGTCCTTGTTCGTGACCTTGAAGGTGACGCCGCCGGCTGCGAGGGTCGTCGCGTCCGCCGTGCAGCCCTTGGCGGCGGTGATGGTGACGTTCGCGACGCGGGCGCCCGTCTCGGTAGCCGCGCTGGAGCCGCTTGAGGAGGACGCTGCGCTGCCCGGGCCGGACCCGCTGGTGCAAGCGGCCAGCGTGAGCGCGGCGACGGGGAGCGCGGCAAGGGTGGTCACGCGGGCGCGGCGACGCGGCATGAAGATCATCCTCCGAGGCTATGGTTAGGAGAGGCTACCCTAACCACGTACAAGCTCCGGCGTGGCGTTCAGCACGGCCGACATCGGCCGCTCGCGGCGGCGCAGCACCAGCGCAAACGCCGCGGCGACGAGCAGGGCGACGAGGGCGAACGCCGCGCACCAGACGGCGAGCGTGTGGAGCCGCGCACGGTTGTCGAGCGTCGCGCCGGCAGCGGTCGCCGCGGCTGCCGAGAGGCGCACCGCGGCCGCCGGCAACCGGGTCGTTGCCGTGCCGAGCGGCTCGTCGAGCGCGAAGACACCGGCGGCGTCGCGCACCGACACGGACACCTGCTCGCTCCACCCGAGGTCGACCACCCGGTCGGTGCGCGGGTCGACCCAGACGGTCAGCGTGCGCGCAGCGCGGTAGGTCGCGGGCAGTGAACCTGCGCTCGGGGAGAGCCCGATCGGCAACCGGCCGCCGTTCAGCGCGGCGATTTGCGCGACGGTGAGCCGGGCCGGCCGGGCCGGGTTCGAGGAGGCGGCGAGCGCCTCGGCAGCCTGGCCGCGGTAGGCCTCGGTGTCGACGCCCCCGCGCCGCTGCGAGCCCTGCCCGGAAAGCGCGTATGTCGTCGACGCGCCAACGACCCCCCCGACCGGCTGCTGGGACTGGGTGCGGACCTCGACGCCCTGCGCCGAACGGCCGACGACCTGCGCGCTGATCGCGCCGGCGGTGGTGACCGGCCGGCTCGCGGGGCGGGCCGGCGTCGACAGCGTCAGGGTCAGCGCGGCAGCGGCGGCCAGCGCAGCGACCACGCCGCCGGCCCGGGCCAGCAGCCGAGCGGGCGCCGCCTTTCCGGGCGGCCAGGCCACGAACAGCCCCACCGGCACGAGGTAGACCAGCCAGCCGACGACCTCGACGACGACCGGCCGGCTCTGGATGCCGAGCATGCCGGTGAGCAGCGAGGCGCGCACCGAGCCGGGCTCGGCCAGCCAGCTCAAATCGACCGTGGCGCCCTGGCCGGCATCGAGCCAGCCGGCCTCGTGCGCGGTGTGCAGCGCGTTGACGACCAGACCGGCCGCCACCAGCACGAGCACCAGGCCGGTCGCGCGGAAGAATTTGGACAGGTTCAGCCGCACGCCGCCGCGGTAGATGCCGTAGCCGAGGACCACGGCGACGGCGATGCCGAGGACGGCCCCGAACCCGGCGGCGCCGCTGCTGCCGGACTCGTTGAACGCCGCCAACAGGAAGACGACGGTCTCGAGGCCCTCGCGGATCACGGCGAGAAACGCCATCAGCACCATCGCGACGCCGGCGCCCGCCCGCGGGCCGCCGGCGAGCGCATCGGCCGCGAGGCCCTCGAGCTGGCCCTTCAGGTGCCGCGAGTTGCGCCGCATCCAGACCACCATGTAAGTGACCATGCCGACGGCGAGGGCGCCGATCACGGTCTCCAGGCCCTCTTGCTGCTTCTGCGGCAGGTTCTGCGAGTAGACCTCCAGCGCAACGCCGGCGCCGACACAGAGCAGGACGGCGACGCCGACGCCGGCAAGCACCCAGCGCAGCAGATCCCGGCGGCCCTGCTTGCGCAGGAAGGCCGCGATGATGCCGACGATGAGCGCTGCCTCGAGCCCTTCGCGCAAGCCGATGACGAAGGTGGGCAGCACGGGCGCGGATCCCTTCGGCGGCGACGGCGGTGAATGACGACCGTCGGTAAGTGACCGTCGGTAAGGTAAGGCAAGCCTTGCTGCGCAGCGTAACCCAGGGGTCGGGGCTGTTCGCAAGCCCGCGACTGTGTGCCGCACTACCGTTGACCGATGCAGTTCGATCTCAACGCCGACCTCGGCGAGGGATTCGGCGTCTGGCGGCTCGGCGACGACGACGCGCTGCTGGACGTCGTCACGAGCGCCAACGTCGCGTGCGGGTTCCACGCCGGCGATCCGGTCACAATGCGCCGGGTGTGCGCGGCCGCGGCGCAGCGCGGCGTGGCGATCGGCGCGCAGGTCGGCTACCGCGATCTGGCCGGCTTCGGGCGGCGGCGGATCGACATGGATCCCGACGAGCTCGCCGCCGACGTGCTGTACCAGCTGGGCGCGCTCGAAGCGTGCGCGCGAGCAGCCGGAACCCGGGTGCGGTACGTGAAACCCCATGGCGCGCTCTACAACACGGCCGCCGACGACGCGGAGCAGGCGGGCGCCGTGGCGAGCGCGGTGACCGCCTTCGACCCGAGCCTGCCGTTGCTGGCGTTGCCCGGCTCGGCGATGGAACACGCGGCCTCGGCGGCCGGCTTGCCGTTCGTGCCCGAGGCGTTCGCCGACCGCGCGTACTCACCCGCCGGCCGGCTGGTGCCGCGGGCAGAGCGCGGCGCGGTGATCGAGGACCCGTACGAAGTCGTCGCGCGGGCGGCCGCGTTCGCGCTGCACCACCGGGTGACGGCCATCGACGGCACTGTCCTGCCGGTCCTCGCCCGCTCGCTGTGCGTCCACGGCGACACGCCCGGCGCGGTGTACCTCGCCACCGAGATCCGCCGGACGCTGCTGGACGCCGGCGTCACGCTGACCCCCTTCGCGCCGTGAGGATCAGGCCGTACGGCAGCGCGGCGCTGCTCGCCGAGCCAGCCGATTCCCGTCTGGTCCTCGCGCTCGCCGCTGCTCTGGACGCCGACCCCGCCGTGCTCGAGGTCGTGCCCGCGGCGCGCACCGTGCTGGTCCGGGCGCAACGCGGTGCCCTCGCCGGCCTCGCCGAGCGGCTGCTCGGGCTGGAGCCCGGACTCCGCTCGGTCGACGTTGGCCAGGGCCTTCCGGTCGTGCTGGACGTCCGCTATGACGGCGCCGACCTCGCCTCGACAGCGGCCGAGCTCGCCCTCGACCCAGAGCAGCTGGTCGCCGCGCACACGGCGGGCCGCTACGTCGTGGCGTTCTGCGGATTCGTCCCGGGTTTCGCGTACCTGACCGGACTCGACCCCGCGCTGCACGTGCCGCGGCTGGCCGAACCGCGCACCTCGGTGCCGGCCGGCTCGGTCGCGATCGCCGGCGAGTTCACCGGCGTCTACCCGCGGGCGTCGCCGGGCGGGTGGCGGCTGCTCGGCCGGACCTCCGCGCCGCTGTGGGACCTCGAGCGCGACCCGCCGACGCTGCTGACGCCTGGCACGCCGGTGCGCTTCCGGGCGGTGGCGACGGGCCGGTGATCGAGATCGTCGACCCGGGTCCGTTCGCGACCGTCCAGGACCTCGGCCGGCCCGGCTACGCCAGGCTGGGGGTGCCGAGCTGCGGGGCGTTCGATCGCGGGGCGCTCCGGCTCGCCAACCGCCTCGTCGGCAACCCGCCGGGCGCGGCCGCCGTCGAGGCCACCCTCGGCGGGCTGACGGTGCGGCTGCTCGACCCGGCGACGATCGCGCTGACTGGCGCGCGCTGCCCCGGCGCGCCGGACTGGGGTGTGGCGGTGAGCCTGCGCGCGGGTTCGGTCGTCCGGCTCGGCGCGCCGGCGCAGGGGGCGCGCAGCTATCTCGCCGTCCGCGGCGGCCTCGCCGTCGACGAGGTGCTGGGCTCGCGCAGCAGCGACGTGCTGAGCGGCCTCGGGCCGCCGCCGCTGCGCGCGGGCGATCGGCTGCCGGTCGGCCGGCCGACCGGCGAGGTGAGCGGCGCCGCCGCCGTGCCCGCGGCGCCGCGTCGTGCCCTGGAGGTGCGCTTCGGCCCGCGCGACGAGTGGTTCGCCCCGACCGCGCGAGACATGCTGGTCCACGCGGATTGGACGGTGCGCACACACAGCGACCGCGTCGGCATCCGGCTCGACGGGCCTCGGCTCGTGCGGCTGGTCGACGACGAGTTGCCGAGCGAGCCGGTGCTGCCCGGCGCGTTGCAGGTGCCGCCCGACGGCCGGCCGATCCTGTTCGGCCCGGACGCGCCGGTGACCGGCGGGTACCCGGTGCTCGCAGTGCTGGCCGGCCCGGACGACCTGGACGCCGCGGGCCAGCTGCGGCCCGGCGACTCGATCCGGTTCGTCCGCGCGTTAGCCCCATAGCGGCAGCACCCGCCGGGCGACTCGCTAAGTACCTAAGGCCACGGCCAAGGATCGGGCCTCACCGGCGTCAGCCGAAGACGACCGTCTTGTTGCCGAACACGAGCGTGCGGTGCTCGACGTGCGCGCGCACCGCCCGCGCAAGCACCACCGTCTCGAGGTCGCGGCCCTTGCCGACCATGTCGGCCACCGAGTCGCGGTGCGTCACCGGCACCACGTCCTGGGCGATGATCGGCCCTTCGTCGAGCTCGGCGGTGGCGTAGTGCGCCGTCGCGCCGATCAGCTTCACTCCGCGGCGCTGCGCCTGGTGGTACGGCCGGGCGCCCATGAACGCCGGCAGGAACGAGTGGTGGATGTTGATGACGCGCGAGGGGAATTCGGCGAGCACGCGCGGACCGAGGATCTGCATGTACCGCGCGAGCACCACCAGCTCGGCGTCGTGGTCGCGCAGCAGCTCGAGCAGCGCGGCTTCGGCGACCGGCTTCGTCTCCGCGGTCACCGGCAGGTGGTGGAACGGGACGCGATGGAACGCGGCGAGCTCGGCGTGGTCGGGGTGGTTGCTGATCACCGCGACGACGTCGGCGGCTAACTCGCCGGAACGCCAGCGCGCGAGCAGGTCGGCCAGGCAGTGCGGCTGTGTCGAGGCGAGGATCGCCACCCGCGGCCGGTCGTCGGACGTGCGCACCCGCACCGACATGCCGAAGCGCGCTCGAGTCGGCTCGAACGCGGCCGCGATCTGCGCCGCCGGCGCCGCCGACTCGAACTCGACGCGTTGGAAGAAGACCGCCGACTCGACGTCGACGTGCTGCTCCGCATGCACGATGTTGCCGCCCTGGGCCAGCACGAACTCGGCGACCGCGTGCACGAGCCCGGGCTGGTCGGCGCAGGAGATCAGCAGGACGGCGGTGCGCGCGCCCGGGCTGCGGCCGGAGCCGGTCGGGGTGCTCAGGACGCCGGTTTCAAGAAGACGAGTGCTTGCGGACGCGCCGGACGATCAGCACGACGAGCAGGCTGCCGGCAACCGCCAGGACGGCCTGCCCCTGCGGCGTCTGCGCCCGCTCCCGCAGCGACCGCTTCGCGTTCTCGGCGAGCCGCTTCGGGTTGGTGCGGTAGGCGATCTGGTCGATCGCCGACGCGAGCTCGACGCGCGAGCGCTCGATGTCGCGCTGGATCTCATCCGCGCTGCGCTCGTCGGCCACGCCAGCTCCCGTCCCGTCGGCTCGTCGTCTCGGCAGGTCGAGTCCGCCGAGGTCCTGCGCAGCCTAGTGCCCGGGCCGCCGCGTGGCGCAGTAGCGTGGTTCCGTGGCTCGACTCGCTGCGGGTGATCAAGCACCCGACTTCACGCTGCCGGACGCCGACGGCAAGGAGGTGTCGCTCGCCGACTTCCGCGGCCGCAAGGTGATCGTCTACTTCTACCCCGCCGCGATGACACCTGGCTGCACGACCCAGGCGTGCGACTTTCGCGACAACCTCGCGTCGCTGCAAGGGGCCGGCTACGCGGTGCTCGGCATCTCGCCGGACAAGCCGGCGAAGCTCGCGAAGTTCCGCGAGCGCGACGCCGTGACGTTCCCACTGCTGGGCGACCCGTCCCGCGAGACGCTGCAGGCTTACGGCGCGTTCGGCGAGAAGACGATGTACGGCAAGACGGTGACCGGAGTGCTGCGCTCGACATTCGTCGTCGGCGAGGACGGCGACGTCGAGCTGGCGCAGTACAACGTGAAGGCGACCGGGCACGTCGCCAAGCTGCGCCGCGACCTCGGGCTGGACAGCTGACCGAGCCGCCGGCCCGGGCCCGGCTGCGCGCCCAGCGCGCGGCCGCCGTCGACCACGTGGCCGCGTTGGGCGCCGACCTCGCGGATCTGCTCGACTCCGCGTCCTCGACGACCGGCGACGACGAGCACGACCCCGAGGGCGCGACGATCGGCTTCGAGCGCGCGCAGGCGCAGTCGATGCTCGATCGCGCGGTGGCCCGGCTGGCCGAGTTGGACGCCGCGCTCGTCCGCGCGGAGCGCGGCAGCTACGGCATGTGCGTCGACTGCGGCAAGCCGATCGGCGTCGAGCGATTGGCCGCCCGCCCCGGCGCCGACCGCTGCGTCGCCTGCGCGGCCCGCCGTCACTGAACCGGTTGCGGCGGCCCTCGTCAGGCTCGTGCCGGCGACGGGAGTCGAACCCGCACTGTCCAGATTCTAAGTCTGGTCTCTCTGCGTTGGAGTACGCCGGCTGTCCGCGCTGTGCCGTTGGCTACGCCGGCTTGGCGCTTTTGACATTCCGCCTGCACCAAGTATCTGTCTGGGCATGGCAGTTCGGACAGAGGATACGGAGGTTCTCGAACCGGTTATCAGTCGGATCGCCATTGATGTGATCGAGCGCGAGCGAGATCGGCGCCCCAAGCCACTCCACGAGCCCGCACACTTCGCACTGAGCAGTCTTCAAGCCGGCTGCAATGAGGCGCGTGCGCAATCGAGAACTCGCACCACGTCACGAAGTTCGTCGTCGGTCCAGGCGCGCCGCCCGTAGAAGCCACGACGGCGTGCGGTCAGGGGCAGCTGCGGCGCATCCACGCCAAGCCGAAGGATCTCCCGTCGCAGCTTTGCGTAGGTCTTCCCGCCCACCGTGAGGTGCAGTCGGCGGCTGACCTCGAGCAACGAGCCACTCACCCGTACGGCTTCGCGCAACTGGTCGTCGGTGAACGGAATGGGCCGCGGCATACTTCGAGCATTCCGTGACCCGCTGACAGAAAATGGACGCCGTTGCAGCCCGACCTCATCATGCAGGGCGACTGCGCGGACGTGCTGCCGACGCTGCCCGATGAGTCGGTGCAGCTCGTCTACATCGACCCGCCGTTCAACACCGGCAAGCAGCAGCAGCGCCGGACGATCCGCACGACGCGCGACGCCGACGGCGACCGGGTCGGCTTCGGCGGCCAGCGTTACGCCACCACCGAGGTCGGCCGGCGTGGTTACCTCGACGTGCACGACGACTACCTCGGCATGCTAGAGCCGCTGCTCACGCAGGCGCGCCGGCTGCTCACCGTCAGCGGCACGCTCTACCTGCACATCGACTACCGCGAGGCACATGCGGTCAAGCTGCTGCTCGACGCCGTGTTCGGCCGCGAGGCGTTCCTCAACGAGATCATCTGGGCCTACGACTTCGGCGGCCGCGCCCGCGACCGGTGGCCGGCCAAGCACGACACGATCTTCGCCTACGTCCGCACGCCGGGCGGCCACTTCTTCGACCAGGACGCCGTCGAACGCATCCCCTACCTCGCGCCCGGCCTCGTCGGCCCGGAGAAGGCGGCGCGCGGCAAGCTGCCCACCGACGTCTGGTGGCACACGATCGTGGCGACCAACGGCCGGGAGAAGACCGGCTACCCGAACCAGAAGCCCGAGGGAATCCTGCGCCGAGTGATCAGCGCGTCCTCGCGGCCGGGCGACCTCGTGCTCGACTTCTTCGCCGGCAGCGGCACGACCGGCGCGGTCGCCACGCAACTCGGCCGCCGCTACCTGTTGGTCGACCGCAACCCGGACGCGATCGAGGTCATGCGCGCCCGCTTGCCGGACGCGACGTTCGCCGTGATCGCCCCGTCGGCAGAGTGACCGGCTCAGTCGACCGACTCCTCCATCTCGTGCTGGCCGCGCAAGCCGTCGGCCGGGGTGTGCTCCACCGGCAGGACGGGCTCGCCGGGCACCGGCGAGCCGGCCGGGGCGCAGCGCAGGTCGTGGCCGACGGAGGTCAGGCACTTGCCGTCCGACAGCCGCCACTTCCACCCGTGCATTTGGCAGGTCAGCACGTCACCGTTGCGGCCGGTGTCCTCGATCGAGGCGAACCGCGTCAGGTCTGCCTTCAAGTGCGGGCAGCGACGCTGCACGTGCCACTTGGCCCCCTTGGCGCCAGGCAGCGTCACGGTCTCGCTCGCCTCCGCGGCGTTCTGCTCGGCGAACCAGCCCTCGGCGTAGTTGAGCCGCTCCTCCGACAGGCACTTGAAGAAGATGTAGACGAACTCGTTGTACGGCCCGATCCGGTGCGCGGTGAACCGGCAGGACAGGAACAGCGAGTTGACCCAGTCGATCTCGTGCTCGGCGATCAGCTGTTCCAGGTACGCGCGGCGGGTGCGGAAGCGGTAGCGCACCTTCTCCCCCGCGTACTCGCGGACCTCGCGGGAGACGAAGTCGATCAGGATGTCGACGTCGCCGCGCTCGGCGTCCTCCGCGACGAAGTGGACGCCGCCGTCAATGCCGCCGGCGATGTGGTCGGCCTCGGCAAGCAGCGGCGCGAACCAGTCCTTGAGCGCGGCGAGGACGTCGATCTCCGGGTGCGGCCAGGCAGCGCGCAGCGCGTCGACCTCGGGCATCCGGCGCGACTGCATGCTGCGCAAGTAGGCGGCCTTCGCCTCGTTCGACCCGTACACGTCGGCGGGGTCCCACGGGTGGACGGTGGGGCAGCCGTCTTCGGCGAGCGCGGCGACGGTGCCGGGCAGCAGCAGCCGCGCCTCGTCGTGCCCCTTCGACTCGAGCCAGGACAGGTAGACGGCTTGGTCTGGGAAGATGTTCGACTCGTCGCCGAAGACGTCGTTGAAGCCCCACAGCTCCTCGTCGAGGAAGCACGGCGGGCCGGCAGTCGGGAAGACGAACCGGGCGTCGAGCTCTTCGATGTAGCGCAGCGTGCGGTCGAACTGCCGCTCGCGCTTGCTCAGGCCCATCGCCTGCTTGGCCCGCGCGGGCAGCTCGTACACCATCGGAAACCAGATCGCGCCGGAGAACTGCACCAGGTAGCCGTCCACCGGACCGAGCGCGCGAAACGCCTCCAGATCGGCCGGGCGCGCGTCGTTCTGGTTGAGCACGGTCTGCTCGCCGTCGGACAGCCAGAGCGAGGAGTCGCCGATCGGCCCGTCGGTCGGCGAGGTGAGCGACTGGATCAGCACGTCGAGCCCGTCCAGCGAGACGACCTCGCCCGATCGCGGCCGCACGAACGAGGTGAAGCCGACCTCGCGCAGCGCGTCCTCCAGCTCGCTGGTCGGGAAGTCCGGCAGCAGCACCGTCGCCTTCTTGGCCACGTGCTTGCGCAGGTGCTCGGGGTCGAAGTGGTCGCGGTGGAGGTGGGAGACGAACAGGTAGTCCGCCTGCCCGAAGCGGTCCCAGTCGAGCCGGGAGTTGTCCGGGAACGGGAACCACGAGCCGAAGTACGCGGGGTTCACCCACGGATCGGCAAGCACCGATCCCGCGGCGGTCTCGATGAACACGCTGGCGTGCCCCAGGCCGGTGATGCGCATCCGCTCACGCTATCCGCCGCGCCGAATGCCAGAATGAACCGACGTCCCACCGCCACATCCCGTACCGCCAGATCTCGAACCGTTCGACAGGAGCGCACCAGGTGGCTACCCGCGACACCCACGGCGAACAGCCCGACGTCTCGCTGCCGGCCGACTACCTGCACGACCATCCCGAGGAGCACCCCGAGGACTGGGGCTGGCACGGCGAGTTCGGCGTGTGGGCGCAGGTCGCCGGTTGGGTGACCGTCGTGATCCTCGTGTTGATGATGACGGCGACGCACTACAACCTGCAGGGCACGCTGTTCCTGGGGCTGACCGCGGGCCTGCTCGTCGTCGGGCTGCTGTTCGAACGCCAACGTCGCAAGAACGCCTGGCGCAAGTAGCGCCTGTCAGTCAGCTGGCGCGCTGCTCGGCGTTGTGCCGCTGCCGGTCACGCCGCTCGGTGAAGCGGCTGGCCTGCTCGTCGAGCGCGGCCATGAAGGCGGCGAGCTCCTCGCACGCCTGCCTGCCCGCCGGCCCGAAGTCGGTGCGCGTGAACACCTTCCAGAAACGCAGCACCGGCGCGATGACCTCGTCGTGGTGCAGGCGCAGATCGTAGATGCCCGCCTTCGCGATGGTGACCGAGTTGCGCACGAAGCCCGGCATGCCCTGCCCGGGCATCTGGAAGCCCACAACCTCGTCGCGGATAGCGCACATCGTGGCGTCCGGCGCGCGGTCGAGGGCGGCCGCGACGAGGTTGCGGTAGAAGACCATGTGCAGGTTCTCGTCGGTGGCGATGCGGGTGAGCAGCTGCTCGGCCAGCGGGCAGCCGGCGGCCGCGCCCGTGTTGCGATGCGACACGCGCGTCGCGAGCTCCTGGAAGGACACGTAGGCCACCGCCTGCAACGCGGTCTTGTCGCCGGAGTCGTAACCGGCCGTCATGTGCAGCATGCGCAAATGCTCCAGCTGCACCGGGTCGACGCCGCGAGTGACGACGAGGTAGTCGCGCAGCGCGATGCCGTGCCGGCCCTCCTCCGCCGTCCAACGCCCGACCCACTCGCCCCAGGCGCCGTCGCGGCTGAACCTCGTGGCGATCTCGCGGTGATAAGAAGGCAGGTTGTCCTCGGTCAGCAGGTTGACCACCATCGCGGTCTGCGCGACCGGGTCGAGCTGCGAGTCCGCCGGCTGCCAATCGGCGCCGCCGAGGAACGCGAAGTCGCGGCCCCGGCTCCACGGCACGTAATCGTGCGGATGCCAGGACTTCGCGACCTGCAGGTGCCGGTCGAGATTCTCGGCGACGACCGGCTCGAGCTCGTGCAGCAGTCGCGCCTGCACGCCTTCTTCGGTGTCCGCAGCAGCCAGCATGCAGCCCAACCTACGCCACCGTAGGTTTCTGCCGGGTTGCCCGTGACGGATCGCTCAGCCGGCGAGTTCCTGCTGCCCCCAGGGCGAGCCGTATGCGCCGGCGAGCAGGTCGAGGAACGGCTGCGCGTCGAATGCCTCCGGGCCGAGCACGCCGACGCCGCTCCACACGCCGGTCGCGATCAGCTCGAGCGCGACGACCGGGTTGACCGCCGTCTGCCAGACGACCGCCTGCGACCCGTACTCGCGCATCGTCCACTCGTTGTCGACGACGTGGTACAGGTACGTCGAGCGGGGCCTGCCGTCCTTGCCCAGACCGCGCACCCACAATCCGGCGCAGGTCTTGCCGCTCATCCGGTCGCCGAGCGTCGCCGGGTCGGGCAGGCACGCGGCCACGACATCGCGCGGGCTGACCTCCGCCCCGCCCACCCGGACCTTGTCCGTCCGGTCGAGGCCGAGCTTGTGCAGCGTCTTCAGCACGCCGATGAACTCTTCGCCGAGGCCGTACTTGAACGTGACCCGCTTGGCCCGCACCCACCGCGGCATCAGCAGCACTTCTTCGTGCTCGACGTTGACGCACTCGACCGGGCCGATGCCCTCGGGGAAGTCGAAGACCTCGGGCTCGCTGAACGGCTCGGTGGTGAACCAGCCGCGGTCCTTCTCGAAGACCACCGGCGGGTTCAGGCATTCTTCGATCGTCGTCCAGATCGAGAACGACGGAGCGAACTCAAAACCCGCGACCTCGAGGTTCGCGCCGTCACGCACGCCCAACTCGTCGATCTCGCTGAACAGGTGGTCGGCGGCATACCGGGCGAACACGTCGGACAGTCCCGGTTCGACGCCCATGCCGACCAGCGCCAGCTGCCCGCTCGCCACCCACTCGTCGGCGAGCGCGAACTGCTCGTCGCCGAGCATGACGCCGGTCTTCGCGTACGGCTCGTCCGGATGCGGGCTCGACAGTGACATCGCCATGTCGAGGTAGTGGACGCCCGCCGCGAGCGCCGCGCGGAAGATCGGCATCGTGAAGCGCGGGTCGGTGGCGCCGAGCACGGCGTCTATGCGCTCGGCGCGCAGCAGCTGCTCGATCGCCGCCTGGTCGGACGCGTCCAGCCGGGCAGCGCTGAACCGCTCGTCGGCGGCGCCGCCAACCGCCGCCTCGGCCCGCGCCTGGTCGTAGTCGGCGACGACGACAGCGCTGGCGAACCGTCGGCGGGCGGCGATGCGGGCGGCCGCCGAGCCGACCCCGCCCGCGCCGAGGATGAGCAGTCGCATGGTCAGCGCCCCTCGAGCAGTGGTCGTCGTGGATCCCAGGTGCTGCCGTCGATCGCGTCGCGCCGGCGCCGGGCGATGCCGGACAGCGCCTCCAGGACGACGCGGTTGGCTAGGAACACGGTGATGTCGGCGTGGTCGTAGGGCGGCGCGACCTCGACGATGTCGATCCCCACCACGGGCAGCTCGTAGGCGATGCGCCGCACGCTGTCGAGCAGCTCGCGCGCAGACAGGCCGCCCGGCTCGGGCGTGCCGGTGCCCGGCGCGTGGCCCGGGTCGCAGACGTCGATGTCGACCGACAGGAAGACGCCGTCGCAGTCGTCGGTCGCGATGCCGAATGCCTCGGTCAGACACTCAGCCAGCCCGCGGGCGCCGATCTCGGTCATCTCATACGAGCGCATGTTCTGCTGCGCCATCCACGACAGCGTGTCCGGCTCGGGCCAATACCCGCGCAGCCCGATCTGCAGGAAGCGGTCGCCGCGCAGCGCGCCGGACTCGATCAGCCGGCGCATCGGCTGGCCGTGCCCGACCAGCGAGCCGTGCTCGACATCGCCGGTGTCGGCGTGCGCGTCGAAGTGGATCATCGAGATCCGGCCCTGGCCGAGGTGCTGCGCGACGCCCGCGGCGTCCGGCCAGGCGATGGTGTGGTCGCCGCCGAGCACGAGCGGAATCGCGCCGCCCGCGGCAACCGCGTGCACCGCCACCTGCAGGTCGCGCACCGAGCGCTCCGCGTCGCCGGAGTACATCTCGACGTCGCCGGCGTCGTAGACCCGCAGGTCGCGCAACGCGTCGACGCGCAGCGCCAGCGACGGCCGCGAGCCGTCGTGGGAGAGGTAATCGGTCTGCCTGATCTGCTGCGGGCCGAATCGGGCGCCGGCGCGGTGCGACGTGCCGCCGTCGAAGGGCGCCCCGAGGATCACCACGTCGGCGTCGGCGTAGGTCGACGGCTCGGCCCAATCGCAGCGGTCGACGCCCAAGAACGTGATGTCCGGCCCGAACTGCGCTCCGTAACGCGCCATCAGCCGCGTCCCGTCACGAGTCGAAACCCAGGCCGACGCGGTCGAGCGTGCGCAACCATGGTCCGCGACGGCCCTGCCGGCGATCGGCACGCGCCAATCCGCGGCGGGTGAGCTGGATGCCGATCCAGCGGGCCGGCTCGGGCGGGAAGGGCCATGGGCGGGACCGTATCGCGCGCAGCCGGAGCGCCTCGGAGTCCCTGCCGTCGAGCAGATCGAGCATCACCTGCGCGCCGAAACGCGCGGCCCCTACCCCGAGACCGGTGTAGCCGAGGCTGTAGGCGACCCGGCCGCCGAGCGTGGCGCGCTGGAAAGCGAAGAACCGGGTGGACGTGTCGATCGCGCCGCCCCACGCGTGGGTGAACCGCAGGCCGGCCAGCTGCGGGAAGGTGTGGAAGAACTGGCGGGCGAGCAGCTCGAAGGTCGCCGGCCGCTGATCGAAGTCCGGCCGCAAGCCGCTCGCCCAGTGGTAGATGGCGTCGTAGCCGCCCCACAGCACCCGGTCGTCGGCGGTCAGCCGGTAGTAGTGGAACTGGTTGGCGACGTCGCCGGCACCCTGCCGGTTGGCCCAGCCGATCGCCCGCAGTTGGGCCGGCGACAGCGGCTCGGTGACGAGCACATAGTCGTAGACCGGCACGGTGTACGGGCGGACGCGGCGCAGCAGGCCGGGAAACGCGTTGGTCGCCAGAGCGACGCGGGCCGCGCGCGCCGAGCCGTGCTGCGTGCGCAGGACGACACCGGCGCCGGCGCGCGCCAGCCCCGTCACGCGGGTGCGCTCGGCGAACCGCACGCCGGCGTCCAGGCAGGCGGCCCGCAGTCCCCAGGCGAGGCGGGCCGGGTCGACGAGGGCGACGCGGTCTCGGTGCCAGGCTCCGGCGACATAGGTGGGCGAATCGAGCTGGGCGCGCACCTCGTCGCGATCGAGGAATCGGGCATCGTGGCCGAAACGGCGGGCTTGCTCGACGTCGTCGCGCAGCCAGTCGACCTGGTGCGGCTCGGTGGCGACGTCGAGCTCGCCGGTGCGCTCGAAATGGCAGTCGATCCCGTGTTCGTCGATCGTTTTCTCGATCGCGTCGAGGTTCTGCGCGCCGAGTCGCTCCAGCGCGGCCAGCTCGTCCGGAAAGCGCGCCAGCCCGTTCGACAGGCCGTGGGTGAGGCTCGCCGCGCAGAAGCCGCCGTTGCGGCCGGACGCTGCCCAGCCGGCGGTCTGCGCCTCGAGCAGCAGGACATCGCGTGACGGGTCGGCCGCCTTCGCGAGCAGCGCGGTCCACAGGCCGGTGTAGCCGCCGCCGACGACCACGAGGTCGGCGTGGGCCGCGCCGGTCAGCGGGTCGGCCGGCTCGGGACGCAGCGGGCTGTCCAGCCAGAATGGCGTCGGCGCGGCGTCGGCCAACGCTGCCACGGCATCAGCGGCGGCCAGCGCTGCCGAGTCCATGAAGCTCCTTCGCCGGGCGTCGCCGCGTCAGTTCCCCGCACCGGCCGCCGGCACGCGGTGCGGGGAACTATAGGCGACCGGACCCTACGAAATCCATGGTTCGGATCGGATTTACACGGCGGAAACTATTGCATAGCAGCCTTCCTGCTGCGATAAACGCAGGCAGGCCAGCGGGAAAACCTACGACAGGCACGGGGGCAGCGGCATGACCGCAACAGCAGTGCGCACGTCGGACGATGGCGGCAAGGGCCTCAAGACCGGCGCGATCGGGCTCGCGTCGAGCGTCGTCATCGGCGTGGCGTCGACCGCGCCGGCCTACAGCCTCGCCGCGACGCTGGTGTTCATCGTCGAGCTCGTCGGCCCGCAGGCGCCGTCGATCGTGGTGCTGGCCTTCGTCCCGATCCTGTTCGTCTCGATCGGCTACCAGCAGCTCAACAAACGCGAGCCGGACTGCGGCACCACCTTCACCTGGGCGACGAAGGCGTTCGGGCCGAAGACCGGCTGGCTGGGCGGCTGGGGCATCATCGCCGCGGACATCCTGGTGATGGCCTCGTTGGCGCAGGTGGCCGGCCAGTACGTTTTCCTGCTGTTCGGCAACCACTCCATCGGCGACCATCCCGAAAGCGGCTGGGTGTTGTTGATCGGGCTGGTGTGGATGGCCCTGATGACCTGGATCTGCTATCGCGGCATCGAGTTGTCCGCCCGCATCCAGCAGGCGCTGCTCGCCCTCGAGGTCGTCGTGCTGATCATCTTCGCGGTCACGGCGCTGTACAAGGTCTACGGGGACAGCCCGCCGCCGACGGCCGTCAAGCCGTCGCTGTCGTGGTTCAACCCGTTCGACGTGGCCGACCTGAACACCTTCGCCCAGGGCATCATCCTGATGCTGTTCATCTACTGGGGCTGGGACTCCGCCGTCTCCGTCAACGAGGAGACCAAGGACCGCGACAAGACCCCCGGCCGGGCCGCGGTGATCTCGACGGTGCTGCTGCTCGCCACCTACGTGATCGTCACCCTCGCCGCGCAGTCTTTCGCGGGCGTCGGGACGAAGGGCATCGGCCTGGCCAACGACGACAACTCCGACAACATCCTCAGCGTGGTCGGCGGCAGTGTGTTCGGCACGTCCGGCTTTGGGACGGTGATGAGCAAACTGTTGATTCTGCTGGTGCTGACCTCGGCTGCCGCGTGCACCCAAACCACGATCCTGCCGACCGCGCGCACCACCCTGTCGATGGCTGCCTTCAAGGCCATCCCGGCGCGTTTCGCGAAGATCCACCCGCGGCACCTCACGCCGACCGCCTCCACGCTGTGGATGGGCGGAATCTCCGCGGTCATCTATCTGGCGATGAACTTCTACGCCGACGCCGGCCTGGTCGGCGATGCCGTCACCGCGATCGGCGTCATGATCGCCTTCTATTACGGCCTGACCGGCTTCGCCTGCGCCTGGTACTACCGCAAAGAACTGCGGGGACTCGGAAACTTCCTCAAGCGCGGCCTGATCCCGTTCCTGGGTGGCGTGATGCTGTTCGGCGGGTTGATTTTGACCCTCTTCCAGGACTGGAAGCCGGCCAGCAGCAACGTGGTCTGGACGACCCCGTGGCACTGGCACATCGGCTGGGCGTTCCTGCTCGCCGTCGGCACGGTCGTGGTCGGCGTCGTGCTGCTGCTGATCAGCATGGCCGTCTACAAGCCGTTCTTCCGGGGCGAGACGCTCAACCGGGACACGCCCATCTTCCTCGCCGACGACGCGCCGATCACCGCCGGCCTGACCCTGCCCGACTCTCGCGAGAGGCTGGTCGAGCCACCGGCGAGCTGACTGAAACCGTGGTGAGAACGCTGGCGTTCGACTAATTTCGTTGTCCTCTGCCATAATCACGACGGATCGAGTAACTCGCACGGGAGGATGTCGACGTGACGCAGACAGCGCACGGCGTCCCGGACGACGTGTCCCGCGCGATCATCGAGCAGCTGCAGGAGGACGGCCGCCGGCCCTACGCGACGATCGGCAAGGCCGTCGGCCTGTCCGAGGCGGCGGTGCGCCAACGCGTGCAGAAGCTGGTCGACAGCGGCGTCATGCAAATCGTCGCGGTGACCGATCCGTCGTCGGTCGGGATGGCCCGGCAGGCGATGATCGCGATCTCGGTCGTGGGCAACACGCTGACCGTGGCGGCGGCGCTGGAGAAGATCGACGAGGTCGACTACGTCGTGCTCACCGCCGGTTCCCACGACCTGCTCGTCGAGGTCGTCGTCGAAGACGACGACCAGCTGCTGTCGTTGATCAACGAGCGGATCCGCGCCATCGAGGGCGTCGCCCGCACCGAGACGTTCGTGTACCTCAAGCTCGTGAAGCAGACCTACAACTGGGGCGCCCACGGAGCGGGCCGAAATCCCCGAACCAAGGAGATCCAATGAATTCACCTCACGACGACGCCGCGCACAGAACGCTCCACGTTTGCGCGGGGGTCCAGCAGTGACCACCACACCAGTCGAGACCAGCTCGCCCAGCTTCGACGCCGACGCGCTCTCGGCCACGGCGCGCGACCACCTGTGGATGCACTTCACCCGCATGTCGTCCTACGCGGACAGCGCGGTGCCGACGATCGTGCGCGGCGAAGGCGCGCGGATCTTCGACAGCCACGGCCGCAGCTACCTCGACGGCTTGGCCGGACTGTTCGTGGTGCAGGCCGGGCACGGTCGGGAAGAGCTCGCCCGCGCCGCCTACGAGCAGGCGAAGGAACTCGCGTTCTTCCCGCTCTGGTCCTACGCGCACCCGCCGGCGATCGAGCTGGCCGACCGGCTCGCGTCCTATGCGCCGGGCGACCTGAACAAGGTCTTCTTCACCACCGGCGGCGGGGAGGCCGTCGAGACGGCGTGGAAGCTGGCGAAGCAGTACTACAAGCTCGTCGGCAAGCCGATGAAGCACAAGGTGGTGAGCCGGCACATCGCGTATCACGGCACGCCGCAAGGCGCGCTGTCGATCACCGGCATTCCGGACGCGAAGAAGTGGTTCGAACCGCTGGTTCCTGGCGCGCACAAGGCCGCCAACACCAACTTCTACCGCGCGCCCGAGCACGGCGACGACCTCGAGGCGTTTGCCCGCTGGGCCGCCGAGGACATCGAGCGCGCGATCGTGATGGAGGGCCCGGACACCGTCGCGGCCGTCTTCGTCGAGCCGGTGCAGAACTCCGGCGGCTGCTTCCCGCCGCCGCCCGGATACTTCCAGCGGCTGCGCGACATCTGCGACCGGCACGACGTGCTGCTCGTCTCCGACGAGACGATCTGCGCCTTCGGGCGGCTCGGCACGATATTCGCCTGCGACAAGTTCGGCTACGTGCCGGACATCATCACCTGCGCGAAAGGCTTGACGAGCGGCTACTCCCCGATTGGCGCGGCCATCGTCAGCGACCGCGTCGCCGAGCCGTTCTGGACGGGCGGAGCGTCGTTCCCGCACGGCTACACCTTCGGCGGCCACCCGGTGTCCGCCGCCGTCGCGATGGCGAACCTCGACCTGTTCGAGCGCGAACAGCTGCCCCAGCACGTCCTGCAGAACGAGGGCGCCTTCCGCGCCACGTTGGAGAAGCTGACCGACCTGCCGATCGTCGGCGACGTCCGCGGCGACGGCTACTTCTACGGCATCGAGCTCGTCAAGGACAAGGCGACCAAGGAGACCTTCGACGCCGACGAGTCCGAGCGCCTCCTGCGCGGGTTCCTGTCCCGCGCGCTGTTCGAGGCCGGCCTGTACTGCCGCGCCGACGACCGGGGCGACCCCGTCGTCCAGCTCGCGCCGCCGCTGATCGTCGGCCAGCGCGAGTTCGACGAGATCGAGTCCGTCCTGCGCTCGGTGCTCACCGAAGCATGGGCGCGGCTGTGAACGAGGCGGCGGCACGCGCGGCGGCGATTGCGACCCGGCACTGACCGCGCTGAGCGCGCGGGTCGCCGTCGTGGGCGCGGGCGTCGCCGGCGCGGCCTGCGCCGCGCGGTTGCGCCGCGCTGGGCTCGAAGTGGACGTGCTCGAGCGCGGCCGCGCGCCAGGTGGCCGGCTCGCCTCTCCCGAGATCCGCAACCGACGCGTCGACCTGGGCGCTGCGTACTTCACCGTCGCCGACGAGAGCTTCCGGTCCGTCGTCGACGACTGGGCCGATCGCGGGCTCGCCCGGTCGTGGACGGACACGGTGGACGCGTTCTCGGCCGACGGCCGGCAGACCAAGCGCGGGCCGATGCGCTGGGCAGCACGAAGCGGGCTGCGCTCGCTGGTGCACGACCTGTTGCCGGACCCGGTGCTCGGCGTCGAGGTCGACGACATCGGCGCCCTGCCGCACGACGCGGTCGTGCTCGCCATGCCGGATCCGCAGGCGGCGCGGCTGGCCGGCGACACGTTCGACTGGGTGGAGTTCGAGCCGGTGATCGCCGTCGCGCTCGGCTGGGACGAGCGGTGCTGGCCGATCGCCGACGCCGCGTTCGTCAACGACGACCCGGACATCACGCTGGTCGCCGACGACGGCGCGCGTCGTGGCGACGGGGCGCCGGTGCTCGTCGCGCACACCACCGCCGAGCTCGCCCGGACGCACCTGGCTGCGCCGGACGGCGCGATCGAGCCGGTGCGCGCGGCGCTGACGCGGGTGCTCGGCGTCGGCGACGAGCCGTGGTGGACGCATGCGCATCGCTGGACGTACGCCAAGCCGGCCGGCACGCACGGCGACGAGCCGTACGGCCTGAGCGAGGCTGGCAGCCGGCCGCTCGGCGTGTGCGGCGACGCGTGGTGCCCGTCCGGCTCGCCGCGGGTCGAGGCCGCGTGGCTGTCCGGAAGCCGGCTCGGCGCCGAGCTGGCCGCCGCCCTTTCCTGATGAAAAAACCTCGCCGACACCTGGATAGTTGTCCTCGCGTCGGCGGGCGAGAGGCCGAGCAAGCGAGGACAACTCGCTGGATCGGGCAGGGCTGACGTCCGCCCCGACTACTTGCCTTTGAGCACGCCGCCCCACACCGCGTGCGCGCCCGAGTCGCCGATCCGGTACAGCTGCCAGATCGCGCCCACGGCGACGGCGACCGAGAGCACCGACAGCACCGCGGTCGCCCAGACCGGCGCCGCCGGCTGCACGGCGACCGGCTCGGTCCGAACGAGGGTGGCGGTGGCGCCGCCGCCGCCGTGGCCGCCGGCTGACCCGGCCGCGCCGCCCGGCGAACTCGACTGCGGGCGGCGCCGCCACACCAGGTCACGCCGTCGGCCCACCTGCCACACGACGGCTGCCAGGACGAACACGCCCGCCGCCCAGGGCAGCAGCTCGCCGCCGAGTTCAGCGTGCCGCTGAATGGCCTTGTTGGTGAAGCCGAGGTGGTCGCGCAAGTACTCCCCGGCATTCGCCGTCACCGGGACGAACACCAGCGCGACGAGCGCGACCGCGGGGGTGAGGAAGCCGAGTTTCGCCCGCGCGGCCGGCCACAGGGCGCTCGCCACCAGCATCAACGCGCCGAGCGGCACCAGGATCACCACGACGTGAATCAATAGGACGTGCGTCGGCAGACCGCCGATCTTGTCGAGCACGGCATCCCTCGTTTCCCTCGCCGGATGTCACCGCAGTGTCGTCGAGATAACTACGGCCGCCGTCCGTAGACAGTTCAGCACGGACGCTGAGAACCCCCTGGCTAGGGTGTGCGCCATGCCGGAAACCCCGCACGCCGACCTCGCCGGCAGGGCCCACCGCGCGCTGGAGCCGCTGCACGCGATGATCTATTTCGCGCCCGAGGCGGAGCCGGAGTACACCGCGGTCGGCCTGCGCCCCGGGCGGATGGGGTACTTCGCCAGCCGCAGCGCGGCGATGGGGCCGGTGTCCGCCGGCGTCGTGACCGCCACCTTCTACAACTTCAGCCCGGCGCTCGTCGGGCGACACATCCCGCGGGCATGGAGCCTCGCGTCCGTGGACGACATCCTCGCCGCCCGGCTGCGGGCGGTCGACGCCGCGCTGCGACGGCTGCTGGGGGCGGACACCGTCGCGTCGGCCGACGTGCGCGAGGCCGCGGAGCTCGCCCGGGCGGCGACGGCCGGACTGCCGCCGGAAGGACGGCCGTTGTTCGCCGCGCACGCCGGGCTGCCATGGCCGGACGAGCCGCACCTCGTGTTGTGGCACGCGGTCACCCTGCTGCGCGAGTTCCGCGGCGACGGCCACCTCGCCGCCCTGCTCGACGCCGGGCTCACCGGACTGCAAGCGCTGCAGACGCACACCGCGACGGGACACGGATTCACCCGCGGGGCCGCGCAGCAGCTGCGCGGCTGGACGGACGAGGAATGGGCTGACGCCGCCGAGTCGCTGCGCGCCCGCCGGCTGCTCGACGACGAGGGGCTCACCGCCGGCGGGATCGCGACGCGGGACGGGGTCGAGCGAGCCACCGATCGGATGGCCGTCGCGCCGTGGCGGACGCTGGGCGTCGAGAAGACCGCGCGGCTCGCCGAGCTCGGCAAGGGCCTCAGCCGCCAGGTCGCGGCCAACGGCGCATTCCCGTCGGGCGTGTTCGCCCGCTCCCGCTGACGTTCGATCACGTTTTCCGGCGCCGGGGACGCCGTGCGCCGGGTTGCGCGCCCCGGGGACCGGAAGACGTGATCGCGCGGCGCTAGGTGATCGTCGTCAGGGCGGCGCCCGGCAACGCCACGGTCTTGTCGCCCACGACGGTCGGCTGGTTCAGCACTGCCGTGCCGCGCAGCCCCGTCGCCTTAAGCGTCAGATGCACCGTCCCGGTATAGGTCACCGCCACCGTGCCGAGCGACCAGGTGACCGTGCGGGTCGCGGCGTCGTAGGTCGCGCCGTGATCGCCGGACACGTACGCGACGCCCGCCGGCAGCTTGTCGACGACCTTCGCGTTGGCCGAGGGCTCCGGGCCGAGGTTGCTGTAGCTGATCGTCGTGGCGAACGTTTTGCCGCTCACAACCGTCGCCGGCGCCGTGGCGGTGACCGCCACGACCGGGTCGCCCGGCGGCCGGGTGCTCGAGTCGTAGGAGAACACCTCGAGCTCGGCGGCCTTCACTGTCGGCGCATTCGGCGTCAGCAGCGGGTTGGTGGTGCTCGAGCCGGTGACGCAGTCGCTGTCGTTGAGCGGGTCGGCGTCCTGGTCGCCGTGGTAGACGGCTGCCCCTGTGCACTGGTTGTCCAGCACGATCAGCTTCACGTGCGTCGCCATCGTGTCCGGGACGTCGAACGAACGCAGCGTCAGGTCCGGCGCAAGCGGTCGCGGCAGCCCCGCGGGGAAGGCGTTCGTCGGGCTGGTGTAAATCGTCGTGAATCCGGCAGGGTTGGCGCAACCCGGGTTCGTGACGCTCGCGGTGCACGTCGCGATCGCGAAGTGGCGCAGCGCGTCGAACCGCCCGCCGGTCTGCTGGGTGAACGCGCTCACGCGCACCGACCGCACCGGCACCGGGCCCTTCGACGTGTTCGCCAGATGGACGGTGACCGACGGGTGCGAGACGTTCACGGCCGCAGCCGTCGTGTCGGTCCAGTTGGTCCCCTCGTCGTCGTCGATCAAGCCCGACACGTTCGTGCTGGTCGCGTCTCCGGTCGCGGTCGCGCCGTTGGCAGTGGACGCGAGATTGGTGATCAAATGCAGTGCCGAGGCCGTCGTGGCGCCTGCGGTGACGGTCGCCGTGAAGTACTTGATGCCCAGCCCCGCCTTGCGCACGACCAGGTGGTAGGTGCCGGGTTCGGCGGTGAAGGTGGCCACGCCGCTGCTGTTCGTAGTCGTGATCGGCGTGACGCCTGCCGAATACACGCCGACGTACAACTTCGCGCCGGCGACCTTCGGCTGACCGGGCTGGTCCATGGCGCTCACCGTGAAGCTGATCGTGCCGGCGTGCGATCCGGTCTGCCCGACGAAGCTCGGCTTCGGGTCGGTGTCGTCGGTGCCGTTGGTCGCAGCGTTCTTGCCGAAGCCGCGCTTGGCGAACGCCGTCCACAGCAGGGCCTGGTTGGCGCCCCCGAAACGCATGACGTCGGCAGCGAGGTAGCTGTCACGCGCGTCGAGCATGCTGTCCGACGCCGGCTGCAGCAGCCAGCCGTCGTACATCAGCTGCAGCCAGCGGCGGTTGCCCGGGCACTGGTCTGCGGGCAGCACCCCTTGCGCGCAGCGGACCTGCGTCGTCGTGTTCGACTCCGGGTAGCTCGCGTTGTACTTCGCGACGAACGCCTGTCGGATGTCGTAGTTGACCGCGTTCCAGACCTCGCCGTCGGCGTGCACCTCGGCCCCGGTCAGGTCGTAGCCGATGTCGCTGTAGTTCAACGGGTTGGCGTTCAGCGGGTAGTTCCGGATGCCGCGCGTCTTGTTGCCGGTGACGTAGGGGCCTTCCGCCCAAGGGTTCTCGCCGTTCTGCGGCGTGTAGCCGAACTCGTGCAGGTACTCCAGCGCGTCGAGGTCGCTCCAGCTCTCCCCCATCGAGCCCGCCTGCGCGCCGGTCAGCCCGTCGTCCGGGCCGCCGACCATCCGGTTGCTGATCAAGTGCGTGTACTCGTGGCCGAAGACCGTGGTGTCGAAGTCGCCGTCGGAGCAGGCCGCGTAGAACGAGCCGGAGATCGGCTGGAACAGGTACTGGTTGGTGATCCCGGGAATGCCGTCGTTCAGCGCGATCTGGTTGGCGTTGTCCCGGCCCTCGTAGCTGGGCGTGCCGCCGTCGACGGCGCCTGCCTGCACGTCGCCGAGCTCCGGATCGCCGCCCTGGCCGCCGTTGCCGAAGTTGGTCACCTGCGCGTTGTAGTTGTCCTCGGTGAAGCCGAGGTAGTAGGAGAAGTCGTGAAAGCGGTTGTGCCCGCTGAACAGGTTGGTGACGGACGCGTCGATGTCATTGCGGTTGGCGGTGGGCGCGAAGCTCGTCGGGTCGCACTTCGAGTCGTTCCACTGGTCGTTCCACGCGAAGGAATAGTTGCGGTCGGCCGCGATCGGGCGCTGCACGCCGCCGGGGGTCAACGGCGAGAACCACGCCTCGCCGGTGATCGCGTTGTTGCCCGCGGTCGTGAACGTCGGCAGCCCGGTGGCGACGTCGACGTCCCACGGCGAGCGGGACGCCAGGTTCTGCTCCTTGCGGTCGCAGCCAGTCTGGTTCGTGGTGACCCAGCAACCGGTCTTGCGGGTGTCGGTCGAGGAGTAGTCGAGCGACGGCGCGTTGTAGAAGTACTTCCACTTCGGCGGGTACGGCACGCTGGGTGCGCCGCCGCCGGGCGCGGCGGTGTTCGAGGACAGGAACACCCCGGATGCCGTGTACGGCGCGACGAACGGACCGGCGGGCGCTGGCGACGGGCACACCTGGACCATGTAGTCGCCGGCCGGCACGCCGCCGCTCGGCGCATAGGTCAGCTCTTCTTGCCCGACACCGGTGTCGCTGCTGGCAGCGACCACGACGCCGTTGTGCAGCAGCTTGAGCGCGATGTCGTTCGTGACGATCGTCGAGGTGGCCGCGAGGGTCAACTGCTTCGTCTGCGCGTCCACGGTTCCGCCCGGGACGGGCGCGCCGCACGCCGACGGCGTGAAGTCGGCGGTGAACTGGCTGCTCGACTGGCTTTCCTGGACCCGGTTGTAGCGCATCAAGATCGCGCCGCTGACGGCGTCCACGAATACGGTGTACGCCTGCGCGTGCGCGCTCTGCACGTCGAGCACGATCGACTCGTACGCGGGCCGCGCTGCGCCGCCGGGCGTGGGAACGGCCACGAGTCGGGCGCGCTGCGGCTGGGCAAAGCCGGTGGCGCTGAACGTCGTCCATCCGCCCGAGCTGACGGGCCGGCCGAGCGCTGTCGAGGTGACCGGCCGGCCGACGTTCGCGGCCGCCCTGAGCCAGGCCTGGGTCGCCGTCAACGTGGCTGCCGGCGGCGCCGTCTGCGGACCGGTGGCCGACGAGGACACGTAGGCCACCCGGCCGCCGGCGACGCTGACGTCGATCAGACCGTCCTGCGCGGCGGGCAGCGAGCCGTACTTCTGTCGGAACAGGACGGCGTGACCGGCGCCGCCAGCGGTCTTCTGGTCCTTCAGCAGGGGCAGCGCGGCGACGTTTGCGGCAGTCAGCCGGAACAGCGCCGCGTTGCTGCTCAGCCACGCCCGCGCGACGGACACCGCGTCGCCGCTGCGCGCGGCGCTGAGGTAGCCGCCGTACTTGATCAACGATTCGGGGGTGCCGAAGCGGTTCCACCGCGCCGCGGCGCCAAGGGCGGTGACGGCGCTGCGCTGAGCCGCCGTCGGCGCCACGCTGCCGACCCGCGCGTCGAGGTCGGAGAAGCCGATCGGCGCGCCGAGCAGGCTCAGGTTGCCCCCGCCCGCGCTCGGGCTGACCGGGGCGGCGCCGGCCGCGCCGCCACCGGCGAGCGAGGCGGCGATCCCCGCCGTCGCGATGGCGGTGACGCCGACAGCGAGCAGCCGGCGTCGGCTGCGCGGGCGGCCAAGAGACAGGCCCATGAAGGCTCCTTCAGACGTGCCGGCGCCAGGCCGGGGGACGCGGATGTGCGGGGTTGGCGCGAGGGTGCGCACGCTGCCGCGATCGGTCGATTTGTGCGCCTTTGTGGTGCGGTTCGTGCAATGGCCAGGAAGTTAGTGACTCAGGGAATTCTTGGCAAAAGCTGTCGCAGGAACTCCGTGTTACAGATACCTGGCGGTCATCAGACGCGCTGCTGCGCCGGGCCGGGACAGGCCCGCACTCAAGCGTTGCCGACGCTGCGCCGCCTGCCGGCCGTGCCTGTGCCGGGCGAGCGCGGTGGCACGCAATGTCGTGGTTGACTCAGCGTGCGCCAAGGACTGCGCTCTGGCACCACCTCGACGCATCCATCATCCTGAGCGTGCGCATCCAGCATTCGAGAGGAACCCAGATGAAGGTCGGCATCCCCCGCGAGGTCAAGAACAACGAGTTCCGGGTCGCGATCACGCCGTCCGGCGTGCAGGAGTTGGTTCGACACGGACACGACGTCGTGATCGAGCGAGACGCCGGCGTGGGCTCGGCGATAGCGGACGACGACTTCGTCGCGGCCGGCGCGCAGATCCTCGACACGGCCGACGATGTGTGGGGCTCGGCGGACTTGGTGCTCAAGGTGAAGGAGCCGATCGCCGAGGAGTACGGCCGGATGCGCAAGGACCAGGTGCTGTTCACCTACCTGCACCTGGCCGCCGACCGGCCCTGCACCGACGCGCTGCTGGCGGCCGGCACGACCGGCATCGCCTACGAGACAGTGCGGCTGCCCGACGGGGCGCTGCCGCTGCTCGCCCCGATGTCCGAGGTCGCCGGCCGTCTTGCGCCGCAGGTCGGCGCGTATCACCTGATGCGGCAGGGCGGCGGCCGCGGCACGCTGATGGGCGGCGTGCCCGGCGTCTACGCCGCGAAGGTCGTGGTGATCGGCGCGGGGGTCTCCGGCCAGAACGCCGCGGCGATCGCGCTGGGCATGCAGGCCGAGGTGCTGCTGCTGGACCGGAACGCCGCCCGGCTGCGGCAGGTGGACGCGATCTATCAGGGCCACTGCCAGACCGTCGCCTCCAACTCCTTCGAGGTGGAGCGCGCGGTGCTCGACGCCGACCTGGTGATCGGCGCGGTGCTGATCCCGGGCGCGAAGGCGCCGACGCTGATCAGCAACGAGCTGGTGTCGCGGATGAAGCCGGGCTCGGTGCTCGTCGACATCTCCATCGACCAGGGCGGCTGCTTCGAGGATTCCCGACCCACGACGCACGCCGAGCCCACATACCGCGTGCACGACTCGGTGTTCTACTGCGTCGCCAACATGCCTGGCGCCGTGCCGCACACCTCCACCTACGCGCTGACCAATGTGACGCTGCCGTACGCGATCGAGTTGGCGAACCGCGGGTGGCGCGACGCGCTGCGCCGCGACCCAGCGCTCGCCCTCGGGCTGAACACGCACGAGGGGCTGCTCGGCAACGCGCCCGTCGCCGAGGCGCACGGCTACGACGCCGTCGACCTGGCCGAGCTGATCGGCTGACCCCAACTTGTCCTCGCTACCTCGGGTCATGACCCGACGACACGCGGACAACTTGTGAACGGCGGAAGCGGCGGCGGGTACCGCGACGTCTCGCTCTGGTTCGACCAGCTGGCCGAGCCGATCACCGCGCGTCCGGCGCTGACCGGACGCCACGACGCGGACGTCGCCATTGTCGGCGCAGGCTTCACCGGGCTCTGGGCGGCGTATTACCTGCAACGCGCCGCGCCCGACCTGCGGATTGCGCTCGTCGAGGCCGAGGTCGCCGGCTTCGGCGCGTCCGGGCGTAACGGCGGCTGGTGCTCGGCGCTGTTCCCGACTACGGCGGCGACGCTCGCCCGACAGGTGGGTCGAGACGCCGCGGTCGCGCAGTACGCCGCAATGCGCGAGTCGGTCGCCGAGGTCGAGCGGGTCGCCAGCGCCGAGGGCATCGACGCCGACATCGCCCGCGGCGGGACCGTCGTCTTGGCCAGGTCGGCGGCGCAGCTCGATCGTGCTCGGGCCGAGGCCGCGGAGAGCGCGGAGTTCGGGTTGGGACTCGAGCTGCTCGGCGCCGACGAGGCCCGTGACCGGCTGGCCGCCAGCGACGTGCTGGGTGGCACGTACACGCCCCATTGCGCCGCAATCCAGCCCGCCAAGCTCGCTCGCGGCCTCGCCGCCGCCGTCGAGCACCGCGGTGCGGTGCTTTTCGAGCACAGTCGCGCGACGGCAATCGACCCACATTTGGTGCGACTGGAGCACGGCGAACTGCACGCGAAGCACGTCGTGCGCGCCACCGAGGGCTACACCGCCCGACTCGCCGGCCACCGACGGACGCTGGCGCCGGTGTATTCGCTGATCGTCGCGACAGAGCCGCTGCCGGTTGCCACCTGGGACGAGATCGGCCTGCGGAAACGCGAGACTTTCACCGATTACCGACACCTGATCGTGTACGGGCAGCGCAGTGCGGACAGTCGACTGGTGTTCGGCGGCCGCGGCGCCCCCTATCATCTCGGCTCGCGAATCGAGGCCCGGTACGATCGGGTGCCCGATGTCTTCGCCGCACTGGAGCAGACGATCGGAGAGCTCCTCCCTATCCTCAAGTCAGTACGAATTACGCATCGTTGGGGCGGCCCGCTCGGCATCGCTCGCGATTGGCACGCGTCCGTCGGCCTGGACCGCTCGAGCGGTCTGGCCTGGGCCGGCGGCTACGTGGGTGACGGCGTGTCGACGACAAACCTCGCCGGCCGGACACTCGCCGACTTGATTACCGAGGCGGATTCCGAGCTGTTGCGGCTGCCATGGGTGGGACACCGCTCCCGGCGCTGGGAACCGGAGCCGCTGCGCTGGCTCGGCGCCAACCTCGGGTTGCAGGCGATGATGTGGGCCGACGCCGCCGAGCAGCGCTCCGGCCGGCCGGCGCGGTCCGCCGCGCTCGTCAACGCCATCATGGGCCGATGAGCGACGCTTGCGGAGCGAATCAACGACATCATTCGCGCGTGAGCGCGTATTGGTCCGCCGACAGGCCCGAGCTTGCGGGTGGCCTTGAGGAGGATCGATGACCCGACCGTCGACGAGCCGCAGATGAGCGAGCGCACGCGTATCACCCGACTGCGCGAGAAGGGCAGCACCGACCGCGCGCAGCTGGACGCCCTGCTCGACGACGCCCGGGTGGGCCATTTCGCGATTGCGGCAGACGACGCCGGCCCCGATCGAGCGGACCGCGCGCCGGTCGTGCTGCCGACGGCGATCACTCGCGATGGCGACCGGGTGCTGGCGCACGGGTCCACCGGCTCGCGGTGGATGCGCGCGTTGGCGCAGGGCGCGCCGACCTGTCTCGCCGTCACCGAACTGGACGGGCTCGTGGTCGCGCGCTCGGCGTTCGAGAGTTCGCTGCACTATCGCAGCGCGGTGCTGTTCGGCAGGTGCGTCGTGGTCCCGGCCGCGGAGAAGACCCGTGCGCTCGACCTGATCACCGAGGCGCTGTTGCCCGGGCGCACCGCAGAGGTACGCCGGCCGACCGGACGAGAGCTGGACGCGACGCTCGTGCTCGCGCTGCCGATCGTCGAATGGTCACTGAAGATCTCCGCGGGCTGGCCGGAGGATCCGGCCGAGGACGTCGCCGGGCCGGCCTGGGCAGGCGTCGTCCCCATTCGCGGCGGCTACGGCGATCCGCAGCCCGCGCCGGACCTGCAGACCGGGCGCACGGTGCCCGAATCGGTTCGCCGCCTGCCGCTCGACGCCAAATCGCGCTAGGTTAGGCATGCCTAACATACGGAGGACGCGATGGCGGTCACGAGCAGCCTCGGCGACCACGCGCTGGCCCGGCACGCCCGGCAGGCGCTGACGAGCGCGAGCGCGGCGACGTTGTACGTGGGCGCGTCCGCCGGTGGCCGCTCTTCAGCAGGTGACAGTTGCCCGGGTAGCGGATCGGTCGCCGACGTCGTGCTCTACGAGGACTCGGGCCTTCCCCGACTGCTGTGCGAACCGACCTCGTCGGTCGCGCGGGCGGCCGGCGAGTCGCGCCAGGCAGCGCTCGGCGTGCGGTGCTGCCAGCGTCCTGGCTGCCCGCGGACCGTCATGTTCGCCGGCGCGCTCGTCGTGGTCGGTTGCGAGGACGTCGACGGCGAGCCAGTACGCGTCGTCGGCCTGGAACTACGCCGCGTGGCGATCTTGCGCGCGGGGGTGGCGCCGCTCGTCGTGCCACTCGCGACCTACCTGGAGTCAGCCGACGGCGACGGGCTCCTCGACGTCGCGGCGGCCCTCGTCGAGCACGCCAACAGCCAACACGCCGCCTCACTACGCGCGGCGGCAGCCCGCCTCGCCGGCGCCTCGCCGGCAGCAGTGGCCGCCGCGCGGCTCGAGCACCTCGACGCCGCCGGGCTCGAGATCGGCTGGGTGACCCTCGCCGGCGCGCATCGCGCGCACGTCAAGTTCGATCGACCGGCGACCGACCCGCAGTCGCTCGCCGCCCAGTTGCGGACGACGCTGACCGGTCAGCGCGGAGCAGACGCGCGATAACGCAGGCCGTCCATCAGCAGGTCGACGAGCCGCGCTGTCCGGTCGTTCCAGCCCGGCGTGTCGGCGGCCATGCAAATGCCGCTCATCGCACGCAGCAGGTCGTCCGGGTCGACGTCGTCGCGAATGGCGCCTGCCGCGACAGCTGCCGAGACCAGCGTTCCGATCGCGTGCCGGATCTGCCGGTGCGACTCGGCGAACAACTCGCTGTCCGCGCCGAGCAGGGCCTTCAGCGCCATCGCCATGCCGCGCTTGCGCGCCACGTAGCCGGCGAAGTCGCGCATCCAGGACGCCAGCGCCTCGTCTGGCCGTCGACCGGCGAGCTGGTCGTCCACGCCGGCGCACAGCATCCGGACCTCGCGCCGGTAAACGGCTTCGACCAGCGCGTCCCGCGTCGGGAAGTGCCGATAGAGCGTGCCGATGCCGACGCCGGCCCGCCGGGCGATCTCGTCGAGCGGCGCCTCGATGCCGCGGTCGCCGAACAGCTCGCCGGCAGCCTCGACCAACTGATCGCGGTTGCGCTGGGCGTCGGCGCGCAAAGCCCGCGGCGCGCTGGTCGCCGTGTCCGACACGCCGCGCCTCCGCATCCCGAATCCTAGTTGCTAACCGGAGGGACCCTCCGGTAGCTTCCTATCCGGAGGTACCTTCCGCTTACCGCCACGCTACTACGAGTGACGAGGTTCTGCCCGTGTCAGTCCAGTCTCCGCCCCGAACGCTCGCCGCGCGTCTCGGCTCGCCGTTGGCCGCTCTGCGGACCGGGCGCGAACGCCCCAGCGCCCCCACCGGGCTCATCCTCGCCCTCATCCTCACCTGCCAGCTGATGGTCGTGCTCGACGCGACGATCGTCAACATCGCCCTGCAGGACATCAAGACCAGCCTCGGCTTCTCCTCTGCTGGCCTGTCGTGGGTCGTCAACGCCTACACCCTCACCTTCGGCGGCTTACTGCTGCTGGGCGCGCGCGCCGGCGACCTGCTCGGCCGGCGACGCGTCTTCCTCGGCGGCATCGCGCTGTTCACCCTCGCCTCGCTTGCCGGCGGCTTCGCCGCCAACCCAGCCCAGCTGCTGATCGCCAGGGCGTTCCAGGGCGTGGGCGGGGCGCTCGCCTCGCCTTCCGCGCTCGCCCTGCTGATGACGATGTTCCCGGGCCAGCGTGAGCGCACCCGGGCCATCGGCCTCTACACGGCAGTGTCGATCGGCGGCAGCGCACTCGGCCTGATCGCCGGCGGAATGCTGTCGGAGTGGGCCTCCTGGCGCTGGGTGCTGTTCGTCAACGTGCCGATCGGTCTGGTGCTGCTGGCCCTCGCCCGGCCGACACTGCCCGAGACGCCGCGACAGACCGGCCGCTTCGACCTCGCCGGCGCGCTGACCTCGACGCTCGGCATGACGGCGCTGGTCTACGGCTTCGTGCACGCGGCGACCGCAGGCTGGAGCGGCAGGGAGACGATCGCGTCGTTCGTCCTGGGCTTCCTGCTGCTGACGGCGTTCGTGCTGGTCGAGCTGCGCGCCGAGGCGCCGATCACTCCCCTGCGGCTGTTCGCCGACCGCAACCGGGCGAGCTCCTACGTCGCGCGGCTGCTGCTCGTCGCCGGCATGATGGGCATGTTCTTCTTCTTGACACAGTTCCTGCGCGGCGTCCTCGGCTACAGCGACCTGGTGACCGGCTTCGCGTTCGTGCCGCTCACGGCGATGGTGTTCACCGCCTCGCAGGTGTCCGCCCGGTGGCTCGTCGACCTCGTCGGCGCCCACCGGCTGATGATCATCGGCATCGCCTTCTCGACGCTCGGGATGCTGTGGCTCACCCAGCTCGGCGAGCACAGCGGCTACGCCTCGCTGGTCTGCCCGCTGCTGATTTTCGGGCTGGGCAACGGGCTCGCGTTCGTGCCCTTGACGACGGCCGCCCTGGACGGCGTCGAGGCTCGCGACGCCGGCGCGGCGTCCGGCATGGTCAACGTGATGCAGCAGCTCGGCGGCTCGCTGGGCCTCGCGGTGCTCGTCACAGTGTTCGGCAGCGCGAGCACCAGTGCCGCGCGCGACGTGCCGGCCGGCCTGAGCAAGGCGGAGGCGGCGCGCCGGATCTACGTGACGGCCGCCGACCACGCCTTCTGGGCGGCGACGATCTTCCTCGCCGGCACGTTGCTGCTCGTCGCGTTCGCGATCAAGACCCGCCGCCCGGAGGCGTCCGCGGCGCGCGGCTGACCTCCGCGACGCCAACCTCCGCGCCAACCTCCGCGCCAACCTCGGCGTCAACCGCGCCGACCGTGCCAACCGGGCCAGCCGGCTCGGCGCGCTGCCGGCGGACCTCCTCGACGATCGTGTCCAGGCTGTTGGTGATCCGATCGGCGGCGTCGAGCAGCGTGAGCCCGGTGTCGGCGCCGCCGACTTGATCCGGCGCGGCGTTGACCGCCTCGGCCAGCGCGTCATACGCCGGGCGGGCTGAGCGCGGCGGGTCAGCCGGCCGGGCGCCGGCCACCAGGGCCCGCGCCGCCGCGAGCTGGGCCAGCGCCGCGTCGGCGAACCCGCCCAGCTCCGCGACGCCGCCGGCCGCCCGGATCGTGCCGCGCAGGGCATCGAGGGTGAGCGTCGCCCGCACGAACCGGTGCGAGTGGGCGAGCACGGCGCGGCCCAACTGGACCTCGCGCTCCGATCTCACCGGTTCGGCCGCGGCCCGGTCTACCGAGGCCTGCGCGTTGGTGCGCGCGAGCCGGGCCGACGCGCGTGCGCGCTGCAGCGTCAGCCGGTCCGCGGACGGGTCGGCGACCGCAGCCAGGTAGTCGCGGTACGCGTCTAACAGCGCCGCCAGGCGAGCAGGGACGAACTGCCGTTCCCACGCCGGCAGCAGCAGTGCGGCCAGCACCGCCAGCGCCCCGCCGCACGCGGTCGCGACCGCGCGGCTCACCTCCGTCGTGTGCGCCGGCACGCCGTTCAACTCGAGCAGCACGACCACCAGTCCGGACAGCCCGATCGCCGACAACGCGATATTGCCCGGGCCGGCCAGCCGCATCGAGAACGCGAAGACGGCGACCAGCGCCACCGGCCACCAGCCGCCGGCCGGCAGCACCCGCACCAGCTCGGTGGCCAGCACCAGGCCGACGATCGTCCCGACCGTCCGCATCGCCGCGCGCTGGACGGTTGCGCCGAAGTCCGGGCGCAGCACCACCAGCACGGTGAGCGGCACCCAGTAGCCGCGGGACACCTCGGCGAGGCGCACGACGAGGTCCGAGCCGGCGAGCAGCGCGGCGAGCCGCAACGCGTGCCGGAACACCGCTGACCGCCAGGTCAGATTGGCCCGCAGCGCCGCCAGCGGGGTCCGCACCAGGTCCGCGGCGCTGGTCGCCGGCGCCTCGACGTCGCGTCCCTCGCTCGCGCCGGCCCGGGTGCTGGCGACGGCCGCGCGCAGCTGCCCGTACAGCGCCTGCACCCGAGCCGCCGCCGCTCGGCGCGTCGGCTCGGCCGGCGCCCCGCTCGCCTGCGCCAGCCGGCGAGCGGTGCTGTCGGCCTGCCGGCCGGCCTGCTCGAGCCCGTCCTCGCGTGCTGGCTCACCGGCCTCGAGCGACGTGGCGACGTCGTCGAGCACGCCCGCGGCCGCGCTCAGCGAGGCGCGGACGAGGCCGGCGAGGATCGGGTTGCCGGACCCGGCGAGCCGCTCCACGAGCCCGCCCAGCAGCACGATCTCGCGGCGGATCCGTTCGGCTTCGTCGAGCAGCACCCGGTAGGCCTCGACGCTCGGGCCGTGGTCGTGGCCCAGCCCGTACAGCGTCTGCCGGACGGTGGTGACGGTGCTGGTGGCCGGCGGGCCGACGCCGCTGCCCTCGAGCAGCCGGGCGGCCGAGGCCAGCTCGCGGTACAACCCGGCGAGCGCCGCCCGCTCGGGCCGGTGCCGGCGCAGCGGCCAGGACGCGACGGCGAGCAGCGTCTGACCGGCGCCGCCCGCCATCACCTGCAGCCCGACGTGCCAGGCGACGTCGGGGGCCTGTTGCAGGTGGCCGAGCAGCAGCGCCGCGGCGACGCCGGCGATGCCCACCTGGGTCGCGCTCGGACCGCCGACGAGCAGCAGCCCCGCGACGAACGCGAGCACGAGCAGCAGCAGCACCGACGCAGCGTCGCTGCCCGAGGCGACGACGGCGAGGGCGCTCGTCACCCCGGCCGCGAACGCGGTGCCGAGCATCCGCAGGATCCGCAGTCGGTATGGCCCCGGCCGATCGGCGAACGCGGTCTGCAACGCGCCGATGGTCGCCGCGAGGCCGAGCCCGATGTTGCCGGCGAGGACGCCGATCGCGAGCGGCGCGGCGACGCCGACGGCATTGCGCGCGGCGACCACCGGGTCGGACTGCGTCCGGTCCACGCGGGCTGCGTCGCGCAGCAGCGCGAACAGCGCCGCGCGGCGTGTCGTGCCGGGCGCTGGGACGGTGCTCACCGTTTGGGCGCTCATCGCCGACGGCTCAGCCGGAGGCGGCCAATTGGCCGCAGGCGCCGTCGATGTCGCGGCCGCGGGTGTCGCGGACGGTGACCGGCACGCCTCGCACGCGCAGTCGCCGGACGAATTCGCGTTCGACCGGCTTAGCCGAGGCGTCCCACTGCGAACCGGGCGTCGGGTTCAGCGGGATCAGATTGACGTGCGCGAGCCGCGGCGCGAGCAGGTCGCCGAGCAGATCCGCGCGTTCCGGCTGGTCGTTGACGTCGCGGATCATCGCGTACTCGACGGAGTACCGGCGGCCGGTCTGAGCGGCATACGCGTCAGCCGCAGCTAACACCTCGCCCACGGGCCACCGGTTGTTCACCGGCACGAGGGTGTTGCGCAGCTCGTCGTCCGGGGCGTGCAGCGACACCGCGAGCGTGACATCGAGGCGTTCGGCGGCCAGCTGTCGGATCGCCGGGACGAGCCCGACGGTCGAGACGGTGATGGACCGCCGGGAGAGCCCGAGCCCGGCAGGTGGCGTGTCGATCAGCCGGCGCAGGGCGGCCACCACCCGCGGGTAGTTGGCGAGCGGTTCGCCCATGCCCATGAACACCACGTTCGACAGCCGCCGCGGCCCGCCGCCGAGCGCGCCGTCCGCGGCGACCCGGGCGGCGGCGCGGACCTGTTCGACGATCTCGCCGGTGGACAGGTTGCGGGTGAGCCCCGCCTGCCCCGTCGCGCAGAACGGGCAGGCCATGCCGCAGCCGGCCTGGCTGGACACGCAGACCGTGACCCGCTCGCGGGCGTCGCCGGCCGCGGGGTAGCGCATCGCGACGCTCTCGACGAGGGCGCCGTCGTGCAGGCGCCACAGCGTCTTGCGGGTGGTGTCGGCGTCGGTCGTCAGCGAACGCACCTCGGCGAGCAGGGCCGGCAGCAGCGCCGGGCCGGCTGCCGCACGCACCGCGGCCGGCAGGTCGGTCATCGCCTGGACGTCGGACTCGAGCCGGCCGAAGTACTGCCGGGCGAGCTGGTCGGCGCGAAACGCCGGCAGCCCGAGCTCGACCACCGCCGCGCGCAGCTCGGCCGGATCGAGGTCGGCGAGGTGCCGAGGCGGACGGGCGCGCCGCGGGGCGTCGAAAACGAGCGGGAGGGCGGTCATGGCGCTGCCGATTGTCCCAGAAAAGGCGAGCGGCAGTTCCGCCGCGCCCCGCCGCTGTCCACTCACGCTGTGCCGTCGATGATGAGGTCGACGCGCTGCTGCGGGTGCTCGCGGGCCAGGTAGGCCTCCTCGGACGGCAGCCAGACGTCCGTCCACTGGGCCAGCATCGCGCGGCCGTCGCGTTCGATCGCCCGGCGCAACCGCACGTCGCGCGGCGCGTCCACCCAGATCTGCAGCGCCCACTCGACGCCGAGTTCCCGCCGGGTTGCCGACACTCCCTCGATCAGCACCGGCCGCCCGATCGGGACTTCACGCCAGTCGCCGGCGACCTCGTCCTGCCAGGGGTGTCGCTGGTAACGACCCGGGCGGCCGGCGGCGAGCGGCTCGAGCACCTGCGTGCGCAGCCGCGGCCAGTCCCACTCCGGCTCGGCGGCGAAGTCGTCGGTGTGCACGACGACCAGCTCCGGGACGTCGGCGTCGAGTGCGGCGGCGAGTGCGGTCTTGCCGGCGCCGCCCGGCCCGTCGACGCCGAGGAAGATCGTCCGTCCGGCTGCGGCCGCGACGACCCGCCGGACGGCGGCGAGCGCGTCCTGGCGGCTCGCGCGGATCGGCACCGGCGCGGGTCAGACGGGCGCGAACGCGGACAGCAGCAAGTAGGCGACGGCCGCGCAGGGCAACAGCGAATCGAGGCGGTCCATGATGCCGCCGTGGCCCGGAAGCAGGTGGCCCATGTCCTTGATGCCGAGATCGCGTTTGATCATCGATTCGCCGAGGTCGCCCACGGTCGCCGTCACCACCATCGCCAGGCCGAAGAGCAGTCCCTTCCACCATGCCTCGTGGAAGGTGAGGGTCAGGAACAGGACGCCGCTGGCCGAGCAGAACAGCACCGATCCGCCGAAGCCCTCCCAGGTCTTCGCCTTGGAGACGATCGGCGCCAGCGGGTGCTTGCCGAAGAACACGCCGGTCGCGTAGCCGCCGGTGTCACTGCAGACGACCGTCGCCGCAAACGCCAGCACCCGGGCGGCGCCGTCCGATGGGTGCGCAAGCAGCACCGCGAATGCGGCGAGCGTGGGCAGATAGGCCAGTGCGAATCCCGAAGCGGCGACGTCTCGCGCGTATCCGTCCGCGCCGTCGCCGATGCGCCAGATCAGCACGCCGACGTAGGTGATGAGCACCGCGAGCACCAACCCGCTCGGCCCGCGTTCCCAGGCCGCCGCGAGGATCGCCGCAGAGCCGACGAGCAGCGGCAGCAGGGTGATCCGGATGTGCGCTGCCTGCAGCGCGCGAGACAGCTCGTAGCAGCCGTAGAGGACGGCGACCGCGACGAGCACGGCGAAGCTGACGCGGCGGGTGAACAGCGTCGCGACGATGGTTCCGCCGAGGCCCAGCCCGACGGCGATCGCCGCCGGCAGGTCACGCCCGGCCCGCCGCACGGCGGGCGGCTCGGTGGGTTCGACAGGCGCGGCCGGCTCGGCGGGCGGCTCGAGCAGGTCGTCCAAGCCGGCGACCGCGTCGCGGCCCGGCCCGTCGTCCGCGGGAACGTTCACACCTCGAGCAGTTCGGATTCCTTGGCCTTGACCGCCTCGTCGATCCGGCCGGTGTAGGTCCCGGTCAGCTTGTCGAGCTCGCCCTCGGCACGGTGGACGTCGTCCTCGCCGCTCTCGCCGTCGCGGACCAGCTTGTCGAGGGCGTCCTTCGCATGGCGGCGGATGGAGCGGATCGAGACCTTCGCGTCCTCGCCCTTGCCCTTGGCGACCTTGACGAGGTCGCGGCGGCGTTCCTCGGTCAGCTGCGGGAAGACGACCCGGATGATCATTCCGTCGTTCGTCGGATTGACACCGAGGTCGCTGTCCCGGATTGCCTTCTCGATGGCGCTCAGCTGGCTGCTGTCGTAAGGCTTGATGACCGCCATCCGGGCCTCGGTCACGTTCACCGTCGCCATCTGCGGGATCGGGGTGGGCGCGCCGTAGTAGTCGACGACGAGGCGGGCGAAGGCGCTGGCGTTCGCCCGGCCGGTGCGCAGGCCGGCGAGGTCGTCACGGGCCACGTGGGCGGCCTTCTCCATCTTCTCCTCCGCCTCGAAGAGGATCTCGTCGATCAACGCTCGGCCGTCCTTTCCGCGCTGTTCGCAGCGTGCACGAAGGTGCCGATCCGATCGCCGCGCACGACCCGGGCGATGTTTCCGTCGGTCAGCCCGAACACGACGATCGGCATGCGGTTGTCCCGGCAGAGGCTGAACGCCGTGGCGTCGGCGACCTCGAGCCCGCGCCGCAGCACGTCGTCGAAGGTGATGTCATCGATGCGCTTGGCGTCCGGATTCTTGTTCGGGTCGGAGTCGTAGACGGCGTCCACACCGCTCTTGCCCATCAGCAGCGCGTCGCACCCGATCTCGAGCGCCCGCTGCGCGCCGGCGGTGTCTGTCGAGAAATAGGGCATGCCGACGCCGGCGCCGAAGATGACGACCCGGCCTTTTTCCAGGTGCCGCTCGGCGCGCCGCGGGATGTAGGGCTCGGCGACCTGGCCCATCGTGATCGCCGTCTGCACGCGGGTCGGCACGCCTTCCTTCTCGAGGAAGTCCTGCAGCGCCAGGCAGTTCATCACCGTGCCGAGCATGGCCATGTAGTCGGCGCGATCGCGGTCCATCCCGTGCTGGGACAGCTCGGCGCCGCGGAAGAAGTTGCCGCCGCCGATGACGACCGCGATCTGCGTCCCGCCGGCGACCACCTCGGCGATCTGCCGGGCGATCGACTGGACGACCTCGGGGTCGACGCCGATGCCGCCCCCACCGCCGAGCACTTCGCCGGACAGCTTCAGCATCACCCGTCGAAACGGCGGAAGGGCTCCCGCGTCGGTTGTCATCGCCAGCCCCTTCCGCCGTGCCGGACGTCCGTGCCAGACCCTATATGGGCGCAGGTCAGGCGGCGCCGACCTCGAAGTGCGCGAACTTGGTGACGGTCACGCCAGCCGCGTCGAGCACCTTCTTGACGGTGGTCTTCGGCTCGCGGACCGACTCCTGCTCGAGCAGGACGTTGTCGGCGTAGAACGCGTTGAGCCGGCCCTCGACGATCTTGGCGACGGCCTGTTCGGGCTTGCCCTCGGCGCGGGTCTTCTCCTCGAGCACCCGGCGCTCGCCCTCGACCACCTCGGCCGGGACGTCGCCGCGGGTCAGGTAGCGGGCGCGCAGCGCGGCGACCTGCATCGCGGCCGAGCGGGCCGCCTCGGCGTCCTCGCCCTCGAACTGCACCAGCACGCCCACCTGCGGCGGCAGGTCGCTGGACTTGCGGTGCAGGTAGGTCGCGACCTTGCCGTCGAGCTTGACCGCGCGGCGCAGCTCGAGCTTTTCGCCGATGACCGCGGCGAGCTCGGACACGCTGTCCTCGACCGTCTTGCCGTCCTTGAGCGTCTCGCCGCGCAGGCTCTCGACGTCGGTCGCGGCCGAGTTCGCGAAGTGGGCGACGATGTCGCCGGCGAGGGTCTGGAACTGCTCGTTCTTCGCGACGAAGTCGGTCTCAGACGCGAGCTCGATCATCGCGCCCTCGGCCGCGGCGACGAGCCCGTTCGAGGCAGTGCGCTCGCCGCGCTTGGCGACCTTCGCCTCGCCCTTGACCCGCAGGATCTCCAGCGCGCGCTCGAACTCGCCGTCGGCTTCCTCGAGCGCCTTCTTACACTCCATCATCCCGGCGCCGGTGGCGTCGCGGAGCTTCTTCACGTCTGCGGCGGAAAAGTTCGCCATCTCTGGTGTCAGTCCTTCGGGTTGTCTCGTGGTGGCTAGTCAGGCGGTCGGGGTCGCCGCCGCCGGGGCTGGCGCAGCGTCGGCTGGCGCAGCGTCGGCCGGCGCAGCTTCGGCCGGCGCAGCTTCGGCGGGGGCGGCTGCGGCCGGCGCAACTTCGGCCGGCGCGGCTGCGGCCGGCGCGGCAGCGGGCTCGCCGCCGGCGGGCGCGAGCAGCTCCTGCTCCCACTCGGGCATCGGCTCGTCGGTCGCGAGCTTGCCGTCGGCCAGTTCCGGCTTCTCGTCCCGGCCGGCGCTCGCGGCCTGCGCGGCGCGCGACTTCAGCCCCTCGGCCACCGCGTCGGCCACCACGCGGGTGAGCAGGGCGGCGCTGCGGATCGCGTCGTCGTTGCCGGGGATCTTGTAGTCGACCTCGTCGGGGTCGCAGTTGGTGTCGAGGATCGCGACGACCGGGATGCCCAGCTTGCGCGCCTCGCCGACGGCGATGTGCTCCTTCTTGGTGTCGACGATCCAGACTGCGCTGGGCACCTTGGCCATCTCGCGGATGCCGCCGAGCGAGCGCTCGAGCTTGGTCATCTCGCGGGTCAGCATCAGCTGCTCCTTCTTGGTGGCCACGCCCTCCCAGCCGGCCTGCTGGCGGGCCTCGAGCTCCTTGAGCCGCTGCAGCCGCTTGAAGACGGTGGAGAAGTTCGTGAGCATGCCGCCCAGCCACCGCTGATTGACGTAAGGCATGCCGACCCGGGTGGCCTGGCTGGCGATCGACTCCTGCGCCTGCTTCTTCGTGCCGACGAACAGCACCGTGCCGCCATGCGCGACGGTCTCCTTGACGAACTCGTACGCCCGGTCGACGTAGCTGAGCGTCTGGTGCAGATCGATGATGTACAGCCCGTTGCGCTCGGTCAGGATGAAGCGCTTCATCTTCGGGTTCCAGCGCCGGGTCTGGTGTCCGAAGTGGACGCCGGATTCCAGCATTTCCTTCATGGTGACGACGGCCATGCCTGTCGTGCTCCTTGTTTCGTGCGCGCGCCGGGCAGCCTCGAGCAGCCCGGAGCCGCGGCCTCGGTTGTCGCGGACGTGTCGGGTGACTCGCCCGCCCTGGTGCCCGGTGTCGCGGCCAGGGGGCCGAGCGGGCGCCGTTGCCGGCAGCCGCGCGCGGACCGAGGCTGGCCGCCTACCCTCCGGCGCGGTGGTGCTGGTGTGCGGAGGGCGGGCACGCGAAGTCAGCCCGATTTCTCGGGCTGCGCGTTCGAGTCTAGCGCGTGCCTACGGCGTCGGCAGCCGTTTCGCGGCGCGGGTGGGGCCCCTGTGGACGACAGCATGTTCGTCCACAGGCAGCCCAGATGGTGGCCGAATCGTCGGCTGGTGCGACGACGCTCGCCACTATGACCCGACTCTCGCTGGCGCTTGGTGTGGTGTTGATCTTGCTCAATGGGTTCGCCGCCGGGCGCCGGGTAGCCGACAGATCGGTCGGGCGTCCCGCGGCCGCGAATCGGATCCCAGACCGGTCCGCTGCGGCAACGTCGGGCGGCGAGCCGGCGATCGTCGGATACCGGCCGCCGGTCAATGGCCCGCTGCGCGTGCTGCGCCGCTTCGCCGCCCCGGTCACCCGCTTCGGGCCGGGGCACCTCGGCGTCGACCTGGCGGCAGCCGCCTCGGCGCTCGTCGTCTCCGCGGGCGCCGGCCGGGTGACGTTCGCGGGCGCGGTCGCCGGGCGCGGTGTGGTCGTCGTGCTGCACCCCGATGGCGTGCGCACCGAGTACGAACCGCTGCGTCCGCTCGTCCGCGTGGGCGCGGCGGTCCGGGCCGGCGACGCGCTCGGCCGGCTGGCCGGCGCGCACCGCGGCTGCCGAACCGCCTGCGTGCACTGGGGCGCGCGGCGCGGCGCCATCTACCTCGACCCGCTCGCGCTGCTCGCGCGACTCGGCCCGGTGCGGTTGCTGCCGTGGCCGCTGACCGGCCGGGCTCAACGGGGGTGAACGGTGAGGCCTTGGCGCTGGGCTGAGCGCGACGCGTGGCCAGGCCGATCTGGCTCAGGCGCGCGGGTGGGCCTGCTGATACGTCGCGCGCAGCCGCTCGACCGAGACGTGGGTGTAGATCTGCGTCGTCGCGAGGTTCGCGTGGCCGAGCACCTCCTGGACCGCGCGCAGGTCGGCGCCGCCCTCCAGCAGGTGGGTCGCCGCGGTGTGCCGCAGGCCGTGCGGACCGATGTCGGGGGCGCCCGGCACCGCTGCCACCCGTCGATGCACGACGGCGCGCACGGTGCGGGGGTCGATGCGTCCGCCGCGCGCGCCGAGCAGCAGGGCGGGTCCCGAGCCGGCCGTGCACAGCTGCGGGCGACCGCGCGCCAGCCACCGACCGAGCGCGTCGTCGGCGGGCAAACCGTAGGGCACAGTCCGTTCCTTCGCGCCCTTGCCGAGGACTCGCAGCACCCGGCGCGCGCGGTCGACGTCGTCGACGTCGAGCCCGGCGAGCTCGGACACCCGGATGCCGGTGGCGTAAAGCAGTTCGAGCAGCGCGCGGTCGCGCAGCAGCAGCGGATCATCGTCGGCCTCGACCTGCGCCTGCGGGGTCGCCGCAGCGTCGGCCGCGGGCCGGGCCCGCATCAACGCGTCCGCCTCGTCGACCCGCAGCACGGCCGGAAGAGTGCGATGGGCGCGCGGGCTCAGCAACAGCTGTCCGGGGTCGGTCGCGGCGCGACCGGTGGCATGCGCCCAAGCGCAGAACGTGCGCAGGGATGCCGCTCGGCGCGAGATCGTGGTTCGAGCGGCGCCGTCGCGACGACAGATTGCCAGCCAACCGCGCAGCACAGCCAGGTCGATGTCCGCGGCGGTCGTCCCACCCAGTTTCCGAAGATGGTCCAGCATGCCGACGACGTCCGCGACGTACGCACGCACCGTGTGCGCCGATCGATTACGTTCGAGTAACAGGTGCCGCTCATAGTCATCGACTGCCGCGCCAAGAGCCGGCGGCAGCTCAGCGCGCAGTCGGACGAGGTCGACTCGCGCCGTGCCGCCGGCCGCGGAAGATGCGCCCATGCCTGCACGGTGCGCGGCGGCAACCGCCGATGCAAGCCGGCACGCCCACCCACGCGCGAGCAATGCCCACGGGCGCCCGGTGATTCGACGCCGCCGGCGCTTCAGGCGGAGGCCCGCAACCGGGTCCGGTCGGGGTGGGGTTCGACCGGACCCAGTTGCGGGGGTCTGTGGCGGGAGATCAACTCCCGGCGGGATCCCGCGATCAATGGTGTTCGCAGTTTCTCGCTGCCGCGGACACCGTACTGCCTGCCACGCAGTCTAGGGCGACCGCCCCCCGGTCGCACCCTGTGCGGCGCAACTCACCGCGGCGAGACGCCCACTCATAGAGTGCTCATGGCGAGCACTCTGCCGAGCCGTCCGTCCTGGCCGTGCGACGAACGCGCGCAGCCAGTCGATATCCGCCGTCGCGTTCCTCCACCAACCCGGCGAGCTGCAGCGCAGGAAGCGACCGCAGCACGTCGAGCGGCGCGACGCCCGCCACCACGGCGAGCTCCTCGAGTCCGAGGGCGCGGCGCGGGGGAACGCCATCGAAGACCCGTCGGCTGGTCTCGTCGAGCAGGTCCAGCTCCGGGCGCAGATCCGGATGGCCGCCGACCGTGCGCCCCGATGTGGCCGGAGAATCGTCGGCGTGGCCGCTCGGCAGCTCTGAGGACGAGCCGATGACGCCGAGCACGTCCTGCGCGGATGTCACCAGGATGGCCTGCGCGCCGTCTCGCGCGATCAGGTCGTGACAGCCGGCCGACATCGGCGAGGTGACCGGACCGGGCACGGCCATCAGCGGCCGGCCGAGACGGCCGCAGTGCCCGGCGGTGTTGATGGCCCCAGACCGGCGCGCCGCCTCGACCACCACCGTGCCGGTCGCCAGCGCGGCGATGAGCCGATTGCGGGTGAGGAATCGGCGGCGTCGCGGCGCCGCGCCGGGCGGGCTCTCCGAGATGACGGCGCCCGTCTCGGCCACCCGCTCGAACAGGGTCGCGTTGGCAGGCGGGTACGCGCGGTCCAGGCCGCCCGCGGAGACCAACACGGTGACGCCGGCGGACAGCGCGCCGCGATGCGCGGCGGCGTCGATGCCGTATGCGCCGCCGGACACCACCTCGAACCCACGGCCGGCCAGGTCGGCGGCGAGTTCGGCCGCGACCCGCTCGCCGTAACCAGTGGCAGCGCGGGCGCCGACGAGGCCGACCGACCGCGCGCCGAGCGCCGTGATGTCGGCGAATCCCTGCACCCACAGCGCAAGCGGCGGCACTGGCTCCCCATATTCTGCGTGCTGCTCCTGTCCAGCCCGGAAGCTGCCGAGCCGACGCAGCGCGGCGGCCTCGAGACAGCTCATCGCGAAGTGCGGCCACTCGTCGGATTCCGGCACCACGAGCCGGATGCCGAGCCGGTGCGCCGCGTCCAGGTCGGCGTACGGGTCGCTGTGCCCGGCCCTGACCGCGGCAGCCGCCTGCACCTTGGGCTCGGCGGCGCCCGCCTGGATGTCGTGCGCCACCCTGACCGGCCCCAGCCGGCGCACCGCGTCCCACAGCGGAATGCAGGCGGGTTCCGCGACGCGGCTGAGGTAGGCCCGCGCGACCAGCACGTCGTCGCTCACGCCGCCCATGAGTCCACCTGCCCCGTCCGGAAGAACAACGCCTCGGAGACGTCCTGCGCCGACGGCGCCGCACGCCCGGCGAGATCGGCGATCGTCCACGCGAGCCGCAGCACGCGGTCGAAGCCGCGGGCGCTGAGCACGCCGCGCTCGAGCCACTGCTCCACCGGGCGCAAGGTGCGCCGGTCGAGCAGCCACGGGGCGGATCGCAGCAGCGAGCCCGGCACCTCGCCGTTGAGCCGCCACCGCGTCGTCCGCCAGCGCTGCTCCGCCGCCGCGCGGGCCGACGCGACGCGGGCGGCGATGACGGTGCTGGTCTCCCGGTGCGCCGCGGGGTCGATGAGGTCCGCGCGCGGCACCGGTTCGACCTGCACGCGCAGATCGATCCGATCCATCAACGGGCCGGACAGCCGCTGTGTGTGACGTCGCTTAGCCTGCGCCACGCAGACGCATTCAGAGGCCCGCCGGGCGCAGGGACAAGGATTGGTGGCGAGCACCAATTGCAGCCGGGCCGGATAGCGCACCGTCCCGCCGGCGCGGTGCAGCACCACGAAACCGCTCTCCAACGGCTGCCGCAGCGCGTCCAGCGAACTCGGCGCGAACTCCGAGGCCTCGTCCAGGAACAGGACGCCATGGTGCGCCAGGCTGATCGCCCCGGGACGCGCGAGGTTCGCCCCGCCCCCGACGAGCGCGGCCATCGTGGCGGTGTGATGCGGCGCCTGCATCGGCGCGCGGCGAACGAGCCGGGCGTGCTCGTCGAGCAGGCCGGCCACCGAGTGCACCGCGGTCACCTCGAGAGCCGCCTCGTCGGACAGCGGCGGCAACAGCCCGGGCAGCCGCTCGGCCAGCATCGTCTTGCCGGCGCCCGGGGAACCCACCATGTACAGGTGGTGGCCGCCCGCCGCCGCGATCTCCAGCGCGCGTTTCGCGCCGATCTGGCCGGCGACGTCGGCGAGGTCCGGCGCCCCCGGCCGGTCCGGCTCGGCGTCGACCGGGGCGCCGTTGGCGAGCGGCGGCCCATCGCCGCGCAGGGCGGCGACGATGTCGCCGAGCGTGTCTGCGACCCGGACGTCGACGCCGGTGACCAATGCCGCCTCGGCCGCGTTGGCAGTGGCGACGACGACCCGCCGGACGTGCCGCCCGCGCGCGGCGAGCACGGCGGGCAGGACGCCGGTGACCGAGCGCAACCGTCCGTCCAGCCCGAGGCCGGCGATCCATGCCGTGCCGGTGATCGGCTCGGTCGGGATCTGCCCGGCGGCCGCGAGCACGGCGACGGCGATCGCCACATCGAACCGCGCGCCGCTCTTCGGCACGTCCGCCGGCAACAACGCGACCGTGATCTTGCGGTTCGGCCACTCGATCCCGGAGTTGACGACCGCGGCGCGCAGGCGATCGCGGGACTCGACCACGGAGGAGTCAGCGCGGCCAGTGAACGTGATGCCCGGCAGGCCGCCGGCGATGTCGCACTCGACCTCCACGACGCGCCCGTCCAGGCCGGCGAGCGCGACGGCGAGCGTGCGGGCGAGCGCCATCAGAACGCCCCGACCAAGTGCTCCACGACCAGCGGCACGGCGTTGCTGCGCAACACGCTGACGACGTCGAAGCGCATCGCCGTCCAGGCCGGGAACTGGCCGTCCGCACGCTGCTCGGCGAGCCACTGCAACGCGAGCCGGCGGATTCGCGTTGCCTTGCGCGCGCTGACCGCCTCGGCGGGCGCGCCGTGCGACATCGACGACCTGGTCTTGACCTCGACGAACACGAGGCAGTCGCCGTCCTGACCGACGATGTCCAGCTCGCCGTCTCGGCATCGCCAGTTGCGCGCCAGGATCGTCACGCCGCCGGCAGCCAACCGCTCGGCGGCAACCTGCTCGCCGAACCGGCCCACCGCGTCCTTGACCCGCATGCGGCAGACGTTGCCGGACGAGCTGAGGCCGAGCCAGCGATCGGCGCGAGTTGTGGACGGCGGGGTCAGCGGCGAGACGACACACCGGCTGGGCACAACGCGGCGTCAGTGGTCAGTTGGCGGGCACAGTGGTCAGCTGGCCGCGACCACTGTGCGCGCAAATGACCACTGACGCGCGGCGAGCGGCGGAAGCTCAGGCGTAGCGCGCAGTCGGGCCGGCCTGGCCAAGCCGACGCCGCCGAGCCGCGGCGAGGTCGCGCACGCGTTCGACCTCCGCGGGCGGCAAGGTGAGCAGCCGCTGCAGCAGGGGCTGTGCGCCCGTCGGCGACGCGAACGGCTCGAGGGCCGCCGCGTCGAGCACGCGCAGCAGGCGCCGCGCCGTCTCCCGGGTCAGCCGGTGCCGGGCGGCGAGCTCACCAGGCGACGGCAGCGCGCCCGAGCTCGCCGCCTGCTCGAGCGCCGCCGCCCACACCGCCAGGGACACCCGGGTGCCGGCGAGGACGGTGCCCGCGAGCACCGAGAACTGCCGGCGGCAGGCTGCGCAGCGCCACACCCGACGTTCGGTGCGCCCGCCGGCTCGGGTCGCCCGGGCGAGCCCGTCGGCCGGCGTGAGCACTGCGACCCGACCGGCCCCGCAGGTCGGGCAGGTCACCCCCGCTGGCCACCGAAGCCGCTCGAAGCGCCGGTAGGCGGCCGCTTCAACGCCGGGAGCGGCCGGCTCGACCACAGTCACTGCTGGTCCACGGTCACTGGCCTCGGTCACTGGGCCACCGGCGCTCGGGCCACGGTCACTCGGGCCACGGTCACTCGGGCAGCGACAGATCCGGCTTGTCCAGCTCTTCGATGTTGACGTCCTTGAACGTCACGACGCGCACGGTCTTCACGAAGCGGGCCGGCCGGTACATGTCCCACACCCACGCGTCGCGCATCCGCAACTCGAAATAGACCTCGCCGTCGCTGTTCACCGGGCGCAGGTCGACCTCGTTGGTCAGGTAGAAGCGCCGCTCGGTCTCGACGACGAAGTTGAACTGCGCCGCGATGTCGCGGTACTCGCGATAGAGCTGCAGCTCCATCTCGGTCTCGTAGTTCTCGAGATCCTCAGTGCTCATGTCCTGCCTCGCTCTGCGACGTCATACGCTCGCCCCCACCGACACCGGGTGTTCTGCCATGTGCTCTGCGGCTCGCGCCGCGCCAGGCTCAGCGGGTTCCGAGCCCAGCATGTCACTGTCCAGCACGCCGGGCAGCCGCCCCAAGGCACGGCGGACGTTGACGTAGCGCCGGCGATGCTCCGGGCACGGCCCGCGCGCGGTCAGTGCGGCGGCGTGCGCGGGGGTGATGTAGCCCTTGTGCTGGGCGAATTCGTAATCGGGCCAGCGATCGTGCATCGCAGTCATGATCGAGTCCCGGGTGACCTTCGCGAGGATCGACGCGGCCGCGATGCACGCGATCGTCGCGTCGCCTTTCCAGACCGCCGTCGCCGGCGCGCCCAGACCGGGCACCGGAAAGCCGTCGGTGAGCGCGTAGTGGGCAGCTGGCACGAGCGTGCCGACGGCGCGGCGCATGCCGGCCAGGTTGGCCACGTGCAGCCCGTAGGCGTCGATCTCGGCAGCCGGCACGACGATCACGGAGTACGCGACGGCGCGGGCGACGATCTTATGGAACAACCGCTCGCGGGTCGCAGGGGTGAGCAGCTTGGAGTCGTCGAGCCCGTCGATCTGCCCGCGGCGGCCCGGCGGCAGGATGCACGCGGCGACCACGAGCGGGCCGGCGCACGCGCCCCGACCGGCCTCGTCGGCGCCGGCGACAAGACCGAAGCCGGCGCGGTTGAGCGCGGACTCGTAGCCGCCGAGCGGCCCGTCACGCCGCACGAGCACTCGCGGCAGCCGCAGCGACAGCCCTGCGCGCGCCGTCGTTCCCCCCATGACCGCACGAGGCTACCGGCCGCCGCGACCTCGGTCAGCGCCGACGACGATCCTGTGGACGCGTCGCGCCGCCGCGGCGCCGCCACCGCCGCGCAGCCGCCACCGCCGCGGCGCCCCCGTCGATCGGCGTCGCCGACGCACCAGGAAGATCGGCACGACCACCCCGGCCGACACCGCGCTCGGCAGCACGGGCGCGGCCGCCGACTCGAAGGTCGAGGGGGTGCCGAGCGTGCGCCAGCGCGACGGCGGCCAGGCGATCACGAACGCCTTGCCGATGACGTCGTCCACCGGCACGGTGCTCGACATTGGGTTGCAGCGCGCGGGCGAACCTTCTTGCCCCTCGCTAGCGCAGTGGAACCGGGAGTCAGCGGACTCGTCGCGGTGGTCGCCCATCACCCACAGCCGGCCCTTGGGCACGGTGACCGGGCCGAAGGTGAATCGGGCGGCGGCGTCGTTGTCCGAACCCGGGTCGCCGCCGAGGTAGACGTACGGCTCGTTCAGCGTCTTCCACGGACCCGCCGCTCCGTGGTCGCTGACCAGGACCTCGCCGCCGCGCCCGCCGTCGACCGCGACGCCCTTCACCGTCTGCCCGCCGCTGGCGATGACGCGCTTGACGAGGACGAGCCCGTCTGGCGGGACGAAGCCGATCAGCTGGCCGAAGCCGCGGATCGCCCGCACCACCGGATTGCTCGGCGGCCGGTTCGCGGGCTCGTCGTTCCAGCCGTTCGGGGCGTCGAACACGACGATGTCGCCGGGATGCGGATCGCGGAAGTCATAGATCGGCTTGTTGACGAGGATGCGGTCGCCGGAGCAGCCGGAGCAGCCGTGCAGCGTCTTCTCCATCGACTGCGACGGGATGTAGAACGGCTGAACGACGAAGGTCTTGACCCCGATCGCGATGAGCACGGCGAGCACGACGAGCGCCGGCAGCTCCCACCAAGGCGCTTTGCGCCTCGGCTTCGCGCGCTTGGCAGTCTTCTCGGCCGCGCGCTTGGCACGGCGGCGGGCGAGGAATCCGGCATCTGGGGCCGCCGACGCGGCAGCGGGCGCGGCTACCGGTGAGGCTGCGCCGTCGTCGCGATCATCGACCCGCCGCGCGCCGTGGTATGGGGGGTCCGGCGGCGGCGGTTCGACCGGGATCGCACCGACGGGCGGCGGGTCCTCAGGCGGCAGGTCGTCCGAGGGCGGGGCGACGGGCGGCACTAGCGGGTGACGGTCTCCCGCTTTTCCTTGATCTTCGCCTTCTTGCCGCGCAGATCGCGCAGGTAGTACAGCTTGGCGCGGCGCACGTCGCCGCGGGTGACGACCTCGATCTTGTCTATCACCGGGGTGTGCACCGGGAAGGTCCGCTCGACGCCGACGCCGAAACTGACCTTGCGGACGGTGAAGGTCTCGCGGATGCCGCCGCCCTGGCGCCGGATGACGGCGCCCTGGAACACCTGGACGCGCGAGCGGGTGCCCTCGATGACGCGGACGTGCACCTTGAGCGTGTCGCCCGGGCGGAAGTCTGGAATGTCGGCGCGCAGCGAGTCGGCGTCGAGCGTGTCGAGGGTGTTCATGGCGGTGTCGCTCTCATCTTCGTCTCGGTCGGTCCCGGTCGGGCGATCGGCGGACGATCCGCAAGCCGGGCGCGCCCGGCGGACCGGTCGCGATGCCGCGCGCCGCGGCGCAGCGGGCAACCCCACGATGATGCCACACCGCTCGCGCAAGACGCGAAACGGCGGACCGGGCCGGCCGGCCGGCCGGCGCGCTCAGAGCAGGTCGGGACGACGCTGCGCGGTGCGTTCGCGGCTGCGCTCGGAGCGCCAGCGCTCGACGGCGCCATGATCGCCGGACAGCAGCACGTCGGGCACCGCCAGGCCGCGCCACTGGGCCGGCCGGGTGTAGACGGGCGCCTCGAGCAGGCCGGCCGGACCGGCCCCGAACGAGTCGTCCGCCGCGCTCCGGTCGTTGCCCAGCACGCCCGGCAGCAACCGGCCGACGGCCTCGACGATCACCAGGACCGCCGCCTCGCCGCCGGACAGCACGTAGTCGCCCAGCGAGATCTCCTCCACCGGCATCCGATCGGCGGCATGCTCGACCACCCTCGCGTCGATGCCCTCGTAGCGCCCGCAGGCGAACAGCAGCCACGGCTCGGCAGCCAAGCGGGCGGCGTCGCTTTGGGTGAACGGCCGGCCGGCCGGCGTCGGGACGATCAGCCGGGGCACAGCGCTGCCGGCGGGCACGAGCGCGTCGAGGGCGCGGCCCCACGGCTCGGCGCGCATGACCATGCCCGGCCCGCCGCCGTACGGGGCGTCGTCCACGGTGCGGTGCACGTCGTCGGTCCACTGCCGCAGGTCGTGCACCGCGAGTTCGACCTGACCGCGCTCGATCGCCTTGCCGAGCAGCGATTGGCGCAGCGGGGCGAGGTAGTCGGGGAAGATCGACACGATGTCGAGGCGCAGCGTCACAGGTCGAACAGCCCCGGGGGCGGATCCACGGTCACCGTGCCGGCGGCGACGTCGACACTCGGCACGATCGCCGCGACGAATGGGACCAGCCGTTCGTGGCCGGCCACGTCGAGGACGAGGTAGGAGGCGCCGGCCGCGTGCAGCACGTCGCGCACCGGCCCGATCGGCGCGCCGTCGACCCCGACGGCGGCGAGCCCGACCAGGTCGGTGTCGTAGAACTCCTCGGCGTCCGCGAGCGGGGGCCGGTCGGCGGCCCGGACGAACAGCGTCACCCCGCGCAGCGCCTCGGCGCCCGCGCGGTCGACCACGCCCGCGAAGTGCACGACCAGCTTTCCGCCGGCCGTCGACGAGGCGTCGACCTCCAGCGGACCGGCTGAGGCAGGCTCGGTGCGCAACCGGTTGCCCGGAGCGAACCGCTCGTGTGGGGCGTCCGTCCAAGGCTCGACGAACGTCTCGCCGCGCACGCCGCGCGCCGGTCCGACCCGACCCACGGCGATGACGTCGTCGTCAGCAGCGCGCGCGGCCGCTTCGCCGGCGGGCACCGTGTGTCAGCGGCGGTCGACGTCGACGACGTCGACGCGGATGCCGCGGCCGCCGACGCCGTTCATCACCTGGCGCAGCGCCTTGGCGGTGCGGCCGTTGCGGCCGATCACCCGGCCGAGGTCCTCGGGATGCACCCGGACCTCCAGCCGCTGGCCGCGACGGTTGTCGATCATGTCGACCCGGACGTCGTCCGGATGGTCGACGATGCCGCGCACCAGGTGCTCGAGGGCCTCCTCGAGCACGTCAGCTCTCCGCCGGGGCGTCCGAGTCGGCGAGCTCAGGGGCGGCCTTCGCAGCGCGCTTGCGCGGGGTCGTCGCCGGCGTCTCGGGCTCACTGGAGACCTCGGAGAGCGCGGCGTTGAACAGCGCCTGCTTGTCCGGCTTCTCCGCGGCCAGCAACATCGGCGGCGGGGCGTCCTGGCCTTTGAATTTCTGCCAGTCGCCGGTGACCTTGAAGATCGCGGTGACGGCCTCGGTCGGCTGCGCGCCGACGCCGAGCCAGTAGGCGGCCCGCTCGCCGTTGACCTTGATGACCGACGGGTCGTTCTTGGGGTGGTACTCGCCGATCGTCTCGATCGCGCGGCCGTCCCGGCGGGTGCGGGCGTCGGCGACGACGATGCGGTAGTGCGGCTCACGCATCTTGCCGAGGCGCATGAGCTTGATCTTGGTTGCCACGGGCGGAAGTGCTCCAGACTTGGGTATTCGGGTGGGCGCCGCGCGGCCAGGTGGGGCACACCGGCTGGGACAGCGCCCGGATGGACTGGCCGATGCGCGGGAAGAGGGCCCGCGCGCCGGTCTGTACTCAACGCGCCATTGTGCCAGATCCAGCCGGGATCCCCTGTCTGGTGCCTGAGGTGGTCGCGTTTTGGCCCCGAAACGCGACCAGCTCAGGCGCCAAGGCAGGGGTCAGCCCACCACCGCGCCGCGCAGCAGCGTGCGCCGCGGGGTCATCATGGCGGCGAGATCGGCCCGCGGGTCGGTGTCGTACACGATGAGGTCGGCCGGGGCGCCTTCGGCCAGCCCCGGCAGCCCCAGCCACTCCCGCGCCCGCCAGGACGCCTGCGCGATCACCTCGGGCAGCGGGATGCCGGCGCCGACCAGGGCCAGGATCTCGCTGCGGACGAGCCCGTGCGGCAACGACCCGCCGGCGTCGGTGCCGGTGTAGACGGCGATGCCCGCCTCGTGCGCGGCCCGGATCCGCTCGCGCGACGTCGCGAACAGCGCCCGCATGTGCGCTGCGTACACCGGGAACTTGCCCTGCGCCGACGCCGCGATCTGCGCGTAGTTGTCGATGTTGACAAGGGTCGGGACGAGCACGCACCCGGCCGCTTTGGCATCGGCGATGAGGTCGTCGCTCAGGCCGGTGCCGTGCTCGATGGAGTCCAGGCCGGCGGCGATCAACCCGGGCAGCGCGTCCTCGCCGAACACGTGCGCGGCGACCCGGACGCCGAGTTCGTGCGCGCGGCCGATCGCGGCGGCGAGCGCGTCGTCCGGCCACGCCGGCGCGAGGTCGCCCACGTTGCGGTCGATCCAGTCGGCGGCGAGCTTGACCCAGCCGTCGCCGAGCGCGGCCTGCCGCTCGACCTCCGCGACCAGGTCGACGGGCTCGACCTCGACGCCGAGGCCGCGGATGTAGCGCTTCGGCCGGGCGATGTGCCGGCCGGCGCGGATCAGCCGGGGCAGGTCGTCGCGCTGCTGCACCGAGCGGTTGTCCACCGGCGAGCCGGCATCTCGCAGTAGCAGCGCGCCGGCGGCTCGGTCGAGCAGCGCCTGCTCCGCCTGCGCGTCCGGGTCCGGCACGTGGCCGGCCGGGGCCAACCCGACATGGCAGTGCGCGTCGACGAAGCCGGGCGTGACCCAGCCGCCGGTCGCGATCGTGTCCGTCTCACCCCGGGGCCGGTCGAACGTCAGCCGCCCGTCGACGATCCAGGCGTCCCGCTCAGTCTCGTCCGGCAGGAACACGCCGCGCAGGTGCAGGACCGTCACCACTCGGACGCTACCCATGCGCAGCCGCCGGCAGGTTGGCCCCGTAGCGCCGCGACACGCCGAGCCGCGGGCCGCAGGGGACCAAGACTGGAGTCAGGACGCGGCGATCCACACCTCGGCGAGCTGCGCGCGAGCGTCGGCGAGCAGCTGCGGCAGGACCCGGGTGTGCCCGACGATCGGCATGAAGTTGGTGTCGCCGCCCCAGCGCGGCACGACGTGCTGGTGCAGGTGGGCCGCGATCCCGGCGCCGGCGACGGGTCCCTGGTTGATGCCCAGGTTGAACCCGTGCGGGCCCATCGCCTCGCGCAGCACGCGCATGGCCTGCTGGGTGAACTGCGCGAGCTCGAGAGTCTCGTCCGCGGTCAGCTCCGGATAGCCGGCGACGTGCCGGTACGGCACCGACATCAGGTGCCCGGAGTTGTACGGATACAGGTTGAGCACCGCGTACACGTGCGCGCCGCGGGCGACGATCAGCCCGTCCTCGTCGCTGCGCTTGGGCGCCGTGCAGAAGGGGCAGTCGTCGCCGGCGTCGCCATCGTGCGGCGGCTTGTTCTCGCCCTTGATGTAGGCCATTCGGTGCGGCGTCCAGAGCCGCCCATAGCCGTCGGCCTCGCCGGCGAACGCGGCCGCCGGCTCGGCGGCGGGCTCCTGCGCGACGGCGGCGGGCCCCCGCGCGACATCAGTCATACATCGCCGCCGACGGCGAGTCGTTCACCCGGCGCGCGACGATGTCGGCGATCTCGTCGACCGCCTGCGCGACCGCGATGCCGTTGCGCTGCGAGCCGTCGCGGTAGCGGAAGGAGACCGCGCCGGCCTCGGCGTCGGTGCCGCCGGCGATCAGCATGAACGGCGTCTTCTGCCGCTGCGCGGTGCGGATCTTCTTCTGCATGCGGTCGTCGGACTCGTCGAGCTCGAAGCGGATTCCGCGGGCCGCGAGCCGCTCCCCCACGTCGCGCAGATAGCCGACCTGCTCGTCGGTGACCGGGATGCCGACGGCCTGCACCGGCGACAGCCAAGCAGGGAACGCGCCGGCGTAATGCTCGGTCAGCACGCCGACGAACCGCTCGATCGAGCCGAACTTCGCCGAGTGGATCATCACCGGCTGCTGGCGCGACCCGTCGGCCGCCTGATACTCCAGGCCGAAGCGCGCGGGCTGGTTGAAGTCCAGCTGCACGGTCGACATCTGCCAGGTGCGGCCGATCGCGTCACGGGCCTGGACGGAGATCTTCGGCCCGTAGAAGGCCGCGCCGCCGGGATCGGGGACCAGTTCGAGCCCGGAAGCCACCGCGGTGTCCTCGAGCACCGCGGTCGCGTTCGCCCAGTCCTCGTCCGTCCCGATGAACTTGTCCGACGCGGGATCGCGGGTGGACAGCTCGAGGTAGAAGTCGTCGAGGCCGAAGTCGCGCAGCAGGCCGAGGACGAAGTTCAGCAGCTTCCGGATCTCGGCCGGCGCCTGCTCGGCGGTGCAGTAGCTGTGCGAGTCGTCCATGGTCAGGCCGCGCACCCGGGTCAGCCCGTGCACGACGCCGGACAGCTCGTAGCGATACACCGAGCCGAACTCGAACAGCCGCAGCGGCAGCTCGCGATACGAGCGCCCCCGCGACCGGTAGACCAGGTTGTGCATCGGGCAGTTCATGGCCTTGAGGTAGACGTCGCCGGCGTCGGTGGCCATCGGCGGGAACATCGTGTCCGCGTAGTACGGCAGGTGCCCCGACGTCTCGAACAGCCCGCCCTTCGAGATGTGCGGGGTGTTGACGAAGGAGAAGCCCTCGTCGATGTGCCGCTGCCGGACGTAACCCTCGAGTTCGCGGCGCAGGATTCCGCCCTTCGGGTGAAACACGGCCAGGCCGGACCCGAGCTCGTCCGGGAAGGAGAACAGGTCGAGCTCGGCGCCGAGCTTGCGGTGGTCGCGCTTGGCCGCTTCTTCCAGGCGATGCAGGTGGTCTTTGAGGTCGTCGCGGGTGGCCCAGGCGGTGCCGTAGATGCGCTGCAGCTGCGGATTCTTTTCGCTGCCGCGCCAGTAGGCGGCCGCGCTGCGCATCAGCTTGACCGCCGGAATGCGCCGCGTGGTCGGCAGGTGCGGGCCGCGGCATAGATCGGTCCACACGCGCTCGCCGGTTTTGGCGTCGAGGTTGTCGTACATGGTCAGCCCGCCGGCGCCGACCTCGGTCGCCTCCTCCGCGGACACGGTCTCGGCCGCCGCCACCCCGTCGGACGCGGCCGACTTCAGGCCGATCAGCTCCAGCTTGAACCGCTCGTGGGCCAGCTCGCGCCGCGCGTCGTCGTCGGAGATCGGCCGGCGGGCGAACCGCTGGCCGGCCTTGATGATCTCGCCCATCCGCTTCTCGATCGCCGCGAGGTCTTCGGGGGTGAACGGCCGCTCGGGCAGGAAGTCGTAGTAGAAGCCGTCTTCGATCGGCGGGCCGATGCCCAGCAGGGTGCCGGGGAACAGGTCCTGCACCGCCTGCGCCATCGCGTGCGCCGCCGAGTGCCGCAGCACCGCGAGGCCGTCCGGCGACTGCGCGGCGACGGGCTCGACATCGGCGTCGGCCTGCGGGGCCCAGTCGAGATCGCGGAGGGTCCCGTCTGCGTCGCGCACGACGACCGCGCCGGCCGGGCCGGTGAGCTCGACATTCGCCGCGCGCAGCGCCTCGGCCGCGGTCGTCCCGGCGGCGACCCGCACGGTCGGCTTGGACGGGAACGCGGCTGCGCTGGCGGACAACGAAACTCCTTCGCCACGGGTCGGAACGGACCGGGAAAGCCCCGCCGTGGATGCTAGTGCGGTGCCGTTCCCGCTCCGACCGCATATCGCGGCGGCGACCCTCGCGGCGGCGGCGATGCTGACGGCTGCGTGCACCACGTCGACCACCTCGTCGATCGCCACGTCGACGTCCGCGCAGAACTCGCCGACCACGGCGAACACGTCCACGACGGGGTCCTTGGCGCGGCCGTCCGGTTCCGCCTCCGTCGGCGCATCCACGTCGTCGGCCGCGCCGACGCGCCTGGCCGAGCCGGCCGGCCAGTTCACGATGTCCTTCGCCGGCGACGTCCACTTCTCCGGCCGGGTCCGCGCCCGGCTCGACGCCGACCCGGCCGCCGTGTTCGGCTCAGCTGCGCCCGGCCTCGCCCGCGCCGATCTCACGATGGTCAACCTGGAAACCGCCATCACGACGGGCGGCGACCAGCAGAGCAAGGAGTTCACCTTCCGCGCGCCGCCGAAGGCGTTGCTCGCTTTGCGTGACGCCGGGATCGACGTGGCGACGATGGCGAACAACCACGGCGCCGACTACGGCGCGAGCGGGCTGCGCGACTCGCTCGCCGCGATCGCGAAGTACCGCTTCCCGGTCGTGGGCATCGGCAAGGACGCCGCGGCCGCCTTCGCGCCCTACCGCACGACCCTCAACGGCGTGCGGGTCGCGATCTTCGCCGCCGACCAGGTGCAGGACGAGACCACGCTGCGGCTGTTCAGCGCCGGCGCCGACTCGCCCGGCGTCGCGAACGCCTACTCGCCGAAGCTGATCACCGCGGTGCGCACGGCGAAGGCGGCCGGCGACGTGGTGGTCGTCTACGTGCATTGGGGCGTCGAATACCACACGTGCCCGTCGGCCGATCAGACCCGGCTGGCCGGCGAGCTGGCCGACGCGGGCGCCAGCGCGGTGGTCGGCGCCCACGCGCACGTGCTGCAGGGCGCCGGGTGGCGCGCCGACGGCACGTACGTCGAATACGGCCTCGGCAACTACCTGTGGTGGATGAGCTTCGGCAACGACCAGGACGACAACGGCGTGCTCACGCTGACGTTCCGGCAGGGCAAGGTCGTCGCGAACCACTTCGCGCCGTCGCATCTCGACGATCGCGGCGTGCCGGTGCCCGCCACCGGGCCTGCGAAGCGGCGGATCGCCGCCGAGTGGAACGCTGACCGCGGCTGCGCCGACCTCGCAGCCAATCCGCCGGGGTGACTCGCGACGACGGGTGACTCGCAACGACAGTGAGGTGAGCTGGTGAACCTGTTCGAGTACGAGGGAGTCGCGCCGAACATCGCCGAGGACGCGTTCATCGCGCCGACGGCGACGCTGATCGGCGACGTGACCGTCGAGTCCGGCGCGTCCATCTGGTACGGCGCGACACTGCGCGGCGACGACGGGCCGATCATCGTCCGGGCCCGGGCCAATGTGCAGGACGGCACGGTCATCCACACCACGCCGACGGTGACGACCGAGATCGGGCCCGGCGCGACCATCGCGCACCAGTGCATGATCCACGGCGCGGTGGTCGAGGAGGAGGCGCTGGTCGGCAACGGCTGCGTCGTGCTCGACGGCGCGCGAATCGGCGCGAAGTCGCTGATCGCCGCGATGTCCCTCGTGCCGGTGGGCATGCAGGTGCCGCCAGGCATGCTCGTGGCCGGCATCCCGGCGACCGTGAAGCGTGAGCTGGCCGGCACGCCGGCCGAGTTCTGGGTCAAGCTGAACCCGACGTACTACCCCGAGCTGGCGAAGCGGCACATCGCCAGCATCAAGCGGGTCGAGCGCTGACCGCCCGAGCCCGCCGCGTGCTCAGCTCATCGCCGGCGTGGCCATCGACAAGGGCTCCGGCTCGTCGAGGGAGATGACCGAGGCGCGGCTGACGAAGTTGCGGGCCTCGGCAGCGGGCAGCGGCTTCGCCCATAGGTGCCCCTGCCCGAAAGTGCACTCGGCGCGGCTGAGCCAGCGGGCCTGCCGCGGGTGCTCGACGCCTTCTGCGACCGTGACGAGGTTCATCGACCTGCTCATCGCGATGATGGCGTGAGTGAGCGCGGCGTCTCCCGAGTTGTCCGCGACCCGGTCGACGAACGCCTTGTCGATCTTGAGGATGTCGAGCGGCAGGTTGCGCAGGTAGGCCAGCGAGCTGTAGCCCGTGCCGAAGTCGTCCACGGCGACCCGCACCCCACGGGCGCGCAGTGCCGCGAGGCGGTCGCTGATCAGCTCGACACCTTCGAGCAGGACGCTCTCGGTGATCTCCAGCGTCAGCTGCCGTGCCGGCAGAGCGGTCTCGCCGAGCACGGCGAACACCTCGTCGACGAAGTCCGCACGGCCCAGTTGCGCCGCGGTCACGTTGACGGCCATGCCGATCGGCCGACCCGCGGCGGCGGTCAGGTCGACCGCCGCGCGGCAGGCTCGGCGCAGCATCGCGGCGCCCAGCGCGTGGATCAACCCGGTCTGCTCGGCCATCGGGATGAAGTCCGCCGGCGAGACGGGGCCGCGCGCCGGGTGCGGCCACCGCGCGAGCGCTTCGAAGCTGACCACCCGACCGGTCCGCAGGTCGACGACCGGCTGGAAGTGGGCGTCGATCTCGTCGTTGCGAACGGCGTTCTGCAGATCCGAGCGCAGCGCGAGCCGGTCGAGGGCCTCCAGGTGCAGGGCGCTGTCATAAACCGCGACGGCGCCCTTGCCGCGGCTCTTCGCGAGGTACATCGCGGCGTCCGCGTTGCGCAGCACCTCGTCGGCGCCGAGTTCGCCCCTCGCGCCGTCGGCGACGCCGATGCTGCACCGCACACTGAGCCCGTGCTCCGCGTCGTCCTCGACCGCGATCGGCTCAGCAAGGCTTTCGAGGATGCGCTGCGCCGTCGCCAAAGCCTCCGTCATCCCGGTGTCCTCGAGCAGCACCGCGAACTCGTCGCCGCCGAGCCGTGCCGCGGTGTCGCCGACGCGCACCACCGCGTCGATCCGGCGGGCGACCTCACGCAGCACCAGATCGCCCACGCCATGGCCCAGGCTGTCGTTCACGATTTTGAACTCGTCGAGGTCGCAGTAAAGGACGACGAGCGAGCGAGCCGTGCCGACCCGGCCAGCTAGGGCGTGCTCAAGCCGGTCCGCGAACAGCTGGCGATTCGCCAGCCCGGTGAGCGGATCGTGAAACGCCTGATGGGTTAGCTCGGTCTCCAACCGCACCCGCGCGGTGATGTCACGGACGGTGACCACCAGGCCGTTGACCGCCGGGTCGCCCACCAGGTTGGTCACCGTGCCCTCGACGTTCAGCACCCGGCCGTCGGCGTGGCGCATCCGAACAGTGACCACCTCGTCGCGGCTGGGCGCGACCGCCGTGAGCGCGCGGGTGAGCAGCGGCATGTCCTCGTCGACGACCAGTGACGTGCACGACGCGCCGACGAGGCTTTCCGGCGCGCGGCCGAGCACCGAGTGCAACGACGTCGTGGCGAACTCGACCGTGCTGTCGAGATCGCAAACGAGCATCACGTCCGAGGCGTTGCGCACCAGCGCCGCCAATCGCTGCTCGCCGAGGGCCAGCGACCGCTGCTCGGTGACGGCGTGCTCGAGCGCCTTGTGCCGCCGGACCAGTCGCCGGAACCAGACCATCCACCCAGCCGAGGCGATCAGCAGCAGCACCACGTACACGACGTCGGCCTGCCGGTCGATCCCGGCGACGCGGACGGCGTACGCGCGCTCCAGACCGTCGGCCGTTCGCTGCAGCTCCGCGGTCGCCCGCCGGCGGTCGGTCGGCAAGACAGCGCGGACCCGGGCGACGGCGGAGACGGCGCCGGCAGGCACGTCGGCGGCCCGAAGCCGCGAGATGTCCGCGGTGAGCGCGCGCTCGAGGTCCGTGGTCGTGGCGCCGTCCGCGGCCCGCGCCGTGCCGACTAGGGCGGCGGCCGCGACGAGGCGATGGCGGTCGGGCGTCGCCCGGTTGTAGACGAAATGGAGCAGCGCGAACTCGAGGCAGACGACCAGCACGGGGCCGAGCACAGCGACCACGCCGCGACGGCGGGCGCCGGCGACGTGCTCAGGCGGCGCAGAGACAGCAGGAGGCTCAGGGGCGCCGGGCGGCACGTCCTTGGCAGGCGGCGAACCGGCATCGAGCGGGGCACGGCTTCGGTGCAATGCTGACTCCTCAGAGCAATCCCCGCCTTACGGTAAATTAACATACTCGGTGGTGGACGTTGTGTCATGTCCGTGCTCATCCACTAGGTCGACGCCGCCGTCTCGCTGTCGGCGTTCGTCGAGATCGCGCTGCGGGTCGCCGTTGCGGCGCCGCCTGCGGCGACGTCGGGCAGCGCAGCGCGGGCGCGACGGACCAGCCGCACCCGGCGGGAGCGACCGAGCTGTCCTTCGAGACGGACGGCCCGGCCGGAGGAGCACCCGGTCGGTGGTGGCAGCACCACAGCCAACGTCCGCGGATCTGCACTAGCGTCTTCGGTCATGACGAGCACCGCTGCGCCCGGCTGGTACGCCGACCCCTTCGGCCGGCACGAGGCGCGCTATTACGACGGCGCCAATTGGACCGAACACGTCTCCTCGCACGGCCGGCAGAGCGTCGACCCGCCCGGCGGCGGCAACGTCCCCACCGTCCAACGCTCGCCCGAGAAGGTCCAGCGCGACGTCGAGCGGGCCGGCAAAGCCGGCGTGGCAGGTTGGCAGGGCGGCGGTTCGCTGTTCAGCGAGTCCGTGCTGGTCGTCAACCAGAAGGCGAAGCTGATCGAGGTCAGCAACGAGTACGCGATCTATGATCAGAACGCGCGCCAGCTGGGGGCCGTGCGCGAGGTCGGCCAGAGCAACCTGAAGAAGGCGGTCCGGCTGCTCAGCAGCTACGACCAGTACCTCACGCACAAGCTGCAGCTCGTCGACATGCAGGGCGTCCCGCAGCTGACGCTGACCCGCCCGGCCAAGGTGATGAAGTCGCGGATCATCGTGCAAGACGCGGCCGGCGCGGAGATCGGCCAGATCATCCAGCAGAACGTATTCGGCAAGATCCGCTTCGCGATCGAGTCTGGCGGCTACACCATCGGCTCGATCAACGGCGAGAACTGGCGCGCCTGGAACTTCTCGATCCGCGATCACACCGACGTCGAGGTCGCCCGGATCACCAAGACGTGGGAGGGCCTCGCGAAGACGATGTTCACCACTGCGGACAACTACGTCGTGCAGATCCACACGCAGCTGCAGGCGCCGTTGCTGCCGATGGTTGTGGCCGCCGCAGTCAGCATCGACACCGCGCTGAAACAAGACTCGCGCGGTTTCGGCTGAGCCGCCGTAGACCACGACGCCCTCGATAGGGTTGCACCCGAAAACGCCCGGCCTCGAGAGCTTGGAGATCCGGCTGTGCAGCTCGAGCATTCGTTCACCCTGCCGGTCGGCGTCGACGAGGCGTGGCGGCTGCTGCGCGACCCGAAGGTCGTCGGCGCCTGTGCGCCCGGCGCGACGATCGAGTCCGCCGACGCCGACGGCGTGCTCGGCTCACTGAAGGTCAAGCTCGGGCCGTTGAACCTGACCTACCGCGGGAGCGCCGCGCTCGTCGAGCAGAACGCGGCCGACCGGCGCCTCGTCGGACGCGCCGACGGCGTCGACGCCCGCGGCAGCGGCACGGCCACCACCGTGGTCACCGCCACGCTGCACGACGACGGCGAGCAGACCAGAGTTCAGGTCGAGACCGAATTGGACTTCACCGGCAAACCGGCGTCCTTCAGCAGATCGGTCATGGTGGACGTCGGCGACCGGTTGATCGCCCAGTTCGCGGCCAACCTCGCGGCGACGCTCCGCGGCGACCCGCCACTGGCGAACAAGGCGGCGAAGAAAGCGGTCAAGAAACCCGCGAAGAAGGCCGGCGGCAAGGCCACAGCCAAGAAGGTGGCGCCCGCCGAGCTGCCCGTCCCCGAGCAGCCGGCCCCGGCCGAGCAACCCGCGCCGGCCGATCAGCTGACCGCCGAGCCGGCCGATCAGCTGACCGCCCAGCCATCCGAGCAGCCGGCCGTCGAGCCGGCAATGTCGGTGTCGGCGCGGGCGACCACGCCCGGCACCCCCGCCTTCGCCACGCCGGGCACGTTGATCGCGCCCACGACCCCGGACGAGGAGCCCTCGATGAACGGCCACTCCACCCCGATTCCGCCGGCGGCGACGTCCGCCCGCAGCCGCGCCGACCTGCTCCAGGCGGCGCGTCCCTACGTCGCGAAGGGCCTCGGACCGGCCGCGGTCGGCCTGGTCATCGTGCTCGCCGTCGCTCGCCGGCGGCGGTCCGGTCGGGCCTGAGCCCGTCCGCGCTTCGCTCAGCCACGCGACGACGTCACAGCGCTCAGCTCCGCGGCGAACCAGCGCACGATCTCCTCGCCGGCCGCGGCCCACCGCGCCGTGGTGACGTCGACGTGCGGCGCGCGCCAGCCCGAGGCGACCAGCTCGCCGTGCTGCGCGACCACGCCGCGATCTGCGTGTTCGAGCAGGTCGGCGTCGAGCAGCGAGTCGCCCGCAGCGAGCACCCGGTCCGCGCCGACCCGGCGGGCGACCTCGGTGACCGCCGCGCTCTTGGTCAGCGTGCGCGGGACCCAGTAGAGCTTGCGGCCCTGCAGCGACAACTGCCACCCGAACGCCGTCGCGGCGGCGGCCGCTTCGGCCAGCACCTCCGCCGGGAGGCCGCCGTCCAGCACGGCGTAACAGAACATCTCGCAGGCGTCGCGCAGCCGCGCGCCCGGATCGGCTCGGCACACCCGCTCGGCGTGCGCGCGGACCGCCGCCAACGGCGCGACCTCGGTCAGCCGGGCGGCGACTGTCGCGTCCCACGCTGCGTCGCGGCGCCCGGCCACCAGCAGCACACCGCCATTGGCGGCGATCACGTGGCGCGGCGGCCGGCCGGGCAGGGTGATCCGCTGCCATTGCTCCGGCGTCCGGGTGGTCACCGGCACGACGGTTGCCGCGGCGGTGAGTCGGGCGTAGACGGCTGCCGCGCGCGCTGTCATCCACGACACGTCGGCGTCGCGGCGCCGCTCGACCGGCACGAGGTTAGGCGCGTGGCCGGCGGCTGACAGCGAGTAGATGAGCGTCCGGTCGAGGTCGGTGGCGACGAGCGCGCTCATCGTGCCGCCACCGTGCCGTCAGCGCCGCTCGCCCCGCGGGTGAACCGCGGATGGATCAGCCCGACGCAGCTGTACGCCAGGCCGGGCTGCTCGTGCACCGGCACGCCGCGCCGTTCGGCGAGCAGCAGCACGTGCGCGAGGTCCTGTTCAGCGCCCGGCCGGATCAGCACCGCCCACGGCACCCGGCGCAGCAGCACCCGCGTCGTCTCGCCGACGCCCGGCTTGACCAGCGTGACGTCGCCGATGCCGTGCCGCTCGCTGAGCTGCTCGACGTCGCGCCAGCCCGCCCAGGTCGGACGCCGGTCCGAACGACGCACCGCCGGCCACGACTGCTCCACCGACGGCCGGACGTCGGCGAAGCGAGCCACGACCGCCTCGATGAAGCGCGCCGACTCGTCTACTCCGGACAACGCGCGGTAAAACTTCGCGCCGTCGAACTGGTCGGCGCGCAGCAACTGCGAGTTGCGCACGGTCCGCGACACCAGGCCGGAGACGGTGGAGTTGAGGCACGCGGACGGGATCAAGAAGTCCGCGCGGGTGCCGAACGTCGACACGCACGAGCCCGGGTCGGCGAGCACCGCGAGGTCGGCACGGAAGGTTGTGCCCAATTGGTTGTTCGCAATGTTTATCGCCGCCGCCAGCTCGCGGGCGATCGCGCCCTTGCCAGTCCACCCGTCGACGAACACGACGTCCGCCGAGTCGTGCCGGTCGGCGAGCCAGCGCAACGCGAGCGTGTCGATCCCGCGGCCGCGCACGATGCTCAGGGTCAGGTGCGGCAGGTCGACGCCGTGCGCGTAGGCGGCCCAGCGCCGCATCAGCACCCCGACCGGCGTGCCGGCCCGGGCTAGTGACGCGAGCACCGGCGCAGGTCCGCGCTCGGCCAGTACGAGCTCGGTCACCACACCGACGGCGTGCGCGACGCGGGCCGCCGAATCCGCCAGCGCCCGCCGGAACAGCGCCTGGTATTCGGCGTCCGGCTGATACTCGATCGGCAGGCTCTCCGCGTAATGCGCGCCGCCGGACTGGATGGCCTCCTCCCGCTCCTCGGTCGGTGCCTCCAGCTCGGCCTCGGACAGGTCGGTGAGCAACCAGCCGACGTCCTCGGCCGGGTAGCTGCCGAAGGCCGGGCCGCGCAGCGCCGTCGGAAGCGGCCGCCAGGTGGGCAGCGGCACGACGTGCACGCGCTGGGCGTGCGGGCGCAACGCGGCGAGCAGCCCGCTGGTGAGCGTAGGGGTGTCCGCGTCGGCGTCGACGACGACGATCACGTCGCTGCGCGCGCCGGCGACGTTGTAGGCGTGTCGCTCGCCCTGCTCGTCGGCACCGGGGTCGCTGCTCGGGAACCGGATCCCGCTGCGGATCGGGTAGCCCGGCTCGTCGATCACCGCGACCGGCGAGCGCGTGGTTGACGACACCCGCACGGTCGGCCCGAGGTCGGCCAGCGCGGTGGCGATCAGCAGCGGCGCGTAAATCAGCTCCTCGGTGCCGAGCACCAGCACGTCCGTTCCGGCGAGCTTCGGCAGCAGGTCGGCGGCCACCATGGCGGCCGCGTGTCGGGCCGCTCGCACGTCGCGCGGTCGGAAGCCGTGCCGGCCGCTCTCGCGTGTGGTCGCCGGCCAACGGACCGGATGCCGCACCACCTCACCTGCGAGTTCGCCGTCGGGCGACGCCGTCTCGACCCGATCGGCGACGACGGCCGCCGCCCTCGACGCGAAGCCGTTCGGCAGCCGGAGCTCGCCGGCGGCCAGGGCGACGACGTCGACCCGCACGCCGAGCTCGGCGGCCGCGCCGTCGAGGCGGGCGCGGTCGGCGGCAGACCGCACATCGACGAGCGCGGCGACGACGTAGCGCGACCGCGGCCGCCGCGCGTGCAGCGCGGCGATGGTGTTCAGCGCCGTCCGGCCGGTGGACAGCTCGTCGTCGACCAGCACCAGCACGTCGCCTTGGTCGAGGAACGCCGGGCTGGCCGGCAGCAGCCGATGGCTCGTCGCGTGGCTGTGCTCCTCTTCGAAGCCGCCGGCCGCCGCGACCCCCGCGACCGCGCGGCGGGTCGAGTGCAGGTAGGGCGCGTCCATGGCCTCGGCGACGCAATGTCCCAGACCGGTGGCGGTCTCGGCGAAGCCGAGCACGAGCGCGTCGCGGCCGTCGAGCGCGTCGACCACGCGGGTGCCGCCGTCGAGCGCGTCGACCACGCGGGCGCCGAGCTCGAGCCCGGTTGCGCGCACCACGCGTGGATCGACCGGGACATGCTTGCCGAGCACGGTCGACACCAGCAGGTGGGCGCGGCGCGGATTGCGGCGCAGGCCGAGCCCGACGAGCTCGCTCAGCCTGCGGTCGCCGGTCAGCTGCGCCCCAAGCCGATCGGCCACCCATCGGCCGGACCAGACGGCCGCCGGCGCGTCGTCCGCCCGGCAGGTTGCGGTTGCCGGACGCGTCACGCGTGCAGCCCGCAGCCGAGCAGGTCGACGAACGAGACGTCTTCGCGGGCGACGCCGAACGCGCGCGCCCGCATGAGCGTGCGCCGGGCCCAGGCCGAATGCGGCTTGCTCTCGTTCATCTTGTTGCCGAAGCTTGACGCCGCCGCGCCGCCGCGGCCGCCGGTGTCGAGGATGTCGGTGGCGTCGGCGTATTCCTCTTGGGTGACCACCGACAGCGCGTGCACCGCGGCGACGTGGGTGGGATGGATGACGGTCTTGCCGGTGAGGCCGTTGGCGCGGTCCAGCGTCACCTCGCGGATCAGCCCGTCGAGGTCGGCGGCGATGAGCTTGGTCCGCAGCGAGCGCTCCTCGTGCGTGTTGAACGGCGATTCGCGCAGCTGCGGCTTGAACAGGCGCTCGGTGGCGGAGAAGTACTCCCACACCGGGCCGGTCACGACGTAGGCGCCGGTCTCGACCCGGCTGAACACGTTGACCACCGCGCAGAGCACGTCGGCGACGACCCGAAGATCCCACACGGTGAAGTCGCGCGCGCGGCGCAGCCCGTAGGCGGCGGACAGATCGGTGGCGCCGACCCGGACGGCGGGGATGTAGTCGCGGTACTTGTCCAGCAGTCGGCGCGTGGACGTCAACGCCTCGATCCGGGACTCGACGTGGCTCAGCTGCGCGGATTCGAGCACCGGCATGACGAGCAGCCGCCGGTCGAGCGCGGTGCTCGCCCGGACGACGGCCTCCAGGTAGGCGCGGCCGTTCTCGCTGCGGAACTTGGGGACGACGAAGCCGGTCAGCACCCGGGCGTGCTTGCCCAGCGCGCGCACGATCATCGGGATCTGCTCGACGGTTCGGACCCGCACGAAGACCATCGGCAGGTCGCCGCCGGATTCGCCGAGCGCGCGCAACGCGGCGACCGCGTTCGCCTCGGCCGCAGCCAGATCGGCGTCGGCGATCGAGTCCTCGAGGCAGACCACGACGCTGACCACGCCGGCCGCGGCGCGCCGCCGGATGTCGTCGGCGAGGTGCGGGCGGGTGGCTGGTGTGTAGAGCGTCGCCCCGAGCGCGACACCGAGCTGATCGGGATCGTCGTCGACGCAGAACTCCTGCGGCGCGCAGGAGAAGAGCCGATCGCGATCCCGGTCGTCCAGGAAGCCGAAGTGGCGCATGCGGCATCGTGACATGCAGAGGTGTCGAAATTGTGGTCATCCGATGTACATCGCCTACGAGTCCGGCGATGTTCACCTGCCCTTCGCCCAGCGGTGGTCCACGATGGGTGGATGGCCACTCTCGCCAAAGGCGCGAACATCCCCATCCTCAGCGGCGCCGTGCGGGCCACGCTCGCCTGGTCGGGCGGCGCCGGCGTGCCGGACGTGGACGCCTCGGCGCTGCTGCTGCGGGATTCCGGACGGGTCGCCTCCGACGCCGACTTCGTGTTCTACAACCAGCCTGAGCACCCGGGCGGCGCGGTGCGCCATACCGGCAAGCACGGTACGGCGGACGGTCTCGAGGTCGACCTGGCGCGGCTGTCGGGCGAGGTGGACCGGGTGCTGCTCGCGGCCTCCGCGGACGGCGGCGCCTTCGGCGCGGTGCCCGGGCTGCGGCTCGTGGTCGCCGACGCCGGATCCGGAACGGAGCTCGCCACGTTCGAGATCGAGGCGGCGCAGGAGACCGCGATGGTGTGCGGGGAGCTGTACCGCCGGGGCGGACAGTGGAAGTTCCGCGCTGTCGGGCAGGGATACGCTAGCGGGCTGGCCGGCCTGGCGAGGGACTTCGGCATCTCGGTCGGCGAACAACCCGCCCCGCCTCCCCCGGCGGGCGCGATTCCACCGCCTCCACCGGCGGGCGCGATTCCGCCGCCTCCACCGGCGGGCGCGATTCCGCCGCCTCCACCGGCGGGCGCGATTTCGCCGCCTCCCCCGCCGGGCACGATCCCGCCGCCGCTGCCGGGTTCGGCGCCCGCGGGACCACCGATCCAAGACGCAGCCACGCTCGACGCCGGCCGGGTGAACCTCGTGAAGGGCGCCCGGGTGAGCTTGGTGAAACGCGGCGCGCCGCCCCTCGCCCGAGTGACGATGGGGCTCGGCTGGGATCCGGCACGGCGCGGGCGCAACGTCGACCTCGACGCGTCGGTGATCGCCTACGACGGCGGTGGCCGCCGACTCGAGCTCGTCTGGTTCACCCACCTGACCGCATTCGGCGGCGCGCTACAGCACGGCGGCGACAACCTGACCGGCAAGGGCGACGGGGACGACGAGCAGATCCACGTCAACTTGCAGCGCCTCCCGACCGAAGTTGTGGCGCTCGTCTTCACGATCACCTCCTTCCGCGGGCAGAAGTTCACCGAGGTCGTGAACGCCTTCTGCCGGCTCGTCGAGGCGGATACCGGCGCGGAACTCGTCCGATATCAGCTGTCCGACGCGCAGCCGGCCACCGGCGTGATCATGGCGATGCTGCGCCGGATGCCCGACGGTTCCTGGCAGATGCGGGCGATCGGCGAGTTCCAGAACGCGAAGACCGGCAAACAACTGGTCGAACCAGCCGCCCGTTACGTCGGCCAACCTTGATGTTCGGCGACAAGCGTTCGCATTCACAAGTCCTCGGGACACTGCGCGACGTGCGATGGCTCGATGCGACCGATCGCGGTCTCGCTCAGATGGACCGACGCGGCATCGGCGGGGGTGTCCCGGGGGGGTCACGCTCAACGGTGGCAAAATACGAGGTCAACGACAGATTCGAGCTCTGACGCGGCGTCTCTCGGGACCGCAATCCCGAGTCGTCCGACAATGATCCGTCTAGCCCACCGGCTGGCGGTCGTCGCGCCAGGTGATCCGGTCGTAGCCGTAGGCACGGGCGGCGTCGCGGACGTCGCCAGCGATCGTCTCCATCTCCGCGCGCAGCACGAGGCAACCGTCGACGTTGTAGAGCGATGCCAGCACCGCGATGCGGCCGGGATAGAGCGGCTCGAGCGGCAACTCCATCCGCCCGCCGGCCGCCGTGGTGACGACCAGCGTGCCGCTCCAGCGAAGCTCCGCGCGGGATTCGGAAAACGCGTAGACCGCCATCCGCTCGAGGTCGCGGACCTGTCGCAGATCGACCCGGACGTGCTCGTACTCGTCCCGCCCGGCGACGATCACCGGCCGCCGCGACGACGGGGCGAACCGGTTGCCCCCGGCCAGCTGGACGGTCGAGGTCGGCCCGGACCGCAGCTGATACGCCGCGCCGAGACGGAGATCGCCGACCTCGGCCGAGCACGCCGCCTCGAACTCGAGCTGGCCGACGCCTGACTGCACGCGGGTGAGCAGCACCGCCGGGTCGGCGACGCCGAGCAGCACCTGCTGACCGGCACGGACCCGTTGCCCGCGGGGCTCGCGCGCGGCGGGGCGACGCGCGGCGGTGGCAGGCGCCGACGCGGCAGCGGCCGGCGTCGGCGGCCCGGGATCAAGATCCAGCGCGCTGCTCCCGGCAACCGGCGGCGGAGTCGCGGGCGCCGCTGGGGCGGCGGGCGCGTCCAGGTCGAGCGAACCGGTCGCCGGCAGTCGCACGGCAACCGGTGCCGGCGCCGGCGCCGGCGCGGCCGTCCGGTGGCGATTCGGGCGGTCGAAGGAGATGCGTCCGCTCGCGGCCGACGGCGCCGGCGCAACGGCTGGCGCCGACGCGCGCGGTCGTGACCGGTGACGCAGGAACGGCAGGTCCGGTCGAGCTGGCGCGGTGGCCGGATCGCCGATCACAGCGGCACGCCGTAGTCGGCCGCGACGGCGTTGACGCCGCGCGCGTACCCCTGCCCGAGCACCTTGAACTTCCAGCCGCCGTCGTGCCGATAGACCTCGCCGAGCGCGACCGCCGTCTCGGCATCGAAAGACCGCGCGAGATCCTCGGAGCGCACGAGCTCGGCGTTGCCGTCCCGGTTGAGCACCCGCAGCACGCACGAGCGCAGCTGGCCCAGTGTCCGCCGCTGCGCCGGCCCCTCGTTCACGTAGAGCACGGCGACGATCCGCTCCACGCCGGGCGGCACCGTCGCGAGGTCGATCTCGATCTGCTCGGCGTCCGGGCCGAGCGCCTCGTCCCGCTCGCGAACCGACTCCTCCGGCGTGGCGAGCTGGTTGAAGAAGACGAAGTCGCGGTCGTCGCGCGCGCGGCCGTCCGGCCCGCAGAGGATGGCGGCGAAGACGAGGTTGTCGGCGAGCGCGCGCTCGGCGCCCGCGGTCCAGCTCATTCCGAGCACGAGGCCGGTGAGCCCCGGGATCTCCCGGGTGAGCGACACATTCGCGCCGCGCCGCATCTCAGCCATCTCGACGACAACTTTAGCCAGCCCACTGGGGAACGTCGCCGCCGCAACCGCCGCGCTGGTTGCCTTCCCACCCGAGGTGGTCGAATTCGCCAGATCAACTTCGACCGCGGGGTGTGGGAAGAAGCGGCGGACGAGGTGGAGGGATGTGTGGGAGACCGCTCAGAGGTCGAGGTCGGAGCGGGTGTACTTCGTGCGCAGGAAGTTGCCCTGCGTGAACAGCGCGTCGACGTCGTGCGCCTGCGTGGCGTCGAGCAGGTCCTCGGCGGCCCCGACAAGGGAATCGAGCTGCTCGCGCAGCGCTGCGAGTGGCGTGCGCCCGGACGGCCCGACCCGTTCGGTGAGATCGGGGTCCAGGCTGAGATAGGCGCGCAGCGTCGTCGGCAGGTAGTCCGCGACGATGCCGTTGATCTGCACCACCGCGTAGACGTCGAGGTCGTGGTCGGCGGAGGTGGCGATCACCTCGCGCACCGTGTCGGTGACCTCGCGCGCGGCGACGACGGCCGCTACGGGCAGTTTGCCGGCGTTGCGGTTAATGAACTGCACGAGCTCCCACAACCGCCGGCGTAACGCCTCCGGGTTGTCCTCCGGGTCGGGCTGGTCGGGTTGCGGCGGCGGAGCGTCTGAGTTGCGACGGAAGAAACTCACCATCGCCGGCGGCTTCTTTCGAGGTCACCGTGAGAACGCGCAGCGTTCTGTGCGAAGCATTCTCGTGGGGTGAAGATCACGACCCGGGCAGCTGGTTCGGCAGCTGGTTCGGCGATGCCGACGGCAGTTCCGCGCTCTGCCCCTCGCCGCGCCGGGTGCGCTCGAGATAGGGCTTGGCCCGCTCGATCTGGCTCTCGAGGGCGGTGACGGTCTGCGCCATCGAGTCCACGGCCTGGCTGCGGAAGGTGTCGATCGCGTCCATCGTCTGGAAGACGTTGTCGAAGGCCACCTGCAGCTTCTGGATGTCGACCGTCGAGCTGGCCGCCTGCTGGTTGATCTCCGCGCCCTGGATGCGCAGCTGGTTCGACGTCGATTCGATCAGGTTGGACGTCGTCGTGTTCAGCGCGCTGATCTGGTCGAGGACGAGCTTCTGCCGGGCCAGCGCCTGCGACACGATCACCGCGGTGCGCAGCGCGGAGATCGTCGTGGTCTGGGCGCGGTCGACGCCCTTGATCAGTTCCAGGTTGTTCTTGCGCACGAGGTCGAGGGCCATGTAGCCCTGCACCGACACGGCCATCTGGGTCATGATGTCCTGCCGTCGCTGCCGGATCGCGAACAGCGCGTCCGACTTCAGCGTGCTCGCAGCCTCGGTGTTGCCGGCCGCCTCGAGTTCGGCGATCTTCTGTGTGACGGCGTCGTCCAGCGCGCCGGCGAGCTGGTTGTACTCGCTCAGCTTGCCCATCGTCGTCCACATGTTGGCCTTCTCGGTCTCGATCGACGCGTTGTCCTTGCGAAGATCGTCCTGCCCGGACTCCAACGACTTGATGATCGCGTTCAGGTGCGTCTGCGCCGACTCGTACTTGGCGAAGTACCGCTGGATCCGGTCCCCGCCGGGCAGCCACTTGAGCACCTTCTTCGCGCCGGTGAGGTCGGCGCGGTTCGGGTCCAGGTCGGTGACAGTCGTGCGGAGGTCTACGAGGGTGCTCGCGACGCGGGTCTGCGCGTCGCCCCCGCCGCCGCCCTTGCCGGCCTTCATGGCGGCTGCCGGCCGGTCGAGCATGCGGTTGGACACCGACGCCGAGGCGCGCAGGTCCTTGTCGCCCATCGACGTGATCGACGTGACCCGCTGGGTGAACTCCGGCGAGCGGACGTCCATCGCGGCGAGCTCGTTGGCGAACGCCACCGCGCGCTGCTGGAGCTCGGTCTTCTTCTCCGCCGGCACCGGGATCGCGCCGGCGGCCTGCTCTTCCGCCACGGCCGGCACCGGCTTTGGCGGGTCGAGCACGAGGCCGCCGGCCGGCGGGGCGACGGCGGGCGCGGCCGCCGCGGCCGGCGTGCTGGTTGATCCCAGGTCCAGTTCGGACATCGGTTGCTCCCGAGAAGTGATCGTGTGGTGGTCAGGGCCGCCGTAGGCGGGTCGAGTGAGGAAATGCTGCCATCTTGATCACAGGCTCTGTGCGATCACCGGCAGCAGGTCTCGAAACGTGCGGCCGGTCGCGGGGGTGCCCAGCGCGGTCATCGACCAGCCGGCGCCGTCGCGGGACACCTTCGCCATCAGCATCGCGTTGTGCGTCCCCGATCCGCTGAGGTCGAAGCGGGCGATCTCGGCCTCGGTGGTCTCGTCGACGAGCCGGCAGAACGCGTTCTCGATCTGCGAGAAATCCTGGCCGGTGAAGGAGTTGACGGTGAAGACGAGGCTTGCGACCGACGCCGGCACGCCGGCCAGCTCGACGCGGATCGACTCGTCGTCGCCCTCGCCATCCCCGGTCAGGTTGTCGCCGGTGTGCTGCACCGAGCCGTCGCGCGAGGTCAGCTGCTGGAACCACACCTGGTCGACCAACTGCCCGTATTGGTCGAACAGCAGGGCCGACGCGTCCAGATCGATGGTCTGCGCGCGCATCCGGCCGAACAGGCCCTTCTTCGCCGCGGCGTCCCAGCCGAGCCCCATCCGCACCCGGCTCAGCGTGCCGCCTTCCTTGCGCAGCGAGACGGTCTGGCCCTTGCTCAGGTTGACGCTCACTTGCGGCCCCGGGTCCAGTTCATGCCCCAGCCGTAGGCCTCGTCGAGCGCGCGCTGGGCGCCGTCGAGGTAGTTGACCTCGCGGCGCACGACGATCTCGCCGTTGTCGTTCGCCAGCTGGGCGATCGCGCAGATCCGGGCGCCGTTGCGCGGCTCGTCGAGCCGGATCTCCACCGGCGGCGCGTTCGTCGCGAACACCGTGGCGACGCCGTTCGCGTCGGCCCAGTTGGCCGCACCCTCGTAGATCAAGGCGAACACGAGGACGCGGCGAAAACGGCCCGGCTCGGAAAAATCGATCGTCAGGTTCTCGCCTGCCGTGTTCGTGCCGGACCGGTCGTCGCCGTCGAGGGTGATGAGGTTTCGGCCGCTGCCGTCGGCGGCGCGGAAGCTGTTGCCCAGCGCCTGGACGACGCCCTTGCTGCCGTCGGCGAACTCGTACAGGCAGCCGAGATCGAGATCGAGCGCGACGTTCTTCTTGAACAGCCCGCGGGCCGGCGGGCGGGCGTCCCAGTTCAGGTTGACCCGCACGACGCCGGACGAGCCCGCGTGCTTGGTCAGCGACACCGAGGGCGCGGCCTTGGTCAACGTCACCTTCGACAGCGACACGTTCGGCTGCGACACGTTTGGCTGCGACGCGGCGGCCGGCGCCGGCCGCTTGGTGTAGTCGATGGGCATGGCGTTCTCCTCAGACGGCGGCGGCCGTGCGGCCACCCTCGATGGTCGCCGCAGCGTCGTCGTCGCCTCCGCCGCGTCGGTTGCGGACGATGGACGACACGAGCGCGGCGCCGATGAACGCGACGCCGACCAGGCCGGTGACGACCTCGGGCACCTCGTACTCGATCGTGATCAGCAGGATGATCGCCAGCGCGCCGATCGCCCACAGGGCGCCGTGCTCGAGGTACTCGTACTCACTCAGCGTGCCCTTGCGGACCAGGAACACGGTGAGCGAGCGGATGAACATCGCGCCGACGCCGAGGCCGATCGCGATGATGATCGGGTCGGAGGTGATGGCGAAGGCGCCGATCACACCGTCGAAGCTGAACGAGGCGTCGAGCACCTCGAGGTAGAGGAACAGGAAGAACGCCGCGCGCCCGACGACGTGCTGGCGGGTCTTGCGTTTGGCCGCCGCTTCAGCCTGCGCCTCGGCGACGGCATCGGGATCGGCCTCATCGGAGCCGGCATCGTCACCGCCCTCGTCGAAGAACTCGCCCAGCCCGTTCACCAGCAGGTAGGTGGCGAGGCCTAGCACGCCGGCCACCAGGATCGTCGAGGTGCGGTCGCGCTGGGAGGTGTCCGCGCTCTCGCCGAGGGTGTAGGCCGACACGGCCAGCACCGCCAGCGCGATCACGACCGACAGCTGGTCCAGCTTGCCGATCCGGGCGAGCGGGCGCTCGATCCAACTCAGCCAGGTCAGCTCCCGCTCCTCGAACACGAAGTCGAGGAACAACATCAGCAGGAACATGCCGCCGAACGCGGCGATCGCCGGGTGCGCCTGGTGCAACAGGTAGCCGTAGGTGCCGGCCTTGTCCGGGTCGCCCTTCTCGAGCGCCAACCGCACCGCATCGATCGGCGAGCGCTTCGCGCTGATGCTCACGATCGCGAGCGGGAAGACCAGCCGCATGCCGAAGACGGCGATGGCGACGCCGAGGGTCAGGAAGAGCTTCTGCCAGAACGGGCTCATCCGCACCAGCACGGTCGCGTTGACGACCGCGTTGTCGAAGCTCAACGACACCTCGAGCACAGCGAGGATCGCCGTCAGCGCCAGCCCGGTCCCGCCGCCGTAGATCCAGCCGAGGACGAGGCCGACGATCGCGATGACGATCGACGCGCCGAAGGTGCGCAGAAACACTCGCAGGCCTTCCGGCTCAGCCGACGTTGACGCCGTAGTCCTGCGCGATGCCGCGCAGGCCGGTGCTGTATCCCTGGCCGACCGCGCGGAACTTCCAGTCCGCGCCGTTGCGGTACAACTCGCCGAAGACCATCGCGGTCTCCGTCGAGGCGTCCTCCGACAGGTCGTAGCGGGTGATCTCGCGCGAGTCGGCCTGGTTGACCACCCGGATGAAGGCGTTGCGCACCTGGCCGAAGGACTGCTGGCGCGCCTCGGCGTCGTAGATCGAGACGGTGACGACGATCTTGTCGGCCTCGCCGGGCACGCCGGCCAGGTTGACCTTGATGACCTCGTCGTCGCCCTCGCCGGAGCCGGTGAGGTTGTCGCCCATGTGCTCGACCGAGCCGTCCGGGCTGGTCAGGTTGTTGAAGAAGATGAAGTGCTGGTCGGACAGGATCTTGCCGTCGGCGCCGACGATCAACGCCGAGGCGTCGAGGTCGAAGTCGGCCCCGGTGGTCGTGCGCGCGTCCCAGCCGAGGCCGACGAGCACCGCCTGCAGGCCGGGCGCCTCCTTCGACAGTGAGACGTTGCCGCCCTTGCTCAGGCTGACACTCATTGCGATTTCCTCTCTGCCCCAGATGGGGCTGCCCCGATAGGGGCTGTCGTGTTGTCAACGTCCGTCGGACGTGCCCGGTTCCACGATCGCACCCCGCGCAGGCGACCGGCTGCGTTCAAGGAGTGATACGCCCTCAGGCGTTGACGCCGAAGTCGCGGGCGATGCCGGCGAGGCCAGCGCTGTACCCCTGGCCGATCGCCCGGAACTTCCACTCGGGGCCGTTGCGGTACAACTCGCCGAACACCATCGCGGTCTCCGTCGAGGCGTCCTCGGACAGGTCGTAGCGCGCCAACTCGGCGTTGTCGGCCTGATTGACCACCCGGATGAACGCGTTGCGCACCTGGCCGAAGGTCTGCCCGGACGTCTCCGACTCATAGATCGACACCGGGAAGACGACCTTCGCCGCCTCTGCCGGCAGGCCGACCAGGTTGACCTTCACCTGCTCGTCGTCGCCCTCGCCCTCGCCGGTGAGGTTGTCGCCGGTGTGCTGGACGGCGCCGTCGGGCGAGGTGGTGTTGTTGTAGAAGATGAAGTGCTTGTCCGACAGCACCTTGCTCTCGGCGTCGCAGACCAGCGCGCTGGCGTCGAGGTCGAAGGCCCGTCCGTCGGTTGTCCGCGCGTCCCAGCCGAGGCCGACGACCACGGCGGTCAGGCCAGGGGCCTGCTTCGTGAGCGACACGTTGCCGCCCTTGCTCAGACTGACGGTCATCGAACCTCCGCACCTCGTCGACTGCGCTGCCGCTGCCGACCCTAGTCGGCGCCGTCGAGTCAGTCGTTGTGGATGATCGCGATGAAGTACTGGTGCGCGCTCGGGTTGTAGGCCCAGCCGACTTCGAACGAGGTCATCCCCGAGTCGAGCAGGCCGCTGTTGCCGATGTTCGCGATCTGCTTGACGGCCGTCGGCCCGTCGAGCTTGGCGACCTGGCTCTCCGCCCAGCCGCCGGAGCACGTCGATCCGTTGGACAGCGCGCACGCCTGCGCGCTCTTGGACACCGTGCCGTCGACCCGCTTCTGGCCGTGTTGGGCGCGGTAGGCGTTGACGGCGTCGATGGCGCCTCCCGGATCGCCCTGTAGCGCACACGACTGATCCGACGGGCAGGACCGCGTGCCCGACGCGCGGCTGGCGCTCGTCGGCGCGGTGCTGGCAGTGCTCCCGGTGGACGGAGCGGGGGCGGAGCTGGCGCCGCGGTCCGCGGACGTCGAGCCGTACGGATCGCTCGGGCCGGCGCCCTGCTTGCCGCCGCCCGAGCCCTTGAGCAGCGTCAGCATCAGCACGACGACCAGGCCCGCGACAAGCACGAGCATGCCGAGCAGCCACGCGGCTCGGCGGCGCAGGTCGGATTCCGCCACCTGCTCGGTATCCACCACCACGACCTCCGCTGCGCCGCTTTCAGCGGTCTCGATTATGACGGTCCGGACGAGGCGGACGAACCCGTCGAAGGTCACAACTCGTGTACGTCTTCGCCATCGTGTCAGGCGGGGTCGCTCACCTCGATCACGACGTTCGTCGCCTTGACGGACGCGACGGCCGTGACCCCCGGTTCGAGCCCGAGGTCGTCGGCGGCCTCGCGGCTCAGCAGCGAGACCACCCGGTAGGGCCCGCACTGCAGCTCGACCTGCGCCATCACCGTGTCGCGCACGACGCGGGTGACCAGTCCGACGAACCGGTTGCGCGCGGACTCATGGGTGATCGCGCCGACGCTGGGCACGGGCGGCGCGTTGGATTCGGCGAACCGGGCGAGTTCGGCGCCGTCCACCGCCTGCCGGCCGGCGTCGTCGACGGACGTCGCGAGCCGGCCGCTGTCGGCCCACCGACGCAGGGAGTCGTCGCTCACGCCGAGCAGCGCGGCGGCCTCTCGGATGCGGTAGAGCGGCACGGCTGGCGATGCTAGCGCTGGCGCCGCCGGCGAGGGATCAGGCGAGCGTGCAGGCGGCGAGTACGTCGACGACCGCCGAGAGTTCGCCGCGTTCGGCCAGCACTCGGCGCTGCAGGTCGCTGCCGGTGCCGCGCTCCAGGATCCTGGCGACGCCGTCGCGCGCCACGTCGGCGTCGCCGGCCGAGCGCAGCGACTCCCCCACCAGCTCGAGCAGCGAGCCGACGACCTCGCCGGCCGCTGTCGGGTCACCGGTCAGCGGCGAGACGAGCTCGTCGGTCAGCCCGTAACGCGCCGCGCGCCAGGTCGCCGCGCGGACCAGCTCGACGCGGGCCAGCACGCCCGTCGGCGGCGGCAGGGCGCCCGCCGCGGCTGAGTCGACCAGCGCCCGGGCGAGCGCGGCGACGGTCACCGCGTCCTCGACCCGCGCGCAGACGTCCGCGGCGCGGATTTCGAGCGTCGGGTAGGTCGCTGAGAGCCGGGCGTCGAAGTACAGCATGGCGTCGTCGAGCGCGGCGCCGGTCTCGACGAGGGCGGCTCGGGTGCGGTCGTAGTCCTCGAGGTCGTGGAACAGCTCGAACGGCCCGGCGGTCGGCCAGCGTTGCCAGATCATGCTGCGCTGACTGGCATAGCCGGTGTCCCGGCCGTCGGCGTAGGGCGAGTTCGCGGTCAACGCGAGCAGCACCGGCAGCCAGCCGCGCACGCCGTTCAGCGCCCGCACCCCCTCCTCCCGCGAGCCGACGCCGACGTGGACGTGCATGCCGCACGTCAGCGCGGTGCGCGCGGTGTCGCCGTACACCTCGTGCATGCGCTCGTAACGGCGATCCGGCGTGACGGACGCGACCGACTCCACCGGCGGCGTGCCGACGGCGACGACCCGCACGCCGCGCTCGGCCGCGGCCCGGCCGAGCTCGGCGCGGCGCTCGCGCAGCTCGGCGCGCAGGGCGGCGAGGTCGCGGTGCGGCTTGGTGCCAAGCTCGGCCTGCTCGCGCTTCAACTCGTGCTCGAACTGGCCGTCGGAGCGGCGGTCCGCGGCGTCGGCAACCGGCTCGCCGGCCGGCCGCAGCCGACCCTCGTCGACGGCGAAGAGGAAGAACTCCTCCTCCACTCCCACGGTGCGCGTCACGTGCCCAGTGTGCGTCGTCGATAACCGCGAAGATCGCGCGGGGACATCTGTATCCGCCACACCGCATCCACCGCACCGCGCGCGAAAGAGGCCAGACATGAGCCACGTCCAACGCTTGGACGCCTTCCAGCGCCGCCATCCGAAGCTCGGCCTGCCGCTCGCCGTCCTCTACAAGTTCTTCGACGACCAGGGCGGCTACCTTGCCGCGCTGATCACCTATTACGGCTTCCTGTCGCTGTTCCCGCTGCTGCTGCTGCTCTCGACGATCCTGAACTTCGCGCTGTCCGGCAACCCGCACCTGCAGCAGGACGTGCTGAAATCGGCATTGGGCCAGTTCCCGATCGTCGGCAACCAGCTGTCCGACCCGCACGGCGTGTCGGGCAGCGGGGTGGCGCTGGCCGTCGGCATCATCGGCACCATCTACGGCGGCCTGGGCGTCGCGAACGCCGCGCAGAACGCGATGAACGTCGTGTGGCGGGTGCCGCGCAACTCCCGGCCCAACCCGCTGAAGGCGCGCCTGCGCAGCATCCAGCTGCTGCTCGTCGTCGGGCTCTCGGTGCTCGGCACCACGGTGCTGTCGGCTCTCGGAACCTCGGCCGGCGCGTTCGGCGCCGGGAATCTGGGGACGGGCATCAAGGTGCTGTTCGTCGCGCTGTCGATGGCGGTGAACGCGGCGGTGTTCACCCTCGGGTTCCGGGTCGCGACGGCGCGTGACCTCACCCTGCGGCAGACGGTGCCCGGCGCCATCGCCGCCGCCGTCGCGTGGCAGGTGCTGCAGTCGTTCGGCGCCACCTACGTGGGCAGCGTCGTCAAGCACGCGAAGGTGACGAACAGCGTGTTCGCGCTGGTGCTGGGGCTGATCGGCTGGATCTACCTCGAAGCGATGGTGGTCGTGTTCGCCGTCGAGTACAACGCCGTGCGCGCGCTGAAGCTGTGGCCGCGGGCGTTGCTCACCCCGTTCACCGACAACGTCGAGCTCACCGCCGCCGACGAGGCCTCCTACACCGCGCAGGCGCGCTCGCAGCGGTCGAAGGGCTTCGAGCAGATCAGCGTGACATTCGACCACTCGCCGGATCCCGGCGACGATGCAATCGACGCAACGGGCGTTGAGCCGGCGGACGGGCCCACGGCTGCGTCAACCCGTAGCCCGGACGTCGACCCGTAGCCCGGACGTCGACCCGTAGCTACGAATAGGCCGCGGGCGTCAGCCGACCGGACCGGCCAGCCACTGCTTGCGGTAGCCCGAGTGCTCGCGATACGGCAACGCGAGATCGTGCAGCATGTGCGCCGCCGCGTCCCGGACCGGCTTCTCCTGCGGCTGGTCGCGCAGCACCAGCAGCTGCTGGATGGTGCCGATGAGATTGCGTTTGGCGGCGCACTCGGCGCGCATGCGCTCCAGGGACTGCGGGTTGTCGAGGGGCAGCGGCTCGCCGTTGCGCGAGTGCGCGCGGGCCAACTTCTTCACCACGGTCTCGTCTTCGTCGATCCTGGCGAGCAGGAACCGGATGAGCTCATTCATCGGCGAAGGGATCGGGTCGTTGTCACGGTAGTACTCCAGAGCGAGACCTCGGCCGGCTGCTCGACCCCGCTCTGACAGTACGCCGATTTGAACGGACTCCTCCCGCGCTCTACGCGCCGGCGAAGACATCGACGGCCGCCTTGCTGAACGCGCCAAACCCGTCCGGTTCCATGTCGAACTCCGTCTCGCTCGATGTTGCGCCGTCCTGTCGGCCTTCCCCGGCGGGCGGGTTCGCACACCAGCGAACTCCGCCGAGCGCGCGTCGGCGGAGCGGCGAGTTTGCCGGCCGCGCCGGTCGGGGTAGCTCGACGACATGACGGCACCCGCGGCGGCCTCGATCGCCTCGGCGGCTGGCGAAGGCTGCCCGAAGCGGATGGTGTTCGGGCCGTGCGGGGGCGTCCGGTCGGCGGGTGGCTGCGAGATGCAGGCTATGCAGTGCGTCTTCCCGGAGCCGGTGTTCCCAACGACGCCGGTGGCCGCGATCCCCATTGCGCAGGTCCCGCGGGTGCTGTGCGATCTCAGCACGCCGCCGTTCGACACCGCCGCCGTCCGCCGCGCCGCCGAGATCCTCACGACGACGTGCGACGCCGTCCTGGTCGGCGATCACCAGGATCGGCCGGACTTCCCGCCGACCATGTTCGCCCGGCTGCTGCGCGAGTCGGGGCTCGTCCCGTGGATCACCTTGGCGTGCCGCGACCGCAACCGGGTGGTGCTCGAGCAGGAGGTCCGCGGCCTGCGGCAGGCCGGCGCCGCCGCGGTGCTGTGCGTGACCGGCGACGGCCGCGCCTATGACGTGCGGCCCGGTGTCACGCAGGTCTTCGACCTCGACGGCACCCGGCTCACGGCCCTGGCCGCCGCCGCCGGCCTGCCGGTCGCCGTGCCCGAGACGCCGACCGCGCCGCCCGTCGAGTCGCGACCGCGCCGTCTCGTCGGCAAGCAGCTGGCCGGCGCGGCCGTGTGCGTGCTCAACCACGTGCCGCAGGTCGCGGGCGTCGAACGGTTCGTCGCCGCGGCGCGCGCGGCCGGGCTGAGCATCCCGGTGATCGCCGCGGCCGCCGTGTACACCGACCCGACCTCCGCGGCGGCGTTGCAGGCGTTGCCCGGCTTGGAGCTCGACGCCGACGCCGTGCGGGCCGTCGTCTCGGCGCGAGACCCGGTCGAGGCCGGCATCGCCGCGTGCGTGGCGCAGGCGCTTGCGCTGCTCGAGATCGACGGCGTGGCCGGCGTCAACGTGTCGGGCTCGGCGTCGGCCCGTGGCTGGGAGCACGCCGCGCAGGTCAAGGCCGAGGTCGGCCGGCGGATCTTGGCGGCGGTATGACTGGCCGCGACATGAGCGAGGAGATGGCCGCGGAGTTCGACACGCTCGCGGACTGGACCGGCGACGCCGCTGTGGCGCTCGGCCCGGACTACTACGTGCCCGCCGGCTGTCGCGGCAGCGGCCGGCCCGCCGCGCTGGACTGGCTGCTCGACCGGATGGCTGCGCGACCGGGCGACCGCCTGGTCGACATCGGCGCCGGCGTGGGCGGACCAGCCGGCTACGCGGCGCAGCGCGCGTCCGTCCGCCCGGTGTTGCTCGAGCCCGCGGCCGGCGCGTGTCGCGCGGCGCGGCGGCTGTTCGGCCTCCCGGTCGCCCGGGCCGACGCGCTCGCCCTCCCGCTGCCGGACGCGTTCACCCCGCTGGCCTGGAGCCTTGGCGTGCTGTGCACGACCGGCGACCACCTCGGTTTGTTGGGTGAGCTGCGGCGGGTGTTGCGCCCGGACGGCCGCGGTGGGCTGCTCGTCTTCGTGTCCGAGCAGCCGCTGTCGGAGCAGCCGAGCGGCAACGATTTCCCGACGCAGGCCAGCCTTGCCGCGGCGCTCGCCGCGGCCGGGCTCACCGTCGTCGAGCAGACGGCCGCGGACGCGACCGCGGCCGAGCCCGCCGACTGGCAGGACCGGGTGAGCGCCGTCGATGACGAGCTGGCCCGCCGGCACCGCGACGACACGGCGTGGCAGATCGCCGAGCAGCAGTCCGAAACGATGGGCCGCTTGCTGAGCACCGGCGAGGTCGCCGGCCATCTCCTGGTGGTGCGGCCGAGCGCCGATCTCCCCTGACAAGTCCTCCTACCGCGCCTCGGTACTGCGCTTGTGGGTACTCGGAGTCGCGGCTGGGGTAGGCCGCTCTTCGACATGCGCATCCTTGTCACCGGCGCGTCCGGCTTCATCGGCCGGCATCTGGTGCCCGAGCTGCTCGACGCCGGCCACGAAGTTGCTGCCATGACCCGCCGGCCGGAGTCCTATACCGGCGGGGGCGAGCCAGTGGGCGCGGACGTCGCCCGGCCGGAGACGCTCGCGCCGGCATTGGCTGGCTGCGACGTCGCGTACTTCTTGATCCACTCCCTCGACCGGCGCGACTTCGTGAAGCGGGACGCGGCGGCAGCACGGGCCTTCGGGGCGGCCGCCGAGCAGGCCGGGGTGCGCCGGATCGTGTACCTCAGCGGCCTCGGCGACGAGACCGAGACGCTCTCGGCCCACCTGCGCAGCCGGCACGAGGTCGAGGGCCTGCTGGCCGGCGGCGGCGTGCCGGTGACGACGCTGCGCGCCGGCGTCGTGATCGGCGACCTCAGCACGTCCTGGGAGATCATCCGCCAAGTGGTGGCGCACCTGCCCGCGCTGGTGGCGCCGACTTGGGCGACGGCCCGCACCCAGCCGATCGCCGTCGATGACGTCGTGCGCTACCTAGTCGGCGTGCTGGACGTCGAGGCGAGCATCGGCCAGACGTTGGAGATCGGCGGGTCCGAGGTGCTTCGCTACACCGACCTGCTCACCCGGCTGAGCGCGCTCCAGGGGCGGGTGGCGCTGCAGGTCTTCGTGCCGGTGCCGAGCGTGCGGCTGGCAGCGCTCGCGGCGGCGCAGGTCCTGCCGTTACTCGCCGGCGTGGACCGGCGCACTGTTCGCGCGCTGGTCGAGTCGCTGCCCTACGAGGTGGTTGTCCACGACGACCGGATCCGCTCGATGGTCCCGTTCGAGCCGATGGACTACGACGACGCCGCCCGGGCCGCGCTGCGTCAGCGGGCGCTGCGATTGGGCGCGGCGGCCTGAGGGGTTTCGCTTCAGCTCTGCGGGTGTCGGCCCTTGTGCCGCGCGTACTCGGGCAGGACGAGCCAGAGCAGCACCAGGAGCAGCGCCACCCCGGCGGCCGCCCCCGCCGCGGTCGCCGAGCCGAGCAGCACGCTCGTCAGCAGGAAGCTGACCCCGATGATCGCGAGGCCGAGCAACCCCATGCCGGTCATCGCGAGCCGATGCGAGAGCGTGACCGCCGCCGCGCGCCGGTGCCGGCGAAACAGCGCGCGGTGCACCATCACCGGCGCCTGCAGGAACGCCGTCGCCGCGATCGACGTCGCGGCCGTCGCGAGGTAGATGGCGCGCTCGGTGTGCGTCAACACCGAGAACCGCTGCTGGAACGGCAAGGTGAGCAGGAAGCCGGTCAGCAGCTGCACCCCCGTCTGGATGACGCGCAGCTCCTGCAGCAGCTCGTTCCAGTTGCGATCGAGCTGCTCAGTGCGCGTCTCGTGTCGGTCGGCGTCAGCGGGGTCGAGCGTGTCGTCGTCGAGGTTGTTGCTGTCGCCTGGCATCCGCCGATCGTGTCGTGCGCTCCGCGCTCCGGCAACGTCGCACGACGCCGACGGATTCGGCTTGCTCTCAACTCGCCCGGGAGCAGCATGCGAGGCTCGAACGTTGACGGGACGTCATGAGAATTGATTCCGAGACTGCACGCACGGTGGAGTTCGCTGTGCTGGGCGACTCGATCGCCTACGGCCAGGGCGCGAGTCGTCCTGCGGACACCATCGGTGCCCGGTTGGCCGCCGAGTTGGGCGAGGTCGGCGTGCGGGCGAGTTTGCGCGTTCACGCGGTGCCGGGCGCGCGCAGCGACGCGCTCGCCGCCCAGGTGCGGCGGGCGCTGATCGTCCCGCCGCAGCTGGCCTTGATCGTGATCGGCGCGAACGACCTGACGCACTTCGTGCCCCCGGAACAGGCGGCGGCCGCACTCGACGCGGCCGTTCGGGCGCTGCGCGGCGCAGGCGCGCAGGTGGTCGTGGCGCCGGCGCCGGACCTGAGCGCGGTGCCATGGGTGCCCCCGCAGTTGCGCGGCCTCGTCCAAGCCGGCAGCGCTGCCCTCCGCGAGGCGCAGCGGCGGGTCGCGCTCGCCGCAGGCGCCCGGGTCGCCGACGTCACCGGCTCGACGCATGACGCGTTCGCCGCGGATGTCAGCCTGTTCGCCGCCGATCGGTTCCATCCGTCGAGCAAGGGATACGCGGCGATCGCGGCGGCGCTGAAACCAGCCGTCCTCGCCGCGGCCGCCGACCTTCGCGCCCCTTGACGGGGCGGCGGCGTCAGGCCTTCGCCACGATGCTGTCGGCGAAGTGCTCGAGCAGGTCAGCCGGGTCGCGCCACACCTCGACGGCCCCCGCCGCGCGCAGGTCCGCCTCCGGCGTGCCGCCGCACGTCAGCCCGATGAACGTGACTCCCGCTTTCTTGGCCGCCTCGGCGTCCCAGACCGCGTCGCCGACGAAGACGGCCCGGTCGGCCGCCAAGCCGGAGCTGTCCAACGCGGTCTCGACGATGTCCGGCGCCGGCTTGCCGGACTTCGCGTCGTTCTTGCTCGTCGCCTGCGCGACGGCGTCGTCGGCGTCGATCGTCTCGCGCAGGACCTGCAGCTCCTGTTCCGACGCGGACGACGCGAGCACCACCGTGAAGCCGCGTTTCGCGCACTCGCGCAGCAGGTCGGCCGCGCCGGGCAGCGTCGTCAGCCGGCCCCAGCTGAGCTTGTAGAGCGTGTCGTGGGCCTCGGAGATCGCATCGTCGGCCGAGGTGTCGCGGTCTTCGCCCAGCAGGTGCGCGAGCATCTTGTCACTCGACATGCCGATGCCGTGGTGGATGTCGGACGCGGTCACCTGCAGGCCGTGCTGGCGCAGCGCCTCGGCCCAGCAGACGGTGTGCAGGAAAGTCGTGTCGACAAGCGTGCCATCGACGTCGAACAGGATCCCGCGCTGGTCGTTGGCCATAGCGCTCGCCTACCCGCGCTTGGCCGACGACAAACGCGCATCTGGCCGAGGCGAATACCAGTTCGGTTGGCGATCCCGGCGCGCCACGCCGCGCCGGAACCGAAAGTTTTGACGGCCGGGTTGTGTAACGCCTGTTGCCTATGTGACTGTTGGGACTCGCCATCACCGGAGGACCTACCGTGGCTTTGCCCGACGCCTGGGCGCGGACGACCGCGTTCTTCGCCGACGCCGACGCCGGCCTCGACACCGCCCCCGACGCCCACGCCCGCATCACCGCCGACTCCAGGACCGACTCGAGAACCGACTCGGGAACCGGCTCCGCGCTCCGGACCGGCGCCCGGCGCGGGCCGCGGGCCAGACGGCGGCGAGCCGGCGCGATCGCGGCGGCCACGGTTGCTCTCGGCGGCGTCGTCGCCGCGCTGCTGCCTGCGGGGGTCGCGGCCGCAGACCCCTCGGCCAGCGCGTGGCGCCGGCTGCGGGTCTGCGAGTCGAGCGACAACTACCGCACCAACACCGGCAACGGCCACTACGGCGCCTACCAGTTCGACCTGGCCACGTGGCGCAGCGTCGGCGGCGGTGGCTATCCGAACAAGGCCTCGAAGGCCGAGCAGGACGCCCGAGCACTGATCCTCTACCGCGAGCGCGGCTGGCAGCCATGGCAGTGCGCGGCCATCCTCGGGCTGCGCGAAGATTCCGACGCCCGCTCGGGGCAGATCAGCGACATCCACGTCGGCGCTGCCAACGGCGGGACTGCCAAGGGCGACACCGGCAACACAGGCACGTCGGCGGGCAGCACGCGCGTGCCCGCCTTCCCCGGCGGCTCGCACTGGTACGTCTACGGCGAGACCGACCCGCACATTAAAACCTTCCAGGACCGCATGCACGCCCGCGGCTACTTCCCCGTCGGCACCGGCCAGTTCGGTCCCAACACGCTGAAGATGGTCAAGCGGCTGCAACGCCTCAACGGCCTCGTCCCGAACGGCTACCTCGGCCCCAACACCTGGCGCCTCGCCTGGACCGGCAAGTACAGCTCGGCCGGCACGACAGCGCGGCCGATTCGCGTGCCCGCCTTCCCCGGCGGCTCGCACTGGTACGTCTACGGCGAGACCAACCCGCACATCAAAACCTTCCAGGACCGCATGCACGCCCGCGGCTACTTCCCCGTCGGCACCGGCCAGTTCGGTCCCAACACGCTGAAGATGGTCAAGCGGCTGCAACGCCTCAACGGCCTCGTCCCGAACGGCTACCTCGGCCCCAACACCTGGCGCCTCGCCTGGACCGGCAAGTACTGAGCGAGCGGGCCCGAGCCGCGCTCAGCTCACACCGGCCGGCTCACACCGGCCGGCTCAGACCGGGCCGGCTCAGACCGGGCCGGCTCAGACCGGCACCGCTCGAGTTGCCGACGGCTGGATCAGCTCGTAGATCGGATTGGCGATGGCGAGGTGGCCGCGGTACACCCCGACCCGCCCGCTCGCCCGGACCACGGCCCCGGGCGCGAGCCCGGAGATGCCGGTGCGGCCCATGAACAGCAACCGCAGCCCACCGCTCGCGTCGAAGATCTGCACCTCGAGCGAGCGGCCCGCGGCGGCGCCGAGCTGCACCGATGTCACCCGGCCCTCCACCGTCACCTTCTGCCGCGCGCCGGCGGCCGCGATCGCGGTGATCCCGGCGCGGGGCGCGGGCCCGGCGAGTTCGGGGCCGCCCAGCTTCGGCACGCCTGCCCCGGCGGCCGGCGCTGCCCGCTCCCCCGAAGGGCCTGAACCGCCCGAAGGACCTGAACCGCCCGACGCGCCTCGCCCACCGGGCCCCGCCGGCAGCGCCGGGGATGCGGCGGCGGCCCGTTGCTGCTCCTCCAATCGCTCGATCGCGCCGGCCGGCAGGGTGGTGTCGAACGGAACGATCGTCGCGGCGACGTGCGGCGTGCGGCTGACCGCGGCCGCGATCCGGTCGGCGGTGCGGTCGTGCAGCAGCCGTTGCGAGACGCGGCCGAACGTCCGGCGCGGCAGCAGCACGGTGACCTCGGCACGGTCGCGCACCACGGCGTCGTGTGCGACCCCGGCGAGCGTGCGCGCGAGCCGCCGGTCAGCGCACTCGACGAGCTCGAGCGCAAACCGGTCGCACAGTCCGCGCTCCACCCATTGACGCTCCAGCTCGGCAGCTTCGGCCGTGTCCAGGACCGCGTGCACCACCCGCAGCTCGGTCGGCCGCAGGCTGCCGGCGTAACGCAGCGCGCGCAGCACCGCGAGATCGAGCCGATCGACGCAGACCAACACGGTGTGCCGCCCGTAATGGGCCTCGGCCGGCGGGTTGCCGTCCAGCCGGGCTTGAGTGACGAGGTCGAGCGCACGCTCCTCGGCGCGATAGCGGGAGTTCAGCCGCAGCAGCCCGGCCCAGCCGAGCGGGAACAGCACCACGATCAGCCATGCGCCCTCGCGGAACTTGACCACCGCGAAGATCAGCACGACGAGCGCGGAGACCACGCCGCTGGTGGCGTTGACCGCGAACCGCGACCGCCACCCGCGCTCCCGGCGGGTGCGGTGGTATTTCGCCATGCCGAGCCCGGCCATGGTGAAGCCGGTGAAGACGCCGATCGCGTAGAACGGGATCAGCCTGTCGACGTGCGCCCCGACGGCGCACAGCAGCGCGACCGCCAGCACGGTCAACACGATGATGCCGCTGCTGAACGCCAGCCGGTGCCCACGCCGGGTCAACTGGCGGGGCAGGAACGAGTCCTCGGCGATGAAGCTCGCCAGGAACGGGAAGCCGGTGAACGGCGTGTTCGCCCCGGTGATCAGGATCAACGCGGTCGCCACCTGCACGATGACGAAGCCGACGTGGCCGTACCACGCAGATCCGAACGCGGCGCGCGCCACCTGGCTGATCACCGTCGGGGTGCCGTGCTCGAACGGCGTCGCGTGCGTCTGCCACGCCAGGAACGACACGCCCAGCACGAGCGCGCCGAGGATGCCGCTCATCACGCTCAGCGTGCGCCGCGCGTTGACGCCCTCCTTTGGCTTGAACGCGCTCACGCCGTTGGAGATCGCCTCCAACCCGGTGAGCGACGCGCCGCCGTTGGCGAAGGCCTTCATCAGCACGTAGATCGCGCCGAAGGTCAACAGCGCGCTGTGCGTGTCGGTGACCGAGATGAGGTCGTGCCGGTGCTGGGAGGCGGTGTAGTGGATCACCGGCAGGTCTCCGAACATCTCGCGCAGCACGCCGACGACCACCACGAGTCCGGCCGACACGACGAAGAAGTACGTCGGGAACGCGAACGCGCGGCCGGCCTCGCGCACCCCGCGCAAGTTGCCGTAGGCGAGCACCAGCACCACGGCGACGGTCAACCCGGTGCTCGGCCATCGGCCGAGCGACACCGACGGGAAGATCGACACGATTGCGGCGACCCCGGCCGCCGACTGCACGGCGACCGTGACGACGTAGTCGATCAACAGGGCGACGGACGCGATCTGCGCGACTCGCGGGCCGAAGTTCTCCCGCGCGACGACGTAGGAACCGCCGGCTCGCGTGTAGATCATGACGACCTGCCGGTACGACAGCGTGGTCAGGACCAGCAGGCCGAGCACCACCGCGGTCAGGGGCATCAGCAGGTGGAAGCCGGCGAGGCCGAAGATCGGCAGCAGGACCAGCAGCATCTCCTCCGACCCGTAGGCGGAGGAGGAGATGCAGTCGCTCGAGAGCACACCGAGCGCGGACTTCTTCGACAGTTTCTCGTCGGCGATCGCGGCGCTGACCAGCGGCCTGCCGAGTAACAGCCGCTTCGCGCGGTAGCCGAGGGTCTCCGGGAGGTCGACGTCGGCGCGCTGATCCACGGTCAGCGACCGTAGGCGCCTGTCGCGGGCGCCGAACGAGATCCTCACGGATCGCTCACGCGCCTGTCGACCTGCTCACCGTGCCCGGCCTCGCCGGCCTGGTTTCACGGTGAATTCAGCGCCACATGGCCAGGGCGCGAAGCCTCGCGTCGGCCTACTGTGGCAGCCATGGGAGACATCGGCGAAGAACGCCGCCGCATCGACGTGCTGCCAACTGAACAACCGGCGCCACCGGCCCGCGTGCCGGCCGAGCGACCGGCGGCCGAGCCAGAACGCCGGCCGGCCGAGCCTGCTCCGACGCGGTAGCCCGTGACCGACTTCTCCGGGTTCGAGCCGCAGGTCGGCGAGATCCGTGCGCTGCGGACGTTCCGCGTCGGCCCGGGCGGAGTGCTGTACCCGCTGTTCAGCGCCCGCGGCTGGGTGGACGGCGTCAACGAAGCGTTCTGCCACGCGCCCGGCGCAGGGCCGGACAAGCACGTGCCAGCCGATCCCGACTGCTCCTGCGGGTTCTACGCCTATGCCGACCGCGCCAGCGCCGGCGAGTACCCGCACGCCCGCTACGTCCTCGCGGTGATCGCCTGCTGGGGCCACGTCATCGCCGGCACCCGCGGCATCCGCGCGCAGTTCGCCCGCATCGAAGGGCTGTGGCTGTCTCCCGTCGTGCCGGCCGAACTCGCCGGCGAGGTTGCCGGCCGCTACCCCTCGGCCCGGCTGCACGGCAGCGCCGAGGACCTGCTCGCCGCCCACCCGCTGTCCGACCTCGACAGCTATGAGCCGGCCGGCGCCGCGCGCACGGCCGCCCGCCGACGCGGCGTGCGCCTCGGCACCGCCGCGATCGTGCTCGCCGGCCTGGCGCCTGGCTCGTGGATCCGCGGCTTGACCGACGGGTGGCTGATCTGGCTGCTCGGCGTAGGCGCGCTGCTCGCGATCGCGCTCGTCCCGCGCCCGGGCCGGCACGACGTCGCGACGCAGCGCCGCCGGATGATCTGCTTCGCGCTCGGACTGTGGCTGGTGTCGCCGCTCGCCGGCGCCGCCGGCGTGCTCCTGCTCCGCCTGCCGCTCGTGCAGATTGTCGCGTTGGGCCTGGCGCATCGCGCCGCGCTCAACCGCGTCGCGCGCACTTTCCCGGCCCACGTCCGCTGACTGGTGACGGCCGCGGTGTGACGGCCGCGACTGCGCCGGGGGGCAACCGTGCTTCGCTCGTCAGCGGTCGGTGAGCGCGGCGCGACGATTGCGTGAGGACGCTCGTTTTTGCCCTGTGCGGGCGGCCGGGCGGCGTCTACTTCTTGCTGGCCGGCAACGCACTGCCGGGCCGCGGAACGGACGGCGCTGACCGTCCTCGTCCTCATCGGAGCTGGTTGTGCATTTCTGGCCTGACTTCTGGGCGGTCGTGGTGACGATCGCCGCCTTCGCACTGCTCGCGCTGATCGCGAAGGGGGTGGAGAAGCTGTGAATGCCGCGAACATCATCGGGTTGATCCTCGCCTTCGTGCTCACGGTCTTCCTCGTCGTCGCGCTGATCAAGCCGGAGAAGTTCTGATGCCCGACCAGCTCGCCGGCGTCTTCTTTATCCTGCTGCTGATCGCCGCGTTGGCCGCTACCTATGGGCCGCTGGGCGACTACATGGCGAACACGCTGACCAGCAAGCGGCACTTGGCGCCGGAGCGGGTGATCTACCGGCTCGGCGGCATCGACCCGGACTCGGAGCAGACCGGCCGCCGCTACACCAGCTCGGTGCTGGCCTTCAGCTTCGTAGGGGTCATGTTCCTCTACGTGTTCCTGCGCATCCAGCACCACTTCTGGGCGCCGTTCTCCGCCGTGCCCACAATGCCGGCGCACCAGGCGTTCAACACCGCGGCCAGCTTCGTCACGAACACCAACTGGCAGTCGTACTCGGGCGAGAGCGCGCTTGGCTACGTCGTGCAGATGGCCGGCCTCGCGGTGCAGAACTTCGCGTCCGCTGCGGTGGGCATCGCGGTCGCCATCGCGCTCGTCCGCGGCTTCGCGCGCAGCCGCACCGACCAGCTCGGCAATTTCTGGGTCGACCTAACCCGGATCAGCTTCCGCATCCTGCTGCCGCTGTCGCTGCTGACCGCGATCGTCTTCGTCGGCGCCGGCATGATCCAGAACTTCCACGACTACACCACCGTCCACACGCTCGCCGGCGGCACGCAGACCATCACCGGCGGCCCGGTCGCCTCGCAAGAGGCGATCAAGGAGATCGGCACGAACGGCGGCGGCTTCTACAACGCGAACTCCGCCCATCCGTTCGAGAACCCGACGGCCTGGACCAACTGGCTGCAGGTCTTCCTGCTGCTGTGCATCGGCTTCTCGCTGCCGCGCACGTTCGGCCGCATGGTCGGCGACCTGCGCCAGGGCCGCGCCATCCTGGCGGTGATGGCCTCGCTCGCCATCCTCAGCACGGTCTTGATGGTCATCGCCCAGGGCATGCACCACGGCACGGTCCCGACCGCCGTAGGCGCCGCGACAGAAGGCACGGAAAGCAGGTTCGGCGTGCCGAACTCTGCGGTGTTCGCAACCGGCACGACCCTGACCTCCACCGGGGCCGTGGACAGCTTCCACGACTCGTACACGAGTCTCGGCGGCGCGATGACGCTGTTCAACATGATGTTGGGCGAAGTCTCGCCGGGCGGCACCGGCTCGGGTCTCTACGGCATGCTCATCCTCGCCGTGCTGACCGTCTTCGTCGCAGGCCTGATGGTCGGCCGTACCCCGGAGTATCTCGGCAAGAAGCTCGGCGGCCGCGAGGTGAAGTTCGCCTCGCTGTACCTGCTGACGACGCCGGCGATCGCGCTGGTGGGCACCGCGACAGCGATGGCGTTGCCCGGTGAGCGAGCGTCGATGCTCAACTCCGGGGCGCACGGGCTGTCCGAGGTGCTGTATGCCTTCACGTCCGCCGCGAACAACAACGGCAGCGCGTTCGCCGGCATCACGGTCAATACCCCGTGGTACGACTACGCGCTAGGCATAGCCATCCTGTTCGGCCGGTTCCTGCCGATGATCTTCGTGCTGGCCCTGGCCGGCTCGCTCGCCCGACAACAGCCAGTTCCAGCGTCGGAGGGCACGCTGCCAACTCACCGAACCCTGTTCATCGGCATGCTCGCCGGCGTGACGCTGATCGTCGTCGCGCTCACCTATTTCCCAGCGCTCGCGCTGGGCCCGCTCGCAGAAGGACTGCACTGATGACCGTGCTCACGCCACCGCAAACCGGCCGGCACACGCCGGACGCCCCGACCACCCCGCACCGGGTGCAGGGGGGATTGCTCGACCCGCGACAGCTGGGCCGCTCGCTGCCTGACGCGCTGGTCAAGCTGGACCCGCGCACGCTGTGGAAGAACCCCGTCATGTTCATCGTCGAGGTCGGCGCGGTGTTCACCACTGTGGTCGCCATCGGCAGCCCGTCGGTGTTCGCCTGGTTGATCGTCGTCTGGCTGTGGCTGACGGTGCTGTTCGCCAACCTCGCCGAAGCAGTCGCCGAAGGCCGCGGAAAGGCGCAGGCCGAGGCGCTGCGCCGCGCGCGCACCGACACCGTCGCCCGCCGGCTCGCCGACCGCGACGACTTCGCCGGCGCCGAAGAGCCGGTGCCCGCGCCGGAACTGCGCCAAGGCGACCGCGTCGTCTGCGAGGCCGGCGATCTCGTGCCGGGCGACGGCGACGTCATCGACGGCATCGCCAGCGTCGACGAGTCGGCGATCACCGGCGAGAGCGCGCCCGTCATCAGGGAGAGCGGCGGCGATCGCAGCTCGGTCACCGGCGGCACCCGGGTGCTGAGCGACCGGATCGTCATCGAGATCACCCAGAAGCCCGGCGAGAGCTTCCTCGACCGGATGATCGCCCTGGTCGAGGGCGCGAGCCGGCAGAAGACGCCGAATGAGATCGCACTCAACATCCTCTTGGCGTCGCTGACGATCATCTTCCTGCTCGCGACCGTGACGCTGCAGCCGTTGGCGATCTTCTCGAAGGCCACCCAGCCGGGCGTGCCGAACTCGGCCTCGCTCGACCAGAACGGCATCACCGCCATCGTGCTGGTGTCGCTGCTCGTCTGCCTGATCCCGACGACCATCGGCGCCCTGCTGTCGGCGATCGGCATCGCCGGCATGGACCGCCTCGTCCAGCGAAACGTGCTGGCGATGAGCGGGCGCGCGGTCGAAGCCGCGGGCGACGTGAACACACTGCTGCTCGACAAGACCGGCACCATCACGCTGGGCAATCGGCAGGCCTCGGAGTTCGTGCCCGTCGGGACGGTGGCCATCGCCGAGCTCGCCGACGCCGCGCAGCTTTCGTCACTTGCCGACGAGACGCCGGAGGGCCGGTCGATCGTGGTGCTGGCCAAAGAGCAGTACGGCTTGCGCGAGCGGCACGAGGGCGAGCTGCGGAACGCGACGTTCGTGCCCTTCACCGCGCAGACCCGGATGAGCGGCGTCGACCTGGCCGATGCGGCCGGCGGTGCCCGTGAGGTCCGTAAGGGCGCGGCCACTTCGATGCTGGAGTGGGTGCACAATGGCGGCGGCGAGCTGCCGCGTGACGTGTCCGAGGTCGTCGACGGCATCTCGGCCAGCGGCGGAACCCCGCTCGTCGTGGCCGATCGGCCAGCTGGCGGCCTGCCCCGCGTGCTGGGCGTCATCCATCTCAAGGACGTCGTCAAGCAGGGCATGGTCGAGCGGTTCGCCGAGCTGCGCCGCATGGGCATCCGCACCGTCATGATCACCGGCGACAACCCGCTGACCGCGAAGGCGATCGCGGACGAAGCCGGCGTCGACGACTTCCTCGCCGAAGCGACGCCCGAGGACAAAATGGCGCTCATCAAGCGCGAGCAGGAGGGCGGCAAGCTCGTCGCGATGACCGGCGACGGCACGAACGACGCTCCTGCGTTGGCCCAGGCCGACGTCGGCGTCGCCATGAACAGCGGAACGTCGGCGGCGAAGGAAGCCGGCAACATGGTCGACCTCGACAGCGACCCGACCAAGCTGATCGAGATCGTCGAGATCGGCAAGCAGCTGCTGATCACCCGCGGCGCGTTGACGACGTTCTCGATCGCGAACGACGTGGCCAAGTACTTCGCCATCATCCCGGCGATGTTCGCGGCTGTGTACCCCGGTCTGGACAAGCTCAACATCATGCGGCTGCACTCGCCGGAGTCGGCGATCCTGTCCGCGGTCATCTTCAACGCGCTGATCATCGTCGCGCTGATCCCGTTGGCGCTGCGCGGCGTGCGTTACCGGCCGGCGAGCGCCAGCTCGATGCTGCGGCGCAACATCTACATCTACGGCCTGGGCGGGATCATCCTGCCGTTCCTCGGAATCAAGGTCGTCGACCTCATCATCCAGTTCATTCCCGGAATCCGGTGACTTCGATGCGTCCATCAGCAAGCCTCGTCCGCCAGCTGTCCGCGTCACTGCGGATGCTGCTCGTCTTCACCGTCGCGCTAGGCATCGGCTATCCCTTGATCGTCACGGCGATCTCGCAGATCCCCGGCCTGCAGCACCGTGCGGACGGCTCGATCATCACCAGCAAGGGCAAGCCGGTCGGCTCCGCGTTGCTCGGACAGGCCTTCACCGACGCCAAGGGCAACCCGCTCGTGCAGTACATGCAGTCGCGGCCGTCCGCCGACGATTACGACCCGACGGCGAGCGGCGCGAGCAACCTCGGCCCGGAGTCGGTCGTCGACACCTTGCCCAACCCGAAGGACAAGACCGACACCGGCTCGCAGAGCCTGCTCACCCAGGTTTGCGCGCGCAGCCTCGCGGTCGGCACGCTGGAGAAGGTCGACGGCTCGCGCGCCTATTGCACGCCGAGCGGCGTCGGCGCCGTGCTGGCAGTCTTCTACTCCGGCCCCGGCTACGCCGGCCACGTCATCCGCGCCGTCAGCGTCAACGAGGCCTGCCCGGCGAAGCCGTTCATCAGCACCTACAAGGGTGTGTCGGTCGGCTGCGCGAAATACGGCGACGACTACAGCAGCGGAAAGGTCGTCCCGGTGCGCGGCAACGCGCCGGCGAACCCGGCGGTGCCGGCCGACGCGGTGACCGCGAGCGGCTCGTCGCTCGACCCGTCGATCAGCGTCGCCTACGCGAAGCTGCAGGAACCGCGGCTGGCCGCGGCGCGCGGCATCTCGGTGGCGCAGGTGAAAGCCGTCGTGGACGACAACTCGACCGGCCGCGACCTCGGCTTCATCGGTGAGCCGGTGGTCAACGTGCTGAAGGTGAACCTCGCCCTCGACAAGCTTTACCCGTACCGAAAGTGAGCCGCTGACCCGCTGATCCTCGCCGATGGCGGACACTGGTACGCCAGGGAAGGGGACGCCAGGAAGGGAGGCGAGGGTATGGCCCGCGGCACGCTGCGCATCTACCTCGGCTCCGCGCCGGGCGTCGGCAAGACCGTCGCCATGCTCGACGAGGGCAAGCGGCGTCTCGAACGCGGCACCGGCGTCGTGGTGGCCCTCGCCGAGACGCACGGGCGGGCGCACACCAGCGCGTGTCTTGACGGGCTGCCCATCGTGCCGCGCAAGAAGGTCAGCTACCGCGGTCGGGAGTTCGAGGAGCTGGATCTCGACGCCGTGCTCGCCCGGGCGCCTGCGGTGGCGCTGGTGGACGAGCTGGCGCACACCAACATCCCCGGCTCCGGCCCGAACGCCCAGCGCTGGCAGGACATCGAGGCGCTACTCGACGCCGGCATCGATGTGATCAGCACGCTGAACATCCAACACGTCGAGTCGCTCAACGACGTCGTCGAGGCGATCACCGGCGTGCCGCAGCGCGAGACCGTGCCAGACGCGATCGTGCGAGCTGCGGAACAGGTCGAGCTGGTCGACATGGCACCGGAGGCGCTGCGCCGCCGCATGGCACACGGCAACATCTACCCCGCCGAACGAGTCGACGCCGCGCTCGGCAACTACTTCCGCGTCGGCAACCTCACGGCGCTGCGGGAGCTCGCGCTGCTGTGGCTGGCCGACTCCGTCGAAGAGGGGCTGCAGCGCTACCGCGTCGAGCACGGCATCACCGGCACCTGGGAGACGAAAGAGCGCATCGTGGTCGCGCTCACCGGCGGGCCGGAGGGCGACACGCTGATCCGGCGCGCGGCGCGGATCGCCGCGCGCACCGCCGGCGGCGAGCTGCTCGCCGTGCACGTCGCGCGCAGCGACGGGCTCTCCGGCCCGGGCGTCGCGGCGCTCACCAGCCAGCGGCTGCTGGTCGAGTCCCTCGGCGGCAGCTACCACTCGGTGGTCGGCGACGGCATCGCTCCGACCCTGCTCGATTTCGCCCGACGGGTGGACGCGACGCAGATCGTGCTGGGCGCCTCGCGTCGGCCGTGGCTGGTGGCGGCGTTGACCGGGCCCGGCACCGGCGCGACGGTCACCCGGCTGTCCGACCAGATCGACGTCCACCTCGTGACGCACGCCTACTCCGCCTCGTCGCGGCTTCGGCTCCCCCAGCTCAGCGGCGGCCTCACCGCACGGCGCCGGCTCGGCGGCCTGATCGCCGCCGCCGTGCTGTTGCCGGCGCTGACGCTGATCGGGACGGCGCTTCGGCCCGACCTCAGCTTCGCCGCCGACGTGCCGCTGTACCTGCTCGTTGTGGTCGTCTCGAGCCTGATCGGCGGGTTCTATCCCGGCCTGCTCAGCGCGGTGGCGGCCAGCCTGCTGCTCAACTACTACTTCGTCGAGCCGCGGCACACGTTCACGATCAGCGAGCCGTCGAACATCGTCGCCGTGGTGATCTTCCTGCTGATCGCGGTGCTCGTGTCGCAGGTCGTCGACCTCGCCGCGCGCCGGTCGGTGCTGGCGGCCCGCGCCGGCGCCGAGGCCGAGACGCTCACGACCTTCGCCGGCAGCCTGCTTCGCGGGGAGACGGCGCTGCCGGCGTTGCTGGAGCGGGTGCGCGAGACGTTCGCGATGGACGCCGCCGCCCTGCTGCGTAAGGCCGGCGATTCACGCGAGTGGAGCACCGTCGCGTCGGTGGGCGACGCGCCGCCTACGACGCCGTCCGAGGCCGACGCCGCGGAGGCGCTCGGCCACGAGACGCTGGGCAGCGAGGTCGCGCTGGCGCTGCGCGGCCACCCGCTGTCGGCGAGCGACCAGCGGGTGCTCGCCGCGTTCGCCGCGCACGTCGCCGTGGGCTACCGCCAACAACAGCTCGCCGAGGCCGCGCGGGCCGCCGAGCCGCTTGCCGAGTCCGACCGCCAGCGCACCGCGCTGCTCAACGCCGTCAGCCACGACCTGCGCACGCCGATCGCCTCGGCCAAGGCGGCCGTGTCCAGCCTGCGCGCGGTCGAGGTGCCGTGGTCGGACCTCGACCGCCGCGAGTTGCTCCGCACCGCGGAGGACGCGCTGGACCGACTGACCGACCTGGTCACGAACCTGCTCGATCTGTCCCGCCTTCAGGTCGGCGCGCTGCCGGTGGTGCCCGGCGTGGTCGGCGTCGACGATGTCGTGGCGCGCGCGCTCGAGCACGTCGACCCGGACGCGAAGGTGGAAGTCGACGTGCCGGCCGACCTGCCGACGGTGCGCGCGGACGCCGGGCTGCTCGAGCGCGTGATCGCCAATGTCGTGCAGAACGCGCTGCGCTACGCGCCGGACGGCTCGCCGGTGCGGGTCGCCGGCAGCGCGCACCAGGGCAGTGTCGAGCTGCGGGTGATCGATCGCGGCCGCGGCATCGCCGCCGACGATTCCGAGGCGGTGTTCCGGCCGTTCCAGCGCAGGGCCGACGCCTCCGCCGACGGCGCGGGCGTCGGCCTCGGGCTGGCGATCGCCCGCGGCTTCGCCGAGGCCATGGGCGGCGGCGTCAGCGCCGAGCCGACGCCGGGCGGCGGCGCCACCATCGTGATCACGCTCGAGGCGGCGGCCTGATGTCTGCCTCGATCTGCCTACTTGTCCTCGCTTCGTCGGCCTACCGCCCGTCCCAGCGCGGACAACTTGCGGAGGTGGCGGCCTGATGCGGGTGTTGCTGGTCGAGGACGAGAAGCCGCTGCTGCGCGCGCTCGCGATGAACCTCGTCGCGCGCGGCTACGCCGTGACCGAGGCCGACACCGGCACCCGGGCGCTCACCGCGCTGGCCGACGCGCGGCACGACGCGATCGTGCTCGACCTCGGGCTGCCGGACATGTCCGGTGTCGACGTCATCCGCGCGGTGCGCGAGTACGCCTCGACGCCGATCATCGTGCTGTCGGCCCGCAGCGGCAGCGCGGAGAAGGTGCAGGCCCTCGACCTCGGCGCGGACGACTACGTCACCAAACCGTTCAGCATGGACGAGCTGCTCGCTCGGCTGCGGGCGACCGGCCGGCGAGCGGCCTCGGTCGACGAGCCGCTGACCGCGACGGTCGGCACGGTCACGATCGACCTGGCGATGACCACCGCCACCGCGCCCGACGGCACGAAGGTGCACCTGACGCCGACGGAATGGAAGATCCTCGACGTGCTGCTGCGCCGGCCTGGGGCGCTGGTGACGAGCGACGCGCTGCTCACCGCGGTGCGCGGGTCGTCCGAGCACACCGACCCCAGCTATCTGCGCATCTACTTCGCGCAGCTGCGGCGCAAGCTCGAGCCGGAGCCCAGCCGCCCGCGGCACCTCGTCACCGAGCCGGGCATGGGCTACCGCTACCGGCCGTAGGGTCGCTCGCCCGGCTCAGTCCGGGTCGACGTCGATGAGCACCTTGCCGACGGCGCCGCCCGCAACGAGATCACGACCTGGCGAAACATACCGTTGAGCTGGTATACCTATGAAGTGGTCGGGTCGGCTCACGCAGAGCAGTCAGAGCGGCGGCAGCATCTCCTCGGCGTGGTGATGGCGGTTCGCGCGGAGATCGCGGCTGGACGGGCGGCTGACGTTCCAGCGCTGTTCTTCGCCGCGGACGCGGTCGTGGTCGTGCAGGGAGCGCCGCACGTGCCGTTCGTCGGGGTGTTCGTCGGGCTGGAGGAGATCTCGCGGTTTTTCGGCCACTTGGAGACAGCCAAGGCGGAGCTGCTTCAGGTGGACGCCTCGCTCATCGACGGCGACAACGTGGTGACGATCGGCTCCTACCGCTACCTGGTGCCGGCGACGGGCGCTCGGTATCGGGGCGGGTTCGCGCTGCACACGGTGATCCGCGACGGGAAGATCACTCGCTGGGCGATGTATGAAGACTCCTGGGCTGTCGCGCAGGCATTCGACGCGACACCGCACACCGACGGCACGTGACGGCACGCCGAGCGGCGCGGCGGTCTCAGCTGCCGGCGGAGAGGCAATCGCCCGCGGGCTACTCGTGCTTCTTCGATGTCGACGAGACGTTGGTGACGGTCAAGACGATGGCCTCGTTCCTCGAGTTCTACCTGGCCGAGACGTCTGCGCCGAGCACCTCGTTCACTGCGGCTTTGGCGTACGTGACGGCCGCGGGCCAGCACGGGCGAGCCGCGGCGAATCGCGCGTACTACCGGCTGTTCGCCGGAGCCGACGCCGACGAGGTCGCCCGAATTGGAGTCAGGTGGTTTGCGGCCCGCAACGACCAACACCTCTTCAACGCTCCGGTCGTGGACGCCTTGGGTCGGCACTTGGACGACGGCGCTCGGGTGGTGCTCGTGTCGGGGGCATTCAGCGCCATCCTGACGCCTGTCGCTGCCTGGTGCGGCGCGACAGCCGTCCTCTGCAGCGTCCCCGAGATCGACGGCGGCCGGTACACCGGCGGATCCGAGCGAACGATGATCGGCGAGGAAAAAGCCCACGCCGTTCGTAGCGCGGCGGCGGAGACCGGACACAGGCTCGCCGGCTGCTGGGCTTACGGCGACGACCTGACCGACCTGGCGATGCTCGAGGCGGTCGGTCATCCCGTGGTCGTGCAGAGCCCCGTCGAGGTCCACGGCAACGTCGAGTTGGTAGCCCAGGCAAGGCGTCGCGGTTGGCACGTCCTGCCCGCGACGACGTCGCGTTCTCATGACGGTCTTCGCGCCGCCGGAGATACTGGCAGCGCCCCGGCGCCTGCGATCGCGTCCGCACCGGATGGTCAGTAAAGTGTCCACTTCGGCAAGTTCCCCGGGAGGCTGACACCTATGCGCGGCTGCCGTGGCTGACAAGCCTGCCAACGCCGTTCGCCCCCAGAACGGCCGCCCGCAGAGCCCGGCGCTGGCCACCTCACCGTCCGGGCGCGAGTTGCAGCAGCGCGCGGTGCAGACCCGAGAAGCCGTCCTCCTCGCGGCGGCGGACGTCTTCTACCAAGAGGGCTACTCCGCCGCGACCATCGGCGAGATCGCCGCCCGGGCCGAGGTCACCAAAGGCGCGCTCTACTTCCACTACCCCTCGAAGGCGGCGTTGGCCGTCGCCGTGCTCGAGGAACACCACGCCGCCTGGGCACAGGTCATGGCGGAGTCGCGCGAGTGGCAGCAGCTCGCGCTGGACAAGATCGACGCGCTGATCAAGCGGGTCGCCCGCTCCTACGTGCAGAGCGCGATCGCCCGGGCCGGCGTCCGGCTCGGCAACGAGTACCAGGCCATCGACGCCGACCTGCCGGTGCCCTTCGTCGGATGGATCGAGGCCATGACCAATCTGCTGCGGACGGGTCAGCAAGACGGATCCGTCGCGAGAACTCTCGACGCCCCCGCGGCCGCACGGGTGATCGTCGCGTCCTTCTTCGGCGTGCAAGAGGTGTCCGAACGCCTGAACGCCCGTGCCGACTTGGAGCAGCGCGTCGCTGAGTGGTGGTCGATGCTGGCCCCGGCGCTGAGTCGCGGCATCGGCTGACTCCGCTGATTTCCTTGCGGGCAGATCTCGTCTAGTCGAGGTAGACGACGCCGTTGGCCACGACGGCGCCGCCCTGCGTGATCGTCACGGGCGAACGGTCCGCCCGCTCCCCCACCACCCGAGGCGCCGACAGGACGACGTCGTCGCCGAGCTCGACATACCGGGCGAACTCCGCTCGGGCGCCCGCGGTCGGCCGGCCAGTCGCCAACACGGCCGTCTGCTGCATCGCCTCAAGGAGCAGGGTGCCAGGAGCGTGGTCGTAGGGATGGTCGAAATAGAAGGGATTGCTCGGATCCACCAAGAGGAAGGTCTCGACCGCGTGCGGGGACGCAAACGCGGCTGAGCGCCGATCGTCGTCGCCGGTCGACCGTGCGTCCCTCGGCGCGACGGTGACGACGACCTGGCGTTCCAGCTGCCTGGCCACCATCGGCGGCAGCACCGCTGATGGCCGCGACACCGGCGCGAGAGCGGACGACGCCATTCGAGGCGTGCCGCGCAGCCGGCGATACACCACGGGCGACACACACGTCATCCGGCCCAAGCCCGTCCCGACGACCTCGTCTCCCACGACCAGCTCAACTCGAAGAACAAACGCCGCCTGCCGGCCACGGCCCTGGCGCTCCACTGTCGCGACGGCGACCGCGTCGATCACGGCATCGGCGACCGACACCGGCGTTGAACTCCGCCGGAAGCCCAGCTCGTGAGCCAAGAAGACTGCATCGAGCGGCACGCCCATCTCCGTGTGAGACAACATCAAGCCGATCTGTCGCACCGCCTCGATGGCCAAGGTGTCAGCGACGACCTCCTGCGCGCCCCCCGCCGACACGGCGTGCCAGCGCGGGAATTGGACGCCGACGGCGACCCGGCCATCGCCGAGCGTTCGGGCGTCCGTCAGGAGCACCTCGTGCACGGAGCTGCGGTGAACCAGCGCGCGGGAGACGCTCCGATCCCAGGACAGCAATCCGTACAGGGCCTCGTAACCAACGATCGGCCGGGCACCGTCATTTACTTGATCAACACGGAGCATCTCAGGTCGCCTTTCCGCGGAATCCGCAGCGGCGTAGGCAAGTCCCGACTCCCGTCCCGACCTCTCCAGACCAGCCTGAAGAGTCGCCGGAGACAGCGCCGACGAGTCGAGGAGAACATACCGTTACATCGGGATTATTTCTCAAGAGCGTGGAAGTGGATCCGACGCCGGGTGACCGATACACAGAAGATACCTAACTAACGGTATTTACGGAAGGCGTCCGGCACGCCGAGACGGCCAAATCCCAACTGGACGCTGACACCCGCGGTGGCCTTCGATCGTTGACAGCGGTGAGGTGTCGGCGGCGGTCGCGGGCGGTCTTCGTCGACAGCCTCGCCGCTGACTTGATCGAAGCCGGACCAGCGCTTACGTTTGCCGCGTCCGCCGCCGCCTCACCCCTCGTGAGCCACCATGCGCGCTACCGCACCCCCGTCCTCCGCACCCCCGCCCCCCACCCCTCTGGCTGCCGGCGATCCGTCAGCCGTCGCCGCGCAGTCGCCGTCTCGCCGTTCGTTCCTGCGGGTCGGCGCAGCCGCCGGCGCCGGCACGGTGGTAGGCGTCGGCCTGTTGAGCCACGCCGCGGCCGCCGACGCGAGCACCGGCGCGCAAACCGTCCAGACGACGCAGGTGGTCGTCGTCGACACCGTCGCGGATCTGCCGGCCGGCACGCCCGCGGGAACGCTGGTTGTGGTCAGGTCGTGACCGTCGTCGTCGGCGCGCCGTACGCGGCCGCAGGCACTGTCGTCACCCACAGCGTCGCGGTTCCCGCAGGCGTCACGCCGGACATGACCGGGGTGCTCGTGTTCAACACGTGCACCAACGAGCCGGTGACATTGACCAGCGCCACCGCGGCCGGCGCGTCACCGGTCGTCACCAAGCTCGACGCGCGGGCGGCCAACAACTCCTACATCGGGCTCTTCACGATGACCGGCCTCACCGCCGGCCAGACGATCACGCTGACGCTGTCGACCCGCTCGCAGATCTTCCTGCACCACATTTACCAGGACGAGTACACCGTCTCGGCCGCGCGGATGGGCGTCGCGATCCGCAGCGGATCGAGCACCGTCAGCCACAGCGGATCGGTGACGCCGACGGCCGGCGCGACGGTGCTTCTCGTGGCAGTCGAACGCACCCTGACCGACGGCACGGCCGTGACGGCGCTCTCGAGCTCCGGCGGCGAGGCGGTCCGCAAGATCGCGTTCGCCGAGGACGTCAACAATCCCGACGGCTCGGTGCTGTTCGCCTCGTTCACAGCCTCGAGCGGCACGGCGCGAACGGCGTCGGTCACCTACAACCTGGGCTCGGGCAACGGTTACGCAGCCCTCCTCGCGACGACCCCGAAGACGTCCACCCCGCCCGTCACCCCGCCGCCCGGCGGCGCGCAGATCACCTTCACGACCAACGCCAATGCGGTGGTGAGCGGGCGCGCCTACATCGTCGGCGCGAGCGGCGCGTTGACGGCGCCGGCGGAGGTCCGCGCCGTGCCGCACGGCTACGCCTCGGTGACCGCCATGCTCGCGGCCAAGCCCTTCTACGTCGCGCACCGCGGGGGCTCGCTCGACTGGCCGGAGATGAGCCTGTACGCCTACACCCAGTCGGCAAACTGGGGCGTCGGCGCCGTCGAGGTCAGCCTGGACCGGACGAGCGACGGAGTCTGGTTCGGGCTGCACGACTCGACCCTCGACCGCACGTCGGGCACTTCTGGGTACACCGCCGCGCAGCACACCTGGGCGGAGATCTCGAAATACACGATCACCGCCGCAGCAACGAAGACGCCGTCCCAGCCGCGCCGTCCGTACATGCGGTGGGAGGAGCTCATCGCGGCCTACTACGGCACGCATGTGATCTTCATCGACCCGAAGTACGCCGTGTCGCACGCCAGCGAGTTGCTTGCGATGATGGACGCGCTGCCCGGCACGCCGACCGCGTCGCTCGTCGCGAAGTACTACGGCGTCACGACCGGCTGGCCGCAGTCCGCGCGCGCCCACGGCTACAAGACGTGGGGCTACTTCTATCAGGCGGACGTGCCGAACCTCGCCAAATACGCCGGCTACTGGGACATCCTCGGGATGGACTACACCGCCGACGCCGCGTCCTGGACGGCGATCATGAAGTACGGCAAGCCGGTGATCGGGCACATCCTGCCCAGTCGCTCCGCGATGAACACCGCGGTGAGCCGCGGGGCGGTGGGCGGGATGGTCTCCGGAGTGAAAGAGACGATTACCCGCTCGGCCTGACGGCGCCGCCGGCTGTGTTCGGCTGCCTACGATCAGCGGATGGCTGCGCGCGCGGGCATCGTCGTCACCGGCACCGAGGTGCTCACCGGCCGCGTCGCCGACCGCAACGGGCCCTGGCTGGCCGAGCAGCTGCGGCGGGCCGGCGTGGACGTCGGGCAGGTGATCGTCGTCGGCGACCGGCCCGCGGACCTCGAGGGCGCGCTGCGGTACCTGCGCGGCGCCGGCCCGGACCTGATCATCACCACCGGCGGCCTCGGCCCGACCGCGGACGACCTGACGGCGGAGATCGTCGCCGCCGTGCAGGGCCGGCCGGCGGCGCTCGACGTCGAGTTGGAGCGGCACATCGCCGACATCGTCGAGCGGCTCAGCGCCGGGCGCGGCTGGCGGCTCGACCCCGAGTCGACCGCCGCGGCCACCCGCAAGCAGGCCCTCGTGCCGGCAGGCGCCGGCGTGCTCGCCCCGGTAGGCACCGCGCCCGGGCTGGTCGTCCCGCCCGCCGACGGCGCCGGCGGGCCGCCCGTCGTGGTATTGCCTGGGCCCCCGCGCGAGCTGCAGGGCATGTGGTCGGCGGCGCTCGCCCACCCGGTCGTCGCCGCCGCGCTCGCCGGGCGCGCCGAGCTGCGCCAGCAGACGCTGCGGCTGTGGGGCACGCCCGAGTCGGAGCTCGCCGCCGTGCTGCGCGAACACGACTCCCAGCTCGACGGCCTGGAGATCACGACGTGCCTGCGTGAGGGCGAGCTGGAGATCGTCTCCCGCTACCAGCCGGCCGCCGAGCCCGCGTACGCGGCGCTCGTGCAGGCGATTTCGACTGCGTTCGCCGACACGTTGTTCTCCCCCGACGGCCGGACGGTCGACGAGGTCGTCGCCGACGCGCTGCTCGAGCGCGGGCTGACCATCGCGACCGCCGAGTCCTGCACCGCCGGACTGCTCGCCGGCCGCCTCACCGACCTCGCCGGGTCCTCGGCCTACGTGCTGGGCGGGCTGGTCACCTACTCCAACGCGGCTAAGCAAGATCTCGCCGGCGTCGACGCCGAGCTGATCGAGCGGCTCGGGGCGGTCAGCGCCGAGGTGGCGGTCGCGATGGCCGACGGCGCCCGGGCGCGAGTCGGCGCGGACGTCGGCGTGGGGATCACCGGAATCGCGGGCCCGGGCGGCGGCACGCCGGACAAACCGGTCGGCCTGGTGCACCTGTGCGCGAGCGGGCTGGGCCGTCGCGTCGAGCGCCGCGTCGTGCTGGCCGGCTCGCGGTCGGACGTCCGGCAGCGCACCGTCGCGGTGGCGATGCACCTGGTGCGCGAGCTGCTGGGCCCGTGATCGGCGTCGGCGTTCGGGGCGCCGCCGGTGGATGATCGCCAGCGGCACTGGCGGTTACGCTTTCCCAAGTCGCAGGTGGGCGGCGGAGCTTTGCGCACAAGAGGGGCTGACAGCGATGAGCACCACAGCGGACAGCACGCCGGACACGAACGGCCAAGTGGCCGAGCCGCTCGTCCACGAACTGGACGGCCGGCTGGACCGCGCGGTGCAGCGCTCGCTGCCGGAGGCGGAGCTGACCTGGACCGCGCTCGGGCATCTCGCCCGGGCGCTGCGCGCCGAGGGCGCCGACGTGCACGCCACGCTCGAGCGCATCGTGTCGCATGCGACGGAAGCGATCGAGCCCGCGACGTGGGTCGGCATCGCGCTGCTCGAACGCAACCGCTTCACCCCGCAAGCGGTGAGCGGCCGGCCGCCGCACGACCTGGACGTGTACCAGGGCCAGATGAAGGCCGGGCCGTGCTTCGACGTCGCCCGCACCCAGAAGGCGGCGATCATTGAGGACACCGCGGCCTCGCAGCGCTGGCCGGACTTCTGCGCGCGCGCCGTGCAACAGCAGGTGCGCAGCATGCTGTGCGTGCCGCTGTGGGTGGACGAGCGACGCCTCGGGACGCTGAGCCTGTTCTCCGCCGAGCCGAGCGTGTTCGCCCCGCGGCACTTGCTGATCACTGAGCTCTACTCCACGCTCGCCGCGCTGGCGCTGGCCGACGCGCAGCGCGTCGCCAATCTGCACGCCGCGTTGGAGTCCCGCGACCTGCTCGGCCAGGCCAAGGGCATCCTCATCGAACGCGAGCGGCTGACGCCGGACGCCGCGTTCGCCCGCCTCGCCGCCGCGTCGCAGGCGGCGAACCGGAAGGTCACCGCCGTCGCGCAACACCTGGTCGAGACCGGCGAACTGCTCGGCAAGCGGCCTGGCGGCTGAGACCCGACCCAGCGTCACCCGCCCGGCATCACCTGTTCGCGGACGAGTCCTGCGAATCGAGTCCGGCGAGGGCGCCGTCGCGATAGATGCGACGCAGCAGCGCCGCCTGAAACGCGTGCCGGGCGCCGCCGGTCACCCGCTCCCGGGCCAGCGCCGCGTGCGCGGCGTTCGCTCCGGGCGCGCCGTGCACCCCGCCGCCGGGATGCGCCGACGAGCCGGCGAGATACAGCCGGTCCACCGGCGTCACGGCGTTGCCGAGCCCCGGCACTGGCCGAAAGACGAGCTGCTGGTGCAGCTGCGCCGTGCCCCCGTTGATCGCGCCGTCGACCAGGTTGGCGTCGCGCCGCTGCAGGTCGGCCGGCGCCTGGACGTGCCGGGCCAGCACCGCGGCGCGGAACCCGGGCGCGTGCGCCTCGACAACCGCCTCCACCTTCTCGACGTGCCGGGCGATGTCGTCGGCGGTGAAGTCCACGCCGCGGGGCAGATGCGTGTAGGCCCACGCGGATTCGGTGCCGGCCGGCGAGCGCGTCGGATCGGCCGTCGTCATCTGCCCGAACAACACGAACGGCGCGCGTGGTATGCGCCGGGTCGACAGGTCGGCCGCGTAGTCGGTGAGGCCGTCCATGTCGACGCCGAGGTGCACGGTGCCGGCCTTGCGGGCGTCCGGGTCGGTCCACGGCACCGGGGCGCCCACCGCCCAGTCGATCTTCACGGTGGGGGCGTCCCACTGGAAGTGGCGTAGGTCGGCGACGAATCGGCGCGGCAGATCGTCGATGCCGACGAGCTTGTCGAACAGGGCCGGCGCGGCGACGTCGGCCAGGACAGCGCGGCGTGCGTCTATCCGCTCGCCCGACTGCAGCACCACCGCGCGAGCCGCGCCGCTGGACACCACGATCTTGTCCACCCGCGCGGACAGCCGCAGCTGGCCACCCTTGGCCTCGAGCCGCCGGACCAAGCCCTTGATCAGCACGTCGGCGCCGCCCACCGGCACCGGGAAGCCATAACTGTGCCCGAGCATGGCCAGCAGCCAGCCGTACAGCGCGCTCCCGGCGCCGTCGGGCGGCAGGTCCGCGTGCAGGGCGTTGCCGGCGAACAGGATCGGCCCGCCCGGGCCGGCGAAATTCTCCTCGCCGAAGCGACGCACTGGCTGGGCGGCCATCCGGGCCAGCCGCAGCAGTTCGTCCACGCCGAGGCGACGCAGCAGCCGACCGACCGCGGCCACCGGCGGGAACGGGCTCAGCAGCGCCTGCACGACGGCGTCGCCGATGCGGTCCCACTGCGCGGTGATCCGCAGCCACGCCTCGCCGTCTGCCGCGCCGAACTTCGCCAGCGACGCGGCCGTCTGCGCCGGGTCCTGCCAGAGGGTCGCCGACCGGCCGTCGGGCAGCAGGTGGGCGAGCACGGCGGGCGCCCGCGCCCAGCTCACCCCGTAGGAACCGAGGTCGAGCGCGTTCAGCACGGGCGACGCGACAGCCAGCGGATAGAAGGCGCTGAACAGGTCGGTGCGAAACCCTGGCGCGGTCACCTCGGCGCTCGCGACGGCGCCGCCGGGCGTGTCCGCGGCTTCGCAGACGACGACGTCCCAGCCTGCGTCGGCGAGCAGGTTCGCCGCGACCAGCCCGTTGTGGCCGGCGCCGACGACGACCGCGTCAACCGTCATGCTTGCTCCCTGCCGACGCTTCGCCCCGGACGGCGTGTTGAGAATTCCAGTGATTGGGCAGGCCAACCGTAGACGAGCAAACTCGTCGACAAATGAGCAGGACCGACTACAGACCAGGGACGACGATGGCAAGCGGACTCCGAGGGCAACGACTTGCAGTTCAACGCGCCGCCGGCCTGAGGAGCTTGACATGACCAGCGTTTCCCGCACCTTCACCGTCTCCGCCGCGCCGGCGACCGTCCTCGACTACCTGGCCGACTTCACGAACGCCGAGGAGTGGGATCCGGGCACGCAGAAATGCACGCGCAACGACGCCGGCCCGGTCGTCGTCGGCGCGAGTTGGCACAACGTCTCGAAGATCATGGGCACCACGACAGAGCTCGAGTACACGCTCAAGACGCGGACGGACGAGCAGATCGTGCTCGTCGGTCGCAACAAGTCGGCCACCTCGATCGACTCGATCACCGTGCGAGCGGCCGACGGCGGCAGCGAGATCACCTATCACGTGGACCTCGAGATGCACGGCGCCGCCAAGCTGGCCACGCCCGCGATGAAGCTGGTGTTCGAGAAGCTCGCGAATGACACCGAGAAGCAGATGACCGAGGTGCTGAACCGCCTGCCAGCTTGAGCGTTGCCCGATATGCGCGGTTCGAACCGTGGATCGGCTGTGTGTGGTGAAAACCGCCCCGCGGTTGGGCATCTCTAGTCGCGCGGGGACGTTGTTCGCGATATCGGCTGGGCCGGCATCGCAGGGGTTTGACCACTACGGAGGACGATCGACGTGACCGCAACACTGGACTTCGCAACTCGCAATGACCTGCTGCTCGAGCGCCTCGCCGCGCTGCAGGAAGAGCGCGCCCAGGTGCAACGCGAAATCGCGCCACAGGGCAAGGGCGACGAGGCCGATCGGGCGACGAACGTCGACGGCCACGTCCGGTTGGCAATGCTCGATCAGCGCGTCGCCGCGGTCGAGGCGGAAATCGCCCAGGCCTCGACGCGCAGGCGCACCGCCGACTCCGGAGTCGTCGAGGTCGGGGCGGTCGTCACCGTGGACTTCGGCGACGGGCCGGAGGACTTTCTGCTCGGCTCGGTCGAGCAGGCCGCCGTCGGGCTCGACGTGATCACGCCAGGCAGCCCGCTGGGCAGGGCGCTGCTCGGCAGCCGGGCGGGCGACACCGTCAGCTACTCGGCATCCCGCCGCACCCTGAGCGCGCGGGTCGTCGCCGCCGTCTGAGCCGGCCCGACCGATCTCGTCCTGGCGTCAAGTTCACGTCCGGACGTCACGTTCACGACGCACGCGTCAGGACAGCGACTCGTCGAGCTCGCCAAGCGAGGCGATCAAGTCGCTATTCGCCGAATAGTCGACTGGGCAGGCGATCACCGACACCGTGTCCGCGGCGAGCGCGGCGCGTAGCGTCGGCAGCAACTCGTCAGCCGCGGTGAGCCGATAGCCGCTCGCGCCGAAGCTCTCGGCGTACTTCACGAAGTCCGGGTTGCCGAACCGGGTGTCGACGTTGTGCCCGATCTCGAGGTCCATTTTCCAGCTGATCAGGCCGTAGGCGTCGTCGACCCAGATCAAGATCACCATAGGCGTGCCCAGGCGCATCGCCGTCTCGATCTCCTGCGAGTTCATCAGGAACGAGCCGTCGCCGGTCGACACCAGCACCTTCGCCTCGGGCCGGGCGATCTTGGCGGCGATCGCGCCCGGCAACGTCCACGCCATCGTCGACAGGCCGTTCGAGATCAGGCAGGTGTTCGGCTCGTACGTCGGGTACAGCCGCGCCATCCACATCTTCAGCGCCCCGGTGTCCACCAGCACGATGTCGTCGCGGCCGAGCGCGGCCCGGGTGTCCGCCACGATCCGCGCCGGCGCGAGCGGAAACCGGTCGTCGGCGGCGCCGCGGGCGAGTTCGGCGGACAGCAGCTCGCGGATCCGCTCAGGGCCGCGCTCGGTCCAGCGGCCCTCGCCGACGGCGTCGGCCAGCGCGTCCAGACTGCGGCTGATGTCGGCGGTGATGCCGACTGACACGTCATAGTGCGCGTCGACCTCAGCCGGGAACCGGTGCATGTGGATGATCTTCGTGTCGCCGCTCGGGTTGACCCGCACCGGATCGAACTCCTGCAGCTCGTAGCCGACGGCGACGATCACGTCGGCCCGGTCGAAGCCGAAGTTGACGTAGTCGTGCCGCATGAAGCCGACGGCGCCCAGCGCGAGCTTGTGGTCGTCGGGGAAGACGCCCTTGCCATGGAAGGTCGTCGCGACCGGAATGCGCAAACGTTCCGCGAAGCGCAGCAGCGCCGCGCTGGCCTCCGAGCGCACCGCGCCGTGCCCGGCGAGCACGATCGGGTTGCGCGCGGCTCGCAGGATCTCGACGGCTCGCTCGAGCTGCGCCTGGGCCGGGTCGTCCGCGCGTGGAACGTTCACCCGCAACGGCGTCAGGTCGTCGGGCACCATCGCTTCCTCGACGTCCTCGGGCACCGCGAGATACACCGCGCCGGGCCGCTCGGTCTGCGCGAGCTTGAAGGCCTTGCGCACCATCTCGGGCACCGCGCCGGGAGTCGCGACGAGCTCGGACCACTTGGTCACCGGGGCGAACATCGACACCAGGTCGACGCTCTGGTGCGACTCCTTGTAGTTGCGGAAGTTGCCGACCTGAGCGGACAGCGCGACGACCGGCGTCGAGTTCGTGGTGGCGTCGGCCACGCCGAGCAGCAGATTGATCGCGCCGGGGCCGAGGGTGGCCGAGCAGACGCCGGCCTTGCCGGTGAGCCGGCCGTAGGTCTCGGCCATGAACGACGCGCCCTGCTCGTGGCGGGTGAGCACGTACTCGATCGACGACGCGGCGAGGGCCTCGACCAGGCGGATGTTCTCCTCGCCGGGGATGCCGAAGACGTGCGTGACACCCTCGTTCTCCAGGCTCTCCACGATCAGCTCTGCCGCCGTGCGCTTGCCGTCCGATGGGTTCGTCGATGCCTTCGTCATGGTGTGGTTGAGCGTAATGGCGAGACGCGAGCGGACGGGCCCGGTCAGGCCCCGGCAGCCTCGCTCGGCACCGCTAGAGCCGCGATCTCGCGCAACACCTGGCGACGATCCCACCTCTTGTCTGGACCTGTGCCACGGCCGCAACACAGGTCGCGAACAGGGGGGTGGGCAAGAAGCGACCGCGAGCGGACCCCGCCTTTTCGGCCGGGTCAGGCCGCGGGTCAGGCGGCGAGACAGGCGTCGAGGATGCGTTCGCGGGTGAGGTCGACCGCGGCGGACACGGACGAGGTTCGGTCGAGAAAACTCAGGAAAACGTCGAGCACGATCCGGACCGGGATGTCGGGGAAGTCGGTGGTCAGCCGATTGAAAGCGTGGTCGCGCAGCGTGATCGACTCATGAATCGTCGAGTGCATGAAGGGCTCCTGCGGGGGTTAGGTGCCTGGGTGATTCGAATGTCCCAACCGCTGGTGCGCGACGTCCGGCTGATGCCCCCGCATCGGGCGCCGCGCGCGATCTGGACGTTCGGGACTTACCCGCGAGCACAGCCCGCAGTCAGGACCAAGGTCCTCTTCTGGGCTGGAGTGGCGCGGAACCTCACCATCAGCACCCGGTCAGCCCCGTTTTATCAAGGGATTTCGCATGTGTGACGAGAATTAAGTTTCCTCGTCAAGTGAGTTTTATGTGAGGTGATAACTGCATTTGGTCAGGTAGCCGCCGCGTCGCGTCGCGGAACGCTAGAAAGGGCGCATGACGCAAACGACTCCGCGCGCGGCCGGCAGCTGGCTGTCTCGGGAGGACCTAGACGCGGCCCGCGAACGGCTGCCCATCGTCTACGTCGACGCGATCCCGGTTCGCGTCGACGCGCACGGGGTCGTCACCGAGGTCGGTCTGCTGCTGCGGGCCGCTGGCAACGGCGGCCTGAGCCGGGCGTTGGTGTCCGGCCGGGTGCTCTACCACGAGCGGGTCCGCGCGGCGCTGCTGCGCCATCTGGAGAAGGACCTCGGCCCGCTGGCGCTCCCACGAGTGCCGGTGTCGCCGCAGCCGTTCACAGTGGCGGAGTACTTCCCGACACCGGGCGTCACGCCGTTCCACGACCCGCGCCAGCATGCCATCTCCCTCGCCTACGTGGTGCCGGTCGAGGGGGACTGCGACCCGCAGCAGGACGCCCTCGAGCTGAGCTGGTTCACGCCGGCTGAGGCGACGACCGAGACCGTGCTCGCCGAGATGAGCGGCGGCCAGGACGTGCTGCTGCAACAGGGCCTGCGCTACCTGGGGTTCTGACCCTGCTCGGGCTACTTCGCGGTGAAGACGTTTGCGCCGAAGGTCGAACTCACCGTCCGCGCCATGCCGAGCCGGGACAGCCCGAACAGCAACTCATCCGTGGCCAGCGTCGAGTAGTGGTTGTACGGCGTGCTCACCCGCGTCCCCGGCTTGATGAAGGGCGAGATCAGCACCGCGCCGACCCGGCCGCCGCCCGGGCCGGTGATGCCCGGCTTCGGCGACGACGGGCCGGCCTGCTCACCACAGCACGCGCTCGAGTCCGACGTCGGCCCGTCCGACTCGTCGAAGGTGATCTCGATCAGGCCGCCCTCCTTGTACGCCGGGGATGCCTTGATCTTCGGGACCCAGGTCGCGAGGAAGCTGTCGATGTTCGCCAGCGCAGACTTGCCAGCCGGCGTGGCGCACGGGTAGTCGTGGCCGTCGCTGCACAGGTTCGGCGTGATGAACGAGTAGGCCGGGGTGGTCTTCGCGGAACGGAGGTCGGTCGCCAGCCCGGTCTCGCCCTTGACCGCGCCCTTCGGCAGCGCCCCGTTCGTCTTGCCCAGAGCCACCACGTGCTTCGCGCAGTAGGACGGCGAGTCGATCACCGAGTGGAAGTAGACAAAGGGGTTGTGCCGGGCCGCGTACTGGTCGCCGCTCTCGGCCTTCTGCGTCTTGTCGACTTTGTTCAGCGCCGGCCGGCCGCACGCGGCCGCCTCGCGCGACGGGTCGTTGCCCATGTCCTGCTGGTAGGCCTTCCAGCTGCGGCCCTTGGCGCTGAGCTGACTGCCGATGTTGCTGACGCCCGAGTCGTAGACGCAGCCCACCCCGGACTCGACGCCGTTCACCACGACGCTCGCCGGGAAGTTGGCGAAGATCTGGCAGTCGCTCTGGGTGGCCGGGTTCGGCGGCTGGCCGGAGACGAGCGCGAGGTAATTGTCGTTGCTCTCGTGACCCGTGCCGTAGTAGTTCTGCAGCAGGGCGCCCTGCGCGGGCAGCGTCTTGGCGAGGTACGGATCGGCCGAGGGGTGGCCGAACGTGTGCGCGTAGTCCTCGTTCTCCAGGACGATGTTCCAGATGTGCTTGACGGCAGGCAGCCGGTAGGCCGCGTCCGCACTCGGTCCGGTCGCCGCGACGACGCCGATGACAGCCAGCGCGGCGACCGTCAGCGCGCCGGTCAGGGCCCGGACCAGCAGGCTCCGCCGCTGTGTCGCCGGGCTCCGCCGTTGTGTCATAGCCCGGCCGTCAGGTCGGCCAGCACTTCGGGCACCAGGTGTTTCGGCGGCGCGATTCGCGGCGGCGTGCGGAACGCCGCGTGCTTGACGTCGAGGAAGTCCGCGACGGTCGCGGCGTTCGCGTCGCGGTAAGTCAGCGCCGGCAGGTTCCACTTGGCCTCGATCGTCGCGAGCACTGAGGTGTGGTCGTGCACGATGTTCGTGACGGCGTTCGGCTTGGCGTACGGCGACGCGATGATCGCCGGGACCCGCGGGCCGTAAACCGTGTAGCCGCCCTTGACGTCCGTCGCGGTCAGGTCCGGTTTGATGCTGTCCGGCGCGATGGCGGCCGGCGGCGGGACATGGTCGTAGTAGCCGCCATGCTCGTCGTAGGTGTAGATCAGCAGCGTGCGCTGCCACGCCGGCGAGGCGAGCACGGCGCGCACGATCGCCCACGCCCAGGTCTCGCCGTACGCGAGATCCTGCGGCTCCTCCTCATCCCCGCCGATCTGCGAGAGCTGCGAGCCAATGGGCGTCACGCCGGGCACGCCGACCAGCGGCGCGCCGATCTCGCTGACGACGCCGAACTCCGGGTCGACGAAGCTCACCGACGGCAGCGTGCCGGCGGCGCAGTCGACGATGAACTGCTGGATCGGCGAGAGGTTGCCGGGATACTTCGAGACGATCGACGGGATGATCGCGGTCTGCGGCAGGTCGGTGTAGTAATTCTTCCAGCTGATGCCGTGCGCGTGCAGCCGGTCGAAGATCGTCCCGTTCGGCGGCGGGGTGAGCGTGATCGTCGAGCTGGCGGTGGCGATGTCGCCGTACGCGGTGCCGGCCATCAGGAAGCGCCGGTTCGGGTACGTCTGGCACGGCGCCGAGCAGAACCAGCGGTTGGCCGTCGTGAACGTCTTGGCGAAGGAGTAGGCGAACGGCAGCTGGTCCGGGCCCCAGTAGCCCATCGCCTGCGCGGAATTGCCGACGGCTTTGACGAAGCCGTTCATCTTGCCGCCGTTGACCTGCTCGTGGGTCGAGTTCCAGGTCTGGGTGACGCCGCTGCCCTGCGCGGTGTCGGCGAACGGATACGCGCGCACCGCGCCGTGCGGGCCTGGGTTGCTGTTCAGCGCAACGCCGGAGCTGCTGAAGTGCAGTCCGTCGGCCTTCGGCTGGCCGTGTCGCGACAGCGCCCCGAGGTAGTTGTCGAAGGAGTGGTTTTCCATCATCACCACGACGATGTGGTCATAGGGCAGCGACGGGTCCACGGTCCCGGCGGGTCGCGACGGGTGCGGCAGCGAGTTCGGCTTGCGGACCGTGGCCGCGCCGGCCGGCCCGCCGTCGAGCAGGCCGGCCACCGGGGCGCCAGCGGCAACCATGCCGGCGAGACTGCCGAACTTGAGAAAATCGCGACGAGACAAACCAGCCATGCCAGCAAACCTTCTTCCCCCGAGACAGAGCCGCGCGCATGAGCGCGAGCCGAACGGAGTGTTCCCACTGTGTGCCAATGCAGAATGAATGGTTGGTGAACGACACGACGCCGCGCATCTCGAGTGTTCAGCGCGCGCACAGCGACGGGAACGCTGCGGCCGTGACCATCCGGCTGACGTGTGCCCGGCGCGCGAGTGATCGGATCATCCCGAATGACCCGATCGTCCCGAGTGATCGGATTCGCCGGGCGCTGGCCGCGCCGTCGCTGCTGGCCGCGCTGTCGTTGCTGGCCGCGCTGGCCGGCTGCTCCAGCGCGCCGCCGGGGCCGGCAACAACGCACATTCCGACGCGCCTGCCAACGACAACGGCGCCGCCCGCGACCGACCCGCGCCTCGCCGCGGCGACCACCGCCTATCGCGGCTACGTCGACGCCCAGCTCGGGTCGCTGGTGCTGGCCACCGAGTCCTTGGCTCGCGCCGTCGACGCCGGTCAGCAGGCCGCGGCCCGCCGGCTGTATCCAGCCGCGCGGCGCGCGTACGAGCGGATCGAGCCGGCCGCCGAGATCTGGGGGACGCTCGACCTGGAGATCGACGGCCGCGCCAACGACATCGTGGCGCCTCAGCGGTTCACCGGCTTCCACCGCCTCGAGCGCGGGCTGTGGGCGGCGGCGCCCGACCCGGCGCTGCCGGCGGTGGCTGACAGCCTGGTCACGCGGGTGCGCAGGCTGCGCACGCTCGCCGCCGACATCCGGTACACCGTGCTGCAGCTGACGAGCGGCGCCACCGAGCTGCTGAACGAGATTCAGGCCAACAAGATCACCGGCGAGGAAGAGCGCTACTCCCACCTCGACCTCGTCGACCTGTCAGCGAACGTTGCGGGCGTGCTCGAGGTGATCGCCGTGCTGCGCCCCTACCTGCGGACGCGGTCTGCCGCGCTGCTGGCTACCATCGACGCCCGCGCCGCCGTCGTCGTCGCCGAGCTGGCGCGGCACGCTCGGCGGCCCGGATACGAAGGCAGCGGGTATCAGCGGTTCACGAGCGTCTCGATCGCCGACCGCCGCCGGCTCGCCGCGGACGTCCAGGCGCTCGCCGAGCCGGTCGCGTTGCTGACCCAGGCCACCAGCGGCTGACCCGCGCGAGCCGACATGCGGCTCAGGGGCCGCGCCGGCCGCCGATCACGTCGAGCACGATCGAGGACAGGTTGACTGCCTCGTTCTTCGACACGCAGGTGGTGATCCCGATGCGCTTCGCCTGCTCGACGATGTCGGGCGCGAGGAAGGCGCTGAACAGCACGATCAACTGCTCGGGCAACACGGCGAGGATGCGCTCGGCCGTCTCGAGGCCGCTCGGGCCGGGCATCTGGTTGTCCAGCAGAATCACCGTCGGCACCGGCGGGGCTTCCAGCTCGCGCAGCTTCTCGATCGCCTCCGGCCCGCTGGCCGCCTCGCCGGCGACGACGATGTCGGAGTCCTCGAGCACAGCACGCGCCAGGAAGCGCATGTCGGCGTCGTCATCGACCACCAAGATCGTCGGCGAGCTCACGTCGGACGGGTCCGCCGACCAGGCGGCCTCCGGCGACTCCATGAAGAGCAAGGTATCAGCACTCATCGCGATCCGCCGATCGATGCCGTGACCGGCTCGGCGGCGGTCGCCAGCGGCAGCTCGACGATGAACGCCGTCGATGTGCCCGGCGTGCTCTCGCACCAGACCCGCCCGCCGTGGGCGTCGACGATGGTGCGCACGATGTAGAGCCCGAGTCCGGTGCCGGTCACCGCGTTGTCGCTGCCCCGCGCGAACTTCTGGAAGATGCGCTCCAGGGACTCGGCGTCGACGCCCGGCCCGTGGTCGATGATCGAGATCCGCACCTGCGGCTCGACGCCGTCCACGACCTCGACGTTCACGTCGACCGGCTCTGACGGCGGCGAGTTCCGACGGGCGTTCTCCAGCAGGTTGCCGAAGACCTGCTGCAACCGGTCGGCGTCCGCGGCGACCATCAGCTGCTGCGCGGGCACCACCAGCCGGACTCGGTGATCGGCGTCGATGTTGCCGCTCGCCTCGACGGCCGTCTCGAGTTCGGCGCCCAGGTCGACACGTTGGAAGCTGTATCCCAGCCGGCCGGACTCGATGCTCTCGGAATCGAGCACATCGCGGGTCATCGTCTGCAGCCGGCGCGCGTTCGTGACGGCGCGGCGCACGGTGCTGAGCCGATCGGCGTCCGACATCGTCGCCCAGTGGTCGACCGTGGTTTGCAGGAAGCCGAGCACGCCCGCCACCGGGGTCCGCAGCTCGTGCGACACGACCGACACGAACTCCGCCTGCGAACGGTTCAGCTCGCGCAGCCGCCGCTCCTCTTCGCGCGCCGCGCGCAGCCGGCGCACGAGCAGCACCACGAGCAGCCCGCCAATCCCCAGCAACAGCAGCACCACGATCAGCCCAGACGTCTGCAACGGCCCGGACAGCGCGCGCTCGAACTGTGCGCGGTTCTCCCGGAACACCACCCGCCAGCCGACCGCGGGAACGTCGGCGATCGCCACCACCCGGCCGCCGATATTGCTCAGTCCGGGGGAGTGCGTGAGGTATTGCTTGTCTTCGACCGGACCGCCGAGCGAGCTGTCGTTGGAACTCGCCAGCACCGAGCCGCGACTGTCGATGAAGAACCACGCCGCGCTCGATGCCGCGTGCTGGCCAAGTTGCGCGATTTCCTGCTCGAAGGCGGACGTGCTGTCCAGCGCCTGTTCAAACACGAACGCCCCGCGGACCGTCTTGTTCGGCCCGTGCACGGCGATGACGAAGTTGTACACCGGCAATTCGGTGGTCATGCCGGAGTGCTCGACCGGCAGCACCAACGCGGGCGTGGACGCCAACCGCTTCTTCAACGCCGGCCATTGCGTCGAGTCGAATCGGCTGCCGAGAACGCCCGGCTTCAGCAGCACGCCGGCGGTGATGTCGCCGTCGCCGTTGACCAGGTAGAAGCCGGACTTGGCGTTCGGATTCACGTTGTAGGTCTGCAGGATCCTGTTGTCTTTCGCGCTGCCTTTGGTGAGGTCCCAACCGACACTGCCGAACGACGCCGCGCTGGTCAGCGACGCGCCGACGCGGGCATTGAAGCTGTTCGCGGTCGCTCGGACCTGCCCGAGCAGCGCCGTCCGCAGCGCCTTCGTGCCCTGGTTCTCGGCACTGGCCAGCAACAGCACGACGCTCGCGGCGACCAGCACGATCATTAGACCGGCGATGAGTGGCACGATCCGGTCACGAGCGCGCATCAGCGCCTCCTCGGGCAAGAGCGGGCGCCGCGAAAGCGGCGGGCGTGGGGGACGCCGCGGCGGGGAAGGAAACCTGGAACCGCGCGCCGCCGGACGGCGCCTCGGTCACGGAGGCGACGCCGGACATCGACGCCGCGTATTCGGACACAATGGCCAGCCCGACGCCGGCGCCGCGGGTGCGGGCGACTGTGTCGCCCCGGCCGCGGAAGAACCGGCTGAACACCCGCTCGCGGTCCGCCGCGGGCACTCCGGCGCCTTCGTCGTCGACGATCAACAGCACCCGGTCGCGTTCTCGCTCGACCCGCACCGTGATCAGCGTGCCGGCGGGCGAATACTTCGCTGCGTTGCTCACCAGGTTCGTCACGATCCGCTCCAGCGCCGGCCCCGATCCGCGGATCACGCAGGCGTCGTCAACCTCGACGCGCAGGTTGTGGCCGCCGACCAGCTCGGGTTGGTTCGCCAGCATTTCAGACGTCGCGGCGCCGACGTCGAGCAGCTCGCCCTCGACGAGCGACAATCCGCGTTCGAGCCGGGAGAAGTCGAGCAACTGCTCGATCAGCCCGTCGAGGCGGCGGGCGTTCGAGTTGACGCGCTCCATCAGCGCCCGGCTGCGTTCGTTGGACAACGTGCCCCAACCGTCCAGCAGCAGCTTCGAGAAGCCGACCAGCGCGGTCACCGGGGTGCGCAGCTCGTGCGAGGCGGTCGACAGGAAGACGGTCTTCAGCTCGTCGACCGAGCGCATCCGATCCACCAGCTCCTGCTGCTGGGCGAAGGCCTCGGCATTGGCGAGCGTGGAGCCGAACAGCTCGCCGCACGTCGCCAGCGAGCTCAGATCGCCGTGCGAGAGATCCCGGCCGGCGACCACGCGCAGCGAGCCGAGCAGCCGCCCACCACGGGCAAGCGACAGCGCGGCCGTCTCGCCCGCTTTCAACTCGGCCGGCACGATCGGCGTCGGCGTGACGTCGAGGCTCGGGTGGTCGCCCCAGACGAACAGCGGGCGCTCGCCCGTCGCGCACGGCTGGGTGATGGACAAGCCGGCGAGCTGCAATCCCTCGGCGAGGTGCGTGGCGACCGCCGGCACGACATCGCCCATGTCAAGGCTCGCTTGCAACACCGGCGCGAGGCCGGTGACCAGCGCGCGGTCCCGCTCGAGACGACGCTCGCGCTCGCGCGCTGCGTCGAGGCGGCGAAGCAATCCGATCAGCAGCCACGCCGTCAACCCGGCCACGATGAGCATGGCCGCGACGGCGTACCAGACACCGCCAGGAATCCCACCACCCGGCAGCCAACCTTCGACCTGCCAGCCCGGCAGGTTGACGGGGTCCATCTGCACGGCGAACCGCTGCGTGCCGGCGCCCGGCCGACCGGGCACCGTGGCGATCAACCGCTGCGGCCCGCGAACGGCGAGGCCGCCACTGTTCGGGACGAGCAGCTCCAAGGCGTCGGTCAATTGGAGCGGCACGACGCGATACCCCACGATCGCCTGCCGGCGCGCGGAGGTGGACGCCGGCGCCGCGCCCCGGTAGATAGGCGCGATGATCGACGGCGGCCGGGCGGTGTCGTCGAGCACTGCGGTGCCGGAGTCGCGGGCGGTGATCGCGCCCTGGACGGACACCGCCGAACCCGCCAGGCGTGCGGCCGGGATAACGCGCTGCTGCGATTGGGTGCTGAGTGCGTCCGACAATTGCTGCCTGAGCACCGAACGCACCTGAGTCACCGCGCCGGCCACATCACCGCGCACCGCGTTGTCGACCGCCAGCCGGTTATGGTCGCGCTGGTCAATCACCAGCCATATGCTCAGCGCAACCCCGACGAGAACGGGCACAAGGGCCGCGGCGAGAACGCTCGCAGACACTTGGCGTAGATATCGCACGCACGCAGCGTATACGGACATCCGGTTGCCCACAGCCGATTCGCGCGCTTTGCGGGGATAATGTGTTGTCAATGCAGTTCGACCGCTGCCCGTAACGTCCGAAGATTCCCTTTCGGCAGAAAAGGCACCTCGTGCATTGCCGCCTCCCGAACCAGATTGACGTCCTGGTAATTGCTGTAGATGACGACTCGCAAATCTGGCCGTTGCGCGCGAAGTCGAATTGCGACGGCCAATCCCGTGGGGCCGGGCGGCATTCGGTGGTCGAGCACGACGGTGTCGGGCCGAAATTCGTCGATCAGCTCAAGCGCGGTCGAGCCGTCCGACGCGCCGCAGACTGTATGGCCCTCGAGTCGCAGGTCGAGCAGCGCGAGGTCCAGTGCGTCGGGATCGTTGTCGGCGATCAGGATGCGTGCCATCGGCGCGGAGTCTAAGCGCTGCGCCGCCCGACTTTGCTGATCGACTCGCAGGTCGCCGCCGCTGCTAGCCTCCTCCGCACTGGAGGGGAGGTGTGAATGCCGAGACCCGGCGAGCCGCTGCGCAAGCTCGGCTTCCTCACCATCGGGCTGTTCGACGGGTCGAACCCAGCGCGCGGGCATGAGTCCACGCTGCAGATCATCGAGCTCGGCGAGCGGCTCGGCTTCGACAGCGCCTGGCTGCGGCACCGCCACCTGCAATACGGCATCTCCTCGCCGATGGCGGTGATCGCGGCGGCGTCCCAGCGCACGACGCGCATTCACCTCGGCACCGCGGTCACCCCGCTCGGGTGGGAGAACCCGGTGCGGCTGGCGGAGGATCTCGCGACTGTCGACATCCTGTCCGACGGCCGACTCAACCCCGGGGTGAGCACGGGGCCGCCGATGCATTGGGACCGCGTCCGCGGCGCGCTGTATCCGGACACGGCCGAGCACGAGGAACTCGGGTATCCGCGCCTCGAGCGGCTGCTGCGCGCCGTCCGCGGGGAAGCGGTCACCGACTTCGCCGGCCTCGAGGGCATCGAGGTGTTCTCGGACCGCGTCGAGCCGCACTCCCCCGGGCTCGCCGCTCGAATGTGGTACGGCGGCGCCAGCAGCCGCTCGGCGCGGTGGGCCGGCGAGCACAGCATGAACTTCCTGACCAGCAGCGTCATCGCCGCCGAGGACTCGACCGATTTCGCCGAAATCCAGGCCCGGCAGGTGGCGACGTTCCGCGCCGCCCACCCGGCCGGCGATCGCGCGCGGGTGTCCCAGGGCCTCGTCGTCATCCCGACGGACAGCGCGAGCGCCGAGCAGCGCGCGAAGTACCTCGCCTACGCCGAAGCGCGCACGCCGCGCACGCTTGCCCCGCAGGGCCCAAGGCGGATGATGTTCGCGCTCGACCTCGTCGGCACGTCGGCGGAGATCGCCGCGCAATTGCACGCGCATGCCGGGTTCCGAGCAGTGGACGAAGTTGCGTTCGCGCTGCCGTTCTCCTTCGAGCATGAGGACTACGTGCAGATCCTGTCCGACTTGGCGACGAAGTTGGGCCCGGCGCTCGGCTGGTCGCCTGCGGCCTGAGCACAATTGAGACGTGGACGACGCGGACGTGCTCGCCAACCAGTTGCTCGAGGCGCACGTCGACTTCCAGATCCGGCAGCTGCGCGGAGCGGAGTTCCCGGCGCTCGTCCGGTCCGAGGTCGCGTGGGCGCTCGACCGGGGCCAGCAGCTGACCCTTGACGACGTTGTGTCGCGCGAGCACGTCAAGGCGGTCGTCGGCAAGTACGTGGCGGCGTTCCGGCTGCCCGGTTCGATCCCCGAGGTCGCCGGTGAGATCGCCACCCGACTGCGCAATCACGCGGCGAACGAGGCGACGCTCGGCGAGGTGATCCCGCGGCGGCACGTCGAGGGGCTCGTCGAGAAGATCGCGGAACTGCGCATGGCCCGCGAGCGGGTGGCCGCGCACCTCATTGACAACACGACGCTGCACGCATGGCTCGCCGACTTCCTGCTGTCGGTGGCCTCGTCAGCTGTCTCGACCAACCGTGCGCGCGCCGAGAAGGTGCCGGGTGTCGCGTCGATGCTGTCCCTCGGCGAGCGGGTGGTCGGCGGCACGATCGGCGGCGTTGTCGGCGGGGCGGCCCACGAGGTCGATCAGCGCGCCCACGAATTCGCCGAGCGCGCCGCCGCCGGGCTGCTGCACCGTTGGCAGGACCGGCTCGCCGACTCGCTCACCGACGCGCAGTTCGCGGCGGCGCTGCTCGAACTCTGGGACGGCCTCGCCGAGCGGCCCGTCCACGACCTGTTGGACACGGTCGACGACGCGGACCTCGAAGACCTGCTGGCGATCGGCTACGCAGGCTGGCTCGACATTCGAACGGGCGCGTATCTCGCCGCGTTGATCGACGGCGGGGTGGACTACTTCTTCGACGTTTACGGCGTGTTGACGCTGCCCGACCTCCTCGAGGAGTTCGGGCTGTCACAGGCGGATCTCGTCGAGGAGGCGCTGCGGTTCGCGCCGCAGGCGATCGCCGCGCTCGACGACGCGGGCCTGCTCGCCGAGCTGCTCCGCCGCCGGTTCGGCGACTTCTACCGCTCCCCCGAAGCGCGGGCCCTGCTCGCTCGCGGGTAGCGAGTGGTCGCTGCTGACCCGCGAGCCGGTGCGCGGCCGTTGTCCTCGTCAGCTACGGCTGCGGCGACGGCGGGCGAGCAGCAGCAGCGCGCCGCCCGAGGCGAGCAGCGCGAGCGCCGCCGCCAGTTGGCCGCGGACGTCGGCGCCCGTGCTTGCGACGGCGACGGCCGCCGTCACAGTCAGGGTGTCGCTCGCCGGGTGCGCGTTGACGACGCCCGCGGCGGTGGTCACCGCGCCGGCGGCGACGGCGACGGTGTAGCTGCCGACGCCGCCGGCCGTGACGGCGACCCGCACCGAACAGTCGGCGGTCGGGATGCGCCCGCCGCGCAGCGTCACCGTGCGGCCGCCCGCGGCTGCCCGCACCCGGCCGCCGCACGTGGTGGTGACGTCGGCCGGCGAGGCAAACGTGAGACCGGCCGGCAACCTGGTTCTGAACCCGGCGCCGCGCAGCGCGGCATCGCCGGGGTTGCGCAGCCGCACGGTCAACGTCGCCGTCTCGCCGCTGGCGACGCTGCCGGGGGCGAACGACACCGACACGGTCGGGCCCACGGGTAGCACGCGCAACACCGCTCGGCCGCCAGTGGCGCTGCGGCCGCCGTTCGCCGTCGTCAGCGCTCCCGCCGCAAGCGTGTCGACCTGCCGGCCGGCGGCCGTGCTGGTCACCCGCACCCGGATCTCGCAGGCGCCGGACGCGGGGATGGCGCCCCCGGTGAGCGTGACCGACCCCGCGCCGGCAGCGGCGGCGACCGTCCCGCCGGCGCACGTGGTCGTGGCGCGCGGGCTGGCGGCGTTGCGCAGCCCGGCCGGGTAGGTGTTCGTCAGGGCGGCGCCGGTGAATGGCGCGCCGGTGTTGGCGTTGGTCAACCGGATCGTCAGGACGCTTGCGGCGCCGTTCGCGATCGTCGACGGCGCGAAGCTGAGCGCGGCGCTGGGCCGGGCGGTGTACTGCAACACGATCATGCCGTTGCCGCCGGCGTCGAACGCGCCGCCCTGGCCGACTCCGGCGACGTATTCGGAGTCGCCGCTCGCGGCGGCGCCGCCGCCGACGCTGACGGCCGGGAACGTCCCGGATCCGTCGTCGCCCTGCGCCGTGGTCGCGGCTGTCAGGCCGGCGCCGCCCAGGTAACCGGACCCGCCGCCGCCGTCGCCGTTGTAGGGCGCTGACCCGTTCTGCTGGCAGGCGCCGCCCCCGCCGCCGAAGTAGCCGCCCCCTCCCCCGCCGCCGGCCTCGCCGCCACTGCCACTGGCGGCGGCGCCGGCGCCGCCGTGCAATCGGCTGCCGGCGCGAGCTGCCGCGGCGCAGGTCGGGTCCGTCGCGGCGGCGCCGCCGGACGTCTGGGTGCCGGCGCGCCCGGATTGGCTGGGCACGCCGTCCTGCCCGCCGATCAGGCCGCCGCCACCACCGCTGGCCGGATCGTTGGTGTCGGCGCCGGGTGACGTGCCACCGCCGCCGCCGGCGACAAGGATCGGACGGGTGGCGGCGAAGAGGCCGGAGTAGCCACCGCCGCTCGCGCCGACCTGCCCGTCAGCGGCCGACCCGCCCGCGCCGCCGCCGCCGTAGGTCGACGACGCGCTGTTGACCTTGCCGCCCTCGCCGACCCGCAACGTCAACCGCTCGCCGGGCGTCACGGCGAGGTAGCCGGCGGTGTACCCGCCACCACCTCCGCCGGTCTGGTACGGGTAGTAGTCGAGGTTCGCGCCGCCGCCACCGGCGCCCCATGCCTGGACGCGGTAGCGGGACACGCCCGGCGGCACGGTGAAGGTCTGGTCGGCGCCGGTGTAGCCGAAGCGCAGGCAGCTCGCGAAGCCGGTCTGCGGCGTGCAGCTGGCCGGGGCGGCCTGCGCGGCCGGCGCGCCCAGCAGCACGGCAGATGCTGCAGCGGCAAGGCTGGCGGTCAGGACGGCCGCACGAACAACGACGGCACGAGCGCGAACCGCGCGGCGAAGTCGAGGCACTGGCATCCTTGCTGGGGGCGTGAGCAGAAGCGGCCCGCCTGTCGGGCCAGCGAACACTAACAACATCGCGGCGCCCCGTGCCGATGAGGCGTGGTGCGGCGCTCAGCCCCAGACTTCGGCGGCGGTCTCGACGATCAGCCGCAGCTTGGCGATCTCCTCATCCAACGTCAGGTCGTTGCCTTCGACGGTCGAGGAGAAGCCGCATTGGCCGGACAGGCACAGCTGCTCGAGCGGCACAAACTTCGCCGCCTCGTCGATGCGCCGTTTGAGGTCGTCCTTGCTCTCCAGCTGCGGCCGTTTGGTGGTCACCAGGCCGAGCACCACCTGCTTGCCCGGCGGCACGAAGCGCAGCGGCTCGAAGCCGCCGGAGCGCTCGTCGTCGTATTCGAGGAAGAACCCGTCGACGTCCAGCTCGCCGAACAGCGCCTCGGCGACGAAGTCGTAACCGCCCTCGGCAGCCCATGAGGAACGGTAGTTGCCGCGGCACAGGTGCGTTGTGACGTGCAGGTCGGCCGGCCGGTTGGCGAGCGCCGCGTTGATCTGCCGGATATAACGCTCGTGCTGATGCTCGGCGTCCGCGCCCTTTTCGGCCAGTTCGGCGCGCTGCGCGGGGTCGTTGAGGTAGGCGAGGCTGGTGTCGTCGAGCTGCAGGTAGGTGCAGCCGAGCGCGGCCAGCTGCTCGACCTCCTGCGCGTACGCGGCGGACAGGTCCGACCAGAACTCGTCCTCCTCCGGGTACACGCCCCGGTCGATGGCCGCCGGTCCGCCGCGGTAATGGACCATGCTCGGCGAGGGGATGGTCAGCTTCGGCGTCGCGGTCGTCACCGTCGACTTCAGGAACTCGAACGCCTCGCCGAAGATCACGTGGTCGAGCCCCACCGGCGCGTCCACGATCAGCGCCGCGGAGCTGAAGTCGAGGTCGCCGGCGGCGTTGCGGAAGTGCACCGCGAGCTGCTCGTCAGTCCGCCGGACGCCCTGCAGCTGGTAGATGAAGTCCATGTGCCAGGACGTGCGGCGGAATTCGCCGTCGGTGGCGGACTGCAGGCCGATCGACTCCTGCAACGCGACGACGTCGCGGATCGCGGCGTCTTCGACGGCGCGCAGCTCCGCGGCGTCCAGGCTGCCGTCGGCCGCGGCTGCCCGCGCGTCGAGCAGCGTGCGCGGGCGGAGCAGGCTGCCGACGTGGTCGGCGCGGAACGGCGGTTGGGTGCGTTGTGCCATGGCTCTTCCTACCGCGTCGCGTCGTGACCTCGCAGATTTCCGAACTGCGGATTTGTCGGTGGTCGAATTGAGAATCGAACCATGATCCCGGACGACGCGGCCGCGCCGAGCAGCCTGTCGTCCGGGCAATTGCTCGCGGGGCGACGCTGTGGACGAGCCCGCACGGCCGCCGGTACCTCCGGCCGCCGGACGACCCGCTCCCGGTCGATGTCACGACGTCCGGCGACCGACCAGGTGGAAGACCCGGCTGCGCGCGCTGAGCAGCGCGCTCAGCGCCTTGACGGTGTCGGCGCGGGTAGGGACGCCCAGGCGCCTTCGACAACCGGATCGGCGAGGGCTGCCCACCCGTCGTCGCCCATCAGAGCTCGAGCGGCAGGCCTGCATAGTTCTCGGCGAGGCCGGCGGCGGCCGCCTCGCTGGTCGTCACCCAGCGCAGCTGCGACTGCTGCAGCTGCGCGTCGAACGGGTCCGGCCCCACGTGCAGCATTGTGGTCATCCACCAGGAGAAGTGCGTGCAGCGCCAGACCCGGCGCAGCGCGGTGTCGGAATAGGCGTCGGCCGGGCCGGGGTCGTTCTTGCGCAGCAGCGCCTGCAGCGCCGGCGCCAGCACGGCGACGTCGGCCACCGCGAGGTTGAGGCCTTTGGCGCCGGTCGGCGGCACGATGTGCGCGGCGTCGCCGGCGAGGAACAACCGGCCGTGCCGCATCGGCTCGGCCACGACGCTGCGCATCGGCAGCACGCTCTTGTCGGTGATCGGCCCGGGCGTCAGCTGCCAACCGTCCTGGCCGTGCCCGAGCCGAACAGCCAGCGCGTCCCAGATGCGGTCGTCGGACCACTGCGCGATATCGGTGCCCGGTTCCACCTGCAGGTACAGCCGGGACACCGACGCCGAGCGCATCGAATGCAGCGCGAAGCCGTCCGGGTGCCAGGCGTAGATCAGCTCGTCGGTGGAGGGCGCGACGTCGGCCAGGATGCCGAGCCACGAGTACGGGTATTCCCGTCCCCACGTCTGGCGGGTGCGTTCGGGGATCGCCGCGCGGCTCGGCCCGAACGAGCCGTCGCAGCCCACGATCACGTCGGCGTCGAGGCGCTGGGCCGCGCCGTCCGAGTCGACGAAGGTGACGTGTGGACGGTCGGTGGCGACGTCGTGCAGCTCGGTGTCGGTGATGGCGTAGCAGAATTGCTGCCCGTCGGCGTCGCGGGCCTTGCCGAGGTCCTTGGTCACCTCGGTCTGGCCGTACACCCACACGCTGCGGCCGACCAGGTCGACGAAGTCGAGGTGGTGTCGCTCCTCGGGCCACTGCAGGTAGATGCCGCGGTGCTCGAATCCCTCGCGGCGCAAGCGCTCGCCGAGGCCGACCGAGTCGAGCAGGTCGACCGTCGAGGTCTCCAGGATGCCGGCCCTGATACGCGCCTCGACATACTCCCGGGTACGGACCTCGAGCACGACGGAGTCGATGCCGTCGGCGGCGAGCAGGTGGGACAGCAACAGCCCGGCCGGGCCGGCCCCGATGATCGCCACCTCGGTGCGCATGGCTCGAGTCTTCGCGCGACGGACGGCGCCGCGCCACGCCTGCTTTCACTGGGCGGAATAGTCACTGGGCGGAATCGCCCCCGGCGATGCTGCGGCCGACGCCCTGCGCCGCGACCTTCAGCGCGGCGATCAGCCGGGCGCGCTCGCGGCGCAGGCTCGGCACCACCAACCCCAGGGCCGCGACGACCTCGCCGCCCCGGCCGCGCACCGGCACGGCCACCGAGCAGGCGCCGAGGCTCATCTCCTCACTGGTCTGCGCGAACCCGTCGCGGTGGACGCGCCGCAGCTGCTCGCGCAGCCGGCCGGGCTGAATGATCGTGTACGGCGTCACCCGGACGAGGTTGCCCAGCACCTCGGTCTGCAGCGCGGCCGGCGCGTGCGCCAGCAAGACCTTGCCGACGCCGGTGGCGTGCAGCGGCAGCCGCGAGCCGATGTCGCTGACCACCGGGACCGAGGCGTGCCCAGCGAGCCGGTCCAGGTACAGCGCGCGGTCGCCGTCGCGCACCGCGAGGTGGACGGTCGCAAACGTCGCGCCGTACAGATCCTGCAGGAAGGGCGCGGCGATCACCCGCAGGCCGGTCGGCATCGGCGCGAGCAGGCCGAGGTCCCACATGCGGCGGCCGATGACATACCGCCCGGACGCCTGTCGGTCGAGCGCGCCCCAGCCGAGCAGTTCGCGCACCAGCCGGTGCGCAGTGGGCAATGGCAGGCCGGCGCGCTCGGCCAGCTCGCTGAGGGTGAGCCGGCGGTGCACGTCGTCGAACGCACCGAGCAGCGCGAGCGCCCGGGACGTCACCGTCGCGCCCGAGCGGCCGACGTTGCCCGCCATCCCAGAGCGCTCCTTTCCGTCCAGTGAAAATGGATCATCGCACTTCGCGGCGCGGAACCTCTAGCGTCGTGGTGTGACTGGAACGATCGACACCGTCGGCACTGTCGACCAAGCGCGGATCAGCGCCGAGATCGCCGAACTCGCCGCCGCGACCGACCAGGTGCAGCCGCTGCTGGACTATCCGCCCTACCGCAGCAGCCTGCTGCGGCACCCGACCAAGGACCTGCACCACGCCGATCCCGAGGGCGTCGAACTGGCCGCGCCGGTGTTCGGCGCCCGCGACGTCGCCGACGTCGAGTCAGATCTCACCATCCAGCACAGCGGGGAACCGCTCGGCGAGCGCATCGTCGTCACCGGCCGGATCACCGACGGCGACGGCCGGCCGGTGGCCCATCAGCTGGTGGAGATCTGGCAGGCGAACGCGTCCGGCCGTTACCTCCACAAGCGCGACCAGCACCCGGCGCCGCTCGACCCGAACTTCACCGGCGCCGGCCGCTGCCTCACCGACGGCGACGGCGGCTACCGGTTCACCACCGTCAAGCCGGGCCCGTATCCGTGGCGCAACCACCTGAACGCCTGGCGGCCGGCGCACATCCACTTCTCGCTGTTCGGCAACGCGTTCAGCGAGCGGCTGATCACCCAGATGTACTTCCCCGGCGACCCGCTGTTCCCCTTGGACCCGATCTTGCAGTCGGTCACCGATCCGGCGGCCCGCGAGCGGCTGGTCGCGACCTACGACCATGACGTCACCCGCCCGGAGCTGTCCACCGGATACCGGTGGAACATCGTGCTGTCCGGCAGTCGACGGACGTGGACGGAGACGCAGCCGTGAGAGACGACGCAACAGTGAGAAACGACGCAGCCGTGCGGGAGAGCCAGCCGTGAGCGACGAGCGGGCCGCGACCGTCGGCCAGACCATCGGACCGTTCTTCGGCTTCTCCCTGCCCTACGCCGGGGGCCCCGAGCTCGTGCCGGCCGCGCACCCCGACGCCGTCCGGCTCCACGGAGTCGTGTTCGACGGCGCCGGCGCGCCGATCCCGGATGCGCTGATCGAGATCTGGCAGGCCGGCCCGGACGGCGCGCCGGTCGCGCAGCCGGGATCGCTGCGCCGCGACGGCTGGACCTTCACCGGCTGGGGCCGCGCGGCAACCAACGGCGCCGGCGAGTACTCGTTCAGCACGCTGCTGCCCGGCGGGGCTGGCGGAACTGGCGGGGCCGGCGGGGCCGGCGGGGCCGGCGGGGCCGGCGGCCCGCGCTTCGCGGCGGTGACGGTGTTCGCCCGCGGATTGCTCGACCGGCTGCTGACCCGCGTCTACTTCCCGGCATCCGGGTCCGACGAGCAGGCCGCGCTCGACGCCGACCCGCTGCTCGCCTCGCTCGACACCGAGCGCCGCGCGACTCTGGTCGCCTCCGCCGACGGCGAACGGTCCTACCGCTTCGACGTGCTGCTGCAGGGACCGGGCGAGACGGTGTTCCTCACCCACGGCCCGTCGGCGCGTTGAGCTCGCTGCTCTGGCCAGGCGACGCCCGCGCCGGCGAGCTGTTCGACGACGCCGCCGTCCTCGCGGCGCTTACCCAGGTCGAAGACGCCTGGCTGACCGAGCTGATCAAGGCCGGCATCGCGCCGCCGTCGGCCGCGGCGAACCTCGCGGCCGTCGTCGCGGCCGACGACGCGGCGACCGTCGCCGACGGCGCCGAGGGCGGCGGCAATCCGGTGATACCGCTGCTGCGACTGCTGCGCGAGCGGATCGCGCCGCGCAACGGCGACGCGGCCACCTGGTTGCACCGCGGCCTGACCAGCCAGGACGTCCTTGACTCCGCGTTGATGCTCTGCGCGCGCGCCGCGGTCGAGCGGGTCCGCGCCGAGCTGCGCGGCCAGGTCGAGGCGCTGGCCGGACTCGCGGATCAGCACCGCGGCACGCCGATGGTCGCCCGCACGCTCACCCAGCACGCGGTTCCCACGACTTTCGGCGGCAAGACGGCCGGCTGGCTGGCCGGCGTGCTGGACGCCGCCGACGACCTCGCCGCACTGGCGTTCCCCGCGCAGATCGGCGCCGCCGCCGGCACGCTGGCCGCGCCGGTCGAGCTGGCCCGGCACGCGTCGCTGCCCGACCCCGTCGGCGTCGCCCGCGCGCTGGCAGAACGGACGGCCGAGCGGCTGGGTCTCGCGCCCGCGCTGCCCTGGCACACCAACCGCGCGCCGGTCACCCGGCTCGGCGACGCGCTGGTGCGCTGCCTGGACGCGCAAGGCCGAATCGCGAACGACGTCCTGACGTTGAGCCGGCCGGAGATCGGCGAGCTGCGCGAGCTGGTCGGCGCCGGCCGCGGCGGCTCATCGGCCATGCCGCAGAAGGCGAACCCGGTGCTGTCCGTGCTGATCCGGCGGGCCGCGCTCACCGCGCCCGCGCTCGGCGCGCAGCTTCACCTGGCGGCCGCGGAGGTGGTGGACGAGCGCCCAGACGGCGCGTGGCACGTCGAATGGCCGGCGCTGCAGCTGCTGTGCCGGCACGCGGTGACGGCTGTCGCGCAGGGCCGGGAGTTGCTCGACGGCCTGCAGGTGGACGCCGAGAAGATGGCCGCGACGCTGGCGGCCGCGGACGGCGTGCTCGACGAGGCGGCGAGCATCGCCGGGCTCTTCGACCAGCCGGGGCCGCCGCAGGCAACCGACTATCTGGGCGCAAGCGACGCATTCGTCGACGCAGCGATCGAGCGGGCCGGCAGCTATCTGAAGGGACAGTTGTGAAGGTCGCGCTCGAACCACTCGGCGGCACGCCCGGCGCGCCGCGGCTCGTGCTCGGCCCCTCGCTCGGCACCTCTGCGGCGCAGCTGTGGGGCGCCGTCGTCGGCGAACTCGGCGGCGACTTCGAGGTGCTGGGCTGGAACCTGCCCGGGCACGGCGGAGCGCCGCCTGCCGACGGCCCGTTCACCGTGGCCGACGTCGCAGCGGCGGTGGCCGCCGGGCTGGCCGGGCTCGATCAACCCGTCCACTACGCCGGCGACTCGTTCGGCGGCGCGGTCGGCCTGCAGTTGCTGCTCGACCAGCCGAGCGTGGTCGCGACCGCGACGCTGTGCTGCACCGGCGCGCGGATCGGCGACGCGAACGGCTGGGCCGAACGCGCCGCGCTTGTCCGCGCGGACGGCACCGCGGCGGTCGTCGACGGCTCGCGGCAGCGCTGGTTCGCGCCCGGCTTTTCCAGCGCCCGGCCGGATGTCGCGGGGCCGCTGCTCGCGCAGCTCGCCGAGGTCGACGACGAGTCCTACGCGTCGGCATGCGAAGCGCTCGCCGGCTACGACGTCCGCGACCGGCTCGGCGAGGTGGCCGCCCCGGTGCTCGCTGTCGCCGGTGGGCACGACGTGGTGACGTCGCCGGCGATCCTGCGCGAGATCGCGGTCGGCGTGCGCGACGGCCAGCTCGTCGTTCTCGACGCCGCGTCGCACCTTGCCCCTGCCGAGGACCCGGCCCGGGTCGCCGCGCTGATCATCCGGCACGCGCTGCGCCCGCGCGCCGAGGCGGGGGTGCGCGCGGCCGGCATGGCGGTGCGCCGCGCGGTGCTCGGCGACGAGCACGTCGAGCGCGCGATCGCCAACACCGACGACGTCACCCGGGAGTTCCAGTCCTTCATCACCCAGTACGCGTGGGGCTCGATCTGGACCCGGCCCGGCTTGGCGCGCCGGGAGCGATCGCTCATCACGCTGACCGCGCTGGTCGCGCTGGGGCACGATGAGGAGCTGGCGATGCACCTCCGCGCCGCGCGGCGCATCGGGCTGAGCAACGACGAGATCAAGGAGGCGCTGCTCCAGATGGCTGTCTACTGCGGCGTGCCGGCCGCGAACACCGCTTTCCGGATCGCGCAACGCGTGCTCGCCGAATTCGAGGAGGACTCATGACTCAAGCCTTCGTCTACGACGCCGTCCGCACCCCGTTCGGCCGGTTCAACGGCGCGCTGGCCGGGGTGCGGCCCGACGACCTCGCCGCGACCGCCTTGCGCGCGACGCTCGAACGCAATCCCGCGCTCGACCCTGGCGCCGTTGACGAGGTGGTGCTGGGCAACGCGAACGGCGCCGGCGAGGACAACCGCAACATCGGCCGGATGGCCGCGCTGCTCGCCGGGCTGCCGGTGTCGACGCCCGGCACGACCATGAACCGGCTATGCGGGTCGAGCCTGGACGCCGCGATGGCCGCGTCTCGGATGATCGAGACCGGCGACGCGCAGATCGTCCTCGCCGGCGGGGTGGAGTCGATGACCCGCGCGCCGTGGGTGCTGCCGAAGCCGGATCGCGCGTTCCCGGCCGGCAACGTCACCGCGGTGTCGACGACCCTCGGCTGGCGGCTGGTCAATCCCGCCATGCCGAAGGAGTGGACGGTCTCGCTCGGCGAGGCCAACGAGCAGCTGCAGGAGCGGTTCTCGATCTCCCGCGAGCGGCAGGACGAGTTCGCGGTGCGCTCGCACCACCTCGCGGCCGCCGCCTGGGACGCCGGCTTCTACGACGACCTGACCGTCGCCGTCGACGGCGTCGACCTCGCCCGCGACGAAGGCATCCGGCCGGACAGCGCGCTGCACACGCTGGCGAAGCTGAAGCCGTCCTTCCGTCCGGATGGCACGATCACCGCGGGAAACGCCTCGCCGCTGAACGACGGCGCGTCCGCGGTGCTGCTGGGCGCCGAATCCGCCGCGACGCGACTCGGCGCAGACCCGGTCGCGCGGATCGCCGGCCGCGGCGCGTTCGCGCTCGAACCGCAGAGCTTCGGCTACGCGCCGGTCGAGGCCGCGAACCGCGCGCTCGAGCGGGCCGGCATCGGCTGGGCCGACGTCGGGCTCGTCGAGCTGAACGAAGCGTTCGCGGTGCAGTCGCTGGCCTGCGTGGACGCGTGGAAGGTCGACCCGGAGATCGTGAACACCCGCGGCGGCGCGATCGCGATCGGCCACCCGCTGGGCGCGTCCGGCGGCCGGATCCTCGGCACATTGGCGAAAGCCCTGCGCGCCGACGACCGCCGTTGGGGCGTCGCCGCGATCTGCATCGGCGTCGGCCAGGGCCTCGCCGTCGTGCTCGAGAACGTCGCCAGCGCGCAGGCTGCTCGGTGACCGACGTCGTCGCCGACGCAGACGAGGCGGTGGCCGGGATCGCCGATGGCGCCACCGTGTTGATCGGCGGGTTCGGCACTGCTGGCCAGCCGATGGAGCTGATCGACGCGCTGCGCCGCTCCGGCCCGCGAGAGCTGACGGTGGTGAACAACAACGCCGGCAACGGCGACGTCGGGCTGGCCGCGCTGCTCGCCGCCGGGCAGGTCCGCAAGATCATTTGCTCGTTCCCGCGGCAGAGCGACTCGTGGGTCTTCGACGAGCTCTACCGCTCGAAGAAGATCGAGCTTGAACTCGTCCCGCAGGGCAACCTCGCCGAACGCATGCGCGCCGCCGGGGCGGGCATCGGCGCGTTCTTCTCCCCCACCGGCGTCGGCACGCCGCTGGCCGAGGGCCGCGAGCAGCGCACGATCGACGGCCGCGAGTACGTGCTCGAACACCCGATCCGCGGCGACGTGGCGCTGATCAAGGCGCACCGCGCGGACCGGCTCGGAAACCTGGTGTACCGCAAGACAGCACGCAACTTCGGGCCGGTCATGGCCACCGCGGCGGCGACGACCGTCGTGCAGGTCGCCGAACTCGTCGAGCCGGGCGAGCTCGACCCGGAGGCCGTCGTGACGCCCGGGATCTTCGTCGACCGGATCGTGGTGATCGACCAGTGACGACCATCGAGCACGCCGACCGCGGCCCGTTGGACAAGCGCGAGCTCGCGCAGCTGATCGCATCCGACATCCCGCCCGGCGCATACGTCAACCTCGGCATCGGCCAGCCGACGACCGTCGCCGACTACCTGCCGGCCGGCGGCGGCGTCACGCTGCACACCGAGAACGGCATGCTCGGCATGGGCCGCGCGGCCGTCGGCGACGAGATCGATTTCGACCTGATCAACGCCGGCAAGATCCCGGTCACCGAGACAGCGGGCTGCGCCTACTTCCACCAGGCCGACAGCTTCGCCATGATGCGCGGCGGTCACCTGGACGTCTGCGTGCTGGGCGCGTTTCAGGTGTCCGCGAGCGGTGATCTGGCGAACTGGAGCACCGGCGAGCCGGACGCCATCCCCGCCGTGGGCGGCGCGATGGATCTCGCCATCGGCGCGAAGTCGGTCTACGTGATGATGACGCTGTTCGCCCGCGACGGCAGCGCCAAGTTGGTGCCCGCGTGCACCTATCCGCTGACCGGCAAGGCGTGCGTGAGCCGCGTCTACACCGAGCACGCGGTGTTCGCGATCGGCGGTGGCAGCGACCAGCCGGCTCAGCCGGCCGGCGTGCGGGTGCTGCAGACGTTTGGCACGAGCCTGGACGCGCTGCAGGCGCGCATGGAGGTGTCGTTGCGCGGCGACTGAGCGCGGGGATCCAAAATTTACCCGTGTTGCGTGTCTCAGATAAGTCATTCGCGACCGCGACGAAGGTAACACCACCGCGTGACGGAAGACCGCGACGCGTCCGAGCAGTCGGCGCGTGAAGAGCTCGGCGAGGCGATCATCGAAATCGCGCATCTCGAGCACCGCATCAACGGACTCGAACTCGCCTTGGGCAGCTGTTCGGACACCGGCCTCGCGATCGGGATCCTGATGGATCGATACGGGCTGAGCGAGGAAGAAGCCGCGATCGTGCTCGCCGCCCGCGGCAAGCGCGCGCCGTAGCTCAGACGGCGGTGATCGACAGGCTGGGCAGCGCGCCGGTGAACCGGTTCGCCGCGGCCAGCCGCTCGTCGCTGACGCGGCGGTACCCGGTGTCCCGCTGCCGGGCGACCCGGTCGGGCAGTCCGCCGACGATCTCGTGCAGCTGCGCGACGGTTTTCGCCGAGCCGTGCTGCGAGCCGGCCATCCGGCTGATCGTCTCCTCCATCAACGTGCCGCCGAGGTCGTTCACACCGCCGCGGAGCACCTCGCGGCAGCCGTCCACGCCGAGCTTCACCCACGAACACTGGATGTTGTCGATCTGCCCGTGCAGCAGGATGCGCGCCATCGCGTGCACCACGCGGTTCTCCCGCGGCGTGGGACCCGGACGGGCGACGCCGGCGAGGTAAATGGGCGCGTTGGTGTGGATGAACGGCAGCCCGACGAATTCGGTGAACCCGCCGGTGCGGTCCTGGATGCCGGCGAGCGTGCGAAAGTGCCCGAGCCAGTGCGAGGGGTTGTCGACGTGGCCGTACATCATCGTCGAACTGGACCGGATGCCGAGCTCGTGCGCGGTGGTGATGACGTCGATCCACTCCGCCGCGGGCAGCTTGCCCTTGGTGAGCAGCCAGCGCACGTCGTCGTCGAGGATCTCCGCCGCCGTGCCGGGGATCGAGTCGAGCCCGGCCGCCTTCGCCTCGGTGAGCCAGTCGCGCACTGACAGGCCGGTGCGCGACGCGCCGTTGACGACCTCCATCGGGCTGAACGCGTGCACGTGCATGCCCGGCACCCGGGCCTTCACCGCGCGGACGATGTCGAAGTACGCGGTGCCCGGCAGGTCGGGGTGGATGCCGCCCTGCATGCACACCTCGGTCGCGCCGAGGTTCCACGCCTCTTCGGCGCGGGTGGCGAGCTCGTCCATCGACAGCGTGTACGCGTCGGCGTCGGTGCGCCGCTGCGCGAACGCGCAGAACCGGCAGCCGGTGTAGCAGACGTTGGTGAAGTTGATGTTCCGGTTCACGATGTAGGTGACGTCGGGGCCGACGACGTCGGCGCGCAGCGAGTCGGCCAGCGCGGCGACCGCGTCGAGCTCGGCGCCGTCGGCGTGCAGCAGCGTCAGGGCGTGCGCGTCGCTGAGCGCGGCGGGGTCGCGCTCGGCGGCGCGCAGCGCGGCGGCGACGTCGGCGTCGAACCGCGCGGGCGCGGCGGTGCGCCTGGCCTCGGTCGCGACCGTCGCCCAATCGCCGTAGACGCTGTCGAAGTCCGTGCGGCGATCGCCGGTGCGGCCTTCGGTGTCGACGGCGGTGTGCAGGTCGATCCGGCCGGCCGAGACGGACCAGCCGTCTTCAGGCTCCTGCCATGGCCGGCCGACGACCGGCGCGTCCGCGATCGCGAGGCCGGTGGCCGGGTCGGCGAGCGCGGCGACGTGCGGCAGCACCCGCGGGTCGAGCCAGGGCTCGCCGACGGCGACGTAGGGCGGATAGACCGTCAGCCGCTCGACGAGCTCGAACCCCGCGTCGGCGGTCCGTGCGGCGAGGTCGTCGAGCTGCGGCCAGGGGCGCTCGGGATTGACGTGGTCCGGCGTCAGCGGCGACACGCCGCCCCAGTCGTCGATGCCGGCGTCGATCAACAGGCGGAACTCCTGCCCGATCAGGTTCGGCGGCGCCTGGATGCGCATGCGCGGTCCAAGCACCAGCCGGGCGACCGCAACGGTCGCGGCGAGGTCGGCCAATTCGGCGTCGGGCATCCGGGCCATCGCGGTGTCCGGCTTGGCGCGGAAGTTCTGGACGATCGTCTCCTGGATGCCGCCGTAGGCGCGGGCCACCTTGCGGATCGCGAACAGCGCGTCGACCCGCTCGGCGGGCGTCTCGCCGATGCCGATCAGGATGCCGGTGGTGAACGGGACGGACGAGCGGCCCGCGTCCTCGAGCACCCGCAGCCGCACCGCCGGGTCTTTGTCCGGCGAGCCGTAGTGCGCGCCGTGCGGGTCGGTGAATAGCCGGGTCGAGGTCGTCTCGAGCATCATCCCCATGCTCGGCGCGACGGGCTTGAGCCGCTGCAGCTCCGTCCAGGACATGACGCCCGGATTGAGGTGCGGCAGCAGGCCGGTGCGCTCGAGCACCAGGATCGCCATCGCCCGCACGTAGGCGAGCGTCGAGTCGTAGCCGCGCGCGTCCAGCCATTCGCGGGCCGCCGGCCAGCGGTCCTCGGGCCGGTCGCCGAGGGTGAACAGCGCCTCCTTGCAGCCGAGCGCCGCGCCCTGCTCGGCGATCGCGAGCACCTCGTCCGGGGAGAGGAAGGGCGCGGGAACGCGGTTCGGCGTCGTGGCGAACGTGCAGTAGTGGCACCGGTCGCGGCACAACCGGGTGAGCGGGATGAACACCTTTTTCGAGTAGGTGATCACGCCCGGGCGGCCGGCGTCGGCCAGCCCCTGATCGCGCACCCGGGCGGCCGAGGCGCAGAGGTCGACGAGGTCGTCGCCGCGGGCGCCCAGCAGGATCTCGGCCTCGGTGGCGTCCAGCGCGACCCCGTCACGCGCACGGCGCAACGCCCGGCGCGTGCCCGTGCTGGTCGCTGGAAATGTCGTCGCTGGGAATGTCATAGGCCCGCTACAGCGCCCGCAGCCGCGGCAGTATTTCCTTGCCGTACAGCTTCAAGAACTTCTCCTGGTCCGGCCCGGGGGCGTGGAAGACGAGGTGGTTGAAGCCGAGGTCGAGATAAGTCTTGATCTTCTCGACATGCTCGTCCGGATCGGTAGACACGATGAACCGCTTGGCGGTCTGCTCGACGGACAGCTCGTCGGCGAGCCGCTGCATCTCGACCGGGTCCTCGACGCCGGACTTCTGCTCGGCGCTGAGGCCCAGCGCGCCCCAGAAGTGCGTCGCGTTCATGGCTTCGTCACGGTCGTGGTCGAAGGACACCTTGACCTCGATCATCAGGTCGAGGTCCTTGATCGTCCGGCCGCCCTTCTCGGCGCCTTCCTCGATCGCCGGCATCAGGGTGTCGGTGTAGAGGGCGGGGTCCTTGCCCGACGTGGTGATCCAGCCGTCGCCCTCGCGCCCGGCGAACCGGGTCGCCGCCGGGCCGGACGACGCGAGCCACAGCGGCACCTGCTGCTCAGGGCGGTCGTAGATCGTCGCCTTGTCGGTGCGGTAGTAGTCGCCCTCGAACGTCACGCGCTCGTCGGTCCAGAGCTGGCGGATCAACCGGACGGCCTCGCGGAAACGGGCGAACCGCTCCTTGCCCTCCGGCCATTCGACGCCGAGCGGGACCTCGTTCATCGACTCGCCGCTGCCCATGCCCAACACGACTCGTCCCGGGAACAGGCAGCCGAGCGTGGCGAACGACTGAGCCACGATCGCCGGGTGGTAACGGAAGGTCGGGGTGAGCACGGAGGTGCCGATGGTGACCCGCTCGGTGCGCGCGCCGAGGGCGCCCAGCCAGGTCATGGCGAATGGCGCATGGCCGCCGTCGTGTCGCCACGGCTGCAGGTGATCACTGACGAACACGGAGTCGAAGCCCTGCTCCTCGGCGAGCACCCCGTACCTCAACAGCTCCTGCGGCGGGAACTGCTCGTTCGACGCCTTGTAACCCAGTTTGAGGTCGTTCACGGATAACCCTTCGTCGGCCGGCATACCCACCCTAGGCGGGCTAACTGGCGGGTTCGCCGACGGCACCGAGTCGTCGGCCCTCGCTGCGCCGTTGAGTGATTCCCCGCTCAGACGTAGTTCGGCGAGAACGCGGTCGGGGCGCGCCTGGTCCGCAGATCGGTCGATACGCCACGAGGCAGTCGCGCGGCTCGCTCGCGACCTCAAGTCAGGTGCTTGGGACCGGGCCAACGGGCACGTGCGCGCGTTGCCCGCCCTCGATGTCGGCCTACGGCTCGCTGTTGCCGAGCTCGGCTGAAACTTACGTGAACAGCGAGCACAGCGCCGCGATCGAACCCGCGGCGAGGTCTGTCGCGACGAAGGCGGGTTGCGCCACCGGAATTGTCGGACGTGGCTGGGAGGGTGAATCCCGTGTCAGGCGGGTCGAGCGCGGGGGTTGACGGGCCTGCCAAGCTCAGGTATTATCGTACACATGTTCGAGAAAGAGTCGACGGGCGACGCGGACGACGCGTTGCTCAGCGGCGTGATCTCGACGCTCGCGCATTTGGATCAGGGCGTGGAGGACGGGGTGCGGATCGACCGGATCCGCCTGCTGGAGCAGTTGAAGGCGGCGGCCGCCGCGGCGCAGGCCCGGGAGACCGCGGCGTTCGCCGACTCCCAACGCGCCGCCCAACTGGCGGACGGGGTGCCGGCCGAGCGGGCGTCGCGGGGGGTCGCCGCGCAGGTGGCGTTGGCCCGGCGGGTCTCGCCGTACCGCGCCCAACGCGAGCTCGGCTGGGCGCGGATCCTCACCGCCGAGCTGCCCGCCACCTTCGCCGCGCTGCAGGCCGGGCAGACCACCGAGTGGCGGGCGATGATCATCGCGCGGGAGACCGGCTGGCTGTCCCGCGAGCACCGCGCCCAACTCGACGCCCAGCTCGCCCCCGACCTGCCCCGGCTGGGCGACCGGCGGGTCGAGGCCGAGGCGAAGAAGCTCGCCTACCGGCTCGACCCACACGGCTACGTGGACCGGCTGCGCACGGTCGCGGACGAGCGGCGGGTCACCCTGCGCCCCGCCCCGGACACGATGACCCGGTTGACCACGCTGCTGCCCGTCAAACAAGGGGTCGCCGCCTACGCCTCGCTGACCCGCGCCGCCGACACCCTCATCGGCCAAGGCGATCCCCGCACCCGCGGACAGGTCATGGCCGACACCCTCGTCGAACGCGTCACCGGCCAAACCACCGCCGACACCGTGCCCGTCGAGATCAACCTCATCATCACCGACCAAACCCTCTTCGGCGACGGCGAACACCCAGCCGAGCACCCACGCGAACACCCGCGCACCGACTCCGCCGGGCCGAGGCAAGCGGCCGGACCTGACGAGCCGGGCGTGCTGATCGGCCACGGACCGATCCCCGCCCCGATCGCCCGCGACCTCGCCCTCGACCCGGAGGGCGCCCCCCGCTGGATCCGCCGCCTCTACACCGCGCCCGACAGCGGCCAACTGATCGCGATGGAATCCCGGCGACGGCTGTTCACCACAGCCCAGCAACTGTTCGTGCGGCTCCGCGACCACGGCAACTGCCGCACCCCCTGGTGCGACGCGCCGATCAGGCACACCGACCACATCCACCCCGCCGAACACGGCGGACCGACCAGCATCCACAACGGCCAAGGCGCCTGCGCCGCCTGCAACTACGCCAAACAAGCCCCCGGCTGGACCGCACGCACCAGCCCCGCCGGCGCCGGCGCCGGCGCCGGCGACCAAGTCACCATCACCACCCCCACCGGCCACCAATACCAAAGCCACCCACCCGACCCACCCGGCACGGCCAACCAGCGAAGACCCACCGAGGTCGAGAACAAAACCGATGCCGAGAGCCACACGGCGCCGAACCAGGCAGCCTGAGCCCGGGAGCAAACACCGACGCGATCTCGCTCTGCTCGCTGTTCAACACGTTGACGCCGAACCGGCGTCGCGCCGGATCAACTCGAGCAGTCTGAGTTGCGGTCCAGCGAGACCACACCATCGGCAGACCAACGACAGCGAGGCGAACGCACAGCTGACGCCCAGCGCGCGCCGTACGGTGGATAGCATGCCGACCGATCAGCGCGCGCCGGGAGCGACGTCGAGTTCCGCGCCCGCTGGGCCGGCTGCTCAGACTGGCGGCGCTGGTCCTGCCGCGTCGCCCAAGTCGTCACGCAACATCCGCGCGCGCGTGCGCGCGCTGCCCGGCGGGTGGGTCGCGTGGCGGATCGGGATCACCGTCGTCGGGGTCGCGATCATCGCCGGCGGCATTGTGCTGCTGCCGTTGCCCGGTCCGGGCTGGTTGATCATCTTCGCCGGGCTGGGCGTGCTGGCGACCGAGTACACGTGGGCGGCCCGGCTGCTGACCTGGGCGCGCGACCAGGTGCTGCGGTGGACGGAGTGGCTCAAGGGCCAGCCGATATGGATCCGGCTGCTTGTCGGGTTGTTGACGTTGCTGGTGCTGGTCGGCGTCGCGGCGGCGGCGTGGTACCTGTTCCGCTGAGCGGCGCGGCGCCGTCAGATAGTCTTGCGTCGCTGCGGTCGGCTCGTCCGACTCGCGTCCCGGGCGATTAGCTCAGCGGGAGAGCACTGCCTTCACACGGCAGGGGTCACTGGTTCGATCCCAGTATCGCCCACCGATGTGGGACCGGCGGGTCAGTCCGCCGTGTCGGGGTTCGAGGCGCGGGGAACGGTCCCGCGCCCGTCAGGGGCCGCTCGTGACGACCCTCCGAGCGCATGTCGGCACAGCCATCGGGGTTGAGCATCTTGCTCTGACTCGCCCGGTGCTCTACATATGAAGCCTCAGCGCGGTCGTGTGCCGCCCGCTTTCGGGAGGGTGCCGAATGGTTCGGGTCGAGCCTGCACCAGACGATCTGGTCATCACCCGGCGGACACCACCACGCATCGATGATCGCGCCCTCGCCGCCGAAATTCCGGTGCAGGTGGTCGATGACGGCGAGGCGGCACATCCGTTTGTCGTGATAGGCGACTCGCTCAGCCACGGCTTCAAGAGCGGCGCCATCCACGACACGTCGCTGTCGTGGCCAGCGCAGGCAGCCGCGGCGATGGGGCTCGGCCCCGACCGGTTCCGATTCCCGAGTTATGACGGACCGACGATCTGCCCAGGCATCCCGTTGAACATCGAGCTTCTGGTGAAGCTCTTGGAAGAGCATGCCGGCGCCGAAGCGCCGCTGCTCGGAGCCCATCTACCGGTCGTCGCCTCCGCCGCGATCCACGCCCTCGCCGAGATCAAGGATTACTGGGAGAAGGGCGACGGCAGCCAGGTCGCGTCCGGGCAGCCGTACATGCACAACCTGGCGATCTATGGGTGGGATGTTCGGGACTCCTTGTCGAAGACGGCCCGGTGGTGCCGAGAGCACGTCACCGTGCCGTCGTTCTGGGACCACCTCAAGCCGCACCTGCCCCACTTGGCGGTGAGCGACAACGAGTGGCGCGCCGCGCTGCGCGTGCTCGTTGGGCCGCTCGGCGACGATGTTTCGCAGATCACCGCTGCGCAGGCGCTCGGCGAGGACGGTGTCGGCACGTTGATCGTGGCGCTCGGGGCCAACAACGCGCTCGGCGCGGTGCTCGGCCTCGCCCTGCGGTGGACGCCGCCCGACTACCTCGACTGGACGGCCGACGATCGGCTCGAGCACAAAGACGAGTACACGGTCTGGCGGCCTGCCCACTTCGCGGCCGAGTACGCGGAGCTGGTCGCAGCGGTCAAGCAGGTGAACGCCCGCCACGTGGTGCTCGGCACCGTCCCACACGTCACGATCGCGCCCCTGCTGCACGGCTTCGGCGCCAAGCCGGCCGGGTCGCGCTACTTCCCCCGCTACGGCCGGGTGTGGATCAGCGAGCGCGACTTCAACCCGAATCACGATCAGTGCCTCAGCGGCGACCAGTGCCGCCAGATCGATTCCGCGATCGACAGCTATAACCAGACGATCGTCGGGCACGTCCGCGAAGCCCGCCGCCAGGGTCTCGACTGGCACGTCCTCGACATATGCGGGCTGCTCGACAGTCTCGCCTATCGCCGCTACCTCGCTGATCCCCTCGTCGACCAGGACGTTCAGCCCTACCCCATGCCGGACGTGCTGGCGGCCTTGTCGCCACGTCCGGACACGCGATTCTTCGGCTCGGACCAGTTCGGGCGAACACAGGGCGGGTTGATCGCCCTCGACGGCGTTCATCCGACCACCGTCGGCTACGGCATCATGGCCGACGAGGTCCTGAAAGTCCTGTCGATCGCGGGCGTCGTCAGCCCCGACACCCGCATCGACTTCGAGCAGCTCATCCCGAAGGACACCCTCGTCACCGCGCCGCCGCGCACGCTGACGGAGGACATGACCACGCTGGGCTTCCTCAACGAACACCTCGACGCGTTTCGCAGCGTGATCGAGCTCTGAACCGGCGCGGCCGGCGAGAAGTACCTGCTCGCTAGCGCTCGGCGTCGCCCGACGCGCGGGTCGAACCGGTTGCCGACTCGCTCACAGACCCGCTGCAGTAGCGTCGGCGTCGCTGAAGGGGCCCGACCGCGTCTACGGTCGGCGCCGCACCGCGATCCGTGTCCTGGAGATCCCGTGGCCCTGCTGTCCCCCCGCCCTGCCGCGCGCGCCGATCTAGGGTGAAAGCCCTTGGTGGGTGGTGTTTTCGCCATCGTCGACTCGTGCTCGGCCTCTGGCTCGCCGCGCTCATCCTGAGCGCGGTGGCGAGCAACGTCGCGGGCTCGGCATTCTCGACGAAGTTCACGCTGCCGCACACCGAGTCCGCGACCGCGGTCTCGCTGCTGCAGAAGAACTTCCCGGCCGCGTCGGGCAGCTCCGACCAGATCGTGTTCGCCACCACCTCGGGCACCGTCCGGGACGCGGCCGTCAAGCAGCGGGCTGACGGCGCGCTAGCCAAGATCGCCTCGTTGCCGCACGTGCGGGCCGTCGTCAGCCCGTACGCGGCGACCGGGGCGAGGCAGATCAGCGCCGACGGGACCGTCGCCTACGCGACGGTGATCTTCGACGGCCAGATCGGCCAGAACCCGGTCAGCGCGCTCAACGCGGTCGTCTCCGCCGCCAAGGCCGCCGGCAACGGCCAGCTTCAGGTGTCACTTGGCGGTCAGGACATCGAGCAGCTGCAGCGCAGCGGCAGCGGCCCGAGCACCGGCATCGGCATCGCTTTCGCGCTGATCGTGCTCGGGCTGGCGTTCGGCGCCCTGTTCGCAGCGTTCCTGCCGATCATCACCGCGCTGTTCGCCATCAGCATCGGCTACTCGCTCACCGGCCTGCTGAGCCACACCTTCTCGGTCGCCCAGTTCGCGACGATCCTCGGCATCCTGATCGGGCTCGGCGTCGGCGTGGACTACTCCCTGTTCATCGTCACGCGCCACCGCAACGCCATCAAGGCCGGTCGATCGCCTGAGGCGGCCGCGTCGCTCGCGGTCAACACCGCGGGGCGTGCCGTCTTCTTCGCCGGATTGACGGTGTGCATCGCGCTGCTCGGCCAGTTCGCGTTGGGCCTGTCGTTCCTCTACGGGGTCGCGATCTCCGCGACCGTCACCGTCTTGCTCACCATGCTCGCCTCGTTGACGTTGCTGCCCGCCCTGCTCGGCTTCGTCGGCACGCGCGTGCTCAGCCGCAAGGAACGGCGCACCCTGCTCGAGAAGGGCCCGCACGAGGAGACGGTCGGCACGGTCTGGTTCCGCTGGGCCCGCTTCCTCGAGCGGCATCCGGTGCTGCCCGCGATCGCCGCGGTGGCGGTGGTCGCGGTGATCGCGCTGCCGGTGTTCTCGCTGCGGCTCGGCCTCGACGACGCCGGCACCGATCCGTCGGGCAGCACCACGCGGCAGGCGTACGACGCTCTCGTGAAAGGCTTCGGACCGGGATTCAGCGGACCGCTGCAGCTCGTCGGGGAGCTGAAGTCCCCTTCGGATGTGGCCACGTTCGGCACGCTCGTGCAGAAGCTGTCGAGCGAGCCGGGGATCGTGTCGGCCACACCGCCTAGGCCGAGCCCCAATGGGCAGGTAGCGGTCGCCAACCTCTTCCCGGCGACTGGTCCGTCGGCGCGGCAGACCACCGAACTGGTCAACCACCTGCGCGAGAACGTGCTGCCGCGAGCGGAGGCGGGCACCGGCGTGCATGTCCTGGTCGGCGGCTCGACGGCCGGGCAGGTCGACTTCGCGCACAAGCTGTCGTCCAAGCTGATCCCGTTCGTCGCTGTCGTGGTGATCTTGGGCTTTCTGCTGCTGATGGCTGTCTTCCGCAGCCTGCTGGTGCCGTTGGTCGCGTCCGCCATGAACCTGCTCTCCGTGGGGGCGGCGCTGGGCATCATGAACGCGGTCTTCGAGTGGGGCTATGGCGCGTCGCTGTTCGGGATCACCTCGACCGCGCCGGTGGCGGTGTTCATCCCGGTGCTGATGATCTCCATTCTCTTCGGCTTGTCGATGGACTACGAGGTGTTTCTGGTCAGCCGGATCCATGAGGAGTGGACCCGGCGGCGCAACAACGCCGATGCGGTCACCTACGGGCAGGCCGAGACCGGTCGCGTCATCACCGCGGCCGCGTTGATCATGATCTTGGTGTTCGCGTCCTTCGCGCTCGGCGACGACCTGACCATCAAGCAGTTCGGCATCGGGCTGGCTGGGGCGATCATCATCGACGCCTTCATCGTCCGCACGGTGATCGTGCCCGCGCTCATGCACCTGTTCGGCCACGCCAACTGGTGGCTGCCGCGCTGGCTGGACCGGGTCGTGCCGCAACTGAACGCCGAGGGCGCAGATCCCAGCGAGGCCGAGGGCCGGACGGGCGAGCTCGCCGACCGATAGTCCGTTGCCGTAGGCCTGCAGGCCTACGGGACTGCGCGGAGTTTTGGTCGCCCGGCTGATGCCGGCGACAGCGGATCGCTTCTAGCGTCGATCGTGTCGGATCACCGACCAGACGTTTCGGAGGCACGTGATGATCGAGGTCGAGAACCTCAGCAAGAGATACGGCGACAAGCTCGCGGTGGACGGGCTGACGTTCACGGTTCAGGCCGGCATCGTCACCGGGTTCCTGGGGCCGAATGGGGCGGGGAAGTCCACGACGATGCGCATGATCGCGGGTCTGGACGAGCCCACGACCGGCCGGGTCCGGGTGAACGGGCGGAAGTACCGCGAAGCGTCCGCGCCGATGGCCGAGCTGGGGATACTGCTCGAGGCCAAGGCGGTGCACACCGGCCGCTCGGCGCGCAACCACCTGCTCGCGCTCGCGCAGACCAACGGCATCAGCCGGCGTCGTGTCGATGAGGTCATCGACATGGTCGGCCTGCGTGCGGTCGCGGCCAAGCGCGTCGGCGGGTTCTCCCTCGGCATGGGTCAGCGCCTCGGCGTCGCGTCGGCGCTGCTCGGCGACCCGAGCGTGGTCGTGCTCGACGAGCCGGTCAACGGGCTGGACCCCGAAGGCGTGTTGTGGATACGCAACACCCTCAAGGCGCTGGCCGCCGAGGGCCGCACGGTGTTCGTGTCCTCGCACCTGATGAGCGAGATGGCGCTGACCGCGCAGCGGTTGGTCGTGGTCGGGCGTGGCCGTCTGATCGCCGACACGACGGTCGAGGAGTTCATCGCCCGCGCCGGCGGCAATGCCGTCACGGTTCGCAGCCCCCGCGCGAGCGAGCTGCGCGAGTTGCTGCTGGCCCCGGACGTCACGATCCGCAGCGACCAGCAGGACGTCCTGCACGTGCAAGGCCTCTCCGCCGAGCAGATCGGCAGCACGGCGTGGCAGGCGCACCTGCCCGTCTTCGAACTCACCGCCCAGCAGGCATCGCTGGAGGAGGCATTCATGGAACTCACCCACGACTCGGTCGACTACCGCTCTACGCATGCTGAGGACTCAGTTCGCAGCGGCGATGCAGAGACGGCGGCCGCGTGATGACTGCCGTTCTGGAATCCGACCGGACCACGACCACGACCTCACAACCTTCGATCGTGCAGGTCACCCAGGCCCGGGTCCTGCACTCGGAGTGGACGAAGTTCCGCTCGCTTCGCTCCACCGTCTGGACGCTGCTGATCGCGGTCATCCTCATGGTGGGCATTGGCGCGCTGTTCTCCGCGGTCACTGCCAACCAGTTCCATACCTTCAGCGCTGGCGACGTCGCCAAGTTCAACCCGATCTCGACCAGCCTGAACGGCATCGCGTTCGCGCAGCTGGCGATCGGCGTGCTCGGGGTGCTCATGATCACCGGCGAGTACAGCACCGGCATGATCCGCTCCTCGCTGACCGCGGTGCCCCGTCGGCTCCCGGTGTTGTGGGGCAAGCTGACGGTCTTCGCCGGCATGGTGCTGGCCGTCTCGCTGGTCACCAGCTTCGTGTCCTTCTTCCTCGGGCAGTCGCTGCTGAACTCGCACAATCTCGGAGTGTCGATCTCTTCGCCCGGCGCACTCCGCTCGGTCTTCGGCGCGGCGCTGTACATGACGGTCGCCGGCGTGATCGGCATGGCGATCGGGTCGCTGCTGCGCAACACCGCGGCCGGCATCTCGACCTTCGTCGGCGCCTTCTTCGTCATCCCGCCGCTGGCCGGGCTGCTGCCGTCGTCGATCAGCGACCACCTGGTGCAGTACTTCCCGTCCAACGCCGGCGCAGCGCTGTACGGCGGCGCCCGCGACGTCACCAATGCCCTGTCGCCGTGGACCGGATTCGGCGTGCTCTGCGCCTACGCGGCGGTCCTGATCGCCGCGGCCGCCTGGCGGATGCGGCGCACCGACGCCTGAGCGCGGGAGAATGCCGCAGTGAGCACGCTCTTCACGGTCCAGAACCCGGCGCACCGGTCTCCGGTGCGTTGGGTTCTCGACGTCGTCGTGGCCGTCGTCGCCGGATTCGCGGCCGTGCCCTACCTGCTGCACGACGGGCACACCCGTCCGCCCGTCTCAGCGTTCCTCGTGATCGCCGTGGTGGCCGCCCCCCTGATCGTGCGCCGCAGCCACCCGCTGCCCGTGTTCGGGTGGGTGGTGCTGGCCGCAGCCGCCGCCGGGCTGTGGAACAACCGGGTCATCGCCGGGCTGCCGGTCCTGATCGCCCTGTACACGGTGGCCTCGCTGCTGCGGCGTCGGGTCGTGCTCGGGTGCGCCGGGCTCGTCGAGGCGGGGGTCGTCGCCGGCACGATCTGGGTGGCGGGCGCCGACTGGTGGTACAACGCGATCCCGCTCACCGGCCTGGTCGTCGCCGCCGCCGGTCTCGGCCTGTACGCCGCGACGCGCCGCGCGTACCTGCTGGAGCTGCAGGACCGCGCCGACCGGCTGGAACGCGAACGGGACCAGCAGGGCGCCCTGGCCGCGGCCGCGGAGCGGGCCCGGATCACCCGCGAGATGCACGACGTCGTGGCACACCACCTCACCGTGATGGTCGCGCTCAGCGACGGTGCGATCGCGGCCACCGCAGCGTCGCCCGAGGACGGTGTCGAGGCGATGCGAGACGTCTCGGCCACCGGCCGCCGGGCGCTGGCCGACACCCGCCGCCTGCTGGGCGTCCTGCGCGACGCCGCCCCGGCGTCGGGTTCGCCAGACGCGCGCCAACCCATGCCGGACCTGTCCGAACTCGACGACCTCATCGACCGTGTCCGCGCCGCCGGACTGCCCACGACGCTGGAGGTCCACGGCGCGGCCACGCCGATCCCGACCGGCATCCAGCTCACGGTCTACCGGCTGGTGCAAGAGGCGCTCACGAACACCCTCAAACACGGGGGCGCGGGAACCCACGCCGCAGTACGCCTGCACCGCGACGCCGGTGGGCTGCGGGTCGAGGTCGAGGACGACGGCGCCGGCGTCAATGCCGACGTGCCGGCCACCGTCGGCGGCGGGCTGGCGGGCATGCGTGAGCGCGTCCACGCCTACGGCGGCGAGATCCACACCGGGCCGCGAGAGCCCGCCGGATGGCGGGTCGCCGCCACCCTCCAGCTGGACGACGAGAGCGGCAACCCGTGATCCGGGTCCTGCTCGTCGACGACCAGTCCATGCTGCGTAAAGGGTTCCGGCTGTTCCTCAACGCCGAGGACGACCTGGACGTGGTCGGCGAAGCCGGCGACGGCGCGACCGCCGTCGCCATGGCTGGCGCCCTGCACCCGGACGTCGTGTTGATGGACGTCCGGATGCCCGGGATGGACGGCATCCAGGCCACCAGCCACATCGTCGCCGCCCGGCCGCAGTCGCGGGTTCTCATCCTCACGACCTTCGATCTGGACGAATACGTCTTCGCCGGGCTCAAGGCCGGCGCCAGCGGGTTCCTGCTCAAGGACGCGCCGACCGCCGACCTGCTCGCCGCGATCCGCACCATCGCCGGCGGCGACGCGATCATCGCGCCCGCCGTCACCCGCCGCCTGCTCGACCAGTTCGCCGCGCGGCTGCCCGACCCGGCGGCGGCGAGTCCGGCCACGTCCCCGCTCGACGAGCTCACCGACCGCGAGCGCACGGTCTTCGCGGCCCTCGCCCGCGGCCGGTCCAACCGGGAGATCGCCGCCGACCTGCTGCTGTCCGAGGGCACAGTGAAGATCCACGTCGGCCGGATCCTGGCCAAGCTCGGGCTGCGAGACCGGATCCAGGCCGTCGTGCTCGCCTACGAAACCGGACTGGTCACTCCGGGGAACTGACCACTGGCGTCAGCCGAACGTCGAGTCGACGTCCAGCGCGCAGCCGGTCAATTCGCGGACGGCGCCGACGTCGACGCCGGGCGCGAGCTCGACCAGCCGCAGTCCGGCGGCGTCGGGCAGGACGTCGATGACGGCGAGATCGGTGATGATCCGGTCGACCACCCGCAGCCCGGTGTAGGGCAGGGTGCACTCGTCGACGATCTTGGGAGTTCCGTCGTACGCGACGTGGTCCATCATGACGATCACCCGGCGGGCGCCGCTGACGAGATCCATCGCGCCGCCCATGCCCTTGACCATCTTTCCGGGGATCATCCAGTTCGACAGGTCGCCGGCCCGCGACACCTGCAACGCGCCGAGCACGGCGACGTCGACCTTCCCGCCGCGGATCATCGCGAAGCTGGTGGCGGAGTCGAAGAACGAGGCGCCGGGCAGGGTTGTCACCGTCTCCTTGCCGGCGTTGACGAGGTCGGGGTCGACGTCGGCGTCGAACGGGTACGGCCCGACACCGAGGATGCCGTTCTCCGACTGCAACACGACCTGCACGCCGTCCGGGATGTAGTTGGGCACCAGCGTCGGCATGCCGATGCCGAGGTTGACGTAGTCGCCGTCGGCGAACTCCTGGGCCACCCGGGCGGCGAGCGCCTCGCGGGACAGCCCGGCAAGACGATCGGTCATGTCGATGCCCCTGTCGTGCTCGACGGCGTTGGCCGGGTCGTGCGTTTTTCGATGTCCTTGCGCGCGGCCTGCTCCGGCGTGAGGGGGACGACGCGGTGGACGAAGATGCCGGGCAGGTGGACTGCGTCCGGGTCCAACGTGCCGACCGGGACAATTTCCTCGGCCTCGACGATCGTGACGCGTCCGGCCATGGCCGCGTTGGGGTTGAAGTTGCGGGCGGCCGCGTGGAAGACGGCGTTGCCGTGCGGATCGGCCTTCGCGGCGCGCACGAGCGCGTAGTCGGTGACGATCGCCTCTTCCAGGACTTGCCGACGTCCGCCGAACTCGCGCACCTCCTTCGCGGGCGAGGCGATCGCGACGCTGCCGTCGGGGTGGTAGCGCCACGGCAGTCCGCCGTCGGCGACCTGGGTGCCGACGCCGGTTGGTGTGAAGAACGCGCCGATGCCCGACCCGCCGGCGCGCAGCCGCTCGGCGAGCGTCCCCTGGGGCGTCAGCTCCACCTCGAGCTCGCCGGACAGGAACTGCCGCGCGAACTCCTTGTTCTCGCCGACGTAGGACGCGATGACGCGGCGGATGCGGCCCTTCCCCAGCAGCACGCCGAGTCCCGCGCCGTCGACGCCGCAGTTGTTCGACACGACGGTGAGGTCGCTCGCCCCTTGCGCGAAGATCGCGTCGATCAGGATGGCGGGGATCCCGCTGAGCCCGAAGCCCCCGACGGCGAGGCTCGCGCCGTCGGGGATGTCGGCAACCGCCTCGGCGGCGCTGGGCACTGTCTTGTCCACGTTGGGTACTCCCTCGTCGTGCTCTCTATCGTCCACATACTGGCGCCGGACCGACTGATCTCGCTCGGCCCGCTCCCGTCGCCGATCGCCTGAGCTGGTTCACCCGGTAGTCGGACGGGGTTCAGCCGACCCCGTACGGTTGGCGGTCGGCAATCGGCGACGGATCGGAGCGAAGTGCGGGCGGTGCGGGCGAGATCGCCCTGGGTCGTTGACGCCGTCGCGGTGGCCCTGCTCGGCCTGGTGATCAGGCTTGGGTTGGTCCTGTCCAGCTCCGGCGGCTTCTCAGGTGTCTTCGGCTACGACCCCGGCGTCTATTTCGACGGCGCGGTGTCGCTGGTCAACGGCCGGGCGCCGTACCGCGATTTCGTCCTGCTGCACCCGCCGGGGGTGCTGGTGGCGCTCGCCCCCTTCGGCGCGCTGGCCCGGCTGGTCGGCGACCACGCCGCGTTCGAGACCGCCAACATCGGCTTCGCCGCACTCGGCGCTTTGTGCGGCGCCGTTGTGGTGGGCGTCGCCCGGCGCGCCGGGCTTTCCCGACCTGCGGGCCTCGCCGGCGGCCTGTTCTACGCGGTGTGGTTCAGCTCGGCGAGCTCAGAGATCGCGGTGCGGCTGGAGCCGTTGGGCAACGCCACGTTCCTCATCGGCCTGCTGCTGCTCAGCGGCCGGGGTGCCGAACGAAGACGCACGCTGATCGCCGGCGGCCTCGCACTCGGATATGCCGCAGACGTCAAGATCTGGTGGATCGTGCCGGTGGCCGTCGTCGTCGCCTGGCAGTTCCGCCGGCGCGGCCGACAGGCCGGCGCATGGGTCGCGGCTGGCGCCGCGGCGGCGCTCGTCGCGGTGAACGCCCCATTCTTCGCCGTGGCGCCCGGCCAGATGTGGCGGATGGTCGTCACCGACCAATTGGGACGCAACGGCAGCATGTCGTCGCGGCCGACCAGGCTGACCTCGCTCAGCGCGGTGAGTTCTGCCCTGCGAGGAGCTCCCGGTCTCTTGCAGAGCATCGTGGTGGCATTGTTTGTCGTGCTGGTCGCAGTGGTCGCGGTCTGCGCATGGCGCAGGCGGGCCTACCGCATCGCGGTCGTGATCGCGCTGGTTCAGCTCGGCACGCTCGCTGCCGCGCCGTCGTACTTCGCCTTCTACGCGGACTTCGCCGCCGTCGGTCTCGCGTTGACGCTCGCCGCGGCCGTCGGCCCGCGAATCCAGGACGACTCGCCGGCGACCGCCCGCACCGCGAGCGTCGCTGGCGCCGACCGGCCGGGCCGGCGCAGGGTCGGCCCGCTTGCCGCGGCGTCCACGGTGCTGCTGGTGGCAGCGATCAGCGCCAGCGCGATGGTCGTCCGCCACCGCGGGCTCACCAGGCGGTTCGACGCGAACGGCGTCGCGGCGGACCTGCGTGCCGCGCGGTGCGTCGTCAGCGACTCGCCGGCCGCGCTGATCGAGTTGAACCTGCTCAGCCGCAATCTGGCACGCGGCTGCCCGGACTGGGTGGACGTGACTGGCCGCACGTACGACGTCGACGCGCCGGACGACAACGGCCCGGCAAGGCGCACCAAGAACGCGAAATGGCAGCGCGACGCGCTTCGTTACCTCACCTCCGGCGACGCGGTGCTCCTCATTCGGCACGCGACTGGGCTGAGCGGGCAAACGCGCCGCGAGATCAGGCGCCGCGGCAAGCTCATCGCGTCCGGCCACGGCTTTCGCGCCTACCTGATGCGTTCACCGGGGTAATCGCCACCGCGCGGCCCCGCGCTCGACTCCGGGCAGCGCGCGTGGTGCAAGCTGGCGTCATGGGGCCGACGCACCGCTCGCTTGCGCTCGGCTCGGCGCAGGCGCGCTGATGTGCCGCTTGTTCGGCCTGCATGCCGGCGCCGCTGCCGTCTCGGCGACGTTCTGGCTGCTCGACGCGCCGGACAGTTTGGCCGCGCAAAGCCACCGCAACCCCGACGGCGCCGGCATCGGCGTCTTCGATCCGGCCGGCCGGCCGCACGTCGACAAGCAGCCGATCGCCGCGTGGGACGACACCGAGTTCGCCTCGGCGGCCCGGGAGCTGCGCGGCACCACGTTCGTCGCGCACGTCCGGCACGCGAGCACCGGCGCGCACACCCAGGCGAACACCCATCCCTTCGAGCAGGACGGCCGGCTGTTCGCGCACAACGGGGTGGTCGAGGGCCTCGACCTGCTCGACGCTCGGCTGGCCGAGCTGGGCGCGGACGGGCTCGTCCAGGGCGAGACGGACAGCGAGCGGGTGTTCGCCTTGATCACCGCCGAGATCGCCCGCAACGGCGGCGACATCCGGGCTGGGCTGACCGAGGCGATCGGGTGGATTGCCGACCAGCTGCCGGTCTACAGCGTCAATTTCATCCTGGCCACCGCCAGCGACCTATGGGCGTTGCGGTATCCGGCCACCAACGAGCTGTGGCTGTTGGAGCGCTCTGCCGGCGGCGACGCTCGCCATCGTGCGGCGACAGCGCAGACGCTCGACGTCCGGACCGACCGCATCCGCGCCCGCTGCGAGCAGTTCGCCGAGCAGCCGAGCGTCATCCTCGCGAGCGAACCGATGGACGGCGACGCCGGCTGGCGGTTGCTGACCTCCGGCGAGCTCGTGCACGTCGCTGTCGACCTGACGGTCGAGACGAGCACTCCGTTCCCGGCGGCGCCCCGGCGCCAGCTGGGGCTCGGCGACCTCGCGCCCTCGGCGGCGACATCGCAGCAGGCCCGGCCGTAACGTGCAGCTACGCCAGGCGGGGCATCGCCGAGCTCGAGCGGACCCGCCGCCAGCCGAGCAGGTTCGCGCGTCAGCGGCTAATACACTGCCGAATGTCGTCGAGCTGAGGAGAGTTCCGTGCGCCTTGCCACCATCCGGACCGGCGGCGGGACCGCGGCCGTGCGCATCGACGGCGATCGGGCTGTCGAGCTCGGCGTTCCGGACCTCAGCGCGCTGTTCGCCTACGCGGATTGGCGCCAGCGGGCGCAGGCCGCAGGCGCGACCCGCCCGGTGGACAGCCTCGACTACGCGACCCTGCTGCCGAGGCCGGGCAAGACGTTCTGCGTCGGCCTCAATTACCGCAACCACATCCTCGAGACCGGCCGTGAGCTGCCCGAATATCCGACGCTTTTCGCGAAGTTCCCCGCCACTCTCATCGGCGCGCACGATGAGATCGCGTTGCCGGTGGAGGACGACCGGATGGATTGGGAGGCCGAGCTCGGCGTGGTCATCGGCTCGGCCATGCGCCGGGTTTCGGCGGCCGACGCGGCCGCGGGCATCGCCGGCTACACCGTCGTGAACGACATCAGCGCGCGCGAATTCCAGAACCGCACGATCGAATGGCTGCAGGGCAAGATTTTCGAGGGCACGACGCCGGTGGGTCCGCACCTGGTCACCGCCGACGAGTTCGACGGGTCCGCCGGCGAGATCACCTGCGAGGTGAACGGCGAGGTCATGCAGCAGTCCGACATCTCAGACCTGCTGTTCAAGCCGGCCGAGCTCGTCTCCTACATCTCGACGATCATCACGCTGCAGCCGGGCGACCTGATCGTCTCCGGGACGCCGGGCGGGGTGGGCAACGCCCGCAAGCCGCCGCGCTATCTCAACGACGGCGACGTCGTCGTCACCCGCGTCGGGGGCCTGGGCGAGTGCCGCAACACCTGCCGTCGCGACGGCTGACCCTTATGTCGTGCGGCCTGGCTGCCGTCGACCGGCGGGGTGCACTGGCCCGGTGGGACGAATCGGATTCTGAGAAGGTCAGCCGGGTGGATTACGACAGGAGATTTCATCGTGGGTGACTCCGAGTCGGTAGACCCAGCCCTCGCGGTGGTCGCTGAGCTGGACTCGGACGCGTTCCGGGCGGTGATGGGCGCGGTGGCGACGCCGGTGGCCGTTGTCACCTGCATGGACGGCGAACGGCCGCACGGCACGACGGTGAGCGCGTTCACCTCGCTCTCGCTGGACCCGCCGATGGTGGTGGTGTCGCTGGACCGCAACTCTGATCTGCTCAAGTTGATCCGGCGCACCCGCCGGTTCGGCGTCAACGTGTTGAGCAGCGAGCAGAGCGAGATCGCGTCGGTGTTCGCCCGCAAGGGCACGGACAAGTTCGCCGACGTGGCGTGGGATCTCGACGCCGAGCTGCCCCGCGTGCGCGGCTGCGTCGGCTGGCTCGCCTGCGACGTCGCGCGGCTGGTGCGCGGCGGCGACCACACCTTGGCGCTCGGCGACATCGTCGCCGCCGGACACCTCGACCTGCCGCCGCTGACCTACCACCAGCGACGCTTCGGCACGCACAACTCGTTCGAGATGCTGTCCGCCGACGGCGGGTGAGGGCTGGACGGACGGCTAGCCGGACGGCTAGGCGACTTGGTCGACGATGCGTGCGATGGCGTCGGCGTACGCCGACGCCGAGTAGCGCTTGACCGCTGCCGGCGCGTCCGCGGCAGCCGCTGCGGTGTACACGTCCCATCGGTCCGCGACCTCGATCAAGGCGTCGGCCAGCGCGTTGGGATCGGCCGCCGGCACGCGGATTGCCGCGGCGAAACCGTCCGACGCCTCGACCAGGCCGGCGATGCCGCTGACGACCAACGGCCGGGCCGCCAAAATCGCCTCGACGGCGGTGTTGCCGAACGGCTCGTCCACGGTCGAGGGCACCACGACGACGTCCGCCGCGGCGGTCGCCGGCCAGCGGTCGGGCTGGAAGCCGCTGAACGTCACGCAACCATCCAGCCCGAGCTCGGCGACCCGCGCGCGAAGCTGCTGCTCGAACCACTCGTAGCCGGGGAACACCGCGCCGACGAGGTCGAGCTGTGCGGCGACGCCGCGCGAGCGCAGGATGCCCAGCGCCTCGACGGCGACGTCCGGGCCCTTGCGTGGCGACAGCCGGCCCACGTAGACGATCCGCAGCGGGCCGTCGATCGTCTCGCGCGCCGGTGTCACGGCAGGCGGCCCGGCGATCGAGTTGTAGACCACGATCGACTTCTTCATCAGCCGCGGCAGCGTCGCGTTCAACACGCCCAGGCTGAACTGGCTGTTGACGATCAACCGGTTGGCGAACAGCAAGGGCGCGTTGAGCGCGAGCAGCATCCCCCTGGACGCGCTGGCCTCGGCCTCGTGCACGTGCACCACGCACGGCCGCCGCAGCAGGCGCGCGAGCACGATCCACAACGGCGGCGTGATCGTGTTGACGTACACGACATCCGGTCGCACCCGGCGCAGCAGCGCCAGACTCGGACGCAGACTGCGCGCGGTCTCCGACACAAGCGTGACCAGCCCGCGGGGCGAGGCGAGGGCCTTGCGCACGATAGGCGTCGGGCAGATCGCCACTTCGGCGCCACGCGCCTTCAGCTCGGCGACGAGCGGACCGTCGGCGGGCAGCGTCACCCATACCGACCGGCCCGCAGAACGCAGCGCCGACACCGACTCCAGCACCATCCGGTCCGACCCGTAGAGGTCCGCGCCGGGGTTGGCGATGAGCACCGTGTCGGCGCGCCGCCGCGAAACCGGGCGCCTGCGCAGGCTCACGGGCTCGGCGAGCTCAGCTCGTCGACGGCCTTCATCTGCCGGGCCCACTTGCGCAGGGCGAGGCCGAGGAATCCCACATTGCACACGAGCAACGCGGCGTAGACGCCGAAGAAGAGATGATGGAACCCGAGCAGCAGGAACACCACGCAGAGGAAGCCGTAGTCATTGGGCAGCACGGCGAGCGAACGGGCCAGCGCACGCCGCTGCGACACGTCGCCGGGTCGGGTCGCCTTGGCGATCACACCCGCCCGCAGCTGGTCGATGAGGATCATGCCGAAGAACGTGACCGCGGAGACCACTGCGTAGCCGATCGGCACGAGCAGCCAGCCGGGGCGAAACCCGAAGTACCGGAACACGGTGATCAGCACGGCCAGGTGCAGGGACGAGATCTTGATCGAGTCGACCATGTGGTCGAGCCACTCGCCGAGCCGGCTGCCGCCGCCGCGCAGCCGGGCGAGCTGGCCGTCGGCGGAGTCGAGCGCGTAACCGAGCATGAGCAGCACGCCGACGACGACGCCCGTGCCGACGGTGGGCCGCAGCAGCGCCAGGCAAGCGATCGCGATGTAGGAGCAGAGCGCGCTCAGCAGGGTGACGGCGTTCGGGGTCAGCCCGAGCTGGTGCGCGCCGGCCGCCAGATAGCGCCCGGCCGGCCGGTTGACGAAAACCGAATAGGCCGGAGCGCCGTAGGACGGTTTCTGAGCGGAGGCGAGCGCGTCCACCGAGTCGCGGTAGTTGCCCCGACCGGCCTCGGGACCGGCAGTCACCTGGATCGTCACCGGCTCGGCCAGTACCGGTCGACGAGCTCGCGCGTGTTGCGGATGTTCCCGCGGCTCGACGCGCCGAACACGATCGACTCGATGTTGGGCTGCTCGCAGATCCACGCGATCGCCTCGTCGGCCGGGATCGCGCCCGACGCGTAGACCGACATCGCGACGGCCCGGAACTTCCGCTCGGACAGCGCCTGGTGGTAGCTGGCGACGCCGCCGGACATCCGGAAGCCGATCTTGTTGATGTTCGCGCAGACGATCGGGTTCTCGACGCCCGCCTCGTCCAGCGTGTCGAGCAGCCGCGGCAGGTTCATCGTGATGAATCCCGGCTCGGCGCCGAACTTGGCTTTGACGTGCTCGGCGAAGACGCTGAACGCGGCTTTGAAGCCCAGCCCGAGCAAGAGGTCGACGACGACGTTCTGCAGCCAGATCACCGGCGTGCGCAGCCCGTCGAACATCTTCATCTCGGCGTCGATCAGCAACGTCATCAGGCCGTCGATGTCTTTGCGGGCGATCGAGCTCGTGCCACGCATCGCCGCGTCGAAGAACCCGGTGTCCGGCGTGAACCGACGCATCGCGCCGATCATCCCGTCCTCGGTGACGGCGTTCGCGTACTTGTGCGCATACGGCATGCCGGGGAAGAAGGTGAAGTCCGAATACCGGGCCGGGTCGGCGCGCACTCGGCCGGCGACGTCGGCGATCCGGTCATGCGTGGTGCACATGAACGTGTGCACCCCCTCGTCATACGCGGCGTCGAGCACGTCCATGATCGCGTCGACCGACTGGAAGCGGATCGCCTGGGCGCGCGCCTTCTCCTCGGACATGTGGTTCACGCCGAAGAACTGGTTGTCGCCGAACAGCAGGCGGTCCATCGTGTACTTCTCGGGGACGACGGCGGTCATGACCGGCCTCCCGTGCGCTGGGCGCGGGCGGCCCGATATCGCTTGACTGCCGCAGCGCCGCGCGCGGCCCACTCGCGGCCGCGCTCGGCGACGAGCGAGTGGATCGTCGGCGCGGAAGCCGGGGCGGCTGTCCACGTGCCGGCGGCCTCGTCGCCGGCGACCCGCGGGCCGCGGGCCGAGTCGGCGACCATCATGCCCATGACCTTGTCGGTGACCGCGGCCGACCCGAAGTCGTGCTCGACGTCCAGCTTGCCCGCCGACACGGAAGAGACGAAGTGGTCGATCTGCGCGCTGTACTCCTCGCCGCGCAGATAGAAGTCGACCGGCTTGGTCAGCTCCGTGGTGTAGCGCACGTTCCAGCCGGCGGTGTAGTCGGGCAGGTCGGGGTGCGGCTGCCGCAGGAACGCCTGGCACTCCTGGCGGTCGGCGAAGATCCGGCCGCCGGTGCCCCACGCTGTGATCCGCGTGGTCATCTTGCGCACCGACTCATCTGACCAGTTGACCGACAACTGCGCGGTGCGCCCGCCGGAGTAGTACATGGTGCTGGAGACCTCGTCGTCGATCTCGCGCGAGAACACCCGGTTGAGCACGGTGCCGCCGACGCCGACCGGCTCGCCGAGGTACCAGTTGACGAGGTTGATCGGGTGCGCGGCGTAGTCGTACAAACAGCCGCCGCCCTCGGAGCTCTTGCTGCGCCACGTGCCGCCCTGCGGCTTCAACACGACCGGGCCATACGCCTCGGCCAGCACGTGCGTCACCTCGCCGATGCCGCCGAGGTCGATCAGCCGCTTCACCTCTTGGAACGCGCCGACGAACCGGTTGTGGTAGCCCACCTGGGTGACGATGTCGCGTGCCGTCGCGGCCGCGGCGAGCGCGGCGCCCTCCTCGGCCGACAGGCAGAACGGCTTCTCGCAGAAGATGTGCACGCCGCGCTCGATTGCCGCCCGCGCCATCTGCCCATGCAGCTTCGACGGCGTGGCGATCAACACGAAGTCGGGCTTCGCCTCGTCCAGCATTTTCTCGTAGTTGCTGTACGTCGGAACCCCGGTGTACTTGCCCAGGACGCCAAGCAGATAGCTCGAGGAGTCACATATCCCCACCAGCTCGACATCCGGATGAGCATTCAGTATCGACTGATGAGACAGGCCCATCTTGCCGACGCCGACCAGTGCGCCTCTCAACATGCGGTGCATTCCCATCACGTTAGCGGGCGGAAACTGGCGCAGCGGCGTAGCGCCAAAGAATCTGTTCGTACTGCCCTGCGATGTGCTCCCAGGTGAACTCCGCCGCGTGCCGCGCGCGGGCAGCAGCACTCATCGCCTGCAGACGATCAGGGTCGGCGAGCAACTCGCCCAGTAGCAGTGACACATCTTCCGCCCCGCGTGAGTAGACAGCAGCATCTCCCGCGGTCCACCGATTGAACGGGTTGTCATAGGCGATAACTGGATTGCCGGCGGCCATCGCCTCGACCAGCGAGGGGTTAGTCCCGCCGACCGTGTGCCCGTGTAGGTACACGAAGGAGTGGAAACGCAGCGCCTGGACGATGCTCGGCTCATAGACGGGGCCGAGGAAGACGACCTCGTCGCTGGCGGCCTCCATCACTTGGCGGTGGTAAGGGTCGGTGTCCGGCGTGTATGCGCCGAGCACTGCGAGCTGCCGGCCGCGCGGCTTGGCGGAGAAGCCCTGGACGAGCTCCAGGATCGAGTTCTCCGGGATCGGCCGGCAAATCACCGTCGCGTACTTGCCGGGCGTCAGGCCGAACTTCTCCACCGCCTCAACCGGGGCGGCCGCCACGGCGTGCGCGCCGTAGGTCACCATGCTGATCTTGCGCTTGGGCGCCTTGCGCGAGAGGTAGACCTCGATCTCCGGATGGTCGGCGATGAGGTGGTTGCCGACCACGCAGGCAATGCGCTCGTTGACATACAGGATCGCCTGGCGAGCCTTGCCCCAGCGCTCGCGCGACCACTCGATGCCGTCCATGTTGATCACCAGCGGGATGCGCTTGGCTCGCTGGACAATGTTGAAGATCGCGGTGTTGTATCCGAAGGTCAGGCATACGTCGTCGTACCTGGCCGCGTGCCGGATCGAAATCAGGTCGAACTTGGACGTGCCGCGCCACCCCTCGAGGTCGACCGGGATGAGCACCCGCTCCATGCCGCGCCAGACGTCCTCGCGGATCGGGCCGGCGCCCTCGACCTGGCAGTAGACGACGACCCGCCAGCCCTGCCGGGCGAGGAACAGACCGACGTTTTCCGCAGCGGTCTCGAAGCCGCCGTAATTGGCCGGGACGCCGTGCGTGCCCAGGATGCGCACCGTCGGTCGGGGCAGGACGCCAGACGCCGCTACACGAGGGGCGCTGCGTCCGTCATCTGACACGGACCTAACACTAGCCTCCGGGCTGGGGTGTCGGGAGTCTCGACTCAGCGACAATTTCGCGTGTCGCGTCGGCAACGAGCGGACGTCGCCATCTCCGATCCGCGTCATGCCTGATCCATCGGCACGGGACGGTCGAACCTGAGCATTTCGGCGACAGTCACCGGCCACTCCACGCTGTTCAAGACCCGGTCCGGCGAGAGCGCGCAGAACGCTCGTCCGCGACAACGTCCGACGTCTTCGTCGAACCAGCTGAATCCGTCGGCGCCGCTGCGGCTGGCTGATCATTCGCCCGGCTGCCGACTCGGCGGTTGTACGGTTCGTAAGCGTGGCGGATTGGACGGGACACCGGCTCTCCGCGGCTGAGCAATATGTGCTGATGGCCAGACAGGCCTTCGCGGAGGTGTCGCCGTCGTATCAGGCGATCGCGTTCGCCGTCGCCGGCGATCCCGCGATCCTGGGGCGTCTGGACGCGCTGCCGTCGCCGAAGCGTCAGCCCAACCTGCTGCTCGGCGCCGTGCGTCTGCTCGGCGGACCGGTCGACGACCCGACCGCCTTTCTCGATTGGACCGCGGCGAACTGGTCGGCGGTCGAGGCCGTCGTGCTGACCCACCGCACCCAGACGAACGAAGCCCGCCGCTGCGCGACGCTGCTTCCGGCGCTCGGCGCCCTGCCGGGTCCGCTGGCGCTGATCGAGGTCGGGGCGAGCGCGGGCCTATGCCTGCTGCCGGATCGGTATGCCTACCGATACGAGACCCGCAACGGCACAGTCGAGATCGGGCAATCCGCGTTGACGCTGAGCTGCACGGTCACCGGGCCGGCCCCGCTGCCGGCCGAGCTGCCGCGCATCGTGTGGCGACGAGGTCTCGACCTCAACCCGCTCGACGCCGCGAACGACGAGCATGCGCGCTGGCTGGCGGCGTTGGTCTGGCCGGAGCAACGCGAGCGATTCGACATCCTCTCGGCCGCGTTGCGAATCGCTCGCCTCGACCCGCCGGTCGTGATCGCCGGCGACCTGCTCACCGACCTTCAGCCGCTCGTGCACGAAGCCCCGGCCGACGCGACCGTGGTCGTCTTCCATTCCGCCGTGCTCGCCTACCTGGGTCAAGACGACCGACGTCGGTTCGTTCACGGCTTACCCGAACTGGGACGTCCGGTCGTGTGGATGTCGAACGAATCCCCTGGCGTCGTGGTGGACGCCGACCCAGCCGGCCACGCCGACCGTTTCCTGCTCGCGGTGGACGGACGCCCCACGGCGTGGACAGGACAACACGGGCACGCCCTGGATTGGATCTGACCCTGCTTCCATGGAGTGCGGCCTGCCGACTCGCCACTACCTCGATCGGGCGTCTGCCGCTTGCCGTTCCAGTGGCAAAGCCGGTCAGCCGCCGGCGGCGAGCTTGCGGAAGTCCCAACTCGCGATCTTGGCCGGTCGCAGCCGCAGCCAACCGTGTCGGCCGTCGTGGTGCAGGTCCGGCGTGCCGGCGAAGTACTTCGTCGCGAATGCGCGTTCGACACTCGCGAGCTCGCTGTTCGGCTCGCCGGTGCGCGGCGCCTCGCCGACCACCTCGACCGAGCCGGTGAGCTCGACGCCGCGCAGCTCGAGATACTCGACGCCCGCGTCGACCACGACGCCGACCCGCGGGTCCCGGCCGACGTCGGCCCACCGCTGGCTGCGCACGATCGAATAGAGCCACAGGCAGCCGCCGTCCCAGGTGAACCACAGCGGCGTCGCGTGCGGACCGTGCGGGCCGACGGTCGCGACGCGGCAGGTGTGCTGCTCGGCGAGGAACGCGTCGCGCTCGGCGCCGCTCATCGCGATCCGCCGACCGCGGCGCTGTTGCTGCGGCTGGGTCATCTGAGCAACGTAGCGCCCGGCGTGGTGTCGCAGGTCATGTCTCGCGGCCTGGCGGCGTCACGCCAGGAAGATGCAGAACGGGTGCCCGGCCGGGTCGGCGTACACCCGCAACGGCTCCTCCGGATCGTCCCACCGGTCGTAGAGCAGGCGGGCCCCCAGGTCGAGCGCCCGGCGGTCGGCGGCGCGCAGCTCGTCCATCGTCGGCGCGGTCAGGTCCAGGTGCAGCATCTGCGGGACCGGACCGGTCGGCCACGTCGGCTCGGGGAGCTCCTCGACCTGCTGGAACGCGAGGCGGCCGCTGCCGTCGGCGCGCTGGATCACGATCCAGTCGGTGTCGTCGGTGTCGTCGGGGCCGGCGTCGACCGGCGGCTCGTCGCCGGGGCGATAGTCGAGGTCGAGCAGCTGGCGGTAGAACTCGGCGAGCGCGCGGATGTCGACGGCGTCGAGGACGGTCTGCAGCATCGTGATCGGCATCGGCCCAGTGTGCCGCGCCGGCGTCGTGCCCGGCGATCAACGCGCGGCGAGGTACTGCCGCGCCTGCTCGCGCAGCCGCGCGTGCGCGTCGTACTGCGACCGGAGACCCGGCAGGTATGCCTTGCGGACCTTCGCGACCGACGTGTAGTTGGTGTCGCAGACGTTCGCGAGCGGCGACTCCACCGCCTGCGTCAGCAACTGGTAGGCGTCCAGCTCGGACAGCCCGCACTCGGCCGACACCCACCGCAGCAGGTCGTGTTGCGCGATGCGGAACGCGTCTTCCAGCGGCCGCGCCGAGCCGGTGGACATCAGGTAGTCGTCGGACTCCAGCCGCGGCCACGGCGTCGGCACGCCCTTGATCAGGTCGACGACGATCACCGAGTTCATCGCCGTCTCCACCGCGACGCCGCAGGTCTCCCCCTCGCCCTGCCGGGCATGCCCGTCGCCGAGGCTGACCAGCGCCCCCTCGACGTTGACGCCCAGGTAGCACGTGACGCCGGCGCGCATCTCCGGCGTGTCCATGTTGCCGCCGAACGCATCCGGCACGAGCGCCGAGCGCACCTCGAGGTTGGCCGGCGCCACGCCGACGGTGCCGTGCATCGGCTCCAGCGGCAGATCGACCGTCGCGTCGCTGTCCAGCGCGGCGAAGCGGCACAACCTGCGCTCCAGGTCGAGGTCCCAGATCCACACCCGCTCGGGCAGCGGCGGCTGCAAGGTCGCTGTGGCGTGCGTGGACGTCAGCGCCCCGAACAGCGGCACCGTCGTCGACGCGCCCCAGTCACGCGCCGGCTCGATCGACACGAAATGCACGGCGACGGTGTCGCCAGGCTCTGCGCCCTCGACATAGAACGGCCCGGTCTGCGGGTTGAGGAACGGGAACTCGCAGACCTCGCTGACCAGATCGGACGCGCTGCGCACCCGTCCGGCGAAGCAGTCCTCGGTGTAGACCTCGAGCACCGTACCCGGCGGTATGCGCGCGATCGGGGCCCGGCCGCCGAAGGTCCACGCGTACTGCTCGGCGGTTGGCGTGAACGCCAGCACCTCGAGTTCGCCCATGGGGTTCAGCTGCCGGCGACCATGGCGGCCAGGGTGTCGGCGCTGCTGTGCGCCGGACGCCAACCCAGCTGCGCTCGCGCCCGCCGGGTGTCCATCAGCACCGGCGTCCGGGCGACGTGGATCCACTCGGCCGCGGCCGGCACCAGCGGCAGCCGGGCGAGCAGCGCAGACGCCGCAGTCGCGGTCGCCGCCGGCACCCGCAGCGACCGCGTGCCAGTCGCGTGCGCCACGTCGGTGAGCGAGATCGTGCCGTCCGCGGCGAGGTTGTAGGCGCCGGGCGCCCCCGCGCCGGTGGCGGCGAGCGCGATGGCGTCGGCGACGTCGTCGTGGTGCACGAGTTGCAGCGGCACGCCCGGGTCGGGCAGCAACGGCAGCAGGCCCTGTGCGGTGGCCAAGACCGCGCGCAACGGGGCGGGCGCCCTATCGGCCAGCTGCCGCCAGGGCATCGAGTCCCGCAGCGCGGTGGCCTTGGGCCCGGCGACGATGCACGGCCGCAGCACGTACACGTCCAGCTCGGCGCCGTCGGTCAGCTCCCGCAGCGCTTGTTCGCACTCGGCCTTCTGTGCCGAGTAATAGTGCTCGGCCGAGCCGCGGGTCGGCACGTCCTCGGTCAGCGGCGAGGGGTTGTCCGCGTGATAGCCGTAGGCCGCCACGGACGACGTGTACACCAGCCGGCGCGGGCGGGGCGCCTCGACGGTGGCCGCGAAGACGTTGCGCGTGCCGTCGAGGTTGACTCGGCGGCTCTCCGCGCGCGAGCCCATGATCACGTAGGCGAGGTGCACGACGACGTCGGCGTCGGCCACCAGGTCATCGACGGCGTCGCGGTCGAGGATGTCGCCGCGGCGGTATTCGGCCTTCGTCCAGCCGTGCGCGGCCGGGTCGAACTCGCGCCGGGCCATCCCGATGACGCGCTCCACCTCGTCGCGCTGTTCGAGCGCGGTCACCGCCGAGACGCCGATCTCGCCGGTCGGGCCCGTCACCGCGACCGTCAGGCCCATGTCCGCATCCCCCGCTCGCCCGCCGACGCCGATGGCGTCAGTGGCGTCAGCCTGCCCGACGCTCCCTGCCGGGAAACCGGGCGCGCCGAGCGTCAGTCGGCGACGGCCGCGAGCTGCGGCGCCGGTTGCTTCGCACCCGCCGAGCGGCGGTCGGTGCGCACCACCACGACGCCACCGACGGCCGCCGCCACGACGCAGGCGATCGCGCCGAGCGCGAGGCCGGCGCGGCCACCGAGCCCGTCCGCGACCCAGCCGGCGATCGGGCCGCCGATCGGCGTCGAGCCCAGGAACGCGACCGCCCACAAGGCCATCACCCGGCCGCGCATGCTCGGGTCGGCCGCGAGCTGCAGGGTCGAGTTGCCCCTCGACAGGAAGCCCACGCTCGCCGCGCCGACGAACGCGAGCGCGATCAGCTCGAGCCACAGCGTCCAGGCCAGCGCGGCCACCGTCAGCAGCACGCCGAAGACGAGCGCCGACATCGTCAAGGAACGCAGGCCGGTGCGGCCGCGGGCGGCGACGAACAGGCCGCCGACCACGGCGCCGACGCCCATCGCGGCCGTCATGAACCCGTACGCCGTCGACCCGCCGTGGAACGTCTTGTCCGCGACGACCGGCAGGACGACCTGGAACTCGTAGGCGAGGCAGCCCACCAACGCCATCATCAGCAGTGGGCCGCCGAGGTCGGGGGTTCGGGCGACATAACGCAGCCCGTCGCGCACCTGGCGCTTCGCGCGCGGCGCAGGCGTGCTGGGGCTCAACTTGGCGACGTCCAGCCGCGTCAGCGACACGACGACCGCGATGAAGCTAACCGCGTTGATCAGGAAGCAGATGCCCGTCCCGCCGACGGCGATGATGACGCCAGCTATCGCTGGCCCGACGGCGCGGGCGGCGTTGACAAGCACGGAGTTCAGGCTGACGGCGTTGCGCAGCTCGGCCGGCCCGACCATCTCGAGCACGAACGACTGACGGGCCGGATTCTCGAAGGTGTTGTTCAGGCCGAGCAGCAAGGCGAGGACGTACACCTGCCACAGCTGCACGGAATGGGTGACCGTCAACAGGCCGAGCACCAGGGCGAGGACGCCCATCATCGACTGCAGCCCGATCATCAGCCGCCGCTTGTCGACGCGGTCGGCGACCACTCCCCCGTACGGACCGAGCAGCATGATCGGCAGCGTCTGCAGCGCGACGACGAAGCCGAGCGCCGAGCCGGATCCGCTGAGCTGCAGGACCAGCCAGGACTGCGCGACCGTCTGCATCCAGGTGCCGATCATCGACACCGCCTGGCCGGTGAAATAGCGGCGAAAGTTGCGGTTCGCGAGTGAGGAGAACGTCTGCCGGCCCAGCTGCGCCGCAGTCACCGGCCGACCAGCGCGTCGGCGGGGCGGACGGCGGCGAGCATCGCCTCGGCCAGCGACTCCAGCGCCGGCACGGCGTGCGCCAGCGCTGCGACGTGTTCGTCGGGCAGGCCGGCAAGCCGCTCGGCGAACAGCTTGGTCCGTTGCCGGCGCAGCCTGCTGTGCAGCCGGGCGCCGTCCGCGGTGATGGCGACGCTGACGCCGCGCCGGTCGTCGGCCAGCTGGCTGCGCAAGACCAGGCCCTGCGCCTCGAGTTTGCCGACGATGCGCGAGAGCATCGTCGGGTTGACGCCCTCGACGTCGGCGAGCTCGCTCATCCGCACCGACTTTGCGCGGGCGACTGAGCCGAGCACGGACAGCTGGCTGCGGGTCATGCCGTCGCCGGCGACCTGCCGGTCGACCTGGCGGGCGATCCGGCCGAGCGCGATGCGCAGCCGGACGATGTCCTCTTCAGCGATCATCATCGACCGCCTCCTGTCATTACTTGCCTGTCGGCAAGCATACACCGGTGGCGAGGATTGCGTCCGCGGGTCTGCGGGTAGGCACGCGGGACACGATGTGGCCGCCGGATACCCGACTCGGCGCGCGGATGAGCGATCAGGGAGGACGAGGCGACATGTGGCTGTTCCTGTCCCGCCGGCTGCGGATGTGGCTGCTGCTCGCGATCGGCCTGCCGCTCGCCCGGGCGGTCGTGCACCGGTTGGCGGTCGCGGCCGCCAGCCGAAACCCGCAAGCGCGTCCCGCTCGGGTGCTCGGCAGCGCCGACTCCGCGTTGACGCGCTTCACCGAGCGCACCCGGCGGCGCAGCCGTAAGCGCTGAGTCACCACCGCGATCGCCCGGTGGCTGGCCTCCCGTGCGCCGGCATCCAGAGCAACACGCATGTGTCCGGCCCAGAACATGCGGAAGCCCCGGTGAGCGGGGGATTCACCGGGGCTTCCGACACTTGGTGCTGACTGCGACGAGCGGGGGACCGCCGCAGCTGGTTCGTCGCCGGTGAGGAGCTCGGGTGAGCGGGGGATCCACCCGATTTCCTCGATATTTGTTGGCGACAAGCCAATCATGCAACGACCGGCGACGTAAAGTCAAGGTGAAGTGCTGACTACTTTCAGATCATCGAATAACAGGACTTAGGTCCTCAACTCACGCCCAGCTCACACTGACTTAATGGACTGTCGGCCGGCCGGCGGGGCATCTGAGCGATCGACGGCGCGAACACCGCTTCCCAACGAGTGACCCGTCGTCCATCCACGAGTTGTCCGCGCGTCGCCGGTCCAGACGCCGTTCCAGCGAGGACAACTCGCGCTGCGGCTGAGCGGCGTGCCTCCGCAGCTCGTGCGAACTACCGGTCTGGCACGCAGTCAAGCGATTGGCCGGCGCCGCTCACTCGACGTGGAGCAGGCCCGCCTGCTGCAGGCCGCTGCGCGCCGCGTCGGCGTAGCCGTCGCGGGCCACCAGGTCGTATCGCGTCGCGACCAGCGATCGCGCCGAGGCGAAGTCGCGCGCTCCGCGGGTGGCGGCGTGGCCGAAGAAGCCGAACAGGCCGCCCCAGGCCGTGCCGATGAGCAATCCGGCGACGAGCAAACCGGCCCACGCGCCATTGGTGAAGATCCCGAGCAGCAGGCCCATCAACAGACCGAACCAGGCGCCGCTCGCCGCGCCTGCCGCTGCCGCGCGGCCCTTGGTCAGGCGGCCGGTGACCCGCTCCACCAGGCGCAGGTCGGAACCGATGATGTCGAGGTGCTCCACGGGGAAGCCGTCATCGGACAGCCGGTCGACCGCCCGTTGGGCGGCGGCGTACTCGTCGTAGCTCGCGACGGTGTTCCAAGCGAGGTGCGCGGCGTCGAGCCGCGGCTCGGCGGAGTGGGACGGGAAGGCGTTGAGCGACGCGCTCATGCAGATCATCTCCAAGGTCTCGCAACCATCATCGACACAACGCCTGGGCGGGGTCTTGGCATTTCCTGTGTGCCCGCTCAGCGCGTCGTGTCGATGCGGCGCCGGAGTTTGACGTGCGTCGGGACGGGCGGCGACGCTGGCACCATGCCGCCGCCCAACGACGCCACGCCTGCCGAGCCGGCCGCTATCCAGGCCGCCGAGCCGCCCGCCGCCAAGCCCGCCGCCGACGTGCCGGCCACCCGGCCGCCGGCCGCCCCGTCTGCTGTGCGCGAGCCGCTCGACGCGCTGATCGAGGCGTACGCGACGCTCGTGGTCCGGGTCGGGGTGAACGTCCAGCTCGGCCAGCGCGTCGTGATCCGCGGCATGGTCGAGCACGCGCCGGTGGCTCGCGCGATCGCCGCGGCCGCGTACCGCGTCGGCGCGAGCCATGTGTCGATCGACTACACCGACCCCGTCCTCACCCGCGCCGCCGTCGACTACGCGCCGCGCGAGCAGTTGGGCCGGGTGCTCCCCCATCAGCTCGAGGGCGTGCGCGCCTGGCGGGAAGATCGGCCGGCGTTGATCTCGCTGACCGGCAACCCGCACCCGACGCTGATGGACGGCGCGGATCCGGCTCGCCTCGCAGACTCCATGCCGCTCGCGATGATCAAGGAGTTCCTGCCGATCGTCTCCTCCAATCTCGTGGCCTGGACGGTGGTGGGCGCGCCGAACCCGGCCTGGGCGCAGACGGTGTTCGGCGAGCCGGACGTCGACCGGCTGTGGCGGGCGGTCGCGATGGCGATGCGCCTCGACCAGGAAGACCCGGTCGACGCGTGGCGCCAGCACCTGGCCAAGCTCGCGCTGCGCCGCGACCTGCTCAACGCGCGCGGCTTCGACCGCATCCGCTTCCACGGTCCCGGCACCGATCTGACCGTCGGCCTGACGCCGTCCTCGCGCTGGATGTCCGGCGGCATGCCGAACGCCGACGGCGTCGAGTTCGTGGCGAACATGCCGACCGAGGAAGTGTTCACAGCGCCGGACTGGCGACGCGCGGACGGCGCGCTGTCGACGACCGCGCCGTTCTTCCTCATGACGGTGAACACGCTCGTCGACGGGTTGAAGCTCGAGTTCGGGGACGGCGAGATCCGCGCCGCGTCGGCCACTCGCGGGGAGGACGCGGTGCACGCGCAGCTCGAGCGGATCCCGCGCGCGCGGCATCTCGGCGAGGTGGCGATCGTCGACGGCGATTCGGCCGTCCGGCGCACCGGCCTGACCTACAGCGACATGCTCTTCGACGAGAACATCGGCTCGCACGTCGCATGGGGCAATGGCTACCCCACGACGTTCGAGCGGGGCACCGAGCTGTCGCCGGAGCAGCGGATCGAGTCCGGGCTGAACCAGTCGAACACGCACATCGACGTCGTCGTCGGCAGTCCGGAGGTGGAGATCGACGGACTCGGCGTCGACGGCCAGCCGGTGCCGATCACCCGCGGGGACGTGTTCGTGCTCGACACGGCCTGACGCACGCCCGGCCGCGTCGGCCGCGTCGGCCGAAAGTCGCGAGCACGTCGCCGACGGCCGCGACCGCACAGCGCCACGACGTAGCGTTGGGCCATGCTGCTCGTGATCCTCGCGGTCCTGATCCTGCTGCTCATCGTGCTGCCGCTCATCGGCTACACGATCTGGACGCTGCTCAGCGTCGCCGTGGTCGGCTTGATAATCGGCGGCCTCGCGCGCCTTGTGTTGCCCGGCCGGCAGAACATCAGCGTGCTCGCGACGATCCTGCTCGGCTGGATCGGCTCGCTGCTCGGCGGCTTCGTCGGCTACCGACTGCTGCATGTCAGCCGCTTTCCGACCGTGCTGCTTGAGATCGCCGCCGCTGCGGTCCTGGTCGCCCTGTACAGCGGTACGGCCGGCGCTCGCGCCAGCTCGTGGTCGTCCCTTCCGCAACGTCGTCGCTGGTAGTCAGCGATCGGATCGTTCGAGGGATGGGCGAACGTCCGCGCCGTCGTCATCGACATCGGTGAATTTCCATGACCTTTCAGCCATCATGGTTTCGGCGTCGGCTGCCGATCAGAAGTACAGGCCGACACGAACACCGAAGGACCGTTGGTCGACCAGAAGAAGGGAATGCAGGTGGAGCTCAGCTCGACAGCCGAGAGCGCGGGCACCAACTTCGCCGCGGCCTCGCAGCAGGTGCTGGCCTATCTGCAGGAGCACGTCCCGATGGGCCTGTGGTCGGTGACCAGGGTCGAGAACGACCGGCAGACCTACCTTTACCTCGGCGAGAACGAGTACGGCCTGCAGCAAGGCGGCAGCCACGCCTGGCAGGACTCCTACTGCGTGCACATGGTCGCCGGCGCCGGCCCGCGCATCGCGACGGACGCGGCCGCGATCGAGGTCTACGCCCAGGCGCCGGTGAACGAGGTCATCGACATCGGCGCCTATGCCGGGATGCCGATCGTCGACGCGGACGGCTCGTTGTTCGGCGCGATCTGCGGCCTGGACCCGGCCTGTCGACCTGACCTCGCCGAGCACGAACCGCTGCTGGCGATGCTGAGCAACGTGCTGCACATCGTGCTCACCGGCGACCGGGCGCTGGCCGACGCGGAGCACGTCTCCCGCTCCATCCGCACCGAGGCGACGACCGACCCGCTCACCGGCGTCCCCAACCGGCGCGGGTGGCAGGAGGCGCTCGCGCGCCTCGACGCCGAGTACGGCGACTACGCTGACCCGACCGTCGTGATCATCGTCGACCTGGACGGTCTCAAACAGGTCAACGACGGGCCCGGCGGCCACGCCGCGGGCGACGCGCTGCTGTGCACCGCGGCGCAGGTGATGCGCGCGAATACCCGCGACCGCGATTACCTGGCCCGCATCGGCGGCGACGAGTTCGGCATCGTCCTCGCGAACTGCCCGACCACGCTGGCCCCAGTGCTCGCCGAGCGGCTCGCCGACGCGCTCGCCGCGGCTGGCGCGCCCGCATCGATCGGTTGGGCGCCCCTCGTTCCGGACGGGACGTGCCACACCGCTGTACGGCAGGCAGACCAGGCCATGTACGCGGTCAAACGCACGCGCAGCGCGCGCACCGGCGCGACTCTCGCCAGCGGCTGAGCGGGCCGCGCCGGCCCCGTTGCTAGCGTGAGGTGGTGGCCGCTCCGACGCTGCTTGTCCGCGGCCGCAGCATCGAGGTGCGGAGCACGCTCGTGATGGGCGTCGTCAACGCGAGCCAAAATTCGTTCTCCGACGCCGGCCGCTACCGCACCCTCGACGACCGGCTCCGGCTGGCCGACGCGCTCGTGGCCGCCGGCGCCGACGTGATCGACGTCGGCGGGCAGTCCGCGATCACCGGCCTGCCAGAGACCGACGCCGCCGAGGAGCGCGACAGCGTCGTGCCGATCGTCGAGTGGATCGCCGAACGACACCCCGATGTGCTGGTCAGCGTCGACACGTACAAGCCGCTCGTCGCCGAGGCGGTCATCGCGGCTGGCGCGTCGATCATCAACGACGTCAGCGGCCTGCTCTACCCGCAGATCGCGACGCTGTGCGCGGCGGCGCAGATCGCCTTGGTCGTCATGCACACCCGCGCGCGGCCCAAAACGTCGCTGCAGGATCCGGACTTCTACGCAGACGTCGCCGCCGACGTCGTGGACTTTCTCGCCGAGCGAATGCGGCACGCCGAGCAACTGGGCGTGCCGCGCGAATCGATCATCCTCGATCCGGGACCCGACTTCGGCAAGACGCCGCACCAGACGATCGAGGTCATGCGGCGGCTGGGCGACGTCCGCGCCCTCGGCCGGCCGGTGTTGCTGGCGATCTCGAGGAAGGACTTCCTCGGGGCGATCACGAGCACCGCGCCGGCGCAGCGCGGGCCGGCGACGCTCGCCGCGCTCGCGCACTTCGCAGTCGAGCCGGGCAACATCGTCCGGGTCCACGACGTCGCCGGCGCGGTCGACGTCGTGAAGACCATCGACGTGCTCACCGGCCGGGCCGAGGTGCGAGCCGACTATCAGCTTCCGGATCGTCTACGGCACGAGCCGTCGTCTGACAGGCGGTGACAGGCCCGCGGAGATCTCCATTCCGTCATGAGCGGACGACGTGCGCCCGCACGCGGGTCCGACCTCGTCCGGCCAACCCTGCCGCTGCGCGTAGTGCAGCATCGCGGCGAAGCCGGTCTGCCACTCGGGGACTGTCGCCGCCTGCCTGGCGCGCGCCTCCGTGTCCAGCCACGCGTGGTCGGCGCCGAGCGTGCCGAAGCCCTGCGCGCTGAGTGCGGCTGCGGCGTCGGCATCGCCGACATCGTCGAGTCGACGTGCAGCTGGCGAAAGTTGTCCGGATCGCAGGCTCACCCGAGGTCGCTCTGCGCGAGCGGCTGGTTCGCCGAGTCGGCCCTCACCGCTCGGCGCGCCGGCGATTATTCGGCGGGCGCATCGACCGCGCCGGGGCCGCCGGCGGTGATGCGGTTGAGCTGCTGCGCGCTGAGCGGCGGCAACTGGCTGGCGCCACCCGCTCCGGAAAAGGCACGCAGTTGCAAGTCGAGGTGCCGCTGCCACGCGCGGGGCGTCACGGTCCCGCTGGACTCGACGATCCCTCGGATCGCCCAGATCGTGGCCAGGACGTCGCCGAGGGTGATGTCTGCCGCGACCTGCCCGTTCGCCTGGGCGTCGTCCAGCAACTCGGCAATGAGCCCGCGCAGCACCTCTGCGCCGCACTCGGCGGGCGCACGATCGACGAGCAGGTGGGCGTATCCGCGGTGCTTGGTGAACGCGCGACCGAGGATGAAGAGGAGGGTTCGCAGTCCCGTGCCGCTCGTTTCGGTCAAGGCCTTGCGGGCGGCGGCGACGAGATCGGTGAAGATCTGTCGAACCAACTCGTCCACCAAAGCCTCTTTGGTCGGGAAGCTGCGGTAAACGGTCCCGACGCCTACCCCGGCCCGGGAGGCGATCAGCTCGATCGTGGCGTCGGTGCCGTGCTCGTCGAGCACCTCGCGGGCCGCCGCCAGCACGCGTTCGTAGTTCCGCGCGGCGTCTCGCCGCATGGGCCTCGTTGCGGACTGGACCGGCATCAGACGCCGATCACTCGGGTTTGTCTCCGACAACCGTGCCGCCCGCGACGATCGCCAACTCGGCGTGATCCGGCTCCTCCGGCAGCTGCGCCGACCTGCCATGCGCGACCGCCGGGATCGCGGCCGCAGCGAGGGCGGCGACGACGAGCGCGGCTGCGAGCATCGCGAACCCGATTGTGTAGCCCGATTCCTTGGGCAGCCCGCTCGGTTCGATCCGCGACGTCACGATGCTCGCCATCAGCGCGGCGCCGATCGACCCGCCGATGGTGCGGATGTTCGCGTTCATGCCGCTCGCCACGCCGGTCTGCTCCGGCGGGACGGCGTGCACGATCAGGCTGGACATGGCGGAGAACGCCAGCCCGAAGCCGATTCCCATGATGGCGGTGGCCAGGAACAGCTCCCATTTCTGCTCGTGCGCGAACGCGAGCAGGGCCATCGCGACGACGCTGACGACGCAGCCGAGGATGACGACCATCTTGCCGCCGACCCGCTGCGCGAAGCGTCCCGCGTAGAGCCCGACGACGAACATCGTCACCGACGACGGAAGCAGGATCAGCCCGGACTGGGTGATCGACGCGCCGAAGCCGTAGCCCGCCGACGTCGGCGTCTGGACGAACTCGGGCAAGAACGCGAACACCGCGTACATGCCCACGCCGATCAGCAGAGCCACCAGGTTGTTCGTCCAGACGGCGCGCTTGGCCATCATCGCGAGGTCGATGAGCGGAGTGACCGCCCGGCGTTCGGACTCCGCCCACGCCCCGATGAAGACCACTGCCGCGATCAACAAGCCGATGACCTTGGCTGAGCCCCAACCCCACACCGGCGCCTGGCTCAACGCGACCAGCAGTGCCACGAGCCACGCGGACAGCAGCACGGCAGGTAGCCAGCTGATGCGACCTGGGCTGCGGACAGGCGATTCCGGCACGAAGAAGTGCGCCGCGACCGCCGCGGCCACCGTCAGAATCATCGGCAGCCAGAAGAGCCAGTGGTAGTCGAGCGCGTCCACGATCGGTCCTGCGACCACGATGCCCGCGCCCGCGCCGACGGCGGTCAACGACGCGAGCGCGCCGACCGCGCCGGACACCTTGTCCCGCGGGAACTCGTCGCGAATGATGCCGAACGCCAGCGGCAGGACGCCGCCGCCCACGCCCTGGATCACCCGGGCCACGATCATCACCGAGATGTTTGTGGCGACGGCCGCGAGCAGCGAACCGATCGCGAGCGCGACGAGGGTGATGACGAAGACGCGCTCCTTGCCGACCATGTCGCCGACCCGCCCCATGATGGGCGTGAAGATCGAGGCGGACAGCAGGTAGGCGGTCAGCACCCAGGTGACCGTGTTCTGCGTGGTGTGCAGATCGACCTGCAGCGTCGACAGCACCGGCACGACCAGGGACTGCAGCAACGCATAGGCGGCGACACCCGCTGCCAGCACCGCGAAAGTGACCTGGTGATGGACGCGCGGCGCTTCGAACTCCACGATGTTTACCTCCGTCGTAACGGAAGCAATCCTCCGCTTGCCTGAAAGACTAAGCGGAACGAGGACTCCGATTGAGTGGCTCTCGTCACCCGTTGGACCGGGCCGCGCCTGCCGTCGTCGACGTGGGCATTGGCGTCGGGGTGGGCGCGAGGTAGCGGTACTGCGCGGTGTTCGAGGTTCCGAAGGCCGAGCTCAGCACGACCGGCACGGCGCCGGGCGCGTGGGCCGGCATAGTGAGCGTCAGCCGGTTCGACCCGGCAGCCGCGAAGGAGACCGCCGCCCCGCCTACGGTCACCCGGGTGACCGTCGCCAGGTTCCGTCCGGTGACCACGACCTGGTTGCCGCCGGCGGCCGGGCCCTGGCTCGTCGACAGCGCCGAGATCTGCGGCGCCCCGACGTAGGTCAGCCTTTGCTTGGCGCTTCCCCAGGCGTTGGACACGGTGACGGAGACCCGGCCCGCGGCGTGCGCGGGCGCCTTCACGACGAGTTCGGTGGCGGTGCGTTTCGTGAACGAGTAGACCATCGCCCCGCCGACAGACACCGACGTGGCTTTGGCGAGCCCGGCGCCGCGGATCGTGACCGCCTGGCCGTCGACCCCGACCTGAGCGGTCATCGCCGTGAGGCGTGGAATGGCGCCCTGCCGGCCGGTGGACATCGGCCGAACCGCGCCCCGGTAACGCCCGCTGTTCGCGATGACGTCGACGAGCCGGGACCTCATGACTGTCGTGCCGCTCTGCTCGGCCTGGATCACCATCCCGTGGCCCTGGTAGACGGCGACGTGGCCGATGCCGTTGGCGAGGTAGCCGGAGAAGAACACGAGGTCGCCGGGCATCAACTGCCCGATCGTCGGGTGGAACCGGCCGGCCTGGTTGTGTTGGGTCGCGGCGTAGTGGGCGAGGTGCTTGTACGGCGACCAGGAGTACAGCGCCAGACCTGAGCAGTCGAAGCCGATGACGTGGCAGTCGAGGTCGCCGCCGTTGTGCGCGCAGACCCCGGTGGTCGGGCCGGCGCCGCTGCCGCCGGCCCAGGAGTACGGCACGCCAAGCCAGGACCTGGCGCGCCGGAGCGCCGTGGCGCCCATCGCGGCGGTCCAGCGGCGGGCGTGATGGGCGGTGGCAGCATTCCGGTGCTTCGCGCGCACCTTGGCCGAGATGTGCTGCTCCTGCCGCGCTGTCAGGCCGCCCTGGATCGGGGTGTTCATCGTCGGCCGGGCAAAGGTGAACACGTTGGCCCTGGTCGCCGCCGAGGCGCCCGCCCGCGTCACGACGCGGACGTGGATCTTCGCGTAGCCGTGCCAAGGGTCGCGCACGGTCAGCCTGCGATCCGAGATCACGTGCAGCCCATAACCCGTCGCCCCGCCGAACCGGACCTTGGTGGCGCCGGTGAACCCGCGGCCGCGCACTGTGATGAGCGAACCGCCCCAGTAGGCGCCGTGATGGACGGACAGCCCCGTGACCACCGGCCGGGTGGCGGCGCCGGCCGGGGAGGAGACGGCGAGGACAGCGAGCACGGCCGTGGCGACCGACGCGGCCGCGCAGACGGCGCGCACCGACGGCTTCGTCCCGGAAAGCGTCGCACGCAGACCGGCGATTCCGGCACGCCGCGCGGTTCCTTGCACCCGATGTGAACCTGGCACTGCGCCTCCTGCGAACACCCAGCCTTCATCGGCAGGGCAGGCCGCGACCTTAGCCCGATTCGCTCACTGGGTCATGACACGTTGGCGCCGCGAACTCGGCGGGCGAGCGCGAGGACGCCGAGCGCGACCAGCGCGACACCGCCGACGACGGCAAGCAGGAAGAAGGCGACGCTGACGTCGTGCTTGGCCCCGCCGTGATCGGCGCCGAAGAAGACGTTTTCCAGGATGCCGATCACGACGGCGGCGAGCGCGAGCAGGGCGTAGGGGCGAATCGATCGGTCCATGGTGTCCTCCAAAGTCAGGCATTGCGGTCTGTCCGCGGCCGAGCTCAGCCAACCGGCCGGCGGCGATCACCGGATCGCCCGTGCGAACGGACCTCGCGTGGTCCTCGCGGACACACTTGTCGCCCAGCCGGCCGAGGCGGGCACGCCGGTCGGGCGATGCCTTTGCGGGCGGCGACTCGTACCTTGATGCGGTGATCTCTGCGGTCTCCTGGGTGCGCGCAGCCCGCACGCGCCGCGACGAGCTGATCGCTGGCGCCTTCACGGTGCTCTGGCTGGCTGGCGTGGTCGGCGGCCGCGTCCCGGACGGGCGAGGAGATCTGGTCGTCTTCGCCGTGTGCGGCGTGCTGATCACCGTCCCCCTCGCGTGGCGCAGACGCGCGCCGGTCGCGGTGGTGCTGGTCGTCAGCTCGGCGGCGCTCGCGCTGGCCTACTCGCGTTCGGCCGACCTGCCGATCGGAATGGTGATCGCGAGTCTCGTCGCCGGGTACTCGCTCGGCGCCTACGCGCGGGGGCGACGATCGGCGGCGGCGCTGATCGTCGCGCTGGTCCTGGTCGCCGTCGCGAACGTGCGGCACAACGACGCCGGGGTCGCCGGGCTGATCCTGACGCCGGTCGTGTTCCTGGTTGTGCCGTGGTTGGTCGGTCGTCTGGTGAGCCGGTTGCTCAGCGAACGGGCCGCGTTGCGGCGGCTCAGCGTGCAGCTCGAGCACGAGCAGCGCGAGGTGGCGCGGACATCGGTGCTGGAGGAGCGGTCCCGGATCGCGCGCGAGCTGCACGACATCGTCGCCCATTCCATCAGCGTCATGGTCGTCCAGGCGGGGGCGGCGGAGCAGTTCATCGACCCGTCCAGCCGGGCGCGCACCGCACTGGCCGACATCCGCACAACCGGGCAACAGGCGCTCGTCGAGATGCGTCACCTGCTCGGGATCCTGCGAACAGACGATCCGGACGGCTCGACATTGGCTCCTGCGCCGGGGCTCGCCGGCCTCGAGGCGCTCGCGGCGGCCGCCCGCCAGTCGGGCCTCGGGGTCACCGTCGCCGAACGCGGCGAGCGCCCCGTCCTGCCGCCGGGGGTCGACGTCGCGGCATACCGGTTGGTGCAGGAGTCCCTCAGCAACATCCGCAAACACGCCCGGGCCCGCACCGCGGCCGTCACTCTCGACTACCGGTCGACGCGCCTCACGATCGATGTCATCGACGATGGGGTCGGCGGCGTCGGCGGCTCGGGCCCGGTCGGGCACGGTCTGATTGGCATGCGCGAGAGGGTGGCGCTTTACGGCGGTCGCCTGGAATCCGGGCCTCGGGCCGAGGGCGGCTGGCGTGTGACGGCCGAACTGCCGGTCAGGCCATGATCCGGCTGTTGATCGCTGATGACCAGGCGCTCGTCCGCAGCGGGTTCGGCATGATCCTCGACGCCCAGCCCGACCTCGAGGTCGTCGGTCAGGCCGCGGACGGTGAGGAGGCGGTCGACCTAGGCCGGCGGTTGCGTCCGGACCTGGTGCTCATGGACGTGCGGATGCCCCGCCTGGATGGGATCGCCGCGACCCGCGCGCTGCTCTCGACCGCTGTCGGCGCCGGTCCGAAGATCATGATGCTCACCACCTTCGACCTGGACACCTACGTCTACGACGCGCTGCGCGCCGGTGCGAGCGGGTTCCTGCTCAAGGACGTGTCGCCGGTCGATCTCGTCCGCGCCGTCCACACCGTTCTCGCCGGTGAAGCACTGCTCGCACCAGGCATCGTGCGACGCCTCATCGACGACTTCGTCGCTCGCCCCGCACCAACCGGCGCCAGGCCTGCCGTGTTGGACGTATTGACCGAACGGGAGGTCGACGTGCTCATCGCCCTGGCGCGCGGCCTGTCAAACGCCGAGATCGCCGCCCAACTGCACCTGTCCCCCGCCACCGTCAAAACCCACGTCGCCAAGGTGCTCGCCAAGCTCGACGTCCGCGATCGCGTCCAAGCCGTCATCGCCGCCTACGAGAGCGGACTCGTCCGCCGCGGCGGTTGACCGTGTCGTCGTCACCTTCTGCCCGACGCACATGATCCTGATCAACGTCAACCCGCCAGCATCACCGTCAAACAGACGTCTGCGTGCTGCGTCGCTCAGCTTTCCGGCGACTCGGCCGATAGGAATCTCGGCGGCCGACACGCTCATTCAGGCCAGCCGAGAAGGAGTGGTCATGGCGGAGGTCGGCTCAGCTTCGCCGCAGCACAGTGAACCGAAGACGCACGCCTGCATCGGCTGCTCGTGCACCGTCGTCGCGAACGCCGTCGGAAATCGAATGTTGTTCGCAACCCGGGTCAGCCACAGCCTCGCCACGTTGCGGTCGCTGCTGAGGGACGCGGGCGCGTCGGTCACCCAACGTGCTCCGGGGCTGCTGGAGGTCTACACGACGAACCCGTCCGCTCTGCTGATGGCCGCCCGCCAAGCCTTGTCGAGCGTCGAGGCCGCCGAGATCCGCGCCATGGTGGTCGTCGATGAGGACCCCGACGCGCTGCTCTCGGCCGCGCTCACGGCGCCGACGCTGGCGCAATCCAGCGCTCGGATCGAGCACGCAGACCTGGTGCCGCTCTTAGCGGACGAATTCACCGCGTTTCATTCGGTGTATCAGCCAATAGTCTCGTTGCACGCCGGCGCGGCTAACGCGGTGATCGGCTACGAAGCGCTCTTGCGGGCCACCACCCCTGACGGGCCGGTGATGCCCGATCAGATGTTCGCCGCCGCGGCTCAAGCGGGATGGTTGCCCATCCTGGATCGAGTGGGACGGACGTCGGCGCTGCGCGGCGCAGCCGACTGGCTCGGCGCCTCTCAGCTCTTCGTGAACTTCGTGCCGACCTCGATCTACCGTCCTGAGGTGTGCCTGCGCACGACCGAACAGGCAGCGGAGCAAGCAGGACTTCGCCTGGAACAACTCGTGTTCGAGGTCACCGAAAGCGAGCAGATTGCCGACATCGGCCACCTGTCCAACGTCTTCGACTACTACCGCGAGCGCGGCTGCAAGGTTGCTCTCGACGATCTCGGCTCGGGCTTCTCGTCGCTGAACAACCTCGTGCTGCTTCGACCGGACGTGGTCAAGCTGGACAAGGAACTCGTCCAGGCGCTGCCCAACTCGGTCAGCCGGGCCGTGATCGACGCGATCGTGCAGATGACCCACAGCTACGGCGGATTGGTGTTGGCCGAGTGCGTCGAGACCCTCGAGCAGGCGCAGGCCGCGAGGGACCTCGGCGTCGATCTGGGTCAGGGCTGGCTGTTCGGCCGTCCGGAATCGCGCCCGGTGCACGTCACTGGTCCCGCTCGGCTCGCGACACACGCCTCCAGGTGATGACCAAAGCCTGAAATTCGAGCCGTTTCGCGAGCGATGTCCCGGATTGATCCCGCGCTGTCCCAGGACCGCGTCTGCTGGCTGGCAGAGACAGCGAGACCTGTGGAAGCCTCTGCCCAAGTCGGGGGATTGGGAGGCGTGCGATGCGCGCAGGGACGCACAGTGTGCGGCGGGTTGTCATGGTGGCCGCGACCGTGATCGCCGCCATCGGTGTCGATGCCAGAGCGGTGGCTGCAGCTCCCGCGGTGACGATCACGTCGGTGTCGCCGGTGCAGACCGCCGCCGGCCGGACGATCGCCATCGCCGGCACCGGCCTGTCCGGGGTGACCCGCGTCAGGTTGGGCACGACTCCGTTGACTTTCACCGTCAGTTCGGCGAAACGGATCACGGCAGTGGTCCCAGCCACGGCCACCTCCGGGCGGGTCACGGTCGCCTCGGCGAGTGCGCAAGCCACCAGTCCCAAGCCCTTGGCTGTCGCCGCGACCGTCACCTCGCTGTCCCCCACCTCCGGCCCGCCGGGCACGGTGGTCACGGTGAACGGAACCGGCTTCACCTCGCCGTCGACCGTGACGTTCACCGGGGCGGCCGCCGCCACCGCGACCGTGGTGTCGGCGACGAAGCTCACGGCGCCAGTTCCGGCTGCCGCGACCACGGGGCCGGTCAACGTCACCTCGGCCGGTTCGACCGTCGCCGCCGGCACATTCACGGTGACCCCGACCGTCTCGTCCATCTCGCCGACCTCCGGGCCGCTCCACACGCTGGTGACGATCAACGGGGCGCGATTCACCGCGCCGGCCACCGTCAAGTTCAACGGCGTCTCGGCCCCGGCGACCGTGGTGTCAGCGGCGAAGCTCACGGTGTCCGTTCCCGCCGGCGCGAGCACCGGGCCGGTGACGGTGACCTCGGCGGGCGCGACAGTGGCAGCGGGAACGTTCACGGTCACCACCAGCCTGCTGCTGACGGTGACGTCCGGACCGCCGACGTCCACCACCACCGTCTACGGGGCGGGATTCGGCGCCAACGAACTGGTCGACCTGTACTACGGCCTGACCGACGTCGCGGTGGTCGCCACGACCGCCACCGGCACGTTCACCTACAGCGGCTTCGCCGTGCCCGCGTCGGCGCAACCCGGGACGTCGTGGATCAGCGCCGAGGGCCGGCACTCCGGCATCGGGGCGCAGGCGTCGTTCCTCGTCCGAACCAACTGGGCGCAGCTGGGCTACAAGGCCAGCGGCGGGCGCTACAACGCCTACGAGAACACCCTGAACACCTCGAACGTCGGGGGCCTGGGTCGGTCCTGGAGCTACTCGCCCGGATCGGCCATCGAGAGCTCGGTGACAGTGTCCGGCGGGTTGGCCTACATCCTGTCGTATGCCTCGGGGCTGTCCGCGGTAGACGCCACCACCGGTGCGGTGCGCTGGACCTACGCCGCGGCCGGCGGTGGCCTCAGCACCCCGAGCGTGTCCGGCGGACTGGTGTACCTCGGCACGCACAGCGGGACGGTCTACGCGCTGAACGCGACGAGCGGCGCACTGAAATGGAGCTACGCGCTCGGCGCCGAGGTGACATCGTCGCCGGTGGTCGCCGGCGGCATCGTCTACCTCGGCTCGAAAAACAGCAGCATCTACGCGCTGAACGCGACGACCGGGGCCCTCGTCTGGACCTACGCGACGGGCGGGGCCATCTACTCGTCCCCGATGGTGTCGAGCGGCATCGTCTACGTTGGTTCGAACGATGACTACGTCTACGCGCTGAACGCGACCACGGGCGCGCTGGTGTGGCGCTACCTGACCGGCGGCATCGTCGAGAGCGTGCCCGCAGTGGTCAACGGGGTCGTCTACGTCGGCTCGGACGACGCGAACTTCTACGCGCTGAACGCGACAACCGGCGCCCTGGTGTGGACCAACGCGCTGGGGGCCACCGTGTACGCCTCGCCGGCGGTGGCGAACGGAGTCGTCTACGTCGGGGCCAGCAACGGCCACGTGTACGCCCTGAACTCGAGCACCGGCGCCATCGTCTGGGACGCCACGACCGGCGGCTCGGTCGGGGCGTCGGTGGCGGTGGCCAACGGCGTGGTCTACGCGAGCAATTACGCAGACCAGGTGTACGCCCTCGCCGCCTCGTCCGGCGGGATCCTGTGGACGTACACAGCCGGAGACTCGTACTTCTTCGCGGCGCCGACTGTCGCGAACGGGACGCTCTACATCGGGTCCAGCGACGGTCGGGTGAACGCGTTCACGCTGGCCGCCGGGCTCGATCCGGCCGCGGCGGCGGCAGCCCGCCCCGCGCTTCGCGTGCTGCAGCCGAACCGGGCGCTCCGCGTGGGCTAGCGGTGTGGTGGTCCGCCGACACCCGGCCAGCCGGCGCTACCCTTGCTCGCCGCGGGACTCGTCGGCGAGGAAGCGCTCCAGCTCGGCGCCTAACTCCTCGGCAGACGGCAGGTCGCCGTGGGCGAGCGCGGTCTGGGCCGCCGCGTCGTAATCCCGCTCGAGGGCGGCGATCAGCGTTTGCAGCTCCTCCGACCCCGCAACCTCACGCTCGATCACTTGGCGGTTCACGCGTTCGGCGTCCTCGAGTGTGGACGTGTCGAAGCGGAGTCCGGCCCGCGCGCCGACCTCACGCAGCAGCGCGAGCGCGGCAGCCGGGTACTCGGTCTGAGCCAAGTAGGGCGGCACGGGAGCGGCGATCCCGAGCGAGTCGACACCGGCAGCGCCGAGGCGGTACTCGACCAGGTGGCAGGCGCTGGCCGGAACCACGATCTGGCCGAGCCAGGCGCGGTGATCGGCAAACAGCTCGCGCCGTGACCCGTGCACAATGATCGGCGTCGGCCGGCTGTGCGGCACCGACATCGGGAACGCGTCCAGCCCAATGACCAGCCGCACTCCGAGCCGCTCGACGAGCAGCGCGACCGCGGCCGCGTATCGCTCCCACTGGGTGTCGGGCTCCGGCCCGGCAAGCAACAGGTAGGGCGTGTCGTCGCTGTCGTGCAGCAGCCGCACCGCCAACTGCGGCGTGTCATAGCCGCTCCAACGATCGACGTCGAAGCGCATGATCGGACGCCGCGCGCGATAGTCGTACAGCTGGTCGACATCGAATCGGGCCACTACCGGCGCGTCATCAGCCAGCAGCGTCATACGAGCCAGCCGCATCGCCGCGCCCGCGTCGACGAAGCCATCGAGAGCGTGCAACAGCACCACGCCAGACAGCTCGGGCCGGTCGGCGTCGAGGTCGAAGAGCTCCTCGGGATCAAGAGTCACCCCTCCATCCTGGTCCTTTTGCGGCCAGGGCGGCGCCCGAGTGCGGATGCCGACACCGGATCGCAGAAGCTGCGTGACACTCATCCGCCGTCCCGTACCGTGAGTAACTCGTGCGGATCGTGTGACGCTCTGGCCCGATGAGAGCCGTCGAGACGACTACGGGACGATGCTGGGCGGACGAGCTGCACGCATGCGGTTCGCCGGCGGACCGGTACGACGCGACGTCAGAGATGACGACCGGCAGCGAACTCGGGAATGCGCATGTCGATCAAGCTTGACGGCGACGAGTCCACGTGGACCGCCGCATTGCTCGCCGAACTCGACCTGGTCAGACATGACCTGTCGGCCGGTGACATCGTGGTCGGCGCCGAATACGGGATCAGCGGATATCAGGCCCTGCGGCGGGCGGCGCAGATCGCCCAGGCACGTCGTCGTCGATTGCGCATCGTACGTGTCGTGCGCGAGGTCGACTGGCTCCTGGACCCGAGGCCGCTCGAGGAACTGGTCGCGGCGGGCGAGCACCTCGGTCGCAGTGTGCTCGACGACTACACCTCCATTGCAAGGTCCATTGCGCCAGAGATCGACATCGACACCCGGTTGGCACGAGGCAGCCTCTACACCCATCTGACGCGTGAGACCGGGACTGCCGGGCTGCTCGTGCTCGGCGCCGGCGACGACCACCAGCCGGCCGCCTCAGGAGAGCGTGCCTCGCGTCCGGCGGCAAGCTGGTTCACCCAGCACGCGTGGTGTCCCGTCCTCGTCGTCGACCGGGACGGTCACGAAGTACGCGACGGCAATCCTGCGCGAAACCGGGACTACGTGGCCCGCTACGGCGACGGGTAGGCCGGCCGGTTCCGTCGGCGACCCGCACGACGCCTTTACCCGACGTCGCGCGACAGGAGGTCGGCAACCGTTTCGCGACGGACGAGCACTCGGCTTCGGCCGTTGTCGACCCCGACCAGGGGCGGGCGTGGAGTGTGGTTGTAATTGGACGCCATGGCGTGTTGGTATGCGCCGGTAGCGGGGACTGCGAGCAGATCGCCGACGTGAACGTCGGCCGGGAGTCGGACGCTGTCGATGAGGATGTCTCCGGATTCGCAATGCCGGCCGACGACGGTGACGGGCTCGGTTGCGGCGCTCGAGACCCTTCCGACGAGGCGTGCGATGTATCGCGCGCCGTAGAGCGCGGGGCGCGGGTTGTCGCTCATCCCGCCGTCGACGGCGACCCAGGTGCGAGCGCCCGCGTGCTTCACATTGAGCACCGTGTAGACGGTCACCCCGCTCGGGCCGGCGATTGCTCGGCCGGGCTCGACGGTCAGCCGCGGCACGGACATGTCGTGCTGCGCGCAGGAATGGCCGAGTGCGCCGCGCACCGCCGACGCGAGGCGATCGATGCGCATCTCGGCATCGGCCGGGGTGTAGGCGATGGCGTGGCCGCCCCCGATGTTCAGCTGTTCGAGCGTCACCCCGTGCTCGTCGCGCACGGCGGCCAGAAAATTCACCGTGCGACGGACGGCCTCGACGTAGGGTTCGACGGCCGAGACCTGGGACCCGATGTGGCAATGCAGGCCGACCAGCCGGAGGGCGGGCAGCGCGAGGATCCGGCGAACCGCCGCAGCCGCGGCGCCCGACTTGATCGACAGACCGAATTTCTGATCTTCGGTGCCGGTGGTGATCGCCCGGTGGGTGCCGGCGTCCACGCCGGGAGTGATCCGCACCAGCACGGGCTGCGGCGCCGTTCGGTGTGCCGCACGGGCGAGCATCTCGATCTCGTCGAGGTTGTCGACGACGATGCGGCCCACCCGCAGCTTGGTGGCCAGCGACAACAAAGTCGGTGGCTTCGCGTTGCCGTGCAGGATGATCCGCTGGACGGGGAAACCGGCGGAGACGGCGAGTGCGAGTTCGCCTTCGGAACACACGTCCAGCGCGAGTCCCTGCTCATGCACGAGCGCGACGACGGCTCGGGTGAGCAGGGCCTTGCCGGCGTAGGCGATCTCCGTGTCCGGGAGGGCACGGCGATAGTTCTCGCAGCGCGCCCGGAATTCAGCAAGGTCGAGCACGTTGGCAGGCGTGCCGTGTTCGGCGGCGATGTCGACCAGACCAACGCCGCCGACTGACAGGTCGCCGCACGAAAGGCGCCGAGTGGACGCCGGCCAGATTCCCGGTTCGAGCGGAACCACCCCCGGCTCAAGTGGGGGCTCAGGTGCGGGCTCGGGTGCGGGCTCGGGCGCGGCACCGGCGTCGGCGTCGGCCAGGTGGTGCGTCGAGGTAGTCGTCACCACCGCTCCTCAGCCCACGTCGTGGTGTAGCCGGGCGGCTTGGCCGTGCTGGCGCGGGGTGAGCGGCCACGCCTCGCCTTCGCTGACGGCGACGAGCGCGGGCCGAGGAATGCGGTGCGCCAGCGCGGAATGCGGATCGTTCCCCGTGCCCGGCACGGCGAGCAAGTCGCCGGCGGCGATGTCGGCCGGAAGCAGCGTGTCGTGGACGATCACCCGGGTGACGCCGTGAGCATCGCTGCAGTCGGCCGCGACGACCTCGACGTGCACGTCCGGCCGCGCTGACAGGCGGTTCAGCAGGTGTGCCGACCGGGACTCCTGACGGCGCTCCAGCGGTGTCGAGCCAGTTGCCCAGTCATCGATTTCGACGCGGATCAGTTCGCCGACGCGGTGCACTCCGGTCACCCGGCACAGCGTGGTCGCCACCGTCCGAGTGAGCGCGTTGCCGGGTTCGACGCTGACGTGCGGAACTGGAACCCCGAGGTCGGCGCAGACCCGTTCGACGATACGTCGCAGGGCCGCCGCGGTCTGGCAGGAAGCCGGCTCAGCGTGACGGTCATCCACCGCGTCGTGCCCGCCGCCCACATGGATCTCGGACAGTTCGGCGCCGTGCACGACCCGCACATTCATCAGGAAGTCGAGACCTTCGCGGCACGCATGCACGAACGGGGTCGAAGTCGTGAACGCAGACTCAACTCGGCAGTGGACGCCGACAAGCTGCAACCCAGGGCAGGCGAGAACGCGTCGCACCGCCTCCGCGGCCTCGCCGGACGCCACCGAGAACCCGTGCGTCGGTCGGCGATGCGCGGACAGGTCGGTGACACCGTCGACCGTGCCGGTCCTGATCGACACGAGCACGCGCTGCGGGCACAAGCCAGGCCGCGCCCTGGCCAGGGCGTCGATCTCTTCGAGGTTGTCGATGACAACGCTACCGACGCCGAGCGACGCGGCCCGGCGGACAGCCGCGGGCCGTCCCTGGGCGGCGTGCACGATCATGCGATCGACAGGGAACCCGGCAGCGACTGCCGTGGCCAGCTGCGCCTCGCAGTAGATGCCGAGCCGCATCCCCTCCGTCTGAACCACGGCGGCGGTGTCCTCGGCGAGAAGCGAGCCGCCGGTGACGATGACGTCGATGTCGCGAAACGCCCTGCGGAAGTCCTGACAGCGGGCATGAAGTTCGGCCATGTCCACGACGACGGTCGGGGTGCGGCGCTGGGTTGCGAGCTCGCGCAGGCCGACGCCGCCGAATGAGACGTCGCCACCGGGCAGGTGACGCGCAGAACTCGGCCACAAGCCTGGTTCCAGGCGTCGCGGCAGCGAACTACGCAGTGACGGGATCAGGTCGGCGAGAGTCACCGTTGACACTCCAGATCGAACCTCGAACGACGCAACGTCGCCCGGCTCATCAACACCACATCGTCGGTCGAGGTCACGGCCGAAGTTGGTCGGTAGCGGCGCGGAAGGGCTGCAACCGCGGTCGGGAAGACAGCGCGCGCAGCAGGTCCGGCTGTGGCACGGCGAGTACCGGGCGCGACGCGTGTGTCAGGCAGTAACGGGCCACTGCACCGTGTCGTAACCGCGCGAACCGGCCGCGTCGGCCGGCGCCGACGACGAGTAGATCCCCGGGCTGGCCGGCCAACTGCACGAGCATCTGGCCGGCTTGACCGCGGGCCAGCACCGTGGACATGGTGACGCCCGGGGGCGGGCCGCCGAACGCGTCGGACATCGCGGTCTCGACGATCGCCGCGGCCTGCTCTCGACACAGGTCCAGGAGCGGGCGCCACGGGGCTCTGCGATAGCCGGTTTCACCGCCCGGTGGCGTCCACGCGTTCACGACGACGAGCGGCGCCTCGCACCGCCGCGCTTCGGCCACCGCGGCGTGCAGTGCTGCGAGATTTCCGAGGCTGCCGGTAACACCGACCACCACCCTGTCAACGCGTGCCGTGCTCACTGCGGTGCCTCTCATCGATTGCGTTAGCGCACCGCCGAGTGTGAGCGCGCTGGTCGCCGCGAAGTGCGACGCTCACGCAGCTATCACGCGATCGCCACACAGACCGAACAGCCCGCACGAGGCGGTTCTCGCAAACGTGCGGCGACTTCTTGCGGGGGCCGAGGTAAGCCGAAGCGCCGAAATCTGCACGGGCGCGACGGGCAGCGCGGTGCTGGCGGCCAATCTGCTCGGGAAGGAAGTCTTCTGAGCGCTCGAGCAGCCGGAACCGTTCGCGACTCGAGCCGTTCGGTGACCAGCGCCGCGGTGATCTCGCGCAGCTGGGTGGTGCTGTCGAGGGTCTTGCCTGGTGGATCGTCGCGAGTTTTTCCGCGACCGACTCGCTGGTCTCGGCGACGAGGGAGGCCAACCTGTCTCGGACGACGACGAACGCGCACGCTCGTTCGCCCAGCCGCGAGTCGGGCATCGCGACCAAGGCGGCGTCGGCGAGGACGTAACCGGATTCGTCCCCGACGCGCAGCTTCATTGCGAGATCGCCAGACCGGTAGAAGCCGTCGTAGGTGAAGGCCTCGATGCTTCGTCGGGGTTCGTCGATGTCCGCCGCGGATCGTGTAGGGCCGCGGACGCGCCGTTCGCCCCTCTCGGACATGCCGAACGCCTGATCGACGTGGACGCCTGAGTCCGCCCTTTTCGGTGGTGCAGGTCAGGCGCGGAGTGAGGCCAGCGCATTACTCCAGGCCACGAGCTGGTCGAGCATCAAGGTCGCAGGCTGCGCGTGGTAGGGGTTGGGAGCGAAGGTGGAGAAGTTCTCGAAGTCCGTCATGAGCGAGAACGACACCTGTGCGCGGACGGTGGCGATCTGCAGTTCGGCGGCGACAAGGCGCAGGTGCTCGACTGCCCGAACCCCGCCGGCCGAGCCGTAGGACACGAACCCGGCGGCCTTGTTGTTCCACTCGCCGTAGACGAAGTCGATTGCGTTCTTCAGCGCGCCGGACGTGCCGTGGTTGTACTCGGGTGTGACGAAGACGTAGCCGTCGAACTCGGCGACCTTCGCCGCCCAGGCTTTGGTGTGGTCGTTCTGGTAGTTGCCCATCGACGGCGGGATCGCTTCGTCGAGGTGCGGCAGGTTGTAGTCGAGCAGGTCGACGAGTTCGAACTGGGCGTCGGTGCGCTGGGCGGCGAGTTCGTACACCCAGTCGGCGACGGCCTTGCCGTTGCGTCCGGGGCGGGTGCTGCCGAGGATGATCGCGATCTTGGTCATGGAATCTCCTTCTGGGGCCGGGTCCTCGGGGAGAACTCGGGATCTGAAATGCTTTTGCTTACGCAAGGACGCTAGCATCTATGTGATTGCGTTAGCAAGGAATTGGCTTGGGGGCCGCGAGTGCAGGTGGAGCGGCGACGATGCCGAGTTCCGCAGCTGTCCGCGTCCCCTTGGCTGGACCTGGCGATCAGACGCGGCTGGCGCTGACCGAGATGTCGAGGCTCAGGTATCGGCCGGCCATGCCCTTCATCTTGGTGATCCCGTGGGCGTAGCGGTCGACCTTGCCGGTCGCGCGCAGCGTGAGGCCAGCGGCATCGCTGCGTGATTCGATGACGGTCAGGTCGACCGGCGCCGCGGCGCCCCTGGCGGTGATCTCGCCTCGAAGGATCAACTGGTCGTCCGCCAGGGTGATGCCGGTGGAGCGAAACAAGATCTGCGGGTGGGCGTCGGCGTGCAGGAAGCTCTTGGACTTGACCTGGGCGTCGCGCTTGGGGTTCGCGGAGTCGAAGCTCTGCGCGGCGGCCGTGGCGCTCACCTGGGAGTCGGTCACCGGGTCGGCGACGCGGATGTCACCGGAGGTGACGGCAAAACTGCCGGTGACCGTTCCGGTGCCGAACATGTGCTTGGCGCTGAACCCGATCGCGGAGTGGGCGGAGTCGACGCGGTACGTGCCGGTCGCCGGGATGTGGACTGCGGTGGTCGAGGTGGTCATGCCGATCCTTTGGTTGCGGGTTAGGAATCGAGTAGCTCTCATTTCCTTGCGTAAGCAAGAAGCTATACGCATCGTGCTTGCCTGCGCAAGCTATGTGGGTCACACTGCAGTCATGGACGCGCCGGCCCCGCTCGACGTCGAGGAGGAACTCCTCTGGCGAGCGCTGACCCGGCTCGCCATCGCGCTGCCTCGCGACCTGGATGCGGACCTTCTTCAGGACACCGGACTGTCGCTGACCGAGTACGGCGCGTTGATGAACTTGTCCGAGGCGCCGCACCGACAGCTGCGGATGGCGGAGCTGGCCTCGGCGACGGGGATGTCTGCCAGCAGGATCACCCGCGTCGTCGACCGTCTCCAGAAGCAAGAGCTGATCACCAAACAACGATGCGACGGAGACGGCCGGGGGTTCGTCGCCGTGCTGACCGAGCTCGGCCTGTCCCGGTTGCGCGAGGCATATCCGAGCCACCTCGCCAGCGCGCGAAGGCGTGTCTTCGCGCACCTCGCCCCCAGTCAGATCCCCGCCGTCGGCAACGCGCTACGCAGCATCGTCATCGCCGCGGAGCGCGGCCAGTGACCGCTTGCGCTCGCAAGCGCGGCGTGTCGCCAGGACCGATGTGATCACGGCGAGGATCGCGGCATCACGATTGGCGTGATGGCCACCCCAGGTGACCGTGCTGCGCGGGGTTGCTCAGCCGACGCGGCGATAGCGGACGTGGGTGGTCAGCGGTGAGTGAAGCACTTCGGCGGGCTCGAAGCCGAAGGACTCAACGCCGTCGAAGATTCGCTCGCCCGACCCGAGCAGGACGGGCGCGATGTCGAGGGTGAGCTCGTCGATCACCCCGGCCGCCAGCGCCTGCCGGACGGTCGATGCCCCACCGGCGATGTCCACCCCGTTGTCCCCGGCGGCCTCGCACGCTGCGGAGTAGGCCGCGTCGAAGCCCGCGGTGACGAAGTGGAAGGTCGTCCCCCCGTCCAGCTGGATCGGCTCATGGCGGTGATGGGTCAGCACGAACACCGGCGCGTGATAGGGCGGCTCAGGGCCCCACCAGCCCGACCAGTCCGCATCCCAGTCCCCGCGGATCGGGCCGAACATGTTCCGCCCCATCACATACGCACCGCGGGGACGCATCAGCCACTCGGTCGCGATTTTGTCAGCGTCGTTGGCTCGCGGGTCGCCGATGTGCCAGCCGTGCAGCTCGCGTCCCCGCTTGCCCAGCGGGTCCTCCCTGCTCTGATCCGGCCCGGCGACGAAGCCGTCCAACGAGATGGACATGTGGCAGGTTGTGTCCGGCACCGCGAACCTCCTGACTAATCGCGACCTGCAAGCAGTCGCGGGGCACGTAGGCAGCGGACCGCATCGCGCGTGCCGCTCTGACCTGACACCGACGATAGATTGCACTTCGAACTGGCGCTGACGTTCGCGCCAAGTTGGTTGCGTGCCCGCACTGATGTGCCAGGGTTCCGGGTTTGGCACCCTGCGGTGCATGAAGATGACTGTGTTGATCGCCGCGGGGGCCGCGGTCGCGATCACGCTCGCCGGCTGCGGCGCCGTCACGAAGACAGGCACGCCGGCGCCGTCCGTCACGGTGCTGCGGATCGGGGCGGCGGATCCCGTCGACCCGGAGCTGGCCTATTTCGTCCAGGCGGTGGACCGGATCTCGCAGCACCGGATTCGGGTCGACGTCGACAAGACCACGTACTACACCGACATCCCGGGCGCTGAGGCGAAACTGGCCGGTGACGTGCGGAGCGGGAAGGTGCCGCTGGCCTATGTGCCGTCCCGGGACTGGGCCGCCGTCGGCGACCCGGACGTCGAGGCGATGCAGGCGCCGTTTGCCGTCACGACGACCGAGGCGACCGACCAGCTGGCGAACGGCCCGATCGGGCGCAAGGTGCTGGCCGACCTGGCGCATTACGGCACGGTCGGTTTGGCGCTCGTGCCCGACGAGGTGCGCCGGCTGCTCACGCGCGAGCCGATCCTGAGCGTCGACGACCTCAAGGGCCTCAGAATCCGCATCAACGCGAGCGACCAGACCGCCCGGTTGATATCCGCGCTCGGGGCAACGCCAGTTCCGGGGCTCACGTCCGGGCAGACCGGGTCGGGTCTGGACCAGAACACCCTGGACGGCGTCGAGACGTCGCCCAGCTACATCAGCCACAACCACTACGCCGGTGCCGCGCCCTACCTGACCTCGTTCGGGCTGTTCCCCAAGGTCCAGCTGCTGATGGCCAATTCGGCGGTCTGGGCGAAGCTGAGCACAGCCGACCGGCGCGCTCTGACGGCCGCAGCGGCCGACGCCAGGACGCATGCCCTCAGCGACGTCCAGGCGCAGGAGCAGACGGAGCTGACGAACCTGTGCCGCACTGGCGCAGTGATCGTGCGGCCGAGCGCCGCGGCCCTGCAGGCGATCGCCACCCGGGCGGCGTCGGCCACCCCGCAGGACGCCGCCGGGCGCAAGGCTGCGAGCCAGATCTCCACCCAGATCAACGGCGCGGGGGTAGAGCCGATGGCCATATCGGTGCCGGCCGACTGCCAGGTGGCGACCACGGCTGCCCAGGCCCGGGCCATCCACAAGGCGCCGAGCGCAAAGACCAGCACTCCGGCCGGCAGCGCGTTCCCGACGGGCACCTTCGTCGTCACCGTCACCGCGGAAGAGTTTGCGGCGCAAGGACTCACCGGGCGCGACTGGAGCCAGACCGTCACCTTTACCTGGACGTTCACCGGCGACGGGAAGATGAAGCAAACCCAGAAGCCGGACTACCCCGACCAGGGGGTGGCGATCGGCACCTGGAAGGCCCAGGGCGACGAGCTGACGCTGATCTACACGATAGGCACCGACCCCACGGTCTATAACGAGGTGACCCGGTGGAGCTACTACAAGGGGGTGCTGCGTTTCACGATCGTGTCGGTCCAGGACCAGGGTTCCATGGCGATCTACGCCTACCCCTGGCGCAAGGTCTCGTGAGCTGTAGGACCTTCCGTCATCAGCGGGACTGCGGCTCGCACGGACGTCGGGCCGCCGACCGGGCTGTTCACCTCCAACGTGCCGCCCGCGGCGCCCACCCGGTCCGCCAGACCACGCAGCCCGCGACCGGCCGCGACGGATGCGCCGCCGCACCCGTCGTCCCACACCTCGACCACGAGAACGCCTGTGTCGGCGCGCGATTCGACCAGGCAGCGAGCGCTGCTCGCTCGAGCGTGGCGGATCGTGTTGGTGAGGCACTCGGAGACCAGGAAGTAAGCCAGTGCCGCTCGCTCTTCCGGCAGTCGCGCCAGCTCGCCCGTCACCGAGAGCGCCACGGGCAGCGGGCTATTCGTGGCCACCCGGTGCAGGACCGCCTCGAGCTGGCCCTCGGTGACGACGACCGGGTTCAGGCCCGAGGCCAGCCGGTGCAGCTCAGCGACGACGGCGCGCAGTTCTTCCCGGACTGGCGCCAGGTTCGGCCCGCCGCGAGCCGCGAGGGCTTCGCCGAGGCGCTCCAGCCGAGCGATCGGGCCAGCCTCGAGTCGCCGGGCCAGCGCTGTTCGCTCGCGGTCGTCGACCCCGAGCAGCCGCAGCGTCGAGCGCCGGACGTCGTCCGCCCGGGTGCGCACCTCGGTCTCGACCTGGACCCGCTCCAGGACCAGGGCGGCCGCCGCGGCGGCGGCCCGGGAGAATCCGGTACCCGCGGCGCCCGGGCTGCCGTGCACCAGGACGACACGCCCGCCGGCCGGTGTCTCCACGGCTGTGAGCTGACCCGCGATCGCGGTGGGATCAGCGACCGGACGACCGATCTCGTCGCGCCAGCCGCTGCCCGGCGCAAACACCCGGATGCGTAGCTCCGGGTCCGACAGCGCGCCGGCCAATGACGCCGAGACGGGGTACTGCGGACCGTCCCTCGGACCGAGCTCGAGCACGAGGTTGTCGATGGCCGAGGCCAGGGCGCCATCCTGGGCCGAGCGGGACAAGTAGGCCGCGGTGACGATGGCGGCGACCGCGGTCAGTCCCTCGGCCGCTGAATTGGGCGCCAGACCCGTCACCGCCACGGTCCACGAGACGGCGAGCAGGACGGCGAGAAGTGCCGCCGGCAGGGCGTCTGCCCACAGGAGCATCGCGAGAACCGCTGCGGCGAGAACGGTTCCGGCCACGGCGCCTGTGGTGCCGACCAGAGCTGTCACGTACCCGCAGCCGAGGGCTGCCCGCTCGACCCATGACCGCTCCCGGCGCCGGGCTCGGTCCGCTGGCCGCCCCGGGACATCGAACGAGGCGTTGGGCGAGGAGTTGGCCGAGGCGTGGACGAGCAGCCAGTGCAGCAGCGGGCCGCGGTAGGCGAGGGTGACCACCTCCAGGAGGCGCTGCCACCCGGTGGGGAGGTTTGCGGAGGACGCCGCCGTGGCCGCGAACCAGAGCGTCGCGGTGGCGAGGCCGAGGAGCACAGCGCGTGGGTCGACCGGGTGATCCGGGTCCCGTGTCGTCATTGGGCCCCGTGTCGTCATTGGGCCCCGTACCGTCATTGAGCCCCGTACGGTCATTGAGCACAGGGCGGCGATGACGAAGGCCGCGCCGACGACCCAATCCGTGAGCTTCGCTGGGGCGGAGTCCCGGGCGGACACCTCGGCCACCACGCCACCCAGCAGGATGACGGCGCCCGCGAGGTATGCGACGCCGGGCGCGATGCCCCACATCGGGCGCCGATTCGCCATGGCGCGGAGTACACCACGTCGATGCCTGCGACGATTCCGAGATGGGGATGGGGCCGATTCCGGAGTGGGGGCCGGGATGAGCTGGTCGATCAGTTGGTCCGTGCTGGCGGACGGGGCGGCCGCGCTGTCGGCGGCCGTCGCCGGCTTGGTCCTGCTCGCTCGCGGTGTGGCCCGGGTCAGCGGCTGGCTGCTGCTGGCAGCAGCGGCGGCGCTCCCGTTCGTAGATGTCGAGCAACCGTCGTCCGCGTTCGTCCTCACCGCGTCCCTGCTGCTCGGCGGGCTCGCCCCCCTCTTCGCCGCGACCGCCGGGGTGAGCTGGCCGCTCGTCAGGTCTCATCGGGTCGAGACGGCGGCGATCACGACTGCGCTCGTGGGTGTGGTCGTGGTCGGCGGCCTGCTGCCGGCAATGCTCTTCGATCCGGTCCGGGCCGGCTGTTACGCCTGCCCGGCGAACCTAGTCGAGGTGCACGCCGCCGACGGAGCAGCCGAGGCGCTGGAGCGAGCGGGGCAGGTGTTGACCCTGGTCTGGGCAGCCGTCGCCGTGGGGGTGGGATTAGCTCGCCGCCGGCGTGCGTCCCAGCTGGCCCGGCGGCTCTCGTGGCCGCAGCTGGCGGCCGGCGCCGGGATCGCCGCGCTGAGCTTCGTGGGCGCGGTGCACGGATTGGGCCTCCCGCTCGGCGAGGCGGATCCCGAGCAGCACGGGATCTGGCTGGTCCAGGCCGGTTTCGTGACGCTGCTGGCCGCTGGGGCGCTGTTCGCGTTGTACCTGCAGGCCACGGCAGGACGGCGGATGGCCCGGATCGTGCTGCGTGCCGTTCCCGACCCGGCCGAGGTGCTGGCGTCGCTGCGGAACGCGGTTGCGGACCCGGGCCTGGCGGTCGCCTTCGTCCGGGCCGACGGCTCGCTCGTGGACCTGGACGGCGGCCCCGCTGTCCCGCCGGCCGACCGGACGTCGCTCCTGCTGAGCCGCGAGGGGGTGGTGTTCGCCGACGTCCGCTACGACCCGCGGCTGGCCACGTCCGCCTGGCTGGTCAGGTCGTCGGCGGCCGCGGCCGGTCTGGCTCTGGAGTACCTGGCCGCCCGGGCGCGGTTGCGGGCCGAGCTGCGGACGGCCGCCGCCGTCCGTGCTCGGATCGTGGCCGACGGCGACACCGAGCGGCGCCGTCTCGAGCGGAACCTGCACGACGGCGCGCAGCAGCGTCTGATCGCGCTCGGCATGTCGCTAGCCGTCTCCTCGGCTGCGACCGGAGTCGTGCTCGAGGCCGAGCACGCGGAGCTCGACGCCGCCCTCGACGAGCTGCGCGACGTCGCCCACGGACTGTTCCCGGCCAGCCTCCAAGACGGAGGGGTGGGCGCCGCGCTGCGGGAGCTCGGGGACAGCACCCCGTGCCCGCTGGTCGTGTCCGACCGGTTGGCGGGCGCCGTCCCGGCCGCCTTCGGGATGGCCGCGTACACCCTGGTCGGCGAGGTCGTTCAATTGCACCCCGCCAACGCCGCCCTCGCGGTCCAACTGGACGGTGGCGAGTCGGCGCCCGCGCGGATCACGCTCACCACCGCATTGACGGATGCCGCCGACCTCCGGGCGCGCGTGATGCACGTCGGCGACCGGTTCGTCGCCTCGGGCGGTGACCTGAACGTCCTCTCAGGTATGGCGGGTGACGCGGGCGCCGGTGCGGCCGGCCTGGTCGTGGAGGGGTGGGCGCCGTGCGGGTCGTGATCGCCGAGGACATGCTGCTGCTGCGGGCCGGGCTGGCGCAGCTGCTGACCGTCGAAGGCGTCGATGTGGTCGCCGAGACCGGTGACGCCGCGAGCCTTCTCGCAGCGGTGGCGGCGACCGGCCCGGACGTCGCGCTGGTCGACATCAAGATGCCGCCGACGCATGCGGACGAGGGGTTGCGGGCCGCGCTGCAGATCCGGTCGGAGCACCCCGACTGCGCCGTCCTGCTGCTGTCCAGCTACCTGGACGGGCGGTACGCGTCGACGCTGCTCGAGTCCTCGCCGGGTGGGTGCGGCTACCTGCTCAAGGACCGGGTCGCGCACCCCGCAGTGCTGGTGGACGCTCTGCGCCGGGTGGCGGCGGGTGAGTGCGTGCTCGATCCGGCCGTGGTCACGAAGCTGATGAACCGCAGCCGGGTGAAGGGGCCGCTCGACGACCTGACCGAGCGGGAGCGGCAGATCCTCGCGCTGATGGCGGAGGGGCACTCGAACGGTTACGTCGGCGAACTGCTGAACCTCAGCCAGCGGACCGTGGAGTCGCACGTGCGAAGCATCTTCCTGCACCTGGGGCTGACCGAGTCCCCGGACAGCAGCCGGCGCGTGCGGGCTGTGCTCGCCTACATCCGCGGCTAGCGGTGTCCCACAAAGCCCTGCGACTTCCCTATCGCCCAGAGACTTTCGGTGCCTGCACTGACGTGAACCCGCGCGGGCACTGATGTGCGCAAGCGTCGACGAAACCTAACGTGGCCACGGGTTTCCGACGACGACTGGGGATGATCATGAAGCGATTCGGTTTGGTGGTCCTGACCGCGACCGCTGCAATGACGTTGCTGACGTCCATGGCAGTTGCCGCGCAGGCGTGCAGCAATCCGTGCGTGGGCGGTCCCGGCTGCTACCCCACGCTGGCGCAGGCGATCGGCGCGGCCCCGGCCGGCTCGACGGTGCACCTGAACGCGGGCGTCTTCGCCGGCGGAGTGATCATCAACAAAGACCTGAAGCTGGTCGGCGAAGGAGCGAGCCGCTCGATCGTGAGGGGCGGCGGACCGGTGATCGAGATCGTGTCGTCGACGACCACCGTGACCATCCAAGGGCTGACCGTGACCGGCGGCGTCACGACCGGCGACGAAAATGGTCTGGGCGGCGGCATCTACATCCCGGAGCCCGACACCGGTGCGCCCGGAGCGACCGTCACCCTGCGGGATGTCGTTGTGTCCGGGAACAAGGTCATGCCCGGAAAGACGATTCCCTCAGACGACACCCAATGCCCCGACGGCCCGTGTCCCTACGCGGGCGCCTACGGCGGCGGAATCCAGAACGACGGGAACCTGACCCTCGATCACGTCACCGTGGCGCACAACTCGGCCACCGGCCACGCCAGTGAGTCCGACGGCGGCGGCATCTTCAGCGGGGTGGGCCTGCTGACGGTCGAGCACAGCACCATCACCGGAAACATCGCCAATCCGCTCGACATCGGCCGGTCCTCCGAGGGCGGCGGCATCGGAGTGTTCAGCGGCGGCGTGGTCATTCGCGACAGCCGGGTGGACGGCAACCTCGCCGCCCTCACGACGTCCTATCCGGCGAAGGTCGACGGCACGGTGCTCGACCTGCATGCCAGCGGCGGTGGCATCCACATCGGCGACAACGTCAGCCCGGCTGTCCTCGAACGGACCGACATCTCCGGCAACCTCGTGACGGCCGACGACATCAACGGCGAGATCTACGGCTTCGACGGCGCGATGACGGTCGGGAACAGCGATGCCACGATGAACGAAATCACCGTGGCTCACAACGTCGTCACCGCGCGGGCGTCCGACTCGAGCGACCCGGGCCCGAGCGGGACGGCGATGGAATTCGACGGGCCGGGCACGCTCACGAACAGCCGGATCGTGGACAACGTCGCGGCCATCACGGTCGGCTACTCGAAGGACGCCATCGCTTCGGTGACCGAGGGCCTGGCGGTCTACGACTTCTTCAACGACCCGCGGCAGGTCACGGTCACCGGGACGACGATCAGCGGCAACAAGGCGTACGCCTACAGCCCGAAGGGGCAGGCTCTCGTCGTCGGCGTCGGCGTCTTCAACAACAGCCTGCTCACGATGAAAGACGATGTCGTGCAGAAGAACTCAGGAGTGGCGGCTGGGCCGAAGGCCGATGCTCAAGGCGGCGGCATCTGGGACGGTGTGTTCCTCTCCGGGCCGCCCGTGCAGCTGCGCCTCACCGGGGTGAAGGTGACCGGCAACTCCCTCTCAGTGCACGGCGACGGCAAGGCGCTCGGCGGCGGGCTGTACGCCTCCGAGAAGGTGACGGCGAAGAACACGACGATCAGCGGCAACCACCCCGACCAGTGCTACGGCAGCGGCTGCCCCTGACTCCGCGGGCCGCGACGAGTCGGAGCGCATCATCGACCGGCTGGCCGATTCCCCGGTCAGCGTGTACACCGCCAGCTGGGATCTGCTTCTCGCGAACCCGCTCTGGCAGGCCCTGTTCAACGAGCGGCAACAACGAACCGCACGTAAAGCCAACCTGATCTGGCGCCTTTTCCTCGACGACCTATCCGCCGTGCTCGGCAGCGATCTCGAGAACGACCACTTCGCACGGAGCATCGTCTCCGATCTACACGACGCCGCCGGCCGGTACCCCGGCGATCGTGAACTGGCCAGCATGATCACTGACCTCCGAGCGACCAGCGACCAGCGACCAGCGACCGGTTTACCGAACTCTGGGACGGTTACACCGTGGCCCCGCAGGCCTCGGAGCGCAAGACCATCCGGTCGCCGACCGTCGGTCCCGTCACCGTCGACTGCGACATCCTCACGGCATCAGGCTCCGATCTGCGCATCGTCGTCTACACCGCACGCCCCGGCAGCCCCGACGCCGACAAGCTCGAACTTCTCCGCGTCACCGGCATCCAGACCCTCGCGCTGTGAAGCCAAGGACGACGCCAGCCCAACCCAGTTGAGCCGCGACCACAGCCGAGGCCACCAGGGACTCCCAATCGCCGCTCAGTCGGGCAAGGCTTGCTTTAGCTGGTCACACTCTGCGGGAAGGCAAGAACGACGCCGTCAGGTAGGCCTGTGGGAAGTTCTTTGTACCTCGTGCTGCATGACGGCCGTCGCGACCAGCGCGGTCACGAGGTTCGGAAATTCAAGCCCGTCGGCGGCGTACATCACTGGCACTTGAGACTTCGCGGTTGCGCCGGGCGTGGTGTTTACCTCGTTCAGCACTGAGCCGGCGTCGGTAAGGAAAAAGTCGAACCGCGCGACACCCTCACAGCCCAGCGCCGCATACAGCGCCTTCGCTGCCTCCTTCAGCGCCTCGGCGTCATCCTCATCTATCTGGGCAGGACACCGGAACACCGTGTCAGCGCCGTACTTGCGTTCGGTGTCGAACACACCCCCCGCGGTGAGGATCTCCAACGCAGCGCTGGCCCGCAGTGTCCCGTCGGCGCGGCGGAATACCGCGACATCCACCTCCTGGCCGATCACGCGCTGCTCGATGAGCACCCGGTCATCGAGGGCGAAGGCCCGGTCCAGCGCCGGTGCGAGTCCGTCCGCCGTCGTGACGAGAGAGACCCCGTGGCTGGATCCGGCCGCAACCGGTTTCACCACCACAGGAGCAGTCCAACTCACGGTGTTGACGTCGGCTGGGGTGATCAGCCGACCCGCCGCGACGTCGATTCCGAGCGCATGCGCCACCAGCTTGGTGACCCACTTGTCCATCGCAAGCGCTCCGGCCCGCAGCGGGGAGCCCACGCAAGCCAGCCCGGCTAGGTCGCACAGCGCCGCAAGCGTGCCGTCCTCGCCGTGGCGACCGTGGACCATCGGCACGACTGCGTCCACCGCGCCCAGCACGAGCACTGCGGCGGCCACCGTGGCGGCCACCGTGGTCCCGAGCTGGGCACCGTCGTGCCACCAGAGCCCGTCGCGGGCGACCGTCAACGTCACGACGTCGAACCCGCCCTCGCGAAGGGCGTCGGCGACGCCCGCCGCCGAGGCGAGTGACACCTCGTGCTCGGAGCTGCGGCCGCCGCCGATCACCGCGACGCGGGTGCTCACCAGGTCGCCGCGGCCACTCGTGTGGCGATGCGGGGCACCCGAGAGCCGATGCCGGTGAGGATTTCGTGGGGGATCGTGTCGGCCCACCCGGCCCAGTCGGACAGCGTGGGCTCACCGTCTTCGCCCGCGCCGAAAACGATCGCCTCATCTCCGATCTTGACGGTTAGATCGTCCCGGACGTCCACGACGGTTTGGTCCATCGACACCCGCCCCACAATGTCGCATCGGTGTCCATTGAGCTGGACCTGCGCTCGCCCAGACGCAACGCGGGGGACGCCGTCGCCATACCCGATCGCTAAGTTCGCCAGCCGGGTCGGGCCTGAGGTTGTGAAGGTGTGGCCGTATCCGATCCCGGTGCCTTCGGGTACGTCGCGCACGGCGACGACCTTCGCCGTCCAGCGGGCAGTGGCCCGAAGCTGCGTGGAACCCGACGGGTCGATTCCGACCAAGCCAGCGCCCACCCGGCACACGTCAAAGTGGCTCGCCGGATCCGTGAGCGTGGCCGATGTTGCCGCGAGGTGCCGCGGAACCGGTCCCAACCCGGCTCGGCTAATGACGTCGACGAACCGCTGAAACGACGCTCGCCCCGCGTTGTCAGGTCCGGTGTCGGCCCGCGCGAGATGGCCCATGACGCCCGCGACGCGGACCTCGCCGCGGACCTGTGCGCGCCGGGCCGAGCTAGCAAGCGACCACCACATCTCGGGCGGGGCGCCATCGCGGGCCAAGCCGCAGTCGGCGTGAAGGTGCACCACCGCGGGCCGAGCGCACCGACGTCCCGCGCGGACAACGGCGTCAAGGTGTTGGCGTCCTGGAACTGCGAGCGCGACACCGGCGCGAATCGCGGCATCGAAATCGGCGTCAACGGGGTTGAGCCACGACAGGACCGGCACGGTCAGACCCTCCCGTCGCAAATCCAACGCCTCCTCGACCGAGGTCACACCAAGCTGAGAGGCTCCCCCCGCCAGCGCCGCGCGAGCGACATCCACGGCGCCGAGTCCGAAACCCTCGGCCTTAACGACGGCCATCAGCGCCCCCCGAGCGCGCGCCTTCAGCAACACGGCGTTGGCGGTGATGGCGTTGAGGTCGACCTGCAGGCACGACGCGCTCATGCGCGGCACGAGCCGTCGACCGGGTCGGGCGGCAGTCACGCCGACATCGGCCCGCTCGCATACTCGGGCACGACCGGTCCATACACCGCGTGCGGCGCGCCCGTCACCGCCGCCCAGTACCGATCACCGTGGCTCCAATGCCACCACTCAGTCGGATAATTCACCAACCCGGCCCCGACGAGGGCGATCGCGAGCACCTTGCGCCGGCCGCGCACAACGTCGTCCAGGCCCGGCGCGTCGGTGAAGCAGCGCCCGTCACTCTGTTCCGGGGTCGCATCCAGTTCCGAACCCATCCAGACCGGCTCGCCGTCGAGCGTCAGCGTGAGGTCAACCGCGGCGCCCGCCACATGCGGTGCGGTGGCGAGAGGCGCCACATGACGGCTCACCAACCGGTCCAACATCGCGCCCGGCAAACTTGCATCACCGCGGCGAAGCTCATCGGTGTAGGCGTCGATGATGGCCTGCTGACGTGAGGCTGGGCGGAAGCCGTCGACCACCGCCAATCCGTAACCGGGCGGAAGAAGGGCGCGGGCCTGCCCCAACCGAGCGGCGATCCCGGAACGGACGCAAATTCCCTCACGCCCGCCAATTGAGAGCCCGCGCTCCAGTACGACAAGCGGCTCACCGCTGTCGCACACCGGAATGTTGGCCACCGCCGGGTCGCCAATCAGTAGCGTCATAGGCGAAAGGTATGAGGGCGGCGGTCTGCCGCGCGTCCTCCTGAGGTACCGGGGCTAGCCCTGCTGGTACCAGCCAGGCGGCACCCCGCGAACAGGATCGGGGCTCACCATCTGATGGGTCAGGCGGCCCGCGGGGCGCCGGCTGACCTCGTCGCGGCGTCGACCGACCGCTGCGAACTATCGCCGTCACAGCCCGCCGAACTCTCGTTCCGTCCTGCCTGACGCTCGACACCAGCCCGTGTTGGTGCGGCCTACCGTCGGTGTCGGGTCAGGGCCAGTGTGATCAGAGGGACGGCAAGGGCGAGCGCGATCTCGATGACGACGGTCTGTCCGGCATGGTTCGAGCCGCCGTCGGCGCGTGAACGAGCGAGTATTGCGAGTGCTTCTAGCAGGAATATGGAGCCAGCACTGGCCGCCGCTGCGAACCGGGCGGCGCGCCGGGGGCTACGCACGACACTCCCGGCAAGGCCGAACAGGGAGCCGACGATGACCGCGAGGACCAGCCACAGTCCAGTCGTGGAACTCCACAACGTGCTTGTGCTGTCGTGGCGGAAGATCACGCCCGCAAGGTAGTAACTCTCGACTGCGATAGGCAGTAGCACGATTCCGGCGGCCGCGCTCGCCGCGGCTGGTCGCAGCGTTGCTCCCAGAACGAACGCGGCCAGGGCCCAAACAGCGCCGGAGTTGGCGAGGTTCGCCCACGGGTAAGGCAGCGTGGTCTGGGCCAGCAAATCCACAGGCCCCAGCAGAAGGCCTGCGACTGTTGCCATCACAACCGCCCGGACGAGCGGGTGCGACAAGTGCCGGGACGAGATGTCAGGGGCCCGAGGCGGATGTGCCCGAAACTGCGCGTGATCCATACCAGTCACGATCGCAGGAACAAGACCCGGTCGAATCGACCGCAAGTACCGCGCTACTCCTCCTGCAGTGCCGCCCTATTCCACTCGCGGTCGAGAACCCGTCGTGGCGGTCGCCATCTGTGGTAGCTGTAGTTCTGTGGGCGGGCAACGACAGTCGGAGCGCCGCGGTTTGCGGTACCTGCCCGACGCTGCCCTCAGTCTGGCTTGGGCCGGGGTTGGGCTGTGGAATGTCGCTGCCAGCTCAACGGACAGCGTGGCGGTATCGGCAATCGTGATTCTGACCTCCGCGGGGGTTGGTCTGTTTCGCCGCGCCCCGGCGGTGGCGCTGGCGTTGGTGTGGATAGCCGGCGGCGTCCAGGCGCTGAGCGTCAGCGATCTGCTCGGGGCTCAAGCTGGAGTGCTTCTGGTTGCCTACGGGACCGCCCGGTACGGGCGCCGACTCACGATCTGGCTGGGCGGCATCTCTGTGCCCGTCGGCGCGGCACTGATCGAGTACTACGTGTTGAGTCACAGCACCGTACTTCCGTCCGCCATCGACATCGCCGTTCCCCTGCTACGTCACACCGGCGTCGGCCTGACGAGCGCCTTCCTGCTCGGCACCTCGGGTCTCGGTATCCCCTGGACGCTCGGGCTCGTGGTGCGGATCAACGCCCGGTATCGCCGCACCGCGGTGGAACGAGAACGCGCCCAGACGTGGGCCGCAGAGGCCGAGCTCAGCGAGCAATTGCATTCAGAGCAGGTGCGACTCGCCCGAGACGTCCATGACATGGTGGGACACTCGCTGGCCGTGATCATCGCTCAGGCGGATGCGGCCCAGATCGGCGCCGGAGACCGCGACGGCCCGGTCCAGGCGGCGCTGGAAAACATCGCCGCCGTCGCGCGCACTTCCCTCGGCGAAGTGCGCCAGGTGCTCCAGGACACCCGCGAACGCACCAGCATTAGCACTCCCAGCCCCGACTTGAACGACCTCGTCGATCGCTCCCGGGCCGCGGGACATGACATCCGGGAAAGTACCGTCGGCGCACCGGTCGAGCTCACTCCGCAAGCCCAGGACACGCTGTATCGAGTGCTGCAAGAAATGCTCACCAACGCCATCAAGCACGGCCAGCCTGGACGTCGCATCGGACTCGTACACACGTGGTCGGCAACCTCATACTCCTTTAGGGTCGTCAACTCCCCCCGGCTCGCCCCGGACGAGCCGCTCACCACGGACAGCGACGGAATGGGCGTGGAGGGTATGCGCTCCCGCCTGAAGGAAATGGACGGCACGCTACTTCTAAGCCCACCCGACGACGGAAACACTGGCCTGTTCACGGCAACCGCCTGCATCCCGCTGATCCAATTTCGCGCCAGCTCATGACGGCGCCGATCCGCGTCCTTGTCGCCGATGACCAAGCCCTGTTCCGCTCGGGAGTATCGGCGACGTTATCCGCCCAGCCCGATCTCGACGTCGTGGCTCAGGCGGCGAATGGGAGAGAAGCGGTCACGCTCGTGGCCGAACTCGAGCCTGATGTGGTGCTGATGGACATCCGAATGCCCGTCATGGACGGTGTCGAGGCAACGCGCCACATCTTTGCTTCGAGCAGCATCGCTGCTCGAAGCCGCGCCACCCGCGTGATCGTGTTGACGACGTTTAACCTCGACGATCAGGCCGCGACCGCGATCCGGCTCGGCGCCAGCGGCTTCCTTCTCAAGGACACCACGCCGGACTTTCTCGCCGCTTGCATCCGGACCGTGCACGCCGGCAACGCTGTGATCGCTCCGAACGAACTCGTTACGTTGCTTGACCGCCGACATTCGCGAGCGGCACCCACCTCTCGGTACCTGACCCTGACCGCTAAAGAACGCGAAGTCCTCGGCGAGGTCGCCCGAGGACTGAGCAACAGTGAAATCAGCCAGCGCATATTTCTCAGCGAATCAACGATCAAGACCCACGTTGGCAGCATCCTGCGCAAACTCGCGCTACGCGACCGAGTCCAGATCGTGGTCTTCGCCTACGAACACGACCTGACCTGACCACCCAAACGCGTCGCTCCCCCTCAGCGCCAACGTCTGGGGGTCGTGGCACCACCGGTCAGCTCTGAGCCGTCGAGCGGATCACAATCTCGTTGACGTCGACGTCGTCGGGTTGCTCGATGGCGAAGGCGATGGCCCGGCCGATCACCCGCGGTGGGAGCGCGAAGGTGTCCCGCGATGTCATGAGTTCGGCGCGCACCTCTGGGTTCGAGACACTTTCCACGAACCCCGTCTGCACGAAACCGGGCGAGATGATGGTGACTTTGAGGTTCGGTCCAGCCTCTTTACGCAATCCCTCCGAGATGGCCACGACGGCGTGCTTGGTTCCGGAGTAGACCGCCTGGTTGGGGCTCGTGACGTAGGCGGCGGTCGAGGCCAGGTTGACGAAGTGTCCGGAGCCTTGTTGACGGAATAGGGGCAACGCCGCGGCGATGCCGTAGAGGAGGCCTTTGATGTTGACGTCGATCATCTGCTCCCACTCCTCGACGCGCAGGTCGTCGAGGGGTGAGATCGGGCCGACGCCGGCGTTGCTGACGAGGACGTCGACCCTGCCGTAGGTGTCCTTGGCGTGCTGGATAAGTGCGGCCACGTCCTTTCGGTGCGTGACGTCAGTCTCGCGGAAGGTCACTGCCACCAGCGCCCACTATCTCCTCGGCGAGGACACGCAGACCCTCTGCGTGCCGGTCAGCTAGGACGACCTTCGCCGCGCCACCGGCGAGGACCCGCGCCGTTTCGGCGCCGATCCCCGCGGCAGCTCCGGTGACGACGACGACTTTGTCGCGAAGTGTTGGCGCGGCAGACCGCGTCGCCTCGTCAGATGCGGTCACTCTGGTGGCGCTCAGGGTGGCGCTCATCCGGTTTGGGCCATTCCGCCGTCGCAAAACAGTTCGACGCCGGTGATGAAGCTGGAGGCGTCACTGCTGAGAAAGACCGCGGACCTGCCGATTTCGCGGGCGTCGCCCAGGCGGCCGATGGGGTTGCCCTCGCCCATCTTCGCGACCTCGGCATCGACCTGGTCGGCTCCGGCGGCCCCTGCGAGGGCTATCCGCAGCGAGGGTGTGTCGACTGCACCGGGGCTGAGGACGTTGATCCGGATCCCGGCGCCGTGCACTTCCTGGATCCAGGCCCGCACGAACTGGCGGATCGCGGCTTTGGAGCCGCCGTAGAGGCTCATCCCGGGAAGCGCTTGGATGGAGGCGGTCGAGCCGATGACGACGACCGTGGCCGCCTCGCACAGGTGGGGCAACGCAGCCTGGACGGTGAATAGCACGCCCTTGGTGTTGACCCCGAAGATGAAGTCGAACTGCTTCTCGGTGATGGAGCCCAGCGGTGAGCTGTCGCCGACGCCAGCGTTGGCGACGACGGCGTCCAGGCGCCCGTGCCGCTTGACCACTGTGCGGTAAAGGTTGGTCATGTCATCGAGGCTGGTGACGTCGGCGACCAGCCCGCTCGCGTGCGGGCCAAGCTGGGCCACCGCGTCATCGAGTCCGTCCTGGTCGACGTCGGTCAACACGACCGTCGCGCCCTCAGCCAGGAACTCCTGCGCGATGCCGTACCCGACGCCGCGTTGCGCCCCGGTCACCACGGCGACCCGGTCTTTCATTGAGTTGGTCATTTTGCGTCCTCCTAAACGAATGAAATGAACCCGCCCTAAGTTGAGGCGTCCTCAACATCATAGAGTGAGGTAGCCTCATTTTGCAAGGCTTGATAGCGGGTCAAGGACTGGAGCACAGATGAGCGAGGCAATCGACAGGCTGCCGCGGCGCGCGGACGCCCGGCGAAACCGACAGAAGCTGCTGAACGCGGCGCGGATCCTGATTGACGACCACGGCCGGGACCTGGCGTTGGAGGAGGTCGCCCGACACGCCGGGGTGGCCATCGGCACGCTCTATAACCACTTCCCCACCCGCCAGGCATTGTTTCAGACGCTGTTCGCCGACGACGCGGACGAGCTGAGGCAGCGCGCGGAGGACTGGCGCGACGATCCTGACCCCGCGGAGACGCTGATCCGCTGGCTGCGCCTGCAGCTCGAATACGGCGCACGAGGGCGGAGCATGGGGGCCTCGGTCATGAACATGCGCCACGAGGAAGGCTCCTCAATCCAGCAGAAGCACGCCGCGATGCACGAAGCAGGCGAGACTCTCCTGCGACGTGCGCAAGCCAGCGGCCAGATTAGAGCCGACGTCGGACTGTCACGCATCCTGCGACTGGTGCTCGGAATCCTGCTCGCGAACGAGGACGCCCCCGACCCCGACGGCACAACGCCCATGTTCGAGATCCTCATCGACGGCATCAGAACCGCGGGCAAAAGAAAGTGACCCTAAACGCGGCGGCCACCCTGCAGCGCGTGATCAACGGCCGCCGCGCCGGGCGAGCTATCCACGCCACTGCTACCCCGCGTGGCGCTCGCGCTGCAACCGCCGTCGACGCGAACCGAACCGCGGGCCCGGAAAGGGCGCCAGCTGTGGCTGGTCGAGCAGGTCGGTCTTGCGGACGTCCGACTCTGCGCGTAGACCTCGACGAAGTCGCGCGCGGCCGCACGGTCGAACAACGCGACCACCTTGCGCGCGGCGATTCCTCGAGTGGGTACGTGAACGAGGAGAGGGCAGAAGGGCTCGCTGCCCTGAACAGAATCGACGTTCCAGCCACGCTCGTGCGCCGCCGCGGTGAACTCAGCACACACGCGACGGACATCGCCGCTATCGGGACGGGTGTCTGGCTCTGCGAGCCGACTGTGCGAGGTTTCGGGTGACGACAACGCGCTGCCGCGCGGTTGATTTCCGGACCTCGGCCGATGTGTGCTGTCGGATCGGTCGTCAGTGCTGTGGAGTGATGAAGCCGGTTTCGTAGGCGAGGACGACGGCTTGCACTCGGTCGCGCAGATCCAGTTTGGTGAAGATGCGTGCAACATGAGTTTTTACGGTGTTCTCTTCGATTACTAGGTGTTTGGCGATCTCGGTGTTGGACATGCCGCGGGCGATCTGCCGCAGCACGTCCCGTTCGCGAGCGGTGAGTGTGGTCATAGCCGGCGGTAGTTCTTCGGCCGGTTTGGCCGCGTGGACGAACTTCTGGATGAGCCGTCGGGTGATTGCGGGGTCGATCAATGCGTCGCCGCGGGCCACGCTGCGTACGGCGGTGATGAGATGGTCGCTCGGGGCGTCCTTTAGCAGGAATCCGCTGGCCCCGGCCCGCAGGGCAGCGTAGACGTATTCGTCGGTGTCGAAGGTGGTGAGCATCAACGCGCGGCTGGATGTCTCGGCGAGGATGGTGCGCGCCGCCGCTAGCCCGTCGAGATTCGGCATGCGGATGTCGAGTAACACGACGGTCGGCGCGAGCCGCCGAGTCAGCTCAATGGCTTCCGCCCCGTCGCCGGCCTCTCCGACCACGGTGATGTCAGCCTCGGCGTTGAGGATGACCCGAAACCCCGCTCGGACAAGACGTTGATCGTCGGCAACAACGACGGTGATTTGCTTCGAACTGTTGACTTCGGTATCGAAGACGCTCATTAGGTGGATACCCGCATTCGGCGCGGAAACCGGGCCGTCACGTCCCAGCCGCCGTGGCCGTTGGGACCTGCTTGGAATTCGCCGCCGTGGCGATGAACCCGTGCACGCATGCCGGCGATCCCATGCCCACCGCCGGTGAGCCCCAAGCTCGCGGAGGAGGCCAGCGTGGCAGGCGCCGCGTGGTTATGGACTGCCAGGTCGACGATCTCGGCGCCGCCGTGAAGCGTTACCGTGACCTCAGCACCCGGCGCGTGCTTAAGCGCGTTGGTGATCGCTTCCTGGACGATCCGGTGAATCGCGTCGATGCTGCTTCCGAGCAGGGAGTCCACTTCGCCGCTGACCTGGTAAGTGACCTTCAATCCGGCGGTTTGTGCCCGGTGGACAAGCTCGTCGACAACCTCTAGGCCACCCTGTTCGGCCGGGCATGTCGTGTCGAGCAAGCTGGCCAGTCGGTCGATCTCGGCTCGGGCCTGGGCGGCTGTCTCGGTGATCGCGTCGAGGGCTTCGGCGGCGCCGTTTGGATCCGTACCGGCCAGGTAAGCGCCGGCATTCGCCTGCACGACCATCAGAGTCATGCTGTGCGCCACAACGTCGTGAAGTTCCCGGGCGATCCGGGCCCTCTCGTAGCGCACCGACGCCGCGGCGAACACCTCGCGTTCTCCCACCAGCTCCCGCGCCCGTCGGGCCAGCTGGTCAACGGCTCGCTGCCGGGAGGCGAGGATGAGGCCGATTCCCCACGGCCCAAACGTGATCATCAGCAGGAACGGGTTGAACTGCGCGCCGAGTATCGCCAACCCGGCAGTAAGCGGTAGCAGTCCCAGCAGCGAGCGCGCCCACGGAAGCTGCGTGCCAAGAGCAAACGCAATCAGAAACGATCCGGCCACGGCCGCATCGCTCACCGCCTGGTCGCTTACGGTCGCACCGGCGCTGTTGAAGTAGGAGATCAGCAGCAGCACGCCGGCGGCGACAGCAACGCTGATCGGAAACCGGCGACGCCACCACACAAGCAGACAAACACCGGTCATGCAGAGGCTGTCGAAGACGACCAGGTCCGAGCCGGTCCAGTCCGGCAGGCCGACGATGACGTTGGTCACGATCAGAACGACCGCCATGAACGGATCGACCCGACGGCCACCCCAGGCACCGAGACGACCGACCCACCCGTGCATCCCCGCCGTCACACGAACCCGGCGACCAACGGCAGAGCCACCACAGTCGTGCGCCGACGATCCGTGGTCGAGGTCTGCATGCTCCCGCCGTGCACAGCCGCTCGTTCCGCGACCGCGGCCAGAGCGGCGCGGACGTCGGCCCGCCTCGCCGTAGGCCCGGTCACGGTCAACTGGAGATCGTATGGTCCGAAGACCACGCTCAACTCGGTCGGCCCTTTCACACCCGAGCGATCTGGACCTGGGTCGCAGTCGATCGCCTCGAGCAGCCGCTCCACGATCCGGTAGGCGGACAACTCCAGGCCAGGTGGCAGTAACCTCGGGTCCCCGACGATCCGAAGCTGGGCCGATCCCTCTGCCGCATCCGCCAACAGGCGATCGAGACCAGCGAGGACCGGTGCGGGCGCAATACCGGCCGCCAGGTCGTCGTCGCCCTTGAGCCCGGCGACGACATCACGCATGCGGGTCAACGCCGCCCGACCTGCCAGACTGATCGTCTCGAATGCCGCCCGTGCCTGCACCGGCTCGACGGCCAGCGCCGCCCGCCCGGCGGCAGCGGCCCCGCTCATCCGATCGACCCGTTCGGCCAGAAATCCGTCCAGGTCATCGGCAATGCGAGCCTGCTCGGTCGCCACCGCAAGCCGGGCGTTCTCTTCTCGCTGGACCCGCAATTCGGTGGTGCGGATCCGAAGCTGGGCCAAAGCCGCGTTTCGACTGCGCAGAAGGCGGCCGCCCAGTGCGAACGCGCCCGCGATCGGAACCATATAAACAATTGCGCTTGAGCCCAGCTGCGGATCCGACAATGCCTGGCAGCCAATATTCACGGCCAAGAAGCTCAGGCCAAGGGCGGCGAGCCCCAACCGGCAACGCGCACCGAGCACGAACGCGGTGTAGAACACCGCCAGCAGCCCGGCGCCGCAACGAACCAGGTGCCCGATGACGACCCAGTTGAATCCGGCCCCGGCCGCAAGCACGCCGCTGACCCATATTGGCCAGCGGCGCGCCAGCAGCACCGGCGTGATCATCAGCAGCACCGCGCCCGCGGCTGCGACACCCGCGTTCGGGTTATCGGCATTCGAGGTCATCCCGAGCGCTGATTGCACCGCGGACCCGCTCAGCACGGACGCGAACAGGGCATCGGCCCGTGTGACCCGCTCCCAGCCCATCACCGGCTTGACCAGCCAGCGCCTCAACGAGCCCCGGTCCATCTCGCCCTCCTGCGGGTGTCTGACAAGAGTCTGACTACGAGCCTGCCTAGCCGCAACATCGTCGGCCGGTGCGTCAGGCGGCAACGCGCGCCGCGACCGGCGCCCCACGCCCGGACCGCCGACGACCCGATACGACGTTGGTCCCGATCAGCAGCCCGAACCCGACAGCCAGGAGCACAAGGTTGACCGCGACATAACTCCAAACTTCACTCGAACCACCCTTCGGGAAGCTACCGAAAGCCTTCTTGCTACCGCCGGCCCACTCGACGATCAACACAGTCGTCTGAGCGGTGAACAGGATGCTGAACGCGGCGAGATACGCGACGAAGGCCATTAAGCGACCATGCACGAACCAGCCGACCACCAAGGGCAACAAGATCATCAAAGCAACACCCATGACAACGACTCCAAACCTCGAATGCGAAACTTCCGACAACGAAAAGCCTCGCCCCACGACGCACCGGCCGTCGTCACTCCCCAGAACGAGATTGCCCGCGAACGAGTCACCCACGAGGACCACTACGCGCGGAAAGCCATCCATGCACGGCAGGTACGAATGAGGTCTCCGCCCAGGAGTGCTCGGCATAACAAAGGTCTGCCATGCCGCTGTCCGCGCCGGCTTGCCACACGGACGGGGAGCAGACAGCTGACGGCGAGTGCGGCGAGGAACTGATGGGCTATTTGGGCGGCCTCAGACCACAGCCGATAGCGCACTCGCACGGTGGCATTCGCCGATGCGTCCCGCTCGCTGCTGCCGCGCCCAATCGGCCGAGCGACGGTCGCTGCCGCAATGATCGACGAGGCCGGGTTGCCGCATTCGCCGGGCGACTCGTGGTGCCGCTGGGCGTTGACGAACGCACCCGTGGACGGGCGGCGCGGCACCCGGCGCCGCACACGGTCGAGCTGGCTGGCCGAGGTCTAGCCGACCCATCGACGCAGCTGTCCGGTCAACACGCGACCGAACTGCAGCTCGGGAAAATGCGCACCTGCACCGAAGGTGTTGCTGCCCTCGAGTTCGCGGAACAGCCGTTCGCGGACCTGGGCTGCCAGTTCCGGGTCGACGTCGCCGATGGACTGCCAGGTGGGTTCGTCCAGCTGGATAGGGCACACGATCGCGTCGCCGAGCAGCAGCGCACGCTGGACGCCGGAGGAGACGATCACCGACAGGTGTCCGGGAGTGTGGCCAGGAGTCATTGTCAGGTCCACGCCAGGGGCAACCGTGGTGTCGTGGCTGATCAGGCGCAGCCGCGCTGGTTCGCAGTTCTGCAGACCGAACCGGATGTGATCGAACATCCAGATGTCGGGGTCCAGCACGAAGTGGTGCCAGTCGGCGAGGCCCACCCAGATATCCGCGTTCGGGAACGTCGGGTGGCCGGCGGCATCGAACAACCAGCCGCAGTGGTCGGCATGCAAGTGTGTGCACACCACCGCATCGACGTCATTCGTCGTGACACCGATTGCTCGCAGCCCGAGCAGCAACTGGCCGCCGACGAGCAGCCTGCGTTCGCCATCGTCGCGGATGGCAGGGCCCATGCCGGCATCGACGAGGATCGTCTTTGCTCGGGTGCGGATCAAGAAGCACCCGATCGGGAGCCACGCCTTGCCGTCGCGGTTGAAGTAGTCCTCGTGACCGTGCGCCGTCACGTGCTCACCGAAGTACCCCGGACCGGCGCGGAAGGTGCCGTCCGCTATCGGATGGATTTCGATCTCGCCGACGTGCATGGCGCTTCTCCTCTACTGGTGGCAGCCGACGGTATTGCGGATCGTGCCGATGCGCTCGACCGAGCACTCGACGACGTCACCCGCCTGCAGGAACCGCGGCGGATCGAAGCCGATACCCACACCGGCCGGTGTTCCGGTGGCAACGACGTCGCCGGGCATTAGCGTGATCCCCGCCGAGATGGTCGCGATCAGCTCGGGGATCGAGAAGATCAAATCGGCGATCACGGCGTCTTGCCGCGGTTCACCGTTGACCGAACTCGTCACGCGCAAGGTGGTGACGTCCTCGATCTCGTCGGCGCTGACCGCCCACGGGCCCATGGGCGCGTGAGTGTCCAGAGACTTGCCGAGCAGCCACTGCTTGTGGTCGCGCTGCAGGTCGCGGGCGGTCACATCGTTGACGACGGTGTAACCCCACACGTGATCCATCGCGCGGGCCGTGCTGATGGCGCGGCCGCCCGTCCCGATGATCACCGCCAGCTCGGCCTCGTAGTCCACCTCCGACGTCACACCAGCGTGCAGCTCGATCAGGTCGAACGGCCCGGTCACGGCGGTCGTCGCCTTGGAGAACACCACCGGCTTGGTTGGCAGATCCTCGCTGCGTTCCGGACTGTCGTAGCCAGAGCGGCCGAATTCGTTCACGTGCTCGCGGTAGTTCTTGCCCACCGCGAACAGATTGCGCCGCGGCGCCGGGATCGGTGCGAGCAGCGCGTGTGCGCCGGTGAGCATCGGCAGCTCGGCAGTGCGCAGTTCTCTGCTCAGTCGCTGCCAGTTCTCGATCACGTCGAGCACCGACCCCGCACCCGTAACCCCACTCAGGTCGCGCAAGGTTCGTCCGTCATCCTCCACCAGGACGGCGGTCTGCCGGTCGGCCAGGCGAACGGTAGCGAATTTCACGCCGCTCGGACCACGTGCAGAGCGCCGAAGCGGGCGGTGGTCTGCTCGGACGCACGCGCGACGTCGGCGGGGTCGCGCAGGTCCACTTGGCGGGCGAGGAGCTTGGCGGTGTCGACGCGTCCGGCGAGTGCGCTGATCAGCCGCTCGACGGAGCGGGGCGTCGCGGCAAGGTTGTCGCCGCGCTCAAGCACCTGCACTGCGAGCTCGAGTCCGAGGCCTCGCGCCGTGCCGGTCACGAACCAGGTCGCCGGCCGATCGTTGGGGATGCTCATGATGATCTGCCTCTTCTTCTCGCGGCCGCAGGTGGCGTGCGACCGTTTCTGACACAGGTCGTGCGGATGCTTCACCAACTCTCGCCCAGACGTAGGAGCTGTGGGCGGCTATCTCACGCCCTGCCGAACCAAGGACCCACGCACCTAGGACTCAGCGGTCCACCCAGGACCTGGCTTCGCCAGCACAGTGGTCTGCCAGGTCGGTCATGATCACCCGTTGACCGCTAGCGTGCTGGTCCGTGCGCAACGTCATCGGGCGCCGATGTCTCCATGCCGCCTAGCGCACAGACGACTCCCGGCGGTGTGTCGCATGCTGGGAGCCGTTCGCGTAATTATGTAATCTCGCCGTGTGGCCAACGACGAGACGCCGGTACCGACCTTGATCGAGTGGGCGGGCGGGACTGAGCCGATTGCCGTGATGATCAACTCCTTCTACGACCGCGTCGAGCAGGATGACCTTCTCGGGCCGCTCTTTCCGGGCGGGGTTAGCGTCGCCCATCGCGATCACGTGGCGGCGTGGTGGGCGGAGGTGCTCGGCGGTCCGGCCCGCTACACCGACGAGCTCGGCGGCTACGAGACGATGCTGAGCCACCACCGCTACTTGGCCATCACTGGCGAGCAGCGGCTGCGGTTCGTCACGTTGATGAGCCGCGCCGCTGACGACGCATCACTGCCGGCCGACCCGGAGTTCCGCGCCGCAATCATGGGCTACCTGGAGTGGGGTACCCGGATCGCCGTGGCGAATTCGCAGCTGGACGCCGAGCCGATCCCTCATGCTCCGGTGCCGCACTGGGGCTGGGGCGTCGCCCCTCCCTACCGCCCGTAGCGCCGCCCACCCGTCCCGCTTCGACGACCGTGTAACCAAGTTCGGCGGCCTTGTGGTCGACACCAATCGGGAACTCGCCGGATTCTTACGACGAGCACGCACCGAAAGGGACCCGTCCGCACAGCTGAGAGCGCGACGTCAGCGCAAGTCGGCTGGGGAGTCGAGAAGGCAGCAGCGTTCCACGGGGCAATCCATCAGGCACGGTACGCAGCTCACCGGGGGGTCGATTCGGTCGGCGCGAAGGGTGCGCCGTGGCCCGGAACAATGAGTGCTGGCTCCAGTGCGAGCACCTTCTCGCGGGAGGCCTTGAGCACCGCGACATCAGCCGCGAACGGGTCTTGCGCCGGGCCCTGCGCCCCCCACCACAGATGCGTCAGCACGATTAGTCCGTCGTCGGATTGCACGAGCGTGCTGACGTCCTGGTCGGTGTGGCCGGGGGTGGCCACCAGCCGCACCGCCGGCGACACGGCGAATTCGCCGGGCTCGTGGTCGAGCCAGAGGTCGTCGACGTAGGTCGCCATCACGTCGTGCAGTTTCGCGTTGGGAAACAGCGCGATGTTCACGGTGTGGTCGGGGTGGTGATGACTGATGACGATGTCGGTCACCTCTTGCGCACCGAGCCCCAGGTCTGCGAGCGGTTGCAGTAGTAGGGCGCGGTTCGCGACCATTCCTGGATCGATGACAATTACGGCGTCGCCGTCGCGGACCAACGTGCATGTGCTCGCCACGCGATCATGCGCGTAGCCGATGGTGAGAACATCGAGCTTGGCAGTTGTTGTGGCCACGGGATTCTCCAGGACTAGTTGAGTTCTTCTTCGCGCCGGCTGGACTGCTTTGCTCTGGACTTTCGGGCCGCTGGCTGCGGCGATGTTGCCGCGGCCCGCGCGGCAATTGCCTCGATCACGGCCTCGATGATGGTTTCGAAGACGTCCTGCTCCGAGAGGGCGGCAAGTTCCTTTGCGTGTGCGCCCGTGATCGGATAGTCCGATTGGGAAAGCAGTCCGTAGATCTGTGTCCACGCGGATTCGTCCTTGGCGCGCACTGCGGGCTCGAGATTGGCCACTGCCGCTGCTTGACCAGATAAGGAGAGCATCGCGTCGACGATCGCCCGGTAGTACAACGCTGTCTCTGCCGGCGACAAGCCGGCTCGAGATATCGTGGCAAGGATCTTCTCGACGATGGCCCGCTCAGCCCGGCCACCTGTGATGCGGGCGAACGTGATGCTGGTGACCGCCGGGTAGCGCAGGTTGATCACATAGGCAGCACTGGTGATCGAACGCAGCGTCTCGCGCCAGTCATCGGACTCGACGACGACGTCGAGGGTCATCGCGATGATGCGATCGCTGACCGCCAGGACGAGCTCGTCCTTGTCGCGGAAGTGCCGGTAGAAGGCTGTCGCGTCGACACCGAGCTCGCTGCCGAGACGGCGCACGGTGAGGGCGCCGGCTCCCTCTCGTTCCGTAAGCTCCAGCGCGGCGTCCACGATCGCATCCGCCGAGAGAGCAGCACCTTCGCCCTTCGCGACGATGCGGCCCGGACGCACGGCTGGTGTCGATGCGGGCTTGCCTCGAGCTGCAGCCACGATCACTCCTTCTCGGATCCCCGGCGCGCAGAACTAGACCATAATAGTGTTGTCAACAGTGTTGACAACACTGCGGTCAGAGCGTTTCCTTTGGGACACGTACTGGTGGAGGTGGCGATGGGCTCGACCGAGGCTGTGGTGTTCCGCAACGGCAGGGTGTTCCGCGCGGACGCGGGACGCACATGTGCCGAAGCGATCGCCGTCAGCAACGGCGTCATCGTCGCCGTGGGCGGCGACGCAGAGGTCGCAGACTTCATGCGCACCGCGGACGAGGTCGTCGATCTCGACGGTCGCTCGGTGCTTCCTGGCTTCATAGATGCTCACGCCCATCCGGTGCAGGGCGGCCTAGAACTCGGGCGTTGCGATCTCAGCGGCCGGTCCTCAGCTGATGAGTACGCCGAGGCGATTGCGCATTACCTCGTGCAACATCCGAACCGGCCGTGGGTGGTCGGGGGCGGCTGGTCGCTACCTGCGTTCCCTGGCGGCCGGCCGTCGAGCCAGCTGCTCGACGCGGTGGTCGGCGACCGGCCGGCGTACTTCATCAACCGGGATCACCACTCGGCCTGGGTGTCTGGCGCGGCCCTTCGCCTCGCCGACATCGACGCTCGGACCGCTGATCCGCGCGACGGTCGTATCGAGCGGGATTCGGACGGCGCCCCCACCGGGTTGCTGCACGAAGGGGCCATCGACCTGGTTGCGCGATTGCTCCCGCCACCGGACCAGCAGGAGTACGACGACGGCCTGCGACGTGCGCAGGCGTACCTGCACAGCCTCGGCATCGTCGGCTGGCAGGACGCCCTCGTCGACATCGCCGAACCGATCGGGCCGCACAGCACCTACCTGCGCGCCGCTGAGCAGGGTTGGCTGACCGCGCGCGTGGAAGCGGCGCTCTGGTGGGATCGCGGAATTGCCGCTGCCGACGTCGAGACCCAGATCGGCCTGCTGAGCGAGGTCCGGCGGGCGGTTGCGGAAGGCGGACACCGGTACCGAGCGGACACAGTCAAGGTGATGCAGGACGGCGTCGCCGAGACGTTCACCGCAGGGCTGCTCGAGCCGTACCTGGACCGCTGCGGGCATCCCACCGACAATCGCGGCCTGTCGTTCCTGTCCCCCGAGCTGTTGAACCAGGTCGTCACCGGGCTGGACCGGGCCGGATTCGGTATCCACTTCCATGCCCTCGGCGACCGGGCCGTCCGTGAGGTGCTCGATGCACTCACGCATGCCCGCAGCGTCAATGGCACGTCGGATCGCCGCCACCAGCTGGCGCATCTGCAGATTGTGCACCCGGACGACATTCCGCGGTTTCGCGCGGTGGGCGCCATCGCAAACCTCCAACCGCTCTGGGCATGCCACGAGCCGCAGATGGACGAACTCACCATCCCCTTCCTCGGCGCCCGACGGGCCGGCTGGCAATACCCGTTTGCGGCGCTGCAGAAGGCGGGAGCCGCCCTCGCCATGGGTAGCGACTGGCCGGTGAGCAGCCCCGATCCCCTACTCGGCATCCAGACCGCAGTGACCCGACTCGGCGCCGACGCGCCGGACGGGACCCCGCCCCTCGACGCTGCCCAGGCGCTTGGCCTGGCCGACTCGCTCGTGGCCTATACGGCAGGTTCTGCTTTCGCGGCGCACCGCGAGAGCGGCCTGTCGGTCGGTTCACCGGCCGACATCGTCGTCCTCGATCGTGATCTGTTCGGCGTTGCCGCCGGCCAGATCCACACCGCCCGGGTGCACCGCACCTATGTGCGCGGCCAACTCGTCCACAGCTCGGAATGAACCGCTCGCAACCCTGACGCTAGGAGTCATCATGGCCGCCACCCGGCTTGTCACCGCTGCCTGCGGAGCTGCTTCACTCGCCATTCTGCTGGCGGCTTGTTCGGGCTCCAGCTCGTCGAAGCCGCCGACCGGCGGCGCTGTGAAGGGTGCCTCGAAGTCCACCTTCCAGATCGGCACGGCGCACAGCTCCGTCGGCAACGTCAATTGGTACGGCGACTACCGTCCGCCGATCAGTCTCGATCCGCTCGCACTCGCCGACTATCCCGAAGAGACGGTCATTCCGAACCTGTGCGAACCGTTGCTGCGGGTCGGGCCCAACTACGCGATGACACCGGGGCTCGCCACGGCAACGGACTACGTCGATCCGACGCACCTCAAGCTGACCATTCGCAGCGGGGTGAAGTTCTGGGACGGAACGCCGATGACGGCAACCGACGTGGCCTACAGCCTGAACCGCAACCTCGACCCGAAGGTGGGGTCGAACTACGCCGCCAACTTCCAGCGGGTGTCCTCCATCGTTGCCAACAACCCTACGACTGTCACGATTACGTTCAAGCAGCCGACCACCGAGTTCAATGCCGTTCTGGCGACGCTGAGCGGCGCCGTTGTGGAGAAGGCGTTCACCACCAAGGCCGGCCGCGCGTTCGGCAGCCCGCAGAAGGGCGTCATGTGCACCGGGCCGTTCACCTACGGCTCCTTCGACGGCACGAGCAAGCTCGTGATGAACAAGAACCCGAACTACTGGGATTCAGCCCATGCCGCGCACGCGTCGTCGTTCACCTTCCTCTACCCCGCCGATCCGTCCGCCCTCGCCAATGCCTTCACATCGGGCAAGGTCGACGGGGGGTTCAACGTGCCGTCCGGTCTGCTTTCGACGCTCAAGTCGTCGACCACCGGCCAGACCTACGTCGGTGCGGCCGGTTCCACTCCCGAGAACGTCGACCTGCTGATCGCGAAGAACACCGGGACGCTCAGCGACGTCCGCGTCCGTCAGGCCCTGTCGATGGTGATCGATCGGGCGGGAATCGCGAAAACGATCTACAACAACACCGCCGATCCGCTCTACCGGCTCTCCGGCCCCGGCGTCTGGGGCTACGCAAAGGCCACCTTCCAGGCGGCCTACACGCCGATCACCGACGACCTGGGTGCGGCGAAGAAACTCATCGCCCAGGCCGGGGCCGCGGGCAAGTCGGTCACCCTGGGATACCCGACCGGCGACGCGCAGAGCACCCAGATCACGACCGTCATCCAACAGGCCGGCGACTCCATCGGGCTCAGGATGAAGATCCAGGGACTGCCCAACCAGCAATACGGATCCCTGTTCGCCGACGCGAAAGCCCGGACGCCGTTCGACGCCTTTCTCACCAAGAGCTACGTCGAACTGCCCGAGCCGCTGTTCCAGGACAGTCTGCTCGGCGGGACCGGCGGCGACAACAACTTCAGCGGCTACAGCAATAGCACCGTCGACGCCGCGTTGAACAAGGCCTGGGCCACCACTGACCCGACCGCGAGAGCCACCCTGCTGATCACCGCGGAGAAGGAACTCGCGAAGGACCTGCCGGCGATCCCGATCGTCCAGCCCCGCTCGACGGTGTACCTGTCGAACAAGCTCGCGGGAGCCACGCTGAGTTTCTCGTTCATGGCGTCACCGTGGGCTGCGGCCGTCGGCGGCCGGTGACAGCAGCGTCGCCGGCGAGCGGTGCGTGATGATCGGATTCTTGGTGAAGCGACTGGCCGGCCTGGTCGCGACACTGCTCATCGCCAGCTTCGTGGTCTACGCGAGCATCTACGTGGCGCCGGGAAGTCCGGAGAACGTCCTGTTCGGGTCGCGGCCGCCACCGGAAGCCACTCGCCGAGCGGTCCGACATGATCTCGGTCTCGACCAGCCGTTCCTGACTCGCTGGGTGCATTGGCTCGACAACGTCCTGCACGGCAATTTCGGCACCTCGTTGATCTCCCAACAGAGCGTGTCGGCGCGTATTGCGCACCCCACGACGATCACCCTCGCGCTCGTCGGATATTCCGCGGTGATCGTGGTCGTCCTGGGAATCGGGCTGGGCCTGCTCTCCGCGCTGCGTCCCGGCGTCGTCGATATCGCGGTCACGGCGTTCACCTCGCTTGCGACGGCGCTGCCGGCTTTCGTCGCTTCGTCGGTGGCAATCTCGATCTTCGCCGTCCGATTCAAGATCTTCCCGGCCTACGGTCTGGAGCCGGGTCTGGTCGGCTGGATCCGTAGCCTGACCCTGCCCGCACTGTGCCTGGCGACGATATCGCTCGGTCTGCTCGCCCGCACCACCCGCGTCGTCGCCAAAGAACAGCTCGCATCCGACGTCGTGCAAACTGCCCGCGCCCGGGGAATCAGCAACGTCCGGATCGTCCGCAGCCACGTGCTCCGGCTGTCGGCCAATTCCGTGGTGACGATCGCCGGCCTGCAGGTGGCCGGCCTGTTCGCGGCCGCGGTCGTCGTCGAGAACGCGTTCGGGCTCGGCGGCCTGGGGCAGCTGCTCATCTCATCCGTGCAGCAGAAGGACTTTCCGGTGGTTCAGGCGATCTCCCTGCTGTTCGTCGTCGCGTTCGTCGGGCTCAACACCGTCGCCGATGTCGTGAACGCCGTTCTCGACCCGCGGCTTCGCAGCCGAGCGGGGGCATCGTGATGACCGCGCGTCGAACCAATCTCGGAACCTCCGGCTGGATCGCGATGACGATCCTCATGCTGGTTGTGGCCTGCGCGGTCCTCGCGCCGCTGATCGCGCCACACGATCCGGATGCCGGCAGCTTGCTCGCTGCCTTCCAGGGCCCGACGAGTGGCCACCTGTTGGGAACGGACTCGACCGGGCGAGACATCGCGTCGCGGCTCGTTTATGGCGCGCAGACGAGCCTCGTGGGGCCGGCAGCGATCATCGTTCTGTCGTTGCTCATCGGCGTGCCGATCGCGCTCGTCGCAGCGTGGCGTGGTGGTGCGGTGGCATTCCTGGTCAACCGGGTGCTCGACATCATCTTCGCAATCCCGGGGTTGCTCCTTGCGATTCTGACCGTGTCGCTATTCGGTGTCGGGCTCTGGCCGGCGGTCATCGCGCTCGCTGTCTCCTACGTGCCCTACGTCGCGCGGGTCGTCGTTGCCGCGGCCGAACGGGAACGACGACTCGCTTATGTCACATCGCTGTCTGTGCAGGGTGTCGGCGTCTTCCGCATCACCGCCGGCCACATGCTCCGCAACCTCGCGCCGTTGATCGTCGGCCAGGCCACCGTTGCGTTCGCCTACGCGCTCGTTGATCTCGCCTCCCTGTCGTTCCTGGGGTTGGCGGTCCAGGCACCGCGGGCGGACTGGGGAGTCATGGTCAGTGACCGTGACGCGATCCTGCAGGGCCACCCGACCCAGGCGATCGCGGCAAGCGTGGCAATCGTCGCGACCGTCCTCTCCCTGTTCGTCCTAGGCGCCAGGCTCTCCGGCGAGCAACCTCGCCGCCGAGGACTGTCCCTTCCCCGACGTCCAGGGCGCACGCCGTTGGAGGCGACGCCATGACCGTCCCCGCTCTGTCGATCGAGGACCTGCGACTCACGGTGCGTGGGCCAAAATCCGATGCCAACGTTTTGCTGGGAGTCGACCTGGAAGTCGGTCGCGGTGAATCGGTCGGGCTCGTCGGAGAGTCCGGTTCCGGGAAGTCCATGACGCTGCGCGCGATCACGGCGCTGGCGCCGCCCGGTTCGCACGTATCCGGGTCGATCCGCGTCGCCGGCACGGATGCGCTCGCAGCCCGCGGACGCGCCCTTCGTCGGCTCCGTGGCCGGGAAGTCGGGCTGATCTTTCAGGACCCGCGTAGCGCGATCAATCCGACCCGACGCATCGGGGACTTTCTTCTGGAGGCCTCCCGCGATGCCGGCGAGGATCTCGCCGCGACCCGTGTCCGCGCCGTGGAGTTGCTGCACGGCATGGGCATCGCCGACGCCGAACGGCGTATGTCGCAGTACCCGTTCGAACTCTCGGGTGGCCTGTTGCAGCGCATCATGATCGCGTCCGTCCTACTGCCGCGGCCGACGCTGATCCTGGCCGATGAACCCACCACCGCCCTCGACGTCACCACGCAGTCCGATGTGCTGCTGCTGACCGACGATCTTCGCCGCGCACAAGGCACCGCCATGGTCTTCGTCACCCATGACCTCGACCTTGCGCTGGCCGTTTGCAGCCAGGTCGCCGTCATGTACGCCGGGATGATCGTCGAGATCGGACCTGCCCAGGAACTGCGCCGACAACCGCGCCACCCCTACACGATCGGGCTCCTCGCCTCGCGGCCACCGCTCGATCGGCGTCTGAGCCGGATTCCCGCCATCCCCGGAATCCCTTTGGCCGCAGCAAGCTTCACATCCGGTTGCCCGTTCCTGGCTCGCTGCCCGATCCGCATCGAGCGATGCCAACGAGAGCTCCCGGCGCTGACGCCGACCGCCATCGGACGGGCCCGGTGCCACCGCTCCGCCGAGATCGCCTCGGGCTCGGTCTCCGTTGACTTCAGCGCAACCGGGTCCGCCGCCGCGCTGGACGATGCCCAATGAGCATCGTCGAGGTAACCGGGCTGACGAAACGCTACGGCGCAACGCTCGTCGTCGACGACGTCAGCCTGTCCATCGACGAAGGACGGACCCTTGCCGTCGTCGGTGAATCCGGCGCCGGCAAGTCGACCATCGCGGCCATCGTTACCGGCTCCACGCCTGCGACCGCCGGCACCGTGGTCGTCGCCGGCGAGGACCGGAGCCGGTGGAGCCGATCCACCCGCTTGCGTCGCCGTCGCGGCCGCCAACTGCAGCTCGTGGCCCAAGATCCGTTCACCAGCCTCGACCCTCGACAGCCCGTAGGGGCAGCCATCTCGGAGGTCATCGCGTTGCACGACAGCCTGGATCGCGCCGCTCGGCGCACGCGGGCGCTCGAGCTTCTCGAAGCCGTCGGCCTCACGAGCAGTCATGCCGGCGTGTATCCGAGCCGGCTGTCGGGAGGTCAGCGCCAGCGGGTGGCGATTGCCCGCGCCCTCGCTGCCCGCCCCGCCGTCATCGTCCTGGACGAGGCTGTCTCAGCACTTGACGTCTCGGTGCAAGCGCAGGTGCTGAATCTGCTCGCGGAGTTGCAGCGCCAGACGAACACGGCCTATCTGTTCATCACCCATGATCTCGGCGTCGTTCGGCAGATCGCGGACGACATTCTCGTGCTCCGTGATGGACGCACCGTCGAGCAGGGGCCGGCGGACGATGTGCTGACCAGCCCGACATCGCCCTACACGCAGGAACTCCTCGCCGCCACGCCTCGCCCGGGATGGACTCCGCAGCGCCGCCACCGTTGAGACTCACCGGAATTCGCACCTGCACGTGCGCCGCGGCCGGGACCGTCATGACGGCTGCTGCGCCAGCTTGACGGGGCTCAGGCCGGCGTTGGCCGGCGCAGCCGCGGCCACCGCGGAACTCGCTGAGCCCTCCGGCGGCGAGGATCGCCGCCAGCTGCACCATCACCCGGGTGTGGAGGTCGACAGTGTCGTCCAGGTGCGCGGGGGATGTTGCTCTCCAAGGCGCGCTGAAGCTGTCGTCTGCGGTTCGCTCACGAGCCCGCGGCCGCCACAAATCTGTGTACGGGCCCGATTCATCGGTCAGTCGATGTGTTTGCGGATCCACCAGAACAGGGTGGCGATGATGACGAGGGTGACCGTGAGGTAGCCGCCGGACTCGATGAGCTGGAAGTGCCAGAAGCGTTGCTCGGGCTGGTAGGTCACGTACTGCAGATATCCGTGTCGGGTAAGCCACGCGATGAAGGTGGTGCTGTCGTTGACGCCGTCGTGCTGCGCTTGCGCATACAGGTGGGCAAACGCGGCGCCCTTGTTCGCGAGGTGAGCCCCGCTCGGGCCGCGGAAGTACTCGCTGACGGTCCAGCCGCCGCGGGTGATCAGCGACGAGTGGGCCGGCAGGTCGAGGGGATGTTCGATCACCGGCCGCAGGTACACCATGCTCACCCAGACCGTGGCTACCCACAGGGCAAGCGTGACGGCCATCGCGGCGACGACTCGGCGTAGAACCGCACCGAACAGCAGGCCGAGCGCGAGTCCGAACGCAGTACGTGCTGCGAACACGGTTCCGCTGACCTCGTAGGCCTGCCCGATTGACATCCGGCCCATCAACGGGGTGAACGGAGCGAACCACCAGGCGAACAATGCGGAGAACCCGACGGCGGCGAGCGCGATCGGAACGAGGACGAGCACGACCTTGGCAGCCAGCCAGCTGCTGCGGCTGCGGCTCTGAGTCCAGGCGAAGCGGTAGGTGCCGGATTCGACCTCCCGGGCGATGAGGGGTGCGGCGACGAACGCGGCGAGCAGTCCTGGCACGAATATGACGAACCGGGGGATGTACTGGGCCCAGCTCTGGTAGTTGGCTTCGAACAGTCCCAGCGGGACTTGGCAGCGGTTTTCGTCGAGCGCTCCGCATGACGACAGCCCGACATCGCGGTAATTGCTGTGCATCGCCAGTCCGTTGACCAGGAGTAACACGGCAAGGCCGCCGAGCACCGCCGCGGTGGTGACGTAGGCGGTGCGTTGTTGGCGCCATGTCACCCAGGCCAGGCCGCGCGCACGCTTCCAGCGCAGCGCAGCGGTGTGTGCGGGAGCGCGGGTGCCTAGGTGTGTGGTCGTGGCGGTCATGCGCTAATTCGTTCGTCGGTGCCGTGCGGTCCGGGAAGGGCTTTCAGCTGGGGTTCGCGCAGGTAGGCCAGCACCAGCTCCTGCATGTTGGTCGGCGCAATCTGCAGACCTGGTGGGAGGTGTGGGGGCAGCGGCCCCCTCACGAGCAGCGTCGCCTGTCGGTCGGTCTGCCAGCGCCGGGCGACCGCGAGGCCTCGGGCGAGCGCTTCCGCCGCCGTCGGCGTGCCCGTGAGCACGTGGTGTTCGGCGAGGAGGTCATCCACGTTCCCGGCAACCTGGACGCCACCGGCGGCGAGGATCACGAGGTAGTCGCAGACTCGTTCGAGCTCGGCGACGACGTGCGAGGACAGCACGACCGACAGACCTTCCTCGGCGACGACCGCCATCAGCGCCGCCATCACGTCGTGTCGGGCGAGCGGGTCGAGACTGGCGACGGGCTCGTCGAGGATGACGAGCTTAGGTCTCCGAGCCAGTGTGACGGCGAGCGCGACCTGCGTGTGCTGGCCGCCGGACAGCTTGCCGATGCGTCGCCGGGGCGGGATGTCGAGGTCGGCGATGCGTTTGCGGGCAGCCGCGGCGTCGAACCGGTCGTTCATGCTCTCGGCCAGGCGGATGGTGTCTGCGACGCTGAGGTTTCGGTACAGCGGGGCGTCCTGGGCCACGAAGGCGATGTCGGCGAGTGCACCAGGATCGCCGGGTCGGCAACCGCCAAGGACCGCCACGCTGCCCTTCGTTGGGGTGGTCAGTCCGACCGCGACATGCAGCAGCGTGGTCTTGCCGGCACCGTTCGGGCCGACGAGGGCAGTGACCCGGCCTGCCGGGATGGCAATGCTGAGATCGCGCAACGCCCAGGTGCGGCCGTAGCGCTTGCTCAAACCGTGGGCCTCGATCACGTTCACGAGGCGGCCTTCGAGCCACGGCTCACCGCAGCGTGCAGGGTCCCGTTGAACAGCGCGCTGATGTCGTCCTGATCGAATCCGGCTGCGAACGCGTCGGCAAGCCACCGGTCGAGGCGTTTGCGGAGCGCCTGAAAGTCTTTCAGCGGCGGAGAATCGAGCGTCGTGTTGATGAACGTGCCGAGCCCGGGGCGGCCCGCGGCGATTCCCTTGTGCTCCAGTTCCCGGTAGGCCTTCAGCACAGTGTTCGGATTGATCGCCAGCGACGCGACCACGTCCTTCACCGTCGGCAGCTGGTCGCCGGGAACAAGTCGACTCAGACGCAGCGCGTCCTCCACCTGGCGAACAAGCTGCAGATAGGTCGGGACGCCGGAGGCATGGTCGAGACGGAACGCCAAGGAACCTTTATCTGCTTCATCTAACTGCATAGGTGAAGCATGTAAGCCCAGAGAGCGTTGTGTCAAGCGCACAGCTCGGCAGATCAGCCACAGGGTCGAGACGGATTTCCCTCCGGGCCAAGCTATGCGGGTCTGTTGACCGGCGCCGTGGATGACGGCGACGGCGTCCTTGATGGTGACGATGCAGCTCTGGCGTGAGAAGGACCCGCCGGCTTCGCCGGCGGGTCCGTTGTGTTCATGCTGTTGTCCAACCCCCCATGGATTGGTCAAGATCGACTTCCGCGTCGGCCTCGTTACGACTGGGAAGTCTGAGGGAGTTCGTGGCAACCGCGACGAGGTTACGTCTCACCAGTCGTTTGATGATCTTGAGAAACGATTTGCCCCCCCGGAATCCGGGGGGGTCCAAGGGGTGGTGGGCGATACTGGGATTGAACCAGTGACCCCTACCGTGTCAACGTTTTCCGCCCGGCGTTGGCTGAGTTGGATGATGCCCGATCCGCTGGTTACGGGACCTCCGCAGGTTGATCATGTTGGTTGCGACGGTTGTATTCGAGTGTCGCGTTGCACGACTGTTGCACGCGGCCGGCTCCGAGGTCCACGGGTAACGACTCGCTGTCATGCGTGGATAGGACACCGCATCTCCGCCGTCGAGAGTCATGGCCTTCCATCGTGTCGGAAACGTTGCGGTCCAAAGTCGGTCGAATCCCTACCCAGCCTCTAGTTCCGTCGTCCATTGCTGGAAGAAGACGCGCAGCGCGTCGACGTCGACGTCGCCGAGGGCAAGATCAAGGTCAGCGTAGCGGGCCAACTGCCGGAGCATGTCGATGAATACGGGCACGTCGAAACCGGCGTCGACCTCGCGCGCCAGGTCGAGCAGTTCTGTCTTGGAGAACCTTCGACTCAACGCATGGACGTCGACGAAGTCTCGCGCCGCGGCGCGATCGAACAAGGCAATGACCTTGCGGCCGGCGAGTTCGTCCGGCGCAAAGGTCGGCCCGGCGATGCTCGCACTCGGCGCTCGCCCCGGAGCTGAGTCGAGGGCGAGATCGACGAGTAGATCTTCGGGGCCGTGCACGAGCAGTCGGCAGAACGTCTCCGAGTCCTGCACCCGCTCGACGCTCCAGCCGCGACAACCGGCTGCGGAGGTGAACTCATCGCGAGCACGACGGACATCGCCTGCGCCGGGGCGGGTGAAGAAATCCAGATCCTGGGTCGGGCGCGCCGTCAGTCCTTGCGCCAGCAGTGCGCCTCCCCCAGCCAGCAGAAATCCGCCGCTCGCGGGCAGGTGAAGAACAGCCGCGCCACCTCGACCTGGAAAGCAGTCAGCCGACCGCCCGGCTCGTCGACCACCACTACGCCGTCGCCAATGCCCTCGACTCACCGATGGTCTGCGCGATCAGCGGCGACCACGCCGCCCGCACCGCTCGGGGAAGCACGAGCTCCTCCCACAGGTCGACCAGCAGCACGCCATCGACGTAACGAATCACGTCAGCAGGTGCACCTTCGCGCAGCACCAGCTCATAGACCCGCGCCCGATCACCTCGGTCAACGAGCCGAAAGAGCCGCCCAGGCTGCGACCAGTTCAGACTTAATGGCAGCTCGACCGTCGCCAGCGCCAGCTCGACCGGCAGCCGCGGCAACGCAGTCGGCACGAACACGGCCCGGCCCCGCGCTCCGGCCACCCTGACAAACTCCACGCGCGGCCGAGCATCGAGCTCGTAACCCGCAGCGGACACAAGCCGATCCACGGTTTCCAGTGCCGGTGACTTACGACCGTGCTCATAGGCCGAGACCGCGGTCCGCGAGGTTCCTGCCCTACGGGCAAGCTCGTCCTGACTCAACCCCGACCCGCGGCGAACCCGCGCCAGCAGCTCAGCACCCGCCATTGTCCTCCTCCAATACCACTGACGTATCTGATCGGATACATTACCATAGGCGGCTGTCAGCGTGCGTACCCAGCTCGGGCGACCACGATCCTGCGATCTTCAGCCGTCGATAGGACGCGCATGCGGGCCTGTAGGGAACGACCAGATTGATACGAAAGTCTCGCTCTGACAGGGTCCTTGGGTGGCTCGGACCTGGCTGTCGATTCGCGTCGACCTCATCCAGGGTGGCGGCGCAGTCATCTGGCCTCGGCCGGGCAGGATCTTCGCCGCCGCCCGGACACAGACCTTCGCCGACCTCGCGAGCGCAGTCGATGACGCGTTCGCACGATGGGACCGCGCACACCTGCACATGTTCGACCTCGGTGACCCCGCCGGCCTGCTCATCGACCAGAACTGGGAAGACCCTCCCGACGAATCGCGAGTCGACGATTTCGTCAAGCTCGGAGTCCTGAAACCAGGCCAACAATTCGTCTACGTCTTCGACCTCGGTGACAACTGGACCCACCTGTGCACGGTCGGCGCCGAACGCATCGACCCGATGGACACACTCGGCGTAACCCCCCAGCACCCAACCCCGTACTGGGGATGGGGCACGCTTCCGGACCAATACGGCCGACAATGGGACGGCGACGACGGCAATACCCCGCAACCGCCGGATCCCGACCTGACTGATCTCCCACCGCTCCAACCTGGATGGGGCTCGTCTGGTCGATGAAACCCCGCCGTCAAGCTGCTGGCGTGACGGCGGCAGGTGGACGCGACGAACCGTCGTTCTGCGCGGCTAATCTCGAAAGGATGGCGGACACATATGAATCCGTCAGGTCCGACCGGGCGGCATCGTGGGGTTGAGATAACTGTCCCGACCGCGCCCTGACGACCCGAACGGTAGGTTTCGCTCATGGCACGCGAGAGCAGCGCCGAGGCTCATCTCCACACGCATCTGGACCCGATCCTGCTAACTCTGGTACGGAAGCCACTACGACCGTAGGACCTGACTTGGCTCATTGGATCTTGGGGTCGTGAGTGGCTGCTGTGTTTGCTGG
>NZ_CAXULP010000005.1:0-41111 GCF_964251945.1 uncultured Jatrophihabitans sp.
TCGGGGCAATCAGACTCTCACTCGGCATGGATCGAGCAATCGGGGTCAGGCCACGAGCTCTATGGCATCGGACCCTCAAGCGCTGCGCGATTGTTGGGCGACGTCGGTGACATCTCCCGCTTCGCCGACAAGGGCCGCTTCGCCTCCTGGAACGGAACCGCCCCACTGGACGCTTCCTCCGGTGATCAGAACCGGCATCGGCTCTCGCGAGCAGGGAACCGACGCATTAACCGGGTGCTGCACATCATGGCCCTCACCGAGCTGCGTCAGGGCGGTGAGGGCGCCGTTACTACGACCGCAAAACGGCCGCCGGCAAGACCAACATGGAAGCGATGCGCTGCCTGAAACGCCGACTCTCCGACATCGTCTACGCCCGCATGAACAACGACGCCCGGCGCCTGGCCGGCGCTGCTGGGGCGGGCCCGGGAGGACAACCGGGGGCGACACTTCAATCCAGCGCGGCCGACTCACACCCCGACATCGACACTTCGGATCAGTCTCTTCCCGGACCCACCACCAGCAAGCCTAGAACCCGGCTCGCGCCGACTGGTTGACACAGAGGGGTGCCATGAGCGGACGGTGCCGCTTCGTAGCCAAAGCCGGTGAGCGCGCTGCGATGGGTAGACCGCCCTCATGCACACGCTGGAAGCGCTCGGCGCTGGCATGGTGGGCGCCGGGTTTGCGGGAGCGGCGATAACCGGCTTCGTGCAGTACCTCGCTACCCACGGGGTACCACCCACTCCAAACCCGGCACCTCCCGGAAGCGCGCGGGACACGCCCGAACGTCGAGCGTTCTTCGATCGCTACAACGCTCGATACGTAGCCGTCGTGCGCGTCGCCTGCCGGACGCTGCTGGCGGCGGGCATCGTGGGCATCGTGCTGCTTATCATCGGAGCTGTTGAATAGAAAACAAAGACCGGCTGACCGTCAGTCACCGCCTGCGCCCGGTTCGCGTCTTTTCCGCAAAGTGGCTCCGATTGAGCCGAGAACCACCGACGTGAGCGCGCAAACAACCGCGAAACCGAGGATGCCGAAGTACCAGTGTGAGGTAACGAGGTAGAGCACGAGCCCGATGACGATGCCTGGGCCCCAGGCCATGCCGAAGCCCAAAGCAACGCGACCGGCGGGACTTCTTCTAGCCCAATAGCTCTCGGCCATCTGTCCACCTTCCACGCGGAGTCGCCTCGAGAGTCCGGCGGACTGCGCGGCGGCAAATCCGGTAAAGCCGCAACGCGGATGCCTCACTCTATCGGGCTTCGAGCTTTGGTGTGCCGCACTGCCGCTGCCCTCTAGGGCCGAGGTTGTCGCGGTTCGCGAACACCCCCGTCCTCTTCGGGGGCTGGCGGCTCATGAGGCCAGCGACCCCCGGCTTGATGTCACGAGCCATGTCGCGTAGAGAATTGGCACGAGCCACCGACTCGGGCGAGCCCTCATCGTCAGGCATGCCGCCAGTATTCACTGCCTCCTCACGATGGCACACAACCACGGACATCGCGCACTGTGCGGCATGAGAGCGCGGTAGCGCTCTAAGCTCCCCAGCCATGAAGCTCGACGATGGGACTGGCAATCCGCACCTCGATGCCGACACCGACGAGGCCCCGAATTACGTCGTCAGCTTCTGGACGCCAGATGGAACCGGATGGGCGCAGGCCTGGGAGATTGTGTACGAGGCTGACGCAGACGAAGTACTTCGCTGGGCAGAAGAACAGGCGGGAGGCCGCCACTACTCCGTGTGGACCCGCACCCTGGTCGCGGAACAAGACGGCACCCTGACTGCGACGGGAGCGCGACTCGTCGGCACGGACCCGCCAACTGGCGATCGCGAGCCAACCTGGGCCCGGCGCCCATAGGCGATCGGCGTGCTACCCGAAAGCACGGTGCGCACAACGCCGCAGCAAAGCGCGGTAGAACTCAACGCGGCATGAGCGCGCGGTGATCTAGTGCGGGTGCTGATCGAGCCACGTCTCGGGCCTCAGAGCGACGGGAGCAGGTTTGGAGACCGCCTCGATGACGGGTTTCCAGACCTTGTCTGGTACATCTTCGGCATACCAGCCAAATCTGAGCAGGCTGGCGTGCTCTCGAATGGCTGTCACATCGTCGCTCGTAAGGTTGACCATCCGAGACAACTGCAGTTCGTGGAGGTCAGGAGCCTCCAGGATCGGCGCAATCGAAGCTAGCCCCTTCATTGAGCCCAGTTCGACGCGGTGCAGGAACGGCAGTCCGGCTGTTGAGGGGAGGTTCTGCACCCTCGGCAAGCCGTACAGACTCAGCAGCTCCAGGGTCGAAAGTTGTGCCACAGCACCCAGGTCGCTCATGCCGCGAACCTGGTTAACGACCAGCACCCGCAGGGCGGGACAGCGCGCAACCTGGCTGATGCTGGTGCCAGACCCGCCACGAATGTCCAGGAATTCGAGACATGGCAGTCGCCACAAGAGGTCGGTTGGATGCTTCACCGACCAGAGCGTCAGCCGCTTCACGGGCATCAGCCAGTCGGCGTCTGACTCGATCAGCGTGGCGTGGTCAATTGAGATGTCATCGTCGGACCGCCATCTCGCAACCTCGGCCGCAACCCGTGACTGAGACATGCGGAGGATCTTCGCAGACGGGTTCTCGGGTTCAGACGATCGGGAATCGAGATCGTCCGGAACTACCGGCTCTCGGCAATTGAGCGCGTTTGATCTTGCTGATGGTCCCCATGAGCGTTGTTGCGCCCCAACCGCCAACAGCTGCCGTCGACGACCAATCGTCGTTGTTGCGCCGGCTGGGGCGGCACCCCATCCTGAGGTGATGAGGCGCTAGGAGCGTCCGCATTTCGGGGGGCATGATGGCTAGCATCGCGAGGCGGCCTGATGGCCGGTGGAGAGCTCGTCACCGGGATCCGTCCGGCCGAGAGCTGTCCCGACACTTCGCGCGCAAGATCGACGCGCAGCATTGGTTGAACTCCCTCACCACGGAGATCGCGAACGGCAGCTATGTGGACCGGTCCCTGTCGCGGATCACTGTTGGCGAGTGGTCGAGCAAGTGGCTCGAGACCAAGACGAACCTCAAAGCGACCACCAGGCGCGACTACGAAAGCCTGCTGAAGGCGCACATCGAGCCACGATGGGGAAGCCTGGCGCTGGCCGAGGTCGGCCATGAGGACGTCGTCTCTTGGCTCGCGGATCTGTCGGCGCGCGGTTTGTCCGCCTCCCGCGTGCGTGCCGCGCACGTCGCCCTGTCGCAGATGATGAAGCTCGCCGTGCGGTCGGGCCGTCTGGCTCGCAACCCTGCGGAGTACGCCGTGCTCCCACGGGTGCATCGGGCGAGCAAGCGGTACCTCACCCTCGAAGAGGTCGATGCTCTTGCGGAGGCCGCAGGCGAGTACCGCGCCGCGATCTACTTCCTGGCCTATACCGGAGTGAGGTACGGCGAAATGGCCGGCCTTCGGGTCGGCCGCTTGGACCTGCTGCGCCGCCGGGCCACGATCGACGAGGCAGTCGCCGAGGTGGCCGGGCGCATCGTGCGCAGCACGCCGAAGACGCATCAGGCGCGCAGCGTGCCGATCCCGCGTTTTTTGGTCGACGAGCTCGCGCGACTGGTGGCCGGTAAGGCTCCCAGCGAGCAGGTGTTCGCCCGCCCCGACGCGTCGGTGCTCAAGCTGAGCTGGTTTCGGCGCAACGCCTTCGACCCTGCAGTGACCGCCGCCGGACTGGACGGGCTCACGCCGCACGGCCTTCGCCACACCGCGGCGTCGCTGGCCATCGCGTCCGGCGCCGACGTGAAAGTCGTGCAAACGATGCTCGGGCACGCGAGCGCCACGATGACTCTCGACCTGTACGGCCACCTCTACGCCGACCGGCTCGACGAGATTTCGGACCGGATGGACGCCGCTCGTTCGAAATCCCGCGCGAACTCCGCGAAAAATTCTGCGGACTTTTTGCGGACTAGAACCAACTTGTTCGAAATGCGGCCACACGGGGAGCCACTCGCAGGCCGGTGATTCCGGGCCTTTCAGGAGAGCGGGCGACGGGAATCGAACCCGCACAATCAGTTTGGAAGACTGAGACTCTGCCATTGAGCTACGCCCGCGGACGGCGGCTCGCGCCGCCGGCCACACGATACCGGGCCGCTGGCAGGATGCGGAGCGTGAACCCGTCACGCCTCACCGGCCCGCCGATGCGCCTGCGGCTCGGCGCCACGACGCTGCCCATGGTCGGCCACGTGCGGATGTACGTCTGCGGCATCACCCCCTATGACGTCACCCATCTCGGCCACGCTGCCACCTACATCTGGGCCGACGCCGCCGAGCGGGTGTTGCGCTGGCATGGCCACGCCGTCACGGTCGCCCGCAACGTCACCGACGTCGACGACGTGTTGTTTGCCGAGGCGCGCCGCCGCGGCGAGTCGCACACCATGCTCGCCACCCTGCAGCGCGCGGCGTTCGAGGGCACGATGGCCACGCTCCAGGTCCGCCCGCCGGACTTCGCGCCGAGCGCCGCGCAGCACATCGGGCACGTCATCCAGCTCGCCGCCGCGCTGCTCGACCAGGACGCCGCCTACGAGCGCAACGGCGCCGTGTACGCCCGGACAGCTCACGCCGCAGGCCAGTTCGGCGTCGGCCGTGGCGACGCGCTGACGCTCGCGGCCGAATACCACGACGACCCGGACGACCCGGACAAGGACGACCCGCTCGACGTGATCGTCTGGAAGGCCTGCCGTCCCGACGACGAGGTGTCGTGGCCGAGCCCCTGGGGCGACGGCCGACCGGGCTGGCACGCGGAGTGCGCGGCGATGGTGCTGGCGCTGTTCGGCCCGAGCGTCGACATCCACTGCGGCGGCGGCGACCTCGCGTTCCCGCACCACGCCAGCGAGGCTGCGCTCGCCGAAGCCGCCACCGGCGTCACGCCTTTCGCCCGCTCGTGGATGCGGGCCGGCGTGGTGACCATCGACGGCGTGAAGATGTCCAAGTCGCGCGGCGACCTGGTGCTCGTCGAGGATCTGCTGCGCGAGCACTCCCCCGGCGCCGTCCGGCTGCTGTGCCTGAACCGGCCTTGGGCGGCGGACTGGGCGTACGAACCCAGCGCGCTCGACGAGGCCGAGGCCACCCTCGAGCAGCTCTACGCGGCGGCAGCCCGTCCTGGCATGGCCCCCGGCGCAGCGGCGGTGCCCGGCGCGCTGCTCGACGACCTCGACGTGCCGCGCGCGGTTGCGATGGCCCTGGAAGACGGCGGGCAGGCCGCGCGCACGCTGATCGAGCTGCTCGCGCTCAGCTGACCGCCGCGCCGCCGGCCTTCGGCCGGGCAGTCGTCGCGATGCGCTTCAGCCGGTCGGCGACGATCCGCCGCACTGCCGGGTCGGTGCCCATGCCGGTGTGGCTCGAGCGCACCTCGATCAGCTCGGCCGCCGGGTCGAGGCAGGTGTGCCAGTCGATGATCGCGTCCGACGTGGAGTAGACGGAGGTGTAGTCGACGTCGGCCGGCCAGGGCGCCAGCAACTCGGCGACCGTCCGCGCCGCGCACTCGCCGGTGACGCAAGCCGCGCTGATCACGCTCGCGAACCGGCCGCCCCGGTCGTGCAGCCGGAACAACCCCTCGAGCTGGCGGCGGACGTGCGGCGCCACGCCGAGAGTTCCAGTGACCGGCCCGCTCAGCACGACGATGCCGGCGACGAGGTCCGGTCGTCTTGCCGCGGCGAGCTTGACGACCATGCCGCCGCGGCTATGCCCAACCAGGGCGATCCGGCGGTCTTCGGCCTCGACGACCCCCTCGACGCGACGCAGCAGCCGCTCGACCATGTCGTCGGTGCAGCCGAGGTTGGCGCCGATCTCGCTGCGGAAGGTGCGATGTCCGCTTCTGCGCAGGCCGCGGGCGAGCACCGTCAACGACACGTCGCCGGAGATGAAGCCGGGCACCAAGATCGCCGACGTGTTGCCGGGCGCCCGCGCCGGTTGCTGCACCGGCCGGCCGAGCAGCTTGACCAGCTGGCCGTAGGCGCGCAGCTCCGCCTGCTGAGCCGCCTTGGCGGCGACGACGTCCGGGGCCCACTCGACCCGGCCCGGCGCCGCGGTCATGACCGTTCTCGCATACCTCCATTGTGCGCGGACGCGGGGCGCCTTCCCACCTGCCGTGGTCGAAATTGAAGATCGACTTCAGCCATCCCGCGTGGGCAGGCGGGCGCCGGGCAGGATGGCGGCATGACCGGGTTAACCGTCGCCGCCCTCCGCTGCGCGCCTCGGGCCGTGGGCGGCCCGGCGATGCTCGCGGCGAGCCGCCGCTCATGACCGAGCAGCCCTCGCCTCGTCGGCGGCGTCGGGCCCAGCGCGGGCAGGGGGCGCCGGCCGCGGCGGCGGCGGCGCTGCCGGACCCGGACCGGGACCCGGCACCGGCACCTGCACCGGCACCGGCACCTGCACCGGCACCGGCACCGGCGACCCCCGTCTCGGCGGAGCAACCACGCAAGCGGCGCGGTCCGCGGGACGGCGGCGAACGAGGCATGCGCGATCTGGTCGGCGCCGGGCCGTCGCAACTCGGCGTGAGCGGCGCGCTGCGGGCCCGCGACGTCAACCGCCCGACCGACGACGATCTCGCGGAGGCCGAGCGCACGGTGCACGTCGTGCACCGCAACTGGAAGCCCACCGCAGGCAGCTAAACGCCCCGTCCGCGCCCGCACCTCTCGCTTGTCCTGGTTTCGTGCCGTCCAATTTCGCGCCGAAAAGGAACCACACGGAACCAGGAGAAGCGAAACTGCGGCGGGCGGGGCGTCAGCTCGTCTCGTGACCCGCGATCTCGCCGGTCCGCTCGTACTCGTCGAGCATGTCGATGCGCCGGGCGTGCCGTGGCTCCTGCGAGAACGGCGTGGCCAGGAAGATCTCGACGAACCGCGCCGCGTCGTCCTCGGGGTGGTTGCGCGCGCCGATGCTGATGACGTTGGCGTCGTTGTGCTGACGGGCGAGCCGAGCGGTCTCGTCGTTCCAGACGAGCGCGGCCCGCACGCCGCGCACCTTGTTCGCGGCGATCTGCTCGCCGTTGCCGGACCCGCCGATGACAACGCAGAGGCTGCCGGGATCGGCGATCGCCCGCGCGGCCGCGGTGATGCACGGCGGCGGATAGTCGTCTTGCGGGTCGAAGGTGTGGGCGCCGCAATCGATCGGCTCGTGGCCGAGGTGGCGCACCTGCTCCACGAGCCGCGCCTTCAACTCGAAGCCGGCGTGGTCGCTGCCCAGGTAGACGCGCATCCTCCGATCATTGCAGTTGCGGCCGGCGCGGCAGTGCGGCCGGCGCGGCAGTGCGGTCGGCGCGGCAGTGCGGTCGGCGCGGCAGGACGCGGTGATGGACGATAGAGGCGTGACCGCGCTCGAGCGTCCCGGGGCGGGCGCCCTGCTGACCCAATGGACGGTGCAGCCGGTCGCGCTCGTCGTCGCCGCCGCGCTGGTGTTCGCGTATACGCGCAACCTGCGGCGGCTGGCCGGGCCGTGGCCGAGGCGCCGCACAATCGTCTTCGGCGTCGGTGTCGCGGCGCTGGTCTGGGCGAGCTGCGGCTTCCTGCAGGTCTATTCGCGCTCGCTGTATTGGGTGTGGACGACGCAGACCCTGGCGATCTGGCTGGCGGTGCCGATCCTCGTGCTCGCCGGTCATCCCGTGCAGCTGGCGCGCGCGGCCGGCACGCGGCCGAAGCCGGGCATGCAGCCAAAGCCCGGCATGCAGCCAAAGCCCGGCGTGCTCGAGCAATTCCTCGCCTCGCGGTTCGCGCGGGTGACGGCGAGCCCGCTGATCGGCCCGGCGCTCGTGCCGGTGTTGAGCGCGGCGCTGTTCTTCGGCCCGCTGCCGGCCTTCGCGATCCGCGCCGCGCCGATCGGCTGGGCGCTGCAGCTCGCGCTGCTGGTGATCGGCTCGCTGATGGTGTTGCCGCTGGTGGGACTCGACCGGGAGACCAGCTCGCTGGCGGTCGGCCTGTCGCTCGCGATCGGCTCCTTCGAGCTGGTGCTCGACGCGCTGCCCGGCGTCGTCCTGCGCCTGCACGCCAGCCTGGCCACGTCGTGGTTCGACCACCGCGTGCCGCAGGCGTGGAGCCCGCGCCCGCTGCACGACCAACAGACGGCGGGCGCGATCCTCTGGTGCCTGGCCGAGGTGATCGACCTGCCATTCCTGGTGTTGGTGTTCCGCCGGTGGTTGCGCGCCGACGCCCGCGACGCCGCGCAGGTGGACGCCGTGCTCGAGGCCGAACGCGTGTCGCGACGCGCGATCGAGCCGGCACAGCTAGCGCAGCCAGCGCAGCCGCTGGTCGACCGGGACGAACCGTGGTGGCTCAGCGATCCGGCGATGCGCCAACGGCTGCGCCGGGGTCCGGACTGAACACCCACGCCCCGCCGGCGTCGCGGCGCAGCGGATGCACGGCGACGGCGGCGTCGACCGGGATCGGCCCGTACGCGTGCGGATACTCGACGCCCTCGCCGTAGCTGTCCTCGACGCGAATGTCGACGCCGATGCGCGCGCCGTCGAGCTCGACCACCGCGAGCTCGACGGCATCGCCGTAGAGCGCGTTGGCCGGGCCAGGAACCTGGTCGGCGAAGGACAGGTGCGTGAAGCCCTGCTCGCGCAGCGACGGCGGCCGGTAGTCGCCGGACGACGGCCACTCGCCGGGCCGCACGATGTGGAACAGCGGCGCCACCGGCGTCAGGCGCGGCCGCTTCGCGGCGACGCCGTCGCCGGAGGACCTGCCGCGCAGCCGCCGGCCGACCCATGGCAGCAACGTCGTGCCGACCCACTGCGCCTCAGCAGCGGCCGTCCTGACCCAGCCGGCCGGCGGCTGCCACGGCAGCGACTCGTCCCAGCCCCCGCGGTCCGGCAGGCCAAGGGTGTCGGCGAACGCCGCGGCGATCAGCCGGTGGCCGAGCGGGTTGGCGTGGATCCGGTCGGGGCTCCACAGCCGCAAGTCCGCGCCGACGCCGCGTTCGGCGAAGTCGACGAGCAGCGCGCCGTGTCGCCCGGCCGCCGCGCGGATGCCGGCGTTCAACGCCTCGACGCGCGGCCCGAGACGGCGCAACACGGGTGCGATGGCGGCGATGTCCGGGAACGTGTTCGTCATCGCGACCGCGCCGGCCGCCTGGACGGCGGACAGCATGGCCTCAAGATGTCTCACCACGGTGTCGAGATCGAATCCTGGCCGCAGCACGTCGTTCAGTCCGCCCATCACGGTGACCAGGTCGGGCCGCATCGCCAGCGCGGGCGCCAGCTGCTCGTCGTGGATCTGGCCGAGCAGCCGGCCGCGGATGGCGAGGTTCGCGTACTGCAGGTGCGGGTCGGCGTCGGCGAGGTGCACGGCGAAGCGGTCGGCCCACCCGCGAAATCCGCCGCGCCCGTCCGGGTCGAGCAGGCCCTCGGTCTGGCTGTCGCCGATCGCGACGTAGCGGGACGCGCTCACCGGCGCGTCATTCCCGCGGCGACTCTCACAACGACTCGTACAGGGCGCGGACGAGGCGGTGCGCGCGACGATCGCCGAGGGCGGGACGGGCCACGTTGGGAAGGTAGCCGAACGCCACCTGCCGCTCGAGGTCGCCCAGCCCGAGGGCGCCGCTCGCCCCCGGGTGCCCAAAGGCGGTCGGCCGGGCGAGCGAGGGCAGGAAGAGGCTCGCCGACGGCAGCATGAACCCGAGCCCGAACGCGCTTTCCAGCACCAGCGTGCGGTCCGGCCCGCGGACCCGCTCGCGCACGGCGTCGCGGATCGTGGCGGGCGCGAGGATCCGGCCGGCCGTCAGCCGCGCGTAGAAGTCCGCGAGGGCTCGCGCGGTCACGACCAGGTTGGCTGCCGGCCACTGCGCGGTGAGCAGCGCCGGGCTGTTGAACGACGCCGCCGGATTGCCGGTGCTGCGCGAGAACGGCGAGGACGGGTCGCGAGTGGCCGCGACGAGCCGGCCGGCGTCGGCCTTCGGCGCCGGCAGCTCGTCGACGACGCTGGGTCGCCCGGCGGCGATCCGGGCCGGGCCGTCCGAGCCGTCCAACGCATCCGCCGCGACCCCGATGTGCAGGTCGGCGCCGAGCTCTGCGTGCACGAACTCGCGGACGCTGACGCCGGACGCGCGCCGGATCAGCTCGCCGACCAGCCAGCCGAAGGTCGTCGCGTGATAGCCATGGGCCGAGCCGGGCGGCCACTGCGGCGCCTGCCTGGCGAGCTCGGCCGCGAGCGCGTCGAAATCCGCGGCCTGCGCGGCATCGATCGGCCGTTCGAAGAACGGCAGCCCGGCTTGATGCGTCAGCAGGTGGACGCCGGTGACGCCGTCCTTGCCTGCGGCCGCGAACTCCGGCCACCACGTGGCGACCGCGTTGGCGAGCGAAACCGCGCCGCGCTCGGCAAGCAGCAGGGCGGCCGCAGCCGTCACGGCCTTGGTGGCGGAGAAGGCGACGCACGCCGTGTCTCGCTGCCACGCGCGGCCGGAGCGGCCGTCCGCCACGCCGCCCCACAAGTCGACGACGGTCCGACCGGCCACCTGCGCGGCGACCGCGCCGCCCAGCTCGCCGTCGTCATCGTCGTGGGCGAGGATGGCATCGAACAGCTCGCGCACGCCGGCGAACGCGGGGTCGCAGAAGCCCTCTGCTCTTCGCCGCTGGTCCATCAGCCGATGCCCAGGTGACGCGCCATCATTCGGATCTGCAGCTCGAAGAAGTCGTCGCAGGCGTCGATCGCGTGAGGCCATCGGCCGAACAGCTCGAAGCTGATCGTCCCGTGCAGCTGCGCCCACACGCTCAGCAACCGAGCCAGCAGCGTGGCCGGGATGTCGTCGCCGGACAGCCGGCGGATCGACTCCAGATCGGCGCGCACCAACCTGGGCAGCCGGTCCGACGGGGGCGTGACGACGCCGCGGTCGACCGCGTCCGCGAGGACTCCCAGCGCCACGAGCACCGGCCGCTGGGCCGGCGCGACGGTGTCCTGCGGTGCGGCGTAACCGGGCGCCGGGCTGCCGTAGAGCAGCGCGTACTCATGCGGGTGCTCGAGCGCCCACTGCCTGGTGGCGCGGCAGATCGCCGCCCAGCGGCCGGCGATGTCGCGCGGCGGCAGCGCCGCCTGCGCCTCGTCCACCGCGAGGCCCAGCTCGTTGTAGGCGTCGAGAATCAGCGCGGTCAGCAGGTCGTCCCGGCTGGCGAAGTATCGGTAGACGGCGGAGGACACGACGCCGAGGTCACGGGCGACCGCGCGCAGCGAGAGGTTCGGCCCGTCGCCTGCCAAGTGCTCCCGTGCCGTGGCCTTGATCTGCTCGGTCATCTGCTCGCGAGCCTGGGCACGGGCCGTCGGTGCGGTCACGGCGACGACTCTCGCACACTCAGGGGAGAAACCGAGAGCACCGCTCTGGACAACCTCTGCGCTGATAGTCGTAGCCTGGCGGCGGAACCCGCACGGAACCAACAGGCCGGCACGGCGCGAATACATCAGCACAACGACTCGCGGACGCGTCGACGTCCGACGCCAGTGAGGTGCCAGTGCCGTCTGAAGTCCCAGTGCCGTCTGAAGTCCCAGTGCCGTCTGAAGTGCCAGTGGTGTCCGACGTGCCAGCGGGCCGGCCCCGGGTGTGGCCGCATTTCTCCAGCCCGCTCAGGTCGACCGCGCTCACGGCCCGGCTCGGCCGGGTGGTCGGCATCTGCTTCAGCATCTGCTTCGTGACCGGCATGCTGAGCCACTACCAGTACCACCCGTGGTCGTGGCTGCCAGAGCCGTCCGCGCCGCTCTGGGGCTACCGCATCACCCAGGGCCTGCACGTGGCGACCGGCACGATCTTGATCCCGCTGCTGCTGGTCAAGCTCTGGTCGGTCTACCCGAACCTGTTCCGCTGGCCGCCCGCGAAATCGGCCAAGCACGCGATCGAGCGGCTGTCCGTCGCCGTGCTGGTCGCCTCGGCGCTGGTCGAACTCACGACCGGCTTCTTCAACGCGCTCAACTGGTACCCGTGGCCGTGGAGCTTCGTGCCGGTGCACCGCTTCCTGGCCTACGTCGTGGTCGGCTCGATCCTGCTGCACATCGCGGTGAAGCTGCCGGACATCAAATACGGCCTGAAGGCCAAGGTCGCCGACGGCGACGTCCTCACCGAGGTGCCGTGGGAGGACAACCCGCATTCCTCCAGCAACAACGACGAGAAGCCGCCGCCGCCCCCGACCCCCGAGGGCATCTCCCGGCGCGGCGTCCTCACGGCGACCGGCATCGGCGTCGGGGTCATCGTGCTGACCAGCGTCGGCCAGACCGTCACCCCGTTGGAGCCGATCGGGCTGCTCGCGATCCGCCAGTCCAAGAAGGGCCCGGCCCACGTGCCGGTCAACCGGACGGCCGACCAGGCCGGCGTCCGGAAACTGGCCGTCGCGCCGGACTGGCAGCTGCGGGTGCGCGGCCCGCAGCCGTTCGCCCTCACCCTCGCCGACATCGAGCAGCTCACCGCGCACGAGGCGAGCTTCCCGATCACCTGCGTCGAGGGGTGGAGCGTCGGCGCCGAGTGGCGCGGCATGAAGCTCATCGACATCGTCCGGCGCGCCGGCGGCGACGTCGACTCGCACATCCGGCTCGTCTCGCTGGAGCCGCACGGGTCGTTCAACCAGTCGGTGATCTTCGGCCCGCAGCTGAGCGAGGCGCTGCTCGCCACCCACCTCAACGGAACGCGGATCGACATCGACCACGGCTACCCGCTGCGGCTCATCGCCCCGAACCGCGCCGGCGTGCTGAACACCAAGTGGCTCAAGACGGTCGAGGTCCTCTGATGCGCCTGCGGCTCGCGCTCGGCTCGGCCGGCGTCCTGCTGGCGCTGTTCGGCGTCTTCCGGCTGCTGACCCAAGTGCCGCTCTCCGACGTGCTGGTGCTGGGCTTGTGGCTCGTCGCCGCGGTCGCGATACACGACGGCGTGCTGTCGCCGATCGTCGTCGGCGTCGGCGTGCTTGTGGCGAAATTCGTGCCGCCCCGGGCCCGCCGCTACGTGCAGGGTGCGCTCATCAGCGGCGCGCTGGTCACCGCCATCGCGCTGCCGATGATCCACCGCGCGTACAGCCAGCCGAAGGTCAAGGCGATCCTCCAGCAGGACTTCGCGGCGAACCTGCTGATCATCCTGGCCGTCATCGCCGTCGCGTCGGTGCTGCTCTACGCGGTCAGCGTCGCCCGCGGGCGGCGCTGACCGCGACCGTCAGTCGAAGCGCGGCGACTCGGTGCGGGTGCGCTTGAGCTCGAAGAAGTAGGGGTACTCGGCGACCAGCCGGGCGCCGTCCCACAGCTTCACCGCGTCCTCGCCGCGCGGGATGCGGGTGAGGACGGGGCCGAAGAACGCGACTCCGTCGATGTGGATGGTCGGCGTGCCGACCTCCATGCCAACGGGGTCCATGCCCGCGTGGTGCGACTTCTCCAGCGCGTCGTCGTACTCCGTCGACTCCGCGGCGTCGGCGAGCTCGACCGGCAGGTTCGCCTCCTTGAGCGCCTCGACGATCAGCTCGCGGTCGAACTCGCGCTCGTCGTTGTGCCGGCGGGTGCCGAGCGCGGTGTACAGATCGCGCAGCACCGCGTTGCCGTGCTGCTGCTCGGCCGCGATGCACACGCGCACCGGACCCCAGGCCCGCTTCATCATCTCGCGGTACTCGTCGGGGAGGTCTTTGTCCTTGTTCAGCAGCGCGAGCGACATGACGCGGAAGCTCAGCTCGATGTCGCGCTGCTGCTCGACCTCGAGGATCCACCGCGAGGTCACCCAGGCGAACGGGCAGAGCGGGTCGAAGTAGAAGTCGACGACAGGGTTGCCCGGCGAGGTCGAAGAAGTAGTCATGTCAACCTTTCTACTCCGATCTACTCCGCACTACTCCCCCGCGCTGTCAGGAGGCGAGCGCCTTCAACGCCTCGTCGGCGTGCAGATCCATGTTGACCTCGCTGTGGATCACCTTCACGACCGTCCGGTCGGCGCCGATCACGAACGTCCAGCGCTTGACCGGCGCGCCGAGCCGCTGGCCGATCTTGCCCCGGGCGACGCCGAAGATCTCGGCGACCTTGCCGTCTTCGTCGGCCAGCAGCGGGTAGTCGAAGGAGTGCAGGTCGGCGAACTGCTTCTGCTTGTCGACCGAGTCGCGGCTGATCCCGACCCGCTGGACGCCCGCCGCCTGGTAGTCGGCGGCGACGTCGCGAAAGTGGCACGCCTCCTTCGTGCAGCCGCTCGTCATCGCGGCCGGATAGAAGAACAGCACCACTGGGCCGTCGGCGAGCAGACCGGACAGCGACCGGACTTCGCCGTTCTGGTCGGGCAGCTGGAAGTCGGGAACCTCGTCACCTTCGCGCATGCGTTCACAGTAACCGCGGGCCGCGCCGGTCGCCGAGGGCGTGAAAGACTCGGTGCGTGGCCGTGCCGAACCTGACTCGCGACGATGCCCGATTGCGAGCCGACCTGCTGCGGGTCGACAGCTATGACATCGCGTTGGACCTCACCGACGGCGGCGGGAAGCCGTCGGAGCTGACGTTCCGCTCGACGACGACCGTCGAGTTCGCCGCCCGCGAAGGGGCTGAGACGTTCATCGACGTCGTCGCCGACAGCTTTCACGCGGTGACGCTGAACGGCGCGGACGTCGACGTCAGCGGCTACCGGCCGGAAGACGGCATCACGCTGTCCGGGCTCGCCGAGCAGAACACGCTGGTCGTGGACGCCCAGCTGCTCTACACGAACACCGGGGAGGGCCTGCACCGCTTCGTCGACCCGCTCGACGGCGAAACCTATCTCTACTCGCAGTTCGAGACGGCGGACGCGAAGCGGATGTACGCCTGCTTCGACCAGCCGGACCTCAAGGCCGCGTTCACCGTGCGGGTGATCGCGCCGGAGCACTGGGAGGTGTGCAGCAACGGCCGGCTCGAAACCGTCGAGCCGCTGGCCGCGGGCAAGCTGCTGCGCTTCGCGACGACGCCGCGGATCAGCCCGTACATCACCGCGTTGATCGCCGGGCCCTACCACGTCGTCTCCGAGACCCACGACGGCATCGACCTCGGGCTCTGGTGCCGCAAGACGCTCGCCGAGCACCTCGACGCCGACGCGCTGTTCGAGGTCACCAAGCAGGGTTTCGACTACTACAACGCCAACTTCGGCGTCCGGTACGCCTTCGACAAGTACGACCAGCTGTTCGTGCCGGAGTTCAACGCCGGCGCGATGGAGAACGCCGGCGCGGTGACGTTCCGTGAGGACTACGTGTTCCGCAGCAAGGTCACCGACGCCCGCTACGAACGGCGGGCCGAGACGATCCTGCACGAGATGGCGCACATGTGGTTCGGCGACCTGGTCACCATGCGGTGGTGGGACGACCTGTGGCTGAACGAGTCCTTCGCGACGTACGCCTCCGTCCTCTGCCAGACGAGCGCGACGCGGTGGCGCGACGCGTGGTCGACGTTTGCGAACGTCGAGAAGACCTGGGCCTACCGGCAGGACCAGCTGCCTTCCACGCACCCGATCGCCACCGACGCGCCGGACGTGCAGACCGCCGAGGTGAACTTCGACGGCATCACCTATGCCAAGGGCGCGAGCGTGCTCAAGCAGCTCGGCGCCTACGTCGGCGTCGACGCGTTTCTCGCCGGGCTGCGGGAGTACTTCGCCGAGCACGCCTACGGCAACACGACGCTCGCCGATCTGCTGCGGGCGTTGGAGAACGCGTCCGGCCGCGACCTCGGCGACTGGTCGAAGCTGTGGCTGGAGACCAGCGGCATCAGCACGTTGCGGGCGAGCTTCGAGGTCGACGCGGACGGCGTGTTCACCTCCTTCGGCATCGTGCAGAGCACGCCGACCGACGTGGCGACCTCGAACACGCCTCGCCCGCACCGGCTGGCCGTCGGGCTGTACGAGGAGCGCGACGGACGGCTCGAGCGCATCCGGCGGGTGGAACTCGACGTGACCGGCGAGCACACGGCCGTGCCCGAGCTGGTCGGCGCCCACCGGCCCGCGCTGTTGTTGATCAACGACGACGACCTGACGTACTGCAAGCAGCGACTCGACGACGGCAGCCTGGAGACGTTGCGCACCGGCGGCATCGCCAAGCTGGAGTCGCCGCTGGCCCGGGCGCTGTGCTGGTCGGCCGCGTGGGACATGACCCGCGACGGCGAGCTCGCCACGCGCGACTATCTGGCGCTCGTCGTGGCCGGCGCGCCGCACGAGGCGGACATCGGCGTCATGCAGTCGCTCACCCGGCAGGCGGCGCGGGCGCTGGAGATCTACGCGGACCCGGACTGGGCGCCGCAGGGATACGCCGCCCTGGCCGACGCCGCGAGCGCCGCGCTGCAGGCAGCCGCGCCCGGTTCGGACCACCAGCTGGCCTGGGCCCACACCGTGCTGGCCGCTGCGCGCACGCCGGCGCAGGTCGAGTTCGTGCGCGGTCTGCTCGACGGCAGCACCGCGCCGGCCGGCCTTGCCGTCGACACGGACCTGCGCTGGTCGATCGTCGCCACGCTGTCCGCGCTCGGCGCGATCGGCCTCGACGAGATCGCGGCGGAGTTGGCCCGCGACCCGTCCGCCGCCGGGCAGCGGCACGCCGCGACCGCGCGGGCGTTGCAGCCGACGGTCGAGGCCAAGGCCGAGGCGTGGCGGCTTGCCGTCGACGACGAGACGCTGCCGAACGCGATGCAGGAGGCGGTGATCGCCGGCTTCGCCCACCCGACGCAGGGCGAGTTGATCGCGCCGTACCTCGAGCGGTACTTCGCGGACATCCGAGGCGTGTGGGAGCGCCGGACCAGCGAGCTCGCCCAGAACGTCGTGGTTGGGCTGTTCCCGACCTGGACGTCGACGATCGCGCCGTCCTCGCTGGACGCCGCCGACGCGTTTCTCGCAGGCGAGGAACTGCCGACCGCGCTGCGCCGGCTGATCGTCGAGGGCCGGGCGGACGTGCAGCGCGCCTTGACCGCCCGCGCCGCCGACAGCGCCGCCGGGTAAGCGCCGCCGGGTAGCGCCGTCGGGGAGCCGCCGAGTAGGCGGCGGGCAGGGCACTGTGGACCAGCGCGTCGGGACTTCCCGTTCTTGCGCCGCTTGCACGCCACGCGCAAAATATGACCCTCAAGTCATGGTTTAGCGTTTAGCGTGCGTACGACGCCCGTCCCCCGCGGGCGTGAACGATTCGCGTGTCCGGAGCGGCGATGCACCCGACAGACAGTGCGCGCCGCCCGCAACCCCGGGCTCGGCCGGCACCACGCGCACCACTCGCACGGCCCGCTCCGTCGGCGCCGCCTGCTCCGTCGGCGCCGCCTGCTCCGTCGGCGCCGCCTGCTCCGTCGGCGCCGCCTGCTCCGATGCCGGGCGCTGCGCCGTCGCGGTCTCGCCCTCGGCTGGACGACGAGCCGCCGGTGCTGCCGGATCCGGTCCGTCGGCTGCCGGCGCACGGCGCCGGTCGCGCCCGTCTTGGCCCCGCTGCGGCGCACGGCTCGGCGCGTCGCGCCGCCCCGGGGCCGCGGCCGGGGCCGGGGCCGCGGCCGGGGCCGGGGCCGCTGCCGGGGCCGGGGCCGCTGCGGGCGGGCACAGCGTGGGTGAACTCCGCGCTGCGCGTCGAAACGCACACCGTCGTCGCCGCCCTCGCCTGCCTGATCACGCTGGCCGCGACGGCCCTCACCGCCTCGTTGGCCGGCGCCGACTCGGCCGCCCGGGTGGATTCCGTCGTCGTGCCGACCCGGCTGATCGCGCCGGCGGCAGCGGTCTCCACGGCTCGCACGACGCTCGCCGCGACGCCGGTCCACGCGGCCACGAGCGCGCCGGCCGGGCACGGCGTCTTCAGCGGCCCCGCCGCCGGCGGCATCCCGACGGTCGCGCTCAACGCCTACCGCGTCGCGGCGAGGCGGTTGGCCGACGCCCAACCGGGCTGCGGGCTGCGCTGGTACCTGCTCGCGGCGATCGGCCGGGTCGAGTCCGACCACGGTCGCCTGAACGGCGCGGTGCTGCACGCCGACGGCCTGTCGACGCCGCGGATCATCGGCCCTGCCCTGGACGGCGTGCACTGGGCCTACGTCAAGGCGCCGACCAATGGCCGCGCGCTGGACGGCGACGCCGTCTACGCCCATGCGCTGGGGCCGATGCAGTTCATTCCGACGACCTGGGCGCTGTACGGCGCTGATGGCGACGGCGACGGCACGGCGAACGTCTTCGACATCAACGACGCGGCGCTGGGCGCGGCGCGCTATCTCTGCGCCGCCGGCGGCAACCTGCGCATCCGCGCGAACCAAAAGAAAGCGCTGTTCGCGTACGACCATACCGACGAGTACGTCGCGCACGTGCTGGCGTTGGCGGCTGCCTACGACGGATAGGTGCGCGTGAGCGGCACGCCGGTCGGCGCCAGTTGCGGCCCGCTGCCCCGGCTCGCGCACTCCGGGCCCGTCCCGCCGACGAGCCCCGCCGCTGCCGGCGCGGCCAACCGAGCGCGGCGGCTGAGGTCGGTCAACGACCGCCGGCGGAGTCGCTGAGCATGCGCAGTCCGGTGACCAGACCGCCGGTCAGGTCGCCGTTGGTGAACGACGCGCGCATCGCGAGCGCGGCAAGCGCACACGACCGGTTCGGCAGCCGTTTCGCCGAGTTCGGCCCCGTGACGATGTGCAGGGTGCGTTGCCCGGGCGAGACGGCGATCAGCACCGAGGAGTCGGTCAGCTTCTCGAACAGCGCCTCGGCGTGCGCCCTGGTCGGCTTCACTAGTTCGCCGACGTAGACGGAGAACGTCAGCCCGGTCTCGTGGCTGGAGAGCGTCAGCGCCTCGTCCAGCCGGCCGAGCTGGCGCGCGGTGAAGGGCCCGTCGGTCGCCTCGGCGCCCTTCGGGCCGTACTGCAGCTCGTTGCTGGGCCGGATGGTCAGCTCACCACTCACCGCTCGCACCTCCCGTGGCGGTGGTGGACGAGCCGGCCCCTTCAAGCTGCCGGCCGGCCGGCGAGTCGATCACGGCGTCCGGGTGCGGCACGTACCACGACGGCTCGAAGTTCCACGGCTTGCCCGGCCGGTACCGGGTGGGCTGGCGCACCATCGTCTTGCCGTACACGGCGAGCGCGAGCAGCGCGATGATCGCCGCGGGGATGCCGACGAAGACCAGCAATGTCTGCACGATCGTCACGCGACAACGGTAGCGAACGCCGGCTGAGCGTCCGCGCTCAGGCCGTCCAGATCGGCGGCCGGCGCGCCGCCCAGGGCAGGGCGGCCTCCAGCTGCGCGGCGAGCGCGAGCAGCGAGGCCTCGCCGCCTGGCCGCCCGACGAGCATGACGCCGATCGGCAACCCGCCGGACGTCTCGTACATCGGCAGCGAGATCGCGGGCTGACCGGTCATGTTGTACATCGCGGTGAACGGCGTGAATCGCTTCTGCCGCTCGAAGTCCGCCGCGGGATCGTCGTCGGAGGTGAACCAGCCGACGGGCTGCGGCGGCAGCGCGAGCGTGGGCGTGAGCACCGCGTCCAGGTGGGCGCTGGCGGCGATGCCGCGGCGGGCAAGCACGTTGAGCGCGCCGAGCGCCGCCGCGAACTGCGCGCCGCTGACATCTCGGCCGCGCTCGCGAAGGTGCCGGGTCAGCGGGCGCAGCAGGCGCTCGCGCTCCGGGGGCACCGGAGCGGTCGCGGCGGACACCGACCAGACCATCTCGAAATGCGGCACGGCCTGCGGCGGCAGCGGCGCGGCGACGTCCTCGACGTCGTGGCCGAGCGACGCGAGCAGCGCCGACGCGTGCTCCCACGCGGCGCGGACCTCCGGGTCGAGTTCGGCCTCGATCGGCGACTGGGCGCAACGCCCTAAGCGCAGCGGGCCGGGATCGCGGTCGCACCAGCCCGCATAGCTCTCGCCGTGGGGCAGCGCGTCGCGCGCGTCCGGGTCGCCGAGCCGAGGGCCAGCGGTGACGTCGAGGAACGCGGCCGCGTCGCGGACGGTCCGGGCGAGCGGGCCGAGCACGCTGAGCCGAGTGGCGTCGAGGTCGATCGGGCCACGTGAGATCCGCCCGCGCGACGTCTTCAACCCGACCAGGCCGCAGACGCTGGCCGGGATGCGGATCGAGCCGCCGCCGTCGCTGCCCTGCGCGATCGGCACGAAACCGCTGGCGACGGCCGCGCCGGCCCCACCGCTCGATCCGCCGGCCAGCCGGCCGAGATCCCACGGGGTGCGAGCCGGCGGCCCGATGTCGGTCTCGGTGTAGCAGGGCAGACCGAGCTCCGGCGTCGCGGTCTTGCCGACGCTGATCGTGCCGGCGGCGCGCAACGACTCGACCACGGCGTCGTCGTAGTCGGGCACGAAGTCGGCGAACGCGGCCGAGCCCAGCTTGGTAGGCACCCCGGCGACCATGTTCAGGTCCTTGATCGCCGTCGGGACGCCGAGCAGCGGCGGCAGCTGCGCGGCGTCGGGCGCGGCGAGGACAGCTTGGTCGGCCGCCCGGGCCTGCGCGCGGGCGGCGTCGGCGGTGACCGTGACGAACGACCCGACCCGCTCGTCCAGCCGGGCGATCCGGTCGAGGGCGTGCTCGACCAGTTCGCTCGGGCTGACCTCGCGGCGGCGGACCGCGGCGGCAGCCTCGAGCGCGGACAGGTCGTGCAGCTCGGCCATGCCGTCAGCCTCGCAGGGGGACGCTGTTTCCCACGCTAACCCGCTGACAGTGGTCACTTACACGCACAGTGGTCGCCCGTGGCCGACCACTGAGCCTCGTAACTGACCACTGTGGGTTGCGCGCGCTCAGGACGCTTCTTCCGCCGGCGTCCACGCGTTCAGGTACGGCTCCCACGCGGGCTGCCGGGCGGCGTAGCCGGCGGCGAAACTGCCGCTGACGACCGGCTGGCTCGGCCGGAAAGACAGCGACCAGCCGAGCTCGGCGAGCATCCGGTCGGCTTTGCGGTGGTTGCACCGGGCGCAGGCGGCGACGACGTTGTCCCACGCGTGCAGGCCGCCCCGGCTGCGCGGCACAACGTGGTCGATGGTGTCGGCCCTGCCCTCGCAGTAGGCGCATCTGCCGCCGTCGCGGTTCAGCACGCCGCGCCGCGACATCGGCACCCTGGCCCGGTAGGGAACCCGGACGTATCGGCTCAAACGCACCACGCTGGGCGCGGCGATCACCATCCGCTCCGAACGCAGGGTCCCGTCGGCGGCCTCGACGACCACCGCCTTCTCGGCCAGCACGAGAACGACGGCACGCCTCAGCGGCACGACGCACAGCGGCTCGTACGTCGCGTTGAGCACCAGCGCAGCGCCCATCGCGTCCTCCGTTCTGGCTACAGTCAACCGGACCCGGCCGGTTCCCGCACGCAACTTCGCGCGCGACGCCACAGCTCGCGGGGCCGGTCGTCGTCCGACTCACGCCGGCCGTGGCAAGCTCGGCCGAATGGACATCGCACTGCCCCCAGCGCTGGCAATGCCCGCGGCGCTGCGGCCGACCGTCCTGCCCAAGTTCCTGCACGACCACCGCAGGGTCCTGATCGAGATCCCGATCCGGATCGTGGTGATCATTCTTGTCGCGCTCATCCTGCGTGCCGTGTTGCGGCGGATGATCGGCCGGCTGGTGCGCCCGGCGACCAGCGACCACGACACCCCGCGCCTGCTCCGGCCGTTCAAGGAGCGCCTCGAGGGCAGCTCGTTCCTGGAATCCGCCGGCCTGCTGTCCGAACGTCGCAAGCAGCGCGCCGCGACGCTCGGCTCGGTGCTGAAGTCCGCCACGTCGATCACGATCTTCGTCGTCGCGTTCCTGCTCGTTCTCAGCGAGCTGCAGATCGACCTCGCGCCCTTCATCGCCGGCACCTCGATCGTCGGCGTCGCGCTCGGCTTCGGCGCCCAGAACATCGTCAAGGACTTCCTGTCCGGCATGTTCATGCTGCTCGAGGACCAGTACGGGGTCGGCGACGTCATCGACTTCGAGAAGGCAAGCGGCACGGTCGAGGCCGTCGGGTTGCGCTCGACCCGGTTGCGCGACGTCAACGGCACGGTCTGGTACGTGCGCAACGGCGAAGTGGTGCGGGTCGGCAACAAGAGCCAGGGGTTCGCCCAGGTCGTGCTCGACATCCCGATCGACGCCTCCGCCGAAGTCGACCGGGCGGCCGCGGCGATGCGCGAGACCGCGCTGGCGATGGCTGCGGAGGAAGATTGGGAGCCGGTGTTCCTCAGCGCGCCAGAGGTGCAGGGCGTCGAGTCGATGACCCGCGAGGAGACGGTGATCCGGCTGGTGGCGAAGGTGCGCCCGCTCGAGCAGTGGCGGACGGCCCGCGAGCTGCGCCGGCGCATCCGTGAGCGGCTCGACCGGCTCGACATCGACACCCCCGACCAACCAGACGCCGATCCCGCACCGGCCGGTCCCGCACAGGCCGGTCCCGCACCGGCGGACGACGTGCCGCAGACCCCGCCGCGGTCGAACGACGCACCGCAAACCGGGCCGCCGCCTGCCTGACCTCGCGACTTGTCCTCGCTACAGCGGCGCGGAGGCCGACACAGCGAGGACAACTTGCAAAGGATCGCGAAGTTGTCCTCGCTACAACGGCGCGGAGGCCGACACAGCGAGGACAACTCGCGGGTGGTGGCGTGGCCGCTCAGGCGAGCGCTTGGAGCGCCTCGAGCACGCCGCGGTGCAACGTCGGGAAGGCGTAGTGCATGGTCAGCATCGTCGCGACCGGCACCTCGGCGTGCACCGCCAGCGTCAGCATGCCGAGCAGCTCGCCGCCATACGGGCTGGCGGCCGTGGCGCCGACCAGGACGCCGCGGTCGGCGTCCTCGACGACCTTGAGGAACCCGTCGTTGCCCGGCCCGTGAATCCAGCCGCGGCTGTTCGACGAGATCTGCTGGACGCCGACCCGCACGCTCAGGCCCTTGTCCCGCGCCTGCGCCTCGGTCAGCCCGACCCGGCCGACCTCGGGCTCGGTGAACGTCGCCCACGCCAGGCCGTGGTAGCCGCCGTAGGGCTCGGCCTTGCCTTGCAAGTGCGCCTCGAGGACCCGCGCCTGCCAGACGGCGACGTGGGTGAAGGCGCCGCGGCCGGTGATGTCGCCGACTGCGTAGACGCCCTTGACCGGCGCGTCGTCGCGCAGCACCCGCATGTGCTCGTCCACGTCGAGATGCTTCGCCGACGGGTCGAGGCCGACGGTGTCCAGGCCGATCGCGTCCAGGTTCGGCTTGCGGCCGGCCGCGACGAGCAGCTTCTCCCCCGTCGCGGTGCTGCCGTCGGCGAGCGTGACGATGACCCCTTCGCCGCCCGCGGCGACCCGCTGCACGCCGACGCCCTGCCGCACCGTGATGCCGTCGCGCTCAAACACCTCGGCGATGACCGCGCCGGCCTCCGGCTCCTCCGGCATCAGCAGGTGCGGCGCCGACTCGATCACGGTGACCGCGACGCCGAACCGCGACATGCCCTGCGCCAGTTCGCAGCCGATCGCGCCGCCGCCGATGACGACCACCGACGCCGGCGCGACCTTGGCCCGCAGGATCTCCCGGTTCGTCCAGACGAGGTTTTCGACGCCGCGCGGCAGATCGGCCAGCCCGTCGATGGGCGGCAGCGCCGGCGCGGTGCCGGTAGCCACCACGACGCGCGCCGCCGTGTGCGTGTCGCCGCCGACCTCGACCCGCAGCCGGCCGTCGTCGGCACGCCCAGCGAGGCGGCCGCTCGTGCGGGCGAACGTCACGCCCTTGCCCACCATGCGGTCGACGGCGACCTGGTCGTTCCAGTCGTCGGTGGCCTCGTCGCTGATCCGCTTGGCCACCTGGCCGAAGTCCGGTTCGTCAGAGGACTGGCCGGACAACAGCGGGACGCGCCGGGATTCGGCGAGCACCTCGGCGCCGCGCAGCACCATCTTGGACGGGATGCAGCCGAAGTACGGGCACTCGCCGCCGACCAGCCGCTCGTCCACGCCGAGCACGGACTGGCCGGCCGCCGCGAGCGAGCCGGCCACCTCTTCGCCGCCCGGCCCGAGCCCCAACACGATCACGTCATAGTCCATGGCTGCGACGGTAGCGCCGTCGGCCACAATGGCCCGGTGACTGGCTCTCCCGACGGCAACGCTGCCGACGCGCCGGACGGCGACGGCCGGGCCGACACGTTCTACGCGGCCGTGGGCGGCGACGCGACCTTCACCAGGCTGGTACAGGAGTTTTACGCTCGCGTCGAGGTCGATCCGGTGCTGCGTCCGCTGTACCCGGACGACGAGCTCGCCGCGGCGGCCGAGCGGCTGCGGATGTTCCTGATCCAGTACTGGGGCGGCCCGCGCACGTACTCCGAGCAGCGCGGCCACCCCCGGTTGCGGCTGCGGCATGCGCCGTTCCAGATCGACAGCGCAGCTCGCGACGCCTGGCTGGCGAACATGCGCGCCGCGCTCGACGCCCTCGACCTCGCGCCCGCCGCCGAGCAGGTGCTCTGGGACTACCTCGTGTCCGCGGCGGACTCGCTGCGCAACACCCCGGGCTGAGCCGACCGGTGCCGAGCCGAGACGAGGTCGACCCTACTGGCGGTCCGGCACAATGGCGGCCGTGACTCAAAACGCTTTCGGCCTGCCGTGGTGGGCGACCGCGGTCGTCTACCAGGTCTACCCGCGCAGCTTCGCCGACGGCAACGGCGACGGCGCCGGCGACCTCATCGGCGTGCTGGAGCGGCTGGACCACCTCGTCGAACTCGGCGTCGACGCGGTCTGGCTCTCGCCGTTCTACCGCTCTCCGATGGCCGACGGCGGCTACGACGTGGCCGACCCGTGCGACGTCGACCCGCTGTTCGGCACGCTCGCGGATTTCGACGCGCTGCTGGCCGCCGCCCATGAGCGCGACCTCAAGGTCACCGTCGACATCGTCCCGAATCACTTCTCCATCGAGCATCCGTGGTTCCAGGCCGTCCTCGCCGGCGGCCGGCACACCCCGGAGCGCGCCCGCTTCATCATCCGGCCGGGACGCGGGCCGGACGGCGACGAGCCGCCGAACAATTGGCCGTCCGCGTTCGGCGGCCCGGCGTGGACGCGATTGCCCGACGGCGACTGGTACCTGCACCTGTTCGCGCCCGAGCAGCCCGACCTCGACTGGACGAACCCCGATGTGCCGGCGGAGTTCGAGCGGATCGAGCGGTTCTGGCTCGATCGCGGCGTGGACGGCTTCCGGATCGACGTCGCGAATTCGATGGCGAAGGAGCCGGGGCTGCCGGACATGGACCTCTCAGTGCTGAGGGCGCTCGCCGATGGCGGGACGATGCCGCCTGTCGACGACCTCCGCTGGGACCGCGACGCGGTGCACGACCACCACCGGGCGACGCGCCGGCTGCTCGACAGCTACCCCGGCGATCGGATGGCGGTGGGCGAGGCGTGGGTGGCCGACCCGGACCGGCTGGCGCGATACGTCCGCCCGGACGAACTCAACCTCGCCTTCAACTTCGAGCTGGTCATGGCCACATGGGGCGCCGACGAGCTGCGTTCGGCCATCGAGCGCTCGCTCGCGGCGATGGCGCGGGTCGGCGCGGCGTCCACCTGGGTGTTGTCGAACCACGACGTGACGCGGGTGGCGTCCCGCTACGGCGGCGGTCCGCGCGGCGTGGCTCGGGCGCGGGCCGCGGCACTGGTGCAGCTGTCGCTGCCGGGGGCGGCGTATCTGTACAACGGCGACGAGCTGGGGCTGGAAAATGTCGAGCTGCCGGATGACGCGCTGCAGGACCCGACGTGGGAGCGGTCCGGGCGCACTGTCCGCGGCCGGGACGGCGAGCGGGTGCCGATGCCGTGGGCCGGCGACGAGCCGCCGTTCGGCTTCAGCACCGCGACGACGACGTGGCTGCCCATGCCGGCGTCATGGCGCGATCGCACGGTCGCCGCCCAGCGGACCGATCCCGGCTCGACTCTCGCGCTGTACCGGGAGACGCTGCGGTTGCGGCGCTCGCTGCCCGAGCTGCAGACGGCAGACTTCGCGATGGTCGAGGCGCCGCCCGGCTGCCTGGCCTATCGCCGTGGCGCCATCACGGTGACGCTGAACGCCGGCGAGGCGACGGCGCCGTTGCCGTCGGGCGAGATCCTGCTCGCCTCCGGGCCGGTTGGCGACGGCCTGCCGCCAGACACCGCGGCCTGGCTGCGCTGAACCTGCTCGCTCCCGCTTCTGCGGCGCCTTCCCATACCGAGGGGTCGAGTCTCAAAATCGACCACGACGGGGTGGGACGCGGCTTCGCTCAACGGAGCAAAGCCAGCCCCGCGCCGGGCTTCTCGAGGTAGACGGTGCCGTAGCCGGCGGCGACGCGGATCCAGCGACCGGCAACGTCGATGTGCGCAGCCCCGCCGCGCGGCAAGAACCCCATCCGGGTGAGCGCGCTCAGCGCGCGCAGCGTCACCTCGGCGGTGCCGGATTTCGGAGTCGTCGCGGTCGAGGAGACGGCGTCGTCAGTCACGGTGAGCACCACGGTGTCGAGCAACGCGGCGGCTACCTCCGCGCGCAGTTGGGCGCCCGGGACGCCTTCGCGGGCCGCCGCATCCTTGAGCGCGAGCGCGCCCTTGCGGACGAGGCCGCGGATGACGTCATCGGGCACCGTCTCGAGCCTTCGCCAGCCGACGCGGGGCGGAACACTGGCGTGCCAGTCGGCGTCGCGCGGCTGAGGCAGATTCGCGGCGGCGGCCAACCAGTCGACGAGCTCACGCGCCGCGGCGACCGCCTCGACAACCGGTTGGCCCACCGCCCCGCCTGCCGTTTCGCCAGCGCCTACGCCCGCGTCCTTGTCCACGGAGCCCGTTGGGCCGCTGGTCGCCACCGAGCGCGACACAAGCACCCCGAACGGCAAGCGGAGGAACGCCGTTGCGGCGCCGGCCCGGAACTGCAGCCGGGCGACGCAACGCGGATCGAGCTCTGCCGCGCGCCGCAGCAGCGGCAGCAGCTCCTGCGCCGCGTCGCGGTGCGCGGCGCTCAGGGCAGCTCCCGCCCGTGTCGTCATGCGGGGTCCCTGCGGAATCGTGGAGCGTTCTGTGCGCAACGATTTCGCGGGGTTCTCATGCGGGGTCCCTGCGGAATCGTGGAGCGTTCTGTGCGCAACGATTTCGCGGGGTTCTCATGCGGCGTCGTCGGCGAAGCCCCGCAAGACCTCGACCTCCTCAGCGCTGAGCCGGCGCGGCCGGTCGACGGTGAAGTCGAAGGTGACGCATTGGGTCGCGGCCCGCGCGACGAGCCGGCCGTGGTCGAACACCTCGTAGTGCACCGTGAACCGCGCGCCTCGTACACCATCGATCCACATCTGCACCTGCAGCGGTTGCGGGTCGTACACGACCGGGAGCAGGTAGTCGATCTCGTGCCGGGCGATCACCGTGCCGCTCGAGAAGTTCTCGTGCCGATAGAAGAACATCGCCACCCTCGCCTGCTCAAGGTAGGCGAGGTAGGCGGAGTTGTTGATGTGCCGGTAGGCGTCCATGTCCGACCAGCGCATGTGGACCTCGTGCGTGAAACGCGACATGGGCGCCGTCGGGTCAGTCGCGGGTCAGCTTGCGGTGAGTGACAGCGTGCGGCCGCGCCGCGTCCGCGCCGAGGCGTTCGATCTTGTTCTTCTCGTAGGACTCGAAGTTGCCCTCGAACCAGAACCAGTTGCCGGGGCGGTCCCCGGTTCCCTCCCAGGCCAGGATGTGCGTGGCGATGCGGTCGAGGAACCACCGGTCGTGGCTGGTGATCACCGCGCAGCCCGGGAAGTCGAGCAACGCGTTCTCCAGCGAGCCGAGGGTCTCGACGTCGAGGTCGTTCGTCGGCTCGTCGAGCAGCAGGACGTTGCCGCCGGCTTTCAAGGTCAGGGCCAGGTTGAGGCGATTGCGCTCGCCGCCGGACAAGACACCGGACGGTTTTTGCTGGTCCGGGCCCTTGAAGCCGAACGCGGACACATAGGCGCGTGAGGGCATCTCGACCTGGCCGACGTGGATGTAGTCCAGCTCGTCCGACACGACCTGCCAGACGTTTTTCGTCGGGTCGATGCCCGCGCGGTTCTGGTCGACGTAGCCGAGCTTGACCGTCTCGCCGACGACGAGGTCGCCGGAATCGGGCTTCTCCTCGCCGATGATCATCTTGAACAGCGTGGTCTTGCCGACGCCGTTCGGGCCGATGACGCCGACGATGCCGCCCCGGGGAAGCGAGAACGACATGCCCTCCCACAGCAGGTTGTCGCCAAAGGCCTTCGTCAGGCTCGTCGCCTCGACGACGATGTTGCCGAGGCGGGGGCCCGGCGGGATCTGGATCTCCTCGAAGTCGAGCTTGCGGGTCTTCTCGGCCTCGGCGGCCATCTCCTCGTAGCGCTGCAGCCGGGCCTTGCTCTTGGCTTGGCGCCCCTTGGCGTTTTGCCGGACCCAGTCGAGCTCTTCGCGCAGCCGCCGCTCGAGTTTCTGGTCCTTGCGGCCGGTGACCGCGAGTCGCTCGGCCTTCTTCTCCAGGTAGGTCGAGTAGTTGCCCTCGTAGGGATAGGCGCGGCCGCGGTCGAGCTCGAGGATCCACTCGGCGACATTGTCGAGGAAGTACCGGTCGTGCGTGACGGCCAGGATGGTGCCGGGGTACTTCGCGAGGTGCTGCTCGAGCCATTGCACGCTCTCGGCGTCGAGGTGGTTCGTCGGCTCGTCGAGGAGCAGCAGGTCAGGCTGTTCGAGCAGCAGCTTGCACAGCGCGACACGCCGTCGCTCGCCGCCGGACAGATGCGTGACCGGCTCGTCGCCGGGCGGGCAGCGCAGGGCGTCCATCGCCTGCTCGATGCGGCTGTCAAGCTCCCAGCCCTCGTTGTCTTCGATGACGGTCATCAGGTCGCCTTGCTCGGCGAGCAGCTTGTCGAAGTCGGCGTCCGGCTCGCCCATGGCGGCGGACACGGCCTCGAAGCGGGCCAAGGTGGCGCGCAGGTCCGCGACGGCGTCTTCGACGTTGCCGCGCACTGTCTTGGTCTCATCCAGCGAAGGCTCCTGCTGGAGCAGGCCGACCGACGCGCCAGGCGACAGCCGGGCGTCGCCGTTCGAGGCCTGGTCCAGGCCGGCCATGATCTTCAGCACGCTCGATTTGCCGGCGCCGTTGGGGCCGACGACGCCGATCTTCGCGCCGGGCAGGAAGGAGAGCGTGACGTCGTCGAGGATCACCTTGTCGCCGTGCGCCTTGCGCACCCGCTGCATGGTGTAGATGAACTGAGCCACTGTCTCGTCCTTGCTCGCTTGATGCACATGGGCGTCGTCGGCGCACGTCTGGCGGACGCGGGCAACCAGGGCGGCGCGGGCCGGGGCGACCGGGCCGTGGACCAGTCTTCCAGCCCGCGCGTCAAGCGCGAAAACGGACCGGAACCCGGCGACCGCGCGCAGTCTGCGGGCTGTGTCCTTCGGCACTGAATCGCACATCGAATTTGGATGGTCGCCGGGTCGCGTGTTTACCGTGTCCGCGGCCGCGCTCGCCGAACCCACCACTCGAGCGCCGCACCGGGCAGGGAAGGTGCGCTACGCCACGCCGCCGCAGAACGGCGGCGCGGACCGGGCCACCCGAGATCCCCAAAGCGGCTTCGCTCGACCCCTCGAGCCCGCGCAGTGCCGCCTTCGTCGCGCACCGGGGACCGAACCGAGGCGGCCACGACGTCGCCGAGAAAGGCACCACATGGCTTCGCGCTCCCACACGCCCAAACACGCTGCCTCGCCCGAGAAACGCCGTCCCGCCGGGCGGACCGCGGCCGTGCTGGCCACCACCGTCGGCACCGCCGCGGCCGTCAGCACGGCCCTTGCATCGCCCGCCAACGCGGCCGCGCACCACACTGTGTGGGACCGCGTCGCCAAGTGCGAAAGCGGCAACAACTGGCACATCAACACCGGCAACGGCTTCTACGGCGGCCTGCAATTCTCGGCGGGCACATGGCGCGCCTACGGCGGTCACAAATACGCCCACCAGGCGAGCAGGGCCACGCGGCCGGAGCAGATCGAGGTCGCCCGCCGCGTGCTGAAGTCGCAGGGTTCCGGCGCATGGCCCGTCTGCGGCCCACAGGCCGGGTTGACGCGGTCGAACGGCAAGGCGACGTCCACGCGCTTGCCCGCCAAGGCCGGCTCGCCGGACAAGCCGGCGCATCACAGCGCGAAGAAGCACCACAAGAAGAAGCACCACCACAAGACCAAGCACCACAAGACGCGGCACGCCAACCACGGCACCTACCTGGTGAGGTCGGGCGACACGCTTTCGGCGATCGCCCGAAGTCATCACGTGCACGGCGGGTGGCACGCTCTGTACCGGGCAAATCGCAAACACCTGTCCAGCCCAAACGTGCTTCGCGTCGGCCAGCACCTGACCCTCCCCTGAACGAGAATCCGAGCCATGTGCGGGCCGGCCGAGGACGGCCGGGCCGCACAAGGTGTCTCGACGGCATGATCGGTCTTGCGGGTCCGCTCTGAGCGGACGGCGGTCGGCGCGCAGGCGCTTTTCGTTAGCGTCTTGGTATGCGCGTCGACGACATCTCGCGGCTGACGCTCGGCACGTTCGTGCGGCCTCCGGAAGAGACCGCCGACGGCTGGCCGAGGGTTGAAGCCGTCTACGGCTACCTCGTCCGACACCCCGACGGCCCGATCCTGCTCGACACCGGGCTCGGCATCGGCGCGGAGGACACCGAGGCCTGGTACCGACCGCGGCGCGTCCAGCTGGCAGACGCGCTGGCGACGGTCGGCGCGCGCCTCGACGAGATCACGATCGTGGTGAACTGCCATCTCCACTTCGACCACTGTGGCGAGAATCCGCGGTTCGCCGGCCGGCCGATCGTCTGCCAGCGAACCGAGCTGGATGCTGCGCTCGGCGGGGACTACACCATGGACCATCTGATCGACTTCGCGGGCAGCGCTTACGAGCTGCTCGACGGCGAGGCCGACATCCGTCCCGGCGTGCACGTCGTTCCGACGCCAGGCCACGTAGCCGGGCATCAGTCGCTGGTCGTCGAATGCGACGACGGCTCTGTCGTGCTGGCCGGGCAGTCCCACGACACCGCTTCTGCGTGGAGTGCCGACGCGCTCGCGGCGGCCGCGCCATCGCTCGGCCATACGCCGCCGTTGCCGGTGGCGCCGGCATGGATGACGCGGCTGTTGGCCTTCGATCCTCGTCGCGTCGTCTTCGCGCACGACGCCGCTGTCTGGGAACCAGCCTGATCGCAGCCCGGCGGCGCCGCTCCCGATCGAGCGAGCCGACCGGAAGCGGCGTCGCGGATCAGGACGCGGACGCGAGCACGCGGTCAGGCCGTTGCGGCTCGTCGTGCGCCGACTGGATGTCGTCGTCACCGACACTGGGCGCCGCATCGTCGGCTGACGGGTCGGCGAGGTCGAGCCAGTGATCGCTGTCGTCGACTGGGATGCCGTCTTCGTCTCTCGTCACCGTGACTGTCGGCGCGGGCCGGTATACCCGATCGAACTTGCTTACCCCGCGGGACAAGTCGTGGCCGACGGCCATCGCCTCCAGCTCGTAGCTGGTGCGCACCTGCTCGTTGACCACGTAGTCACGCGTGTAGAACCGGCCGTAGACGACCACTGGGTGGCCCTTGCGCACGGACTGGTCGACGTTCTCGCCCATTGCCCGCCAGCACGTGACGTTGACGAACAACGTCGCGTTGTCGACGTAGCGCTGCTGCTCGCGGTCGAAGCGCCGCGACGTCGACGCCACGCGGAAATTGCTCACCGCGTGGCCGCTCTTCGTCTTGCGCGTGCGCGGCTGGTCGACCACGTTCCCCACGATGGTCATGATCGTGTCATTCATGTCCTGCTCCCTTGTCTCGATCCGGTTCGTTCCGGCGCCCGCTGCGGGCGTGGGATCAGACAACCCTTGCGGCGTCGACACCGCGATGAACTCCGTAGATCTGTGGACTGCGGGCGAGCTTGTGGACAGACGGGCCGCAGTTCGTCAGAGCCAGCTGCTATGGTCCCCGCCCGCCCGCCCGCTCGGTCTGGCGCGAGCGAGCGAAATCGACCGAAGACGCCGCAGCCGCGAGCCCGCGCGACCTGCGGAGCGCCGCAGAACGCTGACCGCGACGTTTCCGCCGACCAGCGCTAGCACAGCCGGTAATCTGCGAACGCGGATTGGCCCCCGTAGCTCAGTGGATAGAGCGCCCGCCTTCTAAGCGGATGGTCGCAGGTTCGAGCCCTGCCGGGGGCGCTGACGGGCGGCGTGCGGAACGGTTCAGGGTCGGTCGTGGAGTGTGTTGCGGAGGGGTGTCTGGTCTAGGGCGGGCGCCAAGCGGTCGAGCACGTATCGCCGAGCTCAGGGGCACTGCTCGTCCAGCTTCACGACACCGAAGTCGATGTGTCCGACCGCGCCGACTCGAGCGCCCGGCCGCACGTTCTGGTCGCACACCCGCCAGTCGTCGTCGACGACCTGAAAGCGGGTGGCGATCTCGTCGTGGGAATGGGAGAAGAGCGGATCGCCAGAGACGCGCTGGATGTCATCCTGAGCGGTCTGCAGGACCTTGCCGACCTCGTTCGGCATCCGAAACGAACCGTCCCCGGCGGAGGTCTGCTCGGCCTTCGCGCTGTGGTCCGTCGAGCTGGTAGCGGCGACTGTGGGGGCGGGTGGAGTGATCAGGTCCGTTGACAGTGATCGCGACGATTGCCTCGGCGTCGAAATCGACGCGTCGTCGATAGTGCCCGACACGCATCCTGTGGCGACCAACGAGACCGAAATTGCGACCAGCGCAGCTCGCGAAGCCGCTCGAGCCGTCAGGCCCCGGCTGAGGCTCAGCTGTCCCCCTCCCGAAGTCGACTTCTGCGCGGCTTTGTATGAGATTGCGATCCCTCCGCGAGCGGTGGCGCCAACGACGCACGCCAGACCAAACCGGAGCGCCGAGATTCGCCGAATAGCGTAAGTCGGCACGTCGTCCGGCGCATGACGGGCGGCGTGCCGACCTGGTCGCTGACGCGGCGCAGCACAACAGACCGACCAGCGTGGTCCGCACACCAACTAGTCAATCTCATTGACCAATCCCATCGTCCCGGCATAGCTTGGCGTCATGACGACCGCTGCTGACGAGATCGTTCTGCCGGCGCTGCTGCGCGCGTCGCGCGGGGCGTACGGGCGGGCGATCTCGACGCGTCTCGCGGCGGCCGGATTCGACGACGTGCCGCGCAACGGCCCCTACGTGCTTGGCGGAATGGTCAATCACGGCGGCCAAGCGGCCGACCTCGTGCGACAGCTCGGCGTGAGCAAGCAGGCGGCCAGCCAGCTCATCGACACGCTCGTGCTGCGCGGCTACCTCGAGCGAGCAGTCAACGCCGACGACCGGCGTCGGATCACCGTGCACCCCACCGACCGCGGCCGCGCGGCCGCCGCCGTCGTGCGCGAGTCGGTGACGGCGGTCGACGACGAGCTGGCGACGTTGATCTCGCCCAGCGAACTGGCCGGCCTGCGCGCGGGACTGATCGCGCTGTGCGACATCCGCGATCGGCTGGAAGACGAGTTCCGGGCGGGTTAGCGCGCGGCCGGCCAGCACTTGAGCACGAGCGATGGACGCCGGCTACCGCCGGGCTTTAGTCACCCGCACGCCTCCGAGGAAGCCCGTCGCATCGCCGAGGACGGCATGGCGCTGCGCGTCCAGGTCGGTTCCGGCGTCCACGGCACCTCCGTCGACGGACAGGACGACCGCGACGAGATGGGCATCTGCTTCGAGCCGCCCGAGTTCGTCACCGGACTGGCCCGGGTGCCGCGCGGCACTGGCGTGACAGCCGCGACGATCCCGTTCGACCAGTACGAGCGGCACACCGCGTGGGATCGCCCAGGCGGCCTCGCGAACCGGTCTGGCCCCGGGGACTTCGACGTGATCATCTACTCGGCGCGCAAGTGGGCGCGGCGGGGGTGCCGGACCAGCCGGACCGCTCGTGGGTGGACGGCTGGCTGCACCGCGGCTACCTGCGCCGATGGGCCTGCGACACCCCGTCGCGGGTAACGTGAGGAGCGTCCGCCGCAGCAAGGGAGCCGCTCGATGACCGTCTCAGCCAGCCGGAACGCCGCCGGGGCCCGCAGCATCCCGGACACCGTCGCCCAGCTGCGCGCGACGTTCCGCTCCGGCCACACCCGGCCGGTCGAATGGCGGCTCGAGCAGCTCGCCGGCATCGAGCGACTGCTCACCGAGCGGGAGGCCGACTTCGCCGCGGCGCTGGAGAAGGATCTGGGCCGCCCACGGGTGGACGCGTGGATGGCCGACCTCGCGCCGGTGACCGGCGAGGCCAGGCACGCGCGCAAGAAGTTGCGCTCCTGGGTGCGGCCCACCCGGGTCCCGGTGCCGTTGGCGTTGCAGCCGGGCAAGGCGTGGCACCAGCCCGAGCCGCTCGGCGTCGTGCTGATCATCGGCCCGTGGAATTACCCGATCCACCTCGTGCTCGCCCCGCTGGTCGCCGCGCTCGCCGCCGGCAACTGCGCCGTGCTCAAGCCGTCCGAGCACACCCCGGCATGCTCGGCGCTGCTCGCCGAGCTGGTGCCGCAGTACCTCGACCCGGAGGCGGTCGCCGTCATCGAGGGCGCCGCCGACGCCACACAGGAGCTCATCGACCAGGCGCTCGACCATTGCTTCTTCACCGGCGGACCGGAGATCGGGAAGGCCGTCATGGCAGCGGCGGCCAAGCACCTGACGCCGGTCACCCTCGAACTAGGCGGCAAGAGCCCGGCGATCGTCACCGACGACGCGAACCTCAAGGTCGCCGCCAAGCGCATCGCGCTCGGCAAGCTGCTGAACTCCGGCCAGACCTGCGTCGCCCCGGACTACATCCTCGTCGACCGCACGGTCCGCGACCGGTTCGTCGCGGAGCTGACGAAGGCGTTGGACGCGTTCACCGACGAGCGCGACATGCCGATCGTCAACTCCCGGCAGGCGGGCCGGCTCGCCGGGCTCGTCGAGAAGTCCGGTGGCGCGATCGCCCGCGGCGGCACGGTGCGGGCCGAGGCGAAGCGCGCCGAGTTCACTGTGATCGTCGACCCAGACGCGGACTCCGCACTCATGCGCGAGGAGATCTTCGGTCCCGTGCTGCCGGTGGTCAGCGTCGTCTCACTCGACGACGCGATCGCGCACGTGCAGCAGGGCACCAAGCCGCTCGCCGTCTACCTGTTCAGCGAGGGCCGCTCCAACGAGGAACGCGTGCTCGCCGAGATCAGCAACGGTGGCACGGTGATCAACCACAGCGTGTTCCACCTGTTGGTGCCCGAGCTGCCGTTCGGCGGGGTCGGCACGAGCGGCACCGGCGCGTACCACGGCAAGTGGGGCTTCGACGCGTTCAGCCACCGCAAGGCCGTGCTGCGCAAGCCGACCTGGCTGGACATGCCGATCGCCTACCCGCCGTACAACCGGGTCAAGGAGACGATCCTGCGCCGGCTGTTCTGACGCTGTTCTGACGTTGTTCTGACGGCGACAGCGAAACGGTCAGTCCGAGCCGTCGGCCCGGGCCTTGCCGGCCGCCTCGCGCATCTCGAACACGTCCGCGGCCCACTCCCCCAGCTCGTGGGTCACGCCGCGCACCGCGCCGGTGACGATCGTGGCGATCCGGCCGACGTGCGTCGCCGCCGACTCGGCGAGCACCTGGACGGTGTCCTTGCCGATTTCGACCCTGCTCACCATCGTCTCTCCTCGGCTCGCGCCCGCCGGCTCAGACCACGACTCGGGTCGGGGACTCACGCCGCGACGGGGACCTTGATCTGCGCGACTTTAGCGGCCGGCGCGGAGACGCCGCGCGAGCCGAACGGCACCGCGAGCCGGAAAATCTTTCCCCAGACGGAGCCCAGCTGCTTCGTCAAACCGCCGCTGTTGTAGGGCAGGCCGTACTTCTCGCACAGCGCCTGCACCTCGGGCGCGATCTGTGGGTAGCGCCGGGCCGGGATGTCCGGGAACAGGTGGTGCTCGATCTGGTGCGACAGGTTGCCGGACATGATGTGAAACAGCGGGCCGCCGGTGATGTTCGCCGAGCCCATCATCTGGCGCAGGTACCACTGGCCGCGCGTCTCGTTCGCCGTCTCCTCCTCGGTGAACGTCGCCACGCCGGTCGGGAAGTGGCCGCAGAAGATGATCGAGAACGACCAGATGTTGCGGACGAGGTTCGCCGTCGCGTTGGCCGCCAGCGTCGGCAGGAACAGCGGGCCGGACAGCGCCGGGAACAGCACATAGTCCTTCAGCACCTGGCGGCCGGCCTTGCGCCACTGCTGCAGCACCAGGGGCTTGAGCTCGCGGATGTCCTTCTCGCCGGTGACGATCCGCTCGATCTCGAGGTCGTGCGCCATCACACCCCACTGGAACAGCGTCATCAGCAGGAACGCCCAGACCGGGTTGCCGAGGTAGTAGGGGTTCCACTTCTGCGCCTCTTCCATGCGCAGGATGCCGTACCCGATGTCCCGGTCCTTGCCGAGGATGTTCGTGTACGTGTGGTGCATGTAGTTGTGCGAGTGCTTCCACTGCTCGGCGGGGCACACGGTGTCCCACTCGAACATCTTCGAGTTCATCGCCGGGTCGCGCATCCAGTCGTACTGGCCGTGCATGACGTTGTGGCCGATCTCCATATTGTCGAGGATCTTCGACAGCGAGAGGGCGGCCACGCCGCCGAGCCAGAACGGCGGCAGGAAGCCGAGGAACAGCGACGCCCGGCCGGCGACCTCGAAGCCGCGCTGCCACTTGACGACGTCGTAGATGTAGTCGCGGTCGGTCGCGCCCAGGTCGTCGACGACGCGCTGCTTGATCGCGTCCAGCTCGCGGCCGAGCTGGTCGACCTGCTGGTCGGTCAGGGTGACGGTCTTGCTCATGTCTGATGTCCTCTCTTACAGGTCGATGTCGACGTCGCCGACCGGGACGGAGATGCACAGTTGGATCTCGGTGTCGGGGTCGGTGTGGACGTCTCCGGTGAGCACGTTCTTGGTGCATCCGCTCTTCTTGACCTGGGTGCAGGAAAAGCAGATGCCCATGCGGCAGCCGTAGGCGGGCGACAGGCCCGCGTCCTCGGCCTGCTCGAGCAGCGTCGCGCCGTTGTTCTCCACAAGGGTGTCGCCGAACCGCACCGCGCCGGTGGCGTCGGCGTCCGGGACGGCGAGCGGCGCGGCGAGGAACTCCTCGGTGTGCAGGAGGTCCTCGATGCCTTTGGCGGCGTACTGGTCGCGCACGGCGGCCATCAGGGGCGGCGGCCCGCACAGATAGGCGGGCGCCTCGGCGTACCACGGCGCCGCGTCGGCGAGGTGCGTCTCGTCGAACAGCCCGTGCAGGTCGCCGCCGGCGGCCTGCGCGGTGTAGCCGAGCACCAGCCGCACGTTGGCGTGGGCCGCGGCGATCGCCCGCAGCTCGGGCAGATAAGCGACGTCGGCCTCGGTGTTGCCGTAGTGCAGGAACACGATCTCGCCGGCGTGGCCTTCGTCGACGAGCGTGCGCAGCATCGACATCACCGGGGTGACGCCGCTGCCGCCGCTGATCAGCAGCACGCGCTCCGGGCGCGGGGTCGGCAGCGCGAACACGCCGTCGGCCTGCGACAGCCCGACGACCAGGCCGGGTGTCGCGTTGGCGTAGAGCCAGTTCGAGACGACGCCGTCCGGGTGCGCCTTGACCGTCAGCTCGAGCTGGCCGTCGGCGCGGTGCTCTGAGCAGGCCGGCGAGTAGCAGCGGCTGCGGCGCACGCCGTCGATGTCGACGGCGATCGTCACGAACTGGCCTGCCGCGAAGCCGCGCCACTGGCGGGTCGGACGCAGGGTGAGGGTGACGGAGGGGCCCGCCGTCCGGCGCACGCCGGTGACCTCAGCGCGCAGCTCGCGCACGGTGAGCATGGGGTTGACGAGTTCGAGGTACCGATCGAGGCCGTGCGGCGTGGCCAGCGCCTCCAGGACGGCGAGCGGCGACCGCGCGCGGCGGCGGATGCTCGCCAGCGGCGCGTGCCGCAACGGTGTGTGTCGCAGCGGTGTCAACGAAACCATGGCGTTCCTCCTGACCGGTCGGCGCGCGCCTCGGCTACTTCAGTGCACGCTTGTTCACTGACCAGTCTTGTTACGGACCCGTAGCCATGTCAACGCAGGGCCACCGTGATGCCACCCACGTCGCAATCTGGTTAGGAACGCGCTCGGGCGTAATCTGAGCCGATGGCCACCGGGCGAGGGCGGGCTGAGCGCACGTCTGTGCACGACGCCGACGACGCCGGCTCGGTGTCCGAGGCCGGGTCGCGCGCCGAACGCAAGGAGCAGACGCGTCGCCGCCTGCTGGCCGTGACGTTGAAGCTGATCGAGCAACGCAGCCTTGCGAGCCTGAGCCTGCGCGAGGTCGCCCGCGAAGCCGGCATCGTCCCGACCGCGTTCTACCGGCACTTCGCCTCGATCGACGAGCTCGGCGTCGAGCTGGTGGACGAGGCGATGCGGCCGCTGCGGCAGATGATCCGCGAGGCGCGGCGCGGGCAGGCCGCGCACGGCGACATCATCGTCGACACCGTCGCGATCCTGGCCCGGCAGGTCCGCGCGCACCCGAACCAGTTCCGCTTCCTCACCCGCGAGCGGTACGGCGGAGTGGCCGGGGTGCGACGCGGCATCGCCACCGAGCTCCGGCTCTTCACCAGCGACCTCACCGTCGACCTGTCCCGGCTGACCGTCGGGCTGGACTGGACGTCGGACGATCTGGAGATGGCCGCCGGGCTGATGGTCGCGGCGATGCTCGGCACGGTGATGGAGCTGCTCGAGGTGGACGACCGGCATCCCGAGGACGCCGAGTTCGTACTCGACCGCGCCCAACGCCAGCTTCGGCTGATCGTGCTCGGCATGGGCGAGTGGCGCAGCAAGCCGTGAGCACGCCAATCGCACCGCGGGCCTATCGCGTACTTGCGATTTGATCTCGGTGCTGAACCGGCAGCGAGAGCGAGCCAGCGACTCTCGATCCACAAAACTGCCGGTCCACAAGTCCAGCCCGCGCCGGGATCCGCTGCCGCGTCAGAGTGTTATCGCTGGCGCGGTGTCCTCCGTCACGCCCCGCCCGGTGCCGTGTCCGGTCCGGGTGGATCTGTGACCTACGCTCGCCGATTCGTGCATTTCGATGCCGCCCCGGTGAGGCCGGTGGCACATCACGTTACGGAGTGCCAACCCCGTGTCCGCACCCCGTTCACCAACATCCGGTGATCACCCCACGGAGGGCCACGACGCGCAAAGGTTGCGCGGCAACAACACCTCGACCGGCCCTCTACTCGACGCACGTCGGTCAAATCACGTCAATCAGCATAAAGATGATCTACCGGGATGCGCTGACGCGATTTCCAGACAGGCACGAGTGATGGCGGCGTTCTTCGGTATGGCGCCATGCTCGCCGGGGCCGCCCACCGATCGGTAAACGTTGGCTATGCTCTCGCCGAACGCCACTCTTGGGGGGAGAGAGAAATGGCTCGCCATCGCACGTTGGTCACACTTTCCGTTGCGGTGATGTTGGGCGGCTTGGCGGCACCCGAATCCCCCGCTCGCGCCAGCAATACACCTCAGTCGGTGACGCTCGACGCCGCACCAGTCGTGCCGCCGGGAGCTTTCGACCTTGGCGGGAAGCCGGTCACCCAGAGGATCAACTTCGACGTAATTCTGACGCCCCAAAATGGCGTTCAGCTCGCAACCTCGGCACGGGCAGTTTCTGATCCGACCAGCCCTGCGTACCGCAGACATATTAATGAAGCGGAATTCTCCAAGACCTATGGCGCGGCACCGCGGGCCGTGGCCTCGACTGAGGCCTGGCTAAGAAGCAACGGCATCACCGACATTCGACTGTCCACCGACCGGCTTATCCTGCACGTCACTGCTCCTGTGGCTCAGATCGAACGTTCGCTCGCCACGCGTCTAGACAACTACCGCCTGCCATCCGGAAGACGGGTCTATTCCAATACGAAATCGATAACTCTTCCGGCATCACTGCGCGGTGCCGTAACTGCGATCGTCGGACTAAACAATTTAGTCGCCGTGTCGCGCACTGGTACTGCTCGACAAGGTGCCGCTAAGGCGCATGCCACTGTTCCGCATGTTGCTACTGGCGGTCCACAATCATGCTCCTCGCTCTCGACCTGGTCCGCGAGCAATCACACTTTGACTGCCGACCAGATGGCGAACTCGTATCAATTCAATAGCCTTTATAAGGCAGGGAGCTTCGGGCAAGGAAGCCCAATAGGCTTGTTAGAACTCGAAAGCTACAACCAGAGTGACGCTGACGCCTACGCCGACTGCTATAAAGTCGGCCACAACGCTGACCCAGAACAGGTAGACGGCGGAGCCGGCACTGGTCCCGGCTCCGGTGAAGCAGCACTCGACATCGAGGTTGTCGAAGGTCTCGCGCCGAAAGCGCCAATCGTCGTCGCCGAAGCACCTAACAGTCTGACCGGAGAGCTCGACGACTACGGGGAGATGATCGGAGGCGACTTTGGTCAGATCAACGTGATCAGCAGCAGCTGGGGAAGCTGCGAGAAAGACTTGCGGGCCGCAGACCCCGGGTTCCTCAAGAGTGAGATGAATTTGTTCTCAGAGGCCGCAATGCTTGGAATCACGGTTATTGCTGCGTCTGACGACAACGGATCCGAAGGATGTTTGTCTCATGACAATAGCACCGCTCTCAGCCCAGGAGACCCGGCCAGCCAACCGTTCGTGACCGGAGTAGGCGGGACGACATTGACCAAGGTCGCGAGCCCGCCCACTGAGAAAGTCTGGAATACCGGAGGGACGGGACACGACGCCTCGGGTGGCGGGAATTCTAGTTATTGGCGGATGCCCAGCTATCAATCTGCCGCGCCGAATGGGCTGCACGTGATCGGTTCAGACGCAGCCTCTGGATGCGCGAACGGCTCGGGCAACAATGACTGCCGCGAGGTGCCGGACGTAGCGGCAGACGCCGATCCCGTAAACGGCTATGCCGAATACTATAAGGGCAAATGGATCAAGAACGGAGGAACGAGCGCGAGCGCCCCGCTGTGGGCCGCGCTTGTTTCGATAGCGGACACGACCCCGGGTTGCAGTCAGAATACTCTGGGGTTCGCTAATCCGGCTCTATACACTCTTGCAGGAAGTAGCCAGGGCAAATACTTCCACGACGTAACGACCGGCAACAATGACGAGACCTCGAGTCACGGCGGCCTATTCAAGGCCCGCGCTGGTTACGATATGGCCACAGGTCTTGGAACCCCGAACGCGGCGACTCTGGCTACCGGACTGTGCAACCCAGTCGCTCTCGTTCCAACTATTCAGGCGAACAGTGCCGTCTTTTCGCCGGGTTCGACCGCGTCGTGGTCGGTGAACGTCACCAACAGCGGCACGGTGGCCTCGACCGGGAC